>WBUL01000007.1 GCA_008933735.1 Anaerolineae bacterium | reverse complement strand
CAGTAGGAGGACTGGTTACGGTAGGCAGCGGGGTTGAAGTTGAAGCCGGACGCTGGGGCTGGGTGGGCACAATCGCCGCCTGGGTCGGTTCATCAGTTACAGGTTGAATCTGCGTACTGGCAACCCAGCCAGTGAGGTCTTCATATTCAATCGAATAAAAAACGATGCCAATCCGATTCGGTGCGGTCTGGGCGGTAATGCTGACTTCGGCGGAAAGCGGGAGTTCCCCGACAACTTCCGCATCCATATCCGGTTCAGCCAGCACAACCGCCTTATCGATCAGCACCACGCCTTTTTCAGCAGGTACGAGGGTATCCGTTGCTGTCGGGGTGGCAGAGGCGGGAAGCGGGGTGGGGGTGGCGGTTGCATTGAGGGCAACCTGGGTTTGCAGCGCTTCTATCGTCATCTGCTGTGCCTCGATGGTTGGCTCATTGGTAATCACAAGCAGTTGGGTGGGGCGCGGCTTATCGTTGTCGTCATCGCCCGAACAGGCAGCGATGGTGAGGGTCAGCAGGGCAAGCAAAAGCAACAAACGTTTCATCGGTCAAATTGCTCCTTCGATGAGAGGGGATTTTAGGCAGGTTTCGGAGTGGGAACAAGGGCTTGTCAGGCTGACGTAGGTTCGAGGTACTTCAATGCCGTATAAATTTCCACTCCCATCTGGTTTTTTAACCAGAAGTGATGCGGCAGCCCCATCTTGTGGCAGAGAGCGCTCAAAAAATCCTCTGGTTTGGAGATGCGCTCCCAGACCTGGGGTAAAAAAGTTCCTGTACGGTTGCCGTAGCGCAAAATCACCCCATCCACACCAGGGCGCAGCAGACGCAGCAGTTCCCGGTGGTGGGTATATTCCAGGGGTTGTGGTTGGGTCAGGATGCTGATTTCAATTCGAATCCGGGGAACTTCGTCCGGGGTGACAGGCAAAAAACGCGGGTCATGAACGGCAGATTGAAAGGTACTGAAGATGACTTCCTGATAAAGCGGCATTCGTGCCGTCACTGTCCCAATACATCCGCGCAGGTGCTCTTCGATGGTCAGGGTGATAAAACAGGCGCGGTGTTCCAGCAGTTGGGGAGATAAATTTTCGTTCTCAGAGGGAGTGTATAGGGTACCCTCGGCAGCCGCAGTCAGCGCCTGTCTTGCCAGATGCATCAGAAGCGCGATGTCTTCAGTCGAGTAGCTCTCCAAGTTTTCGGTAGGCACGGTTGTAATATAGCAGCGGCTGCTTGATGTCGTCGCTTGCACCAGAAGCAGCCACGACCTCTCCTACAAAAATATGATGTGTACTACCATCATACACTGCATGAAGCTTACAGTCCAACCATCCCATCGCATCAGACAGTATCGGTGAGCCGGTCAGCGCATATTCGAGTGCCAGCCCATCAAAACGGTTCGCTTCCTGCGGCAGTTCCGGGCCAAAGCCCGCGAATAAGTTGGAAATCTCGCGGTGCTGCTCGCCCAGCATGGAAACCGAAAAGGCTTTGCTGGCGAGGATGACTTCTGCGGTTTCCTTGTCCTTTTGCAGGCAGACCAGCACAAGCGGCGGATCAAGGGTAACGGAGGTAAAAGAACTGACGGTCATACCGCGCAGCACGTCTTCATGGCAGGCGCTGACAATGGTGACGCCGGTTGCCCACAGGCGCATGGTTTGACGGAGTTTCTGGTCGAGTGTCATCGCTGATTTCTTAATCCACTGTTGTTTTGTATTTTAGCGGGAGGGGGAGATCTTGACGAAGCCTATCCTGAGTTCACACCAAGTACTCTTAAAATGCCGGGGGTGATGTGGGTTAAATCACTGAAATTGTCCGCGAATGTCTCTCGCCCTCCTCCAATGGCGACCGTCGGTACTTTGTTGCGGGTATGGGTGCGCTCATCCATGGCTTCCATATTGCCATGATCAGAGGTGAGTACAATCAGCCCATCCTCGTCACGCCAGTTCGCCAGCAGCCCTGTCAGCACCCGGTCGGTCACTTCCATAAATTCAATCGCTTCTGCCATGCGTGCCCGGTGTCCAAATTCATCTGTCAGCCATGTGCTGAACATGGAAAAATCACGCTGTTTGCCGATTTCGGCCAGAAGTTTGCCCGCGTCTTCGGGTTCATAGATCGGAGCATCGTGGTAGCCGAGGTGATTGACCCACCCGTGACCTGTCCAGTCTGGCGACATGGCGCGGCGTTGATAGTAATCATCGTGGTTAAACAGCGCGATTCCCGCCGCAAGCACCGCATACTGAATGCTGGATGGCAAACGCCTGCCGCTTTGGATCACCTCAAACAGACGCGGCGGGTGTGGGTTGATCAGGGCAGCGGCTCGTCCGGCTTTTTTTAGGGTGAGGAACAGATTATCCCTGTCCAGAATATCACGGATCGCTTTATTTGGCTTGGGCCCGTAATGTTCTCCAATTTCCTGTGGAATGTTGCGCCCGGTCAAAATGGCCGCCTGGCCGCTTCCACTGGCGGGTTTGCCTTTTTCCATACCAAGCTCGGCATCCGTCGGCATAAAGATAGCGCGGTCTGTCACGGTGCGGGGGGTATCCCGCAGCCAGCGCTCTCCCCCGGATAAATCATGCAGGGTAGGGGTATTCATCACAGCAAAAGGATTGATTTCCGGGTTGTTATCCCCCAATCCGATGCCATCTATAAAAATGAGAATTATGGACATGGGTTTGATTGTAATGGAACAGTCCGGGAATTTCTAACTCTAAATTGATAAATTTAGCACTTTCTCATGTTATCATATTGAAAGCAAGTATTAGTTAATATGCTGACCGTACCTTAAAAACATAGCCATATCCTATGAAAGGAGTTTGCGATGCACGTTTCCGTCACGAGATATAAAGCGTATACCCGTGACAACGTACACACGTTACCCCAATATCAACGTTTATCACCTGAACTCCAGTTTGATATTCAAGTTGTCTCAGCGGTCTTGCCTTTTCGCGTCAATCCCTACGTTGTGGATGAATTGATCGATTGGCGACATGTTCCCGAAGATCCGATGTACCAGCTTACGTTTCCCCAAAAAGGAATGCTCGCTGCGAGAGATTACGCAGAAGTGGCGGCTTTAATCAAAAAAGATGCGCCAAAAGACAAATTGCAAGCCGTTGTGAATAAAATCCGTTTGCGGTTAAACCCGCACCCTGCCGGGCAGATACAGTATAACGTCCCTGTGTTGGACGATGAACCTGTGCCAGGCGTTCAGCATAAGTATCATGAAACCGTTCTGTTTTTCCCCAGTGCCGGGCAGACCTGTCATGCCTACTGTTCGTACTGCTTCCGTTGGGCGCAGTTCGTGGGGTTGGAAGACTTAAAATTTGCTGCCAGAGAAGCGGGTCAACTGGTGGAATATCTGAAGCGCCATCCCGAAGTCACAGATGTGCTTTTTACGGGCGGCGATCCCGGCATCATGAAAACACGAGTCATGGAGCGTTACATCGAACCGCTTCTGACACCGGAACTGTCTCATATTCACACCATACGCATCGGGACAAAAGCGCTGGCGTACTGGCCTCAGCGTTTTGTCACCGACGATGATGCCGATGATCTGCTGCGTCTGTTGGAGCGGGTGATTGCCAGTGGGCGGCATGTGGCGATCATGGCCCACTTCAGCCTGCCGCGCGAACTCAATACACCAGTAGCACAGGAGGCCATCCGGCGGCTGCGTGACATTGGCTGCGAAATTCGGATGCAGGCCCCGGTTGTTCGTCATGTCAATGATGACTCGAATCGATGGGCAAGACTGTGGCGTGAAGGTGTCCGTCTGGGGATGGTGCCATATTATATGTTTGTCATTCGAGATACGGGTGCGAAGAACTATTACGACATGACACTCCATGACGCGCTCCATATTTTCCAGGGTGCTTATCGGAAACTGTCCGGACTGGGGCGAACGGTACGCGGCCCGGTCATGTCTGCCACGCCGGGCAAGGTGCTGATTCACGGTATTGCCAATGTCGATGGACATCGCGCGTTTGTTCTGTCATTCATCCAGGCGCGTCACGCTGACTGGGTTGGGCGTCCTTTTTTTGCCCAATATGACCTCAGCGCAACCTGGTTTTATGATTTAAAGCCGCTTCCGGGGAGAACGTGGTTTTTTACTGAGACTTCCTCTCCCGCTCACACTGCCGCCGATTAACGTCGGCGAGAGGTCGCTATCAACGGGTAGCGACCTACTCCGCGAACAGCTCGATCAATTTTTTGCCGCGTTCCGAAAGTTCATGATAAACATAGTTCCCCTGACGGTGCGACACGACCAGACCTGCCTGAGTCAGCCGATTCAAGTGCTGCGAGACTGCTCCGGCGGTCACCGCCAATTTGTCTGCCAGTTCGCCCGTCGTGGACGGGTCAAGGAGCGACTGCATCAGCCTGGATTTGCCAGAACCCACGATGATTTCCATGGCCTCATTCGGCTCAGCCGTATTGGATTGCTGCCAAAGGCCTGTACCCCGTGCGGCATACACGAGCATCGGCTTGAAGTCCTCGGTAATCTGCCATGACAGCCCATTTCCGGTTTTGAAGAAGGTCGGCACCAGATACAACCCGGCCCCGTCTGATTGATAAGCATAGTTGTAAAAAGTGGGGGCAAGTTCAGCACTGCCTCTATTAATGTAAAGAGACTGTGTCTGATATGAGATGAAATGGCTGATGTCAGAAAACGTGCTGCCAATCCCATAGAGCGCCATCTGCCGTGCCCGGTAGAGAATGTCCTTTTCGAGGATCAGGCTGATGCGCTGCCAGTGGGGGGCAATGGCCCGTTCCCAGTACACACGGATTTCCTGAATCAGGTGTTCCACCGCTTCATGCGGGTGGGTCAGGTAATGGTCGAGATAAACGTTTTGGCCCACCCTGTACACAATGTACTCAATGTTTTTTCGAATCAGCCCTGGTGGCACGGCCCGGAGACGTTCAATCTCATCCTCGAAGGTCGAAGCAGGGCTTGCTGGTGGCAGAGTCATGAAGTCCGCGATGAAATGCTTGAACAGCACTGTCGCTTGCATATATGGGAGTTCGATGCCTGCCAGTGCCCGCCGGGTTTCCGCAATCCAGTCTGCAAAATGTGTTCCATCACAGGGGTCATAAAGCACCCAGAAGCTCATGCTGACTTCCATTAACGGGCTGTAGGCAAAACGAATATGGTTCAAATCCTCATGGTTAAGCTGTATAGAAATCATCGCTGTTCCGAACCTTATGTATCTTCATCATACCGGATACACCCATACACCAGAACCATTTTAGTTTTTTCTAAATTCATCCATGAGTTGGATGCTGTACACACATGCGGTCACATCAAGATTTTCCGGGATGGGGTCAAGGCGCAGGAAAACAATAGTGCCCTCCCATCCATTTTGTCCAGTCAGTTCCAGGGTATAAGTCTTTCGTCCCGTTGTTAACGGAAATCGAAGCGAACGGTCTTCACTCAGACCTTCTCCCTGCTGCATCCAGAAAACCTGCCCTTCTTTTGCCGGGGACTGGATTTCCAGGTCGATTTGAATGCGGGGGTAGTTTGCCGCGTTGACCTGCACCTCCGGGCTTTCAATCCAGGGATCGCCGCCGCCCGTAAAACACCAGCCGCCGTTTTCAAACCGGGCATTGTCCAGCCCAAACGCTGCCCAACCCTGCAACTCGTTCTCAAATGACCAGGAATTTTCGTCGGGGGCAGTGCGCTTGCCAATGCTGTAAAATACAGTGCTGCCGTTATAGGTCACATTTTTCTGAATCGGAAACCGTTCCTTGAACGTAGTAATATCCTCGGCAGTCAGTCCGAACGGGTTGCGCTGTTCATTCATGGGCTCATCCAGCACCATTTGGTCAATAAAAATGAGCCGTCCGTAGTGGTAGGCAGGTGTGATACGGTTCATCAGCGTATCCAGTTTATTGCCACCCCCTAAGCTGATTTCCCGCAGCGATACGACAAAACTTGGCGGATGATTGGCATAAAAAGGCAGGTATAAATCCAGGATATTGCCGCGTGTCACCACGAGATCGGTTTGCCGCAACTGTGGGGCAAGTGTCTGGGTGATTTGCTGGTAGTAGTCTTTTTGGGCATCAGCGGCTTCGCGGAGTGGCGTATAATGAGCACGAAAAAGAAAAATGGCAAGCAGCCCAGCCGCCAGGGAAATGATCGCTCGATTCCCCGCCAGCATCCACATGGCCCACAAGGGCAGCAGCACGATCCAGAATTCAATATTCCAGGGCTCCCACCACCAGAAAAAGCCGCCATAGAGAATCAGCCAGCTAAAACCAAAAACCAGCCAGTTTTTTTTTTGAGTCCGGAGGGCCGTCAGCAGCCCTGTTCCTGCAAGCGCATAAAATAGGACAACCAGCGTATCATTTTCAGGACTGACGGTATTCCTGAGACCGGCGCGGAGGGCGTCCAGGGTATCAAAGTTCAGGTTGCCGCCCCACTGATCTGTTTGCGCGTAATCGGTCAGCCAATGGTAATAAGCGTCAAAATCACGGAAGCCACTGTTCCAGCCAACTGCCAGATAGGGTAAAGCAACCGCTCCCGCAAGAACTAGACCGTACAGAAGCAAAAACTTTCGCAGTTGGGTGTCCATCAGCAGGAACAGACCTACCGGCGCCGCAAACATCAGATTCGTCTGGTGGAACATGGCCGCGCCCGCTGTAGCCAGTGCCAGAAAAATCACTTCACGGGGATGCTCTTCTAATCGGGTGAGAATCCACAGCGCCAGCGTGATAAACATGGCTGCCAGGGTATATACTTCGACTTCAGCAGCGTACAGCCAGTAGGCGTAACACATTCCAACCAGCACCGCCACCCCAAGCGGCTGCCAGTTTTTGCCTGTGAACCGTCTCCCGAACAGCCACAGCAGTACCACGCCGGATGCCCCCGCCAGGGCATTGACAAACTGAACAGGTTGGTCGGCCCGACCTTCGTACCCCAGATTTTTTGCCAGCTCGAAAGTCAGGCGTCCCAGGGGGCCATACAGCAGATGGTGTGGGTGGTAAAGCTGTCCGAAGGGTTTGGTTTCAACATCCCTGGTATAAGACAGGGCATCGAAGGTATGTACTTCGGTGCGGGTAGAGAAATACAAAGAAGTGAAGGCCAGCAGGACAAGAATGCCGACCAGCCCTGTAAGCGTCATTTGTCTGGAAAGTTGCAGTCTCATGACTGCGCTATTTTACAGCGTTAATCGCCGTTATAAAGCCTGTCGCAGGCTTCACAGTGAATCGTATTGATGCTTTCCCCCTGTGCATAAGCCGCAATCCAGTCGACAAAACGAACTCCGTTGACGGTGTAGCTGTAAAATTCGGGGCGCGGCGTGATGCAGTGTAGATCGCCTTCGGCAGTATAAGACCGAAAATTGGGCGCGTGTTCGCTGATCTGACTCAGCGTCGTATTCAGTGTTTCGGCGAGGTATGCTGCCGGGTCGGACTGCCCAATGCTGAAATAGCGCTGCTGAACCCGGTCAAAAAGAGAGTTATACTGCCCAAAGCGATAATTGGGGTAATAGTTCGCCAATGCGATGTAATAGGCGCTCATGGTGAAAGCCTCGGCGGATGGCATGTCCGGTATCCAATCTGGGATGCTGGACTGAATCCCCCACAATTCTTCCATATCGTCGGGAGTGTCAAAGATTGCACCGAGCGAATCTCCTAACTGTGTCACTCGGGTATTGGGATAATGCTGAATCAAACGTGGGGCGGCAATCGCTGACCCCGGACTTCCGGCGCTGCACCCGGTCACAAAAATCGAGTCGGGCTGCTCCCTGGTGTCAAAGACAAATTGCAGGGCCGAACTCAGATTGATGAATCCGTGATGATAGATCTGGACATTTTCGCCATAAGCTTTGTACTTCGCGCCCATATACACATCCCCCGTGCAGGACGGCACTACCACGTAGGTGTAATCTGTGAAAGGATTTTCCGGGTGATCAAAATCAAAAAGACCCGCCCGGCTGATCGAAGCCTGTGAGCCAGCAACTTGGTTGTACCAACTGCTGCCCTGCTGACAGGTTTCTGCGCTCCAGCATCCGCCGCCGCCCTGAAAAAAGATCAGCACGTCGTTGCTGCTGCCGGGGCGAATCCAGAACTGAAAAGGTGTCCCGTGCGCGCAGGAGGTATCTCCGCCGGGTAATACGGTATTCCAGCCCGGCTGGATTGTGTCAGGCGAGGCACATTCCCCATTGATGTTCCACTGACCCGACGCGCATGTGTCCTCCTGTGCGCTTGTGGGGGAAAGACAGGCTAAAAAGACCAAAATCACCAGAAAACTCTTTTTCATGGCATTTTCCTCAGTCGTTTTTGACCTTATTATGCAGAGCGCGTGTGAAGATATAATGAAATGAAACAAGGGGTTGAAACCCCTTGTTTATGTTATTCTTCGAGCGTACTTAAGTCGCCTTCTGGCAAGCCCATCGCCCTTGCTTTCAGGACGCGGCGCATAATCTTGCCGGAGCGGGTTTTAGGCAGCTTATCGACAAATTCGATGTGGGATGGGACAGCAATCGGGCCGACTTCGTGACGAATATGATTTTTCAATTCATCCTCTAGCTCTTTGCTGGCCTGAACTCCCGCTCGTAAAATGCAGTAAGCATAAATTACGTTCCCTTTGACTTCATCAGGCACACCGATGACCGCTGCTTCCGCGACTGCTGCATGGCTGACCAGGCCGGACTCGACTTCGGCAGTGCCAAGACGATAGCCGCTGACTTTGATCACATCGTCAATCCGTCCGATGATCCAGACGTAGCCATCTTCGTCTTTGCGTGCCGAGTCACCTGCCAGATACCAACCCTGCCGGGAGTACTCGCTCCAATACTGTTTCACATAGCGATCCGGATCACCATATACGGTGCGGAGCATCCCCGGCCAGGGCTTTTTAATAACCAGTTTGCCGTCCACCCCAGGTGGGCAGGAATTACCATCTTCATCCACCACATCAACTTCGATGCCAGGGAAGGGACGGGTCGCACTGCCGGGTTTGAGGCCGACCGAGGGCAGCGGCGTAATCATGAAACCACCGGTTTCTGTCTGCCACCAGGTATCCATGATGGGGCAGCGTTTTTTACCAACATGCTCAAAGTACCAGCGCCAAGCTTCAGGGTTAATCGGCTCACCGACGGAGCCCAGCAAACGCAGGCTGCTCAAATCATAGCGATTGGGCCAGGCTTCACCAAAGCGCATCAGTCCGCGAATCGCGGTTGGCGCGGTATAGAGGACAGTAAGGCCATACTCCTCGATCATTTTCCAGTAGCGGCTGGGGTAAGGATAATCCGGTGCGCCTTCGTACATGAAGCTGGTCGCCCCCAGAATCAGCGGCGCATAAACGATGTAACTATGCCCGGTGATCCAGCCAGGATCAGCCGCGCACCACCAGCGATCCTCGTCCTTCAGATCAAAGACCCACTCTAAGGTTGTGGATGTATAGACCTGGTAACCGCCGTGCGTGTGCAAAACACCTTTGGGCTTGCCCGTCGTACCACTTGTGTAGAGGATGAACAGCGGGTCTTCCGCGTCCATTTCTTCGGTTTCACAGCGAGTGCTGGCAATCGGCAGCCCTGCCAGATCGTGATACCAGTAGTCGCGTCCTTCTTCCATATGGATATCGTGTCCGGTACGCTTGACGACAATCACATGCTCGACGACCGGAGAACGGTGAATGGCTTCATTCACGACGGCTTTCAAATTGACGATTTTGCCACGCAGCCATGCCCCATCTGCGGTAATGACGACCCGGCTCTGTGCGTCTTCAATGCGGTCAGCAAGCGACTGCTCGGAAAAGCCGCCGTATACGACACTGTGAATCGCTCCGATTTTGGCGCAGGCCAGCATGGCGATGGGCAGTTCAGGGATGCGCCCCATGTAAATCGTTACACGATCTCCCCGACGAACACCCATACTTTTCAAAATATTGGCAAACCGATTAACTTCCTGGTTCAGCCGCCAGTAGGAGATCGTGCGCTTGTCGCCCGGTTCACCTTCCCAGATCATCGCCAGTTTGTTTTTGCGCCAGGTTTTGGCATGGCGATCCACCGCGTTATAGGTGATGTTGGTTTTTCCGCCAACAAACCACTTGTAAAATGGGGCATTGCTGCTGTCTAACACCTTTTCCCAGGGCTGGAACCAGTGAAGGGTTTGAGCACGCTGCGCCCAGAAGGCCTCAACGTCCTGCATGGCGTCGTTGTAAACCGCGTCGTAGTCAGGGACATGGGCATTTGTGACAATCTCCTCTGTGGGGTAATACCATTCTGTGGTTGGGGGAGCAAATTCCTGAACCATGCAAAAAACTCCTTAAAAAACTCTTCTTTCGCCGTTCCTATTATAGAAAAAGTTTTTTTGATTGCGAAATTCAAACTGTCATTCGGAATAAGCCTGAGATGACGTTATACTTCAAAGTTATTTGAAAAGGAGCACAAAAATGGCTTTGCAACCCAAGCGCACCATTGATGAACTCAAGGATTTGCGGGCGTTAACAGGTAACGCGGATGGCGCTCAACGGGTGGCGTTCACGGAAACCTGGGCAAAGGCACGAGCGTGGCTGCGCGAAAAAATGGAGCAGCTTCCGGTCGAGATTGAGACTGATGAAGCGGGCAATATGTGGTACACCCTGCGCGGTGAAGCGGAAAAAGCAATGCTCATCGGCGGGCATATGGATTCGGTGCCTAATGGCGGTTGGCTGGACGGCTGTCTGAACGTGATGGCCGGGGTGGAAGTCATGCGCCGCATCGCCAGCGAAGGCACGCCTCCGGTAACAGTTCGTCTGGTTGACTGGGCGGACGAGGAAGGCGCACGTTTTGGACGCAGTTTGTTTGGGTCAAGTGCCTGTTCGGGCACCATGCAGCCCGATGATCTGCGGAATCTGGCCGATAAAAGCGGTATTAAGCTGGTTGATGCGATTGCTGAATTTGGTCTTAATCTGGATACAGTGAAACAATCTGGCAAGCAGTTAAAAAACGCCGCTGCCTATCTGGAACTGCATATTGAACAGGGGCCGGTGCTGGAAAGCATGAATCTGCCGCTGGGGGTGGTATTAGGCACATTTGGTGTGGAACGTCACGCGATCCGCTTTACCGGACAGTCGGCTCATGCAGGGTCTACTCCTATGGACAAACGCCGTGATGCGTTGGGCGCAGCCGCCAAGGTCGCGCTGGAAATCCGCGAAATTGGCAAACGCAACGGCGGTGTGTGTACGGTTGGCAGCGTGGTTACCAAACCCGGCATTGTGACGGCCGTAGTCGGGCAGTGTGATATTACGCTTGACCAGCGTCATTTGAGCGCCGATTCTCTGGCGACCATGCTGCGCGAAGCCAAGGAAGCCAGTGAGCGGTTTGCTAAAGAAGAAAATGTGGGTATGGAATGGAGCAAACTCTGGGAAATCGCGCCGATCCCATTCCACCCTGATCTGATCGAACTGTGTGATGAGGCAATTAAGGAAACGACGGGCGGCAAATCACACCGCCTGCCCAGCGGCCCATTACACGATGCCGCCGAGGTTGCTCGTGCGGGTGTGCCGACAATCATGATGTTTGTGCAGAGTCTGCGCGGTCTCTCTCATGCGAAGGAAGAAGATACCAAAGAAGAACATATCGCCATGTCGGTAGAAGCGCTTGACCGCCTTGCCACCAAGACGATGAAGTGGATTGCTTCGCAAAGGTAGCATCCCACCGGGGCAGGTATTACACACCTGCCCTTTTGACTTCCCCTCAAATATAAAAACCATATTAATCTTGCCAGCACAGCTTCGATTTCGTGCTAAAGTACATCCAAGACTTAAGGATGATCTCATGCTCAATTCGTCGTTCAAACTGGGCCGGCTGGCGGGTGTCGAAATCGGAATCAATATGAGTCTGCTGCTGGTGGCGGGGCTGCTCTGGCTCTCGCTTTCAACACAGATTTTCCCCCGCACGGTGGCGGGCCAGAGCGAACCTGTCTATTATCTGTTGGGCGGAGCGGTGTCCATCCTGTTTTTTGGGTCGGTGTTGTGGCACGAAATGGCGCACGCGCTGGCGGCCCGCTTTTTCGGGATTCCGGTGCGTCAGATTGTGCTGAATCTGATTGGTGGGCTGGCGGTGATGGAAGAAGAAGCTAAGACCCCCACACAGGAATTCTGGATTTCGTTCAGCGGCCCGCTGAGCAGCGCTGTTCTGGGCGGCATGTGTTGGTTTTCAGCACAGACACTCGGCACACAAACCTTGATGGGCGCGGCGCTGCTGTGGCTGGGACAAATCAACCTGATTCTGGCTGCGTTTAATATGATTCCGGGATTCCCTCTGGACGGGGGGCGGGTGTTCGAGGCGGTCATCTGGTTTTTCAGCCGCAATCAACTGCTGGCGGTAAGGGTCTCTTCGACGGTTGGACAGATTTTCGCGGCACTGTTTGTGCTGTTCGCAGGCTTTGAACTCATGCGGACGGGCAGCATTTTTGGCAGTGCATGGACTCTGTTTATCGGCTGGTTTCTGTGGACAGCCGCCAAATATCACCGTCTCAACGCGACCAAACGGGCTGCCCTGAAAGGGGTCTTCGTCGGGCAGGCGATTCGTTCCCATACTCCCATTGACTATGACTGGCCGCTGATTTACGCAATGGATCGGATGGCTATAGGGGGACATATTCGTACCGCGCTCGTGACCTCTGAGGATAAAATTATTGGCCTGTTTGCGCTGGAATCACTGCGCCATATCCCGCGTTTAAGCTGGGGAAGTGTCCGTGTGGGGCAGGTCATGCAGCCCATTGTCAATTTTCCGCGTGTCTCCCATGACGAAGAAATTTTTGATGTGCTGCGCCGCATGGAACAAAGAGACGCTGATTATGTAGTAGTCACCCACGAGGCCGAACCTATTGCCATTTTAGAACGGCTGGAACTGCTGCACTTCGCGGAAAAACTGGCTCGCCGACCCATATAAAAAGTTCATCGTTTCTTCACACAGGCGTGGTATATAATCGCAACATCCTTTTTGTTGTTCTGGTAAGGAAATCACATGGTTAAAAAATTCATTCCTCTGCTTCTGCTTTTGTGTATTCTCCCCATGCTGGCCTCGGCACAGGGAGTTCCCGAACTGCCCGAAATATACACATCGCAGGATGGATCATTTCAGTTTAATTTTCCCAAAAACTGGTGGCTGGAAGTTGGCCCTAGTTACATCATTATCGCCACCAGCGAAACCGCGTTGGATGCGGCTCCGGACGCGCTGAAAGATGGGGAAGGCCGCGCTATTTTCCTGTCCTATACCCCCGACCAGATTGAAGGTTTTGAGGGCGATGTGAATGCGGAAAACATTGCTGCTGCGCTGGGCAGCCGATTCTCAGAGGAAAATCCCGTCAGTGACCCCGAAGCCATGGACATTGCGATTGAGGACTCTGCCCAGGTGCGGTGGGAAACCAATGACGGCGAAATTACCCTGATGGCGGTTAATGTTTTTGATGAAACCTATATTGTTGCCCTCGTGATCGCCGCGCAGGGAGAGCTGGACAAAATAGAGCCGACGATAGCCGCTATTGCCGAAACGTTTAATTACCGCACCGTTGAGGAAATCGAAGCGGATAATCAAGCGCTGCTTGACCGTTGGAATGCCAGTATCCGTACACTCGAAGATGGCACGTCTTATTATTTCCTGGTGCCGGAGGGTGAAGCCCCGGATGCAGGTTGGCCTGTGGTGGTGGCCCTGGCGGATTTCCGGCAGGATGCGGCCGAACTGCTGCCCCATTTTGCTGAGCTTGCGGATCGTCGTGGCATTGTGCTGGTAGCGTCAGGTTTTGGGGATTATGCGGACGGTGAAACCAATCGTGCCCTGCTGGATGAAATTCTGGGGGTCATCAATGACGAACTTGAGGTTATGGAAAAAGGCGTGGTGCTCTACGGTTTCGGTGAGGGCGGCGCTTTTGTAACGGATTATCTTGAAGTCGATACCGAGGGGGTGGCTGGAATCGTTGCTGAAGGCCCGCGCATTTTCTATCTGCCACCCGCAGATCGCCAGGAAGTTCCGTATGGGGTCATCTATGGGGAGCGAGATCCTAATCTGTCCTCGCTCAATATGATGGCAATTGATGAAACACGCGCGATGGGCTATGCCGTGCGCGTATCTACCATTCAGAACGGGCTTCATGAGATCAGTGTAGAAGGCGTGTCGATGGTATTTGATATGATTGATCTGCTGCAATCAGTAGAGGAATAGGGGAAGTCCCCAAAATTGGATCTTCTCGCTGTGCTTGTTTCATGACCGGATAACCAGTGAGTCTATGCGTGGTTCGGGTATTTCTGACGTGCTGCTTGGCATGTTCATTCAGCAGCAGTACCACAACGGTAATCCACAAAAAGCGGACGAAAAATTGTAGAACTTCTCCAAGAGCAGGTCACAAGCCTGCTCTTTTTAATGGGGCCTGTCTGAAATAAACTCACGGAGGCACAAGTATGGTTCAGCAGTCAGCCTCACTTGAAGTCTTTTGCCAGTGTCACTAAGTAGGGGGCTTCACAACGGAAGCCCCTACTTATTTATTGCAGAGTCTTATTCGGAGGGTTTGACGACGAACAATTCCCCGTCCGAGCGCCCGAAAACTTCGGGGAAATAGAACGCATAACCGTGTGAGGGCATGGTCTGGAATTTACCCGGCACTGTTGCCCGCACCTGATACGAGTAGACATACGTTCCTGGTGGCAGCACATCAGCATACAGATTGACCGACTCATCGCGGATTTCGGTATGATCCCAGTACCACCACCACCAGTAATAGTAGGGGTTGTACTGCGGGCGAATCTGCGGCCCTTCGATAAACTGTGTGGTTGTCAGCAGGGAGGTGTCCATTGCTTCGACGCCTGCCGGAAGCGGGTCTTCCAGCACAAAGTAGTAGATGGTTTCGGGAATGGTGACGGTGAGCCGCACGGTGAGGATGTCGCCGACCTGTGCTTCGGTCACGGGGTCGGTCTCTGCCTGTGAGAAGTATTCGCGGGTGATGCTCACTCCCCGGTCAAGAGCATCAACTTCGCTGGCATCCAGGCGCAGGCGCAGATGGGCCGTGTAATACAGTGCTCCTTCGCCGCCGCCGCGTGTGACGGTCACCCGGTTGATTTCGTCCAGCAGCAGATCGCCAACAGCAATAACCAGTTCCTGTCCTTCGCGCACGGTGTCCGGTGTGACTGTGCCGCTGGTCTGGGCTTCGCTGTTCAAAATCAGCGCGTAATCATAGTTGCCTTTAAGCTCATTTGTCGCCACCATCCAATCAGTGAGACCAATGACAGCCCAGGCGGTTTCCTGCGTGGTTTCCCAGTGGTCGCCCTGACGCGCCACCATCAGCCAGCGCACAGCGTTGGGAAGCAGTTCGTTGTCCGGTTGGGCCTCAATCAGGGCGGAGAGGACAATTGCGGTAGTGCGGGTATCGCTGCCCCAGTTCCACCAATCCCGAAATTCTTCTTCCCAGTGAGCGCCTGTGGCAGACACAAATGCGGTTGTGATTAAATCGCTGGTCAGGGAATCAATCTGGCTGGCGTAATCCCCATCCTGCGCGGTATAGGCCATCAGAAGGAAGGCTTTGGCATACTGGCTCATTTCCAGCCGCACTCTGAACAGCGCATCCAGTTCCGCCGGAGAAGGTGCATAACGACTGTCACGACTGAATACATAGAGGTAAAACGCCTGGCGGTTCAGCATCCAGAACTGTGTATCTTCCGTCGGGTTGATCAACTGCGTCCTCAGGTAAGATACCGCCGCGTCAATCATATTTACATCAATGTCATAGCCAGCTTCTCGCGCCTCGATCAGACCCAACGCGGCGTAAGCGGTGACCGTGGGGTTGCTTTCCATGCTGACGAACCAGCCCCAACCACCGTCAAAATTCTGCTCTGCCTTCAGTTTGGCAAGGCCGTAGTCCAGTTCTTCGCGCAAATTGGCTTCCAGTGTGGCATCATCCACGCCCAGTGATTTCAGGGCACGATAGGTGGCTACATTCGGGAGAAAGCGGCTGACCGTCTGCTCAATGCACTGGTGCGGATAGTTTTCCAGATAGTCGAGCGCATCAATCGTGGTGACGGCTAGCGACGGGTCAAGCTGAATGGTCAGGGTTCCCTGGTCAGTATCGGCAATCGGTGGGATGCTGATACCTTCGGTACGCGAACCTTCTTCGCGTAATACGCCTCCTGTGCCAACGGTATCGGGTGCGGTGTAGCGGTAGACGGGAATGGTGCCGTCTTCACCTGTGGCTAAGGGGGGTTTGCTGGCATCCTGATAGCCTTCATTGCCGATGGCGATAAAGGTTAAATCAACCGCTGTCACATCCAGAATCCTGGCGTTCCATTCGAGGCGGGCGCGGCTGTTCGGCTGGATTTCTACGGTTTGTTCCAGCGATTCACCGTCCATCAATTCGTAACCTGATCCCTGCATAGTGGCGCGAACATTCTGCACTTCATCGGTGTTGTTGTTAATCACCATCGCCAGAGAAACCTCATCGCCCACGACAAAGAATCGTGGGGTGGAAGGCCGTACCAGCAGGGGAAGGGTGCTGGCAATATCAAGTTCGGCATCCCCGACCAGCGTATCAATGGTAAAAGCGCGGGCGTCCAGATTCCAGATGGTCAGATTGTCCGGCATCGTGACCGACACCTGGGCGTTGCCATTCTCATCGGTGACCACATGCGCGGCCCAGAGCGGCGTTTGCTGGAAGTCTTCACGCACTTCCACAGCTTCAAATCCGCCGCCGCCGCCGCCGCCAGTTTGGGCGAGTTCAGCCGTTGCGGTCGGTGCAGCCGTAGGTGTGCTGAAGTCATTGGCAGCCGCTCCATCCGCTGCTTCTTCACGATCTCTTTCTTCGCCAAAGGTGTCGTCAATCCGCCCATCCACCAGCGCGATCAGCATCACGTCTGTGTTGGTGTAGTTGCTGACTGATCCGTAAAAATGAGCTTCCGGCAGCGACGAATTGGGGGAGGCGAGGGATAAGATGGCTGCATCTACCAGCGCTAACCCAAATTCCGCCTGCGCCGGATTGCCGTCAGGGTCGGTGACTTCAATATCCAGGGTGACGGTGTCTCCCGGCTGGGCGTTGGTCGTGGAAGGGGTGATGGTCACATTCAGTCGTTTGGAAACCGGTTCCACCATCAGTTTTTTTGTTCCCGTGCGGAAAGTGGGCACGTTGTTGGCTTCATCAATGCCGTGCATAACCGTCACCGAGACAAAAATTCCTGGTTCATGTTCTGCGGTAATCGGCACTTCATATACCAGGGTCGAGCCTTCCACCCGCACAACTTCATGACTGACAACACCGTCGCGTTCCAGGGTAACCAGCACATACGACACACCTTCCAACGAGACAGGGACAAGAATCTGTGCCGTGTCGCCTGCTACATAGCTGTCCTTATCCGCGATCAGATCAATGGTGTTGGAGGGGCGTCCCCACCATACATACTGCGACCCTGTGACCCAGAGCTGCTTGCTGCTCTGGTGCAGCCGTTCGCGCTGGTCACGGGTACTGGCTCGCACCATAAAAATACCCGCATTCGGCGGTGTAAATTCATGGCTGGCGACGCCGTTTTCATCAGTCGTCACATCCACCGTCTCAACTTCAATATCACGCTGTGTCCAGTTGTACTGTCCGAACTGCCCTTCAATGGGTTCGCGTTCCCATCGCTTTTCGATCAGCGTTAAGGTCACCTTTTGATTGGGCACGGTTTCGCTTTGCGGATTGACCGTGATGACTTCTGCGGTGAAGGGTTTTTCCGCCTCGCCGAAGTATTGATCTGTCCGAATGCCAACATAGACTTCACCGGGATGGATCAGAAGCGTGGTGCGCCCGGAAATATACTGCCCACTCTCGTCGTTGATGGTGGCTTCAATAGTGACCCGTTCGGGGTATGGCCCTTCGGGGGCTGTATTGGGAATTTCGACCAACAGATTGCCACTGGCGTCGGTTATGCCGCTGCCACTTGCCAGTGTGCGTGAATAGTAGCCTTTGTACCCGTAGTAGTAATCGGACTCGTAGGAGAAAAAGTACGGGGTATCGGAGAACGAATAACGTCCTGGCCCGCGATAGGGGAAGGTGGCCTGAACCGCCATCGCTGTCCAGGTAACGGGGGCATTACTGACGGCCCCGCCAGAGAAATACGTGCTGTTAATGACCGCCCGAAGTGGGTCGCCGCCGATAATTTCATCCTGTTCCGGCGTGACCGTCACACTGAACTCCGGCACACGAAATTCAGCCACCTGCGCCGAGGCGGAGCCTGCCCAGATCTCACCTGTGTAAACCTGAATATTGACAGGGCCGACCGCCACATCTTCCGGCAGCAGCACTTCACCACTGAAGGTGCCAAATTCGGTCAGTTCCACATTCTGGCGCAGCAGTTCAACCCCGTTGAAATCGGTAATGATGATTTCAAGCGAGTCTAAATCGCTGAGGGTGTAGGTGAAGTCGTCGCGTTCACGGTAAACGCCCCGGAAGTACAGCGTTTCTGCGGGACGGTAAATCGGACGGTCGGTGTAAACATACATACTGGTTTTTGGGGTATGGGGTGCGCCGTTGGAGCGCCAGATACCATAGCGATCTGCACCCTCTGCCGTCACGGTGATGAAATCAGATGTTTCCAGATTCAGACGCAGCACACCATCCGCACCTGTTGCGCCGCGTGCTGCTGGCTGACCGTTGGAGTAGACCGTGACCTGCTGTTCCACAACGGGTTCGCCTGTCTGCATGTCCGTCACCCACACCATGACCTCATTTTCCATCCGTTTGACCGTCACATTGTTGTTGACGACGGCCATCGGGACGGGCATGATGTTGCTGTAGCCGGCCTGGAAGAAATAACCAACGAGCAGATAGTTTCCGGTGGGCAGCACACCGCCATCTTCCGCCAGATTAACCTTATCAATCGCATAAGCAGTGCCGGGGTCGAAAGTTTCATCCCAACGGCGGAGCAGTGTGCTGTCATTGATGACCGCGTTTAAGGTATCACCATACAGGTAATAAAAGGCGTCTCGCATCCGGTCAACGGGGACTTCGTACAGCTCAAAAGTGACAGTCGGTTTGCCGGACACGCTGATGGAAAGGGCTGTGTTCTGGCGGTAGGCACCAGTGACGACAAAATTTCCTGCATCGACAAGATACGCATAAGGCTCAACACTGCCTGTTGTGAAACTAAACGAGTAATCGGAGGCTATCGCGTTCCCGTACACATCTTCAGTTCCGGCTTTCAGCGTGATGGTGTACTGGGTATTCTCCATGAATTCAAATTGCAGCGAAAGTTCCGTGTTGCTGTAGACATAGGGGGTGACTTCGGCGGGTTCGGGAGAAATGATATATTTGCCCTCAAAGGTGTCCGTATTCATTGGCGACCCGAAGCCAATGGTTACACTGTTGTAACCGGGAGAAACATTAGTTTCGCCGTTTCCTGGGTAGGTATAGGCAACAAATGGAAGCGGCACCGTGCGGAAGAAAAAGTCACGCCCCTGCCGCAGCCCTGCCCCGCCGATACCTTTGGCGATGTTGGCGTCAATCGTCAGACGGTAGGAAGTATCAATCACCAGATTTTCCGCTGGAGTGAAGGTTAAATACATGCCGTCATCTGACCAGCTAAATTCACCCGGAATGGATTCACCACCAAACGGCGGCAGGTCGTTGGACAGGCGGAAACTTGCTTCGACTGATGCCTTATCCATCGGCTGCGAAAAACTGATTTGAATGGTTTGCTCAAGAGGGACAACCTGGTTGTCATAGGGGGAAGTTGAAAGAATTTCGGGCACCAGAGTCTGGAAGGTAGAAACGAAATTGTCTTCCAGCACCGCGCCTGTAATATCGGTCAGGCCTGCGTTCACGGTGACCACATAGGTTGTCCCCCCCTGAAGCGGGGTATCGGGATCGAACTGATAAATCGAGGTATTGAGCCATTCGCCCTTGCCGCTCACTTCTGGCTCAATTGAGATTGGGTTGGGCAGGTCGCCCATTTCCTCTGTAGAAACCAGCGCCACTACCGGGCGGTTAAAAGCGACGGTAATGGTCGCATCAGCGGCGACATCCTGAGCATCGTTGGACGGGATGATCGAATTGACGAGCAGACGCCCGACCGTGCGAAGAGTGGCCTTATAGGGGTCGGCTAACGTAAGGCCGTTGACCGCCGCAGCCGTTTGACCAATCGTGAGGGTGTAAGCGGTTTCTCGTGTCCACCCGTCAGCGGGGGTGAACACCAGGGTATCATCGGCAGTCCAGTTGAAGGTTCCTTCAACAGCAGGGTCAAGCGACCATGCTGCTTCAACGGTTCCCTGATTCATTGCCTGGTTGAAAATGAGGGTGAGAGGCGCGTCGAGGGGCATTTCTTCGCCGGGATAAGGTTGTACCGCGATGAGCTGCGGTGCAACTTCCTCGTTTTGCTGCGCCCAGACCCAGACCGCCCCGCCGCCAAGCGTCAGCAGGAGTGTCAGGGCCGCAAAAAAGAGTTTTCGCAAGGCATATTCTCCTTAAGATGTTCTATGCTCAATAACGATTATAGGCTGGACTTTGTTCCCTTTGTTGAACTCGGTACACTAGAACGGTTGAAAAGGTATAAAAATGATAGGCACGATTATCAATGTCATCGCGGTAGCGGTGGGCAGCCTCATTGGGCTGCTGGTCGGCGATAAATTCTCCAAACAAACCCAGAGTTCGATTGTGACGGGATTGGGACTGGTCACTTTGTCGGTCGGGATGCAAAACAGCTTCAAAACCGGCAATGTTCTCATCCCTCTTTTTAGTATTGCCATCGGGGTGATTATCGGGGAGATGTTGGATATTCAGGGCAGGCTGAATGGTTTTGGGGGATGGCTGCAAAAAAAATTCGCTTCCAGCCAGCCTGAAGAAAAAGCCGCTGACGGCATGACCGCACGCGAACGCTTTATCAACGGCTTTGTGACCGCCAGTTTAGTATTTTGTGTGGGGCCGCTGACGGTACTGGGCTCTTTGAGCGATGGGATGTCCGGCGATTACGAACTGCTGACCATCAAGTCCGCATTGGATTTTTTCGCGGCGATGGCCTTTGCGGCGTCGCTGGGGGTCGGCGTATTCTTTTCAATTATCACCGTGATTGTGGTTCAGGGCGGTCTGTCGTTGGGCGGTTTTCTGGCCGGGGAAATCATGACCAAAGACATGACCAATGAACTCACAGCAACCGGGGGGATGATCTTAATGGGGCTGTCGCTGATTCTGCTGGATATTAAACATCCGCGTGTCGCAAATTACCTGCCGGCGCTGTTGATCGCTCCGCTGATTGTGGCTGCTGCAAATGCCCTGGGCATTAATCTCTATCCAAATATCTGATCCTGCTTGCCGGATTTGCGATTGCACAGGAAAATAGACCTTATTATGAGCAAAGTTTCTGTGACTGTTCCCGCCCCTCTGCCCAGTCTTGGCCCTGGTCTGAACACCATTGGGCTGGGGCTTGCCCTTCATGTTCATGTGGAAATGAGCGCCCGTCTCGATGATAAACTGGAAATCACCGTGACCGGAGAAGGTCAGGAGGCGCTGCCTCTGAATTTGCGAAATCCAGTTATGCGTGCAGCGACACGTGTTTTCCAGAAAAAGGAAATTGCCCCGGCGGGATTAAGTGTTTCAATTGAAAATCATATTCCGCTGGATGTAGGACTGGACACGATTGCTGCATTCTGGATGGGCGGTATGGTGGCCGCCAATAACCTGACAGGCAACAGTCTTGACCGCGATGCGCTGATCCAGCTTGGCCTGGAAGCCGGGCTGATTCCCGAAGCAATTGTCACAACCCTGCTTGGCGGACTGAACGTGTGTATGCGCGAAGCAGATGGAAACATCATCTACAACAGCCTTGAACCCCCGCCGCTGCGGGTGGCTCTGGTCGCGCCGTTCCTGCCGGACTACAAGGAAAAAACCAAATCTGCGCTTCCGCAGATGGTCGCCCTGCGAGATGCCGTATTTAACATGAATCGGCTCTCGTTTTTGATGGATGCCCTGTTGGATGCGGATTACGAACTGCTGGAAAAAACCCTGCAAGACCGGCTGTATCAGGAGGCATTTACCACACATATTCCTGGTTATGAGGATGTGATTCACGTAGCGAAATCCCAGGGAGCAGCGGCAGTTACCCTGGTGGGTCGTGGCCCAGCGCTGCTTGTATTTGCCTCGTATAACCATAATATTATTGCGAATGCGATGGTCGAAGCCTTCCAGGATGCCGGGGTGGACGAATGCCGATTCTGGACGGTTCCGCTTGATGGACAGGGCGTGATGATTAGTTTATCTTGACAGCCGCGCCGCACATCTGTCCAGCGAAAGGGATAATCAGCACTTGGAAGTGGGAAATCGCAATTTTCGAGGCTACAAGGTCTTTGAGGAGCGTTGTCTGAAATTCGCCCCGAATGATGAACATGCAAAAATAGTTTCCCTGTGTTAAAAAAACAAAAACCCACCGGAAATTATTTTAGCAGGGTCCGGTGGGGTGGATTATAAATCTATTTTAACAAATTTTTTGCGACCCCGGGCGGGGTCAAGTAATTAAAATGGGGCGAATTGTACTAAGTATCGGCTGTGTGAGTTGTTCAAACTTCACAACCTTGATCGATAGTATAACGTGTGAATTTTAAATTGCAAATGAAAAATGAGAATCATATGAATCTTGCAATCGATTACATTTAAATTAACAGGGATTTCCCCCCAATTTTTGTAAAATCTATCTGAAAAAAGGTTAAGCTGAGTTAACACTATGCGCGTGAAAATTCTGGGATTGTTACTCTTGCTCCTCTTATCCGCGTGCGCGGGGGAAGTCTATGACGGGGCGTATACAGCGTCTGGTGATGGTTTTGAGGAAAAAGACCTGCGGAAAGATGAACAGTTTACCGCAACTGATGACCTCAACATTGTCGTGAAGCTCAACAAACATGATGACCCGGTGATTGTCATGGCACGCTTCATTGACCCCAATGGCGATATTTTGCAGGAAGTTGAGACGGAGGCCGCCAGTAATGTCGGTACCGCGATTCTGGGGGTCGATTACGAAGCGCGGACGGATACGGCCAACCAGTGGGTCGTTGGGCGCTATCGTGTGGATATTTTTGTGGACGATCAACGGGTGGATACAGTCTACTTCCGCGTGGATTGAGGAACAAAATCTTCATACCTGTCGTTTTCCTAGCAAGAAATGACTATGGAGAATGAATCATGCGGAAAGTGTTGATTTTCCTGAGTATCCTTTTTCTCGTTGTGGCTTGCAGCAGCAACAAAGACAGTGAGTCAGACAAGGCAGCAGAGGTTTCGCAGGTGACCTTTCAGGCTCCGTTAGAAGTGGCTGAGCGGGAATTTGCTGCCGGAGAGGCAATGCCGCAATCCGCTGTCGCGGCACCCACAAATGCCCCACCGCAGGATATGTTTTTTGAGGACTACGGTGTTAATCCATTTTATGACACCGCCGACGATCATCTCAGCACATTTGCGATGGATGTTGATACAGCTTCCTATACCCTTGCTCGCAGCTACCTCATGAGCAGTCAGATGCTTCCCCCATCCGATGCTGTTCGTCCGGAAGAATTCATCAACTTCTTCGATGTCGATTATCCCCAGCCTGACGGGGAGAATGCTTTCGCCATCCATGTGGACGCTGCGCCAGCACCCTTTGGCTACGAAGGCCATTATCTCATGCGGGTAGGGATTCAGGGGCGCAGCATCGCGCCGGAAGATCGCACGCCTGCTCTGCTCATTTTTGTGATTGACGTGTCCGGGAGCATGGACATGGAAAATCGCCTGGGGTTAGTCAAAGAATCGCTGGCGCTGTTGGTAGATGAACTGCGTGAAGATGATCGGGTGGGGATTGTGGTGTATTCAGACAATACCCGCATCGTCCTCGACCCCACGCCAGCCAGCGAAAAAGAGACCATTCTGGACGCGATTGACGCGCTGCACCCTGAAGGCAGCACAAATGCCGAAGCAGGGATCCGTCTTGGCTACCGTCTGGCGGATGAGCATAAGCGTGATGGGCAAATTACCCGTGTGATTTTGCTGAGTGATGGGGTGGCGAACGTAGGTATTACCGGGCCAGATGGCATCCTCACTCAGATTCAAGATTCGGTAGATGGCGGTGTCACGCTGAGCACGGTGGGATTTGGCATGGGTAACTACAATGACGTGTTGATGGAACAGCTTGCCAACGATGGGAATGGCAACTATTACTACGTGGATAATCTGCGTGAAGCCCGCCGCGTATTCGTTAACAACCTGACTGGCACTTTGCAGGTGATCGGCTTCGATGCCAAGGTGCAGGTTGACTTTAACCCCGAAGTAACGGATCGCTATCGTTTGATCGGGTATGAAAATCGTGCCATTGCGGATGAAGATTTCCGTGATGACTCGGTCGATGCGGGCGAAATTGGCGCGGGCCACAGCGTTACTGCGCTGTATGAACTTGCGCTGGAGGGTAGTACTGAGTCAGGTGTGATTGCGACCGTGGTAATCCGTTATCAGGATGCGGAAACCAGAGAGGTGGTTGAACTCAGCCAGACCCTTTCCACTGCTGACCTGATGAGCAGGTTTGAAGATGCGCCAGCGGAGTTTCAACTGCTGGCGGCGGTAGCAGAATTTGCCGAACTGCTGCGCGAAAGCACCTGGGCGGAAGATGGCAGCTATCCTGATCTGATGACGGTGATTGCGCCGCTTGGCGAAGTCTATGCCAATGATACCTATGTGCAGGAATTCATCGAAATGGTGCGCCGCGCCGGACGGTATGTCGATCAATCTTAAATCTTCCTTAAATTCGACCCACCCCTGCTCCTGATGTGCCAAAATAATACTGGGTACTTCAGGAGCAGGTGATGAAATTCAGATTACGGCACATTTTGATTATTGCGGTTATTCTGGCGGTGATGGGTGCAGGCGTAGTGTATTGGCTGCGTCAGGAAAGCCCGCGTAACGACCAGTTTGAATTTATCCTGGTGTCTGATGCGATGGACAGCCCAACCTATCTGACCCATGCAGGCGATGACCGTCTGTTTGTGGTCGAGAAAAAAGGGACGATTCGGATTCTGAGCAGGGATGGAAAGGTACAGGCCGAACCTTTTCTCGATATCACCTCACAGGTGGGCAGCGGCGCCAGCGAGCAGGGATTGTTGAGCATGGCCTTTTCTCCAAACGATCCGACTGAATTTTATGTGTATTACACAGACAAAAATGGCGATACAGTGGTGTCGCGTTTTTATATTTCTCAGGATAACCGTGCCGACCCGGCCAGCGAGGAAATTCTTCTGCAAGTTGACCAGCCTTACGGCAATCACAACGGCGGGCAGTTGGCTTTTGGACCAGATGGCTTTCTATATATCGGCTTAGGGGACGGTGGCTCAGCCAATGATCCGCACAAAAACGGACAGAATTTGAACACGCTGCTCGGAAAGCTGCTGCGAATTGATGTGGTTGGGCAGGAGACTTACACCATCCCTGATGATAATCCATTTGTGGGTGTTGAGAATGCCCGTCCTGAAATCTGGGCCTACGGACTGCGGAATCCCTGGCGCTTTGCCTTCGACGCGGCTACAGGTGATCTCTATATCGCGGACGTGGGGCAAAATTTGTACGAGGAAATTAATGTCCAGCCTGCCACCAGCGCAGGTGGGGAAAACTATGGCTGGAATTTTTACGAAGGCAACCATGAATTTGAAGCCGCTGATCAGGTGGACAAAGAACAACTCACTTTTCCGGCGGCGGAATATGAGCATGTGATTGAGGTCGAAGTCTGGAATTCGGTCTGCTCGGTGACGGGCGGCTATGTTTATCGCGGGCAGAAACACCCCGATTTGCAGGGCAAGTACCTATACGGCGACTGGTGCGCCGGTACCCTCTGGACGCTGGAGAACCAGAACGGCGAATGGGTCAGCGAAAAGTTCATGGATACCGATTTTCATATCAGTTCCTTCGGTCTGGATTCTGATGGCGAGCTCTATCTGCTCAGTTTTGGCAGCGAGGTCTGGCGTCTGGACGCACGGTAAGCCTTTGAAAACGAACTCTAGAACATTGACAATGTGCCTGCCTCTTCGTCGAATTCAGCTTTGAGTTCGGGTGGCATGGGGAGGTGAGGCGCTTTGGCTCTGGCCTGAGTCGTTATTTCTCCTAGTCGGTTATATTCGTCCGGTTTGGGGCCGCGCATATACACCCAGGTGATTTTGCGCTGACGGTCAAATTTATCGAGTGTTTTCCATTCCTCTTTAAATTTTTCCGGTTTAACCCACCCCCCATCGCGCCAGCCTGCCACCCAGCTCACTATGCCATCGTAGACGAATTTGTGGGTCAGAAAAAATTGAATCGGGCGTTCATCCTGAATTTGTCTGAGTACTTCCAGTACAGCGAACAAGCCAAAATGGTTGGGAGAAATATCCGGATGCCCACCGCTTAAAACTTCCTCATTTCCCTCTCGAACAATGCACGCTGCCCACCCACGTGGGCTGGAACGCCGCACGTCTTCATCCGAAAGCCGCAGGTAAATCTGGATGGCCGAGGGGTCAATTTGCTGCACTACACGGGGAATTGCCGCCGAAGCTAAGCGGTCAGCTCGCTCGTTGTAGTCGTGACCAGCGTGGCCTTTTACCCAGTGCCACGTGATCTCATGCTGCTGGCAAAGCCGGTGGAGCTCTTGCCACAAATCCACGTTTTCAATGGGCGACTTCTTACGCTGCCAGTTCCTGGCAATCCATCCCTCAATCCATTCGGTGATGCCCTTTTTCACATACTGAGAGTCAGTATGGAAATCGATGCGGCAGCGATTCTTCAGGGTTCTGAGGGCTTCGATGGCGGCAGTGAGTTCCATACGGTTATTCGTGGTTTGCGATTCACTGCCAGAAATTTCTTTTTCTTTGCCCGTTTTCCAGTCTACTAAGATGACCGCCCAACCACCTGGTCCTGGATTCGGATCGCAGCCACCATCCGTATAAATTTTGATATGGGGCAAATCGCTTTGCATAGACAAAATACCTTTTTTGACTTTCATATTATAAACCAGCATGGCGCTGAAAGAATTGTCTTTCCGAATTCGGGGCGAGTATAATCATCTCATTCTCATGAGGAGCAAGCCTTATTATGAAGCCAAGATATTTCCTCACTTTCACGATACTGGTAATAATGTTGGTAAGCGTGCTGGCAATTCCGGCGGTTTCTGCCCAGGATGCTTTTGCGTGCCCCAATACGGGCGGCACTCTCATTACCGCTATTGGCAGCGATCCGGTCAGTCTGAATGGTGTTTATGCGAATGACGGCGCGTCGGTGGCTGTCCTGTCATATATTTTTAATCCGCTCACACTGGGCGGCGAAAACTGGGGCACGGAAATCAAAGGCGATCTGGCCGATAGCTGGACCGTGAGCGATGATGGTCTGACCTGGACTTTTAATCTGCACCAGGGGGTGAAATGGCATGATGGTGAAGAACTGACTGCTGAAGACGTAGTATACACCTTCAACACGATCCAGACTTCGGAAGAAGATATCGCGCCGTTCCGCCCACGTTTCCTGCAAAATGGCGAACCTATCCTGTTTGAAGCTGTCGATGATTACACGGTAGTCGCGACCTTAACGGAACCGAATGCCTCTTTCTTCACGGACATCAGTGTGCCGATTGTGCCGAAGCATGTGCTGGAAGGTCAGGATCTGCGCGAAGGCCCGTTCAATCGTGAACCGATTGGCACGGGGCCGTTCAAGGTCGTGGAATGGAACACAGGCGAGAGCATTGTGCTGGAAGCGCATGAGGACTACTTCCGGGGCCGCCCCTGTCTGGATCGGATCATTTTCCGCATTATTCCCGATCAGCAAACACAGGTAGCTGCGCTGCAAACCGGTGAAGTTGACTTTTTGCCCAATATCCCTGGCGCATCTGTTCCGTTGTTCGAAGGCAATTCGGATTATCAGGTTGCTATTGCCGAATCCGACAGTCTGTTCCAGATGTTCTTCAACCTGTCGCTTGACCAGTTCAAAGAGCCTCAGGTACGTAGGGCTCTGATGATTGCTATTGATCGTCAGGCGGTTGTGGACATTGTGCGGCAGGGCTATGGTGTAGTGCATAATTCGCACTTTGATCATGTGGTGCCGTTTTACAATCAGGATAAACTTGGTGGTTACGATTACGACCCCGAACGTGCCGGTCAGATGTTGGATGAGCTCGGCATTGCCGACTCGGATGGCGATGGCTTCCGCGATTTAAACGGCGAACCGTGGGAAATCAACATCGTGACTTTTACGGCTGGCTTCCGCGACTATGATAAGTATGCGGTTGTTGTCCAGCAGTACTGGGAAGACATCGGCATCAAGGTCAACCTGGAACAGCGTGACCTGGCAACCCTGGTGGAACAGATTTACCAGGAACGTGTTGAAGACAAACCCTATGAAGTCCATACCTCTGGCTGGAGTCAGATCGGGCCGGAACCCAACAGCTACGCGAATTTCTACATGTGGACGGACGCGCTGGGACCGAATTTGTCTAACTATCGCAACGAAGAGATCAACGCCCTGTTTGAACAAGCACGTGTAGTCAGTAATTTTGACGAACGCATGGCAATTTACGAACAGATTGAAGCGATCCTGTGGGAAGACCTGCCAACCATCCCTCTGTATCGTAATACGGAGCCAACGGTGCTAAGTTCTCGCTTCAATATTGATGACGCTGTTCTCGATAATTCCATTGGGACGAACTTCCGTCACCCCGAACGGATTTACGAAAACTAACATCTCTCTGTTTTCAGAGGGGGATTTTTTTACGACTCCTCTCTGTTTTACAGAGGGGAGGGTGGATTATGATGGACTCCGCCTATGATTCTCTATTTGATCCGCCGAATTGTGCAAATGATCCCATTGCTCATCGGCATTTCGATCCTGTCTTTTGGCATCATCCGGTCTGCGCCGGGCGATCCGACAGGGGTCTACATTGACCCGAACAAGCCGCCGCCCAGTAAGGAAGATTTAGCCAGGCTTCGCTCGGATTTAGGGCTGGACGATCCGCTGCCGGTGCAGTACTGGCAGTGGTTAGAGAATGCGGTTCGGGGGGATTTCGGTTTTTCGCTTTCCGCACGCCGCCCCGTTGAGGAGGAAATCCTGGACCGTCTGCCAAATACGCTTCTGCTGGGTGGGGCCTCACTGCTGGTGACAATCTTTCTGTCGATTCCGATTGGTATTTTGTCCGCTGTGTACCGCTACACTCTGCTGGATTACCTGGTGACCTTTATCTCGTTCGTAGGGCTGAGCGTACCCGGTTTCATTGTCGCTTTGTTTATTATTCAGGTTTTTGGGGTAGAACTCGGTTGGCTGCCTATTACCGGAATGCGAAATGTGCGGGAAGAGTACGAAGGGTGGGCAAAAGTCCGGGATGTCGGCGAGCATCTGATCCTGCCTACGGTGGCGCTCAGCGCGGCTTCGCTGGCCCGGTGGGTACGTTACCAGCGTTCGAGCCTGCTGGATACCCTTTCTCAGGATTATATCCGGACTGCGCGGGCCAAAGGTGCCCGCGAACGGCGTGTATTGTTCCTCCATGCGCTGCGAAATGCGATTTTGCCGATGATTACCCTCGTCGGGCTGTCTATTCCAAATCTGGTTTCTGGCGCGTTTATCATTGAGTTTGTTTTTGGCTGGCCTGGTATGGGGCTGCTGGCGGTGAACGCTGCCCTTAAACGCGATTATCCGATTATCATGGGCGTCACCATGCTTTCCGCGATTTTTATTGTTCTGGGCAATTTTGTCGCTGATGTGGCCTATCACTGGGCTGACCCGCGAATCCGCTATGTCTAATCAGGTTGTTGAAATCACCCATGTGCCGGACAGCCTGTTTAAGGTCATGTGGCGCAACTTCCGGCGGCACAGACTGGCGATGCTGAGCCTTGTGATCCTTTCTGCCCTGGCGGTTCTGGCGCTGCTTGCTCCACAGCTTTCCCCGTATGATCCCAACGACATTGACCCCCGCGCTGCGCGAGAGACTCGCGGTTTGCCTCAATCGCCTTCCAGCGAGCACCTTTTGGGTACGGATAACTTTAACCGGGATATTCTTTCACGTTCGCTATATGGGATGCGAATTTCGCTCCTGGTTGGTTTTCTCGCCATGTTTATCAGCATCGGGTTTGGGGTGCTGGTGGGTGCGATTTCCGGTTATGCGGGCGGCATCCTGGATAACATCCTGATGCGAGTCGTGGATGTGTTTCTATCCGTGCCAAGTTTTATCTTGTTTCTGGCTTTAAACGCGCTCCTCAAGCCAAATATCTGGAATATTGTTTTAATTTTAGGGATGTTTAGCTGGATGGACATTTCGCGGCTGGTGCGTGCGGATTTTATGTCGCTCAAAGAGCGTGAATTTGTAGTGGCTGCGCGTTCAATTGGCGTGTCCCCGCAGCGCATTGTGCTGGTGCATCTGCTTCCCAATGCCCTTGGGGCTATCGTGGTCGCTGCGACACTGGCAGTGCCAACCGCCATCTTAAGTGAAGCCGCGTTGAGTTTTATTGGGCTGGGGATCAGACCTCCGAACGCCAGCCTGGGGAACATGCTTCATGATGCCAAAGCGTGGCTGCTGATTGCCTGGTGGATGTGGGCTGCGCCGGGAGCGCTGATCAGTCTGATTGTGCTGGCCTTTAACTTTGTCGGTGACGGCCTGCGAGACGCCCTTGACCCGACCCTCATTCGCCGGTAGAGGCAAGCAATTCTGCCCGCTGAAGCAGTGTTCCCCGATTCTCCAGTACATCAGCAATTGACGGGGGAATTTCAGTTTTTAAGGTCGCAAAAATAAATCGGTCTGCGCCAATGTCATCAGCGAGGCACAGGGTATTTCGCAACTGACCCGTAATCTCCTCGGATTTAAAATTATCTTTGCATTCCGCCAGTACCAGCATTCCATCGCAAATGGCGATCAGATCCAGCTCGATTTTTTCGCCATTCTTTTTTAGCTGGTAGTTCGCATCCCAGACCATCGCCTGAGAATTCCGCTGCAAGTAAAGGGCGGTGAGCAGCACCGACAGCGCCCCCTGGTTGACGCCTACTGCGAACAGGTGATTTAAACGGTAAGCAAAGTTGAGTTCCAGGGGCAGTTGAAACCAGGAACGGCATCCCTGACAGCGCATCTGTTCGTTGATGTCGGACAGGGGATACCACAACTCCAGACTGCACACCGGGCATTGAAGGACATACCCGCGTATGAATAGTTGCCGGCCCGCCAAGTCCTGCATTAATCTGGCGAATTTTTCCGTATCCTGGCGGGGCAGGGCAATCGCTTTCATTTCACCGAAGGTATAAGCGATGCCTTTCCTGACCTGGGCATTGGTCAGCAGACGGAGAATGGGTTCGTGACGCAGAAAGGCCATGCCTGCTAAATCGCCCGCCAGCTTAAGCATTCCCTGATAATAACTGCCTTTGGCATCCCGGCTGACCTGATAGCCTGCCTGCTGCAAGCGGTCAATCATCAGAGTGACATCGGGCGGTATGGTATGCATAATTTGTTCCTTTTTTCACCTTATATTGTATCAGGGGAGGCTGTTAGAATACTGGTGAAATAAGTGTAGGAGTATGCACGTTTGAAACCCCTTCCACAGCAAATTCAACACCTGATCCGAGAAGCTATTCTCGCCGCGCAGCAAGACGGAACACTCCCTGTCTTTGACCTGCCGGAAATTTCAGTGAATCCCGCGAAAAAAGCTGATCAGGGCGACTATGGCTCTCCAGTGGCGCTGGCTCTGGCGAAGCCCGCTGGCAAAAAACCGCTTGATATTGCAGATGCAATCAAGCTGCACTTCCCACAGGCAGATTTTCTGCAAAGTGTTGAGGTTGCGCCGCCGGGATTTGTCAATTTCCGTTTGTCGGAAAACTGGGTGCGCCAGCAGGTCAGAACAATCATTGCTGCTGGGGAAACCTTCGGTCAGCAGGACATTGGGCATGGCAAAAAAGCGCAGGTAGAATTTGTGAGCGCGAATCCTACCGGGCCGCTGCATATCGGGCGAACACGCGGCGCGATTCTGGGCGATACTCTGGCGAACCTGCTCATGGAATGCGGCTGGACGGTCGAACGTGAATATTACTTCAACAATGCCGGCGCACAAATGACCCTGCTTGGCAACAGTCTTAAGGCGCGGTATTTACAGAGTCTGGGGCAGGATGCGGAACTACCAGAAAATGGGTATCAGGGGGATTACCTCATCACGGTTGCGGAGGAACTCAAGGCGGAAGTAGGCAGCGCCTGGATGCAAGCTGACTGGAAGCCCTTCAAGGAGTACGCAGAAGCCCGCATTTTTAAGATGATTGAAACGACCCTGGCACGGGTCGGCATCAAATTTGACCACTTTTTCAATGAGCAGTTCGTCTATGACGATCAGTCCGTATGGGAAGTATTGGAGCAGCTTCGCTCAAAGGGTTTTATCTACGAGGCAGTGACCCGCGAAGGTGCTGCCGAGGACGAACTTGACAAAGCCAGAAAAGAAAACCTGACTAAACCCGCCGTCTGGTTTCGCAGCACGCAGCTTGGGGATAAAGAAGATCGCGTTGTGGTCAAATCCAATGGTGAACCCACTTATGTTTTGCCTGATATTGCCTATCATATCAACAAACTGGGTCGCGGATTCGAGCGGATTATTGATGTTTTTGGCACAGATCACATAATTGAAGCCCAGACAGTTGCTCGCGGGTTGCAGGCCCTTGGCTACGATGCCTCCAAAGTCGATGTGGTGCTGCATCAGTTTGTGACGTTTGGGGAAAATAAAATGAGCACCCGTGCCGGGAATTACGTCACGCTGGATGACCTGATTGACGAAGTGGGACGAGATGTGGTGCGGTACTTTATGCTGGCGCGTTCCGCTGACAGCCACCTGGATTTCAATTTTGAGAAAGCCAAAGAGCAGTCGAACGAAAATCCAGTGTATTACATTCAAAATGCTCATGTGCGCTGCTGTGGGATTTTCCGGCAGGTGGAGCAAAATGGCTACCCTGAAAACTGGGATGAGGGCGCGGACTTGTCGCTGCTGGGGGCGGGCGAATTGGCATTTATCCGTAAAGCGCTGGAACTACCGGAACAATTGGTGTTTGCCTATGAGAATCTTGCGCCGCATCAGATTGCATTCTGGGCGCTGGATCTGGCACGGGTCTTTCATCCGCTTTACGATGATGTTCGCGTGCTGCACAGCGAGGTGCCAGAAGCATTGGCGCGTGCGCGGCTGCAATTTTACCGGATGGCAAGGGTGGTCTTTGTCCGTGTGTTGGGAATCATGGGTATGACCGCACCGGAACGGATGTAGCGGTTGGAATTCAGGCGTAAAATAGAGTTAGAAAGGGAGCGCGGTTTTTAGAAACCAAACCCTGGCTGACTTAGGGAAGGATAAACAAGATGGCTGAACTGAAATCGCCTGTCAGCGGTGCACTGCTGCAAGAAGTGACCATTAACAACGTGACTCTGTTCAAAGACCCGGAACAGGGCGGCTACTGGCTGCGAGTGGATGCTTTGCAGGCCCTGACCGAAATGCAGGAGACGCCCATTCTGGAAGTCCACACGGGCGAAACCTTGCAAGAACACAGAGGCCGCTTCTGCCCAGAGGATGGCTCGCCGTTAATGGAGTTTGAATTTGAGGATCATTCCGGCGTCAAAATGGATATTTGCCAGAGGTGCGGGGGACTCTGGCTGGATGCAGGCGAAATCACCCGCCTGATGGATTACCTCAACAACTATGAATTTGGCAGCCATGAGGAGCATCACGATCATATTGGCATCACCGAACGGGTGCTTCTGTTTCTGTATCAATTAACTGCCCGCCCCCCGCTTTATTAGCGGGATCAGCCGTCACAATAGCTGGCGGCTGAGTGCAACTTTCACAAAATTCCCTGCGTAGAATCGGTATGGAAGTCCTGTTACGTCGTTAATAGAAGAGACACTCGTGCAACCGAAAAAAACTCCCATCTCAACATATGCCCTGCTGCTGCTGATTTTTCTGATCCACCTGTTTATCCGGTCACATCACATTACCGCACTGCCGCTGTTTGTGGATGAAAGTAATCACATTCGGCGGGCGGCGGTGGTCTATGATTTTAAGCAGCATCCCGCCGTTGAAAGTCATGGGAAATTTCTGTTTTATTTTGTTCCCGGCATTTTTGACCTCAAACAAAACGACACTGCCTTTTTTCTGTCGCGGATGAGTGTGGCCCTGAGTTCACTGCTCACGGGGGCAGTGGTGTTTGTCATCACGCGGCGGCTTTTTAATGAGCGGGCGGCATTGATTGCGGCAGCTTTTTATGCCCTGCTGCCATTCGCTTTTTTCTTTGAACGGATGGCCCTTTCCGATCCCTGGGCAGGTTTTATATCAACGGTTTTGGTGTGGCAGAGCATCCGATTTGCGGCGAATCCCACCTATAAACGGGCGCTGTGGGTGGGGGTGTTCCTGGCGCTGACCCCTGCCGCCAAATTAACGATGGCTTTTGTCGCTTTTATGCCCCTGTTTGCGGTAGCGCTGTTTTCCCACTATACCTCGATCAAAGACATGTTTGTGCGCTACTTTCCACATGGACTCCGGGCGGTTCTGGTGGTGATCGGGTTGTGGTCGCTGGTGCTGGTTCCCGCCGCTATTCAATATTACCAGGGCGTGGATTACGCGATCTACGATACCTGGCTGGTCAATACCACCACCAAAGCCGATACTTTTCTGGGGAAGCTGGGTGATGCGTGGGAAAAAATGGTGCTGCTGGTCTCGCTGCCTGTTACCGTGCTTCTATTGATCCAGACACCCCTTGGACTGTATTTTAAGCAGTCCCGAAAGCAGATCTTCCTCGTTTTACTGTGGTTGGCGCTGGCATGGCTGACGACATTTTTCCTGGTAGGGCGCAATTCTTTCCAGAGCCGTTACATGACGGCTGGAACCCCTGCAATTGCTGTCCTGTTTGGTGCCGGAATCATGATTCTGGCGGAGACGCTTATCAGGCAGCCCAAACAGGCATTTTATGCGGCTGCATCCGTTGTGATCATCTGGTCAGCGCTGTTTTCGATACCGTTTGCCCAGAAAGCTTCCAGCGATCCGACCCAACTCCACATGCCCTGGCTGGACACGCAGAATTATTTTGAGGGTTCGTTCACGGCCTATGCGCTGCTGGATGCCCTGGAATATGTGCAGGACAACGGCGAACCCTATGAAGGCACTGTACAGGCCCTTTTAGGCACACGTTTTTGCATTCCATCCCTGTACCAATTCCCTGATTTGCATTACGACTGCGACAAGGCATTCGACTTCGCCAACCCAGCGCGGCGCAGTACGATTCCTTTTGTTCTGGCTCGTTTGCTGAGGGAGATTCCGGTGTATTTGATTGCTGAGGGCGACCTGCCAGAATCCAGGGATAACTGGCTGGTACGGGCAGAGTTTATGACGCGGTTTGATAAGCCGCATGGCGACGGATTTGTAACTGTCTGGCGCTTGTTGTTGCCGGAAGCTAGCTCAACGTCCGGAGTGCTGCCTTAAAGGTTTCAAACGCCTCGCTTCCGAACAGGACAAACCGTACTTTTTCAAGGCGGTCATTCTGACGGACAAAATCCGCAACTGCTGTTAATGATACCTGGGCGGCTTTGTCCATCGGGTAGCCATATACACCCGTGCTGATCGCCGGAAACGCGATGGTTTTGACGCCGTTTTCTACGGCCACTTCCAAGCTGCGGCGGTAAGCGCTGGCGAGCAAACGGGGACTTTCCTCGCTCCCTGGCTGGTAAACAGGCCCGACCGCATGAATGATGAATCGGGCTTTGAGTTTGAACCCTGGGGTGATTTTGGCGTCTCCCGTTGCACAGCCACCCAGTTTGCGACAGGCCGCCTGGAGTTCGGCTGCTCCTGCCGCCCGGTGAATCGCCCCATCTACTCCACCACCGCCCGCTAAAGCAGCATTTGCCGCGTTCACAATGGCATCGGTTTCTTCCTGGGTGATGTCCCCCTGCACAAGTTCGATACTGGTTTTGTTGATGGTCATGGAGGTTGTCATGATGTGCTCCAGCGCTTTTATTTATTTTAATGCCATTTTTGCGGTGTTTTTATGAGTGTGTAATTTCTGCGTAACTTTTGATGCCTACGCTAAAGCGTGTTATGCACTTTTTACCCCTCATCCCCCAAGCTCACACAAGCTGGGAGCAGGGTGAGGGGAAAATCACCACACCCAAGTGCATCACAGGTTCTAGGGTCGCTCAAGGGAAACATCGGCAATCAGAATTACGAGATTCCGGCAGAGGTTGACCTGAGCCAGTATAAGAGCGTGATTATCTCAGTAAGCCTGGAGAGCCTCGATCCATTGGCAGGTCGAGGCACGGGTGACTCCAACCTGAAAGGCCGCCTCCTCAGGAATTTCTATTTGCTGAGGGACCATACCCGAATGTCATCAAATTGAACCCCTTCAGACCCTGGTGACCCGCCTATGATTAACCCTATACCGCCATCTTCAAATGTTTCATCTGTAACGGGGGGCAGCTTGTATCCATCAACACTGACCTGTAAGGTCTGTCCTTTGATTTCTACATAAACAGAGTTCCATTCTTCTCTCCGCAGCGGGACATCATCGCCAGCTAAACCAATCCAGCGGTTATCTATTTTTTTGGCAACACCGAGCCAATTATCGGTTCTGGTAACACCGACGACATATCCATAAAAAAAGTCTGATGAACGCACATGAATTAGAATTTCGATATTGTTTGGTACACGCATCTTCAGACTGAAGGCGTAGTCCGACCAGTTGGGTGTCCCGATGTAGGCTTCTGCCCAGGATCCTGTTGCCTGATATACGTGGTTACCATCGTCCATTTCCACGACCTGCCAGACTCCTTTTTTAACGTCCCAACCAGTTGTCACCCCATCTTCAAAATCCTCTTCGTAGAGAATGAGTTCTTCTGGTATCTCTGTGGATGTTGGAGATGGGGTTGGGGTCTCCGTGGGCGGGCGAGGGGTTCGAGTCGGCGTAGCGGTCGGCGTATAGGATGGCGTAAAGGTCAATGTCGCTGTTAATGTAGCGGTCGGTTCATCGGTAACTGACGTATTGTTCTCTGAACTGCCAGAATCCGGATCGCTGTCATTCATGATGATGAACCATAACAATGCGATTATCAGTGATAAGGCCAGCAGCCCCGCCAGTCCATAAAGAGGTAAACGCTTACGAGTTCCAATCTCCTTTAAACTGCGCTCAATTTCCAGAAGAACCGCTTCATAGTTTCCATTTTCAAAAGTGACCGCTTGCCAGGTGCCTCGCAGATGGACAGGTAATGGTGTCCCCTCGACTTGAACTGGAATGATGGGTTTTTCCAGAGTGGCGGCTTGAAGGGTCTCCTCATACACATAATCGGAATCATTGGATTTCGGGGTCACCAAAACGACCATTAAATCAGCCCATTTAACGCGGCGGCTGAGTTCTTTCTTCCATTGAGCGCCTGCCCGGATGCTGTGCTTATCAAGAAAAACCTCATGATCTATGCGAAGTTGATCAGCGAGTTCTTCTGCTATCTCAGAAGCATCAGCACGGGCATAGCTCAAAAAAATTTTTGCCATCTTTGTTTCACAACCCCTCATTGGTGGCACTCATTATAGATGAGCAAAGCCGGATTTTGAACCGAGACATTGTTGCTTGGCATAATATGTTAACTGCGAGGCGAATCACGAGGAGCGCCGCTTAGAAAGAGGAGGACGGAAATCCCGTCCTCCTTCAACTCACTGCGGCTGGATGAAATACTGAGTAGTGGTGCCTTCCGATATCCAACCGGAGACATTCTGCCCGTTCAGATTCAGCGATACCTTCCACATACGGTAACCTTTGTTACACTGTGGCCCGGCCACGACCGATGCGGTAAGCCCTCCCGGAATCTGATTCGAGGGGAATTCGTCGTTCAGATTGGCACGCATGGCAAGGGTGCCATTGTTGATGATGGTCAGAACATTCATGCCGACGGCAATCTGCGTGACAGGCGCGAGGCTGCAATCTCCGTCTCCGGTTTCTGTATTGGGTGCGGCCAGATTGCCTACGGGTGTTACGCCGCTGCCCGACCCTTCCCAGAGTTCAATGTAATAGCCGTTTGCATCACCTTCTGCGACCCAGCCATTGATCATCTGGTTGCTGACCGGATCGAGTCGTTGAATCTGCCACCAGTTAAAATTGCCCTGGCACTGAGGACCACCCACAATGATAAAATCCGTGCCTTCGGGGAATTGGGTCAGAATGTCTCCCCCCGGCGCAGCCCGTACCCGCAGCGGAATCCCGTTGGAGAAAGAAACCCGTGCCTGGGCATTCACCTCGACTGAAATGGGCGGGGCACCTGGACACGGATTCCCTGCAAAATCATCGATTCCGCCTGCATCCCCCAGGGAGGCCAGGGTAAAGGAAAGGCCAAGCGGCGTCACGTAGGCAATGTCTACCGGTGCGGGTGCCTGAAAAATCATCGGGGCGGTGTGGGTCGTAAAACCGTTGGTGTAATAAACCTGATTCTGGTCATTGATAAAAAGATACCCGTCTGAAGTCCCGCGCACCTGTGTGATGGCGGTGTCAAAAGGGAAACGATTGTTGTCCGTGATGGCTGCATCGGCCAGGAGGGTGTTCCACTGGCTCACCCCGTTGCTTGACCAGTACAGAATATATTCCCCGCCTTTCGCCCACTGCGCGTTGAAGTTATAGGATGTGCCATCGACCCAGATGGTCGTGTAATTATTCACACCGATTTGAGGGATACCGCGTGCAACGGCGTTCAAACTGGGTGCTGGTCCCTGTGGAGGAAGCTGCCCATAATTCGGGTCATAAACAGCCAGCACTGTTTCACCCGAAAGCGGAAGAATATCAGCATCCACCCGGTTGTAAGGGCTTTCTGTAACCGTGCCGCTGGAAGGAGCCCAGGCATAAGAGGGCCATTCCAGGGCTCCGCCCACGCCGTAAGGAATCAGGTGGAAATGAATGACCTCCAACCCTTCATCTACATCAAAATAAGCGATGTCCGGGGTGCTGAGCTGCGCCTGTGGTGCGTTTGTATCGGTGCTGTTCAGAATGGAGATGGGATTACCGCTTGCCAGTTCAAACACAATGACCCGCCAGGCTGGGTTGTCGAAGGTGCCTGACCTGAATCCAACGGCGACGCGCTCCGAACTCAAATTAAAACTCAAACCGCTGCCCAGATTGGGTTCCTCTCCGTTCCCGGCCTGGTGCGTTTTGATCCATCCCGCTGTTTGCAGGTCATAAATTCCGATACCATACAGTTGATTGGTGAGCAGTGCCGTCTGCACCAGATAGCGGCCATTCGGAGAGATTTTAAAGTAGGGTGAATCCGATTCGTTCGGGAGTTTAGGACGTGCGATTTCTGCCTGTTTGCCGTCCGCATTGACCCAGTAAAGGGTATCACTTTGTTTGTTCCAAAGTACCGCGTACCAGGCGGCAGGAGGTAGGGATTGGTCGGCTGCCGCGCTGGCTGGAACGAATAACCCCAGTGTCATTAAAATCAGCAGGGCGCTTAAAGTCTTAAACAGCATGTAGTGCTCCTTCATCACGTTATTTTCTTCATCTTATCAGAGCCTATACAGCCAACTTAGCGGTTTTTAGTGGATTTTTATGGATATTGCGGCCTTTTTTAACAACGGGTCTAATTACGCTGAAGGGAGAAAACCATGTTTGAAGCGGTCAAAGCGGCCAGCCAGCGGCTGCAAGGGCAGGCACATCGTACCCCGGTGATGACCTCAGCGATGCTTAATGCACAGGTGGGCGCCGACATTTATCTCAAATGCGAAAACTTCCAGCGTATGGGCGCGTTTAAATTTCGCGGTGCTTATAACGCGATCAGCCAGCTTTCGGATGCAGAAAAGTCACGAGGAGTAATGACTTACTCCTCTGGCAATCATGCCCAGGCCGTCGCTCTCGTGGGCAAGCTGCTGGGGGTTAAGACTCATATCGTGATTCCACACGACGCCCCGGCAATCAAACTTGCAGCGACAGAGGGATATGGGGCAGAACTTATTCTTTACGATCCCGAACAATCAGCCCGCGAAGCGCTGGCGAAAGAAATTGCTGCTGAACATGGCTATGTCATCATTCCGCCCTATGACCATGAGTGGATTGTGGCGGGGCAGGGGACAGCCGCACTGGAACTGCTGGAAGATGTACCCGATTTAGACCTGCTGCTGGTCCCATGTGGGGGGGGAGGACTGCTTAGTGGTTGTGCGATTGCGGCAAAAGGGATGTCCCCGACCTGTAGAGTGGTGGGTGTTGAACCGGAACTGGCAGACGACGCAGCACGCTCTTTCCACACCCGCACCCTCCATACCGTTCACAATCCGCCCACGATTGCCGACGGGACGCGCACACCTTCCCTGGGGAAAGTGACCTTTCCGCTTGTGCTCCAATACGTGGACGATATGCGAACTGTTAGTGAAGCTGCCATCAAAGAAGCGGTGCGCTTCCTGTTTTACCGTATGAAGCTGGTTGTTGAACCATCCGGCGCGTTAGGAGTGGCAGCGCTTTTAAGCGGCGCGATCCAACCCTCCAGGCGTGTTGGGGTCATTCTCAGCGGCGGCAATATTGATGGGCAAACGATGGCTATGATTTTGAACGAGGTTTAAGCGTCCATGTCTTCGGTATAAACCGGCACAGTGAACCAGAATGTTGAGCCGACCCCCTCTGTGCTGGTCACACCGACCTGCCCGCCATGTGCCTCCACGACGGTTTTGGCGATGGTCAGCCCCAATCCTGTGCCGGAAATATGCTTGGTGCGTTCGTCCCGAATCCGTTCAAAACGTTCCCAAACCTTATTCAACTGGTCTGCGGGAATGCCATATCCTGTATCCTTGACCTCGATTCGCACAAAATCACCCTCTTGCAGAGCAGTGATCTCAACACTGCCGCCGTTGGGTGTGTACTTGATACCGTTGTTCACAAAATTGTTGAGCACCTGCTGGATGCGCCAGTCTTCAGCAAAGACCCAGGGTAGTTCCGGCGATACAACGGTTGTCAAGGTAATATTTTTCTTCTGCGCTGTAATTCCCTGTTCTTCAAAGGTGTGACGTACCAGCTCTGCCACTGAAACAGGCGCACATTTAAGTTGGAACCCGGCGTCGATCTTAGCAAGATCCAGCAGGGCATCAATAAGATGGTGCATGTTTTTGACAGAGTGCCGGATGCGATCCACATAACGCTGCCCTGCGTCGTTCAGGGTTTGTGTCATATCAATCATTTCAACATAGGCATTCAGCACTGACAGCGGATTCTTTAGGTCATGGGACACCGTCGAAACCAGTTCATCCTTGAGCTTGTCGATTTCCTTAAACAGCGTAATGTCATGCAGCAAAATGGCATAACCCACCCCTTCGACCTGGGTTGCGCTGGCCTGATAGATGCTCTTGCCAATGGTGAGTTCGGCTGAGTAAGAAGTGTTTTTGTCCTGAAGCATCTGGTTAAAGAACTGACCCAACGGCGAATCCAGAAAAATCTCGTGGAAGGGATGCCCGATAAACTCTTCAGGTGGCTGGCTGAAGCGGAAAACCAGCCGGGCGGCTTTGTTCAGCAGACTGATATGATTATCCTCGTTCACAACCACGACGGCATCGGCAGTATTATTCAGAATGGCCCCAAGTTTGTCACGCTCCTGCTGGCTTTCTGCATACAGGCGGGCATTATCAATGGCAACACCCGCCCGTGCGGCCAGACGCTGCATGAACCTCCAATGCTCAGTTTCAAATCCATCAGGATTCGAGGTTTCAATCGTCATGATACCGATAATGCGGTTGCGCCGCGAGATCAGCACCGAGATATGACTCTGGGTTTCGGGAATAATCGCCCGATGATCCGGGTCGCTGCTCACCTGTTGGACAAATTCATTTTTGCCCCCTAACGCCGCTCGCCCTGCAATTCCCAGGTCTGCCAGGGGAACCGGCACTTGGGCCTTGCCGCCGATAAGGTGGCTTTCCTCGCATCCATAGTAGACCGCATAGCGCCCGGTTTCAAGGTTTTCATCCACCATGAGGATTGCCCCAAAATGGGCATTCGTAAACCGCATCGCCCAGTCGATCAGCATTTCCATGACGTAATTCAGGCGGAGATTCTTGGTCAGCTCCCGGTCGATCTGTTCCAGAATTTGCAGCTCAAACAGGTTTTTCTGCAACTGCGAGTCCTGTAGGTTGTACAGGCGGGCATTTTCCATTGTAATGGCGATATTGGTTGTCAGAGCATCTACCAGACTGCGTTCCTGAAGTGTGATGCTGCGTCGTGAGAAGTGATTATCAACCAGCACCACTCCCAGAAGCTCGGTACCCAGCATCAGAGGGACACTGTAAAAGCTGTTGAATTCCAGCATCGCCAGCAGCCAGTTCAGGCTGGAACGAAGATATGCAGTGGGATCGGAAATAGCAACGCTCTGACCTTCCATCCAGCTTTTGAGCAGTGGGTCGTCCTGTTTTTTATGACCAATCTCGATTTGCATGTGCTGGAGGCGCATCTGGTCGCGCGAATCGCCGGGGGGATGAGAAGCCGCGCCAAAACGCAGCGTATCGGTTTCCCGGTCACGCAGCAGCACCATAGCCCGGTCAAACCCCAGCACCTTGGTCATTACCTGAAGCAGGTCGTTCAGCACACGTGCCTGGTCAAAACTGCCGCTGATTGCCAACACCGCGTCGCGCACAGCGGTCAGACCGCGCACCTGTTTTTCATGATCAGCGTTGGCACCACGAAGACTAGCGTAAACGGTATTCAGTTCCAGGCTTTGCAACTGCGTATATTCAATATGATCAAGCAAAGCTTTTTTCTGATCGTTGATACGCTGACGCTGGCTGCGAAAGGTCATCCATGCTGCTAATGCTGTCGCGCCTACGCCACCACCTGCTGCTACCAGGGTCGAAACTACCGAATTTCCAATCAAAATTCCCCCGACAACTGCCACGACCAGCAAAACCGCCGCCCCTGCCGCATAGCTGCGCGGGATCAGCGGTTTTTGTAGCCAGTGGACGCGCCAGCGAATCACGTCCTCGCCGGAACTGGTTACTTCCACCTGCGCGGCGGGCTGGTTTTTGACCAGTTCCGGTACCCGCACCAGCATCATCTGGATGAACTCGCTCATGTGGTCGACCAATTCGTCACGGTAGACAGGCGCAACACGGGTCATTAACGGTGTGCAGTGCCAATCGACGATCATGGTATCGCGTGTTTTTTTGCTGCTGCGAAGATCAAGCGGGGGGGCATGTTGGAAAAGTGAGGTATGTGTGCTGTAAATCTGCGAGAGAGTCAACGCTTCCCCGATCTGCTTCAACGAAGCCGGCAGCATTTCTTCAACCAGATTCCGGACATAGACCTGCGGATTACCGCAAATCTGGCGGGCATAGGCATCTGCCAGGAAGAAAAACTCAGTTGAATAGCTGTACATGGTGCCTTTGATCCAGGCGTCGGTCAGAGGCGGGGAGTCGCTCAGCGAAAGATTCAACGCATCCAACCAGATTTGAGTTGCATCTTTGACCGCCTGTGTGATAGTCTCACTGGCAGCCTGCTGCGCCTGGAGTTGGCCCCGCAGCGCCGCCAGCATGGATGTTTGTACGGCGCGGAGCGCCTGACCACTCACATCAGCAACAAGCTGTCCCTGGGCATCAAAGCCGTAGGCTGCACGGGAAACAGGGCGGGGCGTGATTTTTGGGGGTGTCCACATACGTTGAATACCGTAATTTTTTATGAATACGAGTATAACGCAAACATAGAAACGCTGCTTCCATGCTATAAAAGGAAATGAAAGGTGTTGCAGAATGACGGTTTCACCGCAACAGGATGTTTACGCGCCGCTGGCGCCGATTTATGATGATGCAGGGCTGGCGAACTTTGCCGCTAATATCACACCCGACCTGCTCACGCTGCTGCAAACCAGCGATTGGCTGGGACGCCGCGTGCTGGATTTAGGGTGTGGTACAGGCGCGAGCACGGCGTTTTTTGCTGCCCGGAATCTGGATGTCACCGGTATTGACAACAGTCCGGCGATGTTAGGAGCGGCTCGGACGCGCTCGCAGGGAACGGGATTTCATGCCAAGTTTCTGGAAGGCGACATTGTGACGTTGGAGTATCCGAGTGGGGTTGATCTTGTCTACTGCATCGGGAATGTGTTGAACGAACTCAAGAGCCTGCGAGATATTGAAACAGTTATTAACAAAGCTTACGCTGCCCTTTCACCCGGCAAAGTCCTGGTATTTGATATGACAACCCTGTATGGGTTAGGCGATGAAATTGGCTCGTCGCATATCGTGCTGGATGTGTCTGATCGTATTTTTATCACAGTGGAAAACAGTTTTAATTACGATAATATGGCGCTGCGCCAGCGTTTGACTCTGTTTACCCGATCCAGGGGAGAAAGCGATTGGAAACGTTCGCAGTGTTACCTGACGCTGCGCGGGTTCCCCTACATCACGATTGCACGTCTGGTCGAAAAAGCGGGATTCAGCATTACCGGAACCTATGATGTGCATCTGACGCCTGTTGATCCGCAGACGGACACAGTGGGTAAATTTATTCTGATCGCCACACGGAAATGATACAAAAACTGCTGGTGCTGCTGACTTTGCTGGTTGTGATGTCACCTGTGCGTGCAGAAAACGACACGCCAATCCCCGCACTGTTGACTGTGAGCAGCGCTACCGCCCGATTTGGCGGATCGCCCTTCGATACCACCGAATGGGTTGCTGACCTCGGCCAACTGGACACCGTGACCCTTTCCCACCGGGTTTTGCTTCCGCTCTGGGGGGCAGATGCACCCGCCTATGCCGCCCAGGTGACTTCGATGGCCTGGTCCCCGCTGGGTAAACGACTGGCGCTTTCCCTCGTAGATACCCAGGGGGCGGAAAGCATTCTGCTGTACAATACCCGGAAATATGATTTTGAACTGCTGCTTTCTCCTAAAGACGGGCTGACCCGGCTCAGCAGCCTAAGCTGGTCGCCGGATACAAAATTCTTTGTGTTTTCAGCGCTGGATATGTCCGGTGTGGAACAGATTTTTGAGATTAAAATTCCCGGTTTTGAGGTCAAACCTATTATTGAAGGCCGCCTGCCCGCTATTTCGCCCGATGGGAAAAACATAGCGTATATTGCACCGGACGGCGGCCTCTACCTGCTGACTATTGAAAGTCATGAAACCGAATTTATATCCAGGATGGGCAGTGCGGTTTCGGCCATCTCCTGGCAAGGAAATACGATTACAGTCGCTGTAGGGGGAAAAATCTCTACGTTGGAGGTGGAAACCCGCCAGTTTAAGGTTTTGTATGAATTTGCACCAGAATCTGGCGAGGATGTTACAATTTCTTCTATAGCGTGGTCACGTCGGACGCTGGTTTTTGTGTTGAATGTGCGGGAATATATTTCGCAAATTTTAGCTCTCACGGACGGTCAGGTGTTGGTGCTGGCAGAACGGCGTTATACCAGCGCAACCTTACCCGACGATGCACGTATATTTCTTAGCGCTGTATTTCAACCGCCAGGGGCGTTTCTTTATGGCGGCGGGGGCGGAGATTTATAAAAAAGCGAGCAAGGAGGCAACACTCAATGGCAAAATCGGAAACCGTCAAAGCGTTAGCAAAAGTGCTGATTGGCCTGGCATGGGCCGACGGGAAAATCACCAGCGCAGAACAGGGTCTGGTGAAGGATGTCATGTTCCGCGTTCCCGAATTGACCGCCGATGATTGGGATGATCTTGAAATCTATTGGATGACGCCAATTGGCGAACCGGAAATGCAGATTCTGGTGGACGAATTCCTGGCGTCTCTCAAGTCAGAAGAAGACAAAGAATACGCCATGCAGGTTTTGATCGCAATGGCGAAAGTCGATGGCAAACTCACCCTCGCTGAAGCCTCGATTCTGCACGACTTAAGGCAGGCCGTGGAGAGACTTGATGTCTCGATGGTCACGGAAATGGAACAGTTCATGGAAGATTTGCTCCAACGGCGTGCCCAGATGATCAACGGCCAGGCCGACTACCTGCATAAGTTTGTCGAAAACGGGGTCTATGATCTGATGCGGGTGCGGTTCGGGGGTGACCTGGAGAAAAAATTGGACCTGGACACCGTTGAAATTCGTAAGCTGGCTTTAGCTGGGGCGCTGATGGGCCGGGTTGCCCATTCAGATAAACACATCAGTGAAGAAGAGATTAACGCAATGAGCCGTATCTTGCAGCGCGACTGGAATCTGCGCGAAGAATATGCGGCTATCGTAACAGAGTGCGCGGCAGAAGCGGTGGTTCATCATCCTGATCTGTACCGACTGGCGCGTGAATTTTACGAAACTACCATGTACCAGGAACGAGTGGACTTCATCGAAGTTTTGTTCGATGTTGCTCTGGCGAGTGAAGGGGTGGTATCGGCGGAAGCCAGTGAAATTCGTGAAATCACACGTGCACTCAAGCTCACGGAAGATGAATTTCAAATGGCGCGTGACCGGGCAGCGTTTGTCGCCTCTCTGTGGTAAATGGTTGTTACCCTCATTCTGGTGGTGCTGGGTCTGCTGTGGAGTGGGGTCATCCTGTGGTGGCTGTTGGTCACCACCGAAGGCGTTTATCTGGGACGACGGGTAGTTATTCTGTTATATGATCTCTACGCCAGCCGCTACGAACGCACGAAAGCCTATGAACCCCTATATGAGGCACGTTTTCTGGCGTGGCCGATCCAGCAGCGTTTAAAACCGAACAGGGCTCCGATGGTGCTGGATGTAGCGACTGGGACTGCGCGGCTGCCGCGTGCTCTGATGCAAAATCCCGGTTTTATGGGCAGTATCATTGGCATTGACCTCAGCCGGAAAATGCTGCATTACGGGGTAGGGCGTGTAGCGGAATGGATGGACTGCGGGCGGGTGTATTTGATGCACCTTCCGGCGGAAAGGCTGCCTTTTCCCGACAACACCTTTGATCTTGTGACCTGCCTGGAAGCCCTGGAATTTATGAATCGTCCTTACGCGGCTATTGCGGAAATGATACGGGTGACTCGCCCTGGGGGATGGCTGCTGGTCACAAATCGCGGCGGCTCGGATGCCAGACTCATGCCGGGCAAGACCTGGCCCCGCGAAAAGGCACGCCAGATTTATACGGAAAAATTCGGCCTCCTGGAGGTTGAAATTCTCCCCTGGCAGGACTTGTATGATCTGGTTTGGGCACGCAAACCGGGCGACAGTTTGCCCACACGCGCACGCCCGTTGGAAGAAGTCTGGCTGTGTCCGCGCTGCCACACGGCACGTATGATTCGAAATGAAAACGGGTATGTGTGCGCATCCTGTCAGCGGAGTTTCCCTATCGCTAAAGATGGGGTGATTGAAGTCGTGTGAGCAGAAGCGGTATGTCTCATAATACCTTCTCGCAAACTTTGAAGTGGGCGATTAAAGATGGAATATCTCTTGTGCACCAGGTGCTGGGTAGACCTCATAATCGTACCAGAGGGCAGATCCAGCGACTCGAAGCAGCAATGACTGACTCGGAGATTGAGCATCAGCGAATATCACTCATCGTCAGAGCTACGAACACCCCTGAATCCACTGTAAGAACCTTTGCTGACCGTGCCCCGCGGCAGATGATGGTTTCGGAACATTTCCAGGGTCATACCATGGGCTTGCGTGACAGCACCACTCTCCACACGTTGATCTGTGCCTGTGATGTGGAACGATGTGTTGAAACTGGCGTTGCGGCGGGGGCCTCCTCCGCGATCATTTTGCAGGAATTGGAACGCAGACAGCGTGGTCGGCTGGTCAGCATTGATATTCAAAGTGTGCTGGCAAACCATTACGGCGAGCTGATTCCTGAATCTCATCGTGGTCGGTGGGAACTTCGAATCCAGAGAGAAAAACCGCTTTTGCCAATGGTGCTGGAAGAGTTAGCATCCATCGACTTTTTCCTGCATGACAGCCGCCATGTACTTCGGCATATGATGTGGGAATATGAATTGGCATGGCGGTATCTGCGTCCCGGCGGTTGTCTGGCTTCCCACGATGTTATAATGACCACAGCGTTTGATGATTTCTATCGCAAATATCGCTTTGAAATTGCGGACGGCGGAATCATTGGCGCGGTCGGTTTCTGGATCAAAAAGAAATAATTTGCCTGCATGAGCGCAACCAGGTGAAAGCAAAACTTCTGGTCTTTTTATTATCCTTTCTTTTTTGTTTTTCCCTGCTCGAAGTTTACCTCCGAATTGCTGATCCCTGGGGGTTGTCTTATGTTCATGATATAGATAATTTTTACGGCTATTATGACACCCAAACATATGCCCCGGATTGGGTTATTACACCGGGCCAGTATGAATATACTGGCAGCAGCATGTCGGTACTTGCTGACCACACGCGCCTGGTACCGGATACAAACCAAACTGCTAACTGCACAGTGGTTGCGATCGGTGATTCCGTGACGTTTGGCATGTGGGTGGATGATGAAGCGACCTGGGTCAATCAACTTGCCAGAAATTTCCCGGAAGTTCATTTTGTCAATGCGGGTATCCCTGGTTATGAAAGTCAGCATATTCGGCGGATGCAAAGGCGTTTCCCAGATGCTGACGGATATATTTATCTGATTGTCAGAAATGATGTGAGTAAAGAGGGATTTTCTTATAAAACGATAGCGCCCAATTCAATTGAATTTTACCTGACTGCCTATTTCAAAGTAGCGATCAACAGAGCCCTGGGCACTGAAGAAGTGTATGACTGGCCGCGTTTTTGGGAAGATATTGCTGCCATTAAAGCCAGCGGAAATACCCTTATATTTACGTATGATGATAAAGTTTCTCACAAAATCGCGGAACATGACCCTGAAATCATTCCCCTTGCCTGGAAGGTCGAACCCCTTTCGGTGGTTGATGGGCACCCGACAGCCGCCAGCCATCAGGAGGCTGCTGAGTTGATGCAGCCCTATGTAGCTGCCTTTCTGGAAAATGTCTGCCATTTGGAATAGCTTTCTGAGGCCAACAGGCAATTTACCACCCTGCCCGATAACGTTATACTAAACGCTGGCGATTTAGAGGTGTGCGCTGATGAAGCGATATGAATCGTGGACGAGGCAGCCGAAGGTCAACCATCAGACCATCGTGCCGCTTCACTGGCGGGATGAACTGCCAGACCTGTCGCAGTTTGATAAATTAGTTCTCCCGTTTGGGTTAGGGCGCAGCTATGGCGATAGCTGTTTGAATGAGCACGGTATCCTGCTGGATGTCACCGGGCTGAATCAATTTATTGCCTTTGACGAGGAAACGGGGATTTTACGCTGCGAAGGTGGTGTCTCCATTGAGGAAATCCTCAAGATGATTGTTCCTCGTGGCTGGTTTGTCCCTGTGACCGCTGGAACAAAATATGTTTCGGTCGGTGGTGCAATTGCCAATGATGTGCACGGCAAAAACCATCATACTGCTGGAACGTTTGGCTGCCATATTCCCCAATTTGAACTGTGGCGTTCGGATAGGGGGCGGGTCATTTGTTCCCCTACCGAAAATAAGGAGCTCTACGAAGCCACCATTGGTGGCCTGGGTCTGACGGGGGTGATATTATGGGCAGATATTCAATTAAAACGTATTCCAACCCCCTTCATTGATATGGAGTGTATCAAATTCCGTACCATTGATGAGTTTTTTGATCTCTCAGAGGACTCCCATGAGCGTTATCATTATACAGTTTCCTGGGTTGACTGTCTGGCGCAGGAACCTCAGCTAGGGCGCGGTTTATTCACGCGGGGAAATTTTTATGACCCCCCGCTGGGCGCGAAAAAAGAACCCCGTGCTCTGCCCATGATTCCAATGCCGATTGACCTGCCTTCCTATGCGGTGAATCCATTGACCGTGAAACTGTTTAACGAGCTGTATTACAACAAACAACTGCGTAAAAAGATCGGCGGCGTGATCCACTACAATCCGTTTTTCTATCCCCTTGACGCAATTAACGACTGGTATAAAGTCTATGGCAAAGCGGGATTCTTGCAGTATCAGTTTGTGATTCCGTATAAAGAAACCCGCGAACCGATCAAAGAGATTTTCCGCCGGATTGCGAAGTCAGGCCAGGGGTCGCCGCTGGTTGTGTTTAAAACATTTGGTGACATAAAATCGCCCGGAATGCTGTCTTTCCCACGGCCAGGTGTGACTCTGGCGCTGGATTTTGCCTTTCGAGGTGAAAAAACGCTCAAACTGCTGGACGAGCTGGATCGAATTGTCTTTGAAAACGGTGGGGCGCTGTATCCTGCCAAAGATGCCCGTATGTCCGGTGCAAGTTTTCGGGCATCCTATCCCCGTTGGGAGGAATTTGCAGATTACATGGATCCGAAATTCTCATCCAGCTTCTGGCGTCGTGTAACTTCATCGTAAGGAACAGGTATGCTTAAGATACTCGTCATTGGAGCAACTTCGCTGATTGCTCAGGAAACCATACGTCATTTTGCAGCGGATGGGGCGGAGTTTTTTCTGGTTGGTCTGAGCGCTGATAAGCTGAAAATGATTCAGGATGATCTGCTGGTGCGCGGCGCAAAGCAGGTGAGTACCTACGAGCTGGATTTAACTCGTCTGGATAAACATCAGGAACTGGTTGATACCGCGATGGAAACGCTCGGTGTAATTGACGCGGTGCTGGTAGCACACGGGACACTCACGGACCAGAAAGCCGCTGAACAGAATGTGGACATCACCTTGCGGGAATTGAACATCAACTTCCTGAGTGCGGTTTCCCTCCTGACCATCCTCGCCAATATTTTTGAGGAACAAAAACGTGGTGTCATCGCAGTAATTTCCTCAGTGGCAGGGGATAGGGGACGCGGCAGCAACTATGTTTATGGCACAGCGATGGGCGCAAAAAGCATCTTTTTGCAGGGTTTACGCAATCGTCTGGCGAAATCAAACGTTACTGTACTGACGGTCAAACCCGGTTTTGTGGACACCCCCATGACCGCCCACCTGAAGAAAAATCCCCTCTACAGTGACCCACGACGTGTGGGCAAGGCGATTTATGATGCCATGAAAAGCGAGCGGGATATTCTCTATGTGCCGTTTTTCTGGATGTTCATCATGATGATCATTCGTAACATCCCGGAGCGCATTTTCAAAAAGCTGAGCCTCTAAAAATGGACAAACTTCCGGTCAATGTCTGGGTGGTGACGCTGACCAGCTTTTTAACCGACATTTCCAGCGAGATGATTTTTAATCTGCTGCCGCTTTTCCTGTCGAACGTGCTGGGGGTTTCGACCAGCACCATTGGCTTGATTGAAGGCATCGCAGAAACCACTGCCAGTTTGCTCAAAGGGGCGTCTGGCTGGCTCTCAGATAAGCTCGGCCAGCGGAAATGGCTTACGGTCACCGGATACAGCCTGTCGGCGGTCGTCAAACCGTTCCTGTATTTTGCGGCGGCCTGGAGTGGGGTGCTGGCGGTGCGTTTTATGGATCGTGTTGGGAAGGGCATTCGCACTGCGCCTCGTGACGCCCTGATTGCGGACAGCATCGCTCCACAGCATCGTGGAGTGGCTTTTGGACTGCACCGTGCCGGAGATACTGCTGGAGCAATGATGGGTTTAATACTTGCGCTCGGTATTGTTCTGGCATCTCAATCGGATGCTATCAGGCTCAGCCGCGAGACCTTTCAAACTCTGGTACTGGTCAGCATGATACCTGGCTTCCTGGCGGTGATTGTGCTGGCGACTGGTGCGCGGGAGGTGCCGATTCAGAAAAAAGCTCAGCCGACGGGGCACCGCTTCCAGGATCTAAACCCGCGTTTTCGTTCGTTTTTGTTCATCGTCGTGATTTTTACCCTGGGAAATTCCGCCGATGCCTTCCTGATTTTACGTGCCCAGGAACGGGGTTTAAGCGTTGCGGGGGTGCTGGGGATGCTCATCACGTTTAATCTGGTGTACGCGAGTTTGTCCGGGCCGGCGGGGTCGCTTTCAGATCGGGTTGGACGCGGTAGACTGATTATCGGCGGCTGGTTGGCCTACAGCCTCCTGTATTTCGGATTTGCGCTGTCGTCAACCAATTGGCAAATCTGGATTTTGTACAGCCTCTATGGTGTCTATTACGCTGCCGTTGAGGGCACAGCAAAAGCGCTGGTCGCTGATCTGGTTCCTTCTGAGCAGCGCGGCACAGCCTATGGCTATTACAACGGGGCGGTAGGGCTTGCAGCTTTACCTGCCAGTCTGATTGCTGGGGTGCTGTGGCAGGAAGTCGGGCCGAACACGCCGTTTCTGGCCGGGGCGGGTTTGGCTCTCGCGGCGGTTGTTTTACTGATGTTCTGGTTTCGTCAACTCAGAGAAATATAGCCCATAAACCCGACATAAACCCAGGATATAATGGCGCCCAGTGTCCATCGAATTTGCGCGGTCTGCTGATTCTCCAATCGGAAAACACGCGGATTTGTACGAGCATATTTTACTTTGAGGGGTTCACCTTCCAGCATCAAGAAATACGCTTCGCGCTCGATTTCGGTGTAGCGGCTCTGTACCAGCGGATCGCCATTTTCATCCACTGTTTCGAACTCAAAAATCACGTAATAGTGGGTATAGAGACCGAGCTTTCCTTCCCAGTGATGTTGTACTTGTGCCTCTTTCAGTTCCCCGTAGCGCCACAATAGATACCATACTCGCCAGTCATTGACTGCCATGAGAGTGGGAATGAGGGCTAATACACTGAAAAAAGCGACGATCTGGAAACTCACCGCGTCCCTGTTGACGGCTTTCATGATGATTCACTATAGTCTGATTATATTTGAGGAGAGCGTGTTGAGAAAAATACTGCCCCTGCTGCTGATTCTGTGCTTCCCACAGGTGGTGCTGGCGAGTGACTGCCTGAAAACTCCTAACGAAAATGGCTGCCGCGCCGGACTGCCAGAAGACACGTATGATGCCTTGCTGGAGGAAATGGCGCGGTATTCTGAACCGGAGGTGCGGTCGCTTGAACCTAATCGGGATGAAATCTACCGCTACGCCTACTGGCGGCTGGATGCCCCGAACGGCATCACAATTTACAATGCTCCCGGTGGCTCCCCGATCAAAGCGCTTGACCCTGGCTATCACTATGTTTCGGCTTACAGTTATCAGGACGGCTGGGTGGAGATTAATCCGGGGCAGTGGGTGATGGATGACGACCACACCTACGGTGTACGTCCCAGCGAGTTCGCAGGAGTATTTCTCGATAAAGACGATTTGAAATACCCCATGCTGTGGGTGCTGGTGAACAGCTACCCATCACCTTATCCTGGCGCGGAACCGGATAAAACGGCAGCGGTTATTCCCCGTTACACCCGTGCCAGCATTTTTGCGACGGTGAAGGTCGATGGTTGGGAATGGTATCTTGTTTCACCCGACCACTGGATCAAACAGACCGAGGTGGCACGGGTAAAATTAAGCGAGAAACCATCTGAGGTGGAAGGGCGCTGGGTGGCGGTGGATTTATATGAGCAGGTCTTGGTTGCGTATGAGGAAGAGACCCCGATTTTTGCCACGCTGATTGCCTCCGGCTTACCGCAGTGGTCAACCAATGAAGGCACCTTCCGAACGGCGTCCCGCAAGGAAGATGCGCCGATGAGCGGGGCGGAAGGGCAGTCGGATTTTTACCGCCTGGAAAATGTCCCGTATGCCATGTACTTTGATGGCAAGATCAGCTTACACGGCACCTACTGGCATGATCGTTTTGGCTACCGCCAGAGTCACGGCTGTGTGAACATGTCCATCACGGATGCGTACTGGCTGTATCACTGGACGCTTGATGCAGGCTATGAACAGTTCTGGGTGCACGTCTTCAGCAGCGGAGAATATCAGTAGAGTACATCATGGCACCCGAATTTGTAAATTATCAAATTCTGCCCGGATGGTAGATGTTTCTCCAGGTACACTGCCTATCCCGAATCCCACACTGCCCATTTGCAGATCAGGGGCATTAAAGGAAAACGAGAGGGTGTGATCCAGATAAACCATAACCTTCTGATCCTGGACAGAAACAGTGAGCGTCCCGCCTTTGTTATCAAAGAAGTCACCGGGGGAAAATCGACCCTCTTGCTGGTAGAATGCTGATGCTGTTCCAGAAGTCCAGCGGCCTTCTGGCAGGAAGAGATTAATAATCGTGTAATCACTGTAATTGGGCTGCACACCAAGGAGCAGGGTCAAGCGGATATTTCCGGTGCTGCTGACGTTGGAAATTTGAATTTCCACCTCGTAACTGCCTCCTACCACTGGGGCTTGTGACCAGTCAGTAAAACCCGGGCAACAAACCAGCCGAAACCCGACGTTGGGGCGGCGTAATCAATCACATATTTCCCATTTACAATATCTGAAAACGTGCCTTCTATATGAGCGGTTTCCCAATCAGCTTGGTTGCTGCTGAAATCATCGCTAAAGAGCGTATTGGGGAACAGCAGGGCTGAGGTTGGAATTATGGTGGCTGTAGAAACCGGGGTACTGGTATGAACGGCCGTAGGTGTTACGGTACTGGTTGGCGAAGGCGTTGGTGTCGGTGCCGGGCTTGTATCCAGGGTTCCTGGCAGCGAAAAAACTTCTATGATTCCCCCTGCATTTTGGATGTCATTCCAGGAAACCGCCGCCCACTGCCCGTTCGGGCTCCACGCGACGGTGAAATCCGGTGTCAGATCTGTTCCGGGGGCAGGCCAGCGCTGTTTTACTGTCCAATCTGAAGGTGAGTAAAGCAGGATCGCTTTTTCATCAGGATGCCAGGCCAGCAGGTAATCCCCACTAGGCGACCATCCTATATTGTGTAATCCGTAGGGTAGTGTATGCACATCAGTAAGGGCTGCTGTGTCCCAGATATGTAACTGCTCATCCTGTCCTACGGTCATCAGATGGTTGCCATCCGGGCTGAAGCCTCGCAGACCTGACTGCGAATCGGGAAGCACCCGCTGCGTGCCATCCACATTGAACACGATAATCTGCTGATTCCGCTGGGCAGCGGCAAACGTCCGGCTGTCAGGACTCCAGAATACCCCATAGATTATGTCTGAGAGTGAGAATTCGCGCAGGAGTTTGCCAGTCTCACTTTCATAGAGTTCCAGGTGGGTTTCCTGGGTATTGAGGAAAAGTCGATTATCAGGGCTTAAGGTCACCCAGTTTATCCCTGGCAGGCTGTAGAGATGAATGCCAGTCGAACCGTTCCAGGCATGAAACCCGTTAAAATCAGTGGTATAAATCCGTGAACCATCCTTTGACCAGAAGGCGTAACCTGGATACCCCATTTCGTCATTGGTGGCAAACAGTTTGGCACCGGTTCGCAGGTCAAGTGGGTAGGGTTTAACCCCCTGTGTACCTATGATAAGGGCTTTATCCCCAGCATATGCCAGCGGCACAAAATAGAGATCATAGGCATTTTCATTTCTGGAAATGGCGTAAATTCGAGTGCCCGTGCGAACATCGAACCCCTGTACTTCTCCAAAATCTGTAGAGGTAACGATGACACTGCCATCCGTCGTGAAAAAAATAGGATACGACGGGAACATCATCTCTGAAGTAAACGAAGTCTGGCGTGTGCCGCTTTCCAGAATCCAGACATCGGTGGTTATGTTGTAATTCACACCAAGCTGCTTTCCATCCGGACTCCATGCGGCAGAATTGATTTTTGCGTTATATGCATGTGAAAAAATCGGTACCGCAGTGGGGAGATCAATGATGGGCAAAGTTGGGGTAGCCGAAGGGGTTGGGCTAGCGGTAGGTGTAACTGTAGGAATGTCTGTTGGTGGATAAGTTGGGAAAACAGTGGTTGTCAATTGGGCTGCGATAGGCTTCGTCTGAATCATCAACAGCGGAAAAAACAACAGGGGAGTCAATATCCAGATGAGTTTTTTCATCGGCAGCCACCTCATTTTTTATCGGAGTAGCGTGGAAGGGGATAAACTGCTTGACCTGCACCTGACAGTTGAATAACGGCAAGATGACAGAAGGAACGGGGCGTGGTCACGCCCCGCTGTCTGCCGTTAAGACTCGGCCTCAGCCTTATACGCTGCCACAATTGCATCGGAAAGATGCGGGGGCATCCGTTCATAGCCATCAAATTCCATCGTGAATACACCGCGTCCACTGGTCATGGAACGCATGTCATCCGAATAGCGCAGAATTTCAGAATAGGGTACGCGCACCGTAATCACCGAACGGCCTAACATGCTGTCCATCCCCTGCACCGTCCCACGCCTGCTGCTCATGTCACCAATAATGTCGCCTGTATTTTCTTCGGGCACGGTGATGGTGAGTTTCATGATGGGCTCAAGCAGAATCGGGTTGCCCTTGCGGAACGCTTCCTGGAAGGCACCCGACCCGGCGATCTGGAAGGCAATGTCTTTTGAGTCAACGTCATGCATTTTGCCGTCAAAAATAATCGCCTTGACGCCCACTACCGGATACCCGGCGATTACCCCTTTGTCCAGCACGCCACGCACACCTTTTTCCGTCGAGCCGATGAACTGCGCGGAAACTGCCCCGCCTGTGACTTCGCTTTCAAAGACAAACTCTTCAGTTGGGGGCATCGGTTCAACACGCAGATTCACGCGCCCATATTGCCCCGCACCGCCGGACTGTTTTTTGTGCGTGTATTCAGCGATGGAGGTCTTGGTGATGGTTTCTTTGTAGGGCACTTTGGGAATAGCCGTGTCGATATTACAGCCCAACCGTTCCGCCCGTTTAATCGCCACCTCGATATGGATGCCGCCCATCCCTTCCAGCAGGGTTTCCTTGGTAGATGGTTCTGGCCGCCAGCGCAGCGTCGGATCGGCATTGCACAGAGCAGTCAGGGTAGGCCCCATTTTGGCACTATCCGCCTGCGTTTTAGGGTGGACAGAAACCGTATAGACGGGTTCGATACGCTGGGGACGCACAATTTTCTTGCGGTTGCCAGCAACCGTAATGGTATCTCCTACATGGGCTTCGCGCAGTTTGGCGACGGCGCCAATATCACCCGCATGGATTTCATCAACCTGGATTTGCTCCTTGCCGCGCATCACCAGAAGCTGCCCAAAGCGCTCGTTGGTATCACGGTTGGGGATGTACACATTGTCGTTGGATTTGAGTGTGCCGGAGAATAAACGGAAGTAGCTGATCGTCCCGAATTTGTCGGTATATTCTTTGAATATGTAGCCAGCGAGCGGCCCCTCTTTGCTCTGTGGTGGGTTCAGGAATTCCACCTCATTTTCGTCTTTTTCTTTCCACCCCACACGCCGATTATCTGACGAAGACACATAGACGGTCATGGCTTCCAGAACCGGATAGGTGCCGATATTGTGGGTAGCGCTGGTCACAAAGACCGGAATAGTTTTGAGATCCGCGCTGCGAGCGGCCGCACGCATTCCGGCCCGCACCTCATCAATCGAAAGTTCCCCCTGGTCAAAATATTTTTCCATGAGGTCGTCGGAGGATTCAGCCGCCGCCTCGGTCAGATACAAATGGGCTTCTTTAATAGCATCCGCCATTTCAGCCGGAGGGTCAGTGCGTTCTTTGCCTTCGTTGAGGTAGGCTTTTTGGGTCAAAACATTGACCACCCCCTTAAAATTGGCCTGCTCACCGATGGGAAGCATAATAGGTACAAACTTGTGGTCAGGGAAACGCTCGCGCACGGCTTCCAGGGTGCGCTGGAAGTTGGCATTATCCCGATCCATTTTGTTGATAATTATTAAAATTGGCTGGTTGAACGCATCAGCGGCCTGGAATGCCAGTTCTGTACCGACTTCCGGGCCAGAGACTGCATCCACTAACACGGCGACCGCATCACAAACGCGCACCGCCTGCTGTACATCACCCTGAAAATCGGTAAAACCAGGGGTGTCCAGTAAATTAATTTTGATGTCATTAATCTCAATCGGAACAACAGCGGTGCTGATGCTCATCTGGCGTTCCCGTTCGTCGTCGTCGAAATCCGCGACGGTGTTGCCTTCTTCTACCTTGCCCATCCGTTTGGTGATGCCAGCGGCAAACAGGAGCGCTTCTACGAGGCTGGTTTTTCCACTTCCCTGATGACCGGCAAGCGCAACATTGCGAATGTTGGGAGCGTCATAAACCTTCATAGCGGTCAAAAACCTTTCGTCTAACGGCTTTAAGTTAAAGGGATTTTAACCACGGATCGGGGATAACGCTACCTGCCAGAAGACAGCACTTTTTAGTGATGAGCAACCCCTTTCCGTAAGTTTTGATGGTTATTCGGCTTCTCTCAGAACTGAGGCCATTGCTGCTTCCTCTTCTAATCCCAGGTCACGGAAGAGATTATAGGCTTCTTTTGCCAGTCGTCTGGTATCTTCGAGATTACCGCGCCGCTGCTGGTAACGGGCTTCATCCAGAAAAACCCGCGCCATCATTGTTGGCGCATGATGATTTTGCAGCCCACGGCGGCATAACTGATAATATGTGGAGGCAGATTCTGGGCTGTTGGGGTCAGCTTCCGCGATGTGGGCGCGGGTCAGGTTGACTTCTGCCTGCATCAGGGTGCGGTCACTGCCGGACGCCATGCGAAAGGCTTCGCTCACCTGCCGCCAGGCTTCAGGGAAATTGTTGTGGGCGAGACAGATTTCTGCCAGACCACGCCTGGCTTCAATGAGGGTGCTAAGGTGATTCCAGGGCTCCGCCGCCGTCATCGAAATGACATCCAAAAAATGATCTTCGGCACGGTCGTATTCGCCCATTGCCAGCCGGGTTAATCCCAGATTCGATTCGACGAGCGGCAGCGAAGCCTCGTCGCCGGCTTGTTTTAACAGGTCGCGGGCTTTGGCATAGGCGGCAAAGGCAAGGGCGTAGCGTGCCGAATGACGGTACAGTTCACCCAGATTATTTTGCACCCGCCCCATCCGCAAGGTGTCCTGCTCCCTGTCAAAAATATGATTGGCTTTGTCGAAATGGTAAGCGGCACTGTCAAAATGCCCGGTGTTTTCTTCCACGATCCCCAGCATATCATGAAGCTGCCCACACAGAATCGGCTCGTTCATGGTTTCGGCAAGCTGGGCATGTTTGCGGAGCGTACTGGTATCCCGTTCATAATTCAGCTTGCCGCGCTGGAGTCGCTCAAAAATATCCATGCGGATTCGGCGTATCATCTCTACGACGGGATTAGTTTCCTCTGCCATTTCTCACCCTGTTTCAACTTATAAGCATCGAATCCGGCGCTAACCTGTCCAGAAACCCTGCGTAAATTGTATCAGATACATCGCCAGGAGCAGCAAGCTGATAATAGTCCACACATGGTCAATGATGGGATTACGGCCCCAGCGTGCCAGTACAAAAAAAATCGGAATGACGATCAGCACGTAGCGGTTTTGACTGACCAACTGCCCGGTTGCCAGGGAGACGTAGGTTGCGCCTAACCCGTAGAGGGCCAGTCCTGAATGGCGATTCCATTCCAACAGACACATTCCCGTTGCAAACAACGTCAGCACAATATCCAGCCCGATATGTACCGTGCCATTGCCCGCGACTCCCATCCAGCCGATTTGCTGCATGAACGCAAGCACCGCCTGAGGTTGCAGCAGGTAGCGCCCGAAATCCTGTTGTGCTTTGAACGTGTCAATACCGTTGTTGCCAAGATAGGCATTAAACAGAAAAAACGTCACCCCAGGTGATGCTGCCGCCAGCAGCATCCAGTAAGGCAGGCGATTGCCGCGCCACCAATAATCCAGCCACTGAGTGAGCATGGGAAAACACAAAAATATGCCGGTCGGGCGGGTGAGCGTGGCGTAGATCATCAATGGGACAGCCCATTTCCATTGCATCCGGTAAGTGAAGACCAGCGCCCACAGCGATACAGCCAGATAAGCCGATTCGGTATAAATCTGCACCATGAACATCGCAGTGGGGAAAACGAGCAGGTAAAACGTGCTGCGGAAAGCGTCACTTTCATTGCCAAGACGGTCTTCCGCCAGGGTCATCATGCCTAGTGCTGCAATCAGAGAGGTGACACAGGAGACGAGCACTCCCGCCAGTGCCATCCGGCTGCTTTTGCCATCCTCGGCCATCAGCGGCGAAAGCAAAACCTCGTCCGCGATTCGCATCATGATCGGGTAGCCGGGGAAAAAGGTTGCCAGTTTGGGGTCAGCGTAGCCGTTCTGGGCGATGCGGATATAGCGGTAGCTGTCCCACCGCGCATAAAACCAGCCGCCCGTTTTGGGCCCATCGAGACTGCCGGTGGTCATGCCGCCCGTCCACGCATAACCATCATCGGGACGCTGTAGAGTAAATCGTGCCCAGTTGATTTGCTGGAAGGTCATCAGCGCAAGATACCAGCCCAGCCAGAGAAAAATGATGGTGCGCCAACGTTTTGTCATGGCGCACCATTTTACCAGTTAAGGAGGGTCTACGACTGCTTGTCTTCGTAGAAGTAGTCTTCTTTGGCTTTGCGTTCCTCTTTCGCCATAAGCTCGCGGATTTTACGCTCTTCCCAGCCTGTTGCCGCAGGCAGGGCGTCAATCGCGTGGGCAACCAATCCAATTCCCCATAGAACAGGCAGCGCCAGAATCCACCAGCCCGCGCCCTGAGACAGACCAACAAAGACCGCAAAAGCGTTAAAAATGATGTAGATCGAGAGGTGGATGTAAAAATCCTTGAGTTCCTGCACCTGTTTGCGGGCGCGTTCGTAGCGCTCGTCCTCGTTCATGACTCTTCCTCCTCATAAAAGTAATCGTTTTTGGCTTTGCGATCCCCACTCTCTTTTGCCATGAGTTCCTGGATTTTACGTTCTTCCCAGTCTTCCCCGAAAAAACTCGGCAGGAAGACCGACGCCGCGTGGAAGGCTAACCCCAACCCCCAGCCCATCGCGGGCCAGATGACCCAGGGATAATCGCTGGTGGCGAGGTTAATGACACTCAAAAAAGCCATCACCAGGACATATGATCCCAGATGGCTGTAAAATTCCTTCAGTTGTTTGACGCGCTTTCGCGCCCGTTTGTAGCGCTCGTCCATGATCATTCCCATTCTTGTTTCTTGTTAGGTAATACGCAAACCTTGTGAAAAAGTTGCAGCGCGGTGTAGAGTCAGGGGCAGGGAGAATAGTGATGCGGCGATTATTACCAGTGTTGTTGTGGATGGCTTTTCCGGCGATGGTCTTCGCGCAGTTGACCGATGACCAGCAGGCGCTTTTGGATGAAGTCAGGGAGTCTTTTGAAAAAGCCGAGACGTGGCAGTCTTACAGCCAGTCGATACAGGAAACGACTACCCTTGCCTATACACGGTCGTCCGAGACATGGGAAACAAATGTGACCGTTCGGGAAATTCTGCTGGAGGTGGACGAAACGGAAATTTCCGGCAGTGTGGATTTCACACAGTCGGTGCTGACCTCGGACATGGAAACCATGCGAGAGACAACCGCACACACCGATTTTGAGATTTCAGAGGAAGCACTTGAATCTGCCAGCGAGGTAGAAGAGGTGGTCACGCAGGGGCTGCCCGTTTTGGTTGATATGGAGGTGCTGCTGGAGAACGTCACGGCAGTGTATGACCTCGGCGTGCGCGACGTGCGAGGGGAGGTGGTTCAGGAATATGAGCTTGAAGTGGATTTGCTTGCCAGCCTGTCCGCGCTGAACTTGGATATGAATCCGTTGAGCGATCAGCTTGAGCGCGGTCAACTGCTTGAATTTATCGCTGAAAACGGCACTCTCTCGCTGCAAGTCGCCACCCATTTTGAGACGGGACAACTGCTAAGAACCGAGGTGTTTCTCGACCTCCCGATTGAAACTGACGATCTGGTGCTGGAATTTTCATATGAGATCATTTCCAACTATTACGATGTGGTAGACTGAGCCGTCTGTTCCACCGCACGGGGCGCATAACCGCCGATGTACCCGGTCAGAATTAAAACGAAGATCAGCCCGATGATGCTGACTGCCAGGTAACCACCCGCATCAAAAATAAAACCCGAACTCAGACTCGCTGCACCGGAAGCCAGCGCAACCATCGCTTCGTTCATCCCCTGGGCTTTACCGCGTTCTGCACTGGTGAGCGCATCCGACAGCAGCGACGACCCACCGATATAACAGAAATTCCAGCCCAGCCCCAGCAAAAACAGCGCGATAACCAGTGCGTAAGTTTCTGTGGAAAGGGGTGCAAGTACCGCTGACAGAATCAGCACCACCGCGCCACCGACGATCATATTTACCCGACCAAAGCGGTCAATCAGATACCCCGTCATGCTGGAAAGGCCAAACATCCCCAGGGTGTGGGCCATAAAAACAACGGAGATTTCTCCCAGCGAATGGCTGTGATTCTTCATATGAAGTGGGGTAATGCCCATCAGCAGCACCATTACAAACTGTCCAATCAGCATCGCAGCAATGGCGACCTGCACCTGCGGCGTGCTGAAGATGACTCTCAGAGGGCGGGCACTGTCTGATGAGATATGGATTGTTTTTGCCGCCGCTGCAAAATCACGCGGGTCGGGCCGCAGCAGAATGAAGGTTGCCAGGGTGGTGATCGCCATTAGCCCTGCCGAAAACAGCCAGGGCCCCGCCTCCTTGGGCAAATTGTAATGGTCGTTAACAAAATATCCGCTGGGCGCGACCAGTGCCGGGCCGCCGATGGCGCCGATGGTGCTGGCGAAAATCACCATGCCGATAATCTTAGCGCGGCGGTCTTCCGGGTGAATTTCAGCAGCGATAAATCGGCTCTGTTCGCTGCCACTGCGGGTGATGCCCAGCAGGACTACGCCAACCAGCAGCATGACGTATGAATGCTGGATAATCGCCAACCCGCCCAGCAGACAGCCCAGCACCCCCGCGATGTAGCCCACCGTTAAGCTGCTGCGGCGTCCATAGCTGTCCATCAGGATACCCATCGGGAAGGCCACCAGCGCCCAGGAAAAAGTCGAAATGGTCTGCGGGATGCCTGCGGCTTTGTCGCTGCCGCTTAGATCCACTGCCACAATAGACAATACTGTGGCGCAGGCAATTTGAGCCGCGCTGAATAGACTCCGCGAGGCAAAAAGAGTTATAGTGATGCGTCGAACCGCAGGGTTTTCAAACATAGAGTTGTCCAGTAAGTCGGTAGAATCTATTTTCTGATAATCGCAAACCAATAGCAAGAAGGCCATAGGAAACGGAATCATGACGGAACTGCTTTATACGACGGATTCATATCTCAGGGAGTTTGACGCTGCCGTGACAGGCGTTAACGCGGAAAATAAAATGGTGATCTTGGATCGTACCGCATTTTATCCAGGTGGGGGTGGTCAGCAGGCCGATATGGGCGAACTGGTGACCGCTGATCAGGTCTACAGGGTTGCCAGGGCCAAAAAAGAGGGTGACACCGTGCTGCATGTTGTCGAGGGGGATACACTGCCTGCTGTCGGCACGAGGGTCACAGGAAAAATTGACTGGGAACGGCGTTATGCAGCCATGCGGACTCATACGGCCATGCACATTTTGTGCGGGGTTATCTGGCGGGACTACGGTAAATCGGTCACGGGCGGCAATATGGAACTGCTCACGGGGCGCATGGATTTTGAATTTGATGAACTGACCCGCGAGATGATTGCCGAAATTGAGGAGAAAATTAACGCGGAGGTGCAAATGGGACGTGAGGTACGGGTTCAGTTTTTCCCGCGTGAAGAAGCCTTCCAGATACCCGACCTGATTCGCACCAAAATTAACCTGCTGCCGGAAGGCATCACTGAGGTTCGCACAGTGGAGATCATCGGGCTGGATTTACAGGCGGATGGCGGCACTCATGTCCGGAATACATCGGAAGTCGGTACCATTAAAATCACGAAGTATCAGAGCAAAGGGGGAGCAAACAAGCGCCTGTACATCGAGTTGAGCGAGAAACTTTCGTAAGAAATACCGCTGGACTAAAATGGGATACAAAAGCGGATTAAGAAAGGTTAGAAAATGCCACGCTTTTTACTGGTTTTGATTGTGATGATGCTCGTGGCAGTTCCGGCGGTAAGTGCCCAGCAGCAGGGTTGTGTAAATCCGGTGATGGTTTGGGATGGGGATTCCCTTGCCAGCATCGCCCGGCGCTACGGTGTTGATGCCACGGAACTCGCGCAGGCGAATGGCTTAGCGCCGAATGCACGCCTTTTGATTGGGCAGGTGCTGTGTCTGGATGGTCTGGTTTCAGCCCAACCTGCTCCCACTACAACGCCATCAACGGGATCGAATACGGGAACGGGCGGCCCGACGACCGGTACGGCTCCTTCGACCGGCACCGTCACTGGTACGGCCCCAAGCCGTGTACTGGGATTTGTGCGGGGTCAGGGGAGCGCTCTGCCAACCGGCTGGCAGGAATATGTGGTTGCGGCAGGAGACAACCTGTTTCTCATCAGCCAGAAATTTGGTGTTTCTCTGGTGGAGATCGCTCAAGCGAATAATATCACAAATGTCAATATTGTTTTTCTGGGTGAAAGTCTGCGGATTCCACCTGGAACAGGCAGCCCGTCTACGGGTAGTCCCGTCTGGTATCTGCCCAACGGCCCGAATACGATTCCTCTGATTACTATTCAACCAAACGTCGCCAAACCCGGCGCAACAGTGACGGTATCCGGCAGCAATTATCCACCTAACTCGACTGTGAACCTGTATCTGGAAAAGCAAGTCCTTAGCCTGAAAAGTGATGTGCTGGCGACGGTCAGTGCGGATGCAAATGGACAGTTCCAGCATCAGGTCACGATTCCGGCAACCTGGCCTGGCGGTGCGGCAGTCAATCAATTGACAGTCAGCATCTCCGGGTATACAGCCCAGGGCGGATTCTGGGCGATGAATTATTTTGTGAATCAGTAAGCCCCCTACGGGGTGGTTCAACAGCCGCCCCGTGATTTCCCTTAAGGCACACTGAATTTTTTATGAAAACCGCTGTCAAATGTTGATTTTGGCTTAACTTTTGGCTATGTTGATAACATGAAGACTTTAATGGTAGTTCTATTCCTGGTTCTCACTGTTTTGCCTGTGCAGGCGGGCAGTGATGAGGTTGTGTTGGAAATTCCTTCGCTCAAAATTCGTGCCTCACTCACCGTTGTCAATATCGAGATGCAAAACGGTGCAGCAGTCTGGAATACCGAGCAGCTCGGTATGAAGGTGGGCCATCTGCAAGGGACACCCTGGATTGGTCAGGGTGGCAATACGGTAATCGGTGGACATTACGATTTCCCCGATGGCAGCCCGTCAGTTTTTTACCGCCTGAACCGGATTCACCTCGGTGATGAGATTTTGATCCGGCAGGACAACATAGAGACACTCTACCTGGTCACGGAGAAAAAAGTCGTCGCTTACGATGATCTGAGTGTGGTATCTCAGGATGGAGCTGAACGGCTGACGCTGCTGACCTGTTCGGGTTACGATGCGAACTCAGGACAATTCATGAATCGTCTGGTTATCATCGCTACCCCTGTTGCTGGATAAGTACATTTTTCCCTCCCATTCTACTGGAAGCCCGAACCATCGGGCTTTTTTTTGCGTTACAATTAAAGTGCAAATTTGCTGAAGGAAAAAACGATGAGACGACTCTCCCTCATACTGGTACTTATTGCCGTGATCGGTGTTCCCGCTGGAACCACGTTCGCCCAGGAACCCTCTGGTATCCCCGAACTGCCTTATTACTGCCAGTTTGACTATGTGGTGAATGAATTGATGTTCCGGCTGGAAAATGCAGCTACCCTGGAGGACTTAGGGCAGATTTTTCAGTTCCTGGTTGATATGGCCACAACCTGTGCCGAGCCTATCCTGAACATGATTATGGAAGAGCTTGGTCTTCCTCCGGTGAACGGAGGGGGGGATGTAATCTTTCAGGGCTTTGATCCTCATGACGGAGTCATGACGGGTGATGAGGCTGAATTTGTCATCTGGACAGCATTTTCTGGTGATGTCGCTGGCGCCAATTTATATATTTGCCCTTCCGAACAGCTTGACCCGGCAGATTTAGACGAGCTTGAACAGATTACGGTTAACTATGTTGACTGCACCGAAGGCCCGGACAATACCATTGTTTGTGAGTATTCCGCGCAGGTTGAGCTCGCTGGCTCTTATCCGGAGACATTTGAAACAACCTTCACCTTTCATGTGGAAGACGGGAAGCTGTGCGAAACAGATTGAACGCGGTTTGTCTTAAATTGCCAGTCTTAATATAATACCAGAAATTCAAAAGGTCAGTTGGATGAGCCTGAATGATTTTGCTGATTTAGCCAATCGCTTCAAAAAGCAGGCGGAAGTCAAAGCGCAGCAGGCCGCAGAAAAAGTCAAGCCCATTGATTTTAACGAACTCCATGCTCTACGGGCGAGGATTGTCGGCGTGTTAATCCGTGACGCGCGGATTGCCAGGGGGTATACGGTTGAACATCTGGCAGAAGCGCTGCAAACCACGCCGGAACAGCTTGTTGCCTGGGAGTTTGGTCAGGATTCGCCCAGTTTGCCGCAGCTCGAACTCATCGCTTACACCCTTGAAGTGCCAATTACCCAGCTCATGTCCGGCACAGAGACTCTGTTGGAGCAGATGGCAGAGCGAGTGGTCAACCAGCACGAATATCTTTCGACCCGTGATCGTATGATCGGCGTTGAGATTCGGCTGTACCGGGAGCAGGCCGGGCTGACACCGGACGAACTGGCGGCGCGGGTTGGCCTGGATGAGCAAACCCTGATGCAGTACGAATATGGGCAGCGGGCTGTCCCGCTTTCCCATCTCAGTTCCCTGGCCTCGGCACTGCGCGTGACCGAGTCGGCTTTTCTGGAAGGTGAAAACCGGGTTGGACGTTACCTGGAAGCGCAGGAAGCCTTTGAGCTTTTTTTACATATGCCGCCGGAAGTCCGTCAGTTTATCGCCAAGCCGTCCAACCACCGCTATATTGAGCTGGCAATCAAGCTGGCGAAAATGGACACCGAAAAGCTGCGTGAGTTAGCAGAAAGTATTCTGGAGATTACGTTATAACCATGTCTGAAGGAAAACTGTTACAGGCGAAGGGTATTCGCCAATTCGAAGATCACGATTACGAAGGGGCAGCACAAACCTTCAAGTCCGCCATTGATGCTTTCCAGCAGGAAAGTGATGTGATTGGCATGGCGGAAATGCAGGTCAATTTGGGTCTGGCCTACCGGGCAATGGATAACTACGACGAAGCCATTCAGTTGATGGAAAGTGGATTGGCAACCTTCCGTGAGCAGAAAAACCGCCGTCTGGAAGCCCAGGCGATGGGGAACATGGCGCTGGCGTATTCCAAGCAGGGTAACCAGGAACAGGCCGCCACATTTTACCGTGAAGCCGCCGCAATTTTCCGTGACCTGGGCGACGATGATAACTATGGTGAAACGGTGTTGGCGCTGGCGGACATGCTGTTTAAATCCGGCAACCTGATGCAGGCTGTTGCCGCCTATGAGGCGGGGTTGGAGGCCATTCGCAACCCAACGCAGCGTCAGAAAATGGCGAAACAGCTTCTGGTAGTCAAAAACCGATTAATGGGCGAAAAACGCGCCGAACAAGCTGGCGAGGAAGGCAAAACCGTCAGTGACCGCCGCCGCCGCCGTCAACTGCGGCGTGGTGATCAGGAAAAGGAATCCTCATAGGGCAGGGCGGACAGCACGTCCGCCCTCACTGACATGCCTCAACATCCGGGGACAGCAGCACCGGAGACAGCGGCATCAAATCCCCTTGCGTTAGGGGACGCCACTGCACGTACAGGGCGGAATAATCCTGTGTGTCCCGATAGCGGATTTCAATGGGAATTTGACCTGTCTGGAGGGTCCGAATCGCGCCAACCTGCCCATCCTCAGTTGCCGCCGCCAGGATTTGTTCCCCGTTAATATTTACTTCCGCATATCCAACGGTTTCTACTGTGATCTCATAGTCTCCATCGGCGGGGACTTGCAAACACCCAACCCATCGTGCCGTGTAGGGACGTGCCAGGGGGATTTCGTGAAAATAAGTGTAGGGAGTCGGATCAACCCGGTCTGAGGCCGGAATGCCTTCCCAGTTCGGATTGGGGTAAAAATAGCCGCGCAAACCCATCACGCCTACCGGAGCATGATACAGCGCATGGGAGGGAACGGGATAATAGTTGGAGGTTCCAGGCGGCTGCCACTGCAAGGGATGGGTGGTTTCCAGCGTATGCAGCCCGACATTTAACCCCAGGACTGTTTCAGGCGGTTCGAGTGTTACCCCGTCCAGGGTGATAGCAGCATCCGGCGGAACCAGAAAACGATATTCTCCTGTTTGGCGAACATATAAGAATCCCCGCCCCCGTTCATCCAACCCCTGCAAACTTTTGATGTCCCCCGGGCGCAGTCTGACCCCAAACATAAAGGGAATATCAGGGATATCTCCTTCTAATCTGAATCGATTCAGATTTGGCGTCGTGATTTCGGCGTTGGGATACAGCATCCGCACGTAATCCACCGCCCAGATGTCTTTCCTCCCCAGCACGATATAAAACGATTTCTGAGATTCCGTGTACAGCGGGAACAGACCGGCGATCTCGACGCCTTCCAGGTGTGGGAAGAGATCGGGTTCAATGAAGAAAATCGGATTATGCGAAAACGTGGAATTAGAAACAATCAAGCGGTAATCCTCAGGTGGATAGCGCAGCAGCTCATCAGCGATGACCCGGTTACGAGCCGACAGAATCCAGCCTTCGTAATTGTGGGCATACCCGTTGAAGTAGGCCGTAAAATTAAGAACCAGGGCGGCTGCCCCAAGAAGAAGCCCAGCCGCCAGCGGTACCTGTTCCGGCAGCGAATGGTAAAAGCGTTCTATAAGCTCTTTTACCCCAAACAGTCCCAGGGTGCACAGGTACGCGACTACCATGACCACCCCAACCGTGCGCCCGGAATGCGCTTCGCTGACCGTCAGCACGCCCGCCGCCAGACCTGTTATCAGGGTGACTAAAAAGAACTGGTTTTCAATCTGCCGGATGCGAACCAGCGCGAAAGCCAGTCCCAGGATCATCAGCACCCCCATGACAGGATCAAGCATAGGCACGTTACGATAGTTATACAGTGACCAGCCATCCCCCTGGATGTGAAACATTCTGACATAGGTTTTGGCATTTTCGTAAATTGCTTTTTCCAGTGTGGGGTACACCTCCGGCACAAGATTCCCAATAAAGGTATCCCGCTGCCGTCTCAGAAAGACATCCGGATTGGTGTCTGCAAAGATGAGTATTGGGAAAATAACCATCAGCGCGACGATACCCACAAGGAGGAAATAGGGGATCGCCTTCCGCCACCAGTGCAGAAGCGCTACCACAAACAATCCCGCAACAATCAGGCGGTAGGCCATGTAAAACAGTAAACCACCCCCGACCCCAAAACCGAGCAGCACCGCGTTGAGGAGGCTTGGTCGGTGCATAAGGCGGATGAGCAGATACAAGGTCAGCAGAGCAAAAAAGGGGGTTTCAATGCCTGTGATTGCCAGGCGGCTGAAGGTCAATGACCAGCGCATGATTGCCAGAAAAAAGGCCATCCAGAGGCCAAAAGAAGGGCTGTGAATCTGTTTGCCAACATAGTAGCCGAGGAACACGGCGCCAACGCCAAACAACACGCTTAATACCCGCAGCGCCAGGATGCTCGTATCCCCGAACACAGCCAGCAGCCCCGCATACATCCACATCTGAACGTAGGTCATATGCAGCGACCCGTTGTAGATGGGACGATAATCGCTTTCGTTCAGAATGTGACGGGCACTCAAGCCTGCTTCCGCTTCATCCCCCCACACCCCATACGGCACATCGGGAAAATGATAAAGACGGATGGCAAACGCCAGCAGCAGAATCAGCAGCAGCAAAAGCGGCGGTTTTTCCAGCTTAACCGGAGTCGCTGTCAGCAGTAACACGCCGCCAACCAGCGCTGTAAGCCCTGCCAGATAAAAATTCCAGGGGGTGCCATCCGGAACAGCCGGTTCAGGTTTGACGCGCCAGAACAGCATCGCCGCTGTGCTCATCAAAATCAGCGCCAGAATCAGTGCTGCCGCGCCCCATCGGCGCCGCCAACGGTTTGAGGTCATCATCGGTGAGGCATTGTCGGCGTAGAAGTGCTTATTCCCAGCCTTTGCCGGTTTCATAAATCAGATTATCTACGATGCTGCGAAGAGCGTCCTGATGGGCCGCACCGTCAGCGATGGCTTTGTTATAAACGGCGACCTGGCGGTCAGCGCTTGTCCCCGTTTCGCAAATTTTCAGGATGCCGGCGACTTCCTCTCGTGAGTCGAGTTCGTCTACAACATCATCGACCAGTTCGACCAATTCCTGCGCCAGATTCCGCATAGGGACTTCGGCCTCACAGCCAAAATCAATTAATTCTCCATCAATGCCATAACGTACCGCCCGCCATTTGTTTTCGTTAATGACATGGGTGCGATAGATTCGCCAACTGCGATTCTGATTGCGGAGCTGGATCAGCTTGGCAACCAGCGCTTGAATAAAGGCAGCAATAGAAATCGCTTCGTCCACCGTCGTACACATGTCCGCGATACGGATTTCCAGGGTGCCCCAGTTCGGGTGCGGGCGAGCATCCCACCAGATTTTGGTGGCGTCCTTGATTCCGGATTCGCCGCTGAGTTTTTGTGTGCCTTCACGTCCCAAGGCCCCAACCCGTGCCATCAAGTCCACATAGTTATCATATTCCGCATAGCTGTTGAAAGTGGGGGAAATGCCGGAACGCGGCATATTTTCAAAAACCTTGCTCCGGTAGCTTTTCATGCCTGTGTTGCGCCCGTGCCAGAAGGGGGAAGATGTCGAGAGCGCCAGAATGTGCGGCAGGAAGTAGCGAATCTGGTTCAGAATGTCAATCGTGAGTTCACGCGCAACCCGATCTTTACCAAAACCGATGTGAACGTGTGTTCCAAAAATCAGCAGGCGTCTTACGCTGTCCTGCATGGTGGTCAGCAGATCATCGTAACGCTCGCCTTCGGACATTTGTTGATCCTGCCATCGTGAAAAAGGGTGTGTTCCAGCGGCGGCAATCGATTTTCCGTGTTCTCTGGCAATATCTCGAATGGTGCGGCGCAGGTGAATGATTTCTTCGCGGGCTTCTTTGATATTCTGACATACCCGGCTGCCAACCTCCACCTGGGACTGCATAAATTCATTTTTAATCTGGTTGCCCAGCACCACGCGCCCTCGATCCATTAATTTTTGCACATACGAGGTCAGTTCACGGGTTTCAGGGTCAATAATCTGGTACTCTTCTTCAATCCCAATGGTCAGCGGCGCGGTGGGCATAACAATATTCTCCAAAACTTCTGGCTATATTAGAAGTATCCCTAAAACGCGGCAAGTGGGCAAGATGCACAAAAGAGGAATCCTTTTGTGCGTTATCGTTGAGGAGAAATCATCAGATTCTTATCATGGAGTGGATTTGATGTGTTACCCTTAAAGGGTAGATGAGACCTTGAGGGAGCATAATGGCCGACAAAGATCCTCTCATTATCATTGCCTCAAATCGAGGGCCGTATTCCTTTTCGCAGAAAGAAGATGGCACGTTTGAATCGAAGCGCGGCGCCGGAGGACTGGTGACGGCGCTGGCAGGGTTAGCAGAAAAACATGATGTGCTGTGGGTGGCTGCCTCGTTGAGCGAAGATGATCGCAAATGGGCGGAAGCCGGAAACAACCAGCCTCAAACCGTTGAAGGTATCTCCCTGCGTCTGCTGATTCCCGAAGCCGGGGCTTACCGGGGCTACTATGAAGTCATTGCGAATCCTCTGCTGTGGTTCATCCAGCACCAACTCTGGGATGCCCCCCGCCAACCCAGCATCACCCGTGAAACCTGGAATGCATGGAATAATGGGTATGTGGTGATTAATCAGCTTTTTGCCGATGCGATTGTGGAGATGGTGAAGGATGTTGACCGCCCGGTGATTGTTCTGCCTCAGGATTACCATCTCTATCTGCTGCCGCGCTTTTTGCGAGATCAACTGGGCAGTTCGGTTCAGATTCAGCCGTTTATTCATATTCCCTGGCCGGGCACAGACGCCTGGAGCATTTTGCCGGGGCAGATTCGAGACACCATTCTGGATGGGCTGCTGGCCTCAGATCGGGTCGGCTTCCAGACGAACAAAGATGCCTTTAATTTTGTCCAGACCTGCCGTTACTATCTGGCGGATGCCCATTCACATGGCAGCCGCACTTCCATTACGTACCGGGGGCAGCGCATCCTTGCCAACGCATATCCGATCTCCATTGACGTGGAAAAAGTGCAGGAACTGGCAAACAGCAACGAAGCGCTGCTGCTGCGAACGACGATTTTGAATTTCGTCGGTGATCGCAAACTGATTCTGCGAACGGATCGCATCGAGCCGAGTAAGAATATCCTGCGCGGGCTGGAAGCCTTCCGCGTCCTTCTGGAAAATCACCCTGAATATTACGGGAAAATTCATATGATGGCGCTGCTGGTGCCATCACGGATGGAAGTGATTGAATACCAGAACTATTTGCAGGAAATCATGGCTGTAGCAGGTCTGATTAACGCAAACTACAGCGAAGCCTTCTGGGAACCTGTGCGGATTATCGTGGGCGACAACTATACACGGGCAATTGCTGCCATGCAGCTTTATCATGTTCTGCTGGTTAATCCCCTGGCAGATGGCATGAATCTGGTGGCAAAAGAGGGGGTGCTGGTCAACCAGCGCGATGGGGTGCTGATTTTATCAGAACATGCAGGCGCATTCTTTGAATTGGGTGAACATGCACTGACCGTTTCGCCATTTGATGTGTATGGGACCGCGGAAGCGATGCACCAGGCGCTGAATATGCCTGTGGAGGAGCGCCGCAAACGAGCAGCGGCGCTGCGTGAGAAAGTCACCCAGGCTGACATCAAACAGTGGTTTTACCAGCAAATTCAGGATGCGCTGAGTGCATCCAAAAACCAGGCCAAAAATGCCGTTACGTCGGAGGTGCCCGCTGCGAAAGCGTCTGCATAATCATGCAGGATAGCAGGCATTTCTTCCGATTCAACCGCGAGGTTGACCGAGTAACAGGTCTGCTGCTCCCGCAGTTGGCGGGCTGTTCGCATGGCGTCTGCATCGGTGATGTCATCTCCGATAAAGACGAGGCCATCCAATCCGTACTGTGTGACCAGGCTGGCGAGGGCAGTGCCTTTGTTGATTTCAAGGGGCGGGCGCAGCTCAAATACCCTCCGCCCCTGCGAAAAATGAAGGCCATGTTCATCTGCTAAGGATTGTAAAAGGGGAGAATAAGTGGTCTGGATGGCTTCATGATCGGCAGCCTGCCGGTAGTGGATGGCAAAGGTTACGTTTTTGTCTTCCAATGTCATCTGTTTTTCAAGGTGGATGGCGTTAAGCACTGCCTTGATAGCCGAACGATAGGCTGCCACTTCGGGCGGGCAAACGATCTGACCGTCAACGAGTCGTTCAAGACCATGATTACCGATGTAAATGAGGCCGGGCAGACCAACACGTGCGCTTAAGTCAGCCACCGCCCGCCCGGAAACGAGCGCCACCAGCCGAAGGTGTTTCTGGAGCTGTCGCAGGAGTTCCCGGTTGCCAGGGGCAAGCTGAGCCCTCTCGCGGTCCTGGACAATCGGACTGAGGGTGCCGTCAAAATCGCAGATTAGACCGATGCTGGATTTCGTGAGCAGTGTTTTGAGTCCCGTTGAACGGATTTCTTGCCAGTACAAAACACATCCTTTCCAGGATAAGGAGATTACATCATGAAGATTATAACCGTTACCCTGAACCCTTCGCTGGATCGCACCATTACTGTACATTATCTTGCTGTCGGCTATGAAAATCAGGTAATTGACGGGTCTGTTATCTCAGCCGCAGGTCGTGGAATGAATATCTCATCGGCGGTAAGAATGCTGGGAACAGAAACCGAAGCCATTGTCCTCCTCGGCACAGGCCCCATTTCACGCGCATATGAGGCGCTGCTGCTGGAATACGGCTTTCCGGTGCGGGTGGTGCGTTTTGAGGGGCGCATCCGCAGCAGCATCTTTATAAAAGATACAGGTTCGGGTCAGGAAACCATCATCAAAGAGGAGTGTGCCGAAGTACCGCCTGAAATATTCCGTAGGGTGGAGGATATGCTCAGGGAGCGGATCGAACCTAACGATTATGTGGTATTTGCAGGAGGCCTGCCGCTCGGTGCTAATGCGGATACCTATGCCGGGCTGGCAACGGTTGCAAAAGAAGCTGGGGCGCGGGTTGTCCTGGACACAGAGGGCGAGTCGCTGCGCCAGGGGATACAGGCCAAACCCACCCTTGTGATGCTGGATCAACTGCGTATCGAGCGATATTTCAATTTCCCGGTACGTGTAGAGAAGGATGTGATTTACTGCGCCCGCAAGTTGCAGGAAGAAGGTGCTCTGCGTGTGATGATCATTCTCAATGATTATGCAGGCGCGATCCTGGCAACAGAAGACCAGATTCTTAAACTGGAATATCCTGAAGAAATCAGAACAGGAACACGATCCGGGGTATATGATGCCATGCTGGCAGGGTATCTACGCGGGCGGCTTAAAGAACATTCGCTGGACAGTGCCCTGGAGCTTGGGGGGGCGGCAGCGATTTATGCAGCAACGCAGATCGGCACAGAATTTGGGACCCTCAGGGACATTAAGGAATTTCTGTGGGAAGTGAATGCAAAGCCGATTGAACCCTCAGAATAGAAAAAAAACGTAAGCCACGCTAAAATCGACAGAGTCGATCAAAACATATTAAGGAGAATGATCGCACTTATGCCGATGGATGATTTCTTATTTCGTGGCGACCTTGCCAGTATTGACCCCGATGTCGCCGCGCTGGTGGATTTTGAGGCGATTCGTCAGGCGCGTAAGCTCATTTTGATCCCGTCAGAATCGTCGATTCCACTGGCGGTGCGTGAAGCAGTCGGGTCAGTACTCAGTAATATCTATGCGGAAGGTTATCCGCCGGAACACTGGCGGTTTATGAGCGAAGAAGGCCTGCTGGATCTGGATGTTCGGCTGGCTGAGTTTCGGCGCGATGGGAGCCCGCGCTACTATAAAGGCACGGAAATGGCGGAAGTCGTCGAAAGTCTGGCCCGCCGCCGTACTGCCGAACGGTTTGCGACCGAAAAGTACGGCCCGGACAGGCTGTATGTGAATGTGCAGCCGCTTTCCGGCGCACCCGCCAACAGTGCTGTTTATACAGCCCTTGCCCTGCCTGGTGATACCATCATGGGTTTAAACCTGACCGACGGTGGACATCTGACACATGGCAGCCCTGTGAACCGGAGCGGCATCTTTTTTAATGTGGTGGCCTATGGTGTTGACCCCCAAACCGAGCGCTTGGATTACGACCAGATTCGAGACCTGGCGCTCAAGCACCGTCCTAAGTTTATTATCGCGGGGTATACCTCCTATCCCTGGGCACCTGATTGGAAGTTGTTCCGTGAAATTGCCGATGAAGCAGGCAGTCTGGTGCTTGCCGACATGTCCCATGTAGCGGGGTTAGTCGCAGCGGGGGTGTATCCGTCACCCGTCGGGATTGCGGATATTGTCAGTTTTACCACCCACAAAACCCTGAATGGCCCGCGGGCGGCTGTATTAGTGACCCATAAGCGCGATCTCGCCCGCAAAATTGACCGGGCGGTGTTCCCAGGGGAACAGGGCGGGCCGCACGTAAATACAATTGCGGCGCTGGCCGTTGCTATGAAAATTGCCGGAACGAAACAGTTTCACGAATTGCAGCACCAGACGGCGAAAAATGCGAAAACAATGGTTGCTCGGTTTCAGGAACGGGGCCTGCGAATCCCGTATGGCGGCACCAATACCCATATGTTCCTGGTGGATGTGGGGCAGATCAAAGGTGCGGACGGTTCGCCCTTATCAGGTGACATTGCGGCACGACTCCTGGATGTTGCGGGGGTAGTGGCAAATCGTAATACCATCCCCGGTGATACCTCGCCCTTCCGGGCGACGGGGGTTCGGTTCGGCACGCCCTGGATTACCCAGCGCGGCTTTCGAGAGTCAGAATGTATCGAACTGACCGACGCAATCGCCGATTTGTTGTTTGCCTGCAAACCGTTCAGCTACATGAAGAACAACACCGTCAAAAATTGGCGGGCAAAGGTTGATTTTGATGTATTTGTGGATGTGCAGCAGCGCGTGAATAAGCTGGCGACGGAAGCCGGAATCGATTATGAAATTCCCAGTCTGGTAAATTATCCCAAAGAGGCTGACGCCGCTGAAGAACATTTCCGTGTGCTGCCTGTAGACGACCACTATGAAAGTGCCCCCTGGTCGACCATTCATATTTACGGCGAATCTGCGGCACCTTTTCTCCAGACGGTGCTGACCTGTGATGTGCTGGGCATGAAAAATGGTGACTGGCAGCCGACCTTTATCCTTGAAATGAATGGTACCTACATCTCACGCGGTATTGTGGAACGTAAAGGTGACCATGTCTATCTGCTGTACGTGGAAGAATGTCTCGACTACGTGGTGCAGTGGCTGACCGCCCTGTCGGATGGGTACGTTCAGTTTGACGAACATGATGTTCAGTCTAAGGTGCCGGGGCCGGTCTCGGTGAGTCCGCTCACCCGTGAACCGGATATGACGCGGTTTGCAGAGGCGGGTTTTGATAAAGATTGGGCTTTTGAGGGCATTGGATTTGCGTCAGATAAAGCCTACTTTGTGGGCTGTACAGGCCGCAGTTACCAAGGGCCAAAAGGGAATGTCCTGCCCGTCTTTGAATGGAACGAACCGGACAGCGATACCCTGAAAACCACACCGCTTCACAGCCTGCATAAATCGTTGGGCGCCAAGATGGTTGGTTTTGGCGGCTATGATATGCCGGTCTGGTATGCGTCGGTGACGGATGAGCACAGGGCTGTGCGGACGGATGCAGGCATTTTTGATGTGTCGCACATGGGGGTGTTTGATGTCTCCGGCGCAGGCGCTGAGGCTTTTCTGGATGCTGTGACCGCCAATGATGTTTCCAAATTGGACGTTGGCAAAGCCCATTACAGTTATTTGCTTGCCCCGGACGGCATTCCCTTGGATGATATTTTTATCTATCGGCGCGGCAAAGATCATTTTATGATGGTTGTGAATGCGTCCAACAATGACAAGGATTGGGCGTGGCTGAATGCGGTGCTGAAAGGCGAGGTTCGCATCAGTAATGAACGTCCCTGGATTAAAGCGCCAGGACGTAAGATGACCACCTTACGCGATTTGCGAGCGCCAGGGTTAGCCGATGGACGAGTGGACATCGCGCTGCAAGGCCCCAAGAGTGTGGATTATCTGCTCACGCTGGATGGCAGCGAGGCGGATAAAGCGAAGGTCAAAAAGCTTGGCTGGGCGGAACTGACCCAGGTGACGCTGGCGGGCTATGATTTGATTATCTCCCGTACCGGATATACAGGTGAACGAGTCGCCTTTGAAATTTTTGTTCATCCTGAAAAGGCGGCCTCTTTCTTCAAGCTCATGGTCGAAAAAGGGGTTACCCCCTGTGGTCTGGCCTCGCGGGACAGTCTGCGAACGGAAGCCGGTCTTCCGCTGTATGGGCATGAGCTGGCCGGTCATTTGAATATGAATCCGGCGGACGCGGGTTTTGGCAGCTATGTCAAAACATGGAAGCCGTTTTTTGTGGGTAAAACTGCCTTCCTGGACTATGAAGCCAAACGCGATGTGGAAACCGTCCGCTTCCAGGTGGACGCCAAGGGGCTGCGATCACCAGTTCCCGGTGACCCTCTGGTCGATGCTCGTGGACGTGTGGTCGGGCAGGTGACCTCCTGTGCGTTAGGGCTGGAAGGCTATCACATCGGGCAGGCACTGGTGAAGGACAAATTTGCCGCCGAGGGCACGGAGTTGATGGTCTATGCCAATGTCGGCAGTTCTAAAGATGGCAAAGGGATCACTGACCTCAAAATGGGTGATAAAGTCACGGCCCCGCAGTCGGTCACGGTGCTCTCGCGTTTTCCGATACGCAGGAAGTAAACTCTGCTACAATACAGGGGTAAGTTCGCCAACTTGCCCCTGCTGCTTTGCATAGGAAAACGAATTTTGGACTCGCCGACCCAACTTCTACTCCCTTTCATGACCTCCACTGGAGACGAAACATTATCCCCGTCCTACTATTCAGGGCGGGAAATCGGCACTTTTAAGGATAGCGCCAAAGCGCCTATTCACCGTTGGTTTCGTTATCCTGCCGGGTTTTCCTATAAATTCGTTCTTGAAAGTTTGGATTTATTTAGTGTACTCCCTGAGGATTGGATTTATGATCCCTTTTCTGGCACAGGAACGACCTTGGTGGTTGCCAAGCAGCAAGGGATCAATGCTTATGGGGTCGAGGCTCACTCCTTTGTTCACTGGGTAGCAAAGGTGAAGTTGAATTGGGATTTTGAAGAAAATATTTTGCGAAAACAAATTCGTGAGTTTTTTGAAGAAGTTTCCGAAAAAACGCATGGGGGGAAAACTTTTATTGATATAGAAGGTGTTTTCCCTGAATTAGTCTACAAATGTTACCATCCTGACGACTTGAAAATTTTGTACATTTTGCGGGAGCAGATCCTTTCTTACTCAACTTATCCGGCTGTGCAGGATTTTCTCAAGTTAGCGCTTACAGAGACCTTACGCGGAGCCGCATTGGCAGGCACAGGCTGGCCTTATATTTCCCCACGTAAAAATAGAGGAGAAGCACCGCCCAAGGACGCTTTGGGGACTTTCCAAAAAACCGTCTGGCAAATGATGGGGGATTTACAAAAAACGAAAGAAAGGCGCTGTGAAATCAAGAATATTTTAGGGGATTCGCGTCAAAAACAACTGCTAGCCGATGAGCAAGTAAAACTTGCACTCACTTCACCCCCTTACTTGAATAATTATGATTATGCTGATAGAACCCGCCTTGAAACTTATTTTTGGGGGTTAGCACGAACCTGGTCTGATATTACCAGAGACTATCGTGATAAATTAATGATCGCAGCAACCACTCAGATCAATCGGAGCAAATATAATGTTGAAACGGCCCTCTCTGAAGAAATTAAGGCTATAGCACCTAACATATACCAGAAGCTACAGACTTCCATCCTCGCCCTTGCCCTTTTGAGGAATCAAAAGGGCGGCAAAAAAGCCTATGACCTGATGACAGCTTTGTATTTTAATGACATCTTGGCAGTGCTGAAAGAAACCCATCGAGTGTTGATGCCAGGCGGACATTTCTGTCTCGTTTTGGGAGATTCTGCACCTTATGGTGTTCATGTAGCCACAGATACTTTAATCGGGGAATTGGCGGTAGCATTGGGTTTCCGTCATTTTGACTATTATGAACTGCGCGGGCGAGGCGAAAAATGGAAGGAGAACCCACAGCGGCACAATGTTCCTCTTCGGGAAGGGATTGTTATTCTTAAAAAGTAAAAGCTATGGCTTCAGAGAAAAAAGTTAAAAGTCCAGCCAGTAAATTTGGTCAAATTATTGGAGAAGTTTTTGAAGAGGCCGTGATCGAGTTTGTCAGGCAGTACCTTGCAGAAAAACATGCCGGTTATGAACTCCTGAGTCCGGAGGAGGGGAAAAGAGTTATTAGACTTGAAATGATAGGTGGGCTTCCTCGCCAAATGGATAATGTCGTTGTTTTAAAGAATACAACGGAACCTATTGCCCTCCTGGAAACCAAATGGTTAAAGGATGCTCGTCATCATAATGATAAAGGTGCTTGGATTTTACAACTGCGAGAGGTTCGCAAAAAGTATCCAACTATTCGAGGGGCTGCCGCAGTTTTAGCCGGGTACTGGACGGAAGGAGTTGGATTAATGCTGTTATCCGAAGGTGGCATCAAAATGATTTTGGTGGCAACAGACGATCAGATAGACAGCACCCTTCAGTCTCCGCTTGATAATTTCCTGGGCGATAACAGCTTCAACCTAAATGCTGCAACCATGCGTGAAAGTTATGAACGACCAGAAGACCTGCTTAATCTTATCTTGCAGTTGCAGTCTACCGGTCATCTCAAAACCATTGCTCAAAGCTGGCTGAAATTTGAAAGATTTCCAGGTAAAACTGGGGCAGACTTAGTAAAAAATGCAATTGATGAGCTGCTTGCACCCCTGCCATCCAACCCCATGGTTCAGAAATTCGAAATTACTTTGCAAATTAATACCGGGAATACTATCCACGCGGCCTTTACCGATTTAGAAGATGCCCAGGAGTTTCTTCAAACGCTTGCACATAATCCCCAAGCGATTCTCCAAAGAATCACACCGCGCCCCAATCTATTAGATGACTAACTTTAGAGATGAGTGATGCTCATTATCTTCGATAAAGACAGTACGCTGGTCGCCAGCATTGAGGGCAGGCCAGCCAACACCATTGAAGAACATACCCTTATGCCGGGAGTGCTGGCAAAGTGCCAGCAGCTAAAAGCCGAGGGGCACATTCTTGCCGTTGCCAGCAATCAGGGCGGGGTCGCGTTCGGGTATCTTTCCTATAAGCAGGCACAGGCTTTGATGCAGTACGTGGCGGGTCTCATCGGGGCGGATTACGCCCTGTTCTGCCCCTATCATCCGAATGGCACCGTCAAAAAATATGCCCGTGAGAGTCTGCACCGCAAACCCAACCCCGGAATGCTGCTGACCATTGCCCGCCGCGCTAAAATAGATAACCCCGATGAAATTGTATTCGTGGGCGATCTGGATACCGATCAGGAAGCGGCGAAACGCGCAGGCATTCAATTCGTATGGGCAGCAGATTTTTTTAGTTCATCCTTATGATCGTTCTCGAAATTCTTATTTTCGGCTATGTGGTCTGGTTAGGACTGTATCTGATCCAGCGCGATGTACAAACCACGCTGCTGAGATATGCCGGCCTCGGTCTGCTGGTCTATGGGTTAATGCTGGCGGTGGACATACTGCAAAAACCAGCCCCGGATGACACCCTGCTGATGCGTTTCGGCTGGCCGCTGCCACTGTGGTTAAGTGTGTTCTGGTTTCTGGCAATCGTGGAACTGCTGCCCCCAGAAACGGGTTTTCACTTCAGTGCCCGTTTTTTCCTGATCGGGGCTGCGGTTTTGTATCTGGCTGCCGCCGTTACGGACTTCGTGTTTAACTATGCCGACGAATCGCCGCAGTGGGGCTATATGATTTTTTTGATGGCGGTGGTGATTCCACTCGGCTGTTCATTTCTGGCGGTGATTCGGAGTCGGAACCGCACCTTTCAAATTGTGGGTCTGGCAACGCTGTTTATGGGATTGGGAGTCGCGGCCATGCTGCTGGCGCTGGATGTGCTTCCCTCTAATGTGGTGCTGGCGGCGATCAGCATGGATCTCATTGCCTTCGGAGTAGCGATTGCGTTCTGGGATGCTGCACAGCAGGGTGAAGCGCTGTGGCTGGATATGCTGCGTGCATTCGACGCGGCTTTTTTTATCGCGCTGTTATTTGGGGGGCAGGTTGCGCTGGCGATGATATTAAGCGGGGAAAGGGGTCTCGCTTTCTATGTTCTGCTTTTAACCACGATTTCCGCCGCCATTTTTATCCAGGTGTTTTCGGATTCGCTTCAAAAGTGGTTTGACCAGGTGGCCTTTTCCGGCACGCCGCAGCTCCAGAAGGCACGCGAGGAGCTGCGTACTGCGGCCCGTGCACTGCCGAAGGTGAAGAGCTCAGTCGATTTTGCAGAGATGGATGAAGATGAACTTGTCCGTTTGACTCGTCGTGCGCTAAGCAATATGGGCAATTTACCCCGGCTGGCAACCAATCCATTAACCTATCTGCCGATCATTGAGGCGCGGCTCATCGAACGCGGGGCGGAAGCTGATACCCTGGAACGGGCGGCTGAGCTTAAAGCCATTTTGATGGAAAGCATCGAACGGCTCAAACCGCGTGGTAAAGAAAATTTTGGCACGACGGATGAATGGCGCTACTATAACGCAACCTACTTTCCTTATGTTACAGGTATCAAGCCTTACAGCCGTCGCGCCGACAGCAGCCATCTTGAGCCCCGGATCAAAGCGGTTCTGGAGTGGTTTCAGTTCCAGGTACCGGAACGCACCCTGTACAACTGGCAAAATGCCGCCGCCCAGTTAATTGCTCAAGACTTAAGGGAACGTCTGAAATAATGTCACACCAATTGAAAACGGATTTTGATCTTTCTTACTGGCTTTATCTGCCGCAAAGCTATGCCGAAAAACGCGATTGGCCGCTGATTTTATTCTTGCATGGCAGCGGGGAGCGTGGAAACGAACCTGAGCTGGTCAAGAAGTACGGGCTGGCATTCTGGATAGACCGGGAAGAAAACTTCCCGTTTGTGGTCGTTTCGCCACAGTGCCCTGCTGAGGTGCGCTGGATTGATCTCGTCGAAAAGCTTGACACGCTGCTGGATCACATCCTCCATACTTATGCTATTGCCCGCAGCCGGGTCTACCTGACCGGGTTGAGCATGGGAGGACAGGGGGCATGGTGTCTGGCGGCTCACCACCCCGAAAGATTCGCGGCGGTGGTACCGATCTGTGGACGCATCTTCCCCGACTATGAAACGAAGCTCTGCGCTCTGAAAAACGTGCCTGTCTGGGTGTTTCATGGGGAACAGGACAAAGCGGTGTGGGTTAAAAACTCACATCAGATGGTGGATTTACTGCGGGCGTGTGGTGGAAATGTCCGATTGACCATTTTCCCCGATGCCGATCATTTCTGCTGGGATAGGGTCTACACGAATCCCGACTTCTATGCCTTTTTTGGCAGTGATTGGCAGTCTTTTTCGTAGATTTGGCAGTATGCCGTGACCTATGATGGGGACAAGTCAATCAAAAAGGAGTTCCTCTCATGGCAACACTGACTCAAAGCAAACAGAATACACTCGTCCAGCGGATGTTACAGTTTGACGGGCTGGTGGAAATCGCCCTCGGCGCACTTCTGCTGGTTGGGGCGGAAACTGTTGCGGATTGGTTCGGGATTAGCCGCACGGTGGTTATCGGCGCAGGGATTTTTGCCTTAGCTTACGCCGCTTTTCTTTTTTACATCGCACGTGGGGAAGTCAGCCGCCGGACGGCCTGGGTGGTCGCCCTTTTGAATTTTGACAGTGCCCTTGTGATAGCCATCGGATTGGCGTTGGCATGGGGTGACCTGGCAACGGACGCACGTTGGGCGCTGGCTGTCGTGGGTGATGCCGTGCTTTTGCTGTCGCTGGCGCAAATGTATGTGCTGCGGCGGACGCGCTAAATTCACCTCTTATGTGCACTCTGGTTCTCCTCTCGGTTCCGAGAGGGGACTTTTTTTGTGGGCACTTGTCGTTAAAATCATGGGAGATAGAGAGGAAACCCATGATTTACCCATTCCAGGATCAGACCCCACAAATTGCCCCGGAAGTGTTTATTGCCCCTACTGCTGTTCTGATTGGACAGGTTGTGGTTAAAACGCAGGCCAACATCTGGTTTGGGGCGGTGCTGCGCGGTGATTTAGGGCAGATTGTCATCGGGGAGCGTACCAGTGTGCAGGACAACGCCGTGCTGCATGTCAACCGCCAGTTTGATACGGTTGTGGGCGATGATGTCATTATCGGGCATGGAGTGGTGATGGAAGGCTGCCAGGTCGAAAGTCATGTAATGCTTGGTATGAATGCGACTCTGTTAAGTGGGGCAAGAATCGGGGCATACGTGATTGTCGGCGCTGGATCCGTGGTGCGGGAACGGCAGGTGATCCCATCCGGGGTGCTGGTGGCGGGCGTTCCTGCCCAGATCAAACGTGAACTGACTGACGATGAACGGTCTCGTTTAGACCAGTCTGTGGTCAGCTATCTCAAAACAATGAAACGCTATCTTCCCGGCTCGGTCTAAGGAATAAAAACACCCGCTAAGCTGTTTAGCGGGTCAGAATCGCGTTGCGGTTGTGACGGACATGCCGGTTACTCGATTTCGGGCTTTTCCATATATCGCCCGGACGAGATGTAGTCGTCGTCAATGTTGGGGCCCTTGCCCACCAGCAGCAGCCGAATACGCTGAAGCATATCCGGGCCGTTGAACGGCTTGACCACGTAATCATCCGCGCCCGCGTCCGTGCCTTCCCACTGATCTTCCAGTGCCTCCTGCCCTGTGAGCATCATGAAGGGGATATTCTTCCAGCGTGCCTCGGACTTGGCTTTGCGGCAGAAGTCATAACCGTTCATTTCCCCCATGACGACATCGGAGAGAATCAGATCGGGTTTCAGACCATCTTCCAGCGCTTGCAGGGCATCTTCCGCCGATACATGATGAATCACTTCGTAACCCGCTTCGCTGAGATGGTGAATCGCCAGCTTCGCCTGGACGGGACTGTCTTCTGCAAACAAAATCGTAGGCATGTTACGCACTCCTCACTGAGCTTTGCCTAATAATTTAGCATATTCTTGTGGAATGAGAAAACCTCTACTGTATTCTATTCTAATCTGGCGTAGTAAGGAAATCGTGACAGCAACGATTCGCGCAGGAAACGGAAATCCTGCTAAACTGAGTTTATGGCTTTATCTAAATTCATACAGCGTGCGTTATGATTAATCTTTACGATATTCTGGATGCGGCGGATGGTCAGCTTTTTGGTGAGCCAGTAGCCCAGATTTTTAACGGATTTTGCTTTGAATCCCGTCAGGTGAAGTCTGGCGATTTGTTTGTTGCGCTCAAGACAGAGCGTGGTGATGGACACCACTTCATGGAGGACGCCGTGAGGGCAGGTGCAACCGGCCTCATGTGCAAACATCCCCCCACTTTTGATACGCAGGGTATCACCGTCATCATCATGCATGATGTTGAGGCGGCTCTGATGCGCTGGACAAATTATGTGCTAAGCAAGTTTGGCACGACTGTCGTCACAGTAGCGGGTAGTTATGGCAAATCCACGACCAAAGAAGCTATCAGTCAGGTGCTGCGGCTTCGTTATCAGGTGTATACCGGACGGGTAAATATTCCGGGGCGGTTCGCGCTCCCGTTAGCGCTGGGGCAGTTGACCAAACAGCATGAAATTGCTGTTCTGGAGTATGACAGTACCCAAGCGGGGGAAATGGCGGAAATGATTACCGCTGCTCCCTCAACGGTCGGTGTAGTGACCAATATCAACCCGACGAAAGCCAGCAAAACTGCTATCCCGGAAGAACGAGTCCTCATCGAAAATTTGCCGCAGGATGGCCTCGCTGTGCTGAATTACGATGATGCCCTGGTGCGAGAGATTCAATGTCGTGTTCCCAAATTAACGATCAGCGTTGATAAACAAGGGACATCCTTTGGGGCAGACCTGACCGCCTATAATATTATCCAGGCGCTGGATAAAACCGGATTCGATTTGCGTTATGGCAACCAGCGTTTTATCGCTAAATGGGTGCGGCTGCTGGGAGCACACAATTTATACGCGGTGCTGTCGGCGCTGTGCGTGGGGTTGTCCTTTGAAGTGCCGCTGGAAAACAGCCTGAATGCCCTGACCCAGTTGGAACCTCTTCCCGGAAGAATGCGCCCTCTGGTAGGGGTAAACCGGTGCCAGCTCATTGACGATACCTACGACACCACGCCGGATGATATGCTGCTGGTGCTGGAATGGCTCAAAGCACTGCGTCCCCAGCCATCCATTAAAGAAACTCAAATGGGATTGGTCAGCCCACGAGGGAAAATCTTTGTGGTGCTGGGCGATATTGCCGATACGAGTGAACGCCGCCCGCAGAGCTACCTGGAAATTGGCGCCAGCCTGGCAGAAGTGGCGACGGAAGTAGTTTCCGAAGGGGACGATGCAGCGAATGCAGTCCGGGCCGCGTTGGACAAGGGGTTCCCCCTCACCAGTACGCACATCACATTTTCCGCGCAGGATGCTGCCACCGCTATTCGCAACCGTTTAGGGCCGAAAGACCTTGTGTTGGTCAAGGGCAACCGGTCAGCACGGATGGAGCGTGTCGTCGCCGCGCTGCTGAATAATCCTGAAGATGTGATGGTGCTGCCGCGTCAGGACACTGCGCTTGATTCGGACTGGACAACCCGCCCGATGAGCCCGACCTGGGTGCATGTCGATACGGCTGCGGTCGCCCACAACGTTAAACGGATCAAAGAAATTATCGGGGCGCAGTGTACCCTGATGGCGGTTGTGAAAACCGATGCCTACGGGCACGGCGCGATTCCCGTCAGTACCACTGCCGGTTTAAACGGGGCGGATTATCTTGGTTTGACCTCGATTGACGAAGCACTCCAACTGCGGCGGGCGGGTATCACTAAGCCGATTCTGATTATGGGATACACGGTTCCCTATGCGGCACGTCAGGTGGTGCGGCACGATCTGACCATTTCCATTTATGATCTGAACACGGCAAAAGCCTTCAACCAGGCCGCCGCCGAACTGGACCGCACCATCAAAGCCCACATCCGCATTGATGTGAGCAGAAGCAGCATGGGCTTGATGCGTGATGAAGTACCGCAGTTTGTCCGAGGGCTGCATAAGCTTGACCGGATTCATCTGGAAGGCATTTACACGCATATCGCCTCCACCATAGAACGGCAGGATGCCATCCGCCAGTTAAACGAATTTGATGAAACCATTAACATGCTCAAAACCATTAACGCGCAGTTCCAGTATGTTCATGCAGCAGCGTCCGGCCCCGCGCTGCATATCCCGGAAGCGCGATTTAACATGGTGCGCTGTGGCGCAGCACTGTATGGCCTGTATCCGGGGCGTTACGAACTCCCACCGGATTTCAAAACCGCGCTGTCCTGGAAAACCACAATTGTGCAGTTAAAGCGTGTGTCTACTAATTTAATCGGACTGGTCGCCTCGGACACAACACGCACGGTGGCGGTGCTGCCTGTCGGTTATTCCAGCGGTTTTCGGGTAGGGCCGCTGCCCTGGACGTATGTGCTGGTCAAAGGCAAACGAGCGCCACTGATTGGCAATGTGGATATTTACCAGTGCACGGTGGATGTAACGGATATTGATGATGTCCGGGTGGGCGATGAAGTCGTGTTAATTGGCGAACAGGGCGAAGAAAAAATCACGGCAGAAGACGCCGCCGATTTCCTGAATACACTCAACTACGAAGTGATCAGCATGATCATGCCGCGTGCTTCGCGTACCAAATAGAGTCTTGTGCTAGTTAAGCGAGCCTTAACTGTAAGTGTCATCTCCCTGCGATCTGCTTTCCTCCATTGGCGGGCGGGTCACACGGGTAAAAATCGGCGATTTTTACCCGCTTAAGACCGCGCCCCTACGAAAATCGGGGGGCTGAGTGCACACAGCGAACGAAGACCTGCCCACTCAGGGGTATTTGCCTGACCTCTGTGAGAACTCGCATAAGATCCAGATAGGAAAATAGTCCCTCAGAACACTCAGGTGCTTCTGCGAATCCGCGAACCTGTGCCATAATGGGCATGTCTGTTATGGTACAGGATACTGTGAATGCTTGAAGCTAAACCCTCCTTAAAACGCCGCGCCGTCACCGAATATTTTCCCAGCCCCATCAATCCCTGGTCGTTTATCCGCGCGGTCATTCCGGTTGGGCAAACGCTGGATGACCCCCTGGTGGTGTACCAGATTCGGCGCAGCCAGCGCACGGGCAGCCGTCCCTGGATGCTGGTTGTGATGGCGTATCTGGTGTTGATCGGGGAAATTTTGTACGCAGCAGGAATGCTGGCATACGGCGAGCTTGAAACCCAGTTTATAGGGGCATTCATTGGCCCGATGGTCGGGATTGTGGCGGTAGTGCTGAGTCTGGGAGTGATTTATGGGCACTGGCGGTTGGTGCTGGCGGTATTTTCACGGGCGGCAAAGGTGGTCACAGAACGGCGGCTGCGCGGCGACTGGGAACTGATTGCGATTACGCCGATGCCCAAAGCCCGCTGGCTGCGAGCGCAGTTGATCGGCCTGGGCTGGCAGGTGTGGCCGCTCGTCCGCAATCTCATGATAATTCAGACGGTGCTGGTTCTGATCTTCGTTGGGGTCATCCTCTACGACCGCTATGACGACCGCGGGGATCGTTATTATTACGAAGGCTCCTCGTATCGTTATCTACCGCTGCCCGTATATATGATCCTGACGTTTCCCATTTTTGCCGCCCTGATCCTGGAACCTCTCATGATGGTGGCGGTTCTGGCCGCGCTCAGTTTTTACATCAGCACCTTAAGCAAGCATCCCGCGATGGCGATGTTATATAACTTTCTGGGGATTTTTTTCATCCGCTCCATTATCGCTGCTGTGTTTTTCTACGCCGGGCTGTTTTTTGTTGTGTTTTTCTTTACCTTCAGTCCGAATAATGATTTGGGCGACTTCGGAGGGGCGAGTGTGCTGGGGTTTTCGCTGTATACCTGTATTGCAGTGCCGATCACGTCGTTTTTTGTAGAGTGGCTGCCTGCGCTGGGGCCGTTGATGGTGTCAACAGAAGCCCGCGTTTCTGAACATATCCTGCTGTATCTTTCGATCATGTGTACAGGGTTGACCACCTATGTGGCGACGCCGCTGCTGCTGATCCGTTCACTGGCAGCAAGGACGGTGCGGCGGCTGCAAATGCGCGAACGATGAAACGAAAAAATCCGGCGCTCTATCCATTTACCCCTTTTGAGGGGCGGCTGAGCCGTGACGAAGTATGGCAGGCTGTCTTCCCACCCTGGGAAAATCTGACTCATCCCCTGGTGCGATACGAAATTCGACAGACTCGCCGGCGCGGTACGCGGCCCTGGCTGGGAATTACCGTCACGATTATCACCCTATCGGCCATGATCGCTGTTGTGTTGATCGGTGGGCGAAGTTGGAAAGCTCTGTGGGTCACCATGCTGGCAGGGCTGCTGGCGTACCTGGTGCTGGGGCGGCTGCGGCTGTTGGTCGCGCTGGCGGAGCAGGCGACTCGAATGATTACCCTGCGGCGAGAGCGCGGCGACTGGGATTTAATCATGCTGACACCGATTCCCAAGTCGCGCTGGGTGAATTTACAGGTGACTGCGCTCATCTGGCAGACCTGGCCGCTTGTGCGGGGTCTGATGATAATCCACGCGGTGTTCATGCTGCTGGCGATTGGCTATCTGGGTGTGGCGCAGCATGACTCTTATCAAAATGAAGCGTTCTCGGATTCTTATCAATATCTTCCCGACCCTAACGCGCATTATCTTCCAGCCTGGATTTTTGTCGCGCTGGCTCTGCCCATCGGTGCCCTGGCGACCCTGATTCCGCTGGCGGAGGTTGGGTTGTATGCGTCGGCGGTTTTAAACGCGAGCGCGGAAAGCCGGATGGCCGCTTTTTCGCTTCTCCGGGCGGTCATTTACCTGGGGATCGGGCGGATTGTTTCAACGGTGGTGTTTGTTGTCGTCACGCCGCTGGCAATGATGGTACTGATCGTGATCCTGGGAACGCTGTTCCCTCAGGAATTTAACGGGATGGATGTACGACTGGCGGTAGGACTTGCCTCCGGTTTTATCATGGTGGGAACGCTGCTTGCTTATGGCATTCCCGTTGTTTTCCTGGCGCTCGTGTGGGAATGGCTGCCCTGGATTGGGATTCTGGCGCTGACGATGGAAATGCCCTATCTGGTGCATGTCGTGATCTTTCTGGCATTTCTGCTGACCCTGCCTTACAGCTACACCTATGCTCCGATAGAAAGTACTCGCGGATTTTTGACTTCAGCGCTGCATCGTTTGAGCCGACGAGACTGACCCTGTGCGAATTTCACCAGATGAGGGTCAATTGACCCGTAAGCAGATTTTCCTGACGGTGCTGCCGCTCTGGAAGAATCTGGATCATCCTCTGGTGCAGTATGAAATTCGCCAATCGGAACGCCCGCGTGAATGGCGCTGGCTGATCCCATCAATCATGGGACTGACTCTGCTGATACTGCTGTTTGCTCTTCAGAGCTACGGTTTCAGTTGGCCGGTAGTTGGTCAGGGGGCGCTGGGCGGGTTAGCCGTCTATCTGATCCTTTCGCGGCTGCGGCTTTTTGTCGCCATCAGTGGGCGTGCTGCCAGGATGATTACCGTGCGACGTGAACGTGGTGATTGGGATTTGATTCTCATCACGCCAATTCCAAAAGCACGCTGGCTGGAACTCCAACTTACCGCCATAAGCTGGCAGGTGTGGCCGCTGGTGCGGAATCTGATAATCGGGCAGGCAGTTTTTACGGGTGTGGCACTGCTCTATATGAGTGCCCAACAGCATCAGCGCTGGCAGGGAGAGAAATTAGACGATTTCTTGCTGACTGATCTCATTCCGGATGCCCATTACCTGCCCACGTGGATGTTTTTCCTGGTGGCGCTGCCGTTCTGCATGATGGTGATTTGCCTGCCGCTGATCGAGACAGGGGTGTTTTCCACAGCGGCCCTTCACGCCAGTGTATGCAGTAAAAATCCCTCCTTTGCCCTGTTCAGGAGTTTCGGGAACACAATGAAAATTCATGTGGGTTCATCCGCGAATATCTTGTTCGGCCTGCCGCTGTTGTTAACAGCATTCGGACTGTTTTTTCATCTGGGCGATGGCTTTGTGGTGACTTTCGTGCTCCTGATGGTCATAGGAATACTCGGATGGTTGTTACATCTTCCGATCTGTTTTTTTACGTGGAACTGGCTGCCCTGGCTGGCTGTCTGGGGGTTGACGCTGGAGGTGACCTATCTTTCCCACGCGCTGATTTTTGTGGCCTGTCTGGGCTTTTTTGCTTTTGCTTTTGGATTTTTGCCGCTGGATGGTATGTCCCGTGCAATAAAACAGGCTTTAACTCATATGGCAAGGCGCTAGAATTAAGGCGTTTGGATGAAAAAGGACCGATCGTATGCTGACTCCGCCTCCCCCCGTCCGCACGGACGAGAGTAATGCTTTTGGAAACGACACGATGCGCCGCCGTGCGCCAGGGATAGTTGACGAAATTCTGAAGCTCAATCCTGATTATCACCCCGCGATTCAGGATGCGCTAAAAAAACTGCGTTTTGAGTTAATGAATGATGCGCCGATTCGCCTGCCGGAATATCCGGCGCCGGATCATGATGACTGGCTTTCCGCCTCTGAGCCTTACCGGAAGGATACCTGGCTAAATACGGGCTGGTTTTATGCCGAGCATATCTTCTATCGGCGGGTGATCGAGGCCGTGCGCTGGTGGGAAACGCAGCGTGACCCGTTTGGCCCCAAGAAAGCACTCGAAATGAACAGCGAGTCGCCCTGGAATTTGCTGGAGCAGGCGCTGAATGCCGATTTGGAACGCCGCTTACATCTGGCGCTGTGGGGCAACCGGATTGATTTAAGTTATGAGATTGCTGTGGGGCGGGGCGCTCATGCAGATGCTGAAGATTTGCTGGTGGATGATACCGAAAAAATTCTGTCACATCTTCGGGGCACAAGCGGTGAAGTGCATCTGGTGGCGGATAATTATGGCACAGAATTCACGATGGATGCTGCCCTGATTGATGAGCTGCTCAAACGGCATAAGGTTGTGCTGCACGTCAAACTGCATCCGGTCTTTGTAAGTGATGTGGTAGTGGCGGATGTATGGGATTTTCTGCGGCGGGTCGCACAGAAACCCGCGTTTACTGCTTTCGGTCAGCGTTTACAAACCGCTTTTGATGATGGACGTTTGCGCTTGGCGCCGGACGGCTTCTGGAACAGCCCGCGCTTTGTGTGGGAAATGCCGTTGCGTCTGCGGAAAACCTTTGAAAAAGCCGCGCTGGTGATTTTTAAGGGAGATGCTAATCATCGCCGTATGATTGGGGATGCCATCTGGCCGGAAGGTGTCGCATTTGCTGACGCCCTGGATTATTTCCCTGCTCCTGTTGCCACCCTGCGAACGCTGAAAAGCGACCCAACGGTTGGTTTTCCGGTGGGCAGTTATGCCAGACTGGACAGTATCGACAAAAACTGGCGGATTAATGGGCAGCGCGGTGTAATACAAAGCAAACTGTGATGCGCGAGACATGAACTCCCAGGAACACAACGGTTTTTCCGTTTTGCGGGCACTGCTGGCTCCTATGCAGCGACGCTATGATGTCCTGACCACCTATGAAATCCGGCATGGAAGCTCCCTTGGGGAGTCGCCGTGCCTGGTCAATGGGGTCGTGGCAGTTACCCTGGTGATGGTGTCTGGGCTGGCGCTGCTGTCGCCCTGTGTAGGTGTATGCGCCGCGCCGCTGTTCATTTTCTGGGTATACAGTATCGCTGCACGCTGGCGGCTTGTCTGGTCGTCGGCGTCGCGGCTGGCGTCCGCGATCAGTGCCCGCCGCCAGACAGGGGACTGGGATTTAATCCGCCTGATCCCTATGCCTAAAACCCAGTGGCTGCATACGCAGTTGGTGGCGATGGGGTGGCAGGTCTGGCCGCTGCTGAAAGGACTCATAATTACACAATGGGGCATCGCAACGGTGTTTTTTATGCTGCTGCTGGCGGAAACCTCCGCCTCTTCCCGTTACTGTTATGCCGAACCCTGTTTGCAGCGGATGCCCGGCCTGTCCTTTTTCCTGGCGGGGCTGCCCTTACTGGCGATGTGGGTTGCTGTCCCGCTTATGGAAGCCGGACTGGTCGCCTCCATGAGTGGACTGGTGAGCAGTTACATCAACCGTCCGGGTTTTGCCATCGCTGCAAGTTTTGTCGGTGCTCTTGTGATGCGGGTGATGCTTGGTCTGGCGGGGTGGGTGATTATGTACCTGTTGTACAGCGAGCTTGCTGTCAAATCGGACTACTCCTGGGATCGTTCGCGCCCTCCGGTTTTGCCCTCTTTTATTGAACTGGCAGGGATAGCGGTATTCTGGGAATGGCTGCCCGCGCTTGGCCTGGGGGAAATCAGCACCCATCGTGCGTTTTCATCCATCGAACATACTGGACTCTATGCGGTTGTGTTCGGGACTATTTTTCTATCATATATTATGATCCCCTTTGGCCTGATCCATGTTTTCTTCAAGTGGACCGCGTGGCGGCTGGACAGGGAATAATCACCTCCCGACATAGCCCCAACCGCTGCCGACCCATTCGCCTGTCATTTCATCCTGGGTAAAACGCATAAAAACCAGGCGGCTGTCCGGCCAGAGGAGATAGGTGGTAAACTGGCTGTTGTTGATTTGCTCGTTTTGTAGCGTGATTACGTAAATACTTTCCTGCCCAATTGCCCAGCCAAGCCGCTGGCGCACGTCCGGGTTTTGCAGCCAGAATTTTGCCAGCCTGCCCTGGGGCGCAAAGTAGTTTGCGGGTGGAATTTCGTTCACCACTACACTTTCGCCCTGTTCATATGAGTCGGGGAAAATTTCAAAGCCGCGCCCACCACGATACATCACGTAGATTTTGTCTGTGTCCGCCCGCCGCAGCAGGTACCCACCTTCAAATTCCTGAAATGTCCCCTGAATGTACTGCTCAGGCCCATCAGGACACATCATGGCAGGCAGTTTTTGTTCAAAAATGTAGGGGTGATCGCATTTCATGGTGAGGTAGCGTTCCATGTCCAGCACATCACCCGCCGTGTTGGTCACCTGCATAATTATCTTTAGGCGGTAATATGTACCCGCAGGCAGGACGACGGCAAAGCGTCCCTCGATGTCAGGGACTGCCTGCATAATATTCTGGCGTGTGCCGTCGGGCAGTATCACATCAAGCGCCACACTCGATGCGCCCTCCACGCGCCAGATGATGTCAATAGATTCCCCATAGGCGGCAGGCTCCGGCACGAATGCGAAGCGATACACTGTTGGAATCGTGCCCGCGATAGTGTATTCGGGGCGGTTGGCTACGATTTGCTGGTCGGTCGAAGATGTCTGGCTCTGGCGTTCCGGGGCAGGCATGTCAGTGGGCGGTGAGGTCGAGATCACGACAGTGTCTGGTGCCGTGCTGCCTGTACTGTTGGTGATGTTGAGCAGAATCGTGGCCTCGTCCAGCACAGCATCATCCCGCACATCGACGACCCGCAGTTGAATTTGAACCAGGCTGCTTAGTCCTGGCGGCACGGGCGCAACCACGCCCTGACCCCTGGATGGAATCCACAAATGTTCGCGGGGAAGCTCAATCGACACCCGATTCCCATCATCCAAAATCTGTTGAAAGACGAGATTCGAGTGAGGCCAGCGTCCGGCAATCTCCCAGTTCACATTCAAGCGTGCCTGACCGGATTGGATTTCGCCTATCTCGATTGTTTGCCGATCACTGGAAAAGGCGACAATTTGCGGCGGCGGACTGTTCGGGTCAAAGGTATAGGGTACAGTCAAAAACTGTTGGGCAATGACGTTTCCTGCTGTGTCTACAATGGTTAAATGGTAAGTAGGCGGCGCGAAATTCAAGGGGTGCTGGTATAGGGTGGCAAAACTGTCCGTCGGGGAAAATGGCGTGCCATCGGGTCGGGTCAGCGGCTGCCAGGTGTTAACGATCAGGGTTTCCAGCCGTGCCTGCAAATCGCTTCCGGCATTGACCGTTTTCCACCGCAGCGTGATTTGTAACTGCCCATTTTCCGCGTCGCTGACCGTCAATGAAGAAGGCGTGTCCGCCGTAAAAAAGACAATGGTGGGCGGAAGCTGGGCACTGGCCTGAGTTCCCGATAAAAGGACAGCCAGAATCAAAAAAAAGCAGATAAAAGGCAGTGTTTTGGAATTAAGACTCATACCCCTTCCTCAGCTAGTCTCAGGCGGCGGGCACGCCAGATGTGCCGCGCTTCCTGAAGTTCCTGTACGTCCATCCACCATGCGGTGATGAGAAATGCCAGCATCCCCACACCAACTTTCACGACAAGCTGGATCAGGATGTTGACTCTGGTGTAGGTGCCGAATCCGGCGGAATCGAGGATAACATCCGCAAGAAGCACGCTCACGACCATCACAGCCGTCGCTGCCAGCGTTTTGAACGCGGTCTGCATCAGTTCTGGCAGGGCAATATCTCCCCAGCGTTTACGCAGCGTATAGGCCAGCAGAATGACTTCCACCATAAAGCTGATCACATAGGCCAGCGCGGGGCCGCCAACCGCAAGGGGACTCCACAGGGGCGGGTCAGCAGCACGGTACATTTGATACATGACAATAACGGTTATGACCGTGATGCCTGTTGCGATGACCGAAAAAATCAGAGGGCGGAGCGTATCCTGCTGGGCATAAAAAGAGCGTGTCAGGACTTCATGCAAACTCTGGATGATAATAGCGAGGCTCAAAATTTGAATCGCGGTGAAGATAATCGCGGAGTCCCACTCGTTAAACAACAGCCGGAGTGCCGGATAGCTGACCAGGATCATGCCTGCTGTCGAAGGAATCGTCGCAAACAGGATAAAACGCAGTGCCCCGGCAAAAGCAGCCCGCCGTTCTTCAATTCTCCCCATGGCGTTGAGGGCAGAAAGCGTCGGGAAAATGACGATGCCCGTTGCGGTCCCGATCAGCGCCTGGGGGATGTCCATGAAGCGGATTCCCCACGAAAACGCGCTCGCCGCGCCTTCGCCCAACCGAGAATTAATGTTGTTAATGGCGATCAGATTCACTAAAAATGCCACACCGATTAACATACGCGGCAGCATCAGGGTAATCACATGGCGAAGCTGGGGGTCTTGCCAGCCCAGTTTTGGATACCACTTGAACTTGAACATGAACAACCCCGGCACTTGAATCCCAAAATGCATCACCGCACCGAGCAGCATCCCCCAGGCCAGCCCGTGGATCCCGAACGGGTCGAGGAAAAATATCACCCCAAAGAGCAGGCCTAAATCCTGAAAAATGGGCGCGAGGACAGGCAGCAGAAAATGGTTATGCCCGTGCAGCACGCCGGATAAAATACCGCTCAGGCTAAAAATGATCGTCCCGACGCTGAGAATTCGCATGATTTCGGCGGTTTGCCGCACCTCTGAATCAGACATGCCCGGCGCGATAATCGTTTCCACCAGCCAGGGCGCGGTCAGCATGACCAGCACGCTTAAAGTAATCGCCACCAGCATGAGGGTATTAAAGACCTGGCTGGCGAGTGTCCAGGCGCTGCTGGGGTCTTCTTTGTTCAACAGGGCGCTAAAAACCGGGATGAAAGCCACACCCAGCGCCCCGCCGCCGATCAAGCGCACGATGTAGTCTGGCAGTGTGCTGCCCTGCACAAAGGTATCGTATTCGCTGCCCGCTCCAAACCGGTTGGCAATGATGATCGTTTGCAGCAGACTGACACCTTTGGTCAGCATGAAACCGACCATTACCGTGAGCAGTGAACGCACCAGACGCTGTAAATGCGGCGGCGCGGCAGGATTCGGATTTGTCATAAGGAGTTTCCCCTTGAAACTGTTTGTGATTCTACTCCAAATGTTGGGCTTTTGTTGAGCAGGATTGATTAACATCAGCAATCCGCCTAAGATTCGTATGGTGAATGAACGTATGAGACTTCAAATGCCGCGATTTGTCCTTATCATGATATGTCTTGCAGTTCTGATGAGCGGGTTCAACCTGACGGCTCGTGCAGCGGCCATGCAAGAATCTCTTACCGTCTCAAAAGATAACCTGACTGTCGCTTTTGTGGTGCCGGATACCTGGACAATTCAGGTTCCCCTTTCCCCGCGCCAGGCCGAAGCGCAGTCGGCTGTGTCAGCCTATGTGGGCGGCGCGGATTTTCAGAAGGTGCGGGCACGCCTTGATGAACCCGCCGCGTTTTTGTATGGAAATTTGCCGGAAGATGACCGCATTGGGGCGCTCATGGAAGGGCTGAAAGCGATCCTGCCCTATACGGAAGACTACGACCCGGCACTGATGAGTGAGGTTTACCGCTTCCGCTGGGACGCTTACCCGGCAGCGCTGTTTGTGGTGTATCACCAGGATGACCCGCTCAGCCGCTATGTTCAATGGATCGGGGTGGAAATCGAATTAGAGGCACTGCTGCTGATGCAGTTTGAAACGACGCTGCTGCCCCAGGAACCGCCGCGCCCCATGGTTTTAGACCAGTTTGCCGCTGTTCGAGCCAGCCTGACCGTGAACGGTGAGTCGCTTGACCCGGCAGGGCCACGTGTTGCTTTAAACCGAGTGAGTGACCCTTACAGCCTGACCGGACCGGTCGTGGCGGCTCTGAAAATAAGCGGCGGGGCCGAGGTGCGAATTGCCGCACCGCCGAACTGGTTTCGCCGCAATATGACCGACAACCCCGATTTCCCGACCACATTCTTTTATGAAGACGATTGGCGCGGTATCGAAGAAGGTGAGCCTTTGCGTGGTTCATTGATTCAGGTGAGTTTGATTTCCGAAGCACGGATTCTGACACAGCTTCAGCAGGCTGACCTGCCGTCCGACCCTGTTGCTGCTTACAGCACATTTTTGCAGACCAATACTTATGAGCAAATCAATGTAGGCACATGGGTCGATTTTGCATGGGGCAGTGCGCCCGCACGAGTCGTAGGAGTACGGTATCCAGCGGAATATGCGGCTCATTCTGGGGGAACGCTTCAGCAGGTGATTCTCGTTGAAATAGAGGGCGGTTTGCTCATGGTCACGCTGTACGCCCCCCAGAATGAATGGGCTTCTGCGCTGGCGCTCTGGCAAACGGTTCTGAGTTCAACGGTGGTGAATGGCAGCGTGCTGCCTGTCGAGCCTCTGCTGCAAGCATTAGAGCAGATTGTTATGCCATAAGGAGAATTAGAGTATGAATGATCCTTTCAGAAAAGGCTATAGGGTGGCTGCCCTGTTCATTGTCCTCTGGCTTTTGCCCTCGGCTGTGCTGGCCCAAATGGAGATTCCTCCCATCGCGGGCGAAATGATCCTTCGCAGCGGCAGCACTGAATTTAGCCTGGGGGTGCCAGAAGGCTGGGAGCAGTCTGTGACGGAGTCACCCACCCCATACGGCATCATGACAAATATTTCTGAATTACAGCCGGGTGAAACACCCATTCAGATACAAATGATTCTGCGTCCCGCTGACCAGTTGGAAATCCAGTTTGATACCGAAGCGCTGAATCCGGCACTGGACTATTACGAAAAATATGCCTCCTTCAGGGGCTTGAAACAGGAAGGCGCTTACGCCGACCCGGTCGCACTGCGGGATGGCAGCCAGCGAGCGGCGTTGATGCTGTATATCGAACAAAATACGAATCCTCGTTTTGAACAATATGAGCATGTGCTGTCGCTGTCGTTTGCGACCTTGGTAGAAGGGGATGAACTTGCCATCATTCTTTTTGAAGCCCCAGCGGAAAACTGGATTGACTTGCTGGCGATGGGAAATATGCTGCTGGGAACCCTCAAACTGAACGAGCAGCCGCTCGAATTTGAGGAGAACATTGCCCAACTGTTAGTCAGCTTTGAACCTGCGGACAGCTTGGTGGAGCGATTTGAGGCAGGGACTACGCTGCCTGCCGGGGCGCTGACCTTTGATCCGGTTGAAGTGGGCGAACCGATGGGGCTGCGATTCATTCAAAATGGTATTACGACCTCCGCGCCACCAGATTGGGTTGTTCTGGAAGACGAGGATGTACTGGTGGTCACCGCACAGACACCAGATGGATCGGCGACGATTTCCATGCGTGTCTCGCTGCTGCCAGCGAATTACGTGAGTGTCCTGGATTTGCTGAATCAGCAGGAGGAAATCAGCAAGACCGTGTTGTTTTCCTGGGACACGCTGCTGGCGGCGGCAGGGAAGATCGAAACGGAGGAAAGTTCTGGAGCGTTAATCGTCGCTGAACTGCCGTTTAACGGAGGACTGCTGTGGGTGCGCTATGAAGCCGCCGATGATACTTATGACCAGGTCTGGCTGGATTTTCTCACACGCATTCGGGTGAATGACAAAACGCTGGTGTTTGATAATGTGTGGGGAGCGATGTTCCAATTAGAGGAGTAATCTGGCTGATGGTGCTGGTCGGGATGGTTGGTGCAGGGGTGATGACAGCAAGGGAAGCCGGTTTACGGGCTGGAACACCGCCTGCGGTTGCTGTTTTGCTGCCGGATGACACCTGTACTGCTCCGTGCTGGCGAGGGATTCGTTCTGTTGTGACATCCAAAGAAGAAGGAACCGTGATCTTGAACCAGCTTCCTGACGCGCAGCCGATTCAGGACTACGCCTGGAGGTTTACCTATGAAGATGAGGTATACATTGCCTGGTTTCTGAGCAGTTTAACCCTGCTGGCACCGCATGTCCGGCTGGGCGATATTCTGGCAGCGATGGGAGAACCCGATTATCAGACGCAGCAGGCCGCTGTGAATTTGAACACGGGCGCAAAAGAAAAACTGATTTCCCTGTACTATGAAAAACAGCAGGTGATTGTGCTGGTGTCGGTATCATCACAGGGGCGTGTATCTGTAGAAATGCCGCTTGCCGCGTTTGAATATCCTGACAATTATTATGCACAGCCTTTTTATTCATGGGAGTGGCTGGGTGCGATCTGGCTGGCGAAGTATCCGCCGGTGGTGGAATAAATGGTACGCTTTGGGGTGCTGACGGTAGGCCTGTTTATCATGGTGCTTTTCTTGTGTGGCGCAGCGCTGATGACAAAGACATCTGCTCCGCGGGACATACAGATTTTGCTGCCGGATGACTCCTGTCTGGCCCCCTGCTGGTATGGGATTCAGGTTAATACGAAGGATGAGCATGTACATACCCTGTTGAGCACCCTCCCAAATGCCCGTGACGGGGCTGGCAGCAAGGAGTTTTCCCCGGATGGACAGCGGTTTTATACCTCCTACGTGATTATCAGCACCCGTTCACGGATCGTCACACAGGTGATGCTCGATATATCCGGACAGGTGACTTTGGGAGAGTTGTTTGCAAGGTTGGGTAATCCTGACTGTGTGCGGCTGGCAACCGGGGTCGAAACCCGCCTGATTTTTTTCTACGAAGAGGATCGGCTGGAGATTTTCACTGATCCCATCCTTCACGGGGCTCGCCTGCATCCTGCCACCCCGGTTCGTTTTATGTATTATCATCCCAGCACCCCCAAGACCTGTGCCATGTGGCAGGGTTTTACCTGGCTGTCTCTCTATGGGCGGTGACAGCCCGACGCTTTTTTACTGGAGAACCCTGAGTGTTGCGTTTTTTACTGTGGCTGATGGTCATCTGGGGGGCGGTTTTTGCCGGATGGCTCGTGCAGCGTGATAGGGCGGACGAGTACATGGCAAGTTACCTAGCGGCAGTGCTGCCAGATGAGGGCTGTGTTTCACCCTGCTGGTCAGGGATTCGTCCTGGAAAATCCAGCATCATGGAGGTTCATGGCGCGGTCAGCCAGCTTTCAGGTGTCCAGGAAATCGCAAAAAATACCTGGCTGATGGCGCATGAGCATATCATTTTGCTTCATCCAGAGAACGGTGATTTGTTCATCCGGCCATCAGGAATTCGGTTGGGTGATTTTTTGCTGGCGTTGGGCGAGCCAGATTATCAGACCCTGCAATTTTCAATTGATGCGCGTCAGGTTGGGACGGAAAAAGTGCTGCAACTCTATTATGAAGAGGAACAAATCACCCTGTTTGTGCCTGTCACGAAACGTTTGAGTGTGGAATCACCCATTGAGTCGATTCGCTACGGAAACTTCGCGCGGCCTTTTAATGCGGTGGCGTGGCAGGGCTGTGTGTATACAGCCGCGCAGCCGTTTGGAGAGAAATAATGCGTGGTTTTGTGCTGATTTTGATGGGATTTATCGCCGCGTATGGATGCAGCCTGAGCGCAGTCTACAGCGCCCGCTTCATGGGGGCGCTGACACCGATTCCACCGAATTATCTTGACCCCGGCGATTGTGTACTACCGTGCTGGTATGGTGTTCGTCCTGGTGAAGAAGCGATTCTCATTTTTGAGGAGCGGCTGGCACTGGCGAATCGGGACGGAGCATGGATGTTTAGCGGGCGGACATGGAATTATGGCGGGCAGATTCTGGCAGGATTTCGTCTGAACGTTACCCCAACGCGGCAGCTTCGTCTGGGCGATGCGATCCTGGTATATGGCGAGCCGCAGTATGCATTCCTCGCTTCATCGGCCAGCACCCTCGGCGGACGGGGCCCCCGCCGCGTGGTAACGGAAGCCTACGTCTACTGGCAGGAAGGTGGGATTCTGGTAAATGCTGTGCAGCCGGACGGCTCGTTCCGCATCACCCCGGATATGCCGATTCGAGCGATTGAAATGCGCCAGCCGCCCAAAGAGAACGAAGACCCGGTGGTGCCGCTAGGGACTCCGCGCTGGCACGGCTTTGGCAGCGCAGAGTATTACCGGCTGCGGCAGTAAAGAAAAAAAGCCCCTCAACGATGAGAGGGGCTTGAGAAACATTACGGAATTTCGATGGTAAATTCCCAGGGGCCGCTGGTGATCTGACGGAAACGGTCTTCAACCTGCCGCCAGAGCTGGTTAATGTCGATGCCTTCGGGAATAGTCTGCGAAGAACCACTAAAATTATAGCCGCCCTGTGAGCCTTCGCCCTGTACCTCAACGGTCACGCCGTATTCGGCGAAGGCGGCTTCTAGCTGGTCAGCGGTGAAAACAGGCGGTGTTTGCAGTCGTTCTACCGTGAATGTCCAGGTCGCAGGCTGGCGGTCATAGGGTGCAAGAAAAGTCATTTCCCAACACCCGCCTCCAAGGGGTGTGCTGGCGGCAGCTTCAAGCTGAATACTGCCTGTATTGAGGCGCACAAATGGTGACCAGGACTGCTCGTCGGGCAGAGGGTGGCAAACTACGGCTTTGGTCATGGAGGGTGCGACAGCGATTTTTTCGAGCGTCACCGCCAGATCATGGGTCGTGATGGTTTCTCCTGGTTCCACGACGACTGCCGGAATGAATGGGATGGTGAACTCAAAGCTCAGCGTTGCCTGAGTCTCGAACTCTACGGCTTCTCCCATCGGGATATTCCCTACCTGGAAAGAAGAAGCGTCCTCAGGGATATAGGGAACAAACCCTTCACCACTGCCGCCGCCTCCCCCTCCGAATCCACCCCCTGAGCCATCAGGGGTTACATTCGGGTCTGGGGTAGGGAGAGGAGGCAGATTGGTCTGCCGCTGAATGTCAACAGTCAGGGTCAGATTTAAACTGTCCGGTGCGCCGCTGAGGGAACTGGCATCGAAATTGGCATTGGCTTTTTGCAGATTGTTGTCTGACACTACACCTCCAAACGTGCTGGGGAAGAGGTTTCCCTGGTCATCTGTCAGGTGCTCCATCGTGAAAATGCCGTACATATCCGTGCTCGCTTCACTTCCCAGGGTATAGGCAATGGCGATGCGGTGGGCGTCGGCATAGGCCCAATCGAGCGTGACCGTAAACCCATTGATCGTCTGACTCAAACCGAGCGGGGTGATCAGGTTGCTGTGCTTGACCTCATCCAATCCTGGGTCATCCGGGCCAGTCTGCTGTTGGTAAAACCCGTAGGCAGCAGCGCTGATGAGCAGTGTTCCGAGGACGGCTGCGACCACGATAAGCCGCTGGAAACGACGCATCCTGCGGCGCGGTGGATGCTGTAACTGTTCTTGAATGACAGGCCATAAGTCCATGTCGTCTGGTATCTCCTTTTCAGTCAGTGATTTCAAAATGTCGGTCAGATGTTTGTTGTTCATGAACTATTCCTCCTGCGTCCCTAACAGGATGCGAAGCTGTTTGCGGGCACTGTGCAAACGCCATTTGACCGTACCGGGCGCACAGTCCAACTCATCGGACATTTCGCTTTCGCTGAAGCCCAGATAGTATCGCAGCACAACGGCGGCACGCTGTTCCGGTGACAGCTTTTGTAATGCCTGCCATACAACCTGCTCCAATTCCGCTGATTCCACTGCCGATTCCGGGCTGGGGGCGGGGTCGGGCAGCCCATCCTCAAAAGGGCTGCTGTCCAGGGAAATCTGTCTGTGCTGTTTTCGGGCAGCCTGTACAGCCGCATTCACCACACTCCGCATAAACCAGGGCGCAAAGGGTCTTTTTGTGTCAAACCCGTCAATTTGCCGATACACCTGGATGAAGGCTGTCTGCACCACATCTTCTGCCAGGTCGCGTTCCTGGGTGATCAGATAAGCGGTTCGGACGGCCTGTACCTGGTAGCGCCGGACAAGCAGGGCGAGCCCACTGATGTCCCCGCGCTTCAATCGGTGAATTGCCTCAAGTTCATCCACACCAACCTCCAAAACATGAGCACTCACACCCTATATATTGCCAGCGTGGGCAAAAGGTTTGAAATTGAGGGCTGAAACCCGTATCATAGGGATGATGTTACCGTAACGAGTGAGGGAAAAAATAAGATGGGATGTTTCAGATTCATTGCCGGACTGCTGGGGGTGATCCTACTCGTTGTCGGTCTGGTTGGGGTCGGGGTCGCGCAGGCGCCGGAGTTTTTTAATTTTTACCGGGAAGTGCGTGAGCTGGGCGGTGCGACAACCACCCTCAAGGAAATCGCTGATAATTCTTTTGGTACCAACTTTAGCCGGGAAGTTCCGCCGGATTTGCCCGTCGTGGTCGATGGCGAAACTTCCACCACTAACATTATTAACGCGCAGCCGGAATTGGAAGCCCCTGCGCTGGAAGTGCTTTCCTCAGCGGGGACAGATGCCAGCGTGCAGGAATTTGAAGCCCAGGTTGCAGAAGTGCAGGCTGCGGCCCAGACTATCACGATAGAACAGCAGCCTGAACTATCGGTGGAAGAGTCTCAGGTGGTTCAGCAATCGCTGGCAGAAAATGTTGTCCTTGATAACAAAATTGAGGTAGCGGTGGTTCCACTCGCGGTCTCATCGGCGGTAGCCGCGCCCAACACCTCTGGTCAGGGTGGCGCAGGCGGTATCGCAGGGTATGAGCAGCGCACCGTAGAACTGGAATGGCCGCGCTCCTTTCGGGTCGGCGGTTCCGGAACGGTGGTTCTGACCCTCAAGGCGCTGCCTTCTGGCGGCGTTGAAGCTGTGGCCGAAATCAAGGACAATCAGGTCATCGCCACCCCCATTCTGATTACTGATTTTTACGATACCCATAACGCTCGTTATTCAGCCCGACTCGTCGCGCCGGATTTTGATGTCGAAACCCTGACGCCACAAACCCAGCAGTTGGGGCGGGGTGAAGAAGGAACCTGGCGCTGGAGTCTGGATGCACCGGGTAATTCCGGGTCGTTTGTGATCAATCTGGTGATTAATCTGGAATGGCAGCCCAAACCTAACACCAATGTGCAGACGATCCCTGCTCGCAATATCTGGGGGCAGGCGCTTCAGGTGGATGTGAATTTTGTTTTTGGCTCCATTACTGTGCCCCAGGCCAGCACTGCGGGAACGGCACTGGCGGTTGTCGGCTTTGCCATGCAGATTCCCTTGTTGGGTGAAATTCTTGGCGGGGTGAGGAATCTTTTGTTTGGGCGGCGGCGCAAACAGCCGCAGACCTCCCGGTCGCGGCGGCGCTAATAGGAATCAATGATGGAGAATTATGCCACCTATTACGAGATATTGCAGCCCCTGATCCAATCCGCACTGCGGAGTCCGGGGTTGCTGGCACCCAATGAATTTAACCTGGCGCGGTACAGCCTGAATCAGCACACCCGGAACCGCCTGCTTGATCCGGATATCTGTGCCCTGGAAGATTATCTGATAGACCACAGCGCCCTGCCGGGGAAAGAGTCGAATCTGGAACTGCTGCGGGCGTTTGGCGATGTGATTTATACCATCTGCCACCACGAAGAAATACCACTTCAGGACAGTTACAAAAATATGGAATGGCTGCTGGCGTGGTTGAACATGCACCACCCGCCAGCTTTTTTTGGAGAAGACCCGGACTCGCCGCTGCAAATGCTGCAAATGGCGGCGGCTGTCGGTCTGGGGGTGTGGGCAGGGGTGTTCAGCCAGATCCAAAGCGGAACCGGGACTCTGCTGGAACTGGCAAACAGTCCATTGTGGCGGGTCAGGGATACGGCGGCGATGGGTTTACACCGGATGCTGTCTCTGAGCTGGGAAACGACTCTGCGCCGTCTGCGTTTTCATGCCATGCAGGCGAATAGTCTGGAATGGGGCGCGATCATTAGCAGCATTTCGTATCTCCCTCTTTTGGAAGGCCAGCCGTTCCGCGTACTGGATGTACTGGATTTGCAGCAGCAGGCACTCCGTTTTGTTTCGCAAAGTCAGGAAGCCCATCCGCTTCTGCGCGAGGCGTTGAGCCGATGTATAAATGTAGCGGTAGAAGCGCTGCCCTCGGTCGGGCTGGCACAGTTAAGGGCATGGGCAGCCTGGCCGCATGTTGGGGTCAAGGAGATTATTCGTGACAGTCTGGCGGGTTTGGCACACTGGTCAGACGAGGTAGACCGGATTGCTCAGCAGTTATGACCTAGCGTGATTTCCCACCGAAGAAGCTGATAAGGCGGGTCACAAGGCTTCTTCGTTTTTTGGCGGTTTCGCTTTCCAGTGTTTGGATCATACGTACCACTTCTGTCCGAGTAAAAGCGATGCCATTGATGAGGATACGCCCATCGGATAGAGTCTGTACCTGAGTGGGGGCCTGCCCATAGTGATTGGCATACGCATCACTGAAGGCTTTTTCCAACGAGTAGATCGCTTCCGTCGAAATTGTTGCCATAACCTTACTCACAGTCTGGTCTTCCTACACTGAATCCGGTCCTGATACAGGGATTTTAAAGCCTTTCTATATTTTATTACAAATTTTCGTGTCCAAACAAAAACGCAGCCTGAGAGCAGCCGCGTTTTGGTGTGAAAGGCCGTTTTACCCTTAAACGGGAGCATCCACCACCGGATACGTGCCGGTTGCCCGCGCATCCTGCATCATGGTATGGAGGATTTCGGTGAATTCAGAGATTTGCTTGGGGGTCATTCGGTCACTGAGAATCGTCGAGAAGTCAGTGCCGTTAACAAGTTTGATTTGCAGGATTGCGTAGGCCGCTTCGCGGATAATATGACTGTCGGTGATGTAGGGGGTTTCCAGCGCCGCGACATTGGCCCAGGCTCGCTGTAGGGCCATCTGGCTGCGGATTAGCTCGATGTGCTCTGTATTTTCAACAGAAAATGCTTGGTCGCGTATCTTCCAGGCATTGTCGCCGACTAGCTCCGCAAACAGCAGATTGCACTCCGTCATCAGGTCATGCAGGGCGTCTCGCCAATGGGCCTGCTGTTCGGTCTCCTTGCGCTCATACGGGATAAGCTCAAGTTCAGCCAGGGGTTGATGCCCTTGTTTGTGATACTCTTCCAGCGTAACGAGATGGCAGCCTGCCGACCTGATCTCCGTCTTCAGCAGGTAATGAACAAAATCTGCCTCCTTCATATGATCCTGCCCCAGGGCATTACCATCAGTATAAAGCAGCGTCAGCGGGCCACAGGAGCGTAAATGTCCTGCTAGTTCTTGCCTGACCCAGTAGGCCGAACCGCCTCGCTCGGTCATTTCCTGAATCAGCGACGCAGATAGTTCGTCATCAATGACAAAAACCTGGATCGAATCACCTTTGGAGAGTCGAATCTGGTAAGGGCCAGCACCGCCGTTGGCAGGCAGGCCGTTTACCTGTGAAGAGCGCAAAACCGTGAATTCGTAGCCTGCATCCACCACTGATTGCAGCGTAGGAATATCGGCAGCAAATTCTGGCAAAAAGACCCCTAACGGTTCGACCCCAAAACGCGATTTAAGCGCTTCTTTGCCCCAGATAAGCTGGGTTAAACGATCACGCCGGGAAAGCAGGGGCAGCGGGGATTGGTGGAGAGGAATGCCGAGCATGTTACTGGCATTGCGCCTTTGCTGAACCTTTTTCACGCTATCTATGATGACCTGGTGAGTGTCATCTGCATACAAATCCAGCCACAGCAAAATCGCATTCCCAATATCGAAGTTAAAAAGCTCAAAGTTTCCGAGACTGGCGTTGGGACGGTACACTTCTTCATAGAGACGATCATTCCAGTTTCGGAAAGGTGCAGCGCTGCGTTCCGAGCCAAGGATTCCATTCATGGGGTTCGCACGGGGTGGCAAATAAAAGTGTGTGTGAAGACAGAAAGCATGTTTTGTCATTTTGCACCATCCCTCTTTATTCAACTTGCACTACTTAAAGGATAAGATACTTCACAGGTTTGCACAAGAAAAGCTTATTTAAAATCGACTATTAATAAATATAATACAATGAATCGCTTAATCTTATGACAAAATGCCATCTCAAAACGCCCTGACCCTATGCTATAATGCCGCCTCGTAAGCGATAAAAGGAGCACCATCTTGAGCAACAAAGTGCGGGTTGCCATCATCGGGATCGGCAACTGTGCGAATTCCCTTGTTCAAGGCGTACACTACTATAGAAACGCCACCGACGACCAGGAAATCCCCGGTCTCATGCACGTTAATTTTGGCGGTTACCACATTAACGACATCGAATTTAGCGCGGCAGTTGATATTGATGTGACTAAGGTGGGGAAAGATTTGTCCGAGGCCATGTGGGCAGGGCAGAATAACACCATCAAATTTACGGAGGTGCCGCACCTGGGGGTACCTGTTGTGCGTGGTATGACCCATGATGGGCTGGGGAAATATCTGGCCCAGAAAATTCAAAAAGCCCCTGGCCCGACAGCAAATATTGTTGAAGTTTTGAGAGATACCAAAACGGATGTGGTGGTCAGCTACCTGCCAGTTGGCAGTGAACAGGCTACTAAATGGTACGTTGAACAGATTTTGAACGCAGGCTGTGCATTTGTGAATGCGATTCCCGTGTTCATCGCCCGTGAACCGTATTGGCAGAAGCGGTTTGCAGAACGCGGCCTGCCCCTGATTGGGGATGACATCAAGAGCCAGGTTGGAGCCACGATTGTCCACAGGATGCTGGTGAATCTGTTTAAGGATCGAGGGGTACACCTCGACCGCACCAGCCAGTTGAACGTCGGCGGCAACATGGATTTTTACAACATGCTTGACCGTGAACGCCTGGAAAGCAAAAAAATCTCCAAAACCAACAGTGTGGTCAGCCAGCTTCCTTATCCCGTGGACCCCAATGACGTGTACATCGGCCCCAGTGACTACGTTCCCTGGCTTACTGACCGTAAATGGGCTCATATCCGATTGGAAGGGCGTGCGTTTGGGGATGTGCCATTGAACGTAGAACTGAAATTGGAAGTATGGGACAGCCCCAACAGCGCCGGCGTGATTATTGATGCGGTGAGGGCAGCTAAGCTGGGGCTTGATCGTAAGCTTTCCGGGACCCTGGAAGCGCCTTCCTCCTACTTCATGAAGTCACCCCCCGTCCAGCACCCCGACGATGTGGCCCGGAATCTGGTTGAAGCGTATATCAAGGGCGAATTTAACGGCGTCGTGAAGCCGGAAGAATAACGGAAGCCCACCACATCAGGAAGTCCTGCTTTCCCCCTCTTCGTTGAGAAGAGGGATTTTTTGTCCATAGGGCGGTAAATACCGGGCAATGAGCCAATCTCGAAGAAAATCCGGCAGGGCTTCCAACGCCAATCGCCAATAGGCATCTTTCCCAATCACATAACGGTTCCGGGGATGTTTGGCTGTCAGGGCATGTTCGATGGCATGGGCGACGGATTCCGGCGGAACACCATGCACATGCTTCAGACGCCGCGCCCATCCGATGGCCGGGCCGTACAGGTGATGGGCATCCGGTGGCAGTTTCGCCAGCGAAGACGCTCCGGTTGCAAGTGAATTTTCCCAGATAGGAGTTTCCACAATTCCCGGCTCAACAATCGAAACGTGGATTTTCCATGGACGAAGCTCCACCCGCATCGCATCAGTAATAGCTTCGAGGGCGTACTTCGAGGCATTGTACGGCGCGAAAAAGGGAAGCGAACTGCGTCCTCCAATGGAACCCACAAACACAATCCGCCCTCTTGTATTGCGGATGAATGGCAGCATGGCCTGGGTAACCGCGATGTGCCCAAGGATGTTAACTTCAAACTGGCGGCGGATTTCCTCAAGCGGTACAAATTCCAGCGGCCCGGCGATTGCGATACCCGCGTTGTTGACCAGCCCAGTTAAGTCGCCGACTTGAGAAACCACCTCAGCGGCGTTTTTGATCTGAGTCTGGTCGGTAATATCCAGATACAGGGGGGTAAGATTCTGTAAGGATTCACGTCGGAGCGCTTCGGCATCAGCGGCCTTCCGGACTCCTGCCAGCACCTGCCATCCCTTTTGAGCCAGATACAGCGCAGCGGCCTTGCCAATGCCGGTCGATGCGCCCGTAATCAGTACGGTCACCCGGCTTCCTCATCAACTTTGACAATGATGACGGAGACGTTATCTGATCCGCCATTGGTATTCGCCAGGTTGACGAGTGCATCACACGCAACTTGTGGGGTGCTGGCTCTGGTAACAGTATGCTGAATGGCTGCTTCCGGGACGAGTTTCCATAAGCCGTCGCTGCATAACAGCAGGCGTTCGTGACGTTTCAGATGAATGACCATTGTATCCGGTATAAGATTGTCGGTACCCAGGGCAGGATATGAAGGGACACCCTGCTGTAAATCGTGAATGCAGGTTAACCGTTCGCAGCGCTCATGGGAAACAAGAAATGCACCTGTATCTCCCACAGACCCAAGATAAACCGTGCTGCCTACAACGACCGCTGCCGCAGCGGTCGTTTCGGAGTCTGGTGTCTCGGCGAGGAGGCTGGTATTGGCCTGCTGGAAGGCTTCGTGGATGAGATCAGGGATATTTTCAGGGGTTTTGCCCGTCAGCAGGGCGGGAAGCAGTTTTTTTTGGATGTAGGCTGGTATGATCTGGCAGGCAAGCGCCCCACCCATTCCATCAGCTACGATGAAAATCCCGAAAGCAGGATGTTTTGAAAAACTGTCACAGCATGTCAGGAGGGAAAAAACAGCATCCTGATTGGTTGTGCGAACTTTGCCGATGTCGGTTCTGACACCGTAGCTGATTTTTTGGGGCACTATCTGTCTTCGCCCACTTTGACCACAATTACTGATATGTTATCATGCCCGCCCTTCTCATTGGCGAGACTCACCAGCGTATCGCAGGCTTCCTGCGGGTTGGATGCCTCAACAACGATCTTCTGTAAATCCTCGTCCTGTACCAGATTCCACAGCCCATCACTGCACAGCAGAAGATAGTCATCATTTTTCAACTGGCGGGTGAGCGTATCGACTTCGAGCACTTCGCCCTGACCCAGCGCCCGATACAGCACATTTTTGACATTAACATTGGGGGAATTCACCTCTTCTTTAGTGAGCTGCCCCAGTTCAATCAGACGGTCAACCAGCGTGTGGCTGCGGGTAATCTGCTCGATTTTGCCTCCGGAAATGATGTACGCGCGGCTGTCCCCTACCTGCCCCAGATAGGCTCGGTTGTCTACCAGTACGGCAAAGGTAATGGTCGTACCGCCATCCGGAACCTCCCCCTGGATGTTCTCATTTGCTTTCTGCACCGCTGTTTCCAGGATTTCTAACACATCTTCTACCGGACTGCCCGCCAGCATCGGAATGAGGAGTGTGCGCTGGATGTGGTCAGCTACCACCCGCGCCGCAATAGCTGAGGCGATTTCGCCGTGTTCATGCCCTCCCATGCCATCCGCTACCACGAATACGCCAAATGAGGGCTGGTTAAAGGCGCTGGCGCTGTGGGTTGCCAGGGCGAATACCGCGTCCTGGTTATTCATGCGGGCCTGCCCAATATCGGTTTTAATGCCAAATCTGATTCTCTTAGGCATGTGTGTCAATCCATCCTTTATGCTGTATCAATTATAGGGCAAAAGTGGAAAATTAGTCTCTTTTGGGAGCGGGTTCGATGCTCAAGAACTTGCGGGTATGCGCCAGATAATAAACAACGTATTCACGACCTTTTTCCATGGGCACGTCGTCTGGCACTTCAAACGGGGCGAATGAATAATCTCCCACAATGTACGAAAAGGGTAATTCCCAGCGTTCACGCTTCGGGAGGCGAATTTCCAGTTTTCCCTGTGATGATTTCACTTTTGTGGAGCCTATAAGATCCGGGATAAAGGTGCGGGCATTCACATAGAGAGTCAGCGCCAGGTAAATAAACGCTGCTAAAGTAATGATCAAAAACAACCACATCAGAATATTCTGGGGCATGATGCCCGCGATAACTGCCGCGACCAACTGAATAAACATCGCACCCATACAGGTCAGACCGCCTGCGGTGAACAACGCACCCATCATGACCATCATGCGCTGCGAGCCTGTCAGACGACCCTGACGGTTGGCTTCGAGGGTTTCCGCGAGCTTGGATGTAGGATGAAAACTCATGCCTGCTAGTATATAGCAGGCATTCATGTTCAGCAATCGTTCCCAGTAAAATATGCTATGATCGGCACGGCATTCAAGATGGATGAGATGGTCATGGCACGATATATTCGCTGGCGCTTAATTTTTCTTCTGGGGATTTTGGTGGCTGTGGCGGGCAGTGCCCCCATCTGGCTGGAATTTGCCGAACCTCTAAAACCCGAAGAGGATGTCGTCAAAGTGTTCCGGTGCCCGGAGGGACTGCTGCAAGAGCAGTGTGATCTGCTGACAGACCTTGATAAAGAGGATGAAGAAAAGGCCGCTCTGTTCGCCAACGCGCTCCTGGCTGATCCGGTGCCCGCGCCGTCCAATGAACAGGCCGATAACAGTATTCGTGATGGGATTGCCATTGAAACTTTTAGTGAGTTTACAGAAACCCGTATCCGTACCGGTGAATTTTCTGAAATTGACGCCCTGCGTTGGGCGAAAGGCCGGGTGAACGTCTGGGAACTCGTCGGAGATGGAGAAATCACCCGCATTCTGCGCTTCGATTCCAATTTTGAGGTTGGGTTGGGGCCGGATTTGCACGTCTACCTGGCTGTGAGCAGCAATCTCACCAGTAGCGAACAGCTTTTTGAGGGGGATCTAGCCTATGATGCGGGTCTGCTGAAAGGTAACATCGGCGGGCAAAACTACCGGCTGCCCGAAGACCTTGATATTACCCAGTTCAGCAGTGTCGTGATCTATTCCAATTCTTTAGAAATGATTTTCAGCGTGGCACTGCTCCAGCAGCCGATTCAATAGCGTTGGAAAATGGTTACAAAAACACCGTGTGAGCTGTGCATCCTCATGGGAAACTGTACAATGGAATTTCATGAAACGTTTCACGTTCGGAATGGTTATGCAGACTGCAAAAATTATCGTGGTAGGCTCGTTCGCTTCTGGAAAAGACGCTTTCATCCAAGCTATCAGCGAAATTGATCTTGTTGCTACCGAACTTCAAACCGCCGAGAATCACGTGGCTCTGTATTTTGGGCGCTATACGGTCGATGATGAGCTGGTCATTCATCTGTTCGGCACACCGGACACGCGACGATTTGAATTCGCCTGGGACATCAACTACAGCCGGGATTTGCTGGGTTACGTGATTGTTATCAACAATGCATTGCCGGATGCCTACCCTGAAGCCGAACGTATCGTGAATCTGTTCCGTAAATCTGCCCCCGCGCCGTTTGTCGTAGCAGTCAACGATCAGGATGATACGAACGGGCTCTCCCCGGAAGAACTGCGGCGGGTGCTGCATCAGCCGGAAAGTGTGAAATTTATCCCGTATGGGGCAAACGATACAGAGAGCGTGAAAAAAGTCCTGCTGGGGCTGATGTACGAAATTTTTGATAGGGTGAATATCAGAAAGCAGGGGGCTTAACCCCCTGTCAGTCACTGCTACTGCGCCATTAAGTCTTCCACTGTGCCGGTAAATTCCAGGGTGGAAATGATGCCATAGAGCACGAGTTCGTTATCTTCCAGCTCACCTGGATAACCGGCGCCAATGGCGACCCCGTAGACTTCCTCAGTAAGTTGGAAAACCAGCAGTACGCCTTCGATATTTTCATCCGTGACGGGAACGCGCCCGATAGAGAGTTCCTCGCTGAATTCAATGATAGAAACTTCGCCTACTTCCAGTTGAGCTTCTTCTTCGGTGTCAGATTCGGCTGTAAAAAACGCTGCCATCTCGGTGGTGACGGCTTCCAGGTCGTCCCCCTCGATTTCAAAGAAGCTCAGAAATTCGGTGGGTAAAAGCTGGATAGTAGCAATAAATTCGCCTTCTTCGGGTTGAGTTTCTTCTTCAGAGTTGGCTTTTTCAAGAGCGCTTTCGCTGCTGGCAATAATGAGGCCGCCAAACTGCACCTCTGTGAGCCAGTCTTCCGGGTACATAAATTTGACAAAAACGTCGTCTTCACCTTCTTCGGCTTCAAAGGTTTGCCAGGAAGAGGTATCAATATCGAATTCTTCATCCTGGGCCAGGGCCGTGAAGGGCGAAATAGCCAGAACTACCAGTACAGCAATGAGTGTAAAACGCTTCAAAATACTGCTCCTTGGTTAATGAGTGTGGTGACAGTGTATGAAATTACGGGTGGCTTGGCAAGCGTGGGACTGTGCTAGAATCACCGTCTGATTCAGAGAGAGGGATGAACTGATGACACTCATACGCTGTGGCTGGGTGAATACCGATCCCCTTTATCTGGCCTATCATGATGAGGAGTGGGGTGTTCCTCTTCATGATGAACATAAGTTATTTGAGTTTCTTATTCTGGAAGGGATGCAGGCCGGGTTAAGCTGGTTCAGCATCCTCAAAAAACGTGAGAATTTCCGCGCCGCGTTTGACCATTTTGACCCGGAAAAGGTTGCCCGCTACGATGAACAGAAGATCGCGGCGCTGATGCAAGATGAAGGGATCATCCGTAATGCGTTAAAACTTCGCGCAGCCGTGAAAAATGCCCAGGCCTTCTTGAAGGTGCAGGACGAAGTGGGCAGTTTTGATGCTTTCATCTGGCAGTTCGTAGGTGGCGAACCGAAGATCAATGCCTGGAAAACGCTCAAAGAAATCCCACCGGAAACCACCGAATCCCAGACGATGAGCAAAGATTTGAAGAAGCGCGGCTTCAGCTTTGTTGGACCGGTCATGTGCTACGGGTTTATGCAGGCAACGGGTATGGTGAACGACCATACCATCGACTGTTTCCGATATGTGAAACTCTACGGCAGATAAATCCGCGCAGCTTCTGTAAAAGTCCAGGTAATACGTGGACAAAGAGGCAAAACAGGTGTATGTTTGTTTTGTGAAGAGTGTAATTATTCCCCACTAGCGCTTATGAGCATTGAAGTCTATTGGTTGGTTCAGAGCCGCGTCATTGTCGTCACGGGCGGGGGAAGCATCACAGCGGACGACACCTCAAAACTGGATGAGTGGGTCTCGACATTCCTCAATCAGAATGTGGAAAGCCCGATCCATCTGCTGTTAGACGGTGTTCTGGTCGAACGAATGCCGGGCTTGATGGTTCTCAAGAAATGGGGCTGGCCTAAACATATCGCTCTGGGCTATGTCATGATCTACGGCCTGAGAGATACGCCGCTGCGGATGGTGGTTGAGGTCATTGGACGATTGTTTGGCCTGAAATTTGGTTTTGTGAACACATTTGATAAGGCGGTCAAGACATTGCAAAAACTCGACAAATCGCTTCCGGGAGACATCAAAACCAAGATTCCGGAGGGAACAGATATTTTCCCAACCCGCCCTTTGCGAAAAACCAGGATTTCCAGGACCGTGAGCGAACAGCTCTTGAAGGTTTTTAACGGGCGATGTGAGTACTGCCATACGACCCAGGATGCCGTCGTCAAGCTCAAAGTAGTCGAAATTGTGCCGGATGGCAGCATCGCCTTTGAAAATCTGTGTTTTGCCTGCGATACCTGCCGCCAGCACAAACAGGAGGCGCAGACGAGTGCTGATGTGTTGTTCCATCCACGCCGTGATTACTGGTATGAGCATTTTCAGTGGAGTCCTGATGGGATGGAGGTTGTGCCGATTACCCCAAAGGCGCAGCTCACTATTGCCCAGCTTGGCCTGAACAGCCCCGAACAACTCGCCCGCCGATCGCAGGGTTTGCGTGAAGGCTGGCACACGCCGGATTTAGTCCGTACTAACCACTTCCGAGACGATTTTTTCCCGGAGGGAGGCAAAGTGCGTCTTGAAATTCGGGATGCGATTACCTCACAGAAGGTCAAAATGATTATCCAGCCGACCAATGTGATTATTTTTGGACGGTCTGACCCCGGCGACAGTTTGCAGCCGGACATCAATCTGGGGCCTTATGGGGGGTATCGGCTGGGGGTGAGTCACATTCATGCTCGCATCAATCCACCGGTCAGCAACGCGCTGACTATCAATGATATGGGCAGCACGAACGGCACTTTTGTCAACGATGACCCTGTAAAACTTAACGAGGCCCGTCGCCTATGCGATGCTGACGAGATTCGGCTGGGGAACATGGTCATGCGGGTATACTTCGAGGATTAGGGCAGGTCTTCCAGACACATTGTCGCGGCGACTTTGCCCGACAGGGTAACCATTGGCACCCCGCCGCCGGGGTGGGTTGTTCCACCCGCAAAATAGAGTCCCTGTATGCCGGCGGCACGATTGGGCGGTCGCAAGAAAGCCGCCCAACGGTTGTTTGAGGAAGTGCCGTATAACGCCCCGCGCCGTGCCCCGCTCATCTGCTCCAGATCCGGCGGGGTTATTATTTTCTCCGTGACAATATTCGGCTGAACACTGAATTTCGCCAGTTGACCCAGCACCACCTCACGGTAATTTTGCTGCTTCCAATCATAGGCTTTCCCTAGTGGCGGCGCATTAACCAGCACAAACCAGTTTTCATGGTCAGATGGGGCATCCTGGGGGTCGGTTTTGCAGGTAATCGCCACATAAACGGTGGGTTCGGAAGGCGGCACCCCCAGCCGGAAAATCTCATCAAATTCACGCGGGTAATCGCGGGAGAAAAAGATGTTATGATGGGCAAGCTGCGGATGCGTGCCTTTGATGCCGAGCAGCATAATAAATCCTGAACAGGAGGATTCCATCTTCAACAAGTCCCGTGCCCGCTTTGGAGGAACAGATGGCAGCATTTTTTCGTACACAGTTCCCACATCCACATTGGAGATCACAGCCTCAGCAGGTAAAAAATCCCCTTTTGCCAGCAGCACCCCGTTCACTTTGCCGTCCTGAACCTCGATGTGATGTACAGGAGTGTTTTCGCAGATGGTCACCCCTAATTCTTCAGCCAGTGCCCTCAGTGCTTTTGCGATGGCATAAATGCCGCCTCGCGGATACCATACGCCGCCGGCGAGTTCGACATCCGCGATTACGTTCAGAGTGGCAGGAGCGCGGTAAGGGCTTGCCCCGGTATATGTTGCAAATCGACCCAGAAGCTGGCGCAGTTGGGGTGATTTCACAAAGCCGTCAATTGCGTTTTGCATGGTTCTAAGCCCGTCGATTTTCAGCGCGTCAAAAGGGGAAACCTTGAGGAAACTGCGCCAGGTGGGAGGCTGATTGTAAATAAACACTGGCCCGGTGATGCGGTGAATCTGCGCGGCATAAGCGAGGAATTTTTCATAGCCTTCCATGTCCTCCGGCGCGAATTGTTGAATGGCTTGCAGGGTATTTTCGAGCTGGGGGTGAATATCCAGAATGCGGCCATCAAGGTAAAAATAGCGGGTGAGGGGATCAACAGGTACCAGGTTCAGATAATCTTCTAAACGACGCCCTGCGGCAGCGAACAAATCCTCAAAAACATGACGCATGGTGATGACCGACGGCCCCGTATCCCAGCGAAAGCCATCAGCGGCAATCTCGTTCATTTTCCCGCCTACGGTTGCGTTTTTTTCCAGGATTTTGACGCGCTGGCCGTTTGCTGCCAGGTGAATTGCGGCGCTGAGACCGCCTATTCCCGCGCCAACAATCAGAATCTCATGTGCCTTTGACAAAAACTCGTCCTTTCCATCGGGGGCCGCCATGCCGAATTTGCCACCATACCGACTGTGCCGCAATCCGCGTCATTAAAAGCACGGTCAGCGGCATGAGAAACGCATCTCCCACACGCTGGTGTGTAACCCGTAGACTGATCGCTCTTACCAGAATGCCAGCAGCTATAAGCACGAATGGGAAGACAGGCCAATAGTCACCGAGATGAACGAATCCACCCACCAGCAGCCACACCCAAGGCAGGATAAACACCGCCCAATGAAACCCGGTTGAAACTGCCAGAAACATCAAGCGGTTACCGTGTCCGGCGAGGATATTTTTGGCGAATCCATCGCGGACTTCCTGCCAGTTGTGATACATCCGGCAGCGGATTAGCCTGTTTCCTTCCAGCATGATAAGCGTTTTCCCGGCCCGTTTGATACGTTTTGCCAGCGCCACATCCTCCACAATCTGATCACGCACAGCCTCATGCCCGCCGACTGTCTCATAAGCATCGCGGGTGAACACCAGACACTGCCCATTCGCGGCGGCAAAAGCCGAAAACGGTGATTTTCGCACCATGATTTCCGGCAGATAGCCGATAATCGCCAGCGCGATAGCGGATACACACAATCGTTCAGCCCAGGTGAGGGTGATTTGCGTCGGCCAGACGGTCAGCATATCGTGGTGTAAACTTATCAGCGCCGGCAGGGCGCTGGCGTCCCACTCCACGTCTGCGTCCGTAAAAATCAGCACATCGCCCTGTGCCGCCTGGCTTAATTGGTGGCAGGCCCAGTTTTTCCCTAACCAACCGGAGGGCAGGGGCTGGCCGGAGAGCACTTTTAGACGCGGGTCATCCTGGGCAGCCTGCCGTGCACGTTCTGCGGTGTCATCGTTGGAATGGTCGTCAAGCAGAATCACTTCATAATGATCCCATTCTTGTGCAAGGAGATGCCGGATCGTGTTCTCGATGACCTGCGCTTCATTGCGGGCAGGGATCAGGATCGAGATTTTCTTGCGCTCGCCCTGTGTGGCAGTTTTCAAACGCGGGAAAGTGAAGGCGTTGAGCACACTTGTCAGCAAAATGATCAACAAAGCCAGCGCGACCAGAAACCAGACGATCATCGTGAGAATTTTATCCAGGGTTTGAGGCGCAAGGGCTTGTATAAATCAGCCCGGTGTTTGTAGGCCACGATTGCAAAAATACCTGCCCATACCGCGAATAAGACCGTGCTCTTGTAGACCAGCATGTAAATTGAAAGCGGAAGCAGCGCCAGCACCACCGCCCAACCGTCGATGGTCAGAATGATAAAAAACAGCGTCATCATCAGGCCAAGCATGGTGGGAACCTCTGCCAGTGTCAGCCCAGACCACACACCGAAGGTGGCAGCCAGTGCCTTGCCGCCCTTAAAATTGAGAAATGGTGAGAAAGCATGACCCGCAACGGGTGCGACCGCGATGGGCACAAGGCGCCAGTCCTGAATCCCCGCGAAAAACCATGCGATTCCCGGCGGCAGCGCTCCCTTCAGATAATCCAGTGCGAATGCCAGGATACCCCACTGCACGCCGCCAGCCTTTACAACGTTTGTCGCGCCGGGATTGCCATCACCTACCTCACGGAGATTTTTCCCCAGTGCGTAGCGGGAAACCAGCGGGGAAAACGGAATCGCACCGAGGAAAAACGCGCCTATCGTCCAGAGGATTGTTTCCATGCCAGCCCTATCCAACTTCCCATTGATGCAAAACCACACAGCGCAGGCCCCGGCTGCCCCCAGAACAATCCCAGACCCACTGCCTGAAAAATCCATGTGAGCCCATAAATGGTCATGAGCGGGCGCAAGGGTAGCTGGGTCGGACGGATTATCAGCGTAATCAGGGAAGCCACCAGCCACCAGCCGAAGAAGTTCATCCATGGAATACCGAAGTAGCCGTTCGGATTTTCCCAACGCCACAGGTCTTTGGCGACCATTTGCGGGTCAAGGTATAAATCCCAGGCCGTAAAAACCAGCCCACTCAGCGCGGCAAAAACCAGCCAGTTATCGGTGAACCGTGTGTGCTGCAAAATCGCTCGTGTGACTGCCCACGCCGCTGGCAGCATCATCAGCCAGGCGAAGGGGATAATGAGCGGCACATGGGCAAGCTGTGGCTGCAAAACATCGGTGTACTCATACGTGCCAAAGGGAAATCCGGTGGAACTGCCCATGAATTCCGCGAGCCATGTCAGTCCACTAACGATCAGCGACATCGTAAAAAGTCGTGGAACTGACCAACTCCACGAAAGTGCAGTCAGCGTCGCTGCCGCCTGTGCCAGGACACCCAGCGTGGCAAATGTCGGAAAGGTGTGTTCACCTTCGATCCAGATCGCAATCGGGGTGATGGTCAGGGTCAGCAGCCATAGCCCCAGCATTGCGACCCAGAAAATTTTCTGTTGAGGATAAACTTCTAACGTCCGAAGCATTGCTGCCTTTGTGTGTGAATACCCTGTATGAACATAGCACGTGGGACGGTTTGTGGCGAATAAAAAAATGGCGCGGGAGGGTGTCCGCGCCACCGGGCAAAAGGGGAAAACTATCGACTCGAACGTTCTGGGCGTTCTTCGAGAAGAACGGGAATTGTCAGGGTTTCGCCATCGCGGATAATCGTCAGTTCAACGTTATCGCCAGGCTGAGTGTTTGCCGCCAGATAGGAAACCAACGCTTCAAGCGTGTTGATCGGTGTGCCGTTAATGGCGGTAATAATGTCGCCCCCGATACGGTAGGCCAGCCCGTCAATCTCAGCACGGCTGTCTGCGCCCTGCAAATCCGCGTCAGAGGCCGGGCCGCCGTCGATCACGTTGCTGATCAGGACGCCGCGTACATCCGGATTTAAATTCATCAGGTCAATAATATCCAGCGTGACACTACCTCCCTGGATTCCAATCCAGGTGTAGGCGACATCCCCGTCTTCGATCAGTTCAGGGACAACGCGCTGAACAGTATTTGAGGGCACGGCAAACCCGACACCCGAATTCGCCCGACTTTCCGAGATGATCTGTGTATTGACACCAACCACGCGCCCCGCAGCGTCGAACAGAGGGCCGCCGGAGTTGCCGGGGTTGATGGCTGCATCAGTCTGAATCATGTCAGGAATAGAAAATCCTGTCAGGCTGCTGTTCGCGCGTCCCAGGGCGCTGATAATCCCTGTAGTCATCGTCCAGGTTTGCCCAAAAGGATTGCCGATTGCAATGACGGGTTCACCGACTTCCAGCGATCCTGAGTCCGCCACAACCACTGGCACAAGCTTTTCAGCCGGAACATCAACTTTTATCACAGCGAGGTCGCTGTCAGGGTCAAGACCGACCACTTCCGCACGGGCAAAGGTGCCGTCAAAGAAGGTTACATCAATACGCTTGGCATCACCCACGACATGGTAATTCGTGACGATGTGTCCTTCAGTATCCCAGACGAAACCTGATCCCAGTCCACGAGAGAAAAACTCGTCCGGGTGATTTTCATCATTGGGCATCGAAACGGTTGTTGGGCCGCTGCCAACAACCTCAATATACACAACAGATTGACGGGCCTGCTCATACAGATCAGGCAGGTCGAGGGTCGCCTCCTGTGCGGCAGCCGGTTCGGATTTCTGGACAAGCACAGCGCCCGCACTGAAGGCCAGTGCCAGGGCCATCACTGCGAAAAGGATTTTTCTCATGGTATATGCTCCTTATCTACTCATCTTTTCCAGACTATAGCATCGTCCCAACAGATTGTTCATTTGTGACACTAACATTAAGGATTCATTAAAGGAGCGGTTTTTTGAGAGGCCGCTTGATAGTTGCTATACTCATAGGCAAAACTGGCTGTCAGGTCATGTCTTACGAATTAGTGTATCCCTGGAAGAACAACCCTCGTCTCATGAAAATGTATTTCCTGGAGGCTCTGGCCGCCGAGGATGTGGCAGACGCATTGGAGTCGGTGGCGGCTTTATTGGATCAGGCGTTGATGCCGCTGCATGTGGTGCTGGATTTTGAGGGCATGACCAGCACGCCGGAGGACATTCTCAATGTATTTTCGAACAGCCGGATCACAAACCATGACATGATGGGTTACTGTGTGTTTTTGAATCCGGACCAGTTTTTAAGTTTTGTGGCAAAGGTGCTAAATAATAAACTGGATATGCAGGTGCATGTGTCCGTCGATGACGATGATGCCTGGGAATTTTTTAATCAGCTTGGACTCTGTTAGGAGCAAGGGGGCTTATGGCTGTTCGCCGCATCAAACTCGGAACGTACAATGTCAATAACTTCTATGACCGTTTTGATGATCCTTATCAGCGAGGGGATGATTTTGGTGCTCCACGCAGCACCAAGCCTAAAGACCTGATGCAGATGTATTATTTAGGGGAGCGGCTGCGTGAGGATAAACCGGATGTGTTGGCGCTGCAAGAGGTCGAAAACAAAGGTGCGCTCGCTGAGTTTAATACGGTTCAGCTAGGCAAGCACTTTGATGAACTCGTTGTGGTGGAAGGGAACGATCCGCGTGGGATTCAGGTGGGGTTAGCCAGTGTGCTGCCGCTGGGGCAGGTGGTTTCTTACCAGTTCTTGCGGGATTTTGGCGACCCCCGCAAAGGGAAAATTTTTTCCAGAGATTTACTGGAGGTCGAAGTTTTAGACCCGGACAGCTACATTCCGGTGTTTACGGCGTTTGTTTCCCATCTGAAAAGCAAGTTTGTTGACCCCACCCTTAAAGGGGAGAAGCGGGAAAAGGCCATCCGGGACGCAACAGAACGACGTACCCGGCAGGCGATGGCGATAGGCCAGTTGATCAAGCGCCGTTTCCCGAACCCCAAACAGGGGTTGTTCGTCGTGATGGGGGATTTTAACGATACACCCGATGCGGAAACCCTCAAACCCCTGCTGGCAGACCCGGAATTGGGGTTGTACGATGTGCTGAGTGAGCTGCCCGAAAAAGAACGCTGGACGCATTACTGGTCAGATAAACGCGAGTACAGCCAGTTGGATTATATCTTGCTGTCTCAGGCGATGCGCTACCGGATGGTGCCGGGAACCGCCAAGGTTGTCCAGCGCGGCAATGCTCAGGGGTCAGATCACCGGCCTGTATATGTCGATGTGTGGGTGGGTTGGAATAATTCGTAGTTAGTGATTAGGAGTCTCAAGTATGCCCGGTGTTCGTGCGGTGATCCTGGCAGGTGGAGAAGGAACGCGCTTAGGGGTGCTGACCTCCAAGCGTGCCAAGCCTGCTGTGCCCTTTGCTGGTAAATATCGTATTATTGATTTTCCGCTCAGCAATTGTGTCAACTCCGATATTTTTGATGTACTGGTGCTGACACAGTACCGCCCTCACTCTCTGAATGAGCATATCCGATTGGGCCGCCCCTGGGATTTAGACCGCACCTTGAGCGGCGGGATTCAACTCCTTCAACCCTTCAAAGGACGTAGCCCTACGGATTGGTATGCGGGAACAGCCGATGCGCTGACCCAAAACATAAACTTCATTGAACGCGGCAAGCCGGACTATACCCTGGTGCTTTCCGGCGATCATATTTACAAAATGGACTATCGGATGCTGATCGATTACCACCGGGAACGGAATGCGGATGTCACGATTTGTGTGCGTGAAGTCCCCTGGGAAGAAGCGTCGCGTTTTGGCATCATGTTCACCAATGACGACATGACCGTCCGGGAGTTTCTTGAAAAACCTAAAAATCCCCCCGGCAATCTTGCGAACATGGGCATCTACGTTTTTAACACGAAGGTGCTGATTGAATTATTAAAAGAAGACGGCAAAAACCCTACTTCGGAACATGATTTTGGGAAAAATATCATCCCCACTATGATTTCAAAGGGGATGAAAGTCTATGCCTATCCTTTTGACGATTACTGGGTGGATGTAGGAACGGTTGACGCTTTCTGGAACGCTCATATGGACTTGTTGCAGGATCCGCCGCCGATCAACTTACATGATCGCCACTGGGTCATTCATACTTTGAGCGAGGAACGTGCTCCGGTGCGGGTCGCCAGAGGGGCACGTATCGTGGATAGTATGCTGTGCAATGGAGTTGAAGTTGCGGAAGGGGCTCTGGTTGAACGCTCAGTGCTTTCGCCAGGAGTGTATGTTGGGCCGGACGCAGTGGTACGCGACAGTATCATCCTCACGGATTCGGTGATCGAAGGGGGAGCTATTGTAGAGCACTGTGTTCTGGATAAGCAGGTAGTTGTTGGGCACCGGGCACGGCTTGGTCGTTCAGACTATACCCCTGGCAATCTGGGGCTGACCACGGTGGGCAAGAACGCCGATATTCCGGCAGGTGTTGTGATCGGACGCAGCGTGATCATTGGGGAAGATGCCACCCGCGAGCACTTTAAAGAAAAGTACGCCAACGGGATTGTCCCTGATGGCGCACGTATTCATTACAGCGGGCCAGGGTAGACCCTTACGGCTCAGTGCTTTCCGCCGCTGGCTGTATCAGCGAAGGGAAGTCAAAGATATAAGGGCTGTCTGCTGGCAGGGCGATAATCTGAACGTTATCGCTCAGGTTCACGATGTACTGGTACTGAAGCAGATCTGGGTTTTCCCGGATGACATCAGCGATAAGCTGCAATGCTTTGGCTTCGCCTTCTGCTTCAATAACGCGGGCATTCGCTACACCCTCGGCACGGGCTTCTACCTGTTTCGCCTGATTTTCGACTTCCTGAATACGAAATTCCTCTTCACGAATGCGGACTTCAGCAACCTGCGCGTTTTCAATTGCCTGTGCGTATTCATCCGTAAAGGTTACGTTCCGCACCAGAATATCCACCAGCATCAAACCTTCACCAGACAGTGCTGAGGCGACGGTTTCCGTTATTCTATCGTCAATGGTAGCGCGTTCCTGGTAAACACTTTCCACTGGAAATTCGCTGACCACATCGCGCACCACACTTCGCATGAGAGGGCGTATCAGTTCCATCCGGTAGCGGTCATTAGGCCACTTCTGATGGAGGTCATTGACGCCATCCGCGTTGATGTTATAAATGATGGTAAGGTCGATAAAAACCTCCTGACCATCAGAGGTTCGCGCCGGAACCGCATCATCGGTGGGCAGATCGCCTTCATAGGTGACCGCGCTCATAGTATACGTTTGCCGCGAAAGGTCGTAGATTTTATAGCTGGTGGTCAGGGGGTTGATGAAGTGCAGACCAGGGCCCTTCGGGTTGCCTAAATTGCCCGAAACGCGGTTGAAAACCACCATACGTTCATTGGGTGCGGCTGAAACGAGACTCGCGCCCACAATGATCAGGAAAAAACTCACTGCAAGCAGCCCCATCCCGACAGGGCGGAGGGTGGTTGTTCGACGGGCGCGAAGTGAACTCAGGATCAAGGCCAGCGCCCCCATTCCTGAAAAGATTCCAAGTAAAATGAGAAAGGTGTTCATGGGTTTCTCCTACATCCACCCTCCATTTTACCTGTGTTTTGTAGTCATTGAAGGAGAACCCCTCAAGAGTGGGGGGGGCGTGTTGGCAAAACCGAATTTTATCGTGTACCATGTGTCCGATTTGAGGAGTATTTTTTTATGAAATCACGTTTGCTTATTCTCCTGGTCTTGCTGGTGATGGCAGTTCCTGTTCTGGCACAGCAGGAAGCCCCTGCTTTTGTGGTCACCACGGCTGAACTGAATATCCGCTCCCTTCCTTCGACCAGCGGGGCGCGGCTGCAAACGGCTCCTGTCAATACTACCCTTCAGGTCATTGGACGTAACGGGGATGGCTCGTGGCTTCAGGTGGCTTATAAGGGCGTGGTTGGCTGGGTTAGTTCGGTGTATGTGGCGGCCAATGGGGATATTTCGCTTCTGCCTGTTACAGATGGCAGTGACCCGAATGTACCCGCGAATATCGGGCAGAGTTCCGCACCAGACGGCACGATTGTTGCGAACGGTACTCTGGTCATCTTTTCCAGCGGTACATCCGTGAATGTGCGGCAGCAGCCTGATTTCAACTCGGTGCTGCTGGGTACGGTTGATCCCGGCGTTCGTGTTGTCGTGACACAGGTAGATTCGTCGCGCTCGTGGGGCAGGATCGATTTCAACGGGCAGGTCGGCTGGGTTGAATTGTATGCCGTGACGGTGCTGGGAGATATTCGTACTGTGGCGGTTGCGGGCCAGCCGGGCTCAGGCACCAATCTGCCGGTACCAGGTGGGCCGCCTTCGCTGGAACAACGCGCGGTTGTAGATCGGGCTCAGGCACATCTGGCAAAGTACCTGCCTGCGGTCAATGAACTGGTCTTTGTTCTCAGCCTGGGCGCGGACGCTGATCCGTTTGTTGCCTGTGGGCCGGAAATCCCTTTCATGAAGTCGTATGTTCCCGCGCGGCGGGATTATGAACTGGTGCCAGAGCTGCTTGAACTCGTGCGCGATATGAACGCGGCCATTCGCCAGCTCAACCGGGCACGGGCGGCATGGATTCTGGGCTGTGGGCCGGATAAAACACTGGTAGATGCGACCCGATTTGCGCCCTGGCTGGCAACTGCTCAGGAAGGGCTGGCCGATTTGCAGGATGTTCAGACTCGCCTGGCAGAATTAAGCGCAAAATAACCTAAAAGGCGTATTCTCACAAGAGAATACGCCTACCCGATGGCGATTCCTTTGACCCCTGCCACTGATCACGAAGAAGAGCCCGGAATAGAGGCATCTCTGCTTATGGCGTCCGGATTGGCGCTGTTCTGGTGGCTGGTCGTTGTTCTGTTGATACGACCTGCCGACCTGGTAGCGGTGTGGTATGAGCAGAAATATGTCTTTACCGAGGTAGGAAGCCACGTCTTTAATCCTTACCGGCTGGAGCGTTTTGTTAATCCTCCCTGGGCAGCGGTTTTCCTAGCCCCTTTTGCCCTGCCCCCGCTTGAAGTCGCGGTGCTGCTGCAACTCTGCCTGTATTTTTGCCTGCTGACTCTGATCATTTATAAATATGGTGGTAACCGGACGGGGGTTTTTCTGACTCTGACCTCGTTTATGGCGATGGATAATGCACTGGAACTGGGAATAGATTGGCTGCCCGCGATCGGACTGCTGATGCCGCCTGCCCTGAGTGGGATTTTTTTGCTGGTGAAACCGCAGATAGCCCTGGGCGTGGGTATGACCTATACGCGCCGGCAGATCCTCCAGGGAGGCGTATTCATGCTGATTTTTTTGCTGGTCACCCTGCTGATTTGGGGATACTGGCCCGACGAAATGCAGTCCGCTGTTCAGAGATATACCTACGACGACCAACCGACCAACCCCTACAATATCGCGCCCAGTGCCGTTTTGCCCTGGCCTGTGTCCTATCTCATTGGACTGACATTGGGCTGGACGGCCTTCAAGCGGAAAGACGCAGCATTAAGCATTCTGGCGTGGCTGTTTTTTGTGCCCTACATCCTGTTTTACAGTTTGCTGCTGCATTTTGCCGTGCTGACCGTCCGCCTGCCGCTTCTGGCAAAAATAATCTATGGGGCGCTGTGGCTGATTTATGGTGGGGGAGCGCTGTATGTCTGGCTGCTGCGTTAGGGCATCCAAGCATAAAAGGCAAGCATTCCAGCCTGCCTTTTGGATGAAATTCTCCATGACTCTGAGCGCGGTTTACCCCTTGACCGACCCCGCCAGCAGACCGCGAATAAAATAGCGACCCGCGAAAATATAGACGAGCAGGGGCGGCAGGGCTGCAACCAGAGCACCCGCCATCGTTTGATTCCATTTGACGGCTTCGCCCCCTGCAAGCTGTGCCAGACCGACAGTGATCGGTTCGGCTTTGGTACCACTGGTGAGCATGACCGCAAACAGAAATTCGTTCCAGATTTGTGTCACCTGCCAGATGATGACTACCACAAACCCTGGTATCGAGAGCGGAAAGACGATACGGGCGTATAAGTCAAAGAAATTCGCCCCATCCATCATACCTGCTTCTAACATCTCGTCAGGGATTTCAACGTAGAAGTTACGAAAGATCAGCGTGGTTATCGGCAGCCCGTAAACAACATGGATGAGAATCAGCCCTGGCAGCCCGCCGTACAAATCAACCCGGCGTAGAAAGTCAAACAGCGGGATCAAAATCGCCTGATAGGGAATGAACATGCCAAACAGCATGAGGGGGAACAGAATCTTCTCACCCGGAATTCGCCACTTGGACAACACATAGCCGTTCAGCGATCCCATTAGGGCGGAGAAAACAGTGGCAAGCGTAACCAGTATCAAGCTGTTACGGATGCGATTCCCGAATTCGTTGTAAACTTCCTCGAAACTCTGCCAGTAGATGCTTTTGGGCAAATCCCAGGCGGTGTTCAGGTTCACCGCATCCGGCGATTTGAGAGCAGTGACCAGAATCATGTAAATGGGCAGCAGGTAAATCAGCAAACACAGAATCAGCAGGCCATAAACGACCCCGCGTCGAAGTAGATGAGGGTAATTGGCGGCTGGCATGGTTACTTTTTCTCCTCACGCAAAGATGTATACAGGTAGGGGATGATCACGAGCGCGACCAGCACCAGCATGATCACCGCAACCGCTGATGCGATTGCAAACCGATTTGAACGGAAGGCGGTATAAACCAGGATACCGGGTACCATCGTATTCCCGTTGTCTGGCCCAGCCATCGCAAACACAAGGTCAAAGATTTTCAACGAAATGTGCCCCAGGATGATCATGGCGCTCAATGTGATGGGGCGCAGCAGGGGAATAATGATACTGGTGTACACTTCCAGTTCCGATGCGCCGTCCACGCGGGCGGCTTCGCGTAGTTCTTCCGGAATGCCGCGTATGCCTGCCAGGAACATCGCCATCGTGTAGCCGGACATCTGCCAGATAGCGGCGAGAATCACCCCGGAAAGCGCCGCATTGTACCCTTTGGGCTGCTCGGCGGCAGGGGTCGCCAGCGGCAGGAAGATCTTGTCCCACAGTCCGGCGATATAGACCCCCGCAACAATGACCGCCGCGATGGCAAAATACTGCACAGGTCGCCAGCTTCGTTCAGCTTTGTCCTGCATATCCAGCACATGCCCGTCCGACTGGTAGTAGCGATAGGCCAGTGATGCCAGCGCAATAAGGGCAGCCCACAGCCAATTTAAGGAAGCGCCCCCAAAAAGCAGACTGAGGACAATCAGCGCGAGCAGCCACACCACAAACAGGTGAATGATGACTTTGGAGATGACCCCGACCCGGTCATTTTCCTGGCTGAGATAGTTAAACGCGAGGAATCCCAGGGTCGCCAGCCCGATATAGGTGAGAAACAGGGGAATATCCTGCCAGTCGAATTTCCACAGGAGGGTTTCGCTGTTGACCCAGCTTTGTTTGATCCTGCCCAGCCCGAATATTTTTTCTGGCAGGATATTCACACCCCCATTGGGTTGCAGCATCCAGCGCCAGACCGTCCCGGTCACCACGAAGGACAGGGACATCGGGAGCAGGAAAGTAGTCCGGAAAAATCCTTCAAATCGTATTTTCTGGTCGATGAGAGTTGCCAGCCCAAATCCTACTGCCACACACCCGCCGATGAAAAGCACGGTGAAGAAAAAAGTGTTCACCATCGAATTGCGGAAGCGAAATTCGCGCACGGCGGTCAACAAACGCTGATAATTTTCCAGCCCGATGTAGCTGCGCTCAACGCCTTCTTGAAGCGGAGGTTTTTCCTGCTGGTTGTTGCCCCAGTCCGTGAGTGAGGTCTGGACGGACAGTCCAATAAACCCGTACACAAAAATCCCTAACAAGATGATGGAGGGGAGCAGCATGAAGAAGGCAATCATTCGGTCATTATGACTTCGCATAAAAAACTCCTTTTCAGCGAGCTGTCCGCTAATTATAAAAAAGCCCCGTCACAAGTACGGGGCTGTGAGATTTTTAACCTGCGTCAGTGCGATTAACCACCGCACGCACCGGAGTCAGCGCAGATTTCCGCCATCACTGCGGCGGCAGCTTCTGCACCGGCTTCGCGGAAGGTTTCCATAATGGTGCCGAATTCACCGGAGAAGTTTTCGTTGGCGGCTGCACCGTGCACCAGGCTGGAGGCAAGGGTATTTGAGCCCCAGTCTGCTGCGGCGGATTGCAGGTAGGCATTGTATAGGTCGGCGTTGGTTACGTCGGCGTCAATACGGGCCGGGATGGAACCCTTGAGGGGGTTGAAGGCATCCTGACCTTCGACAGAGCCAAGCAGTTTCAGCCAGGCAATCGTAGCATCACGGTTGGGGGCATCTTTGGGCAGACCAAAGCTGTCCGACAGCCACATGAAGGTGCCACCAGTATCCGGGGAGGGAGCCCAGCCGTAGCCTTCGCCAGGGGTCAGACCCAGGGTGGTGGTCATGTAACCGGCTGCCCAGTCGCCCATGATGTTGAAGGCTGCATCACCCGCAATCATCTTGTCCGTTGCCTGCTGCCAGGAGAGGCCAGAGGCATCGTCGTCAATGTTGGAGCAGGCCAGTACCTCGCCGAACCGATTCCATACGGCAACCATTTCTTCACCCGCCGGGTCGAGTTCACCTGTCCAGAGCGCATTCCAGCCGTCCGCACCGAGGACTGCCAGGGCAACGCTTTCCCACAGGTGATTGACAGTCCAGGCTTCACCAACGACCAGCGGCACCACGCCTGCTTCCTGAAGGGTCGGGCAGACCGCCAGGAAATCGTCCCAGGTCGCCGGGGCTTCAATTCCCCATTCTTCGAGTTTGGCGGGGACATACCACATCACATTGGAGCGGTGGATATTGACCGGTACGCTGTAAATACCGCCTTCATAGCTCATCGCATCAAGAATACCCTGCGGGAATTTGTCCAGCCAGCCTTCTTCTTCATAGATGAAGGTGATATCTTCCATCCGGTCTGCTACCACATACGTTCCGGTGAGTTCCTGACCAGCATGAACCTGGAACGTGCTGGGCGGTTCGCCACCGAGCATACGGGTCTTGAGGACGGCACGGGCATTCACACCAGAACCACCCGTTACTGCCGAGTTGATGACTTCAACATTCGGATATTTTCCATTGTAGAGCGCAATGAGGGCTTCCAATGCTGGGCCTTCATCGCCTGCCCACCAGGAGAAGATTTCCAACTGGCCGGAGAGTTCATCCTGAGCGGTAACGCCGGGGACGACCGCTACAGCCAGCAGCGCCACAATCATAAGCGTGTAAAGCAGTTTTTTCTTCACGACTTCTACCTTCCTAATTAAGTAACCAAAGTTCTTTTGGCGATAGGTAATTTTCCCAAATCTGAGCGAAGATTGCAAAAAAACAGTACGAAAAGCACAAATTTTTAAGCCATTCAGCCAAATGAAGCAGGGGGATAAAGATCCCCCTGTTATGTTTTGTGTGGAATTTTGTGTTAACGGGGCGGAATCTGGCCGCGTACCAGTTCAAAATAATCGGCAATTGCCCAACCGATCACGCCCTCAAATTCAATCTGATACCAGAACCTGTCATCACTGACCGCCAGCAGATTGGCTTCGTCACCCCAGCCGAGACGGCCTATCTGGCGGGCGTTCAGGGCAGGGGCATCACGCAGACGCAGGTTGCCCAGCGAACGTACAACACCAAACACCTGATCCACTGACGTAACGGTTTCGGGGGTTGCACCGGGAACGGGTGTCGCTGTTACGACACCAGGGGTTACCTGAACCGTTACGGGCGCGGTCGTAATGTCCCCTTCAACCACGAAGAATTCTGCCAGAGACCACCCCACAATACCATTATAGTTAATCTGGTACCAGGTGCGATCCTCGTTGATGCCGACGATTTCGGCCTGCTCCCCCCAGCCAATGAATGAAATGCGTCGCCCTTGCAGGCTGGGTTCGGCACGGATGCGAACGTTGGCTTGGGAAGTCACCAGACCGCTGGCATTGCCGACAGGCGGGACGGAAAGCGGTGAGTCCAGAACGACGTTGTTGGGCTGCGTGATGATGGTCGGGTTATCGCTGCCGACGACCTCGAACAGTTCGGCAACTGACCATCCAATGACACCATCGTAATCGACCTGATACCAGACGCCATCAGCGCTGACCGCAAGGAGTTCTGCAAGTTCGCCCCAACCGATAAACCCGATGCGCGGGCTGCGAATATTTGGTTCCTGCCGGATGCGGACATTGTCCAGTGACCGCACCAGTCCGGTAGCTGGAGCCGCACCCGGCGCACTGACAACGGCGGGCTGCACCGGAATGGGTGTTCCCTCAGCGTTGGTTGCGGGAGTTACGTCAACAAGGGGTTCAATCTCGCCTGAGACCAGCGTGAACCATTCGCTGACAGCCCAGCCAATAATATTGTTGAAGTTAAGCTGATACCATTCTCCATCTTCGGTAACTGCCAGCAGCACCGCAATATCACCCCAGCCGATGAGCGCGACTCTCTCGCTGTCCAGGCTGGGTTCGGCACGCAGCCGGACATTCCCGTTAGCACGAACCAGGGTATTAGGTGTTTGTAAGACAGGGTCAGTTGAGTTTTCTGGTGATTCGGAACTGGCAAGAGCGAAGCTGGTAAAGCTCATGAGGAGTGCCAGCACTGCCAGCCAGATCAGTAGGTGGCGTGACCATTTCATTGTAAAAACTCCTTAATGGGTTTATTTCTAATGGCTGTTATATCCTACAAGGCAAAATGCCGCAATGATTCGGGTATAATTGTAGATTTGGGATTTCGCACGGAAAAAACCGATGTCGCATATTTTTATCAGTTACAGCCGAACCGACCAGATTTACGCCCGCCGCCTGAAGGACTATTTGCAGAACCAGGGGTTTCAGGTCTGGATGGATGACCGGATCAATTATGGAGATGCCTGGTTTCGGGAAATCAGCCAGGCAATTCGCGCCTGCGGTGCGTTTATTGTGATCATGACTCCTGCTGCCGACGCTTCGGAATGGGTTCATAAGGAGATTTTGATCGCCATTAAACATGAAAAGCAGTTGAAGCGCGGTCTGATCTTTCCTCTGCTGCTGGCCGGAGAAGAATTCGACATTCTGATCGACCGCCATTTTTTTGATGTGCGCGATGGGAGCCTCCCCCCGCAAAGTTACCTCGAAACGCTTGAAGCAGTCGCCCCAAAAGACACGATTCCAACGGCGGCGCGGCGATGGCTGGAGCTGATCGAAAATCCGATGACTGAGGCTCCTCAGCGTCTTGAGGCCGGGAGTGAACTGGCCGCTTTGGGTGACCCACGCTGCGGTATCGGCTTGAAGGACAATGGTCTGCCAGACTTCGACTGGGTAAAGATGCCAGGAGGAAAATTTTATTATCAGAAAACGGGACGCCCTGACATTGGTACCTTTTATATCGCCCGCTACCCGGTCACCTACCCGCAGTTTCAGGTCTTTATTGAGGATGGCTATGCCGATAAACGCTTTTGGGAAGGATTGGCACAGCAGCCGGAGAGCGCCGCGCCGCAAAAATGGCCGGCTGCCAATCATCCTCGCGAAAACGTGAACTGGTACGAGGCGATGGCCTTCTGCCGCTGGCTGTCATTTAAGTTAACGGGTGAGATTCCTGTGCTGGAACATGCTCGATACTGGCCTGTGCGCCTGCCGACAGAAAAAGAATGGGAACGTGCAGCACGGGGTAAAAAAGACCGCCGCAACTTCCCCTGGGGCAGAGATTATCTCTCCGGGTATGCCAATGTGGATGAAACCCGCACTAATTCCGGCCCGTACCGCCTGATGAGAACAACCGCCGTCGGGATGTATCCTCATGGGGCGTCGCCCGAAGGACTGCTGGATATGAGCGGCAATGTCTGGGAATGGACGCTTTCGCCTTATATGGTGAAGGACGAGCTTGCCTTAGGCAGCCGTGAAGGGCGTGTGCTGCGCGGCGGCTCCTTTGATTATTTTGATCGTGATGCCAAAGTGCATTTCCGCCTGAACAGCTTTCCCGATTTCCGGTTTGACAACATCGGATTCCGCGTGTGTACCGCAAATCTGAACCCATGACAAAAGTATTGGATAATAAATTTTTGGAGCAGCCAGTTCATGTCACACATTTATTTGAGCTACAGCAACGACGATTACGCGCACAAATTAGCTTCATTCATCCGGCAGCACGGTTTTAATACCTGGATGGACAGGGAGCCGTCTGGGGTGAATAGCTGGCGGGTCAAGGTGGAGGGGATTCAATCCTGTGCTGCACTGGTCTTTATCATGTCATCCGAATCGTCGGCATCGGTCTGGGTGCAGCGAGAAGTCCTGTTGGCGCTGGCCTATCAAAAACCCATCGTACCGCTCCTTCTGAGCGGTGGGAACTGGCCGATATTTGATCTGTCGTGCATCGTGAATGTGCGTGACGGTGAAATGCCGGGGGAGGAATTTTATCGCTGTCTGGCCGCCAGCGTGATTCCGACGCAAAAACGTGGACAGGATAGAACAGTGAAGGCGAATGACGATCTTGTCCCTTACGATGTATATCACTCGATCAGCCGTTTTTTTGAGGCGGTAAGCGATAAAAACTGGGCGCGGGCACTGGAATGTGTCGGTCAGATTGCGGCTTCTGGCGAAGACCCAACCCTGTTTGATTTGGGAGAGTTCGAAGCGATGGTACGGGGAGAAATTGAACAGAATTTTTCACCTGTCATCCCGCCGCTGCAAAGCCTGAAAGAGAAGCAGTATGATGTGCTGCGGCAGTTGTATGCCTACCTTGAGCCGGAGCAGGCGTCGCAGGCGTTAGACTGTTTCTGGGAGCATTTCCCTGGTTATGACCCTGACAATTTAGCGGAACGTTATGTTCGCAGTAAAGTGACTCCATCACCGGTGCTGGAGCGGAGTCTCTTTCTGGCCGAGAAAGGGGATTCCCGGCCTGGTGTTGGCCTGCGTGAAGATGGCCTGCCGGATATAAGCTGGGTTGAAATCCCTGAAGGTGAATTTATCTACCAGCAGCACGAAAGCCTGTATCTGGAAACCTTTTACCTGGCGAAGCTTCCCATCACAAATCGGCAGTTTCGGGCGTTTATTGACGCTGACGATGGTTACTTTGATGGTCGGTGGTGGGATGGTCTGGCTGAGCGCCCCACCCGACCGGAAGTACCGCAGTGGTCTGGCGACAACTTCCCGCGTGAAAATGTGAACTGGTACGAGGCGGTCGCGTTTTGCCGCTGGCTGTCCTATCGTTTAACCGGGAATATCCCGCACCTTGATTTTCCGCAGGTGTGGCCGGTACGCTTGCCGCTGGAATACGAATGGGAACGAGCCGCACGCGGTTTTGATGGACGTATTTATCCCTGGGGGCGTTCTTATAAGGCGGGCTACGCGAATGTTGATGAATCGCGGTTTAGCGCGGAGTACATCGGTCAGACAACGGCGGTCGGGATGTATCTCCAGGGCGCGACTCAGGAAGGTGTGCTGGACATGAGTGGTAATGTGTGGGAATGGACACTGAATGAATATGGCGTGGGGGAAAATCTGGATTTGAGCAAATTAGCACGGCGGGTGGTGCGCGGCGGTTCCTGGAAGCACAGTTCCGCCAGCGCCAAAGTGACCATTCGCCAGCATTTTTCGGCCGTGGAACGGCATCCATTTATTGGGTTTCGTGTTTGTACCTCTCGGCTGTGATTATCCGGTGGCGGCACGCAGTCGCAGTACCGCCGCCGCTTCATCCAACAGTGATCCCGCCGATTTGACTCCCAGTACCAGAAGGTAGCGCTTGGCGCGGGTCACACCAACATAAAACAAAGCGCGGCCTGTTTCATTAACGGACAGCTCATCGGTATCGATCAGGATCACAATCGGCGCGTCATAACCTTTGGACATAGCGATGGTGCTGATCGTGAGTTTCCCCGGCATCAGCAGGGTCTCATCCAGGGTGTGACGGTTGCGCCCGCCAACCAGTCGCAGCGGAATTTTGCCCTCACTCTGCTGCCGAATTTGCTGTTCCAGGCTCTCAAAGCTGGTGCTTTTAAAGGCTAGAATCAACACGTCTTCTGGTCGAACATGTTCTTCTTGAATCAGATTGACCGCCGCTGCTGCGATCCATTCATTCTGCGCGGCGCGGTGTGGGAATACTTTCACCTGCGGATGCACATTGGATGGCTTTGCATACAGGACATTCCAGCCAAGCAGTGTGTCCTCAACCAGCCCCTTTTCTTTGAGGGTATAAATATCAGCGAATCGGCGCGTGTGAACGCGGGTTTTTTCGTCAGCAGTGGTGCCCAGCAGCACATTCAATCCCAATTCGACAATTTCCCGCGAGTTGCGATAACACGTTCCCATGAAGGCCGCCCGCCCGCCTTCCACGTTCATTCCGAAGGTGCGCCAGGTAGGACGGGGGTGTCCATAAATATTCTGCGCGTCGTCATAAAAAATACTGATGGTGCGTTCTTTTGTTGTCTTATCGGGCCTGACCAGGGTGTGCAGCAGCGCCAGTGTATCCGGGTGAACGTCCTGCCCTTCATCCAGATAAAGGGCATCGACCCGCAGTTTATCTAAATCGGCGGGTCTCATCGCGTCCAACTGCGCCAGGAACTGGCGGGAACGTTCTCCCGGATTTTTGGTTTTAGTCACGGGGATGTAGTGAAAATGATCGTGTTCCTGCGTCAGTTGGAAAATAAAACTGTTTAGCGCATTAACAGTGACTACCCCGGCTGGTAGTTCCTTAAACGCGATCTGGAAGTAGGCTTCCTGAATATTCTGCACCAGCTGTGGAATCATCGGGCGGTTGAGGCACAGCACCACGAATTTCGGTAAGGGGTGACGGTCTTCCGGGAACAACGCAAGCTGATTATGCTTTTGCTCATGCCGGAAAACCGCCCAGGCGACATGGTGCGCCAGCACCAGCGACTTGCCGCTGCCTGCCACGCCCCGCAGCAGAAAGGGATGTCCCCAGGTATCCAGTCGGATTAACTGCTGCTGTTCGGCGGAAAGTTTTTTTGTTTCGGCCTCTAGCTGGTCAATTTCCGCGCCCAGGTTTTCCACATCCAGCGCACGGATTTTACGCTGAGGTTTATCCAGCAGGGCGGAGTGCCCAAAAGAGCGGAAAACCGCTTCTGCGGATTCTGCGGGAAGGGGAGACGGGAGGTTGGCTAAATTCTGGCTTTGTTTGACCAACCGGCCAATACGTGACCGCAGGCGCTCGATGTCTCGGCAGTCTTCCGCAAAGATAATCAACCGATTTTGAATGCTCGCATCGTAGCCTTTTTTAATCCACTGCTCTTCGCGGATATTCGGCAGCACGACCATGGAGCTAAACAGCGGACGCGGGTTGTCCTCTGCCAGCCGTTCATAGCTGTCCTTGATGGCATACATGCTGCGCTGGGCCTGCCGCAGAGGATTAACGGACTGCTCCTCTCCGTTGAATTTGATTTTGAGATTTCCGCCGTCAATGCCCTGAACAAAGGTAATACTATAGGCTTTCACCTCAAACACAATAACCCCTGTTTCCGGGTGGATGAGCACCACATCCGGTGCCAGATCACCCCTCAGCAGCACAGGTTCGTTGTAAATGACCCCGTTGGCCTCATCCCCGTAGGCTTTGATGAGCGCCTGCACAAACTTGGCATGAGCCACATTGGTGATGTCGTTATAGCCAATGACCCGGATTTTTGCGTCCTGGATCGCCTGTTCGATTTTCTTAATTTGATGGTCTACGATCATATTCATTATTATAGAGGCACAGTCACACGGAGAAAAATGCCATGTCTCAAAAAATTGGTGTTGCGATTATCCACGGAATAGGCAACCAGGTAGAAGACTTTTACAAACCCTGTGAAATCCGCCTGCGTCAGGCGTTTGCCCGTTACATGATGCAGGCCTCCGAGCATCCAGATCAGGAACTGGTCATCGAAGGGGTTCACTGGGCAGGGGTGCTGGAAAAAGAAGAAGAACATCTGCTGGAGGTGGTCAATCAGAATATCAAACTGCGTTTTCCGACCTCTCGTTCGTTTCTTGCGTACTTTATGGGGGACGCGATTGCCTATCAGCCCTCGCTTTACCGCCGGGATATTTATGACGCAGTACACCACATTTACGCCCGTACCTTGCAAAAAATCGCTGAAAAAGCCGGAGAGAATGCGCCGCTTTGTATCATCGCGCACAGTCTCGGTACGATTATCACCAGCAACTACCTGTATGACCTCCAGCAGCACGCCAAAAACCCGGAGAAAAGTTTTATTAATCCGGTCATCCAGGATTTGCTCGATTCACCCCTGGAAAAAGGTTACACCCTGAACCTGCTGTATACAATGGGCAGCCCGATTGCCATCTGGAGTCTGCGGTATGAGGATTTTGGAGACCCGATAGACTTCCCACCCCCGCAGTTAAAAGAATATTATCCAAAATTATTTCATGAATGGGTCAATCTTTACGATACTGATGATGCGATTGCTTTTCCGATCAGCACCTTGAATAAAAAATACGGGGACGGGCGTGTGAAGGATCGTATGGTCAATGTGGGTAACTGGCGGCAGTTCTGGAACCCGACTTCGCATATGGGCTACTGGCTGGATGCTGATGTGATTGACCCTATTGCGTTTTCGCTGGCACGGACATGGCGCGAGGTGAATTTATAGCGCTACAATGGGAATGCGCCAAAAAACCCAGGAAAAGCATGTTGTCCGGTGATGAAATCATTTTAATCAGCGTCATTGCAGGCGCCCTTTTGCTCATTGTTTCCAACCGCTTTGCCCCAGACCTTGTAGCCATTTTTGTACTGTTGGGGCTTGGCTTCAGTGGGGTAGTGAGTTCAGAAAAAGCGGTGGCGGGTTTTAGCAGCCCGGTTGTGATGACCATTATCGGACTGTTTGTAATCACTCATGCGCTGGAAGCGACAGGTGTGGTGCAGCGCATCGCCCAATATATCAATTCGGTTGGCGGTGGGTCAGAAGTTCGTCTTATTGTTCTTTTTATGTTGGCCGCAGCACTGCTGTCACTGGTCATGAATAATATTGCTTCCGGGGCTGTCCTGCTGCCGGCGGCGGTGAGAGTCGCACGGCTTTCAAATGTACGCCTTTCAAAGCTGCTGATCCCGCTTTCCTTTGGCACGCTGGTCGGCGGAATGGCAACTTACCTCACCACTGCCAATATCATCATGAGCAACCTGCTGCAAGAAAACGGGCAGCAGGGCCTGGGCATGTTGGATTTTATCCCCACTGGCAGCCTGATTGTGCTAGGCGGGCTGGTGTTTATGCTGCTGGTAGGGCGGCGGCTGCTGCCAAACCGGGAAACCATGACCCAGGCGGTCACGATGGTGAATCTGTATGAAACTTATCAGCTTGGGGAACGTCTGTGGGAATTACAGGTGAAACCATCCTCCCCGCTGGCGGGCGCCCCTCTGAGTGAAAGTGGAATCGGCTCAAAATTAGGGCTGACGGTGCTGGCAATCTGGCGTGGCAGCCGGGCGATCCTCGCCCCCACACCATCTGAAGTGGTCGTGCCCAATGACTATTTGCTGGTGATGGGGCGTAAGGAGCGTGTTGACCAGTTGCTGGCCTGGGGGCTGGCTTTTCGCCCTGAGCTTCATCATACCAACAACGGCGGGCACTATAATATTGAGGTTTCTGAAGTGATTATCCCGCCGCGGTCCGGGGTCATCGGAAAAACGTTGAAGGAAATCCGGTTTCGCAGCAAGTATCGGCTGACCGCAGTGGCCCTGTGGCGTGAAGGCCGCAGCTATCGGACGGATGTCGGAGATTTTACGCTGCAAGTCGGCGATGCCTTACTCTTGACAGGTACGCCGGAAAAAATCCGACAGCTAGCGGCTGATCGTGATTATCTTGTACTGAATATTCAGGATGACCAGACCTCCAAATATTCTCAAAAAGCGGTCTGGTCGCTGGTGATTACCGTGCTGGTGCTCATTTTTGCCACACTGGATATTGCCCCGCTGTCTGAGATCATGCTGGCAGGGGCAGCGGCAGTGGTGGCGACGGGCTGTCTGAATATGAATGAGGCTTACCGGGCGATTGAGTGGCGTGTTGTTTTTCTGATCGCCGGGATGCTTCCTATCAGTACCGCAATGGTGGATACCGGGCTGGCGGCCAGAGCGGGTGAACTTATGGTCGATAGCTTCGCCGATTCGGGGGATTTTTCTCTGCTGGCAGTGTTTTTTATGCTGACCGTACTCGTGACGCAGATTATCGGCGGTCAGGTGACAGCGCTGGTCATCGGCCCGATTGCGATTACCAGCGCTCTGCAACTGGGCGTGAGTCCCCAGGCGACCTCAGTGGTGGTAGCGATTGGGTGCTCCACCGCCTTCTTGACCCCCATCGCCCATCCCGTAAATGTCCTGATGATGGGGCCTGCCGGATATTCCTTCAGTGACTTTTTTAAGGTCGGTTTGGGCATGACACTGACGACGTTTATCATGCTGATGCTCGGTATGGCGCTGTTCTGGGGGATTCGGTAGTTTTAACTCTGCTGTAAGTTCCGTAACTGCTCAAACAGCGCCCGCTCCTTGTCGCTGAGACGGGTTGGCAGAACGACGTTCACCACCGCATACAGATTGCCGTGTTCATCGGGATTTTTGAGCCGGGGCATTCCCTTGCCGCTTAAGCGAAATTTCGCGCCGTTTTGGGTTCCCGCCGGAATCGTAAGCTGGACGATGCCATCCATTGTCTTCACACCGATCTTGCCTCCTAATACCGCCGTATAGAGGGGGACATCAACCGTCGTATAGAGATCATCTTCCTGGCGTTCAAAACGGGGATCGGGCATCACTTCTACGACGAGAAACAAGTCGCCTGCTCGCCCGCCGCCGAATCCGGCCTGACCTTCGCCCGACAGCCGGATTTTTGAACCTGTTCGGACGCCCTTCGGGATTTTAACTTCCCGCAGCACTCCATCTTTGCTTAAGGTGCGTGTGCCACCGTGGTAGGCTTCCGCCAGGGAAATCTCAACTTTCTGCTCGATGTTTTGCCCGCGCTGCTGCATCGTGCGTGTGCGCCCACCCGTGAAGCCACCTCGGCTGCCCCCAAACAAAAAATCAAAAAAGCTGGAAAACCCACTGTCGCCCATGGTCCCAAACAGGTCTTCAACGTTACCAGCATACTGAACATTCGGGTTGTTGGCCCAGCGGCTCCAATCAAATCCCCCCGCGCTGCCCGCCTGTTGGTAACGCTGCCATTCACGTCCGAACTGGTCATATTTGGCGCGTTTTTCCGGGTCACTCAGCACTTCATAGGCCTCATTGATCTGTTTGAATTTTTCCTCAGCAGCTTTGTCACCGGGTTTGGCGTCCGGGTGATATTCTCGTGCCAGTTGACGATAGGCTTTTTTGATGTCTTTCGCGTCCGCATTACGGGGGACGCCTAATATCTCATAGTAATCCTGCATTTCTCACCTCGATTTAGTTTTCAGCCCAGGGTTAAAACCTGAGTGCTACTATAATTTTAGAATAGCTGTATTAGATTTCCGCATAAGAAAGACACAAAAAGTTTGAGCAGCGACCTTGAAACGGTCAAGAATGCGATACGTAAGACTTTTGGGGAGCGAAGCGCGTGGCGTGAGCCTGGCTTCTCGATGGCCGAGGCAGGTGATCCGCTGGTATCCTGATTACAGGGGAGACCCGGATATGAGACAGCAGCACCCATACGGCGTGCTGCTGGGAACAATGATGTTTCACCTCCAGGCGTTGGCTTTTGTTGGGCTGGCCTGGGCGGGTTTCTGGCTGCTGTCACGATATTTTTGTGATCAATTGATGCGATTACTCCATACGCTCAAAGACATAGGTGACAACGCCCTCTCCAATGGTCAGGGTGGTGTTGTCGTCTCCTGGATTGAGCGTCACGCCCGCTAACTGCCCATCGTAGGCGAAATAATAAAGCTCACCATCGTCATTTTTTGCAGCGCGGATTTCGGATCGAAACTCGCCCGCGTCAAGGTACACAATTCCTTCCTCAACTTCGACGGTAATTACGCCCAGCGCCTCGTTGGTGTACGTGCCTGCCATTGCTGCCGCTGCCTCAGGCTCAACATTATCCTGAATCTGGGCGGTGAATTTGTCAACCGCTTCATCTGTGCTTTGCAGGATGAAGTTGATCTGCCCATCATATTCAAATTCCTGCTGGAACAGAAGCTCCATCAGACGATAAGCGACCGCTGTATTGAGTATGGAGAGCCGCTGGTTGGAAAGTACCACGATTCCGATGCCTTCATCCGGCAAAAAGGCCATCTCAGATGAATAACCGAGCGTATTGCCTCCATGAGAGTAGATCGTTAAGCCCTTATAGTTTTCGATAATCCAGCCCAGGCCGTAACTCGAATCGGCGGAGATAGCAACCTGCGGCTGCCAGGTGTAGGTCAGGTTTTCCTCTGAAATCACGCGCGTGCCATCCGCTGTGACACCCTTGTTGATTTCCGTGATGAGATATTTTGCCATGTCATTGGCGGTTGACCAGACCGCACCGGCTGGCGCAATTTTTATGAGCCATTCTTCCTCGGAAAGCGGCGCGGGGTAATATTCACCGACTGCGTTTAACATGTACGGGAAAGCATAATCATCGGCGGCTTCGATTTCCTCAAAGGAAAAGGTTGTCCTGTTCATACCAATGGGATCAAAAATGCGTTCCTGCATCAGAGAGACATATGTATTGTACAAATCCCCATATTCACCCCCTGCTGCTGCTGCCGCGACGTAGCCTCCCGCCGCGACCATCTGATTGCTGTACTGGAAGGCTTCCCCAAAGTCCGTGAAAAGTTCAAAGGTCGAGAGCGACTCGACGATGCTTTCAGCCGTTAAGTCGTGCCCATTGAAGATCAGCTCGAAGTCACGGCGCGGCACACCGGTGCAGGCACACACCAGATTTTGCACCGTAATTTGCTCGGTCACATCGGGTTCGGCGAGGGAAAAATTGGGCAGTATATTTACTACGGGTTCATCCCAGCGCAATTTGCCCTCATCCACCAGGATTCCCATGAGCATCGTGGTCATCGTTTTGGTGGTTGAGCCAATCATCATCGGGGTATCCGGGGTGACGGGTTCCAGCGAATCCCCGCCGCGCACCCCAAACCCTTTTGCATATACCACTTCGTTACCCTGCACGATGGCGACCGATGCGCCGACGACATCAAGCTGATCCATTTTTTCCAGAATATAGGCTTCCAGTTCCGCGATGAGTTCATCGGTCAGGGGGAGGGGTTCGGCATCTGAGAGGTCGTCTTTTTCCAGCGCTGTGATCGTATATCCGGTATTGATAATATTTACCTGGGCGCTGCGCTGCTGGGCGGCAGTCAGGTCAGCCTTGAACAGCAGCAGATAGACCCGTCCTTCGTACAGAATCCCTAAACCCTGGAAAATGACCTGTGGATCGTCGGGGTTATTGTAGGTAATCACCGTGACTTCTTCCGCGCCCGCCGTAACCGCCGGGTCGGTAAAAGATTGAGTATCAATCGCTTCCAGCGCGAAGTCCGCGATGACCTGTGCCCACCCTGCGGCGATGGCTTCTGTGGTGCTGCTGCCTTCAACGGTCAGCAGATACACTTCGATTTTATTGTCAGGGCTGGCGAGGAGCGCGTATCCTTCGGCCTCGGTGACGGTCCAGTTGGTCGGAATAGGGACACTGAATAACCCTGCCGGGTCAGTGTAAGTTTCAGTTTCTTGAGCAGCCGCAGGAATCATAAACATAAGTGCCAGTAAAAGTACAAGCAGTGATTTCATTTTTTCTCCTGTCATTCCATAATTCTATACGCACTCAGCAGATGAAAAGTAGCGTTTAAACAAAAAACCCGTCTGTACTGGACGGGTCTTTTTTGGCTGGGAGACCTGGACTCGAACCAGGACATACGGCTCCAAAGGCCGTTGTTCTGCCTTTAAACTATCTCCCAGAGTTGGGCCTAAAGATAGCATAGTCAACCTATGGCAACAAGGGTTAATTAACGCACGCCCCATTCCCACAGACCGTAGGAAATTTTGTCGTCAAGCGGTGTTCCCGCCTGGGTCAGAATGATCCCGATTTCACCACGATGATAACCTTCATGGGAAAGGAGGTAGCCTAAAAAGGCGGCAGGGTGGGGCTTAAAACCCTTGATGCGCCCACTTTTAAACCCCTGCCGCAGCAGATGTTCAATCGATTCGCCCGACTGAACCAGCGCGTCATGCAGCAGGGCTTTGGTCAGCGCTTCCTTATCGGCCTTTGTTTTGGTGGGAATTTTTGGCACAAGTAATTCCGGGGCAGCAGTTTCTACCCACATCAAACGGACATTGTGTAAATGGGCAAATTGCAGCGCCACACTCCGCCCACCCGACGCCGAGACTCCACCGAGGGCTTCCGGCGCGATGGCTTCCAACAGATACAGATTGATGCGGTTGTTAATCTGCCAGGTTTCAATGAACTGGTCAAGCATAAAGGATTCCTCATCGCTCATTTGTTCTATGATATTCTACACTGAAAATCGCCAGCATTGCATCTTCGCGTTATAATGCCCGCAATTTAACGGCAGGTGGTATTCACTATTAATGTCTTACCTACAATCGGTGAAAGAAAAGAGGTTGCCTTGACAGAATCAACCCCTGTTTTGGAAGTGCGCGGTATCACAAAGCGCTTTCCCGGCGTACTGGCAAATGACCGAATCGACCTGAAAGTGCATAAAGGCAAAGTGCTGGGGCTGTTGGGTGAGAATGGTGCGGGCAAAAGTACGCTGATGAATCTCATTTATGGCCTGTATCAGCCGGATGAGGGCGAAATCCTGGTGAATGGACAATCCGTCAAGATCCACAGTCCGAACGATGCAATCAAGTTAGGCATTGGGATGGTGCACCAGCATTTTCAACTGGTCGATACCCTGACAGTGACCGAAAATGTCATGCTCGGCAATGAGAGTGTGCGCGGTGGGTTTCTGAATCGGAAATCAGCGCGGGAGCGCATCATGGAGATTTCGCAGCAGTATGGGCTGCAAGTTGACCCGGATGCGCTGATTGCGGATATTCCCGTCGGAATCCAGCAGCGCGTCGAAATCATCAAAGCCCTGTACCGCAAGGCCGATATTCTCATTCTGGATGAGCCGACTGCCGTTCTGACCCCGCAGGAGACACGCGGCCTGTTTGAAATTATGCGGACTTTGCTTGACCGGGGCGTGAGCATCATTTTTATCAGCCACAAACTCAAAGAAATCCTGGAAATTTGCGATGAGGTGACGGTGCTGCGGCGCGGTCGAGTCGTGGGTCATGCTGATCCAAAGGAGTCGACTGAGCAGTCATTGGCTTCAATGATGGTCGGGCGTGATGTGCTGCTGCTGGTGGATAAAAGCCCGGCGAATCCTGGTGACGTGGTGCTGAAAATTCAGGACCTGACCGTACTGGATGATCGCGGCCTGCCAGCCGTTGAAAATCTGTCGCTGGAAATTCGGGCTGGTGAAATCGTGGGTATTGCGGGCGTGCAGGGCAACGGGCAGACTGAACTCGTACAGGCGCTCACCGGAATGCGAAAGGTTGAGTCAGGGATTATTGAACTCGATGGGCGGGACGTAACGAACTGGAATCCTCGCAAAATCACTGAAGTTGGCGTGGCTCATGTGCCGGAAGATCGTCAGCGTGATGGACTGGTCGGGATGTTTGCGGTTTCGAAAAATGAAGTGTTAAACAATTACTACCGTGCGCCGTTTGCACGGGGCATTCTGGTCAACGAGCCTGCGATTGACCGCCACGCCGCAAGATTGGTTGAGGAATATGATGTTCGCACGCCGGGGATTCATGTCAATGTGGGAACCCTTTCCGGCGGAAATCAACAAAAAGTGATTGTTGCGAGAGAATTTTCCCACCCCAGCCGCCTGGTCGTCGCGGCGCAGCCAACACGGGGGTTGGATGTGGGATCCATTGAATTTATCCATATGCAGCTTGTCCGCCTGCGGGATGAAGGGGCGGCGGTGATGCTGGTTTCGACGGAATTGGATGAGATTCTGGGGCTGTCTGACCGGGTGGCGGTCATGTTCGACGGCCATATTATTGATGTGCTGCCGATTGAGGAAGCGGACCGGGATAAGGTTGGGCTGCGGATGGCAGGCATTAAAGACGAAAAGGTTGAAGCACATGGCTGAACAAAACGTGAATCCTGTTGTACGCGCCTGGACGCACATCTCACCGCGTTTAGTTCCTCTGTTTGCGGTGATTACGGCGTTTCTTTTTGGTGTGCCATTGATGATCATGACGGGTGGGGACGGCAATATTTCTAAAGGGCTGGATGTCTCTGGCAGTGCCTATTCTGCCTTGATTGAAGGGGCAACCGGACTGGCGATCAATCGGATTGCGACCACCGAGGATTTTGACGCGATTCGGGAATATGCCGCGCAGAATGACCTGGAAGCACGTGGAATCACACGGCAGGCACGCCCTTTTGAGCGTGTGGCTGATATTGGTGTGGAAAATCTGGAGGCCTACCGAGACTTTTTTGAGCAGAATCCGCAGCTTGCCGCTTTTGAAGAAGACGATGAGTTTACTGATTTGGCGGAGCGGCTGGACCCGATTACGACAATCGGGCCGGACAAACTGCGCGACATGCAGCCGATACTGGCGGCCATGGGCGAGCTGGATAATGACGTAATCCGTGAACTGGAAGCCCTTGCAGAAGATAAAACTGCGTTGACTGAGGAAGATGAAGCCAGGGTCATGGAAATCTGGCCTGCGTACACTGAACTGGATGATGAGGATCGTCTGCTTGCCCAGGAGGTGATTCTGCTGCTGGATGAGTATCGGCTGGTAGCGCTGGAACGGCATCTGGCGGCGCTGCTGCTGCTGGATGAAACCGATCTTTCTCCGGTGGGGGACGATGCTGAAATGATGAAAGAGATCGCCTCGACCGGGTACAGGAATGTGTTGAATGCCATCAAAACGCTGACCGAACTGGAAGCTATCGGGATTGACGATGCCGAAGCGCTGGGCACGAACTTCCGTCTGATTGCGAGTTTTTATGAAAATGGCAGCCTGACTTCGGAGAACATCAACGACGCGCTGGACAATGAACTGGATGATGTGCTGGAAGAAAATCTGGTCATTTTGCGCCCTGGCAACCGTCTGATGATCGGCACGGGTAAAGGGGATGAAATGATTGGCACGGTCAAAGACGACCTGAAACTGCCTGTGGTGTATCTGAAGTTGTTTGGACGGGTAGTGCTGTTCTTCCCCGGCAACCTTGAGTCGGCGATTGTGCGCTCTATTCCGTTTATCATCGCAGGGCTGGCGGTGGCGCTCGGTTTCAAAGCCGGTATTTTTAACATCGGGGCGCAGGGCCAGCTTTATGCAGGTGGGATTCTTGCGGCGTGGGTTGGGTATTCATCCGTGTTTAACTTCGCGGGCGATTTGCGGCTGCCTCTTGCTATCGTGATTGGTCTTTTAGGTGGTTTTTTGTGGGGTTTTATTCCCGGTTCGCTTAAGGCGTACACAGGGGCTCACGAAGTTATCACCACGATCATGTTGAACTTCATTGCGATCCGTCTGGTGGACTGGCTGATCAAGAGCAAAGGTTCCTTCTCGATGGGCGACCCGAATGCCAGTGTCCCCAAAACACCTGACATTCTGGACTCTGCCAGACTGCCCACGCTGGACGAGCTGAGCAGCGGAATCCTGATCCTGATTTATGTACTAGCAGGGGTGTGGATGTTTCTGATTACCTGGAACTTCCGCCGCCGTGCGCTCCAGGTGAGGCCGTTCGTCTGGACGCTGGTCGCTGTTGGTGTGGCGATATTCCTGCATGAAATTACAGTGAGCGGCAAACTGCATCTCGGTGTGGCGTTGATGTTTATCACGGTGTGGCTGACGGACTGGTTTTTAGAGAAAACCACACCTGGTTTTGAACTTCGTACCGTTGGCAGCAACCCACACGCGGCGAAATATGCCGGGATGAATGTCTCCTTGAACGTCATCTTCGCGTTGGCGCTCAGTGGGGCACTGGCTGGCCTGGCAGGTGCAATTGAAATTGCCGGGGTGGAAGGCAACATGAAACCGGAGTTCTTTGCCAGCGCTGGTTTTGACGCAATTGCGGTGGCGCTGTTGGCGGGGACAAGCCCGCGCGGGATGATCTGGGCTGGGCTGCTGTGGGGCGGCCTCCTCACTGGCGCAGGGCTGATGCAGATTCGGGCCGATATTTCTATTGATCTGGTGAAAATTATTCAGGCACTCATCATCATGTTTGTAGCGGCAGACCAGATTATCCGCTTCCTGTGGCGTATACCGGAACGCTCTAAGGAGGAAGCTCAGGTCTTTTCGACGGGTTGGGGTAGTTAAAAGGGACAGATACCATGGCGACACAGGCAACGACAATCACAGGTGCGGCACAAACCGCCCGCCGGATACACATTACCCGCATGGATGCCATTGGCATCGTGCTGCTGCTGCTGGGGCTGTTTGTGATATTCCGCATCCTGAATATTGGTTACGATGGCGACTTAAAGTCGATCCTGACCCTTGAACCGGGATCGGCGGAAAATGTCGCAAAAATCACGGTTCCAGCCCACCCCTTCCTGATGGTGATGAGTGTGCTGTTTGTTTTAAGTGGTGCGATGTCTGTCCTGCGGTTGACGGGTCGCACAGAAAGTATTGCTCCTGAAAGAACCTTCCAGCGCTGGATGCTCGCCCTGCTGATCGTGTGCGGGCTGCTGGTTATTCCCGGCATCATGATTGCTGCGGTTGCCGGGGGCAGAACGAACATAACCACTATGTTTTCTGAAAGTCTGCGCCTGGCGACTCCGCTTGCCATTGGCGCGATGGCGGGGTTGTGGTGTGAGCGAGCCGGAGTCGTGAACATCGCCATTGAAGGTATGATGCTGTTCGCTGCCTGTATGGGATTCACAATGCTGTTTTATATGCAGCGAGACTACCCCGACATGGATTTGAATCTGGCGCTGTTTTTGGGTGTGGTCGTGGCGGTGCTGTGCGGCGGGTTGGCGGCACTGCTCCATGCGTGGCTCTCCATTACCTTCAAAACAGACCAGATCGTAAGCGGGACAGTGATTAACATTCTGGCTGTAGGTGTAACCAGTTTTGTCCGGCGTGAATATCTGCTGTCTACCGAAGCCGGAACAGTAACCCTGCCCAACGTAGAAATTCCGCTGCTGGCGGATATTCCCATCATCGGTGAACCCCTGTTCAATAACAAGCCGATTTTTTACCTGATGTTTGTGATTATCATTGCCTCACACGTCATTTTATTCCATACACGCTGGGGGCTGCGGACACGATCTATCGGTGAACACCCACACGCGGCGGATACACTGGGCATTAATGTGAACCGGATGCGCTGGATTAATGTGTTCGCAGCGGGTCTGATTGCGGGGTTGGCGGGGGCCTGGTTTTCTCTGGAAGCGACCGGGCGTTTTACCGATAACATGACGCGCGGTTCAGGCTTCATCGCGCTTGCCTCATTAATTTTTGGCAAGTGGACTCCGTTCGGCGCGTTCACCGGGGCGCTGCTGTTTGGCTTCTCAGATGCATTAGGGGTGCGTTTGCAGTCAGAAGGTGGGGGATTCCAGGCATTGGATATCGATGTGCCTGTCCAGTTTCTGCAAATGGTACCCTATCTGGTAACCATTATCGTGCTGGCAGGCTTGATTGGTCGCGCACAAGGGCCAAAAGCCGTCGGCAAGCCATACGAAAAAGAGTGATTTCACAGGGGCAGGGTGTTGCCCCTGTTTATTTTTATCTGAGGGAAAGATGAATAAAAGAGTATCACTGATTCTCCTGGTTCTTGGCGCAGTGATAATTATTGTTGGGTTGGCGCTGATGCTGGTGATTGTCCCCGGCATGAAAATGCTGCCTGATGATGTGGATATTACGCGCCAGTACAATGTCGAATTTTTGACTCTGTTGGACGCGGAAACCCTGACGTTCGCCCGATATGCGCCCGGCGAAAATCCCAATTTACACATTGACCGTCACGCGGTTGCTGAAGAGGTTGAGGGTGAAAAAATCCTTATCCGTGAGGAGCAGACCCTTCTGGATGGCGAGACCGTGCTGGCCTCACAGCTAAAGCTCTATCCACTTGATCGCAAATCAATGGAACTGTTGCAGGATGGCATCCCGGAAGATTGGAAAAAAGAGGGGTATTGGGAACGTGAAGGGCTGGTGATTGGCTGGCCGATTGATACCGAGCAGAAAGATTATAACGGTTGGAGCGACGACTACCGCAGTCCGGTTGTTTTGAAATATGACAGCGAACAGGAACACGGCGGGATTGATACCTACTATTTTACGTCGGAAAGTGACCCGCAGCCAATTGACCCCGCTGATGTGGAACGTCTTGGCTTGCCAACTTCGATTTCCGCTGACGCCCTGGCGACTCTGGCAAGCAGCATCGACGTAGAAGGGGTGGAGCTGTCCTTTGCCTCGCGCATTAAACTCCTGTCATTTATTCAGGAAGCGGTGGCTGAAACCCAATCGGAGGATGTAGAAGGAATTCCGCTGGTCTATTACTACGATTACAAGGGTGAATACTGGGTTGAACCGCAGACCGGGGTGCTGATTGATACCCGCAAATACGAGCATCGCGCGGCCAGCTTTCCACCTGAAATGATGGAGGCGATTCAGGCCAAACTGGATGCCCAACCCGACACCGCTGCCGCCGATTATCTGCCGCCGGAAATTCTGGGCAGCCTGTTCCCGATCACGGTGAACGAATTTGTATATCAGGGGACGGAAGACTCGGTACAAAATGCGCGTGAGGACGCCGAAGATGCCATCAGTCAGTTGACGCTGTATGGGCAGACTTTGCCTATCGGGTTGATCGTTGTCGGGGTTTTGCTGGGTCTGGTTGGTGGTTACGGACTGCGAAAGCAGACCTGACCCCTACAAAAATTCTTCTGAGAAGAGTATGCTTTCGCTCGGAGGGACATTTGGACATGCTTTTTGATCTGCTTGCCGGTGTGTATGTGGTGCTGGCGGTACTGTTGAGTCTTTTCGTCAGCAGTTTTGGCGTGCTGCTGGTGATCTTCTTATTTAAACGGGGCAGACCACCCAGAGCACCGCAGGTTTCCGATGATGAACTGCTGTCGGTGACGGTGCAGCTTCCGCTGTATAACGAACAGTACGTCGCAGTGCGGCTGATTGATGCGGTGTGTTCAATGGACTACCCGCGTGATAAATTTCATGTGCAAATTCTGGATGACTCGACGGACGAAACGACAGAACTCTGCCGCCAGCGTGCCGAATACTGGCAGTCGCAGGGGGTGGACTGCCAACTGGTACGGCGTCCAAATCGGGCAGGATATAAAGCAGGAGCGCTGGCTTATGGCCTTACGCTGGTACAAACCGACTGCGTAGCGATTTTTGACGCGGACTTTGTGCCGACTAAGGATTTCCTCTATAAGGCCATGCCGCATTTTAACACCAGTGAGGAGGTCGCCCTGATTCAAACCCGCTGGGCGCACCTGAATCTGGATTATAACTGGCTCACACGGGCGCAGGCGATCAGTATTGATGGGCATTTCGCGGTCGAGCAGGTGGCCCGCAGCCGGGGTTATCTGCCCATGTCGATGAACGGAACAGGCGGCATCTGGCGCGTGAAGGCGATTCACGACGCGGGTGGGTGGTCAGCCATTACGCTAACGGAAGACCTCGATTTAAGCTATCGGGCGCTGCTGAAGGGCTGGAAGTTTGTTTATCTGGTGGATATTCCTGTGCCGGGGGAACTTCCACCGCAGATCGCCGCATGGAAAATCCAGCAGGCACGCTGGGCAACAGGCAGTACACAGTGTCTGATACGTCATGCGGTGCCGCTGCTGCGCTCCCATTTTCCACTGTGGAAAAAATTCATGGGTCTGATGCATCTCTCGCAGTATGCCGTCCAGCCGGTCATTTTTCTCCTGTTTATCCTGACTCCGATTCTGCTGGCAGGGGATATGTTTGAAAAACTGCCCGATCTGCGTATTATTGGCGTTTTTGGCATCATCCCGCCAATTATCCTGATTCTGGGGCAAACCGAGCTGTATGAACGCCCCACCAACCTGCTGTATTTTCCGGTGCAGTTTATATCTGGCGCGGCGATTGTGTTAAGCAACACAGTGGCAGTGTTGAAAGCGCTGAACATCAACAAAGAACTCGAATTTAAACGTACCCCCAAGTTCCGTATTACAGACCGCAAAGATAGCTGGTCTTCGCGGTTGTACGCGCTGAAAGTGGATTGGACGACGGTGGGTGAACTGGTGTTGGCCGCTTATGCTCTGCTGGGATTCCTGCTGGCGATGGAAAGTGCGCCTGCCCTCGCGCCGTATATGCTGATCTATGCATTTTCATTTTGCACTTTTGCCTATTGGAACTACTACCAGACGCGCAAACTGAGTCGATGATATTGAAAGGGCAGCCGCTACATTTTTCGGGCAGAAACCATGTAACCCAACGGATAATCGTGGGCATTGCGGAATTTTCTGCCCGAACGCTGGGTAATCCGCCCGTCTGCGGCTACCGCCAGCCGCACCGCCAGCCCGCGTAAAATTCGGGGAACAATAAATTCGATCTGGTCAAGGGCGGCAGCGCAGGCGCCCGTGCCATAGGGGGTAATTTGAATCGTATCAAATCCGGTATGGGTCAGCATTTTCTCAATGGCGGCAGCCGTATACCGTAAACAGTCACCGCCGTCAGATGCTACTCGGTCTAAAAAGGGCAGCCCCAGATGAATCTGCCCTTCCGGTTTCATCACCCGATGAATGTCGCGCAGCACATCCTCAAAATTATACAGATACCCAAATACCCCGTAGGCCAGACAGGTATTGAAATAGGCATCCTGAAAGGGGATTCCCTGCGTCAGGTTGCCAATCACCGATGGGAAACGTCCGGGGTCAAGGTCAACGGAACGCACTTCGACATTTGCATACTCTGGAATATAACGCTGATAACTGGCCGTTCCGTAGCGGCCAGAGCCAATATCTAAAACAGGGGGAGTGAGGCAAATGTGCGCGGAGTGTAAATTCATATATGCTCGCCACTGGGTTTTGCCGGAAACAAAAATTTTACGCATTTCCACCATGTCAATATCGGACATATCAACTCCTCGGTGACGAAATATACGCGCCGAACCGGAATTTGCCAAGATTAAACCGCCTGCTACAATGCCTGGAATTGGGGGAATAACAGATGCGAGTTTTGATGATTGTGCAGCAGTTGGATGAGTCGCACTGGCTGCGTGGGTTTATTGTGGATTGGGTGCGGGCGCTGGCGGCAAGGGTCGATCATGTGATTGTGCTGGCGCTGGAGCAGGGACAGGCCAATTTACCCTCTAATGTGACCGTGATGAGTATGGGCAAGGAAAAAGGGTATTCCCGTCTGCGCGAGCTCGTCGAATTTTACCGGGGCGTAGGGCGAGTGATTGGTCAGGTGGATGTGATTTTCAGCCATATGACTCCGCGTTATACCTGGCTGGCGGCGCCGCTGGCGATGCTCTACCGTAAGTCGCAAATGCTGTGGTTTATTCACCCCAAGCCGAGCTTAGAAATTCGCGCCGCCCTGGCCTCAGCCCGCTGGATTGTGACTGCGACCCCCGCCAACTTCCCGATTCCAAGCCCCAAAGTGCACGCGCTGGGACATGGGCTGAATACAACTCGCTTTTCCCCGAATCCCGATATCCCAGTGGATGACCCGCCGCTTGTGCTGGCTGTTGGGCGGCTGTCCCCCATCAAAAAACATGAAGTTTTGCTCGAAGCTGCATCTCTGCTTAAAGATAAGGCCGTGAAATTCGCTGTTGCGGGGCAGACTGCCGCGCCAGGAGATGATGCCTACTATGCTGGACTGCTGCGCCGCCGGGATGAGCTTGGTCTGGTCGAAAATCAGTTTGTATTTCTGGGAAATCTGGAGGGAGAATCATTGGTGAATTGGTATCGCCGTGCCAGCTTCATCACGAATCTAACACCGATGGGATCATTCGATAAAGCCGCACTGGAAGGGATGCTGGTGGCTAAACCCCTCGTAACCAGTAATCCGGCATTTGACGACCTGCTGGGCGATCATCAGAAACTGCTGCGTGTTAAGCCGGATGATCCCGCTGATCTTGCGGCGAGGTTATCCCATTTGCTCACCCTGCCACGTGAAGATTTTATCCGGATTGGCAGCGATTTGCGAACACGCACTGCTGCCGCCCACAGCCTGGATCACCTCATGGACAGGATTGTGGCATTGGTGGAAAAGGGGTAACCTCGCTCTTAATGACGTGAAATCTTTAGCAGTTGATGTGGCAAAGCAACCTGTAATTTGCCTTCATCGCGCAGTTGGCGTATCCGCTTTAGCATCGGGATCAAATATTTCTCGCCCTCCACCTTGTCAGTGGATAGATGATGCGGATGCCCATAAACGATGATATATCCGCTTTGTCCAGCAAGGCGGTGTAGAATATCCAGGGAGGCAAAACCGGGCGGCATGTTGGTACGGAGGCAGGTTAACCCCGCGATTTTCTCCAGCGCGGAAGGTCGGTCAAATAGCCGCCGCGCAAGCAGTTTTTCCAACCCGCGAATGTAAAATGGCCGGTAGCTCACCCGGCAGAACTGGTATCCGGTTTCTGCGAGGGCCTCACATAGATGGGGTAAATCAGTGCGCTCGGTTTTGACTTCCCGTCGCTCGGTCAGGTTCAGGGCCAGCTTCGCCGGGTAATCCATCGGCATATCAAACGGTGGCACAAATGACCTCACCTCTGCTCCGATGCACTGTTCCAGCGCGTCTTTGCTCTGGCGCAGGGTTTCGCGCAGGGCCTTCGCGTTGAGCGCTGGCAGCCATTCATGTTTAAAACTATGGCTGGCGATTTCGTGCCCTGCGGCGTGCAGGCGGCGAATCTGGTCAGGGTCATGATAGGGACGTTCGCCAGGGAACGCGGCGGCGCCGACCACCGCAAAACACGCGGGCAGGTCATATTCGGCGTGAATGTCAATCAGACGGTCTGTGTTGGGAAATTCAAGATGTCCCCAGTTTTTTGCCCCGCCCAGCCGTGAACGGTCTGCGCCCCACTGCGTATCGTAATCCCAGAAAAACAGGAGTGTAAGCAAATCTGCTGTCCCTAAATTGTGTGGGGACAGTGTATCAATTTAGGCTCCAAAATCAATTTAATTCTTTCTGAACTGTGGTAAACTACCCAAACGAATCTCAAACCTCAGGAGCAGCATTTCATGCAGCGTTACCTTGCTGTTCGTACAGGCAAAATGATGGTGGTCAGTGATTTGCATGGGGATGGCGAAGCCTTTGATCGCTGCATCGGAACATTTATGGCGCTGCGTGAGGACGGTGAGGCGGATCGGCTGTTGTTTCTGGGTGATGTTATTCACGGATACGGTACGCCAGAGGAAGATCACAGCCTGCGAATGCTGCTGCGGATCATTGACTTGCAGGAACGGCTTGGCTCAGATCATGTGATCATGCTGCTGGGCAACCATGAAATGCCGCACATTTACGGCGTATCGCTGGCGAAAGGTGACCTGGAATTCACGCCCCGTTTTGAATGGGTCATGGGCGAGCACCGCGAAAAAATCAATAAGTTTCTGATGACCCTGCCGTTCATTGTGCGGACAAGTGCTGGCATCCTGTTCTGCCATGCGGGACCGGACGAAAGCAGCATCAATCGCGTGGAACGGCTGCGTGATTTTGATCACGAGGCACTGCTCAAGGATGCTGACCAGAGTCTTACCCAGCAGGGAGATTTAAGTAAAGTTTACGAGGCCTACGCTCGAATTTCCGGGCAGTCCTATGAAGCACTGGCGAAAAAATACCTTGCGGTGACTGGCCCCGACGATCCCCGTTACCCTCATCTGATGCGTGCGTTGTATATCTCTGAACGTGACCATCGCTTCGGGGTGCTGTGGGATTTCTTATTTACACAAAATGACCGGGGATACGTGCCGACCATTTATGAGCAGATCTGCCAGCGCTATCTGGATGCATTCGGAACAGGAGCGCCACAATTGCAGCGCGTTGTTGCGAGTGGGCACATCCAGGTGCCGGAAGGCGGCTATCAGGTGGTGAATGACCGCCACTTCCGGCTGGCAACGGCTGCTCATGCGACTCCCCGTAAAGAAGGGTGTTATCTGCTGGTAGACACGATGAAAAGCGTCTATCATGCGGATGAACTGACCCGCCTGACCCACCGTCTGTTTTAGATTACAACCTTAACGGCTGCCCGAATCACATAGTCCCAGGCCATCTGTCGCAGAGTAACATGGGATCGACCAGTCTTCTGAAGGCCAGGTTCCCAGCGAGGCGGCGGTATTATAGACCACACCTTCCAGCGTATCACCGGGGCCTTCCATGTTCCGCAGGGTTACACAGCCTGCTTCCGATGCGACCCACGCGCCATCCTCTATATTGTTGATGCTTGTCCATAAGGTGCTGTCTGCATCCTGATAACTGGCTTCCTGAAGGCTGCCATCAGGGTCAACGATAAACTGCCAGGTGCGTGCCGGGTAGGTGTCGCCGAATGAATCCCGCCACATGCGGACGTAGAGCGTATGATCTGCCAGACTGCTGCTGCATACTCTCAACATGACTTCAGGCACGTTCACCGTCAGGGCGCTGTTGGCATTGGCACCGAAGTTGACCCAGGCCGGTTCAATTTCTACGGTGGGTGGGATGACAAATTCCTCCTGCTCACTAATCCCGAACAGCAGCAAAAAAGGGGCCAAGATTGCCATCAAAAGGGGCGCTAAACAACCTAATCTTGTCATTGTCAGTGTCTCCTGGTTTTCAGGTGCAATTTTAGTCAGGCTGATGATAAAATCCAAATGGATAATTCAAGATAACAGGAAAGAAGGGGTTGGAAATTTTGCTGCTGGGGGTGTTGTCTCTGCCGCTGGCTTGGGGTTACGCTCGCTACATCGAACCCGAATGGGTGCAAACCACCCGCCTGACCCTGACCCTGCCGCGCCTTGCCCCGGAATTTGACGGGTATCGGCTGGTACAATTGAGCGATCTGCATATTGATTCATGGCTGGGTGGTGAGCGATTGGGGAAAATTGTAGCGCGAGTCAACGCGGAACAACCCGATGCCATTGTAATTACAGGCGATTTTGTCACTCGCCGGATGATGCCGCAGCACGCTGACCATCTTCTGGATGCGTTAAGTCAGTTACAACCGAAAGACGCGACGCTGGCAGTATTCGGTAACCACGATTACAAGGTCAATATCGACAGGCTGAATCATATTCTTTTGCAGAGCCGCATTTTTAACATCGGCAATCACTTTCATACCCTGCGGCGGGGCGGCGCGGTGCTGCATTTTGCCGGGGTAGACAGCAAAAGTCGGAGAAAATACCGGCTGGATATGCTGATGAAAAATCTACCGGATGAGGGTGCTGCAATTTTGCTGGCTCATGAACCCGATACCGCCGATGAAAACGCAGCAACAGATCGTTTTGACCTGCAAATTTCCGGCCATACACATGGCGGGCAGGTGCGTCTGCCGCTTTTAGGAGCGCCGAAGCTCCCACGTTACGGCAGAAAGTATCCTGGTGGTTTATATGCCATCCGGAACATGCTGCTGTACACAAATCGGGGAGTCGGGATGGGCAGACCACCGCTTCGGTTCAACTGCCGCCCGGAAATCACAGTGTATACCTTGTGTTCGGATCAGAAGCGCCCATGAGGATTTCACGGCGAACTTTTCTGAAAACAGCGGTGGTGTCGGCTGCTGTGCCTGTGATGGGGGTACCCTATGCCCACTATATCGAGCCTGATTGGATTGAGGTAGAACAGGTTGAACTGACTCTGCCGCGACTCAGCCGTGAATTCGAGGGATACCGGCTGGCGCTGTTCAGTGATCTGCATATCGATTCGTGGCTGGGAGAGGATCGTCTGGCCGACGTAATCGACCGGGTAAACGCCGAAAAACCAGATGCCATTGCGATCACAGGTGATTTTGCCTCTGATTCCGTCGCCTCCCCGATTGATCAGCAGTTGGTGACCCATCTCAGCCGTCTGAAACCAAGAGATGTCACAGTGGCTGTTCTCGGTAACCATGACCATTGGATTAATGCCCGTGCCGTGCGCCAGATTATTACCCGGAGCGGCCTCGAAAACATCTGTAACAAAATGATCAGTGTGCAGCGTGGTCAGGCCAGACTGCATCTCGCGGGTGTGGATGATGTGTGGGAAAACAAACATCATCCGGGGCGCAGTTTACGCCAGCTTCGCCGGGATGACTTTGCCGCCATTCTCCTTGCCCACGAACCTGATTATGCCGATGAAAGTGCCCGGTTTGGCCGTTTTGACCTGCAAATTTCCGGCCATTCGCATGGGGGACAGGTACGGATCCCAGGCGGTGGGGCGCTTTATCTGCCGCATCTTGGGAAAAAATACGCTGCCGGAAAGTATCAGGTCAAAGAGATGCTGGTGTACACAACACGCGGCGTAGGGATGGTGCCGCCGCTGTTTCGTTTTAACTGCCGCCCGGAAATCACGATTCTTACCCTCCGTTCTCCCGCTTTTTCTTAATTATCAAGCACTCAGGTGCGTGGACTGCCGCACCCGGACAGTGGAATTAGCCCTGCAAGTGTAATACATATGGATCAAGTGAAAGGTAGGGCAGGATGATGTCGCGTCGAAAGTTTTTAAAATTGACCGCCGCTGGACTGGCAGGGATGGTAGGTGTCCCTGGCGTCGGGATAAGTTATGCTCATTATATTGAACCTCACTGGGTCGATATATCCCGCGTCTCCCTGCGCCTGCCGCGTCTCCATCCAGCTTTTCAGGGGTTTCGACTGGCGCAAATCAGCGATATTCATCTGGATACCTGGACGGGCGAAAGTCATCAGCGGCTGAAAGAGGCGGTTGATTTTCTCAATCAGGAAAAGCTGGATGCTGTTGCCATCACGGGGGATTTTGTTACCGCAACAACGGATCCGGTGGTAACGGATCCGCTGGTACAGGAACTAAGCCGCCTTAAACCTTTCTCGGTGGCGGTGCTGGGCAATCATGATTACTGGACCAATGCGGCGTCGATTCGTCAGGTGCTGCATAAGTCGGGTATTGTTGAACTCGACAACGACGTGGTTACCCTGGAAAAAGCGGGGGCAGCGCTCCACTTAGCCGGGGTGGATGACATCTGGGAGAAGAAACATCGTCTTGACCGGGTACTGGAAAAACTTCCGGACGACGGGGCGGCGATCTTACTGGCTCATGAACCCGATTTTGCCGACGAGAGTGCCGCAACAGGTCGCTTTGATCTGCAAATTTCCGGTCATTCCCATGGGGGGCAGATCCGTCTGCCGTTATTTGGAGCGCCTGTGCTTCCCTGGCTGGGACAGAAATACCCGTCCGGCCAGTATCAGGTTGGCAGCATGATTCAATATACCAATCGCGGGCTGGGAATGGCCTTCCCAACGGTGCGATTCAACTGCCGCCCTGAAATCACTCTATTCACCTTCCTCACTCCTCGCTGAGCATACAGCCCATTTTACCGTATAATGGAGGGCATAAAGCGGCGGTAACTATGGCAGCATTGATTTTGATCGTCATCACAGATGGGGATTTGCGTGAGGGAATCCGCGAACTGCTGGAGCTGGAAGGTTATGCCATTCTGGATACCGATATGGCCGTGCTGGGGGTGCAGCTTGCCCAGGAATACTTGCCGAATCTGGTGCTGTGCGACGTTTCTCTGGAAGGTCAAGCAGATGGCTTCTGGTTATTCAACGAACTGTATGCCAATCAACGCACGGCCAGCATCCCCTGTGTTCTGCTGACCACATACCCCTTACCGAATAACGAGGGAATGAATTCCCTCACCAAGCCCTTTACCGCCGATGAACTGCTGGTGACTGTAGATGCCTGCCTTCAATAAAAAGCCCTCCCCGTGACGGGGAGGGCGCTGTTTATCCCGTGACCACTTCCAGGGCAAGTTTTACGCTGTCTTCGGGACTCACCTTGATCCTTTCATCCAGCACCTTGCCGTTTTCGTCAATGACCCAGTGAGAACGAATCACGCCCATGTATTTTTTGCCGTACATGGATTTTTCGCCCCATGCACCCCACGCTTCTATAACCTGGTGTTCGGTATCGGCCAACAGGGTATAAGGCAGGTTTTCTTTGGCCTTCCACTTTTTCAGGTCGGCGGGTTCATCCGGGCTGATCCCTAAGATGACCGCGTTTGACGTTTCGATTTTTGGGAAACTGTCGCGGAAGCCGCACGCCTGTATGGTGCAGCCGGGAGTCGCCGCTTTGGGATAGGCAAAAATGATGACCTTTTTGCCGCGAAAATCACTCAGTTTGACCAGATTCCCATCCTGGTCACGCAGTTCAAAATCTGGGGCAGCGTCGCCAAGTTTTGGCATAAATCTCTCCTTTTTTTGGTTCTAAACTTCCCCGAACCTTATATGTTTATATAATCTGTCGAAGATTTCTATTATCTCCTCGTCGTTTCCGATTGTGCGGAGATGATTATCTATATCCTTGAATGAGGTCTCGAAGTATTCTTCAAAGAGCCTTTCACCTCTGTAGGTGTTTTTTTCTGGCACATAGCGGGGAACCTATTTCTTTCCCTATAATGTGCTCTAAGCTCATCAATAGATACCAGGTGTTCTTGGTCATCCATATAGTACCAAAACTCCCACCCATTAAATGCAGATTTGTTCTGAACAGTTGCTGCTATTTTGTGGATAGACCCTGACAATCCATTTAGCTCTAACTGGGCATCAGCTCGGATGATCGCACAATGCTCCTTTCTTTTTGAGTACAGGAGTTGCCCAATTTGCAAATATCCCGCCTCAATGAGTTGTCCAAATGCTACTCTTTCCTCATCCCGTTTAGATTTGGTTACCAGTAATGAGTCTTCAAAAAGCGGTGTTGGGATGGCATCGATTCTTTCCCGTGCAACCTCAATGTATTTATCCTCCAATTCAATACCTATGAAATTACGTTTTAGCTTTTTAGCTACGGCTCCTGTTGTGCCTGAGCCGAAGAAAGGGTCAAGTACCGTATCGCCAACATTACTTGATGATAATATGATACGGTACAATAATGCTTCCGGTTTTTGGGTTGAATGTGCTTTCTTACCATTAACCTTAATGCGTTCCTCTCTGCTACAAATAGGAATCGTCCACACATTTCCCATCTGTTTTTCGTCGTTTAGATTCTTCATCACATGGTAGTTAAATGTATATTTTTTCTGTTCTTGTGATTTTTTTGCCCATAACATCGTTTCTGTTGCGTTGGTAAAACGTGTACCACGAAAGTTAGGCATAGGGTTTGTCTTATACCAAATCACATCATTTAATATCCAAAAACCTAAATCCATCATGATTTTTCCGACACGGAAGATGTTATGATATGAGCCGATAACCCATATGGTACCGTCGTCTTTAAGCACCCTGCGTGCACTTGCCAGCCATTCTTTTGTAAAATCATCATACGTGGAAAAGTCATCGAACTTATCCCACTCATCATCGACTGCATCGACTTGTGTTTGATTAGGTCGCCACAATTCACCTTGCAATTGCAGATTGTAGGGTGGGTCCGCAAAGATGAGGTCAACGCTTTTTTCTGGCAAAGAATTTAGCACTTCGACACAATTTCCCTGATAGATGTGGTTCAACTTAAGCATAGCTATTGTTTTGCCTCAAAATTTTCTGCAATATCGTTGATAAATTCGGGCTGAAGATAGGATAGCACATCTTGCACATGTGTGACCTTACTTTTTAACGTGGAGTAGGGAATAAACTGGCAAATTTTGTTTAACGGCGGCTTGAGATGGGTAAACGCAGGGCGGTTGATTTCGCTGAATACCTTATAGCGGCGTTCATCCGGCGCAACGATGTACAGCCGAATGTTGATATTCGGGTGCATCGAGACCAGATCCGCCATTCGCAGGAGTCCGGAATAAACCGCGCTGGTGTGTTCGATTTCAAACGCGGCGATGATGGCATTTTCGCGCAGCCAGAGGACATCAATCAGCTCGATGGTGCGGCTGGTGGCGGCGTCAAATTGGCGCGGGAGTTTATCCAGCAGGCGGGGGATGCTCTGAAAATACTGGCCTTCAAATTCGCGGTGACGGTCATTCCGGGCGACCCAGACATCCAACCCCATTTTGCTGCCCGTGTCCAGCAGCAGCCATTGAATCTCATCATGGGTGATGGATACATCTTCGTCTTCCAAGGTTTCTTCCTCATCGGGCACGGTCACCACGCCGGAGTCGGATTCATACAGGGTTGGGCTGCCATCGAGTTTATCGGGGTCAAGTTCTCGGAAGATCGGGTCTTCACTGGCATTTTCCAGCGCGGCGATAATCACCTCGGCATCCTGTGGGGTTTCCTGTACCGGGGCGCTCCGGAAATGGATTGTCCAGGCGCGGGGGTCTTTTAACTGCTGAAAGTAGGAGAGTTCGTCACGTAAATCCGTCACTGGTATCCCGTACTCAGGCAGCAGCGCCAGCCGCACCCGCACGGGCACCCGCGCTGCATACACCCGCTCCGACCAGATGGGTTTATAGCCTTTGTAGGGTTCGCCTGCCACCTCCATAATGGCAACATAGCGCGACAGTCCGATCACGTACACCAGCAAAATATCACCGGGCTGCATCTGCTGGACGGTAGCCCAGCGCCGTTCCGGGAATCCGGTCACATCCCCGCCCGCGTTGAGAAATTCCTGCCATGTCTGCCACGTATACAGATGCGTCCAGTACTGCATGGCGCAATTTTAACATATTCCGGGATCGGTTAGCTTTGGTTTCAGGTGTGTGAAATGGTACACTATCGCCGATACAACACTGTTATGAGGATGATGTATGCTCACTGTTGGGGAAAAAATACTGTTTTTTATCATCGCAATGGCGGCATTGGGGGTGGCTGCGGATGGATTTTACAAAATGTGGCTGGTTATCCAGCGGGGAGAAGGCAAACTCCACTGGGACGAGCTTCCGGCGCGGTTGTTTCGGGCGCTGCAAATCTACCTCTCCCAGCAAACGACGCTCAAGACCCGTCCCCTGACCAGTCTGCTGCATGTGGGGGTGGTGTGGGGGTTCACCTTTTATTTTCTGGTCAATCTGGGCGATTTGCTGGAAGGTTACCTGGTTGATTTTCAGTTTTTAGGAGATACCCTGCTGGCAGATGCATATCATTTTATTGGCGATATTTTAAGTATCGCGGTGCTGGTCGGTGTGACCTATTTTATTTTGCGCCGCTTTTTCCTGCCCAACAAAGTCGAGCTTCGGTATCATGACAACATCCTGCTGCATCCACGAGTCAAACGCGGCGGTGTGACCCAGGATTCGCTGATTGTCGCTCTCTTTATCCTGCTGCATGTGGGGTCGCGTTTTCTGGGCGAAGCGACAAAAACCGAACTGGGCACACGGGATGCCGAATTAATGCCGTTTGCGAGCATCGTGGGGGATGGGCTGGGTGAGCTTTTCGGAACGGGCACCCTTGAGATTTTTGAACATCTTTTCTGGTGGCTGGCGCTCGGTGCCATTGTGCTGTTTCTGCCGTATTTCCCGCACACCAAACACGCGCATCTGTTCATGGCTCCCGCCAATTACCTGACCCGTCCCAAACGGACTTCGCTCGGTGAAATGGATTTTTTGAATCTGGAAGATGATACACGAGAGCAGTTCGGCGCGGGGAAAATTGAACACCTTTCCAAAACAGCGCTTGTCGATGGTCTGGCGTGTATTATGTGCAATCGCTGTCAGGATGTGTGTCCGGCATACACCACAGGCAAAGAATTGTCCCCATCGGCCTATGAGGTCAACAAACGCTACCTGATTCGAGAACATTTCAATCTGCTGGCGATGATGGAAGAAACACCGGATAAGCTTATGGGAACGGCCATCAGCGAATCGGCGGTGTGGGCGTGTACTGCCTGCGGCGCATGTATTGAAATCTGCCCTGTTGGCAACGAACCGATGATTGATATTCTGAACATCCGCCGGGATGCCGTGCTGATGGAAGGGGCACTGCCAGGTGAGTTACAAACCGCCATTAATGGTATGGAACGGCAGGGCAATCCCTGGCAAATTTCCGAACCGCGTTTTGTATGGGCGAAGGATTTGCACATCCCTACCGTTGACGAAAATCCCGATTTTGAAATTCTCTATTGGGTTGGCTGTGCGGCGAATTACGACCCCCGCGCACAAATAACCGCCCGCTCGTTCGTCAAAATTTTGCAGACGGCAGGCGTCAATTTTGCTGTGCTGGGCGAGCGAGAAAACTGCACAGGCGATATTGCCCGGCGGGCGGGTAAAGAAGACACCTATTTTGAACTGGCGACGGGCAATGTCGAAACTCTGAACGAAGTCAGCCCTCCACGAATTGTTGTGACCTGCCCGCACTGCCTTCATAACCTCGGTAAGGAATATCACCAGTTTGGTGGTCACTATCAGGTGATTCACCATACCGAATTGATCGAAGAGTTGGTCAAAGCCGGCAGGCTGCCGGAAAATGCGTGGCCCAAGAAGCTGCCTAACGTCACTTTCCATGACCCTTGTTATCTGGGGCGGCACAATGGTGTTTACAGTGCTCCGCGTCAGGTGATGGAAAAGGCGGGCGCGGAACTTCTGGAAATGCCGCGTAATCGCAACAATTCCTTTTGCTGTGGGGCTGGCGGAGCGCAGTTCTGGAAAGAAGAAGAACACGGTACGGAGGCTGTCAATGTCAACCGTCTGAAGGAAGCCACAGCGACAGGCGCGGAGATTTTAGCGGTCGGCTGTCCCTTCTGTATGCAGATGTTCAATACGGCAAAAGCTGAAGTCGAAGGTGCACCGGAAATTAAAGATGTGGCAGAACTGATTGCGGAACATCTGGCATCTGGGACGCACTAAATCTTGCTGACTAGAGCGTGTGATGAATCTGGGTAGGATAATTTCCCCCTCACCCTGCTCACCAATGGTGAAGAGACGGACAAAAAGCGCCCCTTCTCTCCGCGTGCGTGGGAGAAGGGGTTTGGGGGATGAGGGGTAAAAAGTGCATCACACGCTCTAGGGCGGCTCTGGTGAGAGTTGCCCTTACTTTAATTCATCAATAATCTTTTTGATCCTGATCTGTGCTTCTTCCAACGAAACTCCCTCTGTGGCATATAAATTCTCAAATTCCTGGTCAAAGCGGCGGATTTTTTGCAGCACCGTTGGTGGATGGGTATTAAAGATCGTTTGCACATAACCTCCTGGACGTGGGGCGGCGGACTCAGCCACGAAATAGTCTCCAACCATAACGATGTTTCCCTGTCGGGCTTTGGTTGACATCACAATATGAAGTTTATCAGCCGGGACAGCCGAAATAAATTCCAGAAGTGTAGTGAGTCGGGATTTCCTGACTTCCGCGCCGCGAACAGTCAAGGTGGTTGTGGGGTCAATCAGCAAGGAACACCCTGCTTCCCTGGTGTGTTGTTCCAGTAATCGACGTTCTTCACGTTGAAGGATAAACAGGTAATCACTCTGGGCAGTGTCTTTGCCCCACACTTTCCAGACTGGATCATCCATGTCTTTATCGGGGATAGAGAATGAAGATAAGATTCCGCGATGCCTGACATGTCCATAGACACCAAGTTCAATCACCCATTTCGCATAACGAGTGAGAAATTCGGTTCGTACTTCGGGCCATTCAGCGATCTCGATAACCCCGTGCGGCTTTTTAGGTTCGGGCAGCACAAGCTGCCCCAGGTTAACCTCACGAAGGCGGCCTGGCAGATCATTTAAATCAGCATCGACAGAAATGGCATGAAGTGAAGCAATCATTTCGCTGGGTAGATTTTTGTCAATAGCAATAGGCACAATCGGGAGGTTGAGGGCAGTTGCGAAACCTGTTTCCTGATGAACCCAGGGGCGATGATGTGAATTTTCGGTGATCAGCGGAATAAAGATGTGGGAACGGGCAATCAATTCTTTGATGGTGTCCGTGAAGGGGGTCCCAGGATGTATGTCTCTATCCCAGAGGGGATGCAAACCCATTTCCTCTAAAAGAGCCGCCATCTTACGGACGATCTCAATATCAGCGTGGGAATAGCTGATGAACACTCGAAAGGGATACTCAGATCCAACCGCCATTTTTCAGTTGCTTTTTATTAGAGTATGCGCCTCGCATAAGAGCCTGTCAATCTCTTGAATTGGCTTGTAAGTTTTCGCCAGAGTGGGGAATAATAGGGCACACGCTTGGGGATATCCTGTTCATGGAACATATCTTTTTAAGCTACAGCCGAAAAGATTTGGACATCATGCGCCGTGTGCGCGATGATTTGCAGCATCACGGGCTGCCGGTCTGGACAGATGAAACCCTGGAACCGGGAACGCCCATCTGGGAATTTGAAATTGCCAATGCAATTGAAAAAGCCGCCTGTATGCTGGTGCTCCTGACTCCCGAATCGAAAAAATCCATCTGGGTGAGCCGGGAAATCGGTTATGCTGAAGGGCAGGAGATTCGGATTTTTCCGTTTCTGGTACGCGGCGATGACCGCAGCGCGATTCCCTTTCGGCTGATTTCTTCGCAGTGGATTGACGCAAGGAGGAAGTACGAAGAATCTTTTATGGTGCTTGTCCAGGCCCTGAACCAGCATCTTGAACAGCGCCGGACCGTCAAAAAAGATGAGTTGGATGAACTTCCGGCTGAAGTCCGCGAGATGATGGACGATGCGTCGCCATTCCAGCGTGTGGCCGCTGTAGTCGAACTGCATCGACTACTGGAAAGCGCCAGCAGCCAATTAACCCAGGCAGGGCGACTGGCTTTAAAACGCCTCATGGAAGATTCCAAGAATTGGGTGGCGGCGGCAGCCTCAGAGTGTTTTTCCATTTATATGGAGGAATCACCGGACAAAGCCCCCATCCCCGATTTTGAAATCGACCGCCTGTTTAATCAGGTGGTTGATGAAGCCGCCTTTGATTCGCTGATGACTGATGTGGTTGATTCAGAGGTCATCGTCACCACATCCGAAAAATCGCTGCTCTCGCTCCAGCAGGCCACCGGGGCAGGTCTGGTGCAGGCAGAATTACTGGAACTGGCGTCCAGGGATGATGCTGTTTTGAGCCTTGATGAGCTTTTCCGGCAGCAGGTCGATGAACGTCAGTTTGAGGCCATTTTTGCGGATGAGATAACAGACGATGAGCTTCCTTATGTGCCCCAGGGAGAGGTGATCAGCTATAAAGAGGCGGCTGACTCCGGATACCTGGATTTTAATTAAAATCCCTCTTTTCAGAAACATGTGACAAAAATCACAAAATACTTGTGTGGGGTATCACTCCGTTTTGCATCTGGGACAGCGGTACACTCTGGATGACGTATTCGCATAAACGAATACATGGAAAGGTAAAAAGGTGGCGGTTCCCCAGATTGAAGAACTTGAACTCCTCCACGCGCGTATCTGCCGGGCTTTCGGGGATACAAAGCGTATTCAAATCATGTACGCTCTGCATGAAGAACCACGCCATGTGACGGCCCTGGCCGAACTGCTGGATACCCCCCAGCCAACTATTTCCCGGCATCTGGCTGTGCTGCGCGACCGGGGTCTGGTCACTACCCAGCGCGATGGGGCCGCTGTTGTTTATGCCCTCTCGGATGACCGCGTCATCATGGTGCTGAATCTGATGCGGCAAATCCTGCGCGGTTTGCTGGAGCGGCAGTCTGACCATCTGGGTGTGTCGGAATCAAGATGACAGCCATCATTCTGTTGTAGAAAGCACAGGTATTTATGAAGCATTTCAAATATATCTGGGTCATCGGGTTGGGCGTGACACTTCTCATCATCGCACTGCCCGTGTTTTTGCTGGCGACCGACGAAACGGAAGCCACGCAAGACCCCTGGACGAATGTTCCCGACAGGAATCCGGGGCTGGATCATACCAATCTCATTAAAGGGCCGCTGACCTCCGGGCCAGAGGTGACGGAAGTGTGTCTTTCCTGCCATGAAGAGGCAGGCGAACAAATGCTGCACAGCACCCACTGGACTTGGAAAGCGGATCCCGCGCCATTGGTGGGACGGGATGAACCGGTGGCGGCGGGAAAAGCCAATCTGCTGAATAACTTTTGCATTGGCATTCAATCCAACTGGACAGGCTGCACGACCTGCCACGCCGGATATGGATGGAGCGACGCCAACTACGATTTTTCTAACCAGAACAACATCGACTGCCTGGCGTGCCATGCTGACACCGGCACCTATGCCAAGACCAAATCCGGGCTTCCGGCGGATGGCGTGGATCTGGTGGTGGCGGCGCGAACGGTCGGGATTCCCACCCGTGAGAACTGCGGGAGCTGCCATTTTAACGGCGGCGGCGGCCCCGGTGTCAAACACGGCGATCTCGATGAAAGTCTGTACTATCCTCTGGAAAATGTTGATGTTCACATGGGCGAACTGGACTTCCTGTGTATTGACTGCCACCAGACTGAAGATCATCAAATTGGTGGGCGGTCGATGACCAGCAGCATCGATACGGAAAATCAGATTTACTGTACCGACTGCCATGACCGAGAAGAGCATGAGGACTCCCGTATCAATGACCATACGGACGCGCTGGCGTGCCAGACCTGCCATGTTCCACAGGGGGCAGTTCGTGAGCCAACCAAGATGGAATGGGATTGGTCAACGGCGGGGCAGGACTTAGCTGAAGACCCGCATGAATATCTGAAGATTAAGGGGAGTTTTGTCTACGAGCATAACTTTACCCCGGAATATGCATGGTTCAACGGCTTGAATGACCGGTATCTGCTGGGCGACCCGCTTGACCCCAGCGGTGTGACCGTCTTGAACGAACCGTTAGGTGACATCAACGATCCGGATGCGCTGATCTGGCCTTTCAAAATTCATCGCGCGAAACAGATTTATGACACGATTTATAACTATCTGCTCCAACCGCAAACAGTGGGGAACTACTGGATTGATTTTGACTGGGACAAAGCGCTCCGGGCGGGTGCGGAAGCGGTTGATCTGCCCTACAGCGGTGAGTACGGTTTTACCTCGACGGAAATGTACTGGCCGCTCTCACACATGGTCGCGCCCTCCGAGCAGGCGCTGCAATGTACCGATTGTCATGGCGATGATACCCGGATGGATTGGGAAGCCCTGGGTTATCCGGGTGATCCAATGACCTGGGGTGGAAGGGACAGCAAATAAGCCATGCGGAAACTGCGATTTTTCCTCATTTTGCTGATGGTTTTAGCGGGGGCGGTGCTGGTATCCTGGGGTGCCTCCGCGCAGGAAGGCGAACCTGCAAAACTGGCTTCGCCTATGCACCCGACCTTCCCACTGCTGGATGAAAACGGCCAGAATGTGCTGGACACCGGCAGGCCCGTTTCAACCATGAACACCTGTGGTAGCTGTCATGATGTCGGGTTTATTGAACAGCACAGCTTACATGCTCAGGTAGGTCTGCCAGGGATGACAGCGGCAGGCGGAGTCGAAAACGGACGCCCCTGGGATACGAGCGCGGGCGCATTTGGAAGCTGGAATCCGTTGATTTACCGCTATCTTTCTCCGGAAGGCGATGAGCGGGTTGACCTGACGACCGCTGAGTGGATACAAACTTATGGTTTGCGCCACGCGGGGGGGGGGCCAGCGGTGTATGCCCGAAACGGCGAGCGCCTGACCGATTTACCTCCCGATGAAACCAATGAAACCACCATCCTTGACCCCGAAACCGGCGAGTTAACGGCCTGGGACTGGCAAAAATCCGGCGTGGAGGAAATGAACTGCTTCCTGTGTCATATGTTTTCACCGGATAACGCCGCACGCATCGCGGAACTGGAAGCAGGCAATTTCCAGTGGGCGAACACAGCCACGCTGGCAGGCATCGGGCTGGTGAATCAAGTCGATGGTGAATGGACATGGAACGCCAGCATGTTTGATGAGTCAGGCAATTTACTGAGCGACTCTCTGACCATCAGTGACCCGAAAAATGAAAACTGCGGGCAGTGTCATGGGCAGGTGCATGTCAATGCCCAGATTCCGATGACCACTGAGACCTGTGATACGTCGCAGTACACCACGATGACCACCGGGCAGGTTTTCTCGCCGCAGCGGTTGTCTAATTCAGGGGTTAATCTGGCGGACAAAAACGCCCTGTCGCGGGCGTGGGATGTTCATGCGGAACGGGTCGTCTCCTGCACGGACTGCCACTATGCGCTGAACAATCCGATTTTTTACGAGGAAGCGCCGGAAGATCGTCCTGACCATCTGGCGTTTGACCCGCGCCGCCTGGATTTTTCCGAATATTTAAATCGCCCGCTGCACAGCTTTGCCAACGGCAGCAGTGCCGATGCCACGGGCGCGATTGTAGTGAATAACACCGCGCAGCCGTGTCTCTCGTGCCACACGGTTGAGGAAAATCACGACTGGCTGCCTTACAAAGATCGCCATCTTAGCGCCATAAGCTGCGAAACCTGTCATATTCCCCAAATGTATGCGCCCGCGCTGGAAACCGTTGATTGGACGGTGCTGACCGGTGCGGAGCAGCCGCGTACTGAATGCCGGGGTGTTCAGCCCAGTGGATCGAATACGCTGGTCACGGGATTTCAGCCTGTTTTGCTGCCGCGCATCAGCGGCGACTCGACGGTGCTGGCACCGTATAACCTTGTGTCCTACTGGTTCTGGGTGTACGGTGACCCGGCCCGGCCTGTTCCGCTGCGCGATTTGCAGGCGGTCTGGTTTGAGGACGAGGTGTATCATCCGGACGTGCTGGCAGCATTTGACCGCAGTGGTGATGGTCGTCTGACGGATGACGAACTCCTGATCGAGACCGATGACCAGCAGGCACTCATCAAATCCCGGTTAGAGGCGCGTGGGCTGGACAATCCTCGCATCGTGGGCGAAATCCAGCCGTACAGCATCAATCATGGGGTGACGCACGGTGAATGGGCAACCCGCGATTGTGACACCTGCCACACAGCGGACTCGCGGCTGAATGAACCCCTGCTGCTGGCAGATAACGTGCCGGGTGGTGTCATGCCGACTTTTGTCAGTGATAGCACGGTCGAATTGAGCGGTGAAATCCTCAAGAAGGGATCGGGACGGCTGTATTATGAACCCGATACCAACACGGAAACTATTGGCCTGTATATCCTCGGCCACGACAGCATATGGTGGATTGACTGGCTGGGGTTCCTGCTGCTGATGGGGGCTTTTGCCGGGGCACTGGGTCATGGCGGCCTGCGCTATCTGGCGGCTCGCAAGATGACGCCGCATGAACCCGAACTCAAACGGGTCTATATGTATTCGATCTATGAACGGCAGTGGCACTGGCTGCAAACAGCGGTGATTTTTGTCCTGATCTTCACCGGGTTAGTCATCCACAAACCCGACCAGTTTGGCATGTTCAGTTTCCGATATATGGTGCTGGTGCACAACATCATGGCGGCGATTTTGCTGGTCAATGCGGCGTTGGCTGCCTTCTATCACCTGGCAAGCGGAGAAATCCGCCAGTTCCTGCCCAAACCGCACGGATTTTTTGACCAGGCGTTTGCCCAGGCCAGGTATTACCTCTCCGGCATTTTCAAAGGTGAGGCGCATCCAATGGAAAAGACGGCGGAGCGCAAAATGAATCCGCTTCAGCAGATGACCTATCTGATGATTTTGAATGTGCTGCTGCCGTTGCAGGTGATTACCGGTATTTTGATGTGGGGTGCTCAGCACTGGCCGGAGGTTGCGGCGGATCTGGGCGGTTTGACCTTCCTGGCTCCTCTGCATTCGCTGGTAGCGTGGCTGTTTGCGTCGTTCATTGTTGGGCACGTTTACCTGACCACCACCGCCGGACATACGCCCTTAGCTGGCATTAAATCCATGATTATGGGCTGGGATGAGGTGGAAGCCCATCCCGCGAAATAGATGTGAATTTTAAGGACAGAAAACGATGGCAACTTATACCCTGGATAAAGCGGTTTCCGCTGCCGAGTCAAAAACAGCGGAGTCAGCCGCCAAGCCCTATGTTCACCCCTATCTGGCCGGAATTTTGCTGGGGATTGTGCTGTTTCTGGCCTTTTTCCTCAGCGGCAATGGGCTAGGGGCGTCCGGTGGGATGAACCGTATCCTGGTCTGGGGCGAAGACAAATTCGTACCGGAGCACATTAACCGCACTGCCTATCTCTCTGACATCGCTGGCGGCGATGTAAACCCGTTAAAAAACTGGGTCGTGTATGTGAGCATTGGTGTGCCAATTGGAGGATTTATCGCTGGCTGGCGGAATGGCCGACTCAAAGTGGAAACCAATCGTGGCCCGCATGTTTCTATCCGGTCGCGCTGGCTGCTGGCCTTTATCGGCGGCGCGTTTATGGGGTATGGAGCGCGGCTGGCCCGCGGCTGCACATCCGGTCAGGCGCTTTCTGGCGGAGCAGTGCTTTCAGCGGGAAGCTGGGCGTTCATGTTCGCGGTGTTCGCGGGTGCCTATGCGCTGGCCTATTTCGTCCGGCGGCTCTGGTTATAAAGGAGAGAATGGTTCATGCCTCCGTTCCCACTGCATCTTGTTGATGAATTAGGCGAAACCGGTTCGTATATCGTCTACCTGTTGATTGGTTTTGCCTTTGGTTATGCGCTGGAAATCGCCGGATTTGGCAACTCGAAAAAATTAGCGGCGCAGTTCTACTTTTCAGATATGACCGTGTTCAAGGTCATGTTTACGGCCATTCTTACCGCGATGGTGCTCATTTTCCTGGTGACCGGATTGGGGCTGCTGGATTACAACCTGATCTGGGTCAACCCGACTTATCTCTGGCCGGGCATCGTGGGTGGGCTGGTCATGGGTGTCGGATTTATTATCGGGGGATTTTGCCCCGGCACTTCGCTGGTCGCGGCGGCAACCTTCAAACTGGATGGGCTGTTCTTCGCGCTCGGCGCCTTTTTTGGCATTTTCCTGTTTGGGGAGACCGTCGGCTGGTTTGAAGATTTCTGGTATTCCTCCTACGAAGGCCGTCTGACCGTGCCGGAATTTCTCGGCATGAGCACAGGCGGCGTGGTGCTGATGATCGTTGTTCTGGCGATGTTGGCTTTCTTCGGCGCGGAATGGGCAGAGCGTTTCTTTGGCGGCCGTCCAGCAACCCCCAAATGGCGCTACAGCGCGGCGGGAGTGATCGTGCTGGCGGCGGTTGGTGTGTTTGTGATCGGTCAGCCGGATACTAATGACCGGTGGGACTGGATTTCGGATGAAAAAGAAGCCCAGCTTGCCAACCGGGAAGTGCAGATTGAACCCGCCGAACTGCTTGATCTGATGCACAACCATAAGCTCAAAGTGTATATGGTCGATGTGCGTGATGAGGCGGACTATAACCTGTTCCATATCCTCGATGCCAAAAATATTCCGCCGGAGGCCATTCCCGATAGGATTGACGAGTTTCTGGAAGAACCTGCCAACACTGTTTTTGTCGTTATGAGCAACGATGAAAAAACAGCGACCGAAGTCTGGAAAACAATGGTCGCGGAGAGTGTGGTCAATGTATATATCCTGGAAGGTGGCATCAATAATTGGCTGACGGTGTTTTCTGATCCCGAAGGGACTCCCTGTACGGTTTGCCCTTCCCACGCAGATGAGCAGCTCCATTTTTCCTTTGATGCTGCGCTGGGGTCCCGCCATCCTATGGCGAATCCCAGTCAGGACGTGTTCCAGCTTGAATTTACACCAAAGGTCAAACTACAGACCAAAGGTGGGCTGTCCGGCGGCGGCTGTGGGTAATTAGAACCTCCAAGAACCAGAAACCTTCTATTCAGGTGTAAGTCGTTTGCTTACACCTGTCCAACTTTTCCCAAACGATGTAAATTAGTGCGACTATTGGCTGAAAGGTCGGGCAATTTGTGGTACAAAACGGCGATTTTTTATGAACTTTATCCTCGTGCATTTATGGACAGCAATGCCGACGGGGTGGGAGACTTCAAAGGGCTGCTGAGTAAAATAGATCATCTGGTCGATTTAGGGGTAGACTGCGTTTGGATTACCCCTTTTTACCCGTCGCCGCTTCGGGATGATGGCTATGATATTTCGGATTATTTCAGCGTCCATCCTGATCTGGGCACGCTGGAAGATCTGAAAGCGGTTATTGATCGGCTGCATGAGTATGGCATCAAAGTGGTAGCCGACCTGGTGATGAATCACACCTCCGACCAGCATCCCTGGTTTATCGAATCGCGCTCCTCACGGGATAATCCTAAGCGTGATTGGTATGTGTGGAGCGATTCCGACCAGAAATACCGGGGGACTCGTGTGATTTTCATTGATACCCACGACTCTAACTGGACGTATGATGAAACTACGGGCCAATACTACTGGCATCGTTTTTATGACCATCAACCAGATCTGAATTTTGATAACCCGGAAGTTCGTGCCGTGATGTTTGAAATTATGGATTTCTGGCTGCAACTTGGCCTGGATGGTTTCCGTGCAGATGCCGTGCCCTATCTCTTTGAGCGTGAGGGGACGAACAGCGAAAATCTGAAAGAAACGCATGATTTTCTCAAAGCGATTCGGGCGCACATTGATAAAAACTGGCCGGGAAAAATCCTGCTGGCGGAAGCAAATCAATGGCCCAAAGATACCCGCGCGTATTTCGGCGATGACGATGAATTTCATATGGGCTTTCATTTTCCGGTGATGCCCCGTCTTTATATGGCGCTCAAACAAAAAAGCCGCCGAAGCATTGTTGAGATCATGGAGATGACGCCGGAGATTCCGCCGGGAGCCCAATGGTGTGTTTTCCTGCGGAATCATGATGAACTGACCCTGGAAATGGTCACTCTGGAAGAGCGTGAGTATATGTGGGAACAATATGCGCCGGAACGCCGGATGCGCCTGAACCTGGGCATTCGCCGCCGCCTTGCTCCTCTCATGGACAATGACCGTTCCCGCATTGAGCTCCTCAACGCTGAACTGTTTACCCTGCCGGGGTCGCCTATCATCTACTATGGGGATGAAATCGGAATGGGGGATAACATCTGGCTATTTGACCGCAATGGCGTTCGTACCCCGATGCAGTGGGATGACAGCCCTAACGCGGGATTTTCTGCTGCTGCCAAAACCTATGAACCGGTGATTGATGATGAAGTTTTCGGCTATAAAAAAGTCAATGTCCAGGCGCAAAAAGCGGACCCGGATTCGCTGCTCAACACGCTCAAGCATATGATCCGGGTGCGGAAACAGTACAAAGCATTTGGCCTGGGGACCTTTGCCTTTTGCCTGCCGGATAACGACGCCGTGCTGGCCTACATGCGTGCCTATGAAAATGAGCGTCTTTTTTGTGTGTTTAACCTGTCGGACAGCGAAGAAACCGCTGTTTTTGAGATGTCAGAGTTTGTTGGTAAAACCCCTGTGAATGTTTTGACCGGGGCTTCCCTTCCCGTGATCCAGCAGGCCAACTATTCACTGACGCTCGCGCCTTATGCGTATTACTGGTTAAGAATATAGCGATACCCCGTCTGTTTTGGAGATGCCCATGCAACGCGACATTCGCAAAACCCTGGATCGCCTGATCCCCCGGATTGATTTATCCAAAACCACGCCCGCCCGCCGTGAAATTTTCATGCGGCGGCTGGAATTCATTTTCCCCGAACTTTATGAGCTGCTGGTAGGAATTTATGGCAGTCGTCCTGACTTCTTTTATCACCTGGAATGTATGCTGCAAACTGCCGCTGCCTATTACACCAACCGTCCGGACGATCTGCACAGACTTGATCTCCAGCGTGAAGCCAACCCGCTGTGGTTTCAATCCCAAACCATGCTGGGAACCATGTTGTACGTAGATTTGTTTGCCGGAAACTTGAAGGGCGTACAGGAAAAAATCCCCTATCTGAAGGAACTCGGCATCACCTATTTGCATCTGATGCCCCTGTTTCGCTGCCCCGAAGAAAACAGCGATGGGGGGTATGCGGTCAGCAGCTACCGCGAAGTGAATCCGATGCTGGGCAGTATGGACGAGCTGTATGATCTTGCCGCCGAATTTCGCCGTCATGGGATCAGCCTCGTGCTGGATTTTGTGTTTAACCATACCAGCGACGAGCATGAGTGGGCGTTAAAGGCGCTGGGCGGTGACATGGATTATCAGGATTATTATCTGATTTTTCCTGATCGCACCCTGCCTGATGCTTATGAAAAAATGCTGCGCGAAATCTTCCCGGAGCAGTCACCGGGCAGCTTCAGCTACCGTCCGGAAATTGAAAAATGGGTGTGGACAACTTTCAACAGCTTTCAGTGGGATCTAAACTACCGCAATCCTGAAGTGTTTAACGCTATGCTCGGTGAAATGTTGTTCCTGGCGAATGTCGGCGTGGAGATACTACGCCTGGATGCGGTGGCCTTCATCTGGAAGGAACTGGGAACTGTCTGCGAAAACCTACCGCAGGCACATCAGTTGATCCAGGCATTTAACGCGATGGTGCGGTTGGTCGCGCCGGGGATGGTCTTAAAGTCCGAAGCGATTGTCCACCCGGACGAAGTTGCCAAGTATTTCGGGGAAGGTGAAAAAGCGGGCTATGAATGCCCGATCTCTTATAACCCGACACTCATGGCGCTGCTGTGGGAAACACTTGCCACACGGGAAGTGCGTCTGCTGCAATATGCCATGCAGCGCCGGTTTGCCCATCCGGACAACTGCGCCTGGGTGAATTACGTGCGCTGCCATGATGATATCGGATGGAGTTTTGCTGACGAAGACGCCCATGCCCTGCACATCAATGGCTTTGACCACCGCCAGTTTTTGAATGCCTTTTATACCGGACAGTTTCCAGGGAGTTTCGGGCGCGGTTTGCTGTTCAACTACAACCCCATCACCAGAGATGGGCGTATTAGTGGCACGTGTGCTTCACTGGCAGGGCTGGAATTTGCCTTGCAAAGCGGCGAAAAACATGAGGTTGATCTGGCTGTCCGTCGTATCTTGCTGCTGCACAGCATTATCCTGAGCATTGGTGGCATTCCCTTAATTTACATGGGAGATGAAATCGCCACGCTGAATGATTACAGCTATGAAAATGATCCAGGCAAAGCACAGGACAATCGCTGGGCGCACCGTCCTTTTACGGATTGGGAAAAAGTGGCCCGCCGCACCGACCCTAACACAATTGAAGGTCGCGTTTTTCAATCCCTGCTGGAGTTGATCTCGATTCGTAAGGCGAATCCGGTTTTCGCGGGCGGGGACACCACAGTTTTAGATGCGGGCAATCCTCATGTGTTCAGTTATTATCGCTGGCGGGAGGGGCAGGGTTTTCTCGCGCTGTGTAATTTTTCTGAGCAGGCGCAGGTCATTGATATGGCTAAATACCGTGTCTATGGTCTGAAACTCCATATGCACAACCTGCTGACGGATGAAGAAGTGCTGCTCAGCGGCAAGTACACCCTGGCACCCTTCCAGGCCCTGTGGCTGATCTGTTAGCCAGGGGTTATTTATGAGGCGGCAGCGCTTTCTGTGAACGCGCTTAACACCCGCACCCTACCCCATTTTGCATCATGCGCCTGGTAGGGGCAGCCCAGGATCGGTATTTTCCTGGAAAAGCCTTAACGCAGGATGTCCCCCAGCGCACACGGAGGTAAATTTGCCTGGGCAAAATCCTGACCGAAAAAGCTGGCCTGCTGGTCATTGGCGCTGATCAGCATTTCAACAACGATGACCGTTGTCTCAGTTTCTGTCAGGACGCGAGTGCTGACGACTGATGCCAATTCGCCGAGCGTGGCACTGCCAGGCCCTTGCAGCGGGTAGTCGCTGTTTTCGAGAGTTTTTGCAAGTGCCGCCGCCACCTCTTCTGAATCCTGCCGGGCAACCGGAAATCCCAGTGCGTACAGAAAATGCCAGCCATCCAGACGAAGCACATTGGCGAAGGCTTCGACGCGATAGGGGGGCAGTCCGCAAACCAGGCCGCCGGAGCGTGGATTTGTATAACGGTGAATGATAACGTTAGTGACATCTCCCAGCGCACGGGTTGTCATCAGCAAATCGCGGGAACGTGGGAGGGTGGAGCGCACCTGCTGGTTGATGACATCCATCGACAGCCGGATGTTGACCAGGTTGTTACTCAGAATTAACATACCATCTCTGGGCGAAGCAGCAAATTTAGCAAGGCTTTCCAGCAAAAATCCTCCGGAGGCAGGTGCATCCCGCAAAAAGAAGACGCGCGTTCCCATATATTGTTCCAGCGCCACATACCCATTATTCTTCAGCGCAGTTTCCACGTCCCTGCTTTCAAAATCTCCCCAGAGAATGCGTTCATAATCTCCGATCCTGAAGGACATCTCAATCGCCTGCCGGATATTTTCCGGTGGGAAACCGAACCACTGTTCAAATTCGTTCTCAAATGCCAGATCACCCCGCCAGGTGCTGTTCAGGGCGGCTTCCTGGGCGGAGTTGAGGATCTGGGTTGGGGTCAAAACAGGGCTGTTGAGGCCAGCGTTGTAAAATGCCTGCTCCACATTCCCATAGCGAATTGTACCGTCGGCGCGGGCAGCGCCCAGGTCTTGAATCTGAGCAATGCCAAGCGAAACCGCAGCCGCATCCGGGGCGCTGAACAGGCGGCAGGTATTCGACTGGGTGGCAAGATCAAATGGCAGCGCTCCGAAACCCGGTTGCAGACGCATGACAAACTGCAAGATGCTGCTGCTGCCGCTTTCATACAGATGCTGGTCAAGGACGGTTGTGTGCTGCCCAACCACACCATTATAGGAAGCTGGCCGCATGGTGGAATATTCCAGTTTGTCTGTGAGCGAGCGCACCTCGGCTATGCTTACTCGATCCAGGAATCCAAGATTCAAAATATACTGCCATGTCTGGCTTTCAGGGTCGTAGCGCTGCCCGTGTGCGACGAATCGACTGAGTGCCGTTAAGCAGGTGGCCGGGGGATGGTCAAAGCGAAGCACGCTGCTGGCCATATTGGGGGAAACCTCTCCCAGTAAAAGCAAAAGTGTGTCGTTCTGGACCACCGGCAGCGTGTGACCATCGTAAATATTCAGCATCGTTTGCAGGTGTCCTGCTGAGGATGCAATCAGGAGCGTATTTCGCCCCGGCAGTGCCACATAGGGCATCAGGTCCCGCCATTCGTTCTGCCCGGTGGCGCGATAGGCTTCGTTCGGGAAATCCGGCAGCAGTACATAGGCCAGGGCAGGCAGCGCAGAGGCAATATCATAGGTGTTGAATGCTCCCTCAACCCACAGAATAAACTCGTTTTCACGTCGGGCTTCGATGATTCTGGTAACCTGGTAAGGATCAAGACCAATCTGCGGCAGTTCCAGCGAGAAAAACTTGGGCCGCCAGACACTTTCCCAGGCGGTTCGCTGGGTTTCGTTGGGTGATGTTTCAGGAGGCCAATTTTCGCCCAGTGCCTGCATCGTGCCAGCAAAATCGGTGTATGCAATGGTTTGCCAGTCATAGACAGGAATCCGGCTGAGAGCAGAAAATACCTCTAGCTGTTCTGCCTGAATGGAGGGGGTCAGAAGTGCGAAGGCAATGAGCAGCAGGACAGCCGGTTTCATCAATCGACACTCACCAGGCGGTAAATTCCACTGGAAGATGCAAAGTACAATGCGCCGTCTGGCCCGGTTAACACGGCAGTATGGCAGGCCGCTCCGCGCAGGTCAACGATTTCCTCATAAACGACCTGATCTCGCTGGCTGTTCAGAGTCAGGCTCCGCATTTGACCGTCTTTCCAGGCGCAGAAAAAAACATTGCCCTCAAACACGGGAATCTGATCTCCGGTGTACACACCAATCCCAACAGGGGCAATGGTCGGGGTGTAGTGCAGAAGCGGATAGGTATATTCGGGATGTTCACCGGGGCGCTCATCATCGCAGTCACTAATCGGGTTGTACCCTTCGCGCCAGCCGTAATGGTGTCCTGCCTGAATCAAATTGATCTCATCATCACACGATGGCCCGTTTTCGGTCGCAAAAATCGAGTCGCTGTAGGGGTCAAATACAAAATCAATGGGGTTTCGCAGCCCGATGGCAAAGGCCGAATTGTTTGCCCAGGGGTTATCGTCCGGTATATGCAGCGCATCATCAATGACCTCAAAGCGGTGGATTTTGCCAGGATAAACGGTTAAGTCTTCGGCGTTGGCGGCGTTGGCGTTGTCCCCAATTGAGACATAGAGATACCCTTCCCCATCAAACCGGAGTCGTCCACCCGTGTGCCATGAATAATCCCGCGATTCATAGGGCACTTCCAGCAACACTAACGGGTCGCGCCCGATATTATTTTCTTCCTGAAAACGGATCACCTGCTGCCAAACTTTGTATACGCCATCAACAACCTTTGGCGCTGTCAGATACACCCAGATGTAGTGATTTTCACTGAAGTTGGGGTCAAGCGCGATACCAATTAACCCCCGCTCGCCCAGAGCGTCCACCCGGAAATGAATGACCGGGTCACGCTGCAAAACACCGGCGGCGTCTACGACCCGCACATTTCCCGTTTCTTTTTCCGTATAAAACAGCCTCCCATCAGGGGCAAACTCCATGCCTGTGACGAGATTCGGGGTACGGACAAAAAGCTCCACATTATACGTAATACCTGGCTGTGCCTTGATGGAGACCAGAAGGCCAACCAGAAAAATAAACCGCCACACGTTAAAAATCCTGTTTGCGTTCAGAACCAATAGTAGCGCTTCCCTATCCCTCCTATCCAGATAACGTAGGGAAGTAGCCAAGATACAGGCGGATTGACCTGATTACGGGGGTGAGGAAATAAAAAAGAACCCGTTGGCGCGGGTTCTAAACTTTAATCCAGGAGCACGCGGGCGTTTTCCGTCACCCAGTATACATAAATGGACTGCCCTGGCTCATAACGCTGATCGAAGCGACCGCCAAAATTCTGGATGCGGACGACGATTTCTTGTTTTGTTTCGCCAATTTCGGCGATGTAACGCATGTCCGTGCCAATATAGATGCTGTTCCACAGGACTCCCGGAATCACCACCATGTTGGGTTGGTTTGTCAAGTCCGCCAGCGCTTGTTCAGCGGAGACTTCCTGATGGTCGCCGCGTTTGATCGTCCCGGTTTTGGGGATAAGGGAGATTTTTTCCGGACGAATGGCCATCGTGACTTTTTGCCCCAGGCTCATAGCCGGATCATCCAGGATCGCGCTCACACACAGCCCATCTGGTAACTCAATCTGGCCTTGCGTGCCGCTTTTTTCCTTCAGGGTTCCGGTAATAAAATTAGTTTCGCCGATGAAATCCGCCACAAAGCGCGTATGGGGTTTTTCGTAGATTTCCTCTGGTGTGCCAACCTGAAGTACCTTGCCATGATCCATCACGGCAATCCGGTCTGCCATGGTCAGAGCTTCTTCCTGATCGTGAGTGACATAGATAAACGTGATGCCGAGCCGCTTTTGCATTTCTTTTAATTCATACTGCATGGCTTTCCGCAGTTTGAGGTCAAGCGCTCCCAATGGCTCATCCAGCAGGAGCACCGTCGGGTTTTTGACCAACGCCCTCGCCAGCGCCACACGCTGCTGCTGCCCGCCGGACATGGCCGCTGGTTTGCGATTCACAGCGGCACTCAACTGCACCAGTTCGAGTGCTTTCACTGCCCGATCTCTGGCTTCCTGACGCGGGACCCGTTCCATCTCCAGCCCGAACATAACATTTTGCAGGGCGGTCATGTGGGGGAACAGGGCATAGTCCTGAAACACTGTATTTACTGGGCGGTGAAAGGGCGGTACATCCTGTACCGGTTTACCCCGGATGAGGATTTCGCCGGAGGAGGTGTTTTCAAAACCCGCGATCATGCGGAGCGTGGTGGTTTTGCCGCACCCACTTGGCCCCAACAGCGCGAAAAACTCTCCATCCATAATTTGGAGCGACACGTTGTCTACTGCTTTGACAGTGGTTTCGCCGCGCCGGGTAGAAAACTCTTTAGTAACACTTTTTAGCTCGACATCAATACCGGGCATGGGTGAAGACTCCTCAATGGCAAGGGCGGGGCTCTGCCCCGCCTGATCTTATTCGGACATCGCAGCGATCAGCTTGCTCCAGGCTTCCAGATACGTTTCTTCTGCTTCCGCCGGAACTTTGTTCGCAAAGAATAACTTGTCCATCACATCCTCACTAGGGTAGATGCCAGGGTTACTGAGCAGTTCTTCGTCAATCAGGCCCGCATCCAGCGATGCCTGGTTCGGGGTGCCGTAGGCTGTGAAGTTGCTCAGATCCGCACCAACCTGCGGGTCGAGAATGTAGTCAATAAATACCATTGCGAGGTCAGGGTTGGGCGCGTTGTAGGGTACAACCATGTTGTCAGTCCAGACATTGGCCCCTTCTTCGGGAATGACATACATGAAGTCATCGCACTCGCACTCGTAGATCAACTGGAAGATGTCACCGCTGTATTCAATCGTGATGTCCACGTCACCCCGATTCAGCAAATCCTGACCATTATCGTCTGCGATAACATCCACATTGTCGGAACGGTCTTCCAGAAATTGGCGGGCTTCATCAATCTCGTCCGGGTCGGTAGAGTTGGGGTCGTGTCCGATTAACATCAGCGCAAGACCCATCATCGCACGCGGGTCGTTCAGCCACGCCACCGGTCCATCATAGTCCCAAACCTGTTCCCAACTGGTGATTTCTTCATCGACAATGTTCTGATCATAGCCAATCGCAATCGTTCCCCATTGGTAAGGCACTGAGTAGTCATTACCAGGGTCGTAGGGCGGATCAGCGAAAGTTTCCGCAATATTGACCATATTCGGGATCAGCTCTTTTTTGAGCGGCTGTGCCAGCCCCTCTTCAATCATAATCCCGACGGTGTTGCCACTGGGTACGGTGATGTCATACTGGGCACTGTTGGAACGAATCACTGCCAGCATTTCTTCATTGCTGCCATATTCGAAATATTCCACCTGTACCCCGCAGGCATCTTCAAAATCCGGAATTGTGTTTTCAGCGACATAGGTCGACCAGTTAAAAAAACGCAGCGTTTGCCCCTCAAATCCTTCCGGGCATGTCCATTTTTCCTGGGCCAGAGTCGCATTTGCAAAACCCAGAGCCAGGAGAGAAATAATGAGAAATAGGATTGTTAACTTATGCATATTATCTGCTCCCGCAAAAATTAAGCGCTCTAAGTGTACCGCAAAATAATCTTGCAGTGAAAATGCTCTGCCCCACAGGGGCAGAGCATGGCTCTTATTCTGACAGTGCCGCCAGAATGTCGTTCCAGACCTCCGTGTAATACTGGTCAGCCTCTGCACCGACATCCAACAGGAAGTACATTTTCTGTAAGGTTTCTTCGGGCGGGTAAATACCGGGGTTATTCAAGGCACTTTCATCAATCAGTCCCGCGTCAATGGCTGCCTGGTTCGGCGACCCATAGGAGGTAAAATTGCTCAGATCTGCGCCGACCTGCGGATCCAGGATGTAGTTGATAAATTCCATCGCCAGCCTGGGGTTTTCTGCATTGGCCGGAACCGCCATGTTATCGACCCAGATATTGGTGCCTTCTTCAGGAATCACGTACACGAAGTCGTCACATTCACAATCTTCGATAATCTGAAGCAGGTCGCCGCTCCATTCCACCACCACATCCATATCCCCGCGCAGCAGCATGTCCTGCCCGTTTTCCGAAGCGATGGCATCCACGTTGTCGCTGTGCGCCAGCAGGTAGTCTTTGGCTTCCTGAATTTCATCGGGGTTTTTCGAATTAGGGTCATAACCCAACAGCAGCAGCGCGACGCTCAACATCGTGCGTGAATCGTCAATCCACGCCACCGGCCCATCATAGTTAAACAGGTCTTCCCAGCTTCCGATTTCTCCATCAACGATGGTCGCGTCATAAGCGATGCCCGCCGTTCCCCACTGGTAGGGTACGGAATATACATTACCGGGGTCATAGGGCGGATTGAGGAATTTTTCGGACACGTTTTTGACATTAGTGATGATGCTGAAATCGAGCGGTTGGAGCAGCCCTTCTCCGGTAAGGCGGGCAATATTGGCTTCGCTGGGGACAGCCAGATCATAACGGGCGATGCCAGAACGAATCACGGCCATCAGTTCATCGTTGCTGCCAAATTCATAATATTCGACCTTAACCCCGCAGGATTCCTCGAAATTCGGGATGGTATCTTCCGCAACGTAAGTTGACCAGCTAAAGATTCGCAGGGTTTGACCTTCGTACCCTGCCGGGCAAACCCATCCTGCGATCTCGTCCTGTGCCATTGTCGCCGTCATGGACACTGCCAGCAGGATAATCACACCCAAGAGCGTGAAAAATTTATGCACCTCGTGTTACTCCTTCAAATACACTCAGCCTCTTGAGGCATTTCGTTGGAACAGACTCGAAATGAGCACTAAAGTGGTCGATGCAAGAATCATCAACGTGGAAATGGCGTTGATTTCAGGCGGAACCCCGCGCTTGACCAGTCCCCACACAAAAACCGTCAGTGTAGTGACTGAGCCACCGCTTACAAAAAACGTGATGACAAAATCATCCAGCGACAGCGTAAACGCCAGCAGTGCCCCGGCGACAATCCCCGGCAGCAGCAGAGGATAGGTGATTCGCCAGAAGGTGCGCCACTCGTTCGCCCCCAGGTCGCGGGCGGCCTCTTCATACCTGGGATTCATATCGGTCAGCCGCGCTCGTACCACGATGGCAACAAACGAAATATTAAACGCGATGTGGGCAATCGCAACATTTGCTATCCCAGGGAAAGGACGGCTTCCGGTGATATTTTCGATGAGGTCAAATACCACTTTGAAGAACACCAGCAGCGAAATGCCCATTGTAATATCAGGGATGACAATCGGCAGGTAGAGTAGACCATCCACCCAGCGTTTGCCGCGAAACACCCCGCGTTCCAGACTTAACGAAACCATCGTTCCCAGGATGGTGGCAATAATAGTTCCCACCACCCCGATAATCAAGCTGGTTTCCACCGCTTCCAGCATTTCTTCTGTAGAATAGTTCGAGCGCGACCCGGCAACACCGCTGAAAATGTTATCGTACCAGACGGTAGAAAAGCCTTCCCAGCGTCCTCCGGCCCGGCGTGATGCATTAAAGGAGTACAGCACCAGAATAAAAATCGGAGACCACAGGAAAAAGTAGGAAAAAATCGGGTTAAACGCCAATCCCCATTTCCCGATGCGCCGCAGCCACAAATCCCGGCGTACACTCCAGGGATTAATTTCATAGGAGCGGCTTTCGGTTTTGTGTCTTTCCATGCGGCGCTGGTAGATATTGATGCCGACCAGAATCGCCGTGACGACCGCCGCCGCAGTACCTGTCTGTGTCCAGTTGAGGGTAAACAGATAGACGACGAATCCCACCAGCAGCACCCAGAAGACAATTGAGGACAGCAGGGAGGGAATGCGGATGTGACGTTCTTCCAGCCATCGGTTGATTCGGTCCGTGAACCCGGCGCGGGCATAGGATTCGTCGCTGGCAAAACGTTGGTAGATAAACAGCGAAATACCAACCATGATCATCAGCACAATCGACGCGGCTGACCCACGCGGCCAGCTTCCTCCATTGTCACGGAACTGGCGGGTAATCAGATTTCCCACCATAAACCCCTCTGTGCCGCCCAGCAGATCAGGCGTCACAAAAGCGCCTATTGCCGGGATGAATACCAGAATCCAGCCCGCGACTACCCCCGGCAGTGTCATTGGGAACATGACTTTCCAGAAGGCATACCAGTCATTCGCGCCGAGATCGTGGGCGGCTTCCACCATATGGAAGTTAAAACGTTCCACTGAAGCATAAATAGGCAGTACCATGAAGGGCAGAAAACCGTAGACCAACCCCAACAGCACCGCCCCTTCGGTATTAATCAGTTGGAGCGGACTGTCGATAAGCCCAAGCTGATTTTGCAGAATTTCATTGATGACCCCGCGCCGCCCCAGAATAATCTGCCAGGAGTACGTCCGCACCAGGAAATTCGTCCAGAAGGGCAGAATCACCAGGAACAGCGAAAACTGCCGGACAAGCGTATTCTGGCGCGTGCTGATAAACACTGCCAGAGGATACCCGATAACAAAACAGATAATGGTTGATTGCAGGGCAATACGAATCGAACGCAGCAGGGTTGAAACCAGGGGCTCGGTAAAAATATCCTTGTAGTTTTGCAGCGTCAGAGGTGTTCCATAATCGGAGGGGTTGCCGCCGCGTGTTAACAGACTGACCCCCAGCATGATAAACAAGGGAATTGCGAAAAAAATGACCAGCCAGATGACTGATGGTAAAGACAAAATTGCGCCACGCGAATCGCTGCGACCGGGAGAAACGTTCATCGCACAAAATGTCCCCTCTGATGATGCGAAAATATTAGTGAACATTGCCGCAGAATGCAAAATTTAAATTTCAATTTTCGCTATACTCAACAGTGAAACTATGAAAGGATTCTCCTATGAAGCGCAGCACGGTTATTTTGTTCGCTTTTATGCTGGGTGCTATCGTGACTTCCGCCTACAGCCCTGCTACTGCTGAAATTAAAACTATTCCTTATGTCAGCAACCAATCCGGGGTGGAACTTTCTCCGGATGGTAAAACGATTGCGACCCATGAAATTGGTGTGATACAGGGTGATGAGGTCATCCCCGGTTTTTTGCCGATACGGCTGTTTGACGTGGAAACCGGCAGCGAACGATCTGCGCTGGTAGGGCATACCGATTATGCAGTGGATATTGCCTTCTCACCGGACAGTAAAACCCTGGCTTCATATCATTTCCCAGGCTACATCTACCTGTGGAACGCGGAAAACGGGACATTAATCAAAGAGATACCTACCACCACAGGCGTGACCGGAATCCGCTTCCTGGCGGACGGGAAAACCCTGGTTATGTCCATCAATAATCCCTATAACCTCATGTTCTTGTTGTTGGACACAGAAACAGGGTATATCACCCGTGTCGTCATGAACCGCTTTGAGAGCAGGGATGATTTTATGAACTATGTCGATGAGCATGTTCCCGCTGATTTTATGTCGGCCTTTACAGTCTCACCAGATGAAAAGTCTTTGATCGTCATGATGGCTTCGGGCAATCTTTTTCGCTGGGATGCCGAAACCGGTGAGGCAGCAGTTTTGAAGGCGGTGGAAGAAACCCTTCCTGTATTCTTCACCCGGAAAGTGATTTTTTCACACGATGCATCCTCGATTCTGTATGAGCACCGCGATGAACAGGTTATTTATGTTCTCGATGCTGTCACAGGTGCGGAAAGAGCCGTGATTCCGGCGCCGAATATCTACACATTCGATCTTGCACCGGATAATGACACGCTGGTGTGGTTAGGCAATGAGCCCGTCGCTCTCAACGTGGTTTCACTGACCCAGCCTGATGCTCCGCCGACGGTCATTCCACTTGCGTTTCGAGAGGGTGTTCGTGTGGTTGGCCCCACCGTGACCCTGAGTTTCCTGCCGGACGAAAAGCGAGTGATGCTGGGTGGGATGGCAAAGACCGGCGACCCTGAAAACGCGCTGTATGTTGTGGCTGTGAAATAATGGCCGTTTTCTCCGTCAATGGGATTCAGCTGCATGTGGCACAGGCAGGTACAGGCGTGCCTGTGCTGCTGCTGCATGGATTTCCTGAGTTCTCGTATGGCTGGCGGCATCAAATTGAAGATTTAACTCGCGCTGGTTTCCAGCTATGGATGCCCGACCAGCGTGGATACCATCTGAGCGACAAGCCGCCAAGGATCGCTGCCTATTCGCTGGATGAACTGGCAAAAGATATTCTTGGTCTGGCGGACGCGATGGGGCGGTGGCGTGGTGGTTTGCCAATAAATATCCTGATCGGGTCGAAAAACTGGCGATTTTAAACGCGCCGCATCATGCTGCGTTTGGCAGGGCGCTCCATGTGAACTGGGATCAACGTTTTCGCAGCAGCTATATGTTGTTTTTCCAGCTCCCCTACCTGCCTGAAATGATCTGCCGTCTGTTTAACTGGGTACCGCCACTCATCCTCTGGGGCAAACAGGATTTTGCTCTCCATCCGTCGCTGGCGCAGATGAGCGCCGACCAATGTGATTGCGCTCGACTGGTAATGCTGGACAGCGCGACTCACTGGATTCATCACGAAGAACCGGAAACGGTAAATCGCTTTTTGATTGAGTTCTGGCAGTCCTGAATTTGCCGGAAATTTTGACCGCAGTAGACTTATGATTAAAAAAACTTTATGTCGCAAGGTAAGCATGGAAAATTTATGGCAGTGCAAGGCATGTCGTTGTTCTTGTCTGGGGGATCGTAGAAACTCAGAATTACCTCGCGCTTAAGAATGAGGGTGTGACCGTCGTCGGCGAGTGGGTATCCCGTCGAATGTCAACGGACAGCGATGGGAATGATACCTACTTTGTCACATACGCTTTTACTGTGCGCGACCGCCAGTATGTTCATGAACAATCCGTGAGCGCAGAACGCTATAATCGCTATGAAAAAGGCGGGCGGGTGACGGTTTTAGATCTGCCGTATAATCCTGACGTTGCAAAAATCGAGGGTACTAATGCGCTTCCCTGGCCGCTTTTTATCTTCAGCGCTGTCTGGTTGAGTTTTTCCTTCTTTTTCATCTGGCTGATCCGGCGTCAGTGAATTTTGCCTGAAATTTCCGCCCGCTTAACCATGATTTAAACTGATTTCTGTATGCTGAAGGTAGTTTATGTAGCAGGTGGAACATGGACAACCTCTGGCAGTGCAACGTGTGCGGTTTTTATCAGGAAGGGGGGAATACCTGTCAAAGCTGCGGCGCCGCAAAGCCTCTTTCAAAAGCGAAATCACCAGAACCCTATCGAAAGCCGATCTCCCCTCCCATTGAGAAACTCTTTCTCACGAATAAACAGGACGCGAAATTCCTGGTAGGTAAAGATCAGCGCCCTGCCAGTCTGCGAAACACCGGCCTGGGCTGTCTTCTGCCGTTCCTGTCGATTTTTGTCATCGCGGGGCTGTTTTTTCTGGGCTGGTCAGTTATCCAGTTGAAAAATCATCTGGAGTTGAACAATGATGGTATCGTGACACAAGGCAGGATGATTGATCATCGTATTTATGAGGACAGCGAAGGCGATTCATATTATATTACCTACTCATTTGTGGCAAACGATCAGACCTACAGCCAAGAGCAAAGCGTTAGCTCAGATCTGTACAACAGATTTGAAGCAGGTGCCCCACTGGACATTCGTTATCTGCCCGGCAATCCGGGCAAATCGCGTATTGAAGGAGAAGGCGCTTCTCCCTGGATACCACTGGGTTTCAGTATGTGCTGGTTGAGCTTTGTGATGCTGTTTCTCTGGGGAGCGGTGCATCAGGCCGATAGAAACGATCTGCTGGTGAAGAAGGGTACACTGGTTGAAGGTCAGGTGGTTTCTGCCAGTTCCTACGAGGACAGCGACAACGGGTATTCCATCAAGTTGAAGTACAGCTATGTTTCTCCGAGAGATGGGCAGACGGTGGTCAGGATGTATGATTTTGCAGCGCGTGACCATAAAAGAGAACCCCTGCCGCCACAGGGAACACCTGTGATCATTCTTTACCACAGTGATAAACATCATCAGGTGCTTTAAAGCAGAGCTACCCTGCATTTCCAATCTGAGGGGGGCTTAATTGGTGTGCAGGGCAGTTCTGTTAATAATATTACACGATTTCTATAAGAATGGAATGAGAAATTTTGTCTTGGTTCTGTCAGAATCTATTTCGATGGGGTAGTGCAGGTAGAATAGGGCGTAATTGAAGAAAGTTCAGCTTTTGATCTCCATCGACCGCATTGACCAGCGCGAGAAATGGAACACGATTCTTCGAGGACTGCCCTACGCTCATGTGCTGCAAACCTGGGAATGGGGTGAGTTCAAACAGCAAACCACCGGCTGGACTCCGGAACGTTTTGCCTATCAGGATTCCTCCAAAGGTTATCGGGCGGCTGCCAGTGTTTTAACACGGCATATCGGGCCGTTTGCGGTGATGTATGTTCCCAAAGGCCCGGCGCTGGAGTATTCCGACCCTGCCCTGGTCGAAATGGTACTGGATCATTTGCAGAAGTTAGCGAAGAAGCGGCACGTCATCTGGCTGAAAATCGATCCCGATTTACCGCTTGGGACAGGCATTCCTGGTGCTGCTGACCATCCAGAACACCCAGACCCTGATGGGCAGGCCCTCAAGAATCTGCTGGAACGGCGCGGTTGGCGGTTTTCAGCCGACCAGGTGCAGTTTCGCAACACATTTATTCACGACCTGAGCAGTTCGGAAGATGCGCTGCTTGCGGGCATGAATCAGGGCACACGACGAAAAATCCGGCAGGCAGAAAAAGCCGGGGTCGTTGTGCGGGAGGCCGATCTCAGGAACACGGATTTGCAGACTCTGTATGATCTGTATGTGATGACGGGTGAACGACAGGGTTTCACGACGCGCCCACTCGACTATTACAAAACGGCATGGCAGGCATTCGGGCAGGCGGGGCTGGCTTATGGACTGCTGGCAGAAGTGGAAAATCGGGCCGTGGCAGGACTGATTCTGTTCCATTTTGGCAGAAAAGTCTGGTATTTTTACGGGATGTCTTCCAACCAACAGCGGGATGCTCAACCCAATTATGCGTTGCAGTGGGCGGCGCTGCGGTGGGCGAAATCGCAGGGGTATGCCCTGTATGATTGGTGGGGGGCGCCGAATCAATTTGACGAAAGCGACCCGATGTGGGGGGTGTTTCGATTTAAAGAGGGATTTGGGGGGCAGGTGGTGCGGCATATAGGCGCGTGGGATTTCGTGGCTTATCCATTTTTGTATCAGGTTTATGAAAAGGTTATTCCGCGGATCCTGAATTTCATGCGCCGCAAAAATTAACAGAAAATTCAGCCACCTTCCGCGATAGTCGGTTAGAATTGATTTACGAAATGATTAATCTGGGTGGGAAGATGTCAACATCATCTCAAGCAAATTCTATAACGGAAGACCTCGGTTATGGGGTGTGCCGGGAATGGCTGCATAACAGGCGTATTTTAATAATGACCGTCAAGATTGAGGGCGAGTCAGTTCGGGAAACGATGGATACATGGGCAGCGGGAGTCATTGAGAGCATTCAAGCCTGGCCTAAAGGACAAACCATGCTTCTGATGCACGACGCGACACATGCTACATTTTCCGCCTACCTGCGTCGGAAAATTGATGAGGTAGATCGTGCTACTCCTACCCATATTCATGGGCGGACAGCGGTGGTGGTTACGCGGACGGCAGTGGGCAGGTTTCTCAGTCTGAGTGCACAGACAACTGCTCGATTTTTTCGCAAACGCATTGAACTCAAGGTTTTTTTTGATCGGGAATCGGCGCTCTCGTGGTTGGAAGAATGTCTATAGTGCCAATCTGTTCAATTTAGATTGAAACAAAGTACAATACTCCTTGTCATAGCGAGGAGTATTTCGTTTTGGGAAACCGGATTATTTTGATGCTCATCCTGCTGCTTGTTTTGCCTGTCGCCTCGGCCAGGCAGAATGAGATTGACGGGGTTTGCCTGGTGACGGACATCGGACGTGTGGATGATGGTACCTTCAACCAGTATACCTATGAAGGCATGGTGCGGGCGGTAGAGGATTTCGACCTCGACTCGGATTTTATTGAAACGACCGCGCAAACCGACTACGAGAAAAACATCAACTACTGCTTGCAGGAAGGCTACGATATTATCATCACCATTGGCTATTTGCTGGCGGATGCCACCCGTGAAGCAGCCCTTAACTACCCTGACCGCTATTTCATCGGGATTGACCAGGATGTGTTTGACGGGGATAAGGAACAACCTGCAAACTGGGTTGGCATCCAGGCGCGTGAAGATCAGGCCGGGTATATTGTCGGGGTACTGGCGGCCCTGGTATCGGAAAGCAAAATTGTAGGCGGGGTGTTTGGGGACGCCATTCCGCCTGTTGTCCGCTTCCGCAATGGTTACGAGCAGGGGATTCGGTCAATAGACCCCACAATTGAGATTCTCGGTGTTTATATTGATGACTTCAATGCTCCTGATCGGGGAGCATCAGCAGCGCTCCAGTTCATCGGCGAAGGCGCGGACGTGATTTTTGGCTGCGGCGGCCCCACCGGGTCAGGTGGGATTCTGGCGGCAGCCCAAAAAGATACCTATGTCATCGGTGTTGACCAGGACGAATTTTTCACCACCTTCAATGAGGGCGAAACCCCCGGCGCGGAATTCCTTGTCAGCAGCGCGATTAAACGGGTTGATGTTGGTGTGTACAATATGATCGAAGCGTTGGTGACCGGAAACATGGATGAGTTCCTGGGGGGGAACAATTATGTGCTGGATGTTGCCAACGGCGGGATTGACTTCGCCGGCCCCAATGAGTCCGATATTCCTGAGGAAATCTACGAACAGGTGGCAGAAATCAAGGACAAACTGGCCTCTGGTGAACTCCAGACCGGTGTTGATCCCATTACCGGGGAAATCCTTGAAGAAGCCGCCCCATCAGACAGTTAACAGTTTGTCAGAAACTGTGGTAGTTTTTGGTAAACGCGATAAAATCAGGTTGTTTTCTTAATAAAGATTAAACCTCTAAGGAGAGAAAATGCCCAAGAAAGTTGTCGTCCTTACTTTGATTGCAGTGCTGCTGCTGGCTGCCCTGCCCATGGCCACAGCTCAGGATATGGAAATTTCCAGTGTCTGCCTTGTGACGGACGTAGGCCGTATCAATGATGGCACCTTTAACCAGTATGCGTATGAAGGTATGGAACAGGCCGCCGAGGATCTGGAACTGGATACGAATTTCATCGAAACGACCGCGCAGACCGACTATGCCAACAATATCGAATTGTGCGTGGGCGAAGGTGACATTATTGTGACCGTCGGTTTCCTTATCGCTGATGCGACCAAAGCGGCCGCGGAACAGTATCCGGATAAATATTTCATTGGTGTTGACCAGTTTTTGCAGGACGGCCCGACCAACTATGTGGGTATCCAGTTCCGTGAAGATCAGGCAGGTTTCCTGGTCGGTTATATTGCGGGTCTGGTGACGGAAAGCAATGTGGTGGCTGGCGTGTACGGCATTGACATTCCGCCTGTGGTCAAATTCCGCAATGGTTTTGAACAGGGTGTGATCTACGCCGAAGCGGAAACCGGCAAGACCATTGAAAAACTGGGTGTCTACATTGACGACTTTAATGCCCCGGATCGTGGTGCATCGGCGGCTGAACAGTTTATCGGTGAAGGCGCGGATGTGATCTTTGGCGCGGGTGGCCCGACGGGTTCCGGCGGTATTCTGGCGGCGGCGCAGCAGGATGTGTACGTCATTGGCGTGGACCAGGATGAATACTTCACCACCTTCGGTGAAGGCGAAACCCCTGGCGTCGAATATCTGATCACCAGTGCGCTGAAGCGGGTTGATGTTGGTGTTTATGATCTGATTGAAGCCCTGGTCAATGGGGATATGGAGAATTTCCCCGGTGGCAGCATTTACGTTCTGGATGTGACCAATGGCGGCATCACCTTCGCTGAAAAACACGACTCCGATATTGCTGACGAAATATACGAACAGGCGGCGGCGGTTCAGGAGCTGCTGGCCTCCGGTGAACTCGAAACCGGCGTAGATCCGGTCACGGGTGAACTGCTGGAAGGCGCGGTGGAACCCGAAGCGACGGAAGAAGCCAGCAACTAACGGTGACGCATCGCTAGGGGCTTGAGACATTTACTTAAAGAGCAGGTTAAAAATACCTGCTCTTTTTTGGTTTCCTTGACTACCGCGCTAAAATAAACACTGCTGCTCATGAATTGTTTGAAAGGAGCGAACAAAAATGACCAAGAAGAAATCAATTTTAGTAGCACTCGTAGCGGTATTGATCGTGGGATTGGTATTGAGTATTGCATGGAAGGGGCAAAAAGCCATCGCTCAGGATGCGACGGCGGAAGCCACCGAGGAAGCGCAGGTGGAGGCGACTGCTGAAGCTGAACCTGCCGAAGCGACTGCTGAGCCAACGGAAGAAGCGGCCTCCACTGAAGATGAGGAAGAAGAGGGTGAGGATAACACCACTCTCATTCTGGTTGTGCTGGGTGTTATTCTGGTAGTTGTCATTGGTGGCGGGATCATCTGGTTCCGCAGCCGTCAGGCAAAAGCCTAACCTCGTTTTGGCGGGTCGGTCATCAGGATTGACCCGCCCCTATAGATTCCTCACGCCCCGTATATTTTCATGACAAAGAAAACTTAGGGAGATTGATTATCCATGACCAGGAAAATTCTGTTTGTTGGAATAGTAGCTGCTCTCCTGCTGTCGATGTTGACAACAGCGCTTGCCTCAACAGGAACTCCGTCTGTACCGGAGGAGGTTTCTCGGCAAGATGGGAAGACAATTCTGGACATTATCAAAGAGCGGCGGACGCTGCGGGTGCTGGGGACAGCGCTGGAGGCGGCGGGACTGAGCGAGACGCTGTCAGGAGAAGGGCCGTTCACGGTGTTTGCGCCGATCAGCGCGGCGTTCCAGGCGGTGCCGGACG
>WBUL01000006.1 GCA_008933735.1 Anaerolineae bacterium | reverse complement strand
TGGCGGCATCGGTATAATGAGCACCGTCCCCATGACGCTTTGGGTGGTTTGACACCCCTCGACTTCCTGGCACAGGCCAGGCCGACCTCTCTACTTTTACATGGCTCAATTTAGGGGATGCTTACAGATGGATTTTGCGATTCCACCCCATATTCAGGATATGCGTGCCACCCTTCTAGAATTTATTGAAAAAAAGATTTACCCGTGGGAAAAAGAGGGGTTTGAATACGACGAAAAAGAGTTTCCCCGTTGCAGTGAAGACCACCCCTACATTCGCCAGTTGCAGCAGGAAGTCAAAGACATGGGCCTGTGGGCGGGGCATCTGCCCAGAGAAGCAGGTGGAATAGGTCTGGGTGTGATGGAATATGGCCTGTTAAACGAAATTATCGGGCGGAGCTACTTTGCGCCGCGTGTGTTTGGCTGCAACGCACCGGACAGCGGCAATGCAGAGATTTTGTGGCATTTTGGAACCGAGGAACAGAAAGAAAAATTCTTCTGGCCTGTACAGCGCGGTGAGGTGCGTTCATTTTTCAGCATGACCGAACCTGAAACCAGTGGTTCAGATCCACGTAACTTAAAAGCCACTGCTGTTCGGGATGGAGATGAATGGGTTATCAATGGGCGCAAGTGGTACAGCACCAATGCCAACGGCGCGGGCTTTGGGATCGTCGTAGCTGTGACCGACCCTAACGCCAGTACCTATCGCCGCCAGAGCATGATTCTTGTACCGACAGATACCCCTGGGGTCAGGCTGGTGCGCCCGATTTCGGTGATGGGGCATTACACGGGCAGCGGTCACTGGGAAGTTGAGTACGACGATGTACGTGTTCCGGTTGAAAACACGCTCGGTCAGGAAGGTGACGGTTTTATGATTGCCCAATCCAGACTGGGGCCGGGGCGAATTCATCACTGTATGCGCTGGTTGGGGCAGGCCCAGCGCGGTTTTGACCTCATGTGCCAATACGCGCTTGAGCGTGAGGCATTTGGCGGCCCTCTGGCCGAAAAACAAACCGTCCAGAACTGGATTGCCGACAGTGCCACCGAAATTCAGGCGGCTCGTCTGATGGTGCTGAACGCGGCCTGGATGATTGATAACGTTGGGCAGCGCGAAACCCGTGTCGAGATTTCCATGATCAAATTTTTCGTGGCGAAAGTCATGATGGATGTGCTGGATCGGGCGATTCAGGTACACGGCGGTCTTGGGGTATCGGATGATACCCCCTTAGCCTTTATGTGGCGCCAGGGGCGTGCTGCCCGCATCTATGATGGGCCGGATGAAGTCCATCGTATGGTCGTAGCGCGGGAAATGTTGAAGAAATTTGGGGGACACCGCGCATGACTGACGAAACGATTGACGTTCGCCCGGACGAGCGTTTTGATGAGGCAAAACTGGCAGATTATCTGCGCGACAAATTAGAGGGCGCTGACCAGCCTATGACAGTTAGGCAGTTTCCCGGCGGCGCGGCCAATCTCACGTACCTGCTGCGCTTTGGAGCACAGGAATATGTACTGCGCCGCCCGCCGTTAGGCCCGGTTGCCCCAAAATCGCATGACATGGCGCGTGAATATAAGGTGCTGGCGGTGCTGCATCAGAAATTTTCGGCGGCGCCGCGTGCTTATCACTTCTGCGAAGATTCTGAAGTTATAGGAGCGCCTTTTCTGATTATGGAGCGCCATCGTGGTACAGTCGTGCGGCGCGAGATGCCAGATCAGTTCGCGGAAGTGCCCGATGCTGCCCGACAGATGAGCGAAGCCCTGATTGATAAGCTGGCGGAACTGCACGCCGTCGATTTTGACGCCATCGGGTTACGCGACCTGGGCAGACCGCTAGGATTTGTGGAAAGACAGATCGAAGGCTGGTACGAACGCTGGGAAAAAGCCAAAGTCAAAGAGGTGCCTGCGTTTGAGGAAGTGTACACCTGGCTGAAAAACAACCGCCCCCCGGAAAATCCGCCCAGTCTGCTGCATAACGATTACAAGCTGGATAATGTAATGTTCAGGGAACCGTCAAAACTGGTGGCGATTTTCGATTGGGACATGTGTACGCTGGGTGACCCTTTGGTGGATGTGGGTACGCTGCTGGCCTACTGGACAGAAAAAGAGGATCCTCCATATTATCAGGGGTTGCTGGGAATGCCGTCGCCGCGCTACGGATTTATGACTCGGCGGGAACTGGTGGAACGCTACGCAGAAAAAAGCGGACGTTCCTTGAAGCATATTAAATTTTACCATGTGCTGGCTCTGTGGCGGGTGGTTGTCATCGTGGCGCAGATTTACGTGCGTTATCATCGAGGACAAACACAAGATGAACGATTTGCCATGTTGGGTGAACTTGTGCCGATTATCGCTCAAAGCGCCTATGAGTTAGCGGTTAATGACTGAGCAGAAACGCAAGTATTTTTTCTGCCACTACGTCCGGCACTTCGAGCTGCGGATAATGTCCGACATTGTCCAGGAAATGCACCTCTGCATCCGGGATGCGCTGCTGCATCCGTAAGGCCATCGCACCCACGGCGACCGGGTCAGCCATACCCCAGATCACACACAATGGAGCCTGCAAGTTCTCCAGTGTGGGCTCCCAGTATTTTTGAGCATACTTCCGGCGTTCATCCAGATAACGATTGAGAGCCGGATACACCGCCCGCCCATTGTTATAAATCAAAAGTTCCCAATGTTGATCCAGCTCGGATTCCGAAATCGGGTGAGCCGGGGAAAACAGCGCCGCAAACTGCTTTCCAAAAATCCGGCGGTTCATCAATCGGCTGACCAGGCTGCCCACCCCAGGCCACAGCAAAAGCCGCTGAATCAGGCGCAGATGTACCAGATCAAAATAGACGCTGCCGTTCAAAAGGGTGCATGTTTTGACTTTGAATTTGAGTTTGCCCTCGTGCTGCCGCCGCATGATTTCCAGACCCACCGAATCGCCATAATCATGGCAAATCAGGTCAACATCTTTGAGGTGGAGATGTGCCGCCAGCGCTTCTACCAGATCCGCCTGCTCAAACAGACTGTATGTATAGGGATAGGGTTTATCGCTTTTGCCAAAGCCAAGAAAATCAGGGGCTAACAAACGGCGGTGCTGCCCTACGATGGGCACGATTTTTTCCCAATCGTAGGAGCTGGTAGGAAATCCATGCAGCAGGAGCGTGTCCGGGCCGCTGCCGTGCTGGCGGTAAAAAATACGATGTCCTTTAAAGTCAAAGCCGTTTTCTTGCATTCACGTTTAACTTTCTGGAGTGACAAAAGGTGCGGGTAAAACTTCATCAGCACAGAACATGACCCCATAAGCATCCGTGTGATAGGCGAAAAAAGTCTCTGCTCGTTTCAGGATGATCCGGTAACCGGGGTTCATCTGTGGAGCATATTCGCCATTTTCTACCGGGCAGCCAAAACTGGTGTCTGTCCAGGTGACGGCCAGCACGTCCACCGGACGAATAGTGTATTCGGGAGCGTCCAGACGTCCGGCCAGATCTGATACCGCCAACTGAACCAGGTCTTCGGCAAGCGGGTCAAAGGGAAGGGGAAAACCTTCGGCATGTGAAAGCGGCGCGTTTTCGCACCAGAGAATGAAGTCACCAGCCGTAAAATAGACAAATGCGTCGTTCTCGACTTGCAGCACCATGCGGTAGCCGGATAATCCGATTTCGCTCCGCAGCAACAACAGAGGATTTTGGGTGCAGTCAAACGGATTCCAGCGCACGGTTTTCAAGCTGATCAATTGAATTTCGTCGGTAGGAAAGTTCTGTTTTTCCTGTAGATCCGTGATTACTGTATCAATCAGCGTTGCAACGGCAGCAGGTAAAAGCTGCGGCACCGGAATCGGGGTCGTGGCAAAACCCTCTAAAACGCTCGTTGGGGTTGGCAGCGGCGTTGCAGTTGATGTGGGGGGCAGTGGCGTTGGCGTATCGGTTGGTTCGAAAAGTGTCTGTGTTGGGGGGATGGCGGTCTTGTCTGATGGCGTTGGATTGCAGGCAGCAAAAAACAGACAGAGACATATCAGCCTCAAGACATAACTATTATATGGCAATGAGAAATCACAAGGTCTATTCGTTTTTACTAACCGACAGCAGTTTTTCTTCCAGAACGTCCGGCGAAATTCCCTCGATGCTGAGAATTTTATCTCGTTTGTCCTGTCCGGCGACAACTTCGATTTTCCCTGGCTCAATATCGAGTTCTTTAGCAAGGAAGCTTACCAATTCCTCATTGGCTGCGCCCTCAGCGGAAGCTGACTTCAAACGGACTTTGAGAATACCGTCTTCTCCGACACCGCCCATTTCCGTCTGGCTGGCACGGGTCACCACCCGTACATTAAACGCCGCACCGCCAGAGGCATTGGTAATTTCCAGATTCTTTTTCATACGGAAGTCCCTTTCTTGCTTAAGAGTTAATCAACACATTGCTGAGGAACTGCAAAACAATGAGTACGATAATCGGGCTAAAATCGAATCCACTCACAGGTGGCAGCAGATCCCGCACCGGCTTCAGCACGGGCTCGGTGGCCTGATGAAGAAACTGAACCGCCGGATGATAGGGATCAACACTTCCAAAACTGACCGCCCAACTTGCCATGATCCGCGCGATGATGACAATGATGTAAACTTGAATGAGTAATGCTAAAACTTGACCCAAAATTCCTTACTCCCGTTCGCCAAAAATAGCGCGACCAATTCTTACGAGGGTAGCGCCTTCCTCAATGGCAACGTCAAAATCATCGGTCATACCCATGCTGAGGTGCTGCCAGTTTCTGTCAGGAAAAGTCTGCTTCAGGTTATTTCGCAGCGCCGCCAACGATTGAAAGACAGGCCGTGTTTCTTCCATGTTTTCAACGATAGGCGCCATCGTCATCAACCCCTGAACGTCCAGCCCTGGTAGAGTCAACACCACTTCTATATCATGCCACAGAGTCAGGCGTACTGCATCATCCTTTTCCCAATTATACGCGATCCACCCACTTTTCGTCGCTTCACCGGAGACATTGACTTCAAGCAAAACTGGCAGGGTAATTCCTTTTGCTACGGCAAATCTGCTGTAGCGGCGTGCTAATTTGACTGAATCCAGCGAGTGGATTAAATGAAAACCGAGTGCCGCGACCTCATCCGATTTACGACTCTGTACGTGACCGATCATGTGCCAGCGAAGGGCTTGGCCTGCCAGATCAGGTAATTTTTGCGCGGCTTCTTCCAGGCGGTTTTCCCCGAAGTTCGTAATGCCGCATTCAAATGCCTGCAAAATATCCGACACCGGTTTGGTTTTGGAAACCGCAACCAGGGTCACTTCTTCTGGCGAACGTCCGGCACGCCGGCACGCCGCCGTGATGCGATCCTGCACATAAATGATGTTCTCGGCGATCATAAGGAAATGACGGCTCCAAAACGTCCGGTGCGGCCTTTTTCCGCCCGGTGAGAGAAAAATTCGTCGATATTGGAGGCAGTACAGATGGCAGCAACTTCAATCTGCTCAACGCCCGCCTCGATCAGCTTGCGGCGGTTCGCCTCCCATAGATCGAGGTAAGCGGAGCCATCTTCGGCACGTTGCAATAGCCCGTTCAGTGAACCGTAGGCTTCTTCAAATGCAGCGACGACTTCTTCCCCGACCTGAAAGTGATCCGGCCCTATGCTAGGGCCGATACCGACCTGAATATCCTCTGGGCGGCAGCCAAAGGCATCCTGCATCGTTTCCACCACACTGATCTGTGCACCACTGAGCGTGCCGCGCCAGCCCGCGTGTGACAGGCCTATGACCGAGTGCGTCGGATCATAATACAGAAGGGGTACGCAGTCCGCAAAGCGCATCGCCAGAGGGGTGTCCTTTTGAGCCGTCACCATTCCGTCAGCCCGATCCAGCCACTTACGATTCGGGGCGGGTTCATAAGCGATGACAGTATCAGCACTGTGAACCTGCCAGACGGTGCAAATGCGCTGGCGATTTACGCCCAGTGTGTCATACATCCGGCGGTGATTTTCCGCCACCGCAGCAGGAGAGTCGCCTACCGTGCCACCCAGATTTAAGGTGCCCCAGGGAGCGGGACTCACGCCGCCCAACCGGGTAAAGATACCATGTTTGATCGGCTTTTCTGCCCACATTTCAAACTGGTAATAGACTAAGCCGTCGGTTTCAATCCGTCGCAAAATATCACTCCTGTTATTAACCACGTTTATTCAAACAGGACACGATGCGGGAAGACCATAAAACGCGGGTCAAAATTGCCCATCTGTAGGTTTTTCTCGTTGGCACGTTCAAAATCGCGGTGAAGATCCTCAATCAACTGCCGCTGCATCGGAGCAGGTTCAAGCGAAAATATAGCGACGGAGGCCGTGATTTTGCCAGGAATCAATACCACCCAGCGTTCATCCTTTAACTGCCGCCGCGCCGGGCCGGGGATGCGCCCTTCCTCTATCAATTTATTCAGTTTAGCAAAAATGGGGGAAAGCTGGTCAGGCGGCAGCCGTAAACTGCCCTGATGCACGATCTGTTCCCCGGCGTCAATGCGGTAAATCCCAAAGGAGAGGATTTTTGCCGCAAAATGCTCGCGCAAAAAACGGGTATGTTCGGTGTTAATGACCGATTTCCAGGCATCAGATTCAGGATTGCGTTCCAGAAGGAGCTCCGTAATATCCCGTTTTTCGGAGTAGTAGCGGTAAATCGCGTTGAACTGTGCCTGGTTGATCACCCCTTCCGAAAATTCCCTGGCGACCTCATTCATTTTTTCGCGCAGTTTTTCTATTGCCAGCTTTGCTTTTTCGTATGAAGATAGTCCAACCGTTTCGACCTCATCCATAAATACCTGCCGCTCTGGCATGGTCACAGGTACTTCTGGCTTGGCGGGGCGGGTCGGCTTAATACGGGGACGGTAGGGTTCTGGATGCTCAGGCCGCACGGGCGAAACCTTGCCCGGCACAGGGGACATCATCTTTCCCGGTGACAGTTGTTTGGTATCGTCATCTGGCAGCAGTTCTGTTGAAGGGATGTTGTCCTGATCCATAATAACCTGTGTCCCAGAAAAAATCTGTTTCATGTAGTTATATCAGATTAAAGCAATTTGCGAAATTGGTGAACATCGTATGGGAAAAGGCCTTACCTACCAGGCGCTTTTTGAGCAGCAGTTTGGTTTTACTGAAAATGATTTATCCCAGAATCAAGCAGGGTATATCACAGGAGTTTCGCCAGCAGCACAAAGAATTATTTCTGGTTTCTGGTCGCTTTTTTATGGTGTTTTTCCCTTATATTCAGGAAATCGGGTTCAAAGTCAGTTGTTCCCAATTTCCGTCGTTTAAAAATGGCGACCCCTACACAATTCATTTTCTTCCAAACAGCAAGCGGAAGCGGATTTTAGGAGGATAACAATGATACGAGTTTTGTTCGTTTGTCTGGGAAATATCTGCCGCTCACCGATGGCGGAAGCCGTCTTCCAGCATCTGGTCAATGAGGCCGGGTTAAGCGACCAGATTGTGGTTGATTCGGCGGGGACAGGCGGCTGGCATATTGGCGAACGTGCCCACAGCGGCACACTCCGCGAACTTGCCAAGCACAATATTCCATATGATGGACGAGCGCGGCAGTTGGCACGTGCTGACTTTGAAAACTTCGATTACATCCTTACGATGGACTACGACAATCTGGAAACTGTGCAATCTCGCCAACCGAAGGATACCCAACCAGTCATCAAACCCTTTCTGGAATACGCCAATGGGGTTGTCGATAAGGAAGTCCCGGATCCGTACTACACAGGTGGCTTTGACTATGTTTACAAACTTATTGAAAATGCCTCGCACGGGCTGCTGAAAGCGATTCGAGAAGAACATGGGTTATGAGCTTACCCGCCGACATCCAACATGCGATTGAATCGCATCTGAACACAGCGGTTGTCAGCAGCCAGTGGATTGGTGGTGGGGACATCAATGAAGCGGCACAGGTCGAAACCGCCTCAGAGAGATTCTTCGTGAAATGGAATCCCCATTCCCCACCCGGCATGTTCACAGCGGAGGCACGGGGTTTAAATCTGCTGGCGTCGGCTGGCACCCTCAAAGTCCCGCAGGTGATTTTGTCCTCAGAGAAGCCTGCATTTCTGGCGCTGGAATGGCTGCCCATTGAGCGTCCAAAGAACCCAACAGTATTTGCGGATCATTTGGGCGAAGGATTAGCAAGGCTGCATCAGATAACACAGGACAAACACGGTCTTGATCATGACAACTATATCGGGAGGCTGCACCAGTCCAATACCCCGACTCAAAGCTGGGCGGCATTCTATCGTGACCAGCGAATCCGGGTGCAAATGGGGATCGCTCGTCAAAATGGGCGGTTGAATCCTGAAAGGGAGCGGCTGCTGGAAAGACTCTGCGAAAAACTGCCCGGCATTCTGCCCGATGTGTCCCCTTCGCTGCTGCATGGCGATTTATGGGGTGGCAATTATTCCGGTATTACAGGTGATCTTCCCGTCATTTATGACCCGGCAGTATATTATGGGCACCGGGAGGTCGAAATGGCATTTACCGAGTTGTTTGGCGGTTTTCCGGGGCGTTTTTACGAGGCATACAACGCCGCTTTCCCTCTGGATAAAGGTTACATGGAACGCAAAGCCCTGTATCAACTTTACCCGCTGCTGGTTCATCTCAACCTGTTCGGAGAAGGCTACGGCAGTCATGTGGACAGTATCGCCCGCCGCTATGCCTGAACATACACAACCTGTGTTCAATCCGTTATAATGCGTTTGATGCAGACGGATTGTAACTATGCGGACGCTGATTACAGGCGCTAAAGGTCGGCTTGGAAGCCGACTGGCGGAACGCCTCAACCATTCTCACGAAGTGACGGGCATTGATATTGACAGCGTGGACTTTACCGATTTTCAAGCGATCCGGCAGACCGTAAGGACGCTAAAGCCTGAACTTGTTCTCCATTGCGGTGCTATGACCGCCGTTGATGAATGTGCCTTGAATCCGGATGAAGCCCTTCGAGTGAACGGATACGGCACCAAAAACGTCGCGCTGGCCTGCCTGGAAGTAGATGCGGCCATGCTTTACGTCAGCACCAATGAAGTGTTTGATGGGCGCAACACCGGAGAAATTTCAGAATATGATCCGGTACACCCGATTAATTCCTACGGCTACAGCAAAATGGTTGGGGAACAGGTGGTGCGCGACCATCTGCGGAAGTTTTATATAGTGAGAACGTCATGGTTGTTCGCCCAAGGAGGAAATAACTTTATCCACGCGATTCTGAAACGTGCGCGAGAAGGCCAGCCTCTGCGGGTGGTTGTCAACGAAGTTGCTGTACCTACCTATAACTATGATCTGGCTGAAGCTATCATTAAGCTGATTTCAACCCAGCAGTACGGGATTTATCATCTGGTGAACGCGGGGCGGGCATCGCGTTGGGCATTTGCGCGAAAAGTCCTTGATTTGGCCGGATTCGAGAGCCTTGAGATTGAAAAGATCTCCGCCGCTGAATATGCACGGCCCTCGACCCCGCCGGAATACAGCGTGTTGAAGAACAGCGCCGCCGCCGCGTTGGGGATTACCCTGCGCCCCTGGCAGGACGCTGTTCAAGCCTATTTGCAGCATGAAGGGCTGTTAATCTCGTGAGTGGGCGTTTTTCCGTTGTAATCCCCAATTGGAACGGCAAACACTTTCTTCAAACCTGTCTGGATGCCCTGCGAGCGCAGACCTACCCTGATCTTGAAGTGATTATCGTGGACAACGCCTCACAGGATGGCTCACAGGACTTCATCAGAACGCACTATCCTGAAGTCCGGCTCATCGAACTGCCTGAAAATCGCGGCTTCACCGGCGCCTGTAACGCGGGCATGGAAGTGGCTGACGGGGAATTTGTTGCGCTGCTGAACAACGATACTGAAGCGGACCCACGCTGGGCGGAGGCAGTAGTAGACGGCTTTTCGCGCTACCCGGATGCGGGCATGATTGCTTCCCGGATGATGTTATTTGACGAACGGCAGAAATTTCATGCGGCGGGTGATTTTTACCGTGTAGACGGTCTCCCCGGAAATCGCGGGGTGTGGCAGATAGACGAAGGCCAGTTTAATCGGGCAGAGTATGTTTTTTCGGCGTGCGGCGGTGCGTCTATTTATCGGCGGCGTCTATTGGATGAAGTAGGCCTGCTGGATGACGATTTTTATTTTTCGGTCGAAGATATTGACCTCGGCTGGCGTGCTCAGATCGCTGGGTATCGCTGTGTTTACATCCCGGATGCCCTTGTTTATCATAAGCTGTCTGCGACTGGCGGTGGGACAACCGCCAGCTATTATGTTGGACGAAACACGCTGTTTGTGCTGATGAAAGATTATCCGAGCGCATTGTGGCGCAAATATGGCCTCCGAATTTTTCGCCAGCAAGCCGGAATCGCGATTGATGCGCTGCGGGCCTGGCGGGGGGAAGCGGCCCGTGCTCGTTTACGCGGAATGGTAGCTGCGCTGCGCTACCTGCCTAAAATGCTGCGAAAGCGGCGCGTCATTCAGGCCAATCGCCGTGTATCTATTCTATACCTTGAATCCATTTTGACACCAATTCCTGGAGAACCTCGTGCCGATTGATAGCCCCTTTCTCTCGCTGGTTATTCCAGCCTATAACGAAGCCGCCCCAGATCGCCTCCCAAAAAGCTTGCAAGAAGTTGTTGCCTTTGTTGAAAAACAGAATTTCTCCATTGAGGTGGTTATCGTGAACAACAACAGCACTGATGATACGCTAAAAATCGCGGAAGCAGCGGCGGCAAACCATGAATACATCTGTGTCATTTCGGAAAAAACCCAGGGGAAAGGCGCGGCGGTCAAGGCAGGAATGATGCAGGCACGGGGAGAGTATTTGTTTATTTGTGATGCTGATTTTTCGATGCCGGTTGAGGAGACGTTGAAATTTATCCCTCCCCAGCTCAGTAATTATGATATTGCGATTGCTTCCCGCGAAGCGCCGGGGGCAAAGCGTGTTGGCGAACCCGAATACCGCCACATCATGGGGCGAATATTTAACATGCTGGTGCGGATTCTGGCGGTGCGTGGTTTGCAGGATACACAGTGCGGTTTTAAGTGTTTCCGCCGTGAGGTGGCAAATGTTCTGTTTCCTCTCCAGACCATCAACGGGTGGGCTTTTGATGTCGAACTGCTGTTTGCAGCACAGCGCCGGGGTTACAAAATCGTGGAGGTGCCCATCACCTGGATTTATAAAGATCAGTCGAAAGTAAAGCCCATCACCGATGCCTATAACATGGTCATGGAGATTCTCAAAATCCGGCAAAATGCGTGGCGTGGTCTTTATAAATAATGACGAATTTTTACTGGGAACATGATGCTCACTTAACCCATCTGCAAGGCTGCCGGGTGGCTGTGTTGGGTTACGGTAACCTGGGACGGTCATTTGCCCTGAATTTGCGCGACAGTGGTGTGCCTGTCATGGTGGGTAATGCACCGGATGAATATGCACGGCAGGCACGGGTCGATGGATTTACTACAGCATCTATTGGCGAAGCGACTCGCTACTCCAACATCCATCTGCTGACCATCCCTGACGAAGCCATGCCGCGTGTTTTTCTGGAAGAAGTCAGCCCGGCCCTGAAAACAGGGGATTTGCTGCTGTTCGCGTCGGCGTATAACATTGCCTACAAGTTCATCGAACCGCCAATTTTTGTTGATGTAGGGCTGTTGGCGCCGCGCACGCTGGGGCCAAGCGTGCGGCAGGCCTATGAAAATGGAACCGGCTATCCCACCTATGTAGCGCTGCACCACCGGGCCACTGCTGCTCCGATGCAACGACTGCTCGCGGTGGCCCTGGCAGTTGGTGGGCTGAAACAGGGTGCGCTGGAAGTCACATTCCAGCAGGAAGTTGAGCTGGATTTGTTCTGGCAGCAGGCAATTTTGCCGGTCTTGCACACAATTCTTGCCACTGCAACGCAGATTCTTATTCAGGAAGGCTATCCCAAAGAGGCCATCTTAAGCGAGTTGTATCTTTCCGGTGAGTTGAGCGAGTTTTTCCGGCAGGCGGCGGAACATGGCCTGAGAGAGACACTGTCGGGGATGTCTCCTATGGGACAGTACAGTGTGCTGTCCCGGACCGAGCGCTTTCAGGAAAGCAAAATTTCGGCGCAAATGGAAGGCATCCTGGAAGTGATTCGCAGCGGCGCATTTGCCCGTGAATGGGCGTCTGAATTCGCGGATGGCTATCCCCGTCTGAACGCTGTAAAAAATCGCCTTAAAGAGTCGCTGCTTTGGCGAACGGAACAAGCTGTACTACAATCAAAGCAAGATATGCAGGGGAGTTCTTGAATGCCAGATTACGGATTGTGGGAAAATCCCCTTTCCCGAATCATCGAAGATGTAGAGGCGAAAACCAGCACTGCTCGCCGTCAGGATGATACCCCACCCACCCAGAAAGCAGATTTTCACTTTCTCTATCTTGCACCAGGCGTGAGCGTGGATTATCTCTTTGTGGCGGCACGGAAATACTGGGAAACCTTTCGCACGATTGTGGTTCATGATTTGTCACTGATTCAGCATGTACCACGCCGTTACAGTGTGGCAATTACCAGCCTCTCGCGCACAGACACCGCGAGTCTGGTCAATGACCAGATCACCAGTCTGTTTGGGCAGCGCGTGTACCATGACCCACTGGTTTATGACTTCCCAGAGGATTTGCAGCTTACGCTGGATGCTCGTGCCGAACGTAACGAACCTTTTGGAGTTCCCTTGCAGCAGTAGCCGCGCATGAAACTGACGGAATACCAGTGGTCACGCAATCCGCGTGGGATGCACAACCAGGGCAACCCGGATATAAACCGTATCTTTTCCCAAAAATTTGGCTGGATGAAACTCGTGGCGCTGGGCTCGGACTATGTCAGCATGTGCCCTCAACTGCTGGCTAACAACGTCACCCCGATTATCCGCGTCTATCGTCCTCAGCACAGCGGCGTGCCGATTGACCCTGAAATGCGCCAGAATTTTCTGGATTACCTCAACGTGGGGGTCAAATGGTTTGAGATTTACAATGAACCGAATCTGGGTATTGAATGGCCCAATGGGGCAAATTTTGACCCCATGAATACCAACGGTGTGATCGCGCCGATCTGCAATAACTGGCTGGACTGGGCTGAATTTATTATCGAAAATGGCGGGTATCCGGGTTTTATTCCCCTCAGTGAGGCGGGCGGCGGGTGGGAAAATACCACAACCTGGATCAACCAGCTTTGCCTGTACATGTTTGATAATCATTACCGCCGTTTCTCACAAGTTTTGCACAGCGGTTTTTGGATCCCGACTCACCCCTACATCTTGAACCACTTTTATCAGGAACTTCCTGGTCAGGGCGAACTTTCTGCCCGCCCCCCCGAAATGCAAAATCACGCGGAGGGCGGCTGGCATTTTGAATATCCCTACGATCCTATCAGTCAAGCGGGCGACCCCGGCAGAACGGTCTGGGGAGGAACCCCGCTTTCTCCGCTGGGGGATGTTCATGGGCTGATTGCGTGCGGCCAGGCATGGCTGGAACGCTTGCAGGACATGTTTGGCCTGGGGGCAGTGCCGGTAATCGGTACAGAGGGCGGACTATGGCCTCTTCCCCAGCCAGGGCAACTCAGGCAGATGGACACCCGTTATCCCGGTTTTACATGGGAAAGTCACGCTCATGCGACCGTTGCGATGTTTGATTGGACGGCTCGTGAGGCCCCGCCCTGGTTCTGGGGTCTCGCTCTGTGGAAATGGGATCACTATTATGACCCATCTGGTGGCGGCCCGATGCCCGCCGCGTTTTTACTAGATCAAACGAGCCCGGTTTACAAGGATGTGTCGGCATTGGATTCAGGTGGGTTTGCTGCCCCGCCGCCTGCTGATCTGGTGATCGAACCGCCTGGTCCTGGCCCGGTTCATGGCGAGCCGACGTATCACTTTATTGTGCTCGCGCCTGGAATCGATGAGGAGTGGTTTTTTACCGTTGGGCGCTTTTACTGGGATCGCTTTCGCCCAACTCTGATGACCGTTCACGAATTTATCAATTTTTTGCCGAAAGATACTTCGCTGGCGGTGACCATTTTGACAACGCCGGATTTAGTTGATTTGATGAACGAACAAATCGCCCGCCGCTGGCCCAATGTGTATATGGATTTTGTGGTTGGCGGTGAGGCCAGAGAAATCGAAGAAATTTTGAACTCACGGGTAGCAGTAGGAAGGCGCTTTGGATGAAAAGTCTGGAAGAAATGATTGGTGATCTGTTAAGAATCCAGAAGCTCACACTGGCAACTGCCGAAAGCTGCACAGGGGGGTTGATCGGCCACCGCCTGACCAACATTGCAGGCAGCTCGGATTATTATCTGGGTGGGGTTGTGTCTTATTCCAATCAGACCAAAATGCAGGTCTTACACGTGCTCGAAAAAACGCTGATAACCTACGGCGCCGTCAGTGAGCAGGTTGCCAGCGAAATGGCACGCGGCGCACAGGATATTTTTCAGGCTGATCTGGCGGTTTCGGTAACGGGAATCGCGGGGCCAGGCGGGGGAACAGCCGAAAAACCCGTTGGGTTAACCTATGTCGCGCTGGCAACGCCGGAACTGCTGCTGGTGAGGCGTTTCGTCTGGAGCGGCGACCGGATTCAGAACAAAGAGTCCAGCGCAGACGCCGCCCTTAGCATGATTATCGAGTACCTCTCATGAAATCCTGTACTGTTGAAGCCACTTTTACGAAGGAAGGGCAGGCGCATCCCAGAAAACTGGTCTGGGACGGGCAAGCATTATTCATCACGGAGGTAGGGCGCCACTGGACAAGCGACGATGGGCAACACATGCTGGTCAAAGTACCAGATGGGCGTACTTTTGAACTGTTGTATAACGGGGCTCATTGGCAGGGCAAGGTTGTATCTGCCCCACCGAATTTTGCTTAGGATTTTATGCCAATCACCCGGTAAAGTGATACCACTTCCTCTGAATTACGAAGCTGGCGTTCAATGGGTTCGCAATCCACCGCGTGTTTAATCTGTTCGTAGGTCGCAGGACTGATAACGATTTCCCCGCCGCTGGCTGTTTCCTGATATTTTTTAGCATAATCTACTGCCTCGCCAATGGCGGTAAACTCTTTACGGCTGGCGCTGCCGATATTACCAATCGTAGCGGGGCCAGTGTGGATGCCAATCCCGTAGCGAAGCTGATAGTTCGCGGGCAGTTTCTGGTGCAGCGCGTCAACATCCTCCACAATTTTAATAGCAGACATCACGCACCGAATAGCATGGTCGCCCTGTGGGTTCAACTGCGTGTTATACAGCCCCAACACTGCATCACCCATAAATTTGTCGATCACACCCTGGTAATGCTGTACGGCATTGCTGCTGACCGCCAGATACTGGTTGATGATGCTCATCAGCACTTCAGGATCGAGCTTCTCGCTGAAGGTGGTAAACCCACGTACATCCGCGAAAATGGCGGTGATTTCGCGGTCTTCGCCACCCAATCCTATCTGGTCAAGGCTCTGAATATTAGCGACCATTTCCGCCGACAGGTACGTGTTGACGACGCGGAGCGTTTCGTCGCGCTGTTTTAGTTCTGTCAGGTCGTCAATCACGATGGTTACACCGTTAATGTCCTGAGTAGACCAATCACGAAGGGGGGTAAGGCTCAATTTCAAATAGACGGACCCACGATGGGAGAGGACAGGGTTAATTTCCGTGACCTGCTGCTTGCCCTGGGTGAGCACACGGTTAAGAAGTTCTTCAAAGCCTTCAAACAACGTTGGGAAAACCTCAGTGTAATACTTGCCATAGCTGCTGTGTGCCTTAATGCCAAGAATATGTTCCGCCGCTGGATTGGTGGTGATAACAATGCCATCTTCATTCAAGGTGATGACGCCGCTAATAATGGAGTTGAAAATGTTATCCAGGAAATTGCGAATTTCGGTGACTTCAGCCAACCGCTGCTGCAAATTCTCAAACAGGCGAGCATTTTCAATCGCAATCGCAGCCTGATTCGCAAACGCTACCAGCGATCTTAACTCCTGGTCACCGAAAAGTTCTTTACGATAGCGATGGTCAGAATAGGCTACTCCGATGATTTCATCTTTCACCTTTAGCGGCACACAGATAATACTGCGAACGGCGTAGCTGATGATACTTTCCTGGGCGCTCAGACGTTCATCTTCCAGCGCGTTGGTCGCTACAATGGGCTGCCCTTTGCTGGCAACTTCACGCACAACGGTGCGGCTCACATTGAAGCTGCCCTTGCTCATCGTCTCCTGATCCATCCCGCGCAAGACCTTGATTTCCATGTCACGGGTATCCGGGTTAATCAGAAGAATAAGACCACGCTCCGCGCCAGTCAGCTCGACGAAAGTATCCATAACCTCATTTAACACCTGCTGCAAATCCAGCGAGGAATTGATTTGTATGATGGTGCGGAACAGCGCCCGCAACTGGGTCAGTTCAGGGGTCTGGTCGCCAAGCATCTGGCGCAGTTGATTCACTTCTTGCTGGACGCTGTCCAGGCGTTCCATGACATTCGGCGGAAGCTGCATCCCGCGCATTTTTAACACTTTTTGCTGCGCCGCCAGCATTCCCATAACTTCATCCATCTGGTTGCCAAGACGAGTAACTTCGAGGATAAGGCGGTTGACCTGAGAGGTTTCCATGATTAGCTGCTGCTCGTATTCAATAACAGTTGATAGACATTGGTTTCCTGAAGGCGTCCCTTCACCTGAATCGCCCCGCGTGGGATCACCTCAAGCAGGGGAACATTCGCCAGCCGTTCGCGGCACACATCAAAGGTTTCCTGACTGATGATAATCTCGCCCCGCACCGCGCTTTCCTGCAAACGTTTCGCAAGGTTAATTGTATCGCCAATCGCGGAGAATTCACGCCGGTTCGTACCGCCGACATTACCGAGTGTCGCGATTCCGGTGTTGATTCCAATCCGGTAATAGGGCACTGTTGGCTTTTCGTCCATCTGTTGGTAGAGCATCTGAAAATTAACCGTCATGTCCAGCGCAGCCTGCACAGCGTCCCAGGCGTGCTGATCAGAGGGATTCAACTGAGTATTAAACAGCCCCATGATTTCGCTGCCCATATATTTATCAATCAGCCCGCTGCGACGATGAACGGCTTCTGTGCCGACCGTCAGATACAGATTCAGAAGCTCCATTAATTCCCCGGCTTTCAGGTCATGGGAAAACGTGTTAAAAGGACGTACTTCTACGAAGAGCGCGGTGATATAACGGCGTTCGCCACCCAGCCCCAACTGATCAATACTGCGAATATTGTCCACCATAGCGGGCGGCAGGTATTTGCGTACCACGTTAAGCATGGCATCGCGTTTTTTGATTTCTGTCAGATCATCCACCACCAGCGCCACCCCTTGTGTGGTATGCCCTGCATCCTTGAGGGGGCTGAGCCGCAGATTTAAATTGACCTTCTGGCGGTTAGGCAGCACAGGGTCTGCCTCGATAATGATTGCCTCATCCTGCGCCCGCACACGCGGTAAGGCTTCCTGCACAGCGGTATAAATTTCCGGCACGGCCTGATTAAAAAACTGCCCCTCGGTCGCGCTGCGCGGGATGCCCAGGATATGTTCTGCGCCGAGATTGTAGGTGGTAATCATGTCCTGGGCATCCGTCGTGATAACACCGCTCGCCAGGGAGGCAAGAATGTTATCAAGCAAGATCTTAATGCCGGTGATTTCTTCCAGGGCCAGCCGTGCCTGCTCAAAGAGCCGGGCATTTTCAATGGCAATGGCCGCCTGGCTGGCAAACGCGGTCAGCAGCATCAGTTCTTTGTTCCCGAACAACCCTGCCATGATGCTGTTGTCAGCATAAACCACGCCCAGCACCTGTTCTTTCCAGATCAGCGGGACACACAAAATACTTCGCAGATTGTAGCCAACAATACTTTTCTGTCCAGCAAAACGGTCATCATCCTGAGCGTTGGTGGTGAGAATAGCTTCTCCGGTTTCTGCGACCCTCTGAACAATGGTACGGCTGACCACAAACTGGTCACTATCCATATCTTTTTGTTCAATACCGCGTGCCACCCGGAATTGCAGTGCGCCGGTCTCCGGGTTGCGGAGCATGATGTAGCCCCGTTCGGCCCGTGTCAGTTGCAGCACGGTATCCATCGCAGAATTTAATACCTCATCAAGATCAAGACTGGAGTTGATCAGGGATGCGGTTTCAGAAAGTGCCCGCAGCCGGGTCAGCTCATTGTACTGTTCCGCCACTCGTGCACCGATGTTTTCCAGCGCAATATGGATAGACTCCAATCCCTCGACAGTTCCGGGCGGCAAATTCATACCGCGCTGTCGCAGAATATTGGACTGGGCACGAAGCTGTTGGGCAGCTTCGCTCACCGCGGCGCTCATACGCTGGATCTTTTCTTCGGTAAACACAAAATTATCACTCACCATTACCGAACTCCGGAGTAATTCGTAGCTTCCTACTATAGTCTATTTGGCAAAGGATGTGCAAGGAAAATAGGAAAGGAGTACGGGATGTAAGGGGCGTCAAGTGACCGCCCCTGAAGCCTTACATATTGCCAATGATCGCAGTGGCAAATTCGCTGGTCTTGACCTCTTTTGCCCCTTCCATCTGGCGGGCAAAGTCATAGGTAACAATTTTCTGGTCAATGGTTTTTTCATAGGCTCTGGTGATCATATCGGCGACTTCCCACCAGCCAATATGCTCGAACATCATCACACCGGAAAACAGCAGCGACCCCGGATTTACTTTGTCCAGATTGGTGTACTTTGGCGCGGTGCCATGTGTCGCCTCGAACATCGCAATTGTGTCACTGATATTTGCGCCGGGGGCAATCCCTACACCGCCAACTTCCGCCGCAATCGCATCTGAAAGATAGTCACCGTTGAGGTTGGGGGTGGCAATGACATCGTGTTCGCTGGGGCGCAGCAGCATCTTCTGAAACATGATGTCAGCAATGGTATCCTGAATCAGAATTTTGCCGGCTGGTACTTTGCCGCCATGATTCTTCTCAACCTCATCCCAGCTAATCGTCTGTTCGGGGAATTCTTCTCTGGCGACCTCGTAACCCCATTTCTGAAATGCCCCCTCGGTGAATTTTTGGATGTTGCCTTTATGAACCAGGGTGACGCTCTTACGTTTGCGGTCAATGGCATACTGGATCGCCTTACGGACGAGACGCTTTGTCCCAAACGCGCTGATGGGCTTAATACCGATACCCGCCCCTTCAAAGAATTTTGCGCCCATTTCCTCACGCAGGAACTTGGCAACTTTAGCGTTTTCCGGCGTTCCTGCTTCATATTCAATACCCGCGTACACATCTTCTGTGTTTTCGCGGAAAATCACGATGTCTATTTCTTCCGGGTGACGCAGCGGGCTAGGGACACCTCGATACCAGCGCACCGGGCGTACACAGGCGTATAAATCCAACACCTTACGCAGAGTCACGTTCAAACTGCGAAAGCCGCCGCCAACTGGCGTTGTAAGTGGGCCTTTAATCCCGATCAAATACTCTTTGAACGCATCAAAGGTTTCTTCGGGCATATAGTTGCCGTCGTAAATCCCTGCTGCCTTTTCCCCTGCATAAACTTCCATCCAGGCGACTTTACGCTTGCCGCCATAGGCTTTTTCGACGGCTGCGTCCCAGATTCGCAGCGAGGCTCTCATAATATCCCCCCCGATGCCATCTCCCTCAATGAACAGGAGAATGGGGTTATCGGGAATTACCAGTTTGCCGTTCGATCCAACGGTGATTTTTTCACCCTGTGCCGGCGGCTTGATATGCTGATAAGCCATTCAGACTTGCTCCTTATAAATTGTTTTACAATCGTGCTGTTCAATCCGAGAGATTATAACGCATCTGGCAAGGATGGGTGGGTCAGCCGTTCAGCCTACATCACGCCCTGGCTAATTTGCGCCGCGCCACCACCGCGACTCGCTGCCCGTAGGTCCAAATAGATTTCAAAATGGGCCGAGATGTCGGCTGGGGAGTTGGGGCGGGCAGGTTAAGCACATGATCCAGCATCGCCAGTTCCAGTGCGACGACCTGATCCAGCGAGAAATTTTCGACCACATAGCGCCGCGCTGCCTGCCCTATGGTTTGTCGCATTTCCGCATTCGCCAAAAGCGCCTCGATCCCTGCCCGAATGGAGTCGGGGTTCTCTTCGCACAGCCAACCCGTTTCCTGATGTCGGATAAACTGCCTGATTCCGGGGGCGTTTCCTGCAATAACGGGTAAACCACTGCTCATGGCCTCAAAAATGGTTTTCGGATGACCTTCATAGCGGGAAGGCTGTACATAGATCGCTGCCTGGCGGAATTTTTGCGGGAGTTCGGCGTTAGGCACGTTGCCAATCAGTTTCACATGGCTTAGATTCTCATCTCTGATACGCTGTACCAGCGTGTCGTAAAGCGTGCCGCTTCCGACGATTTCTACATCAACGTTTTTCAATGGAGCAACCGCCGTCAGCAGATTTTCAACATTCTTCTGGTAGGTCAGCCGTCCGACAAACAGGATCAACGGTCTGTCACGCTGCGTGGGCTTTTCTGGCGGGGCGAAACGTTCGGTATTGATGTAATTGGGAATGACACGGATTTTTTCGGGGGAGAGGTGATGGGTTTTTAGCGCAGTATCGCGCATTTCTTCCGTGGTTACTACAATCTGCTGGGCAGCACTAAAACTCTTTTTTTCAAGCGCAAGGATAGAGTCGTAGTTTTCCTCATAGGCCTGCGGCTCATATTGGGCGAACAGTGCCAGCGAGAAGCCGCTGCGGGCAATCAGCCGTTTGCCAAAAAACTCAGCCGTTCGGAGTGCTGCTTCGACTCCGCCTGTCTGCTCAGATTTAAGGAGCGTGGCGGATTGAAAGGCTGCCCGGTGCAGCCATGGAAGCTGCTGAATATATACCTGAATCGGCAGCCGCCAGCGGTTGTAGAGGATATGGATTCCCGGAATCACATCCTGATACTGCAAATCGGATGCGCCGCCATAAGTAACCCAGGAAATACGGCCTACATGCGGCAGCAAGCGCTGATAGAGTTCGGCCTCGCGGGAAAGAAATCCAACCTTGTGCCAGTATTGTAGACTCGCCCCTGCGGTCAGGAACAAAACCAGATGCGCTTCTTTTAGTGAATTCATAAGCCGGGGATATGGTTCCGCACACCGCGCCAGAAATCCGGATTATCCGGCTCCCAAAGAAAAGCTCGGAACAGGCAGTAAAGCATCTGAGGATACTTTTTACTGTTCATGTACGCCACTCCCTTGCCACGCCACAATTCCGCCATCGCTCGCCGACGCTCCTGGGGCGTGGGGACAAAATCTGAGAAGCGATCCTGAAGGGCTCTCGCGCCGGCTTCGTAGTGCGCCGAATCATCGCCTTTTGCGGCGCGGGCCTCGGCAAGTTCCTGGGCCAGCTTCCATTCAGCTTTCATGCGGTAGTAGCTGGTAAAGGTCATTTGTCCCGCGTGCAGGCGGTATTGATACAAAGGTTCGGGCAGATTCGCCACTTTGCCAATTTCCGCAATTCGCAGCCACATATCGTAATCCTGTGAATTACGGAAGCCTTCACGGTACAACCCAATCTTATCCAGCACCTCGCGCCGAAACATGACCGAGCCATGAAAAAAGCAGTTATCGTGCCCGGCAAAAACGGCACGGACTTCCTGATCCGTTACTGGCTTGCGATCTATGCCAGTGATAATATCCCGGTCATCAATCAGCTCACCGGCGGTGCCGAGCAGCAAATAGTCAGGATTTGATTCTAAAAACGCGACCTGTTCCGCCAGACGATTGGGCTTGGAACGGTCATCGGCATCCTGACGGGCGACGAAAGGAGCCGTCGCCATTTTCAGACCGCGATTCAGGCAGGCGGTTTGTCCTTCGTTTTTCTCTAAATCGACAATTCGCAGACGCGGGTCATTGAACTGGTGCAAAATCTCAGACGTTTGATCGGCAGACGCATCATTGATGATGATAAATTCAAAATCGGTCATCGTTTGCCGGAGAATCGACTCCACCGCGTCATTTAAATAAGGCAGGCCGTTGTACACAGCCATAACGACACTGACTTTTGGCATAGCGTTCCTTCTCAAAAACCCACCTATTATATGCTAAAATTCCGCCCTGCTGAATAGACGAGGGCGCATGTACGAAGGTTTAAAGGTCGGGGTTGTTGTTCCGTGTTACAACGAAGCGAAAAATATCGCCAGTGTCATCCGCAAAATGCCGGACTATGTCGATGCGATCTATGTCATTGATGATTGCAGCCAGGATAACACGGTTGAAGTGGTGCAGGAGTGTATCGCCAAATCCACACGCGCCATCAAGCTCTCCCGCCACGAGAAAAACCAAGGGGTAGGTGGGGCCATTATCACCGGGTACAAGCTGGCAGCCCTTGATGAGATGGATGCGGTGTCGGTCATGGCCGGGGATGACCAGATGGATCCGGAAAATCTGCCCGCCCTGCTGGATCCTATTGCAAGGGGAGAAGCGGATTATACCAAAGGCAATCGTTATCTGGACGACGCCCCCTGGGAAAAAATTCCCAAAGTCCGTTTTATGGGTAATGCGGCGCTGTCCATGCTGACCAAAATTGCGTCCGGTTACTGGCATGTGATCGATTCACAGACCGGATACACTGTCATCGGCAAGCGGGCACTGCAACGGCTGGATCTGGATAATCTCTGGAAAAGCTACGGCTATCCAAACCACCTGCTGGTCATGTTAAACGTACAAAATGCTGTCGTGCGCGATGTCCCGATCAAAGCGGTCTATCATGAAAATGCGGTGTCGGGCATCCGTTTAACCAAAGTGATTCCTCGCCTCTCCTTTTTGCTGCTGCGCTGGTTTTTGTGGCGGATGTGGGTCAAATATGTGCTGCGTGATTTTCACCCGCTGGTGCTGTTTTACCTGCTCTCATGGCTCATGTTCGTGCTGAGTTTTGTCCTGGGGGTGCGGCTGCTCATGCTGTGGTATTTTAACGGCGTCATCCCGCAAATTAACGCCCTGGCGGCCCTTTTTGCCTTTACGAATGCGGTGCAGGCCGCTTTCTTTGCGATGTGGTTTGATATGGATTACAACAAACACCTGAGATAAAAATAAGCGCGGCTCGTCAACCGCCCTGTCTGCATTATCCTTCTTTATCACCCGCTAAAAATACTGGCAAATGCCCTAACGCCACCACTGATTTCCACTTGGCGCGATCTCCTTCGGTAAAGATCGCTGCCTCAACTACCACCTTGGCGTGGACTTTATCTGTGACGAGGCGCATCGCCTGCAAGGTGCTCCCCGTGCTAATGACATCATCCACCAGCGCCACACGTCGGTTCGTTAGCAGTGCCTGGTCTTTTTCGTCCAGATAAAGGGTTTGTGACTGCCCTGTGGTAATCGAGAACGTTTCCGCGCTGACGGCATCGCCCATATAGGGTTTGTAGGCTTTTCGCAGCACCACAAACGGCAGATTCATCACAGCGCTGAGTTCATAAGCAAGTGGGATGCTTTTGGCTTCGGCGGTCACCAACACTTCCGGGTCAAACGGCTTGAGCTTGTCTGCCAATCCCAATGCCGCCGCCTTCACCAGTTCGGTGTCCCCCAGAATATTGACGATTGCAATCCGAACACCGGGCGACACCTCAAAAAGGGTCAGGTCGCGTTTTAAACCCGCCACCTCTACAGGATACGTTTCACGTTTTTGTGTCATTTTCTAACCTTGCTCTTTCAAAAATCGGCTGAACGACCACCACAAATTTTGCCAGTCTTTCCGCCACATATTGTAACCAATCGTCGTTAAGTTCCTGGTCAGAATGCAGCTCATAGATTTTGGTCCAGCCCCGATCCCACACATCGGCCAGCACGTCGGCTTGCAGTTCATCTCGAATCTGCATCAGGTAGTGGTCAAGCTGCGCCAGCAGCCGCAGGTTGTAATCTCTGTCACGTGTTTCCAGGTGCAGTCCGATTTCTACCTGGCGGCCCGCTTTATTCCAGGGGCGGGATACCTCGTAGTGGATATTTTTGTCGCTGCCCAAATAAATCTGGCTGTACCAATCTGTGTGCCCCTTACGGTAATGCTTGTATTCAGGGGGCAGGTAAACACCAACCTGTTGGGCAATGAGCCGCATGAATTGTGTGTGTTTGAGTGTCATAGCAGACTAATTATAACGCGAGTTCTGACAGACCTGAATACCCCAGAAGCAGTGGCAAAAAAGAGAGGTGAGCCACTGACGGTCACCTCTCCCAGTGTACGATGCAAGCCTTATTGGTCGAATGTGAAGGTCTGAACGAGCGCATCCAGGGTATCGAGCGTGGGCATAAAAGCATCCGGCGCTGCGGCGTCCAGTGTTGCGACACTCTCCGCGAGATACTCCGGCCACTGCTGCGCGAATATTTCCGGATCGACAGGTTCTACTGGAAACAACACAGTTTCCAATGGCAGATTCACCGTGATATAGTACTGACCATCCTGGCTCACCCCCTGGAAGGTGTAGGTAAACTCGCTGAAGGGCTCTCTGGCGGCACTGCTGACCGTGATGTATTTGATCCCTTGTACGGAATCGGTCTCCACATATTCAACACGCGCATTCAGGATTTGCCCGTGAGGCAGCACTGGCACATGAGGCAGTACGTCCGCCATCCCGTTTTCGTTGGTGATTTCAAACAACGTCAGGTCAGGACGTTCAACGAGCAGCGATTGGAGGGCACTTGCGTGCTTCTCCAGGAAGGGATATGGCGCAAGGTCAGCAATACGGTAAATGCTGATGCTGGCTTCGGGCCGCGTCGGATCATTGTACAGCGTGATCGTCGTGTGTGGAGCGTCAGCAAAGCCTGGCCCATTTTCGGGAGGATCACCTGCATACTGTTCAATATTAAAGTTCTGAGCTAACGCGGTTTCGAAGCTGAAACCGTCAAAGCTGACCGTATGCACCTCTTGGGAAAACGCACTGAAAGTGATCAGACCCATCAACAGAATGAGTACGAGACGCATTGTATTCTCTCCATTTTTGAGCGGTACACTCAGCATAGGGCGAAATTGAACCGATGTCCTCCGCCGGATGGCGTATTTTCTGTCCAGACGTTCACTACAACAAAACTACCTAAAACCTACTAAATCTGTACAAATTGTCATCACTTTTAGTGACACTTGTTCTTTTTTGTACGGCTGCGAGCGACTAGAGTCTTGTCTGTTGAGAGAGGAAGGACGATGGCATATCCACCACCACGTTTAATTTTCTGGGAAACCACCGCCGGATGTAACTTGAAGTGCATTCACTGCCGCCGGATTACCCTTGCAGACCAGCTCACCCCCTTTGACCTGACAACCGCGGAAGCCTACGCGCTGGTTGATGACATCGCAGCCGTTGGCAAACCTGTGTTTGTCCTGTCCGGCGGGGAACCTCTTTTCCGGCACGATATTTTAGACATCGCTCGCTACGCAACTGAGGCAGGGCTGCCTGTGGCGCTGGCAACCAACGGCACACTCGTGGATGACCGGGTCGCGCAGGGCATCAAAAACAGTGGGGTTAAGCGGGTGAGCATTTCCTTTGACGGTGCAGATGCGGCAACCCATGACGCCTTCCGCAGTCTGCCAGGATCATTTGATGCAGCCGTGCACGGATTTCAGTCCCTGCGCGAAGTTGGCCTGCCTGTGCAAATTAACACTACGGTTGCCAGGCATAATGAGGCACAGTTAGAAGGGATTCTGGAACTGGCAAAGAAATTAGACGCGGTAGCACTGCATCTGTTTCTACTCGTTCCGGTTGGATGTGGCGTGGAGATCGCCGAAGAGCAGATGATTAACGCTCAGGAATATGAGCGGGTGTTGAATTGGCTCTATGAGGTGGAACAGGCAGAACCGCATTTGCAACTCAAGGCAACCTGTGCACCGCATTACTTCCGCATCATGCACCAGCGCCGCGCCGAGGAGCGCCGTCAGGGTCAACAGCGTGATTTGCCTGCCAGTCATGATCGTCAGGTACACGGACATCCCCATATGCACGCTGCAACAAAGGGATGTCTGGCGGGAACCGGAGTTGCGTTTATTTCTCATCGGGGTGAGGTTTTCCCCTGCGGGTATCTTCCGGTTCAGGCAGGTAATATCCGGCGTGAGTCGTTTGGCGACATCTGGCAGGGCAGCCCGTTGTTCGCCGAAATGCGAAATCCTGAACTGCTCGGTGGGAAGTGCGGAATATGCAATTTCAAGCATCTATGCAGTGGATGCCGCGCACGCGCTTATGGCACCGTCGGGGACTATCTGGCGGAAGAGCCATTTTGTATCTACCAACCTTAAGAAAACGTGGTAGATTTTGGTATTATTGGATAACTTTAGATAGAATCCTGGCGCACTTACGATATGGAACCATTTATGTCGTTTCAATGTCTGAGCATCAGCCATCATACTGCACCGCTTCATCTCCGGGAACAACTCAGTTTGACCGCCGAGCAGCAAAGTAACTGGCTGTCGAAACTGGGGGACACCGAAGCAGCGATTCTTTCGACGTGTAATCGACTTGAACTCATAACTCACGTACATTCTGATGAAAAAATGGAAGGACTCTGGAAAAGCTTGCTTCGCCAAAAGCAGCTTCGTCCTCAGGATGTGGCTGCCCACACTGTGAACTACAAAAATTACGAGGCGGTGCGCCATCTTTTTCAGGTCAGCGCCAGCTTGCATTCGCTGGTCTTGGGGGAAGCACAAATTTTAGGACAGGTCACCCACGCATTTGAGCAGGCGCAGCGGCTTGGTGCGGCAAAACATCATCTCTCTTTACTGTTCCGGTCGGCGATTCATGCAGCCAAGCGTGTCCACACGGAAACCCACATCGGAGCGGGCCAGATTTCGGTGAGTTCGCTGGCGATCAAACATCTGGAGTCGGTGCTGGGGCATCTCTCGGAACAGCCGATTCTGGTGATCGGTGCCGGAGAGATGGGACAGGCCGTGCTAAAGGGCTTGGAAGGTCGCGCCCTGTCGAATGTCACCCTGGTCAGCCGTACCTATGAAACGGCGCGGCAGATGGCGAAACTCTGGGGGGTGAATGCCTGCCCTATTACACAGCTTTATGATCTGCTGACCAGCGTTCGGATTGTTTTTACGGCGTCCAATGCGCCTTTTTATATCCTCAGCCAGGAAGACCTTGCTCCGATCATGCAGGCAAGGGAGCAGCGGGATTTGTACATTGTAGACATCGCTATGCCCCGCAATGTCGATCCACAGGTGGGTCAGCTTGCAGGCGTGAATCTTTTTGACCTGGACGATTTGCAAAAAAGCGTTGAGAAGAATAAACACGAACGGCGGAAGGCGGTCTCCCTCGCGCAGCGCATTTTGGATGAGGAACTGACGCGCTTCTGGGCTGAATACGAGGGGCGGACGGTCGCACCCACCATAAGCCAGCTTCGCCAGCAGGTTGAGCACATCCGCCAGCAGGAGCTTTCGCGGATTCTCAATCGCCTCCCGGATGGACAGCAGCAGGAGCTCCGCCTGCTGTTTGAGGAATTCAGCCATCGTTTTATGAATAAGGTGCTGCACGAGCCAACCCGCAACCTGAAAACAAAGGCAGGGCAGGGCAACGGGGCACTGTTTAATGCGGTTGCCCGTGACTTATTCGGCTTGAAGGATGAAACCTGATGCGTATCGGAACGCGGCGCAGCCAGCTTGCGCTCTGGCAGGCACAGCACATTCAGGAACTTTTGCAAGCACAGCATCAAACGGCTGACCTGATTTTTTTTACCACACAGGGTGACCAGATTCTGGACAAGCCGCTGCCGGAAATAGGCGGTAAGGGTTTGTTCACCCTCGAATTGGAAAATGCCCTTCGTGACGGCGACATTGATCTTGCCGTTCACAGTCTCAAAGACCTGCCTACCGAGATACCGGAAGGATTCACGCTCGGCGCGATTCCCCGGCGAGCCTCCCCCTTTGATGCGCTGGTCAGCCGGAATGGACAGCCCCTTAGCGAACTGCCTTCAGGGGCAGTGATAGGAACCAGCAGTTTACGCCGCACTGCCCAGCTAAAAGCCTACCGTCCGGATCTAACGATCAAGATGATTCGTGGCAATGTAGACACACGCCTTAGAAAAGTATTTGAGGGTGAGTACGATGCGGCAGTGCTGGCCGCAGCGGGATTGGACAGGCTGGAAAAATCGGGGGTTATCACTGAGATTTTTGAGCCAGACAGGATGCTGCCTGCGCCGGGGCAGGGTGCCATTGCTGTGCAGTGCCGTGCCGACGATTTCAATCTGAGGAAGTTGTTGGCGGTGCTGGATCATGCCGAAACCCGCGCCTGTGTGATGGCGGAGCGTGCTTTTTTGCAAAAACTGGACGCAGGCTGCCGTTTGCCTGTGTCCGCCTATGCAGCGCTTAACGATGGAACCCTGGAACTGACTGGAAGAGTCAGCCAGATTGACGGGGCGAAAACGATTACGGTCAAAGGGCGGGCGCCTGTGCAGGAAAATATTCAGCTAGGTACTCAGTTGGCGGAACAGGCACTTGCCCAGGGCGCGGGTGAACTCCTGGCGGCGTTATGAGGGGACTGGCTGGCAAACGAATTCTTATCACCCGTCCGCCGCACAAGGCACAGCTATTCGCGGAACAACTGCGTGCATTAGGAGCAGAACCGGTTGTCCTACCGATGATTACAATTGAGCCTGTCCAACGGATTCATGATACCTCTGCTTATGATTGGGTAGTGTTTACCAGCGCGAACACGGTACAGACCCTGGCTGACGATGTGCAGTTACCTCAAGTTGCCGCTGTTGGCATCGCAACTGCTGGCGCACTGCAAGACCGAGGAATACAGGTGAATTTAATCGCCGAATCCCATACCGCCGAATCCCTTTTTGAGACCATGACCGCCGCACTCACCTTGAAGGGTTTAAAAATCCTGCTTCCACAGGGGGATTTAGCCCGCCCGCTGCTGGGTGATTTGTTACGGCGGGCCGGGGCACTGGTCAATGAGGTGATTGTGTACCGAACGATACGCCCTGCCATTGACCCATCATTGCTGTCTCAGCCATATGATGTGGTTACGTTCACAAGCCCCTCAACGGTGCAGCATTTCATAGATTTATTGGATAGCAAGGTTTCTGATGAAACCAGAATCGCCTGCATCGGGCCGGTAACGGCTGCGGCTGCCCAGGAAGCGGGTCTGCCTGTACACATCATGGCAACCCCACATACTGTAGAAGGTTTGATTGAAGCAATGTGTGATTATTTTCAGGAATCAGAGACATGAGTGCTTTTCCAACAGTGCGGCCGCGCCGTTTGCGGACAACCCCAACGCTGCGGCGGATGGTCAGCGAAACCAGCCTGAGCGCGACGAATTTCATCTACCCTCTGTTTGTGGTGCATGGGCGGGATGTACGCGAAGAAATCACCTCCATGCCGGACGTATTCCACCTGTCAATTGACCAGGTTACCCGCGAAGTTGGTGAACTGTCTGAGCTCAACATTCCGGCGGTAATTTTATTTGGTCTGCCCGCGCGAAAAGACCCGATAGGTGAAGAAAACTTCGCCGAAGATGGGATTGTGCAGCAGGCAATCCGGGCCATAAAGCAGGCCAATCCCGATATGCTGGTCATCACCGATGTGTGCCTGTGCGAATACACCGATCATGGACACTGCGGCCTTGTGCGTGGCGGGCACATTCTGAACGATGAAACCCTGGACATTTTGCAGCGCGTGGCGGTTTCTCATGCTCAGGCAGGGGCGGACGTTGTTGCCCCCAGCGGCATGATGGACGGCATGGTTAAAGCCATCCGCACGGGCCTCGATACCAATGGATATACGGGTGTGAGCATCCTGTCCTATTCCGTGAAGTACGCCAGCAGTTTTTATGGCCCGTTCCGCGAAGCCGCGCAAAGCACGCCCATGTTTGGTGACCGTCGCACCCATCAGATGAATCCGGCGAACGCCCGCGAAGCTCTACGTGAAGCCCATCTGGATGTTGAGGAGGGAGCAGATATGGTGATGGTTAAACCCGCTCTACCCTATCTGGATGTGATTTACCGTCTGCGGGAATCGGTTGACCTGCCGATTGCTGCGTATAACGTCAGTGGTGAATACAGCATGGTCAAAGCCGCCGCCGCGAATGGTTGGCTGGATGAGCGCAAGGTAGTTCTTGAGACCTTAACAGGCATACGGCGTGCCGGAGCGGACTTGATTCTGACCTATCATGCTAAAGCCGCCGCCCGCTGGCTGAAGGAGGAGCAGCACCCATAATGGAAAGACAGATTGTCAAGTTCTCTTTTTATAAGCTGGATGAAGCAGTTTTCTTGCGATTGACGGAAGAAAAACAGCGTCATGCCAAGCTGGACTTTATCGAAACGGTGCGGAACTTCCGCCGCCGGATGCTGCTGCGAACCTACAGTCTGGTGGGGCTGCGCGGCGACGTAGATTTTTTGCTGTGGCAGGTCGCGGAGGAAGCCGATGCGTTTCAGCAGTTACACACAGCGATTCGTAATACCTCGCTGGGGCCCTATCTGACCATGCCGCGTTCGTTCCTATCAGGCACAAAGAAGAGCATCTATAACATTGCCCTGCCGGAAGACCGGGGCAAGACTGAGGAACGGATTATCATAGAGCCAGGGGATGCTCCCTACCTGTTCGTATACCCGTTCATTAAAACCCGTGCCTGGTATGCGCTGCCACAGGAAACGCGGCAGGAAATGATCACTGAGCATATCCGGGTTGGGCGCAAATATCCGGATATTAAACTGAACACGACTTATTCTTATGGAATTGACGATCAGGAATTTGTAGTCGCGTTCGAGGGCGATAACCCGCACGATTTTGTAGACCTGGTCGCTGACCTGCGCCACACTGCCGCCAGCATGTATACCCTCTCCGACACTCCAATGCATACCTGTATCAACATGCCGCTGGCGGAGATGGTCGATTCACTGGGGGGTGCCCAGGTCGCCGATTTGCTGGAAGAAGAGGTCATCGAAACAGGTGGCTGGCTGGAAGTCGCCCAGGCCGCTGATTTTCGTGACGGAGATTCTCGTCTGGTGTACTACGGCACACAGCAGGTTGCGTTGTTTTACGTAGGAGGGCAGTTTTACGGGCTGAATAACCGCTGCCCACACGCACGTGGCCCGCTGTGCGAGGGCAAAATTACCTGGAACGGACATGGAGCAGCGGTTACCTGTCCCTGGCATGAAGCGACCTTCAGCCTGGAAGACGGCAGGGTGATTGCTGGTATTTCCCCGCGAGATGTGGAATCGTTCCGCGTGCGTGTTGATGATGAAGGGCGAGTCTTTATTGCTCGACTGGAAGCCATCCATGAATGATCGGTTCCTCAAAGCCTGCCGCCGTCAGCCCACTGACGCGACTCCCATCTGGTTAATGCGACAGGCAGGACGCTACATGGCGGAATATCGCGCCATTCGCGCCAAGCACAGCATGTTAGAAGTCATACGCACGCCTGAGCTGGCCTGCGAAATCACCTTGCAGCCGATCCGTGCTTTTGCGTTAGACGCTGCGATCCTTTTTGCCGATATTCTGCCGATTCTCATTGGCATGGGGCTGGAGCTGGATTTTGTCAAAGGCGAAGGCCCGCAAATTTTTAACCCGATTCGCACCCCGGCTGATGTCGCTGCGCTGCGTACCCCGGCTGCTGCTGAAAACGTGCCTTTTACTTTGGAAGCGATAAGGCTCGTGCGGCGGGAATTAGCAGACAAGATGCCTCTCATTGGTTTTTCCGGTGCCCCATTTACCCTCGCCAGCTACGCGATTGAGGGGGAAGGCTCAAAACATCACCTCCAGACCAAAACCTTTATGGCCAGCCAACCGGCTGCGTGGCATGAGCTGATGCACAAACTCAGTACGGTCATCAGCGACTATTTAATTGCCCAGGTGAAGGCCGGGGCGCAGGCCGTCCAGATTTTTGACAGTTGGGCAGGGGTTTTGGCGGCTGGGGATTACCGCGAGTCTGTGCTGCCCTATGTGCACAGGATTACTAAAGAGGTACGCGCAGAAGTCGATGTGCCCATCATCTACTTTGGCACAGAAATGAATGCGGTACTCCCATCGCTGGCTGAAATTCCGATTGATGTGATTGGCATGGATTGGCGCACACCGATTGATGAAGGCTGGGCACAAATTGGCGAGCGATTCGGGGTGCAGGGCAACCTTGACCCGGTTATGCTTTTCGCGCCCTGGGGTGAAGTACAGCGCCGTGTAGATGACATTCTGGCACGGGTGAACCGCCGCCCCGGACATATCTTTAACCTGGGGCATGGGATTTTGCCCGGTACACCTGTTGATACCGTTAAACGACTCGTCGAATATGTTCACGAAAAAACAGGGGAGAAAGCACTACATGGATAACAAAACCATCGGAGTTCTACTGATGGCCTACGGCGGGCCTGATTCCTTGCAGGATATTCCCTCCTATCTGCTGGACGTTCGGGAGGGTCGTCCTACCTCCCAGGAATTGATCGAGGAAATCAGCGAAAATTATCGCAAAATCGGCGGCAAGTCCCCGATTCTGGAACTTACGCGCCAGCAGGCGGTTGCCCTAGAAAAAGAACTCAACAGGCAGGGAAACTACAAGGTCTATATCGGAATGCGCCACTGGTCTCCCTGGATTAAAGATGCCGTCGAACAGATGATTAAAGATGGGGTCGAACAGGCAGTAGCGCTGGTGCTGGCTCCACATTATTCCAGCATGAGTATCGGTAAATACTTTAAACGTCTGGACGAGGCGCTGGAAAATCATCCCAATCCGTTTACCTACGAGCGTATCGTCAGCTACCATGACCATCCCCTGTTCATTGAAGCGCTGGCACAGCGTGTCCGGCAGGGCCTAGCCAATCTGCCCGCCGATACGCACGTGATTTTCAGCGCCCACAGTCTGCCCGTGCGGATTATTCGAGAAGGCGATCCCTACGACACCCAGTTGCGTGAAACTGCTGCCCTGACAGCGGAGAAGGCTGGCCTGTCTGAGTCCCAATGGAGTTTTTGTTACCAGAGCGCCGGACGCAGTCCGGAACCCTGGTTGGGCCCGCAGCTTGATGAATATGTGGCAAAATTGGGGGACAAAGGTCATCGCAGTCTGCTGTCAGTGGTCATTGGGTTTGTGTGTGACCATGTCGAGGTGCTGTTTGATATTGACATCAGGGCAAAGGAAATTGCCCGCGAAAAAGGTGTCCGGTTGGAGCGGGCGCCTTCCCTGAATGATGACCCGTTATTTATCCGTACCCTGGTGGATTTGATTTTGCAAAAAGTGAAAGAAACCGCATGAAAGTAGCAGTGGTGGGCGGGGGCATTGCCGGATTAACGACGGCGTATGAAGCCCAGAAACATGGCCTGTCTGTGACTCTTATCGATACCCGCCTGGGTGGAAAAATCATGACCGATACCTCTGATGGGTTTGTGATCGAAGGCGGCCCCGATTCTTTTATCACACAGAAACCCTGGGGAACGGCGTTGTGCCAGGAATTGGGCCTGGAACTCATCAGCACCAACGATGACCGCCGCAAAATCTATATTCTGCGGCGTGGCAAACTCCATGAAATGCCAGATGGGTTGATGATGGTGGTACCGACCCAATTCTGGCCGTTTATCAGATCACCTTTAATCTCGTGGCGCGGCAAGCTGCGAATGGGCATGGATCTGTTCATCAAACCGCGCCCACTGAATGGCGACGAAAGCCTGGCTCATTTTATTCAACGGCGGTTGGGGCAGGAGGCCCTGGATATACTGGCTGAACCGATGATGGCAGGAATTTACGTGGCGGATGCGGAAACACTGAGTCTTCAGGCAACCTTTCCGCGCTTCATGGAGCTTGAGCAAAAATATGGCAGCCTGACACGCGGCATGATCGCGGCAGGCAAACATCGCCCGTCCACAAAAAGTTCACTGTTTATGACAGTCAAGGGCGGCTTGCAGGGGCTGGTAGACGCCCTGGAGCGGGCACTGACTGGACAACTGCTGCTGGGCAGACAGGTCAAATCCATTGACCGGCAGGGAGAAACTTATTGGCTGACCTGCGATGATGGGACGACTCTGGATGCTGATGTGGTAGTGCTGGCAACCCCAGCGTATGTGAGCGCCGAGCTGGTCAAACCTTTTTCGATAGAGCTTGCTTCCCTGCTGAATAACATCCGGTACGTTTCTACGGCGACGGTTTCACTCGGATACCAGCGCCGTGAGGTGAATCACCCGCTGGATGGATTCGGATTTGTTATCCCGCGCACTGAACCGACTCGACTGCTCGCTTGTACTTGGACAAGCACCAAATTTAACCATCGTGCCCCTGAAGACAGCGTTCTGCTGCGGGCGTTCATTGGGGGAACACACCATCAGGAACTCGTGCAGCACCCGGATGATAAACTCGTGGAAATCGTGCGGGAAGAATACCGCCAGATCATGGGAATCGCTGCTACCCCATCCATTGCGCGTGTTTTTCGCTGGCATCGGGCGAATCCGCAGTATGATGTGGGGCACCTGGAACGGGTTGGTCGGATGGAATCCCTCTGCCCACCAAGGCTGTATCTGACAGGCAGCGCTTATCGTGGTGTGGGCTTACCCGATTGTATTCATCAGGGTCAGAAAACGGTCGAAAAAATACTCCAATTTGTGAAAACACATGAAGGATTCCGGCATGAAAGCACACCAATCGGCGGCGTTGTTTGAAAAAGCACAGGCTCTGATCCCCGGCGGGGTCAACAGCCCGGTCAGAGCATTCAAAGGGGTTGGCGGTGTTCCTCGATTCATTGAACGTGGAGAAGGTGCCTGTGTCTGGGATGCAGATGGCAATCGCTACCTTGACTATGTGCTCTCATGGGGGCCGCTGATTTTAGGACACGCCCATCCCCGCGTTGTCAAAGCCCTGCAAGAGGCGGTTTCCCGTGGAACAAGTTACGGCGCACCGACCCGCCTCGAAAATGAGCTGGCCGAACTGGTGATTAGTTTGATACCGTCAATTGAGATGATCCGGTTTGTGAACAGCGGCACTGAAGCAACCATGAGCGCCCTGCGATTGGCGCGGGCGCATACCGGACGTGAGAAAATTATCAAATTCGCGGGCTGCTATCATGGTCACGCGGATATGCTGCTGGTACAGGCAGGCAGCGGTGTTGCGACGCTCGGTCTGCCGGATTCCCCTGGTGTTCCTGGCTCAACGACAGCGAATACCCTCACCGCACCTTACAACGATCTGGAAGCGGTGCAGCAGCTTTTTGAGCAATATCCTGATTCAGTGGCTGGTGTGATTATTGAGCCTGTGGTCGGGAATATGGGATTTGTCATGCCTGAAGCGGGGTATCTGGAAGGACTGCAAAACCTGTGCCGCAAATACGGTGCCTTGTTTATCCTGGATGAAGTTATGACGGGCTTTCGGGTGGCTGTCGGTGGTGCCCAGGCCGTATGGAAACTCGACCCGGATTTAACGTGTCTGGGAAAAGTCATTGGCGGGGGGCTGCCCGTAGGCGCATACGCTGGAAAACGTGACATCATGGCAAAAGTCGCCCCGGCAGGGACGATGTATCAGGCAGGAACATTGTCTGGAAATCCGCTGGCAATGACCGGAGGACTGGCTACGCTGAAGACCCTGGTCGAAGAGGGGCTGTTTGAAATAGCTGCCGCCCGGACAACCTCCCTAGCCGAGGGGTTGCGCCAGCGAGCGCAAGCCGCCGGAATACCCCTTCAGGTAGGGCATCTGGGGACGATGTTTGGGTTCTACTTCCTGAAACAAGACGCTGCTCTCATTCGAGACTACGCCAGCGCCAAACAATATGCTCATGTTGAGCGCTATCAACAATTTTTCCATTTCATGCTGGAAGCAGGTGTTTATTTTGCGCCAAGCCAGTTTGAAGCTGCTTTCATGAGTGCCGCCCATCAAACCACCGATGTTGAAACCACGTTGGAAGCCGCAGAACAAGCATTCCGACAGATCAATTTGTGATGTTAAACCGCAGGCGCGGGCTGTTCAATTCCCGCGCTCTAAAGTGGTTACATTTCTTCTTCAAGAGCAAGTTGAATATGAAGCTCTTCGAGCTGTCGCAAGTCAGCTTCCGATGGCGCACCGGACATCATGTCCATCGCGTTCTGTGATTTCGGGAAGGGAATCACCTCACGGATATTCGGCTCACCTGCCAGAAGCATTACCAGACGGTCAATGCCTGGAGCAATGCCGCCATGAGGGGGAGCGCCGTAAGTAAAGGCTTCCAGCATATGCCCAAAGCGCTCTTTTGCAACTTCTACATCCAGCCCGATGAGACCGAAGATTTTTTCCTGAATATCCGGGCGATGGATACGGATGCTGCCGCCTGCGACTTCATAACCGTTGCAGGTCAGGTCATACTGCTGGCCGCGTGCTTTACCAGGGTCGGTGTCCAGCAGAGGAATATCATCCGGGAAGGGTGCGGTAAATAGATGGTGGCTCGGATCCCAGCGTTTTTCATCAGCATTCCATTCAAACAACGGAAAATCCACCACCCACGCAAACGCGATTTTTTTGGGGTCGGCCAGGTTCAGACGTTTGGCGAGTTCACGGCGCAGGTAATCCACCATCTCGTAAACGATTCTGCGCTCGTCGGAAAGAAACAGGAGTAAATCTCCTGGCTGTGCCCCAACCCGTTCAAACAATTGCATAAACTGCTCAGGGGAAAAGAATTTCCCAATCGGGCCTTTGACCTCGCCGTTTTCTTCTGTTGGCATGATGAGATAGGCCAGCCCCTTGCCTCCTGCTGACTTGATCCCCGCTTCCAGTTCGGCATGAACTTTGCGAAGCTGATTGCCGGTGAGTTCAGCGCCATACCCTGGCACACGGATAACTTTGACGGGTTTGCCCATCTCCACATTTTGCACAAACACGGAGAAACCGCTTTCTCCGGCAATATCGCTAATATCTACTGCCGCAAGGTCATAACGAATATCAGGTTTGTCCGACCCATATTTTTCCATCGCCTCCCGATAACTCAGGCGTGGGAAAGGTTTTGTGACCAGTTCGCAGTCCGTGAGTTGCTCGACAATCGCGGTCATCATACCTTCGATGAGTTGCAGCACGTCTTCGTATTCCACGAAGCTCATTTCCATGTCCAACTGGGTGAATTCCGGCTGGCGATCCCCGCGCTGGTCTTCATCACGGAAGCACCGGGCAATCTGGAAATATTTTTCATATCCGGCAATCATTAAGAGCTGCTTCAACTGCTGCGGACTCTGCGGCAGGGCATAAAACTTGCCGGGGTGAACGCGGCTCGGCACCAGGTAATCCCGTGCGCCTTCGGGGGTTGTCTTGAATAGTATCGGGGTTTCGATTTCTACGAAGCCGCGGGCGTCCAGATAATCGCGGATGAATTTAATCACCCGGTGCCGCAGCAGAATGTTTTTCTGCATCCGTTCGCGCCGCAAATCCAGATAGCGATACTTCAAGCGCAGCGATTCGTCAACGCGGTCATCGGTATTGATGTAAAAGGGCGGTGTTTGCGATTTATTCAGAACATTAATTTCATGGGCGTCTACTTCAATATCGCCCGTTGCCAGATTTTCATTGGATTTACCTTCCAACCGCGCCCGCACCTTGCCTTTGACCTGTAAGACCCATTCATTACGGGCTTTGACCGCGACCTGGTGGGCAGCCTGCGATTCACGGTCAATGGCAATCTGGGTAATACCCCACCGATCCCGCAGATCGAGGAACACAATGCCCCCATGTTCCCGATAACGGTGCACCCAGCCCGCCAGGGTTACCTGCTGCCCGATATGTTCAGGTCGTAACTCGCCACACGTATGCGTTTTCAGCATTCCTACTTCCTCAGTTTAAAACCAGGAATGTACCATACGGTTATACCACTGACAACGGAGTGTTTTAAATTGCACAAAAAAGCCACCTGGGTTACAGGCGGCTCACAATGGGGAATGAGTGGATGATAGCGAATCAGAGCTCATACATATTGGTATCGACCCAATCGCCAATCCAGGGGTATTTATAGTAACGGCCATCCCAGGCTTCCACAGCGGCAATCATGCTCAGGACAAGAATGACCAGGGGCAGCAGTAAGATTGCACCCAGAGCGACCAGTCCCAGGATCACCACGATGGGGAGCAGAACAAACCCCACAACTACGAGCATCAGTACCACGGAAATCAATGTCAATACAATAAAGACAATGGTGCCAGCAGTGAGGAGCACCATGACGCCAATTGAACCAACCGCCTGGGCAACAAAGGCTTGCAGCGCGTGGTAGGCTACAAACTCGGATTTGTGACGATAGACCAGGTAAATCGCCAGTGGGATAAAAAGGGTCAGCAGGGAACCGAGTCCGGCGCTGACAACCAGCATCCCAATGGTCAGCAGGGAACTGGCATGAGCGATGGCCGCCCAAAGTTTTTCATCATCGCTCACCTGCGCCGGTGCAGGGCGCACACCCCGTTTGTAGCGCGGTGGGATTTTGATACCCCGGTCGGATTTTTCCTGCTTGCCATGATAGCGTGCCTCATATTCCGCCACAATATCACGGCCTTCTTCCGCTTCCTGGGCGGATAGGCGGACTTTTTCTTTTACCTTGATTTCAACGCCCTCTTCCGGCGTATTGTTATTTTGTGGGGTCTCCGTGTCGAAGAAGTCTTTATCTTCCATTCCGTCCTCTTACTCTCCATCTCTGTACAATACTATACGCAGTTCCAAATGAGAAGTTTCGTGGTAGTATTGCGGGTTTGGAACAGGGAGTATGAATTTTTGCTGAATTCTCATTTTACGCTCACCAAAAGGCAGCTTGGCCTGCTGGCAATCATAGGAGGTGGTGTGGCGCTGGTGGGGATTTTGTTGTTCGATGAACTGGGTCTGAGCGATCCCCAGGGCGGATTTGGCCCTTCGCAAAAAATCGGGATGGCGCTGGCCGCCTTGATGCTTCTTGTCGGAATTTCGCTGCTTCCCTTGGGAGATACCCCCGCGTAATGCAAACCATGTTTTCTGGACAGTGGGGCCGTTGGCAGCAGGTATTCGTCGGGTTAGCGCTGATTTTAGTGGTGCTTCATTTTTTTATTTATGTGTATTACAGCTTTTCCCTGATGCAGTTCCCATTTGACTATGACCAGGGTGAGGGGTTTGAGCTCAATGACACTCTCTATCTGAGCGAAGGCAAATCTCCCTACCGCAATAATGAGACCTGGCCCTTTTATGCCAGTAATTATCCGCCGATCTACCATGTTGTTCTCATCCCGTTTGTGTGGATTTTTGGCCCGGAATACTGGTATGGGCGTCTGGTGGCCTTTCTCAGTACGCTGGTCACGGCAGGCACCATCGGTTTTGCTGTGTACCGGGATGGCGGCAGGCGGCGCGAAATTGCTGCCTTGATGGGGTTCGCCTTTTTAGCCTCCAATTATATTTACCATATCGGGCCTTTGTTTCGCCAGCATTATTTCATGGTCATGTTTGAGGTGCTGGCTGTCGTCACACTGGCGAACGCGCTTGAACGGCCCCAACAGCGCCAGCGCTTACGCCTGGGTATGGGACTGCTCCTCATCGCCGGGTACACCAAACAGCTTGCCGCTTATACCTGCGCGGCGGTCTTTCTATGGCTGTTTATCCGTAATCCGCGCCGTTCAATTGTCTACAGCCTTGGCCTGGGCGCTGCGGCAGGTCTCATTTTCCTCATTCTCAATATCATCACAGAGGGTCAGTGGTACACAAACATCGTCGCCGCAAATGTCAACCAGTTCATCATGTCACAGTTTACAGGTCTGCTCAAGCAGTATGTACGCCTTCACTGGCCGATTTTACTGCTGGCAGGGCTGCTCACCGTGTATGAACTGTATTTTGCGCGGCTGTCGATCTATGCTGTATGGTTTGTTGTAGCGACGATCAGCACGATTGGCGCAGGCAAATGGGGAGCAGGTGACAGTTACTTTGCGACCAGTCTTGCAGCGGCCTGCATTCTGGCGGGGATTTTTATCTCACGCACTCTGAATCAGACCTGGGTGTTTCCGGAAAATTATCTGTCGCGTCCCTTCCTGAATATGACGTTTTCTCCTGGACTGAAACAAAGTCTGGGGATGCTTTGCCTCATCTTAATGATTATCTATGGGGTTACGGTGGTCAAAATGCCAACCAGCGGCGCTGTTTTTGAGCCCATCAGCCAGGCATTGGGTTTTGAACCTGCTCCTGGGCATCGCTATCCCCTGTATGATGCAGCAGGCTGGACACCAGGTTATGCCACTATTGGACACTTGACCTCCCAGGAAGACGAAGACAGCGGTTGGAAGATCGTTGACCGTATCAGAGCCAGCGACCTGCCCGTTTTGAGCGAGGAAGCCGGTTTCAGCCTTCAGGCCGAGCGTGAGGTTATCAGCAATCCGACTCAGCTTTTGAATCTGTACGAGAATGATCTGTTTGACCCAAAGAATCTGATAGCTGTGATCGAGTCGCAGGGATTTGGGTTAATCATCTTCCGGGCACAGTTTTACCCGGAACCCGTCCTGTCAGCGATTTACGACGCCTACATCCCGCAGGAAGTGATTCCGATGAATGGTTTTAATTACGAATTGTGGATTCCGGCGTCGGATTGGGAAACACGACGGGATATTCGGGACTATTTGAACAAAAATCCGGCAGAGGCGCTGGAAGTTGCTATTCCAGCAGAGATCGAAGATCACCGATCATGGATGTTTAGCATGATGGATCGGTGGGGGTGGACGCCCGTCATCGCGCTGGAAGCCGCCCCCTCAACCGAGTGTGAATCTCGTGAATTCATCCGGTTGGCACAGCGGATTGAAATTCGCCTTTGCGGAGATAAATTAATTTTTCAACCGTAGGGGTTATAATGGTTTCAGCGAGAGGAAAAGCGAATGAGCGAAAAAAACAATGAAAAGGGCGGCTTTCCCCTATTTCCCGTCGTGACGGGAGCAGCTCTGGCCTATTATTTCTGGCTGCGTCCACGGATGCTGACTTGGGGAACGAAACTTGGGGAAGCCGAACAACAGTTTCCCGGTGATGATCTCATCCTGCGTCCCAACTTCCAGGCCACACGCGGCATCGATATTCAGGCTGCACCGGAGGCCATCTGGCCCTGGCTGGCGCAAATGGGGCGTGACACCACTGGCTTTTACAATATTGACCCGTTGAGCAACAAAGGTATTCCCAGCGCGAACTTTATCCGCCATGACCTGCCGGAAGTTAAAGTTGGTATGGCGCTGGATAACGGTCTCAAAGTGCTGCGTCTGGATCAACCTAATTACATCATTTTCGGCGCATTTGATATTCCTAATCTATTCGGCACCACCACAGATTTAGTATTTTCCTACATTTTGCTGCGCCAGCATGGGCAGCGTACCCGATTAGTAGCACGGGTGCGCGGATTCAGCACAGGCATCCCTGGCAAACTCTATAATTTGTTGTATGAGCCGGTTGAATTTATCCAAATGACAACGCAGCTTCGTAACGTTGCTGAATTGGCACAGGCCAACAAAGAAATTCATGTTACTCCGAAAGAAAAATCGAATGGCAATATCCGCATGAATGCGTAGGGGGAACGCCATGACCGATGCCGAACTCGCAATATTGAGCATTATTGCTGAAGCGCCCATCACTGGATACGACCTGCAATCGGTTCTGAATGAACGCAATATTCGTTCCTGGACGCTGATCGGCACACGTTCAGTATATTATGTAATTGACAAGCTGGAAAGCCAGGGTCTCATCGAAGCGACGAATGAGAACGAAATTGAGCATCAGCGCGACAAGACGTTTCGTTTGACCTCGGCGGGGGTGGGAATCCTGCAAACGGCTATTACCGATAGGCTATCCACACCGCATCACCTGCCCTACAGTTTTGATATTGGCCTGGCAAACCTGCGTGTGCTGAAAACCACTCAGGTACGCCATTCCTTAAAAAGTTACCGGGCCGGACTGCAAACCCAGTACGATCACCTCGTCGAACAGCTTGACCATCTCAGCACACAAAATATTCCTTTCCACATTGTTTCAATGTTTGAGCACCAGATTGCCCTGCTGGAAGCGGAAATGGTGTGGTTTGATAAGTGGTATGAAAGCTGGGAAACACAGGCGCCGCAGGATGAACCGCCCGTTGTGGCAAAAGACGAAGACATGCCGCGTATGCAGCAGTTGATTCTGCCGCAGGACGAAGATTCGTTTCACAAACATTCGACCCGTGACCATCGGAAAAAGGATGAAATTGCCCCTGAAGATTTGCCGCCGCCCCCAAAACGGCGCCGTGCATCAGGGGATGAAACCGTCATCAGCAAAAAAACAGACACCCTGAACTCGGACGAAAAATAACCGAGACCTGAGGAGACTCATGACCAGTATCCAGTCACACATTCAATATGTTTATGACAATGCCCCTGCTATTCGCGGCATCATGGACGAGGCCGGGGTCAATCCCGCCGACATCCACACCCTTGATGACTTGCAGAAAATCCCGGTCACATCCAAAGATAAGCTCCAGCAAATGCAGCAGGAAAACCCGCCTTTCGGGGGATTTGTGACCGTGCCGATCAAAAAATTGCAGCGTGTTTACCTTTCGCCGGGGCCAATTTATGACCCACATGGTTATGGGGATTCTGCCGCTCAGGATGCTGCCAAAGAGGCCTTCACAAAGGCTGGATTTACGGATGATGACCTTGTATTGAATACATTTTTGTATCACATGGTTCCGGCAGGTCTGCTGATGGATGAAGCGCTGGCGACTATTGGTGCGACGATTATCCCGATGGGGCCGGGAAATGTGGAAGTTCAGATTAAAGTCATCATGGATTTACAGACTACCGCTTATGTCGGGACGCCCAGTTTCCTTGAGATGATTCTGGCAAAAGCTGAAGAAATGGGCATTTCGCGGCTTCCGATCAAAAAGGCCTTCTTTTCTGCCGAACCCTACACGCCCTCGCAGCGACAAAAATTTGAGGGCACCTATGGCATGGTCACATCGCAGGCATACGCCACTGCCGACCTGGGCATTCTGGCTTACGAAATCCCTGGTAAACCTGGTTTGTATGTGCCACAGAATGTCATTATTCAGGTATGCAGCCCGGAAACGGGTGAACTGCTGACGGAGGGGGAATTGGGGGAGGTCGTTGTTACCAGTTTGAGCCACACCTACCCGCTCATTCGTTTTGGCACGGGTGATCTGTCTATCATGAAGACCGTCACACACGAAGATGGTACAACCCAGAAGTGGTTGCAGGGCTGGATGGGCCGTTCTGGTGAAGCCATTAAGGTGCGCGGCATGTTCCTGCATCCAAATGCCCTAAGAGCCGCCTCCGCAGCCTTTCCTGCGATTAAACAAATCCAGGCGGTCGTGGGGCGCGACGGCGCCCGCGATACGGTTACGCTGCATGTGGTTGGCGATGTCAATCCCGATGAATTGGCGAAAGCAGTCAAAGAGACAGCGCGGTTAAGCATAGACTCAGTGAAGGTCGTTGAGTCCATTGAAGGGACTCGCCTTGTGCGGGATACCCGCACCTTTGATTAACTTTCTGATAAAGCTCTGATAGGTAGTCTGGAAAGCCTGTGATAAGATTTCATACACTTTCGTGGACTCGAAGGGTTACCATGTATGTCTAATAAGCCGGAAAAACCGCTTAATGAACCCTACGACTGGTTTCGCCGCATGGTGATGGCGCGGCGTAACAGTCTGTGGCAGCCTGCTACAGACGCTTATGAAGCCGAAGACCGGTTCATCGTTGTGATTGAAATGGCGGGGATGCAGGCGGGGAATTTTTCAGTCACGCTGGCAGATCGGCAGTTGATTATCGAAGGACGCCGCACTCCTCCCATTGACGAGCGCGTGACCGCCTATCATCAGCTTGAAGTGCGCTACGGAGATTTCCGCACTGTGGTGAACCTGCCCTGGAAAGTAGACCGCGAAAGTATATCGGCAACCTATGAAGATGGTTTCCTGAAGGTGGTGCTGCCGCGCCAAAAACAGGATCACGAGATCACAGTTGTCAATATATCAAGTGACAGCGAGAAGTCAGGTGACACGCATGACATCGGATGAAAAAACCAAGGCTGAAATCCCGGTCATTGATGAAGAAGGGGCTATTGAAGAAGTTCCTGTAGAACAGGCGGAAAGAGCGCCCGATTTGCGGGATGATGATCTTCATATTCCTGCCAATTTGCCCATTTTGCCCCTGCGGGGACTGGTGGTATTTCCGCATACCGCGATGCCGCTGACGGTTGGGCAGGCGCGTTCCTTAAAACTGGTGGACGAAGTCGCTACTTCCGAAGACCGCATCATCGGTTTATTCAGTGCCAAAGATCCCCATCTGGAAACCCCAGGGCCGGATGATATTCACCACATTGGGACACTGGCGCAGATACACCGTTTATTCCGCGCCCCGGATGGTACGGTGCGGCTGCTGGTACAGGGCCTGGCCCGTATCGAAATCGCGGAATATACGCAGATTGAGCCATTTCTGCGGGCGAATGTCATTTCTGTGCCGGAAAAGGTCGAATCCTCGCTGGAGGTGGAAGCCCTGATGCGGAACGTAGTCGATCAGTTCAATAAACTGGCGGAACTCGTTCCGAATATCCCTGGTGAACTCATCGCCTCGGCACTTAATTTTGATGATCCCCTGCAACTGGTTTACTCTATCGCCACCTACGTCCGGATTAACCTGGAAAACCAGCAGGAAATTCTGGAACTGGAAAGTGTGAGCGCCAAACTGCACCGTCTGATGACCGTGTTAAATAAGGAATTGGAAGTCCTTGAGCTGGGGCGCAAAATCCAGACGGAAGCGCAGTCTGAGATGGAAAAATTGCAGCGCGAATACTTCTTGCGTGAGCAGTTAAAAGCCATCCAGAAAGAGTTGGGCGAGGGCGACGAACAGACGGTTGAGATCGAGGAATTCCGTCGCAAAATCGAAGCGGCAGGCATGACCGAAGAAGCCGAAAAAGAAGCCCGCCGTGAACTGGATCGCCTTGCCAAGCTGCCTACAGCGGCAGCGGAATATGGTGTCATCCGTACCTATCTTGATCTGATAACCGATTTGCCCTGGAGCAAACGTACCGAGGACAATCTCGATATTAACCATGCCCGGCAGGTGCTCCACGAGGATCACTACGGGCTGAGTGATGTCAAAGACCGCATCCTGGAATTTCTGGCTGTGAGGAAATTGACGTTGGAACGCGCAGACGAACTGGAAGCACAGGTTGAGCGCGAAGACCAGATCCGGCGTATTCGATCCGGAGCGATTCTGTGTTTTGTTGGCCCGCCAGGGGTGGGTAAAACATCGCTGGGCGCGTCTATTGCGAGGGCGATGGGACGTAAATTTATCCGCATGAGCCTTGGCGGGGTAAGGGACGAGGCCGAAATTCGCGGCTTTCGCCGCACCTATGTGGGGGCAATGCCCGGACGGTTGATTCAATCCCTGCGTCGGAGCGGGTCACGCAACCCGGTGATTATGCTGGATGAAATCGACAAGTTGGGCCGTGATTTTCGTGGCGATCCGTCCTCTGCGCTGCTGGAAGTGCTTGACCCGGAACAAAACAGCACTTTCCGTGACCACTACCTGGATGTGGCATTTGACCTGTCCGAAATCATGTTCATCACAACGGCCAACGAACTGGAACCCATTCCGCCGCCGCTCCGGGACCGGATGGAACTTATCCAGCTTAGTGGTTATACCGAGCAGGAAAAAGTCCAGATCGCGTTACAATACCTGATTCCGCGTCAAATCCGCGAAAACGGGCTGATGCCGGATGAGATTTCGCTTGATGATGACGCCATCGCCTATCTTATTCGCAACTATACCCGCGAGGCAGGTGTCCGCAATCTGGAACGGCAAATAGGAACCGTGGTGCGAAAAGTCGCGGTGCGAGTTGCAGCCGGGGAAGATAAACATTACAACGTCGGTGTGGATGAAGTCCGTGAACTGCTGCGACCCCCGAAGGCAGGTTACCGCGAGGAAATTGAAGAACGCACTGACCAGTCAGGCGTCGCAGTTGGATTGGCCTGGACTCCTATGGGCGGGGATGTGCTGTTTGTAGAAGCTGCCCAGATGCCCGGTAAGACCGGTTTCCAGTTTACAGGCCAGCTTGGGGCCGTGATGCAGGAAAGCGCACGGGCGGCCTTTAGTTATGTGAGATCGCGGGCAAATGAGTTAAACATCGACGAAGAGTACTTCGAGAAGCACGATATTCATCTGCATGTTCCAGCGGGTGCAATTCCCAAAGATGGCCCGTCCGCAGGTGTCACCATGACTACCGCCCTGGTTTCTCTGGTTACCGGACGTGCGGTAAAAAGCAATGTTGCTATGACGGGCGAAGTCACTCTGCGGGGTCAGGTATTGCCAGTTGGCGGCATTAAGGATAAAGTGTTAGCAGCAGATAGATACGGTCTGGACACAGTGATTCTGCCGAAGCGTAACGAGCCTGATCTGGAAGAAATTCCGGAAGATGTTCGCCAGAAATTGACTTTTGTGCTGGTGGACAGTGTTGATCAGGTGTTGGAAGCGGCTCTTGTGAAGCCCTCCAGACCACGAGTCAAAAAGAACAAGTAAAAGGTGCTGCTTTGGTAAAAGTAATGATCGTTGATGACGACGCCAGTATGACCAAACTGCTAAAAACCCTGCTGGAACTTGAACCTGCCGGGTTTGAGGTCACGGTTGTGCCGCGTGGTGCTCAGACATTGGAAAAAGCCGCCGCGAATCCGCCGCATCTGTTCATGGTGGACTTCAACCTCAATGATATGGATGGGCTGGAAGTAGTCCATCAACTACGCAGAGACGCCCGTTTTGCCCAGACTCCCATTGTTATGGTTTCCGGTCTGGATGTGGAACAAGAGGCACTCGCTTCTGGGGTAGACATGTTCTTGCTCAAGCCCTTTGAGCCAGCCGATTTGCCGGATATTTTTCTGGATCTGTTGAGTTGACAGGTCGTTTTACCTTTCCCACGCCGATGAGTAGAATCGGCGTGATTTTTGATTCCAGAGATCAGCGGGCTTGTGCAAATTGCAAAAACGGGGCATAATTTAATCAATGTACATACATAACGGTACACAGTCTTCTTAGTGCTACTGCGACTACGGTTTTAACTCTTGAAGAATGACCCGTCTGGTAAGGACGGTGGAGAGCTGCTAAGAAATTTGCTGCATTCGGTGTTTTGCCGGAGCAGGGTTTCTTGAAACAAACAGAGCTTCAGGGAATCCGTAACCTCAACAGGGGTTACGGCGCTACTGCATTTCAAACACTTGTGCAGCCGTAGTCAAGCAGAGCTACGGCTGTTTGTGTTTATAGGGAATGATATGGACGGCACAATAACCGCGCTGGAAGTGCAAAAGCGTGATCGAGAGCGAGTCAATGTTTATATTGATGGTCAATTCGCTTTCGGGCTGGATGCGCTGGAAGCTTCAGCGCTAAAAACCGGGCAAACCCTGACTCCCCAGGAAATTGCCGCGCTCAAAGCCAAAGACGCCGCCGCCACTGCCTATAAACAGGCCCTGGGTTTCCTCTCCTACCGGATACGCAGCAGTTCAGAACTTCGGGATTATCTCCGCCGCAAGCGTTACGATGATACCCTTATTGAGGAAGTGATCGGACGTTTGACAGAACTGAACTACCTGAACGATCTCGAATTTGCGCGGACCTGGGTGCGAAATCGTGAAGAATTCCATCCCAGGGGGGCAAGCGCGTTACGCTATGAACTGCGTCAAAAAGGCATTTCCTCTGAAATTATTGACGAGGCATTAGCCGAATTCGATCCGTTCGAGTCGGCCTATCACGCTGCTCAGAAAAAAGCACGTTCCCTACGTGGAAAAAGTCGAGAGGCCCTGCGGCAGCAGATTGGGGGAAACCTGATGCGCCGGGGATATGACTACACTACCGTTAACAGCGTACTGGAAAGATTGATCGACGAACTTGAGGCAGACAATGAGGAGTAATTGGCCTAATGGACACGATTATAGTGGGCCTGATTGCCTTACTGGTGGGGGCAGTCGGCAGTTTCGCCGGATATACGATGCTGCTGACCCGCCAGGGCAAGAATCGGTTACAACAAGCGGAACAGGAAGCCGCGCGCGTCATGGAGGAAGCCAATGCAAAATCGCAGCAGTTAATCCTGGAAGCTAAAAATAAAATCCTTACGGAGCAGGAACAGGCAGAAAAAATACTCAAACGCCGCCGTGAAGAAATGGATAATGAGGAAGATCGTCTGCAAAAGCGCCGCAGCAATGTGGATGAACGCCTGGAAAAACTGGAACGGCGAGAAAGCCAACTGAATAAAATGCAAAGTGCGCTGGACAAGCGCCGCAATGATCTCGAAAAGATGGCAGAGGAGCGTAAGGCCGAGCTTGAACGGGTGGCCCAGATGAGCCACGATGAAGCCCGTGATGAGCTGTTGCAGGTGGTGGAGCAGGAAGTTCGGCACGATATTGCTCGCCGCATCCGGGCTGTTGAGGAAGAACTCCAGGATGAAGCTGACAAACGTGCCCGTGACATCATTGCACTGGCGGTGCAGCGGATTGCCTCGGATGCCGTGAGCGAAATCGCGGTAAGTGTGGTTTCCCTGCCATCTGATGATATGAAAGGACGTATTATTGGACGCGCCGGACGGAACATCCGGGCTTTTGAACAGGCAACCGGAGTCGATGTCATCGTAGATGATACGCCAGAAGCTGTGACGCTTTCCAGTTTTGACCCGGTGCGGCGTGAAGTTGCCAAACGTGCGCTTTCCAAACTGGTGCTGGATGGGCGGATTCACCCCGCACGTATTGAAAAGCTGGTCCAGGAAACGCGCAAAGAGGTGGAACGGGTGATCCGTGAGGAAGGCGAACGGGCTGCCTATGATGCGAATGTACCGGGTCTGAACCCGGAAGTCATCAAACTCCTGGGGCGGCTCAAGTTCCGCACCAGCTTCGGGCAAAATCAGCTTGCCCATTCGGTGGAAACAGCGAATCTGGCGGGGATGATCGCCTCGGAACTTGGCGCAGATGTGGCAATTTCCCGCATGGGCGGGCTTCTGCATGATATTGGCAAGGCGATGGATCATGAAGTGGAGGGCTCACACGCTATCATCGGCGCGGATTTTGTCAAACGCTTTGGAATGAACGAACGTGTGGTCAACTGCATTGCCAGCCATCATCATGAAGTCGAGCAGTCCTGCGTGGAAGCAATCATTGTAGAAGCTGCCGATGCGATTTCGGGAGCACGTCCGGGCGCACGGCGTGAAAGCGTGGATAACTACATTCGCCGAGTAAAAATGCTGGAAGACATTGCGAATTCTTTTACCGGGGTGCAGCAAAGCTACGCTTTGCAAGCCGGGCGTGAAATTCGCATTATGGTACGGCCTGAGGACGTGGATGACCTCGCCAGTGTCAAATTGGCGCGTGATATTGCCAACCGGATTGAAGAAACAATGGATTATCCAGGCCAAATTAAGGTCACTATCATCCGAGAAACACGGGCTGTCGATTACGCGAAATAGGCTAGCTGCGGCGGGGCAGTATCCATGCTCCGTCAGCCATGGGTGGGCGCGTTTCACGAACGGTAATACTCGTGGAAGGTGCCCACGCGCTTTTAATCGCAGTGGATAGAATCGCGCAGTGAATAAAGTAGTCTTCACGCTGCGTAGTAAAGTGCAAAATCGCGCGTTTCCCCTCAAGGGGCTGCATGGCAAACCCAATCGGATCGCCGCGTGTTACTTCCATGCCGCGTATGACCAGGCGCGGCTCAAAATAATACCGGATATTGTTGGGGCGATCTGATTCGTCAGTGGGCAGGTTAATTTCAATCACGGCCTCTTCAAACGACACTTCTTCTGTGGCGTTAATCTGTCCCAGATTCGCAATTGCCAGATGCACGACGTCGGCGATTGCAAGGTATGAGCTTTGTACCATTTGGGGAGGCGGATTCAGCATCTGTTCAAAGTATTTGGGGGCTTTGAAGCTGTCAGGAGTCCAGCGCCACTGTAAGCGAAATTCCTGCTTGCCCTGTTTGATAATCAGTCCGGCAACATTTTTCTTGAGCATAACCGCCAGCGCATCGGCGGTGTAAGCTGCCGGATTAGTGATGGTGCTGATGACAAAGGGCGGGATCAGAAAGAACTGTGCACTCGTGATACCTGGTAAAGACCAGGCCCATGACACCAGAAAACGCTGCTGAGAAACAGCAATCAGGTACATTTTTTCGTCTTTAATACGGCACAGCACGGGTTCGGATGTCCAGCTTTGCGCCCAACTTAACCCTTTGCGAACCGCCTGTATATCTAACGGTATCGGATCCGTCGTGAGAATCGAAGCCATGATTGCTATCACCCGTATACTAGCTTGATTTTGTCATATAATCTGAAAATCTCAAATTGGATAAGGTTTAGTGCCGGTATGATTTTTGATAGGACATCTTTTGATCGTTATCTTTCTGCCCATCGGGAACGTTTTTTGCGTGAGCTGGCAGAACTGGTGGCTATCCCCAGCGTTACTGCCCAAAAACGAGGTATTCAGGAATGTGCGGATGCTGTGCAAAAAAGATTGGAGGCGGTTGATGCCAGGGTGCAGCAGATACCTACCCCAAACAATGGCAGTCCAGTCGTGTTTGCCGAGATTGGGCAGGGGAAGCGGACGCTGCTGATTTACGACCATTACGATGTACAGCCAGAAGACCCGGTTGAACTCTGGGATTCTTCCCCTTTTGAAGTGCGGCAGGAAAACGGGGTGCTGTATGGGCGCGGGATCGCTGATAACAAGGGTGATTTGATGTCTCGCATCCAGGCGCTTGAGACCTGGCAGCAGACCCAGGGCGATCTGCCCCTGAAAATTAAATTTGTAGTCGAAGGAGAAGAAGAAATCGGCAGCGTCAATCTGCACGGCTGGGTCGATGAAAACAAACATCTGCTGGATGCGGACGGTGTCCTGTGGGAGGGCGCAAACTATGACGAGGACGGCACCTACCGGGTCGCGCAGGGCTGCAAAGGGATCGCGTATTTGGAACTTCGCACGCGGCGCGGTCCTGCCTATGATTTGCATTCCTCCCGCGCCCCGATGGTTGAGAATCCGGCGTGGCGGTTGGTCTGGGCGTTAAGTACCCTCAAGGATACCAATGACAACATCACTCTGGATGGCTATGCGGACCACCTCTACAAATTTGAGGATTCGATTTATAACCAGGTCGATCACCTGCCGTTTGAAGGTGACAAGAAACGCGAACTCTGGGGTTTAGACCGGTGGGTAAATGATATGGATGATGCCACCGCCCGACGGCGGTATTTCTTTGAACCGACGCTGACAATCTGCGGATTGGAGTCAGGCTATACGGGTACAGGCGCAAAAACCATCATTCCCTCACACGCAATGGTCAAACTGGATTTCCGTCTTGTTCCACATCTCACGCCGGAGCTGGTGCAAGACCTGCTGCGAAAGCACCTTGATCGTCGCGGATTTCAGGATATTGAAATTATCAACCTCGGTGGCGAAAACCCAAGTATGTTGCAAGTGGGTGATACTGCCATCAAACGTGCTGCGCTTGAGGCTTATCAACAAGGGCTGGGACTTGTACCTGTCGTTGAGCCCTGGATGCGTGGCAGCGGCCCGATTTACGCTCTCAGCGATCATATTAATGTCCCGGTGATTTGCGCGGGAACTTTGTGGCATCCGAATTCTCGTGCCCATGCCCCAAACGAAAATATTCTGGAAAAGGATTATTTCGATAATATGCGTCTGGTGGCAGCGCTGATCGCCGCATTTGCCGCAAATGCTTGACATGCTCCGGTGGCATTGTTAGACTGGTACACATGAACAGGCAGCATGTCTTTTTCTTCGGTCAGTCTGGTATCTCTGGTCGGTAGCGCCGCACCAGGGTTTGTGCTTGCCTGCAAACCGGAATTGCAATAAGAATCCTGGTGCAAATGCGTCAGGATTTTTTGATTTTAAACAGGTGGAATTGGAATGCGTGAACTGATTGAGCAACTTGGATTACAGCCGGAACATTTCGATTATCTTGTGATTGCAGTCATTATCGTGGGGGGAATCTGGGCGATTATCCGTCTGTACCGTGATTTAAGCGGCCCGCCCCGCGAGGATCTCTATCCAGAAAAAATCAACAATGAGGATAACTATGATTGACCTTGAACTGATTCGTACAAAACCCGAATGGGTGCATGAGCAGCTTCGCAAGCTGAACGACGATGACGCTCATAAACATGTGGATGCTGTTGTCGCGCTGGATGCCGAACGCCGCCAATTAATTACCAGGGGGCAGCAATTTAAAGAGGCACGCAATGTTTTCAGCAAAGGCGCGGGCAAGCTGCGTGGCGATAAAAACCTGGGAGATGCAGTGAAGATCGCGGCGGCGGCGGCGGTTTCGGCAGCGGTAGCGGGGGGTGATGTGGACAAAGCCAGGGCCTATCTTGATGCCCCCCATACTGCCCCGGCAGCCCGCGAAACGGATGTGCAGCAGGCTTTTGATACCCTGTTTGGCACGCTGAAGGCTTTTAACACTCAGATTGACGAGATCGATGAACGGCTGCGCGAAGTGGAAGCTCAGCTTGAAACCCATCTGCTGTGGATTCCCAATATGCCGCACGAAACAACGCCGGTCGGGGCTTCGGAAGCTGAAAATATCCCTCATCCCCCGGAAGGTGAATTTCGCCAGTTTGACTTTGCTCCCAAAGCCCACTGGGATTTAGGGCCGGAACTGGACATTATCGACTTTGAACGTGGGGTCAAAATCGCCGGGTCGCGCTTTTATATCATTAAGAAAAACGGGGCTAAACTGTACCGGGCGATGATCAACTTTTTGCTCGATCATCATGCTGGGCGCGGCTATGAGGAAGTGTACCTGCCGTTCATGGTCAAAGAAGAAGCGCTGTATGGCTCAGCGCAGTTCCCGAAATTTACCGATGTGGTCTATAAGGATACAGACGCGGAACTGTATATGGTGCCAACAGCGGAGGTACCTCTTACGAACATGTATGCGGGAGAGATTCTGGATGAGAACGCCCTGCCGCTGAAATACGCCGCCCATACCCCCTGCTTCCGCCGCGAGAAAATGAGCGCCGGGCGGGATGTACGCGGCATCAAGCGTGTGCATCAATTTGAAAAAGTTGAGCTGTACAAATTCACTGCGCCGGAAACCAGTTATGACGAAATGGAAGAAATGGTGCAGACCGTCGAAAGCGCCCTGAGACAGCTAAAAATCCCGTTCCGGCGGCTGGAAATTGTCACAGGCGACCTGGGCTTTGCAGCAGCGAAAAAATTCGACCTGGAAGTTTATGCACCCGGCTGCGACGAATGGCTGGAAGTCAGTTCGGTATCGAACACGGAGGATTTTCAGGCACGGCGGGCCAATATCCGCTATCGTCCGGCAGATGGCAGCAAACCACGTTACGTCCATACCCTGAATGGGTCAGGTCTGGGCATGACCCGTACCCTGATTGCGGTCATGGAAACCTACCAGCAGACTGACGGTTCGATCAAGGTGCCGGATGTGCTGATACCGTATATGGGCGGTGTTGAGGTTATTGAACCACAAAAATAGACGGTGGGCGGTCTGAGAACCGCCCAGATTGTTACCCCACTAAAGCAGAAACGATCTCGCGGAATACGTCGGTATGAAAATCGATGTCTGAAGCAGTTGCATCAGGGGCGATCAGCGCCATATTATGGAACGGTGTCATCAGAATGCCACGATTCAAAGAAGCAAGGTGCAGGTAACGGTCAAGATCGCCGTCGATGGCGGCTGCCGCTTCGCCCCCATTGCGCGGCGGGGTCGGCCTGAACCAGTATTCCACCCGGCACCCCAGCCGATTGACATGCCAGGGAAGCTGTTTTTCCCGGATAATTCCAGCGACTCCCGCTTCAAAGCGCTCGGCCAGCGCAATGGTATGCTTGTAGGATTCTGGGGTCAGGGAATGCTGCAAGGTCGCCTTCATCGCGGCAACCGAAAGCGCATTTCCTGCCAGGGTTCCGCCAATGCCCCCTGTGTCTGCCAGATCAACCGAGGTGTTTGCCCGGATCCGTTCCGCAACTTCCTGCGTAAACCCATAGACCGCCGCCGGAATACCTCCTGCAATCGGTTTTCCCAGCGTCAGCATATCCGGCTGCAAACCGTAGGCCTGGGTATATCCGCCAGGGGACGTACAAATTGTGTGGGTTTCGTCAATAATCAGCAGCGTTCCGGTACGGCGGGTAATTTCACGCAGGGCATCATGATAACCGGGATCAGGATGCACAATACCAATATTGGTCATGACAGGCTCAGCGAGGACACACGCCACATCTTCCGGCGCAAGGGCAGCTTCCAGAGCAGGAAGATCATTGAACTCAATCACCTTCGTCGTCAGCGTTGGATCAACAGCAGGGCCAAGATTCCCTGGTCTGGCCTGTGGAATCCCATCGAGCAGCGTAATAAAAGTTTCATCGACTGTGCCATGATAACACCAGTTGAAAATCAAAATTTTCTTCCGGCCTGTAATCTGCCGCGCCAGCCGGATCGCAAACCGATTCGCATCGGTCGCCGTTAACACGATTTGCCAGTAAGGAAGCCCAAAACGACGGGAAAATTCCTCGCTTACCCACAATACCTCTTCGATAGGCAGCATCAAGGTGAGACCGCGCCGCATTTGTGCGATTGCTGCATCGACGACAGCGGCTGGCGCGTGTCCGGTCATTGCTCCCGTGTCACCGAGACACAAATCCAGATACTTCTTGCCATCCACATCCGTAAAATGCGTGCCGGATGCTTCTTTAACGAACACCGGAAATGTTCCTGCCCAGCGTACCATCCAGTTCATGGGGACACCCTCATGCAAATGTGATCTGGCCTGCTCATACAGGGCTTTTGATCGCGGGTGTTCGTATTCAAAACGAATCAATTCTGCCTCCAGCAGGTGGTGGAGGCGATTTCGGTCAATCATTATCATGTTTTGAGTTCCATTTGCGTCAGACTAGCCGCCAAATTATACTGCATACACACGCCAATTTACTTTCTCAGGAAAATACTATGAAAAAAGCGGCTTTTGTTATTCTTGCTATTTTTTTGCTGGCCTCTCCCGTTTTTGCTCAGGAAACCGAAGTCGGGCTTGCACCCGCCGGGTTTAATGCATTTGAGCTGGTCGGGCGGATAGAGCAGCAAGGATTTACAGCAGTAGGGTTTGGCTACCTGAATTACATTCGCGGCCTTCCGACTGACCAATTATTCGCGCCCGGCACATCTCCTCTGCTGCGCGGTGAAGCGGATGCACGTTTTACCTTTTATGGAACCGGCACAAGCGCCAGCCGTTCAGTCTATGAAAATATATTTGCGGCGAACCTGCCCCTTGAACTCACGATTTATTACAGCGAAACACCAGCCGGCGCGTCCTTTGATAATCCGGACTCCTTCAAAAGCGGCACGCCAATAGCCACTTTTACCATGCGAATGGAGACCATTTTAAATGTCCAGGAACCCAATGTTGGTGTATTGATGGCCTTTGGGGAAAGCATCCAGTCCAACACAGCACCCTTTACCCTGAACAGCACAATCTACACCCTGGGGCATGATAATCTGAATCACCGTTTCAGCCTGTTCGGACAGGGATTCCGTCAGGTAGAAGAACCCGTACAGGCGTTTTACATTGTTGGTGGGAATGCCATGATTACAGGCTCAGGAATACAGCCTTGATCAACAGTGAAACGCTGACGCTGCTGGATAATCTCGCTCACCGCTTTAGGGAAGCATGTGAGGGGATTCGTTTTGCGGCGGCAGCTTCCCCGGAAGAAATCGAAGCCATTTACCGTTTGCGCTACCGTACCGTGATTGAAAACGGATGGGCTAAACCGGAAGATTATCCTGATGGGATGGAGCAAGACGAGTACGATGACCACGCAATTCATATCGGCGGCTGGCAGGAAGAACAGCTAGCCGCCACCATGCGCCTGATTTTACCTTCTCAGGATCGTCTTTTGCCGACGGAAGCTGCATTCGGACTTCGGATAGAACCTATTGGACAGGTCGCAGACTGCTCACGGGGAATCGTTGCACCAGAATTTCGAAATCGGGGTCGGCAGCTATTTTTTGGAACGCTCGCTCAGGTCTGGTTAGAAATGCGATCACACGGTTATTATGAGCTGTGTGGCACGCTCACAGGATGGATGATCCGGTACTATCAGCGGAGTGGATTTTCTCCGGTGCAGCTTGGTCCGCCTCAAATGTACTGGGGAGAACTGCGTTTCCCGGCGAAGTTTGACCTCATAAAAACAGCGTATCAGTTTCTCCGACAAGGTAGAACCGATTAAAGCGCTTCTCTGTCAGTGGGTTCTGGCAGCGCCAGCAGCCTGTCATAGTAATCGCCCGCGAACTCATGCTGTTCTGGGCGTTTCCGCTCTTCCAGGTAATCCGCCAGGGATACACAGAATTCCGCGAAAAAGAGAAGAATAACAGTGGTATAAAATGCCCACAGCATAAAAATAATGACCGTTGTGATGGAACCGTAAACGATGCTCAGGTTCGCAATGGTTTCCAGGTAATATCCGAACACTCGTTTGGCAAGTTCCCAGGCGACCCCTCCTAACAGGGCCGCCGGCCAGATGGCATCCCATCCCACGTGCTTACGCGGTACCCAGCGATACAACATGGCAAAAATACCCATACTGAACCCAAAAGGAACAAAAATACCGATCACAGACAGCCACAGATTGCTCTGGTTGAGGAACAATAAGTCCAGAAAACTGAACAGAAGGCTGGTTACGATGTTGGCAACCAGCAGAATGCCCAACGCAATCACCATCAAGAATCCATTCATCCGGCGCTGCCACCAGGGGCGCTGCGAGGTGTCCCGAAAGGTGCGGCTGAGGGCGGCTTCCAGATTGGAAAACAACCCCAGTGCCGACCACGCAAAAGCAATCGAAGCTACCAGGCTGGCTGAGCTGCCTTCTTCGACAAACCGGCTGATCGTGCGGTTAATTTCAATCGCAGTTTGCCCTGGCAAAAACAGACGCAGAAAATCTTCAATCTGGTTGCCTGCCGTTGCAGGGCCTAGCAGCCACCCAATGACAGCAATCAGCAGCAGCAGCAGAGGAAATAAAGAAAACAGAGCGTAGTAGGAAAGCGCTGCGGCTTCCCGCGGCCCTCCGAATTTAATGAAATTATCGACCGACCGGTAAATGATGCCTGCAATGCCAAAGGTGGCCTCGTTCACCTGATGGTAAACGGTCAGGATGCGGTCTTTGGTCGTTGCGTAACGCTGACGCAGATGTAAGTCTTTCACACTGCTAAATTTAGCATAAAATATAGATAGGGCGCTATGTTTTTTGCCTAGACAATAGGGTGGTTTGTTGTTATCATTCCGGATGAATTCATACGGCGACGTGGCCAAGTGGCAAGGCAAGGCTCTGCAAAAGCCTGATCGTGGGTTCAATTCCCACCGTCGCCTCTCGTCAACAGACTGGTGAGTACCTAACCCACACACTGGTTGTGGGTTTTTGATTTTAAGCGGTCTTCGACCCGGACATCAAATCGGCGGTGTTCCCCGACAAGCGAGCACAAACAACAATCGAATAGTTAGACCAAAGGACTTGTATGAAGCAGTTACGTGTGATTCCCCTGGGTGGTCTGGGGGAAATTGGCAAGAACATGACGGTCTTCGAGTACGGTGATGATGCCATCATCCTTGATACTGGAATCATGTTCCCGGAAGGCGACCACCTCGGCGTCGATTATATCATCCCGGATATGGGATACCTATTTGAACATCAAAACCGCCTTAAAATTCATGGTATCTTTATCACACATGGCCATGAAGACCACACAGGTGCAATCCATCATGTGCTGGAGCATTTTGACGCGCCTGTCTACGGTACGGCGCTGACATGCGGCCTGATTGAAGTGAAACTCAAACAGGCCAAAATGCGGAGCGCAAAAATCAATGTTTTCCGCGCCGGTGATACGATCAAGGCCGGGCCATTTGAGCTTGAATCTTTTCATGTTTGCCACAGCATTCCTGATGGAGTCGGTTTTGGCATTCGCACCCCGGTTGGGCTGATCGTGCACACAGGCGATTTTAAGTTCGACCATACCCCAGTCGATAACTGGCCGCCTGATTTTGCGCGGCTGGCGGCTTTTGCCAAAGAAGGTGTTCTGGCGCTGCTGGCTGACAGTACCAACGCTGACCGCCCTGGCTGGACACCTTCTGAGAGCGTGATTGACGAAGCCTTTGATCGCGTTTTCCGCAACGCCCAGGGGCGCATTCTCATCGCTACTTTTGCGTCACTGATTTCACGAGTGGAGCAGGCGGGCGCGGCCTGTCTCCGGTATGGGCGCAAGATGGCGATTCTTGGGCACTCGATGTCCGAGAACATTAAAATGGCGCAGGAACTGGGTTATATTGACTTTCCGGATGATCTGATTGTGTCCCTGGATAAAGCCCTGCAAATGGACAAGAATAAAATCGCGTTCATGGTGACAGGCAGCCAGGGCGAACCATCAGCAGTGCTCAGCAAGCTCGCAACGAAGCGCCACAGCCAGTTGGAAATCGAGCCTGGCGATACTGTTGTTGTATCAGCACACGCCATTCCCGGCAATGAAAATACAGTATCACGGATCATCAACAAGTTGTTCCAGCGCGGCGCAAAGGTCATTTATGATGCGGTGGAAAAGGTGCATGTTTCCGGTCATGCCAGCCAGGAAGAAATGAAACTGATGATCAATCTCGTCAAACCGAAGTTTTTCGTGCCGGTTCATGGAGAACTGCGCCATCTGCACCAGCACGCCGAACTGGCGATTTCGCTTGGCATTCCAGAATCAAATTGTGTTGTTGTGGAAAATGGCACCATCCTCGAATTCACCAAAAATAAGATGACCGTTGGCGAACGCTATCCCGGCGGGTATGTTTTTGTGGATGGAGCTGGTGTGGGAGACATTGGCCCGGCGGTGATTCGTGATCGTGAAATCCTGGCGAACGAGGGGTTTGTGACTGTTATTGCTCAGGTCAATAAAAAAGGCGAACTGGCGACTGATCCCCACGTCATATCCCGCGGATTTGTGTTCATCAAAGAAGCCGAGGAGATTATTGATGGCATCAAAGATACAGTCCGTAAGACGCTCTCTAAAAGTCGGAATGGACGCCGCCAAGATGTTGTGACGGATGCCATTACCAAGTATCTCTATCAGGAAACCAAACGACGCCCGATGGTATTTGCGTACATTATCGAAATCTAGTTTGCGTTATGCGCGGGCAGGGCTATACTAACCATTTAGCTGTAGGAAGGACATTATATTGCGGCGATTGATACTCCTCATTCTGATTGGGGTACTAGCGGCCTGTGGCGGCGACAGCAACGGTTCCGAATCTAATGAATCCGATCAGAATACCTCCAACAATAGTGTGGGAGCACAAAACAATACTCCTTCTGAGCAGGTTGTGGTTCAGGAAGCCCTTGCCGCAACCGTCAACGGGACTCCAATTACGTTAGCCGATCTGGAACGTGAAGTCTCGATTTACGAGGCAGGCAGCGTCCAGCCCGCCGCAGATCGTCAAGCCCTGCTTGGTACGGTGCTGGAAACCCTCATCGTGAATAAGCTGGTTGAGCAGGCCGCTGCCGAAATGGGAATCATCGTATCAGATGCCGAAATTGATCAGGAAATCGCGCTGCTGGAGGCAGATGCAGCAGAACAGGGGTATTCGCTGGATGACTTTTTTGCCGCCCAGGGCATCACCCGTGAGCAGTATCCGGAACGAGTACGAATGATTTTACTGACCCTGAAAGTCAATGAGGTCGTGATCGCAAACGTACCAACGACCACTACCGCTGTCCATGCCCGTCATATTCTGGTGGCAGACGAAGCGACTGCCCTTAGTATTCTGGAGCAGTTAAATGCGGGGGCGGATTTTGCCCAGCTTGCCCGTCAGTATTCCCTTGATCCTTCCACAAAAGATGCTGGCGGCGATCTGGATTGGGTCGCCCCCGGTGATTTAATTCAGAAGGAAGTTGAAGCTGCGATATTTAGTCTGCCCGCGAATGCGCGTGCCCCGCAGCCGATTCGCAGTGTCCTGGGGTATCACATTATCGAATCGATTGAACGAAATGAGAGTTACCCACTTGACGAGACACAGATGGCCGAGCAGCGCAATATCGCCTGGGAAGAATGGATCGCCCAACGCCGCGCCGAAGCGGAGATTGTTCGTTTTGTAGGGCCGAATGCCCAGGAGTAGCCCCGTGCAGCAGGAATCAAACAGTATCTACAACCTCGTGAGCATTGTTTTTCTGGTACTCAGTCTGTTGATTTGTTTGGTCACGGCAGGCTGGATTTCGGGGGCGGTGCCTGTTCCGGGAGGATTAGCACCTGTGACGGATGTTCCCAGCCCAACTGAACTGGTGGCTCCGACATTTACGCCTTCAGCTACAGTAACGGCGACACCCCAGCCCACCTGGACACCACCAGGGACTCCTGCGGAGGCTTCGACTGAAGAGGCGGTTCCTCCACAGGAAAATATCGTCACGCCGACACCAGAATCGTAAGAGGGAGCTATGGGGCCAGGTTCACGAGCCGTTTACAATCTGATTTCAATCATCTTTTTCCTGCTGGCTATCGTAATTGCGGCTGTCACTGCCGGTTGGATTACCGAAACAATCGAGGTGCCGGAAGCGCTTTCGCCTTCAACGGATGTCCCTCCCCCAACTGAGGCGGCGCTTCTGACCTGGACACCTTCGTACACGCCAACGATCACGAATACGCCAACAATCACGCCTTCATCCACAGCAACGTTAACACGAACCCCCACCGCCACTCAGACTCCGACGGATACCAGCACGCCGACCATTACGCCCACTTCTACCACAACATCAACCGCAACCCCTTCTTCAACCTATACGCTGACCTTCACACCGCAGCCGCCAACCTTCACGTTCACGCCGTCATTTACGCCCTCGCCGACCGGCCCGACCGCGACTCCGACCAACACCCCCGCCCCGTTTCCATTTGTGGTTCCTCCCGGAACGCTTCGTCTGCGCCCGGATTTAAACGGTTCATGCGCGTTTCAGGGTTTTGGCGGAAATGTGTTTGATCTGATTGGTGAACCGATCACAGGTCTGAATATAGTTGTTACAGGGCCAGGACTGCCCAGTACAGGTGCGGTCGCACTGAGCGGCAGCAATGATGCTTATGGGCCCGGTGGCTGGGAAGTTAAAGTCGCTGATGCGATTAACACCAATACCTATACAGTCCAGTTGCAAAAAGCAGACGGCACCGCGCTTTCCGCGCCAATTCAAGTCGCGTTCTCGAATGACTGCGACCAAAATCTTGTTTTGATTCGCTTCGATCAGATACGGCCCTATTAAACATTGGCACGCCGTTCTCGTGACACACTTCTTGACCTGATCACGGTGACCATGCTGCTGGGCAGCATCACCCTCATTGTGGGGACATTCCTGATTATCTCGAACCCGGATATCCCCTTTAACCCCTTTCCCTTGCCGACCCTACCCCCTGTCTTGGAATTTCCTACCCCAACTCTGACGCCAAGTATTACCCCTACTTTCACCCCATCACACACGCCGACGCCATCCAATACCCCGCTGCCGCCGACAGAAACGCCGACCCCGACGATCACGCCCACCTTCACGCTGACCCCTACGGAAACACTTTCGCCAACTCCCGTAGTTCCTGGCATCCCGACTAACACCCCCAACCCAGCCACACCGATCACAGAAGAGGGCCTGCCTGCCCAACAGGGCATCGTTATTCCTACCAGCCCGCTTGTTCCTGTAACGGTTGATCCGAATGTGCCTTTTCCGTTTGGCGCGGCTGAGCCAACCTTCCGTCGGAACACCAACGCGCAGGGCTGCAATTGGATGAGCATCGCGGGAAATGTGCTGAATTTATTCGGGCAGCCAATGACCGATATGAATGTGGCCGTGGAAGTGGCAGGCGAGCAATTTCTTGAGGTGCGGTTTTCCGGTGCTGCTCCCCAATATGGGGAAGCCGGATTTGAAGTCGTCATTGGGAACAGCCCGCAGCGCCGTTTATTTTCCGTCCGTTTGCTGGGGCCATCCGGCGAAGCCCTGTCAGATTACATTTTTGTGACCACTGGGGAGACCTGCGACCAGAACGTCGCGTACATCGAATTTTTCCAGAATCGTGAATTCCGCTAATTTGGTCGTATTGTACATGGTGCTTGAACTCTAACTCAGGCATGATACAATCGCTCTGCACCTTTTATCACAAATAAGCAGAAAACTCATGAATTTAGACGATAGACAGCATCTTGAAGCCATTGATCAGAGCGGCATGTTAGCCCATGTTGATGGACTGCCAGAGCAGTTGGAAAAGGCTTTTCAGCATGGTTTGAGGCTTCCTCTCTCAGACACGCTCAACAACGTCCAGCAGGTGTTAATTTGCGGGATGGGCGGGTCGGCGATTGGAGGTGATTTTCTTGGCGCGTTGATGCAGGCTAAAGGACGCCTTCCCGTTTTTGTTTGCCGCACCTATGATCTGCCCGCCTGGGCCAATAACGAGAAAACGCTGGTGATTGCCAGCAGCTTTTCCGGCTATACGGAAGAGGTCATTGCCGCGTATGAGATTGCTGTACAGCGCGGTTTGCCTGTCGTCGCCCTTACTACAGGGGGCGCACTGGCAGCTCTCGTTGAGGGAAAACCCGATCAAACGCTGTGGAAATTTGACCACCAATCGCCACCTCGTGCGGCACTTGGTTGGAGCGTAGGCCTCCTGTTGGCGGTGGCACATCGTTTGAACTGGATGCCCGATATAGAGAGAGATGTCAGAACCGCCGTCGCAGTGATGCAAAAATATCGTGCGATCTATGGATTTGAGGTTCCAACGGAGCGCAACCCTGCCAAGCGGCAGGCCGGACAATTCATGGGGCGTTTTCCTGTTTCATATGGCGGCGGCGCATTTGAAATTGTCGCACGGCGCTGGAAAACCCAATTCAACGAAAACAGCAAAATCTGGGCGATGTATGAAGCCATACCGGAAGCGGATCATAACGGCGTGGTCGGGATAGAATTTCCCGAACGGCAGATTGCCCACACCGTTGCTATGTTCATCCGGTCGCGGGAATTTGACCATCCCCGTGTGGCACTGCGCCACGACCTGACTTCTCAGATTTTTTTGCAGGCAGGGGTGAATATCGACCACTTCTGGGCAGAGGGCGACACTTTGCTGGCACAGGTTATGCACGCCACGCTTTATGGCGATTACATGAGCCTGTATGCAGCAATTGCCCATGATGCTGATCCAACTGTCATCTGGCCTATTGACCAGTTGAAAGAACAATTATCCAGTCATAACTAAAGGAGAATGTGCAATCCTATGGCTGACCATGTTCGTTTGTTTATTCCCGGCCCGGTTGAAGTTCGCAAAGAAATTCTGGATGCTCAATCCCGATGGATGATCGGGCACCGTTCGTCCGAATTTGCCGACCTGTATGCCCGTTTGCAGCCCAAACTCAAGCAGGCGTTCAAAACCGAAAAAGGCCGTGTGTATACCTATACCTCCTCCGGTTCAGGAATCTGGGAAAGTGCTTCCCGTAACTGTGTGCGTGACGGTAAAAAGATTCTACATCTCGTGGCGGGCGCTTTTGCGGAACGCTGGGCTGGTGTGAGCGCGGAAAATGGCAAAGAGGTTGATGTTCTGGAAGCGGAATGGGGGCAGGCCATCAAGCCCGAACAGCTTGCGGATGCTCTCAAGAAACAGACCTATGACGCCGTAGCATGTGTGTATAACGAAACCAGCACAGGTGTTTTGCATCCCGTGGCGGGATATGCTGAAGTCATGAAAAACTACCCGGACACCTTGTTCCTGGTGGATGTGGTCAGCGCCTTTCTTGGTGCAGATGTGCGTGTCGATGAATGGGGTATTGATGTCTGCCTGACGAGTTCCCAGAAGGCAATGGCACTACCGCCCGGTATCGCCTTCGGGGCAGTTTCTGACAGGACGCTGGAACGCGCCAGAGAAGTGAAAAATCGTGGTTACTATTTTGATATGCTGACCCTGGAAAAGTCACACGTCAAAAACAACACACCGGCTACCCCACCGATTGCGCTGATGTTCGCGGCAGATCAGCAGTTAGATGAAATTCTGGCAGAAGGGCTGGAAAATCGGTTTGCTCGTCACTTGAAAATGCGCGAGATGACCCATGCGTGGGCCACCAGGGTGGGTTTTGAAATGTTCTCGGAAGACGGTTACCACTCGCCAACGCTGACCACCGTGAAAAATAACCTGAACATCGATGTTTCTGCGATGAATAAATTCCTGCGTCAGCGTGGGATGGTGGTTTCCAATGGCTATGGCAAAGTTAAGGACAAAACCATTCGCATCGCGCATATGGGCGACTGCCAGCCGGAACATATGGAAGCCCTGTTTGCAGCGACAGAAGATTATTTGAACACGCGGAGCTAACACGATGCACATTATTGTTCCTGATAATCTGGATCAGGTGGGACTGGATATGCTGGCGGCAACGCCCGAAGTGACCTATGAGGCTCCGGCCAAAATGACCCGTGCTGAACTGCTGGCAAAAGCCAGCACTGCCGACGGGCTGATTATCCGCAGCGCGACAACCGTCGATAAGGAAATGTTCGCGGCGCTGACCAACATCAAAGCAATTGCCCGCGCTGGCGTGGGTGTGGATAATGTGGATCTGGACATCGCCACCGAACGCGGTGTTGTGGTCATGAATGCACCGGACGGCAACACCGTTGCCACCGCCGAACAAACCCTTGCCCTGATGCTGGCGCTGGCACGGCATGTTCCGCAGGCGTATCTTTCCATGAAAGAAGGCAAATGGGATCGGAAAACCTATATGGGAACCGAACTGCGCGGCAAAACCCTGGGTGTGATCGGTTTCGGGCGGGTCGGGCAGGCCGTCGCAAAACGGGCGCTGGCCTTCGAGATGACCGTGCTGGCCTATGACCCATATATTGCCCCTGAAGTCGCGCAGAATTTAGGGGTGACCATGCTCTCGTTTGATGAGGTGCTTGCTAAAGCTGACTACCTCACCCTGCATTCCGTCGCAACCAGAGAAACCAAAGGCATGATCAACGCTGCCAACATCGCCAAAATGAAAGACGGTGTGCGGATTGTCAACGCAGCACGGGGTACGTTGATTAATGACGATGATCTGGCTGCGGCTATTCAAAGTGGCAAGGTAGCGGGTGCGGCCCTGGACGTGTACGCAGTTGAACCCCCCCCCAACGATAACCCGCTGATCAACCTGGTCGGCGTGATTCACACGCCGCATCTTGGCGCCAGCACCATCGAAGCGCAAAATGAGGTGGCGATTCAAGCCACTCGCAACCTGCTGGACGCTTTGCTCAAGCATGAATATCGTAACGTGGTCAACCCGGCGGTGCTGGACAAATTACAGCACGCCTGAGATTTTCCCGGAAAAGAATACCTTCCTGGAATCCCTCTCCGCGAATTGGAGAGGGATTTTGCTTCCCCGGCGACGCGATCAATCCAGCGTCCGAATATAAAGAATAATCGCCAGCAGTTCTGAATCAGTCAAATTGGGATTGCCACCAGAAGCAGGCATAGGCCGCCCGATCAGGCTGTTCGGGTCAGTGGCAGGGCGCCCAACCCGGATAAATTCCAGCAGTTCAAAATCCGTATGGGTGTCCACAAATTCGCTTTGCGCCAGCGTAACCGCGATCCCTTCGATCCCTTCACCCTGCGTTCCATGACATCCGGCGCAATTGATCGTGAACAGCACCTCTCCCTGCTCAATGGAAAGCGGTGTTGCGTTTGGATCGCTGGTGCGGGTTGGCAGGGGGACGGCAGTGGGAAGTGCAGCCGAAGTTGATTCAGCGGTCGGGACAGCGGTCGTGTGCGGGCTATTCACATAAGCTGTGAATTCGCGCCCGTTTATGATGTAAATTTCGCCGCCATCCGTGATCCGGTTATTGTATCCGTCACCGTTCATGCCGTTCATCGCAATATCAGGCCAGCCATCCTGATTCACATCTCCGATTGCCATTCCATAGGCGGACATGTCAAATGGATCAACACCCAGAATGAAATCGAGGCGCAAATTGTATGGCGGCGCTGCCAGGTCGATTAACCCATCTGTGGTCGGGAAACTCTCTTGGGTGCCATACAAAACCGCTAACACCCCGGCATTTGGCACCGATCCACCGCGCTCGTCCACTGAATTCGCATTGGGCATCCCGTACAGCAAATCGCCAATCCCATCTCGATCCATATCGGCGATGAGCATGGTGTCGCCCCCTTTGTTATCCCCTTCGGGCGCATAAACAGCGACGCCTGTTCCTGGCACGGCCAGGTCAAACATCTGACCGGGAAAGTCTTCACTGCCATAAATAACCCAGCCCTCACCGCCATCGATCCGTACATTGTTTCGTCCGGGGGTCGCCAACGATCCGACGACCAGGTCATTCCAGCCATCGCCGTTTAAATCGCCGACGACAATTTCCTCGCCCATCACATCCCCCCCCTCCGGGCCGTAAACCACACTGAGGGTTTGATTGGTGGGTTCTCCTGCCGCATTCACCATCAGTTGCAGGTCGATCATCCGATTGGGGAGATTCCGGCTGCCAAAAATGACGTATGTCTCACCTGCGTTATAGCGGGTATTGCCAGGGCCATCACCGCCGCCCTGCGCCAGCCCGCCGACACCGGCTGAACCACGCCACAAGGCCGCACTGAGAATCAAATCGTCAATGCCGTCCATGTTTAAATCCGCGCCGTAAACCGTGCTTCCCAGGAGATCATCGTAATCTGCGCCAACAATCCGGGTAACCCCCCGCGTCGTTTCTGATAGGGTCATAATGGGGCCATAATCCTGCCACATGGTCGGGCTGCCATACAGGACAAATACTTCACCTGAATTGGAGCGCTTGTTGTCGATGCCATCGGCCTGATTCGCGCCAATCAGCGCGTCGTGGTAGCCATCGCCGTTAAAATCGCCTCCCTCAACCCAGATTCCCAGTCTATCCTGAAAATCCGTGCCGTAAACACGCAGCACGTTTGCCGGAGGCTGGCTCATCTCAATCGTATCCAGGGAGGGAAAATCAGCCCGGCCAAAGATGATATAAGCCGCACCAACCCCCGCGAGGGATAAATCCGCAGACAGGGCGTTTTGCGCCCCAACCAGTAAATCATCATATCCATCCCCATTGAAGTCGCCGTGATAAAGCTCAGTACCGAACATGTCTCCTGGCTGTGCCCCATAAATGCTGACCATTGGTGGACGGTTAGGGTCGTCTTCAAACAGGTTAAAACTGTGTCCCCAGCGATTGCACAGCCCAAAGACAACCCGCACCTGACCGGCAGCGCCGCGTGCGTTCTGTCCGGTAATTGCCACGTCGCCACAGTTGTCACCGTCAAAATCTCCTAATTCAACGGGTTTTCCGGTGGTCGAAGCGCCTGCTGGACCATCATACAGGGTAATCTGCCCTGGCTGCTCAAAACGCCGTAAGTGCCAGGGATTGGCTGACGGAGGTGGGGTTTGTGCCAGTGACGGTACAGCAATCAGCAAAATAGCCAGCGGAATCAAAACTTTTCTTGTCAAAACAACTTCACTCCCCAAAATAAACGTTTTTCTGATGATAACACCCTTTCGGAAGTTGCCCACCTTCTGATATGATGAACTCAGGTGAAGCCCCGTGCAACACGGGGCTTTTTATGTGTAAGGAAACCTAATGAGCAATACTTTCGATACCCTGGGTTTGCGTCCGGAGCTTTTGCAGACGGTGACCGAGCTTGGCTACGAAAACCCGACCCCGATCCAAAGCGGGGCGATTCCACTTTTGCTGAATGGCTGTGATGTGCTGGGTCAGGCTCAGACGGGAACAGGCAAAACAGCAGCATTTAGTCTGCCGATGTTGCAGACTCTTGAGTTTGATGTGCCTGGCGTGCAGGGGCTGATCCTCACGCCAACCCGTGAACTGGCGATCCAAGTATCACAGGCGGTTTTCCGTTATGGACAGCACCGGGGTGTACGTGTATTGCCCATTTATGGCGGTCAGTCTTATACCCGCCAGATTAACCGCTTGAAGCGCGATACCAATATTGTGGTGGGCACACCAGGGCGCACGCTGGATTTAATTAATCAGGGTGTGCTGGACTTAAGCGGCGTGAAATATCTGGTTTTGGACGAGGCCGATGAAATGCTCAAAATGGGCTTTATCGAGGACGTAGAAGCCATCCTGAGCGCGACACCGGCGACCCGCCAGACGGCTCTTTTTTCCGCTACCCTGTCGCCTGCCATCCGAAAACTGGCGGCAAATTACATGCGCGACCCGCAGCCCGTAACGATTGAGCGGAAAACACTGACGGTGGAAGAAACCGAACAACGTTACTATATCGTCAATGAAACCGCTAAACTGGCGGCGCTGGCGCTGCTGCTGGAAGTAGAACCAATTGAAAGTGTGTTGATTTTTGCCCGCACGAAAATCGGCGCGGGAGAGCTTTCGGAAAAACTGCTTGAACGGGGCTACACGGCAGAAGCCCTGCATGGCGACCTGACACAGGCAGCCCGCGAGACGGTGTTACGACGCTTCCGCAGTGGGCAGATTGCGATTCTGGTGGCGACCGATGTGGTTGCACGCGGCGTTGATATTCCGCATGTCTCTCACGTGATCAATTACGATATTCCGCTGGATCCGGAAGACTATGTACACCGTATCGGACGAACTGGCCGCGCCGGTCGGAAGGGTGTGGCGCTGAGTCTGATTACCCCGCGTGAGAAGCGCCATTTAAACGCGATTGAACACTTTACCCGTCAGAAAATCACCCACGACGCATTACCGGATCGGAAAGCAGTGCTTTTCCAGCGTGATGTTCGCTTTGTAAACGCCCTTAATCGCCTGCTGGAAACCGAAACCCTTGACAGCGAAATGGAGCTCGTTGCGGAACTGCACAACGCTGGGTACAACCTGTTTGAGGTCGCGGCGGCAGTTATGAGAATGGCACGTGCGGATGAGGTCAAACGTCCGGTGGAGGAAGTTAAAGAGGCACGTGAAGTCATCAAAGAACGGTCGCCGTTCAAGGAAAAACGTGGCAGGCACTATCGCTCCGAGGCAGGTATGACCAAGTTGAAAATGAACATAGGGCATGTTCATGGGATTCGCCCTGGCGATATTGTCGGCGCGATTGCGGGCGAGACAGGTATTCCGGGCAGTGCGATTGGCGCCATCAGCATTGAGAAAAAGCAGACTTTTGTCGATGTTGAATCCGCGCACGCGCAGCATGTCATCAAGAAGATGCGGAAAAGCAAACTTCGTGGGCAGCCTGTCCAGTTGGTGACTGCATAGAAGGTTTGCGATCACCCGCGAATCTACTAAAATGGGGCGTGCTTTTGAAGGGGATTTTGATGAGACGCCTCATTTTTGTTTTATGGTTCAGCCTGGTTCTGATGCCCACCGCCCAGGCTCAAAATTCGCCGCCCACCGCCTGGATGATTGATGGCAGTCTGTGGGTCAGCGGGCAGCAAATCGCAGATGCAAATACCTGCTGTGCGCTGTTCTCGCCCTCGCGTTCACATCTGGCCTACCTGGAAACCACCGATACACAGCAAACGCTTATTGTGCTGGATGTTGCTTCCCCGCAGCAGCCATTATTGACTCTTCCTGCTGAGGCTGTGGCCCCTGGTTCGCGGTTAGGGTATCTGGCATGGCAAAATGATACCCTTCTCTGGTTGAACACCTTTGAATGGACCGGAGAGTATGCCCCGCTTGCAAGGTGGGATTTGTGGCAGGTGGATGTGACCACAGGGAATCTGACGGCCTTCAAACAATCCGGTGAAGGTGGTGTGGCTGTCCCCTCCCCGGACGGAACAAAATTCGCCCTCGCCCATCCCGGTACGTATGCGGCGGAGTTTGCCTCGATCAAAATTTTCGATGTGAGCGGTGCAGAACTGGCATATTATGAGTACCCCGCCATAAGCAGTGGCAGCGAGCTGGCATGGCTCCCTGTCCTGCAATGGGTAGATGAGAGTGTCCGATTTGCTGTGCCAGACGCGAATCTGGTGTACAGCACCGAATCGCTTCCGCCTACAATGTTAATGGAACTCGCTCCTGCCGGAGTGAGAGCACTGGGCGAAATTCGGGCGGATTTTCCTGCCAATGTTCTCTGGTCGCCAGATGGTACGCAGGCAGCGTACACCCGCCGAAAAGCCGCCGACGCGCTGGAAACCACCAGTTTTGTATGGAATATCATTGAGCAAGCAGAAACCGAGATTTTCTCGGCCCAGGCGTTTGTCAGCCTGATTTCGTGGGACGCTGCGCTAGTGTTTTATCTGCCAGAAAGCGGTGAACTGGTTTTCTGGACTGGGCAGTTACAGGTTTACGAAAACGTGCGTGATTTTGTCAGTCTGGGTGATGGGACGAGCTGGCTGGTACAGGGTGATTACGAACACGCGCAAATCCTGTATCTGGATAATGGACAGTTAACGCCGCTTGCCGAGGTTACCGGACTAGTGACACTGGCACGTTAAAAAGGATACTTTATGCAGGAACAATTCGTGATTGAAGGGGGCGCACGGCTGGAAGGAGAAATCACCGTCAGCGGCAACAAAAATGCCGCCTTAAAAATGCTGCCTGCCTGTCTTCTGACCAGCGACCCCGTCATTCTAAAAAATGTACCCAGGATTCGTGATGTGCAGAATATGTGCACATTAATGCAAGGACTTGGCGCACAGATCGACTGGCTTGATGACCAGACCGTTCGTGTTGAAGTCAAGGAAATTACGACTCATGTCGCTGATCCACATTATGCCCGCCAGATTCGCCCTGGTATTGTGCTGGCGGGGCCAATGCTGGCGCGGTGCGGGCGGTTTGAACTGCCCCCCCCCGGCGGGGATGTCATCGGGCGGCGGCGTCTGGATACCCACATCCTGGCGCTGGAAGCGCTGGGAGCAAAAATCGATTTTGACGGCAAGTTCTTCATGCAAACGGATGGGCTTAAGGGCGCAAATATCCTGCTGGATGAGGCCAGCGTGACGGCTACCGAAAACGCGATCATGGCGGCGGTGATGGCAAAAGGAACAACCCTTCTCCGTAATGCCGCTTCCGAACCCCATGTACAGGATTTATGCCTGATGCTCAGCAGCATGGGCGCAAAAATCAGCGGTATTGGCTCGAACCAGCTTCTCATTGAAGGAGTGGAACGGCTTGGAGGGTGTACGGCACGGGTCGGGGCAGATTATATGGAAGTAGGCAGTTATATTGGGGCAGCGGCGGTCACAAACGGCGAAGTTCGTATTAGGGAAGCTGACCCGCAGCATCTGGACATGATGGCGCTTGTATTCCGCAAACTGGGTGTAGAATGGGAAGTGGAAGGCAGCGATCTTTTTGTGCGGCGGGGGCAAACATTGGCGATTCAGCGTGATTTAGGCAACGCAATTCCGGAAATTAAGTGCCAGCCCTGGCCTGCATTTCCTGCGGATATGATGAGCATTGCTCTGACTGTAGCAACCCAGTGTGCCGGAACGGTGTTGTTCCATGACTGGATGTTTGATGGACGTCTGTTTTTTACAGACCGATTGGTTAATATGGGGGCGCGAATCGTATTATGTGATCCACACCGTGCAATGGTGCAGGGACCCAGCCTTTTAAGAAGCGATCTGGTGATTTCCAGCCCGGATATACGTGCGGGGATGGCACTGGTAATTGCCGCTCTGGCTGCAAAAGGAACCACCGTGATTCGCAACATCCAGCAGATTGATCGGGGATACGTCAACGTGGAAGGCAAACTACAGGCACTTGGCGCAAAAATCCGGCGTGAGGGAATCGCATCTTGAGCAATAAAACCCGTGTTTTTCGACCTCTCGGTTTAACCATTGCCATTCTGACCGGCATTATCGCCTTCAGTGCCTACCCACTCCTTAAAGCCTATTTTGCATGGCGATTGAATAACTGCACTACCGTAGATGGGTTTACCTGCGGTTCAACGACTTTCCCCTTTGATGCGCTCACACAAGGGATTGCCGGGTTGGGCATCCTGGTGTTCATCACAGCGATTTTTGCCTGGAGGGGCAAGCCGCCGGAGGTCCGGTTTGTTTTTCAGGGATCGGTGCTGCTCACGGCATTTATGCTTGTCCTTGAAAGTATCATTCGTATTCAAGGCGACAAACCGACTATCTGGGAAGGCGGGATTGATTCGACGGTGCAGCTTTTTGAAAGTGTCCTGAAAGGACAAATTCCTATCCTGATACTGGTCGCGCTGTATATCATCTGGTATTGTAATCGCGCCCCTGCACGGGCGTTCTATCGGCAAGAAGCGATGAAAACGCTGCGGGAGATTATGGAGGAGAATAAAGAGTGAGTAGAGTGGTCAATCCTGACAACCCAGGAAAAAAACGTAACCAGAATCGGCGATCCTGTGCGGAGATCCTGCGCCACCTCAGCCAGAAATCGTCGATGGACGATGAATCCCGCGATATGCTGGCGACGCTGGTCTTCCTGCTGCGCGATATTCATGAAGGACTGGAAGATTCCGCCGCAGCCTGGGAAAAGCGCGATTATTGGATTAAAGCGGAGCAGTTCCGGCAGCGCTGGGCATGGGTGCAGTTGGCGGAACACCGCCTGGAAATGCTCATCCGAGGCGAAGACTGGGATAAGGTTCCGCAGGAGATCGTCAAACTGATCCCCAATTTCGCGGATATTAATATCACAAAATTCACCCGCGATTCGGAGTTGTGGAACGGGAAATATCAAGAACTCTTAGACGAAAACCGCACATCACAGCGCTAGACTTATCAACCATCCCACCACGTAGGCGGCACCAAACCATTTATGCAGCCGTGCCGTATGCACCAATACCATATGAAGCTCTTTCGGGTCTTCGCTGGTGGTGGCGATGCGGCACAGGCGCAGGGTTTCTGGCAGCAGGATGAGTGACAGCAAACTTGTAGCCGGAATTTGCCCCAGAATTGCCAGAAGCACGACCATGACCAACCCGCCCAATGTCAGCACCACGTATTCACCCTGCGCGAATCGTCGCCCAAAGCGCACTGCCAGGGTATTTTTGCCGCTGACCTTGTCCGCATCTAAGTCGCGCAAATTGTTGGCATGGAGAATCGCCGCCACCAGGAAGGCGATTGGCAGTGCCCCGATTATTGTCTGGTCACTGGTTTTTTCTGTCATGACATAATATGTACCGAGGACGATCAGCGGCCCCATAAATATGAACACTGCGATCTCACCCAGCCCAATGTAGGCCAGCGCAAATGGCCCAGCCGTGTATAAAATTGCAACGGCTACCCCCGCTAACCCGATCCACAGGATCAACCAGCCTGTCTGGGACACCAGAAACAGCCCGATCAGAGATCCGATGACAAAACTCCCTACTGCGCCTATCAATACCTGCTGTGGGGTTAAATATCCCTGTTTGAGGATCAGACCCAGCCCGTGTGTTTTTTCAGCTTCAACGCCTTTTGCATAGTCGAAGTATTCATTGGAGAGATTAGCACCAATTTGCAGTGCCAGCGTGCCAAGCAGTGCCAGCACAAAAAACAGAACATTAAATGCGCCATCCTGAAGCGCGATAACGCCACCCAGCGCAATTGGTACATAAGTCGCCGTCAGGCTACGGGGGCGAGCAGCCTGATACCAGATTTGAAAAGGTGTGTTTAACTGCATGGTTGAGGATAGTCTCTGCCCCTCTCTCTACAAGGAAAGAGAGGGGGTATTTTTCACGATACACGTACCCGGAAGAAGTATTCCGCCTGTGTCGTTCCCCAATCAACAGTAACCCGCAGGAAATAGGTTCCTGACTCCACATTGATGTTAAACAACACGAGACGATCTCCCCGGCGAACATCACTTTGCAGCGATTGCAGGGTGCTGGGGTTCAGAAATTCAAATGTAATTTCCTGCGGACGCAGACTGTTATCCGGCAGGCGCACCTGAACCGCGAAATTCTGCAAAAGCTGGATCGCGCTGCCTTCTGCCGAAAGCGGTCGGTTGACACAAATGACCTCACCGCTTGCATTGGACTGGCAGAAATTCACACCCACAGGCTGATAAAACTGCCCGGCAAAAACCAGCAGGACAGCAGGCGGTTCACTCGGCTGGGCAATCGCTGAAGTCGTGGTAGGCTGCACCACTGGTTCAGAGGTCGGGCTGATCGGTACTCCGACTTCGGTAGGTGGCTCGATCAGCGAAACGGTCGTGGCTGAAGCGTCAACAATCGCCTGCTGCGGCGTGCCACCCAGCGCTACCGTTGTGGCTGTTCCAGTGGGGCCGGGAGTATCGGTCGCAGTGGGAGTCGCAGTCGCTGTAAATGTCGCGGTGGCGGTGGGTGTGCGGGTTGGGGTTGAAGTCGGCTCTTGGGTTGGGGTCGAAGTTGGTCGTTTCGTAGCGGTTGCCGTTGGTGACGCGGTTGGAGTCGCTGTGGGGGTTCGGGTCGGAGTCGGTTCTTCCGTTGCCTCCTCTGTGGGTTCAGTTTCCTCAGTTAGAACGACAACCGAAGCTGTTTCCGTCACCACTTCCTCAGTCTCTACCGGTTCCGCGGTCGTGACTTCGGTAGGTCGTGAGGTCGGTGTATCCGTTGGTTCAGCCGTTGCTTCCACTTCTTCCGTTTCTACCGTCACGACAGTAGGTGTTGCTTGCGCGACTTCGGTCGGGAGGATCTCCAGGATAAAACGGTAACTCACATAAGCCTGAACGCCCGCGATGTTATCATACATGGCGTCCACCTGGACAATATGGGTACCTACCCCATAAGTTGCGTCAAAAATGGCCTGCTGCGGGTTAGGGAGTTCCTGGGTATTCACGACCTCACCCGAAACGACCCGGCTCAAGGTCAGCCGTGACGGGATCTCGCCTTCCACCAGAACCGTAACCTGCTGACCATCTTCCAGGCGCAGTGGACTCGTCAGGGTCAAGTCAGCCGTAAAATTACACTGGTTGTTTTTCTCCGCCACAGGCCAGCAGTAGCTGTAAACGACTTCCTCGGCGGTCTGGTTGCCTACGTTCAGGCGAACAACAGGACGTGCAGGCACATTTTGGTTCAATGGCGCAAAAGCCAGCGCCGCCAGCAGAAAAATGGATAAAGCCAAAAACTGTTTTTTCATCACAATCATACCCCTATGTAGAAATTGGGAGATCGGAACGGCGCCGCCGCCAACCGAATAATATTCTCGTATGCTTGCCGGCGATTTAACAGGCCGGTGGTAAGAATCCCGATAGCACCTTCTTTGTGTTTGGTATTTTCTTCCCCAACCAGCAAATCCATCGCCAGCCCAAGCTCGATTCCGGAGCGAATTGCTGAAGCAACCGAGTCGGGCAGCATCATGTGGCTGCCTCCTCCTATGCCGACCGTGCCATCTCGTCTAAGGATGACACACCAGGCGCAGGTCATCAGCCCGAACTCGGTTTCGATCACACCACCCTCCAGCCCAACGCCAACTTCCGCGTCCGTCAGGTCGAGGACAGCTTTCGCACGGTTATATGCGCCCTGGCGTGTTTCAGCGTCACCAATGGGTTGTTCCTGCACACCAGAGGGTACCTCGAAGCTGGAAATCTGTGCATCCTCAAAGACAAGGGACAGCACATTTTTCACGGCTGCCTGTTTGACTGGATTGGTCGAACCGAGTGCGATTTGCATACGCTCCATCAATTAGGGGGCATTGTAGCATTGGTTACGAATAACCGCCAAATTATTTTGCCTGTTTGACTGCATATTCGGCGTGAACGATCTGGTTTTCCTTATCCAGGACAAAAACGGCACGCTGATTCACACGCCCATCAAGGTCATGCCCACCGTAATCATCGGGAAATTTCATGTCCTTGTAGGTAGAAAGTATTTCCACCCGGTCAATACCTTCTGCCCCACACCAGCGTTTTGTGCAAAAGGTAAATCAGCGCTTATGGTTAACACCATGACATCCTCGCCCGGATTCGCGGCTTCCTGGCTAAAGCGACGTGTCTGTGCACTGCATACCGGTGTATCCAGCGATGGGACAACGCTCAATATCTTAATTTTGCCCTCGTAATCTTTGAGGGTGCGAACGCTGAAATTGTTTGCGGTGAGTTCAAAATCCGGCGCGGTCTCATGCACTTCCAGCACCGACCCACGAACCGTATGACCGACAGAACCGACCATAAAGGCATTCGGACGATCCGTGTGAGACCTATTCCATTCCTTTTCGCTGCTTTTCTCTTGAAGAGAGTATCAAACATTGGCTAAAATGGATAAAACTTATTGTGAATGTGACATGCTTAATACCAGAGAACGTCTTGAAGAACACGAAGCCAGTATCCTTGCTCCCTATGCACTCAAAAGCCAGGACAGCAAAGGACGCTTCCACGAAGAACCATCCCCAGACTATCGCACACAATACCAGCGTGACCGCGATAGGATTTTGCACACCACTGCGTTTCGCCGCCTGGAGTATAAAACCCAGGTATTTGTCAATTATGAAGGTGACTATTACCGAACGCGCCTGACCCATACCCTTGAAGTGGCGCAGATCGGGCGGACTCTTGCCCGTGCACTCGGCGTGAATGAAGATCTGGTTGAAGCCATCTGTCTGGGGCATGATCTGGGGCATCCTCCCTTTGGTCATGCAGGGGAGCATGTGTTGAATCACCTGATGGAACATCATGGTGGCTTTGAACACAATCGCCAGAGCTACCGTATTTTGACCGAATTGGAACGCCGCTATACACGCTGGCGGGGTTTGAACCTGAGTTACGAACTGCTCGAAGGCATCATCAAACACGAAACCGAATATGATCTCGTGGAGGTGACCGAAGAAGGGTTTTCGCCAGAACTCCGCGCCAGCCTGGAAGCACAAATAGCCAATATTGCCGATGAACTGGCTTATAACGGGCATGATTTGGACGATGGGCTGCGTTCTGGACTGCTGGTTGCAGCACAGTTGAAGGGTTTAACAGCCTGGGAACGCGCCTGTGTGGCTGTCGGTTGGGATAATACCGACCTGGATGAAATTGAGCGTCACCGGATTGTCCGCTATTTCATCGGGTGGCAGGTTACGGATGTCATCGAACAAACACAAAGGAATCTCGAAAAACATGCCGTCAAAACCCCGATGGACGTTCAAAAACTATCTCACAATCTGGTTGAACATTCCGATGAATTGAGGCCGGTGAATCGTCAGCTAAAGGACTTCTTGTACGAAAATCTGTATCGGCATTATCGAGTGGTGCGGATGAGTATGAAGGCCGAGCGATTTATCTCGGATTTGTTTAATTCGTTTATCACAGAACCCCGTCAACTGCCACCAAACACCCAGCAGCGTATCAATGAGATTGGCTTGCATCGCACGGTAGCCGACTACATTGCAGGGATGACCGATCGCTACGCTTTACAGGAATGGGAACGCCTGTTCAGCCCATTTGAGCGCCCCTGACACTGTGAAGGACGCCAGTTTGATGGTAATCTAGAAAGAGTTATCGTCCCGGCTCACCCAGAACTATCCATAGTTATATAAAGACTGAGGTTTAAATCATGTCTGATCAAGTATATTTGACTCGTGAGGGTAAAGAAAAACTCGAAATCGAACTCAAAGACCTGACTGAAGTCCGCAGACCCGCGCTGGCAGCCAAGTTAAAAGAAGCGATTTCTCAGGGTGACCTGCGCGAAAATGCGGACTACCATGATGCCAAAGAGCAACAGGCGTTTTTGGAAGGACGTATCCGGGAAATTGAGAGCATTTTAAAGATGGCGGTTTTGATCGGAGAGGATAACCACTCCAAAGGGCGCGTCATCATTGGCTCCGAGGTAACTGTCGTGGAAGATGGTGAGGATACCCACGAAACATACCGGATAGTCGGCGCGGCAGAAGCCAATCCTGCCCAGGGGCGCATTTCTAACGAAAGTCCACTGGGTCAGGCGCTGCTCAGTCGAAAGAAAGGTGACAAAGTGCGTGTCGATACCCCCAATGGGAAAACGCTCTTTAGAATCGTGGATGTGAAATAAACCTCTATTCGTTCCCCTACGATGCACATAAAAACGAGGGCGCACGCCCTCGTTTTCTCACATATTAGAGGTATCCCCAAATGGATCGTCATCCTGTGGTGGACGGCTGGGCGGCAGGGGCCTTGGCGGCTGCTGTCCGGGTGGACGCTGCTGACCTCCTGGGGGCATATTCCCTGTTAATGGGCGTGCTCCCCCCGGAGGCATCGCCGGGGGTGGCTGTTGACCGGGCGGCGGCATCGGTGGACGCTGCTGCGGGGGCAGCTGCATAGGTGGCACGCCTGGCGGTACATTCCCCGTCAACGGGCGAGGTGTGCCTGGCTGCTGTGGAGGCAGATTTCCTGTAAACGGTTGCGGGCTGGCTGGCGGTGGACTATATGGCGATGGGGGTGCCATCGGCTGGGCAGGCGGCATATCAAAATCTGATATTCTGGAAAGCGGTGATGTGCCTTCTGTGCCCTTGTCTTTCAGCCAGACCGTCAGCGACAGGCTGAGATTCTGGAAGAAACTGTTCGGCGGGGGCGCACCTTCGCCATATTCCATGGAAATGATGCCGATCCGTGCTTTGATGTGGCGCGTTTCCAGCCAGTATGACCCGCCGGGTTTTGCCAGTGCTGGCTCGCCGCGCGGCGTCAACTTATCACGCAAGGAAGGATCGTTGTAGGCATGTTCGGACATCAGCACCAGGGTTTTGGTCTGCATCTCTACCTGGTCGAAAATTTCGATGCTGAAAGCGGTCACCTTCTTGGGGTCACCAATACCGATAGTTTCCAGAATGCCTATACCAGCCTCACCTGCGTACCCGCCGTCAGGTTCAATGGCAAACGAGTCATCGTACAGGTCATCACCCAGCACATAAGCCGACATGAAATTCCCCAGTGGTTCACCCAGGTCGGCTTCTACATCCATCATTTCTAAGCCGGCAGCGCCCTTCGCGGCATCGCGGGCTTTTTTGCGTGCACGCTGAATTTCGCTTAAGCCAGCAACCGCAGCATCTTGTTTTCGTTTCCAGGGGCCTATCGGGATAGGATAGAGGGAAAGCACAACCCCTGCCAGGATCAGCACCACTGCCCAGATGACCAGGCAGAGAATCGGAAAGATGATGTTGGCAACAAAACCCGTACCTATGCGACCCCGTTCGTCATCAGCGACATCCTGCGCTGGAAGATTTTGTACCGCCAAGAGAGCTGCCTGGACATCCGTTCCCTGGTTGGCAGCCGCAAGCTCTCCAATTTCGGTTGGCCCGTACCCCGCACGTTCGAGGTCACTCTTAATTTGCTGGGCAACGGCTTCGGAACGGTCACTCTGGGAATAAACAATCGCCGCATTTTTTACCCAGGTATCCTTATCGCCTTCGTTGAGATGCACCGGGTCAGCGTTGCGCCATTCCAACCCAATCAGAGGCAAATCCATATAAACAGATAATATGCCTAAAATAATCCCTATGACCAAAAAGAATACACGGCCCAGTGCTGGCTTAAAGGGGGGCAGCATGACCCTTGCTGAATTTCTTAAGTCCCTAATACGTTCCATAAAAACGCCAACCTTTCGTGGATGTCACCTGCCATTGTACATTATGGGCAAATGGCTGACAAACTCCCCGCCATGAATTTACTCAAACACAAGTGTACCTGTAGCGCGTTAAGCAGGCAAACAAAAAAGCCACCGAAATTCATGGTGGCTTTTATCTTCGTTAAGCGGGTTCAGGGTTTTCTTCCAGCGCGAGCTCTTCGACCCGATGTCTGGCGGAGCAGCTCAAGCACTCGGCCATTTTGCTGGTCTTTAACACCAGGGTTCCTACCTCGCAGGTTGGGCATTTGACCGGAAGCGGTCGATACCATGAGGTAAACTGACAGCCTGCTTCGGGGTTATCCCGGTTGTAATTGGTACAGCCGTAAAAGATTTTCCCGCGTTTGGTACGGCACGCAATAATTTCGCCATCACCGCAGACCGGGCACGGCACACCAATCGCTTCCAGATAAGGCTCAGTGTAATTGCAGTCCGGATAACGATTGCAGCCGATAAACTTGCCCCAGCGCCCATAGCGGATGATCAGTTCGCCCCGTCCACATTCAGGGCAGCCCCGCCCGATGGTTTCTTCTCTTTCCACGCGGGGCATTTTCTTTTTCGCCGTATCGAGATGCGATTCAAACGAGCCGTAAAAATCACGCAGGACAGGAATCCATTCACGGTCCCCATCTGCAACATCGTCCAACTGGTTTTCCAGATTAGCGGTGAAGTCATAATTCATCACTTCAGGGAAGTATTCCACCAGCAAATCGTTGACCAGTTTACCTGTATCGGTTGGGTACAGGCGCTTCTCTTTCCGTATCACGTAATCTCTATCCTGGATAACAGACAGAATTGGCGCATAGGTGCTGGGGCGACCGATACCACGTTCTTCCAGCGCCTTAACCAGTGTGGCCTCGGTATAGCGCGGCGGCGGTTGGGTAAAATGCTGTTCCGGCAGCAGCTTGAGCAGTTGCAAAATCTCCTGCTCAGTCATGTCAGGGAAAATAAGGCCTTCATCATTGTCATTTTCGGCATCTTCATCGCGGGCTTCTTCGTAGACAACCAGAAAACCCTGGAAAGTAATCGTGCTGCCTGTAGCACGGAACAAATACGGTGTTGTGCCTTTTTCGCCCGCCAGAATATCAACCCGCAAGGTGTCATACACCGCATTGGCCATCTGACTCGCCACAAACCGCCGCCAGATGAGCGAATAGAGTTTGAACTGGTCACGGCTCAGGCGGTCTTTAATCGAGTCCGGGGTACGCCGCACATCCGTAGGACGAATCGCCTCGTGCGCTTCCTGGGCACCTTTGGTTCTGGTTTTATAAATCGGCGGGGTTTCTGGCAGGTAGTCTTTGCCGTATGTCTTTCCTACAAAGATTCGCGCCTGGTGTTGTGCTTCGGCGGCGACGGCGGTGCTGTCAGTCCGCATGTAGGTGATCAGACCCGTCACCCCTTCTTTAAGCTCAATGCCCTCGTAAAGCTGCTGGGCAATTGACATTGTTTTGGAAGAGGTAAAACCAAATACGCGCGACGCTTCCTGTTGTAAGGTACTGGTTGTGAACGGCGGGGACGGGCGGCGCTGGCGTGTACCGCGTTTAATTTCATGAACGGTATAAGTGCTGCGCTGCAAGATGGCTAAGTGCGGCTGAACCTCTGCTTCTGAGCGAAAGGCAAAGTCCTGATCCTTGATTTTGACCAGCCGCGCCACAAAACTCTTTTTTTTGTCCTTTTGCTTGGCGAGTTCGACTTCGATTGTCCAGTATTCTTCCGGCACAAACGATTCGATTTCCCGCTCGCGGTCAATCACCATTCGCACCGCAATACTTTGCACCCGCCCAGCCGAAAGACGATTTCGCACCCGATCCCACAGAAGTTCCGTGAGGTTATACCCCACCAGACGATCCAGGATGCGGCGGGCTTGTTGGGCGTTCACCAGCTTCATATCAATATCACGGGGGTGGGAAAAGGCTTCTTTGATCGCTTCCTCGGTAATCTCATGGAATACCACCCGGCGCACATGATGGGGATCGATTTCAGACGCATGGACAAGATGCCATGCAATCGCTTCGCCTTCACGGTCAGGGTCGGTTGCCAGGTAAACTTCTTTGGATTTGGCGGCAGTTGTTTTAATTTCCTTGACGACATCGCGTTTTTCATTAGGAACGCGGTAAGTCGGTTCAAAATCATTGTTGACATCCACTGAGAGGCGCGAACGCAGCAAGTCGCGTACATGCCCAATCGATGCTCTGACCGTGTACTCCTTGCCCAAAAAACGGCTTACTGTACGCGCCTTAGCAGGGGATTCTACGATAACCAGCTTACCCCTGCGCCTGCTGTTAGTTGACACTTTTGCGTTTTTCTTGCTCATACGCTGCCTTTTATTCCGTCCCCAAACATTCTACAGTAGGCTGTCAAGACCCTTATCTTTCAACTTCTGGGTGACACTCCGCACATCCTGAGCACGGTCACGGGGGCAGATCAGGAGGACATCATCGGTATCAATCACGACCAGATCATCCAGCCCAATGGTAACCACCAGACGGTTGCTGTGAACCAGCGTGCCTTTTGAGTCAATGTTGATATGTTCTTTTGTACCCAGATCAACATTGTCAGTCACATCGGACGCCAGAATTTCATGTACCGCAGCCCAGCTTCCTACATCATTCCAGCCGATATTAATCGGGATCATGGCAACTTTTTCGGCTTTTTCCATAACAGCGAAATCAATGGAAATCTTTGGCATGTCTTTCCAGGCTTCACTGATGGTCTGGAGATAATTCTCCTTGCCAAACTGCTGCTGGATTTTTACCAGATTCTGATGAATCTGCGGCGCATAATACTCAAATGCTTCCATCGCCCGTGACGACTTCCAGATAAACATGCCGCTGTTCCATGCATATAAACCGGATTGGTAAAAATGCTGAGCAGTCACCTCGTCGGGTTTTTCCTTGAAGCCCGCCGAATGGTAGGTATCAAACCCATGAACAGTTGCGAGTTCACCATCGCGCTGAATATAACCAAAACCGGTTGCCGCATAGGTGGGGTTGATGCCCAATGTCACAATATAATCCTGCATGGCGACTTCATAGGCGGCGGCCAGTGCGTTTCTAAAGCCTTCCACATTCTGAATATAATGGTCAGCCGTCAAAATGGCAACGACAGCCTCTGGATCCAAACTTTGAAGATGTGCCACACCGAGACCCGCAGCAGGACCGCTGTCCTGCCCGAAGGGTTCGATGATGAAATTTTCGGCAGCCAGTTCAGGCACATCGGCTTTTAAGTCTTCAACCTGATTGGCTCCCGTCACCACAAAAATCCGTTCCAATGGAAACAGCGGGACAAGCCGCATGACGCTGACCCGGAACATACTTTCGTTTGATACCAATGGCAGCATCTGCTTGGGGCGATTTTTGCGACTCAGCGGCCACAGGCGTGTTCCTCCCCCACCAGCCATAATCAGTGCATAGTAATTATCCATGTTTCAATACTCTACTCGCTTAGGTGTTAATGTTATACGTCATAGGGGCGGATTGGAAAACCAGCCCCTTTAATTCCATCAATGCCAGGATCGCATTGGTTTCCTGAATAGAAAGCTGGCACTCCCGGCTGATTTCATCCACATGAAGCGCTTCTGTCTGGAGGAGTTCCATGATCCGGGCTTCAACCGGATTCGCTGGCATGAGCTTTTTAACCGCCTGCCGGGTTTCCGCGCTGCGCTGCGAAAGATTCAGTTCCTTGAGAATATCCTCAGCGCTTATGACCAGTTTCGCGCCGTCCTGAATCAGCATGTTCGTCCCCGTGCTGTTCGGCGAGGTGACATTCCCTGGGACTGCAAAGACATCCCGCCCCTGCTCTCCGGCAAAGTTCGCGGTTTGTAATGCCCCGCTTTTTTCCGGCGCTTCGACTACCAGGGTGCCCAGGGTCATGCCGCTGATAATCCGGTTGCGGATGGGGAAATTCACGGGAAGCGGTTCTGTGCCGGGCGCAAATTCTGTGATGAGCGCCCCATTTTTGATGATTTTTTCAGCAACATGGCGGTGGTTGGATGGATACAAAATATCAATCCCGCAGCCAAGAACCGCGATGGTGCGTCCCCCCGCATTCAAGGCTTCCTGATGGGCGATCACATCAATGCCATAGGCCAGTCCGCTGACGATGGTTACTCCGGCCTGCGTCAGCGCGACAACCAGACGGCGGGTCATCTCGGCCCCATAATTGGAAGCTTTGCGCGTCCCGACGACTGCCACTGCGCGTTGATCCTGTGCGGTCAATGTCCCTTTAACATACAATACGGCTGGACTGCCTTCTGTTTCGCGCAGAAGCGGGGGGTAATTTTCATCTGCAAGGGTCACCACCTGTGCTCCTAACCGGTGGATTTCATCCAGCAGTTTCTCCGGTTGGAGACTTTTCCGCAAAGTGATCAGGTGCTCTATCGCCGCCTGGGGCAGACCCGATTCCGCCAGGTCAACTGCCTCTGCCCACCAGGCTTCTTTTAAATTGCCAAAGTACGCCAGCAGATGACGCAGTCGGGCAGGGCCAACGCCGTGAACATGCGTAAAAGCCACCCAGAATTGTTCCATTTGCAGCCTAATTGTCGGGTAAAAGACCGGGGATGGGAGTAATGATGATTCGTCCGGTTGCAGGATCAATTGTTTTAACAATCGAGTCGATAGCGGGAATCAGCACCTCACCATAGGCGGTTCCGCGCACCACATAGACCTCATTGGCACCTGTTTCGAGGATTTCCGCCACAGTTCCAACCAGTTCACCGGATTCGGTCACCATTTCCAGCCCGATGAGTTGAAAATAGTAGTATTCGTCGGGCTCCAGGGGTACAGCTTCTTCGAGAGGGATGAACACATATTGTCCGCGAAGCAGGTCGGCTTCCTCTCGACTGTTAATCGTTTCCAGTTTGACAATCCCATACCCCAGATGCAGACGGACACGCTCAACTTCATAATGTGTCAGGGTGTCTTCCCGTTCAGGGTCTGCTCCAAACACCAGAAATGTTCGCGTTTTGAGGCGTTCCGGGTAGTGAGTTGTTAATTGCACCCGCAGTTCACCACGAATCCCATGCGGGCGCAAAACTTGACCAACAATCAGGTATCTGGGGTCTGCCATACCTAAATAATTTCCAGAGTCACACGCTTGCCTTCTCTGGCAGCGACGACCCGCAGCAGCACACGAATTGCGTTGGCAACACGCCCGTCTTTACCAATGATGCGTCCCATGTCGTCCGGGGACACTTTCAACTCGATGATCACTGCCGTGCGCCCTGGGATTTCGGTGACTTCGACCGACTCCGGGTTGTCCACCAGCGACTTCGCAATATACTCGACGAGTTCTTTCACTGCGCTATCTCCTAAAAGCAATCACCCCTACCGGGGGAAATTGCTTTTATTCAGCAGGTTCCGCAACCGCTTTTTTGGCAGGCGCGGGGTAGCGAGTCTTGGGGCTGATAGGTTCCGCTTCGGCTTTGGCGGTTTCGGCCTCAGTCGCCAGCGCTTCGATTGTCTCGCCCGCCCGGAAACGCGCAAAGCGATCCATCGTGCCCGTGCTCTTAAGAATTCGTGTGACCGTATCACTGGGCTGGGCACCAACACTCAGCCAATACAGAGCGCGGTCTTCTTTGACGACCATAGTTGCAGGCTGGGTACGCGGATTATAAAAACCAATCGCTTCAATATAGCGGCTGTCACGGGCGCGTTCACGGTCAATGATGACAATACGGTAGCTCGGCTGTTTTTTGGAACCGACGCGGGTTAAACGAATGCGAACCATAGTTACTCCTATTTGAACATTCCGGGTATATTCGGCATCTTTCCTTTGCCGAGTTTTTTCATCATATTTTGCATTTCCTGGAACTGGCGCAGCAGTTGATTGACCTCCTGCACGGAAGTTCCACTACCATGTGCAATGCGGCGCTTCCGGTTAGCGTTGATAACTTTAGGTTTCCGCCGTTCTTCGGGTGTCATGCTGAAGATGATGGCTTCAATGCGCTTCATGTTCTTTTCGGCCTGCTGGTCGTCAATGTTAAACTGCGATTTGAGCTTGCCCATGCCGGGGATCATTTCCATGATTTGCCCGATTGACCCCAGGCGCTTGACCTGTCGAAGCTGCTTCAGAAAATCTTCCAGCGTAAACTGGCCTTTCAGCATGGCTTTTTCCATGCGACGCGCTTCCTGTTCATCAAAAAGCTGTTCGGCTTTTTCGATGAGAGTCAGCATATCGCCCATGCCAAGGATGCGAGAAGCCAACCGATCCGGGTGGAAGTCCTCAAAGGCGTCCGGTTTTTCGCCTGTCCCCAGATATTTGATCGGCACACCCGTTACAGCCCGCATGGAAATCGCTGCGCCGCCGCGTGCATCACCATCGATCTTGGTCAGGATCAGGCCAGTAATGCCAACACCATGATTAAAACCTTCCGCGATGCGAACCGCTTCCTGACCGGTCATAGCGTCCGCTACTAACAACACTTCGGCGGGTTCAGTGCGCTTTTTAATTGCCTGAAGTTCCGCCATCATGTTTTCATCAATTTGCAGACGACCTGCTGTGTCCAGAATAACAACGCTGGCACCTGCTTCTTTGGCTTTCTGCACACCATGCACACAAATATCCGGAGGTGCCGCAGTCACCCCTTCCTCGTGATAAGGAATGCTCAACTGCTTCGCCAGGGTTACCAACTGGTCAACGGCGGCTGGTCGGTACGTATCTGCCGCGACCAGGAAGGGTTTGCGTCCCTCTTTTCGCATTTTAAGTGCCAGTTTGGCTCCGGTGGTTGTTTTCCCCGACCCCTGCAAACCAACCAGCATAATGACGCGCGGTGTTGCCCCTGCCAGATTCAGTCGCCCCGGCTCTCCCAGGGTATCAATCAGTTCCTCATGAACGATTTTGATGACTTGCTGAGCAGGTTTGAGCGCCTTAGAAACTTCGGCGCCAACAGCACGTTCTCTGACCCGTTTGATAAAGTCCTTCGTGATTTTCAGGTTGACATCAGCTTCCAGCAGTGCAACCCGCACTTCACGCAGAGCAGTATCGACATCCGCTTCAGTAAGTGACCCTTTGCGTCCGAGTTGGTCAAAGACTTCCTGAAGTCTATCACTCAGACTTTCAAACATGGGCATGAAGAACGTTCCCTTATATCACACAAGGCGCTGGCATTGTAGTAGAACACCCCGAAGGCGTCAAGCATGAAAGCCTGTTATAATCTCCTCTTAATCCAGCAACCGTTCTCTTTCAAAGTGCGTAGTATAGTTAGTTGGAGATGCTCAATGAATGCCTATCATGCGGCTCATAATGGCGCGATATTGGTCGATTTGAATGCCAGTGGACGGATTGAACTGTCTGATCGTGACCGCTTATCGCTGATTCACCGCATGTCCACCAACGATTTAAAGGGATTGGCACAGGGCGCGGGCGCGGCCACCGTTCTAACCACCCCTATAGGCCGGATCATTGACCTGCTGACGGTATTTCATGATGGTGAAAAAGCCTATGCTGTGACCAGCCCTGGGCGCGGCGAGAAAATTTTGAACTACCTCCAGCGCAATATTTTTTTTAATGACCGGGTGAAAGTCGCCCAAATGGATCACGAGTTATGGGGACTGTATGGGGCACGTGCCGCAAAAATGCTCGAAAATTTCGGTGCGACCAACCAGGGACTGTATGAATTTGCAAAATACGAAGAGGTGCTGATCGCTCGCGTCAAACCGCTCGCTGGAGGCGGATTCTGGTTAATGGGGGCACCTGATGTGCTTGAAAAATTAACCCGCCAACTGATAGCTTGGGGTGCGGCGGAAGCAGATGCGGCGACCGTTGAACTGCTGCGTATAGAAGCAGGCTATCCGGGAGTCGAGACCGAGTTAACAGAGGACTATATTCCCCTGGAAGTGGGGCTCTGGGACTGTGTGAGTTTCAACAAAGGCTGCTACACCGGACAGGAGATCATCGCCCGCATGGAAAGCAGGGGAAAGCTGGCAAAAATGATGGTGCGGCTTTCACTCAATGAGGAATTATCTGGAAAGGTGCCGCTTTACCTGGACGGTACGGTTGTGGGAACGCTGACCAGTATTGCTCGCCAACCCTCCGGTAGTTTTCTGGCGCTTGGCTTTGTGAAGCCTGCCGCCGTGAGTGATAACGCGGTTTTGACCTCAGAAAATGATGTGCAGTTAAAAATACTGGGGATTGCAGGGGCGCAGCCAGGAAGATAAATACAACATGTGCTGTTTGAGTTTTTTCGCAAAGGTGCTGGCAACCGCCTGCGGGCTGTTGTTTGTTATGGTGATCCCGGTGTCACTGTGGATTCTGAATTTTACGCAGGTGGGGCTGCGCGAAGAGACCTATCTTGAACCCTTCCAGACAGAAGGGTTTTATGAGAATCTCGTGCCGCTTATCCTGCCCGCAATGGCGGAATCGGCGCAGGATGATCCGACGGATCCGATGGACGACATGATGCTTCCGGGCAAACTGCGTTTTCAGGATGTGGTCAACAATCTTGATCAGGATGATTGGAATGTCATCGCCGAAGATATTGTTCCTTCAGATTACGTCAAAGATGAGATCGAATCGAACTGGAGCACCGTCTTAAGTTATGCAAAAGGGGATCTGCTGCGCCTGGACATTGCCTTTGAAACAGGGGTTGTCCGGGAAAACCTGATGGGGCCAGCGGGTGATCGCATGGTGAATCGTATTTTTAACTCGTGGCTGCCCTGTAGCGCGGCTGAAGAAACCCTGTTGGAAAACTTCATTGACGGCAGCAATGAGAATTTCCCCTACTGCAAGCCCTCGGATGCCTCCCTGCAAACCGCGACCTTTGCCCTGCTGACCGAATCCAAGAACCAGCTTGCCGAGGATATTCCTGAGACCTTTATCCTGCGCGAGGAAATTGCTAAAAGCGAAAACATCTCGCTTGAGCAAGTGGATAGAAACATTTACGAGGCCATTCAGCGCCCCATTGCGCTGGAACTAGCCCTGGCGCCCCTGACGATTTTACTGCCCTGTGCGCTGCTTGCCCTGATTGTGATTCTGGCGGTGTCGTCGTCAAAAACCTTTTTTGCCTGGATCGGTTGGCCTGTGGCGCTGGCAGGAATCGCGACCCTGCTGCCTCTAGGAATTTTACCCTTAATGCTGCCTGCCCTGACGACAGGCGGCGGAAATGTGGATGCCGTCCAGAGTGAAGCACTGCGAAGTGTGCTGCGAGCGCTGATTGTGTCATTCACCCGCCCGATTCTGGTACAGGGGGCACTGATGGTCGCGGCGGGCTTCATCAGTCTGTTTATTGCTGTGCTGATGCCCGACCCTGACGAAGAAGAAATCCCTGTGATTTATCCAGGTGGTTCAACACCCGGCTATCATGCTCCTGTGAAAACATCACCGCCTGTTTCAGTCACCCGGACTCCGCCGCCCGCAAAAACCCCACCGCCTGCTGCACCAGCCCGCAAGAGACAGGATGATTCTGCTCCCCGCCGAGTTCATGTACCGATTGAAGTGAGAAAAACCACCGATGAGGAATAGGGCGATCAGCGTTCAGGGCTTCTGAACGCTGACGACAAAAATTACAGTTCCAGGGGGGTATAATCCATGTTGAAGGCCTCAGCAACCGGTTTATAAACTAACTGACCCTGATAGGTGTTAAACCCTTTCTGGAGGGCCACGTCATTCAGGGCGGCTCGCTGGACGCCTTCATCGGCAATTTTAAGGGCATATTTCAGCGTCGCATTGCTGAGGGCAAAGGTACTGGTACGCGGCACGGCGCCTGGCATATTTGCTACCCCATAATGCAGCACCCCGTCCACATAGTACACCGGGTCGCTGTGGGTGGTCGCATGGGTCGTTTCCACGCAGCCGCCCTGGTCAACCGCCACATCCACAATCACACTTCCGGGCTTCATTTTCTTAACCATATCCCGTGTGACCAGGTGCGGAGCGCGGGCACCCGCAATCAGCACCGCGCCAATAACGGCGTCGGCCTGTGTGACTGCTTCTTCAATGCTGGTGCGGTTCGCATAAACAGTGGTGACACGTCCGTGCATAATCTCATCCAGATAGCGCAGACGGTTCAGGTTAATGTCCATAATCGTAACGTGTGCGCCCATACCAATCGCCATATATGCCGCGTGGGTTCCGACCGTTCCACCCCCCAGCACCACCACATTCGCGGGCCGCACCCCTGGCACCCCACCCAGCAGCATCCCACGCCCGCCCTGGGGCTTTTCCAGATACCGAGCCGCAATCTGAGTCGCCATTCGACCCGCGACCTCGCTCATGGGCTGCAAGAGAGGAAGCGACCCATCAGCCATTTCAATGGTTTCATAGGCGATGCCAGTGATGCCGCTCTTGACCATTTCTCTGGTCAGTTCCTCAACTGCTGCCAGATGCAGATAGGTATACAGCACCAGGTCAGACCGCATGAAACCGTATTCCTGTTTCAGCGGTTCTTTGACCTTTACGACCATCTGCACGCTGTTCCATACATCTGCCGCAGCAGGCAGGATTTTTGCACCAGCATGTTTATATTCGTCGTCGGTAAAACCACTGCCTTCCCCGGCGCTGGCCTGTACCAGTACCTCATGTCCGTGCGCCACCAGTTCCTTGACCCCACCGGGTGTCATCGAAACCCGATATTCGTTGTCTTTGATTTCCTTTGGTATACCGATTTTCATAGTGAATCCTCTGATTTAGACTTGAGCATCATTTGAGAAATGCCTTCCTATTTTACGTGCTTTCGCTTGACATGGCTAAATGTGATATGCTAATCTCACACTCAATACACTGCTCAGTGTCGCAGGGATTTTCCGATGATAGAAGTTACGATTGACAGTATTCGTGTAAGTTTAATGTCACAGCATCGCGTGGTGATGCTCAAAGACATTAAAAATGACCGTTATTTGCCCATCTGGATTGGCCCTGCCGAAGCAGAAGCCATCACGGTTGAGCTGCAAAATATGGAAGTCACACGACCACTGACCCATGACCTGCTTAAATCCGTCATCACGGAAATGGGCGGAGTTGTCAAATACATCCTGGTCAGTGATTTACGTGATGATATATTTTACGCGGTTATTGCCATTGAGCAAAACGGCGAAGAACTGGAAATTGATTCGCGCCCCAGCGACGCTATAGCGCTGGCGGTAAGGGTTAAAGTGCCAATCTATGTCAACGAAAAAGTGATGGAAATCGCCATCCAGCCGGAAGATGATGTCGAGCTCAGTGCGACACCATCCATGCCCGCTCCCGCCGATGATGAAAAACTCAGTCTGTTCAAAGACTTCGTCGAGTCCCTCGATATGGACGACCTCGACGAGAGCTAACCCCCTGCCCAGCATCGAAAAGGGCCATGAATCATACGTGGCTCTTTTATATTTAGTAGGCATCAGATGACCACAGATAACATCCCTGTCTCATCTCAGATGGCGCCCCACAGCCAGGAAGCGGAAGAGGCTGTGCTGGGGTCTGTCTTGATTAACCCCGACGCTTTTTATGAAGTGGCAGCATTCCTCATCGCCGAGGACTTTTTTCTGCTGCGAAATAGCTGGGTCTGGGAAGCCATGGTCCGTCTGAATGAACGCAGTGAGGTGATTGAATATCTGACGGTCATCGAGGAGCTGCGTTCGCAAGGCCGCCTGAATGACATTGGCGGCGCGGCTTATATCACCTATCTGATCAGCAACACGCCAACCTCGATCCATGCCGAAGCCTATGGCCGCCTTGTCCAGCGGGCCGCGATTCGACGCCGTCTGCTGGAAGCGGCAGAAGAAATCAATACCATCGCTCGCCAGGAAGATGCCGACATCAACGAAGTTATTGACCGGGCAGAAGGGACGCTTTTTCGGGTTACAGAACAGCGTTCTCGCAAAGACCTGATTTCCATGCAGCAGGCCTTGAGTGATTACTATGACCGGATCGAATATCTCTATACCAACCAGGACGAAAAACTGGGTGTGCCTACCGGATTTATGGCGCTGGATAATTTGCTGGGGGGATTCCAGAAAGGGGATTTAATCATCATTGCCGCACGTCCCGGTGTGGGCAAAACTTCTCTGATGCTCAATATGGCGATGAATGCAACTCGCAGCAAGGCACGAGTCGCGGTCTTTAGCCTGGAGATGAGCACGGAGCAGTTGATTCAGCGCCTGGTTGCGACGGAAACCCGCATTAACCAGCAGAAGCTGCGCCTCGGCCAGCTCAATGAGCATGAATGGGATTTGTTTGTTGAGGCCACTGGATCGCTGGGCGGATTAAAAATGTTCCTGGATGATACCCCCGCCCTGAGCGTCATGCAGCTTCGGACAAAATGCCGCCGCTTGTACCGAGAATCAGGGCTTGACCTGGTGATTGTGGATTACTTGCAGTTGATGACAACAGGCGGTCGGGTTGATGGCACTAACCGCGTCCAGGAAATCAGCCATATTTCGCGTAATTTAAAGGAAATTGCCCGCGAAATTAACGTGCCAATCGTCGCTGGCGCCCAGCTTTCCCGTGCCGTCGAGCAGCGCACCGATAAACGGCCGGTGCTCTCAGATTTGAGAGAAAGCGGATCTATCGAGCAAGACGCCGACGTAGTGATGTTCATCTATCGTGACGAAATGTATAATGAAAACACCGAACGTCCGAACGAGGCGGATATTATCGTGGCAAAGCATCGCAATGGTCCAACCGGACAGATTGAACTGTTCTTCAACAAAGAACTCACGCAGTTTGCTAACCTGAAACGCTCGTCTGTGAATCTGGAAGATTTTTAGCTTATGAACAGTTTTAGTGGATTTCCCCCTGGTAAACAGCGCCTCGTCCAGGTTCCCAGCCTGTTCTTCAGCGACTTACTCCCGTGTATAGATCACTTGATTGAAATGAAGGTGACTCTATACTGCCTATGGGCCGTGCAGCGGCAGGAAGGGAAATTCCGCTACGTGCGTTTTGCGGAGGTTTTGAACGATGACCTGTTTTTGCAGGGCATCCCTGTTCCTGACTCTCAAAAAATGGATGCTGTCCAGGATGGGTTTGATCGATCAGTCACACGTGGTACCCTGCTGCGAGTGCGGGTCCGGCTGGCGTCCGGCGAGGAAGATATTTACTTTTTGAATACTGCCAAAGGTCGTGAAGCGGTGAAAGCCATTGAAAAAGGCCATTGGATTCCGGGTGATGATCAGCGCCCAATACAACTGATTATTGAGCGCCCTAATTTATACGTCATTTATGAGCAGAATATTGGCGCCCTCACTCCTATGATCGCCGAACAACTCCGCGATCTGGAGCGCGACTACGCAGCCTCGTGGATTGAGGACGCGATCCGAATTGCGACCAGCAGAGAGGCTCGTAACCTGAGTTTCATCGTCAGCATCTTGAAGCGGTGGGAAAAAGAAGGACGGCAGCAGCCTTTTACGGCCAAGGCTGGCAGTAAAGATACCCTGGAAAGTATCAAGGCACGTTACGCTGATCTGATCGAAGATTAGGCGATGATGGATTACGACAACTGTGATGTCTGTGGCAACCTGGGTATTGTCTACAAGGATGTAGACTTTGGACATCCCGATTTTGGGAAGGCGTTTCCCTGCCCTTCGTGCTGGCGCGGCGCGGAACGACGCCAGAAATACATCCGCAAAATGAGTCACCTCGACTCCCATCAGGAAAAAACCTTTGCAACCTTTCAACTTGATTTGCCCTGGCTGACTCATCCTCAGGTACTTCATTTAAGGGCTGTGTATGAGGAAGTTGAAAAGTACGCCCGCTCACCACAGGGCTGGCTGGTGCTGCACGGCGGCTACGGGGTTGGCAAAACCCATCTCGCGGCGGCAGTTGCTCATGAGTGTGTCCGCCGAAACGAGTACACCCTGTTTGCGACGGTTCCGGATTTGCTGGACCATCTGCGCTCATCCTACTCTCCATCTGCGGATGTCTCCTATGACCAGCAGTTCGAACAGATGCGAACGGTGCGCGTGCTGGTTCTGGATGATCTTGGTACAGAGAGCAGTACACCCTGGGCGCAGGAAAAACTGTATCAACTGATTGACCACCGCTACAGCAGCAAACTGCCGACCATCATTACCACCAACGTACCTCTGGGGGATTTAGAACCGCGTCTTGCCAGCCGGATTTTTGATCGGAATTTGAGCGTGGTTTTGCCCATTAATGTGCCGGATTTTCGGCAGGGAGCGCAGGTCGGGCAGAATGCAGAAATTTCTGAACTCTCCGATCTGTCGCGGTACCGGGGAATGACTTTTGACAAGATCAATTTTCGTGTTCCAGAAGGGCAGGAAAGCCTGGAACGCGCAGTTCGCCAATTGCAGGATTACGCCCAAAATCCGGACGGATGGCGCATTCTGGTAGGGCAGTTTGGCGCGGGGAAAACGCATCTGGCCGCAGCAACCGCGCAAGCGTGGCAGCAGCATCCCGCCCATTCTCAGACCGCACTGATGGTACGAACTGCCGATCTGCTGGATTACCTGCGGTCAACCTTCGAGCCGAATTCTAAAGTTTCGCTGAATAACCGCTTTAATGAAATCAAGAGCGCCCCACTGCTCATCCTGGAAGATTTTCATCTCCATTCTAAAACAGCCGTCTGGTCACGAGAAAAACTGTTTCAACTGGTCGATTATCGCTATCTCACAAAACTGCCGACGATTTTTACGCTTGCCTCCGCCTACCTTAACACCTTAGAAAGTGAACACCCGGATTTTCACAGCCGCTTGAATGATCGTCGGATTTCCCGCTGGTTAATTCTTGAAACCACCGATTACCGCCGCTTGTATCAAAAAATCTAGCGTTTCTGTAAAACAATGTAACGATTGCTGCCGTCGGCGTCATAAGACGCAATGACTTTTAGATCTTCGGTGAGCTTTTCCTGTTCTTCTGTATCGACATAGTGGCAGTAGCGCAGTGCAGGGGTATCACGCCGCCACTCCAGCAAATAATCATGTTTTTCGACCGGCAGATTCCGGTATTTTTCTGGCACCCGTGGATCATCCCAGGGAACAATTCGTTCCCGAAAACGCGCCTGCTCGTAAAAGGCCCAGAAGGTAACCGCCAGAATCCCATCCGAGGAAAGCCAGTGGGCCGCCTTTTGAATGAACTTTCTCCGCTGCTCGAAACCAGGGATATGGTGCATCACGCCAAACGCCCCAATGAAATCCTGGGGCGGGTAATCCGGAGTGTCATTTTCTAAAAGGTCTGCATGTTGGACCTGATGTTCGATACGATGTTCTTTGAGCAGGATTTCAGCCCGCTTTAATAGATACGGATTACTATCAATCCCTGTATAAACCATACGGCGGTGCTCATTCAGGAATAGGGCGAAACGCCCATTGCCACAGCCAATATCCAGGACTCTGAGGGAACGCTGCGGCAGATAAGAAAGCAGTTGTATCCAGCCAGGCCAGGGACGTGAGCGGGTTTCATCGAAACTGCTTGCCACTATCTGGTAAAATTCACGGTTAAGCTGGTTGAGTAAAACGATGGTGCCGGAATCCATGTTTGAACCTTTTAACGTTGCCGAACATCAAGACAATCTGCTGCTGATTCTGCGTGAAATTGTCGCTAACCCGGATATTCGGGGCAAAGCGATTGACCTGCTGCTCAAACAATATCCACGCGACGGTAAAGGATTTTATGCACGGAAGCATCTCATTCAAGCCTATCGTGAACTTGCAGCGACCAACGGACTGCCCCCGTTTGACCCGACGGTTATAGAACGCTTGCAGCGTAAACCCATTCGTACAATTTCCGGGGTCACACCAATGACGGTGCTGACCAAGCCTTTTCCCTGCCCCGGAACCTGTATTTTTTGCCCGAATGACATTCGGATGCCCAAAAGCTACCTTGCGGACGAGCCTGGGGCACAGCGGGCTGAAGCGAATGCTTTTGATCCTTATCTGCAAACCTATTCCCGGTTGCTCACCTATAGGCAAATCGGGCATAACACCGATAAAATCGAGATCATCATCCTCGGCGGCACATGGTCATTTTATCCCGAACCGTATCAAATCTGGTTTGTCAAACGCATTTTTGATGCCCTGCACGATTTCGGCAAAGGTCTTGACCGCCGTGAAGAAGTCGAAGCGATGCTGCGCCATACCCGGCTGCACCCATTGAATCTGGTCGAAGGTCAGGTCGATGGACGCCGCATGATTGAATCCTACAACCAGATGATTAACAAGGTGTATAAAGAAGAACTTGCGATGCAGTTTGAATATGCAACCTGGGAGGAATTGGAAGCGGCTCATCGGGAAAATGAAAACGCCCCCTGCCGCAGCGTAGGATTAGTCATTGAAACCCGCCCGGATTATCTGGACGAAGCGGAAGCGGTCCGGCTGCGGCGGCTGGGATGCACCAAAATCCAAATCGGCATCCAGAGTATGAGCGACGATGTCCTCAGAGCCAACAAGCGCGGGCACGATGTTCAGCGCTCCCGTGATGCGCTGCGGGCACTTCGCAAAGCCGGGTTTAAAATTCATGCTCACTGGATGCCGAATCTATACGGGTCAACACCAGAGCAGGACATCGAGGATTTTCAACGCCTGTTTACTGACCCGGATATTCAACCTGACGAACTGAAGGTGTATCCGTGTTCGCTGATCGAAAGCGCTGAATTGATGCAGTTCTATGAGCGGGGTGAGTGGCGGCCCTATGAAGAACACGAACTGTTAGAAGTCCTGATGGCCTGTTTTCAGAACGCGCCGGAGTATGTGCGCCTGACTCGTGTGATTCGAGATATTCCTTCCACTGATATTGTGGTTGGCAACAAAAAGACGAACTTCCGGCAGATTGTAGAAGAGGAGCTTCAGCGGCGCGGCATTCGCAGCAGGGAAATCCGCAGCAGGGAAATTGGTGGGCAGAAAATCCGTGCAGAGGAATTAACCCTCAAACAGGTTTCTTACCCAACTTCCATTGGTGAGGAAAGATTCCTCCAATATGTGACCGAAGATGACCGGATCGCAGGATTCTTACGCCTCTCGCTGCCCCACACTGAACCCTGCGTTCCTGAGCTGGCAAATGCCGCCATGATACGCGAGGTGCACGTTTATGGGCGGGCCGTGGGCATTGGTCAGATGCTGCAAGGCAAAGCCCAACACGCGGGACTCGGCACCAATCTGATTGAATATGCGGTCGAGATAGCCGTAGCGCACGGTTTCCAGAAATTGGCGGTCATTTCTGCTGTTGGCACGCGGGAATACTACCGCAAACGTGGCTTTGAAGACGGCGAATTGTATCAAATACGGACACTCAAATGACAAACCCGATAGAGATTTTGCAGCACCTGATTCGCTTCGATACGACTAATCCGCCCGGTAACGAGGCGGAATGTATAGCGTATCTTGATCGTCTGCTCAAAGAGGCTGGCATTGAAACCACGCTCGTTGCCCGCGAGCCCCACCGTCCAAACCTCATTGCCCGTTTAAAAGGGACTGGGAACACCCCACCCCTGCTGATGTACGGGCATGTGGATGTTGTCACCACCGCCAATCAGGATTGGGATCAGCCCCCATTTTCCGGTGTGGAAGTGGATGGGTACATCTGGGGACGTGGTGCGCTGGATATGAAGGGGGGAGTCGCCATGCTGATTTCGGCTTTTTTGCGTGCCAGCACGGAAAAACTGCCTTTGGCAGGGGATATTATCCTCACACTGGTGAGTGATGAGGAAGGCAGAAGTGACTACGGTTCAAAATATCTGGTTGAAAATCATCCGCACTACTTCGACGGGGTGCGGTTTGCTCTCGGTGAATTTGGTGGTTTTTCGCTGTACCTTGGGGGGCGAAAATTTTATCCCATCATGGTTGGAGAGCGGCAAAGCTGTAACCTGAAAGCGATTTTGCGTGGCCCCGCCGGACATGGGGCGTTCCCGCTTCGCGGTGGCGCAATGGGAAAACTCGGCAGATTTCTGGTCGCGCTGGATGAAAAACGCTTTCCGCCGCATCTTACCCCTGTTGTCAGGCGAATGCTGGAAACTATGTCTGAACAGATCGAAGATACAGAACTCAAGACCCGCCTCATTCAGCTTCTTGACCCGGCTATGGTCGATATGGCTCTCGAACAACTGGGGGACCAGCGCCGCTTTTTTGAGCCGCAGTTGCGAAATACAGTCAGTCCAACCATCGTGAACGGTGGAAACAAGCTGAATGTGATTCCTCCGGAAGTGGAAGTGACGCTGGATGGACGGATTCTGCCGACCTTTAGGCCGGATGATCTGCTGGCTGAGATGCGGCAGGTGGTTGGTGAAGATGTAGAAATCATCGTCACACGTTACGAACCTGGCCCGGCAGGAATTCATATGGGGTTGTACGACGTGCTGGCGCGTACCCTTAGAGAGGCTGATCCGGACGGCTATCCTGTTCCGCTGCTCATCAGTGGGGCAACCGACGCCCGGTATTTTTCCCGGTTGGGCATCCAGACCTATGGTTTTTTGCCGATGAATCTGCCGCCTGATTTTAGTTTCATGCCGCTGATTCATGCTGCCAATGAACGTGTCCCGGCGGAGGCGATCCAATTCGGTACGGATACCATTTACAAAGCCTTGCAGCGCTTCGGAGAAGCAGCGTTATGAACTTATTGGATAATCCCTTCGTCCTGTCGATCTTATTTCATCCACGCACCGACCAACCCCGTTATCTTGAAGTGGCTGGGAAAGTCCAGGACGGTATGATCCCGGTAGAAAACGATGTTGTACTAGGCTATCGGCTGTACGTGCATGAGCCGGGTAAGCCTGTTCTGCTGTATTTTCATGGCAATGGAGAGATCGCCAGCGATCATGATGGGATCGCATCGTTGTATCATGGTATCGGGGCATCGCTGTTAGTCGTGGATTATCGCGGGTATGGGTGGAGTACGGGCAAGCCCCTGGTCAGTACCCTTTTATCCGATACCGAAGCCGTGTATAACACCCTGCCTGACATTCTGAAAAAAGCGAATCTCTCGACCAGTCCGCTTTTTATCATGGGACGTTCGCTGGGGAGTTTGTGTGCAATCCACGTGGCGCACCAGCACCCGGATTTTTTCAAAGGTCTCATTGTTGAGAGTGGCCTGGCTCATATCCTGCCCCTGCTAGCGCGTTTAGGGCTTTCGCCGCATCTTCTTGGTAGTATCCCCGACCCGATTGGAAATGTGTCCAAGATGCAAAAAATCACGCTACCTCTGCTGGTGATTCATGGAGAGCAGGATTCGCTTGTTCCAGTAGCCAATGGCCAGGCGCTGTACGATGCCTCACCTGCCGAAAGGAAAACGATTCTGCGTATTCCCGGTGCCGAACACAACGATCTGATGTTTGTCGGACTGCACCAGTACATGGGCGCGATTCAGAAATTTATGGATCAATAACGAATCCCGTGTGATTCAAAGTTAATTTCGACAGTAGTCGGGCTGTTTTCACGCCATTGGAATACAAACCGGCGTGGACGATCCGCTTCCAGCGCCAGTGCATAATGCCAGCTTCAATCGTTGTGCCGGATGTAAATCATTGCTCACCCTGGGTCATTGCATCGTAGACTCTTTCGGGCTCGGCGCGAATCAAGGTGCTGTGCTGATTGTCTACATCCAGAAGTTCGCTCATGGGCTGTCTACTCCACAGTGACATAGTTGCGAATCTGATCGATGGTGCGGCGTCCGATGCCGGGAACAGAATTCAACTGCTCAATGCTGGTAAACGGCCCAAAACGTTCCCGGTAATCAATGATCGCCTGTGCAGTTGTGGGGCCGATCCCTGGAAGCTGATCAAGCTCCTCAAGAGTCGCTGTGTTGATATTCACAATTGGCGGCTTATCTGAAGTTGCAGTTGGAGTCGGGGATGGCTGTGCAGGCAAAGCTTTGGTCGATTGGCTGTACACAAGAGCCGTATCCACCATCACCAAATCACGAATGTCTTCGAGCAGTACGGAGCCAATCCCCGGCACATTTTCCAGTTCATCCACCGACCGGAACAGCCCATTCTGAGTCCGAAAATCGACAATTTCCTGCGCCAGCGACGGCCCGATTCCAGGCAGGGCATCCAATTCTTCGACCGCTGCCGTATTGATGTCGATCAGTTTTGCTTCTTCTGTAGATTCCGGAGACGGTGAGGTAGTTGCAGTTGTCGCTGCTGTGGCAGGAATCTCCCCAACTGTGATCAGATCACGAATGTCTTCCAGGGTGGCGGGCCCGATCCCGGATACGTTATCCAACTCGTCCACACTCGTAAAATCGCCGTTTTCGGTCCGGTAATCGATGATGGCCTGCGCGGTAGATGGCCCGATTCCAGGCAGGCTGTCTAATGCTTCCAAAGCTGCCGTATTGATGTTAATCAGCGAGGATTCGGGAGTATCTGCGGCCGTTGGTATTGGTATCGGTGTGGCGGTCGCCGCAATAATCTGAACTCCGCCAACCGTGACCAGCGGACGGATTTGCTCTAAAGTGGCGGGGCCAATACCTGCTACATTATCCAGCTCCTCTACGCTGGTAAAGCCGCCATGTTGGGTGCGATAATCCACAATAGCCTGCGCGGTGGACGGCCCAATACCAGGGAGCTCGTCGAGTTGTTCAACCGTAGCCGTGTTTAAATCGAGCAAGCCTGCCGCACCACTCTCTACGGGTATTATTGCCTGTTCACCCTGCCTGGGAATATGGATCTGTTCTCCATCCTGCAAAGGTTTTGCTAGGTTGACCAGGGTTAAATCCGCATCATTAGCGGCTCCACCTGCGGCTTCAATCGCATCTTCTACCCGTGCCCCCGGTGGCAGAGAAAATCGACTTTGAGGATACGCTACCGCACCTGTCACGTAAACTTCAAGAGAAGGTAAAGGGGTAAGGGTGGCAGTGGGGGGTGGCGGCTGAATGACAATCGTAACAGGCTCATCCTGGTCAAGGAGGAAATAGCCAAAAACCGCAGCGATGATCAGCCCTACAACACTTAATATCACCCACCGGAAGCGGTCTAAAAGGGGTGCCTGCTCCATCGTCGATTCCCCATACTTACCCTTATAAGCATACCATTTGAACATAAAGAGCACCATTTGAGTATGCAAACTTTTAAGGTTCTGTTTCTTGAATTCAGTGTTACAATGTCAGGGTATGGCAACGTTCATGTTTTTTGTTCCCCGTGTTGATATTCCCGTCGGGAGGAGTCCCAGATGGAAGTGCGTCTATTGACCTTTTCTAGTTATCTAGAAGTCGTTCCGTGAAAATGGCCTGAGGACGCCCCAAATCCCCAGGCCATTTTATTTTCGCGCATCAAGCAATTTGAGGAACATACACCTTGAAAAGTGAATTTACTGTAGCCAACGCTTATCGCTACAATCGTAGTTCGCCGGTTCGCTGGATTGCTTCACATCTCTGGCGACACAAATTCTTCCTGATGTTCTCCGTTGTATGCTGGTTGAGTGCCTATGCGTCGTTCTCAACCTTGCAGGTGATTATCGGGAGGGCTGCTGACGAGGTTTTGAACCCGTCGTCCGACAATGCGCTGTTGTTCATCGCGCTGACAGCCATTGGGGTGTCATTGATGGACAGCATGTCATCACTCACGGGCGCTTTTTTGCTGGAAACACTCGGCAAACGCTTCCAACGGGACGCACGCGAGGAGCTTTACATCAGCCTGCTTTCAAAAAGCCAGGTTTTCCATGACCGCCAGCGCACAGGAGATATTATGGCGCGGGCAACCGAAGATATGACCGGGTTAAGCGATATGGTCATTCCCGGCTTTATCTTCATTTTTGATAGCTGCATCGGTATTGTGATGCCGCTGCTGTTCATTGCCAGCATCAAGGTGGACTTGCTGCTCGTGCCGCTGGTGTTTCTGGTCATTTATGTGTTCGTTGTGCGGAACTATGTCCGCCGCCTGAATCCGGTCATTGCCAGGCAGCGCGATCAGTTTGGCGTCATGAATGCGGGGCTAGAAGAAAGTATTTCCGGCATTGAAATTGTCAAAGCCAGTGCACAGGAAGCCTTTGAACGGCTCAAATTTCGCCAGAATGCCCGCCAGTTCAAGGATTACTTCGTGCAGCAGGGACGGATCGAGTCGCGTTATCTGCCGCTGCTCATGTATGGTATTGCTTTCGGGCTGATGTTTTTGCATTGTATGTCCCTGTATCGACAGGATGAGCTGTCGATTGCCAACATCATTGCCGTGATGGGGTTGTTTGGCGTATGGCGCTTTCCGGTATTCATTTCCATCTTTTCGTGGTCCCTCATGGAAAATGGGCTGAACAGTGCCAGACGCATCCTGACCATTATCAACGCGGAAACCGACCTGGATGAGAATGCCACCGGATATGCGGGGGAACTGCGCGGCGAGATCACTTTCGAAGCAGTTTCTTTCGGTTATGAGGATGGTATGGTTCTGGAAGATATTTCGTTCCATATCAAACCAGGTCAGACGGTTGCGATTGTGGGACAGACCGGTTCTGGAAAAAGCACGCTCACCGAACTGGTCAACCGCACCTATGATGCCACCGCCGGTCGAATCCTGATAGACGGAGTGGACGTGCGTGATTGGAATCTGGATGCGCTGCGTTCGCATATTTCTAAAATTGAGCAGGATATTTTCCTGTTCTCGCGCACCATCGCAGAAAACATTGCCTTTGGTGCACCGGACGCTTCGCAGGAATTGATCGAACAGGCTGCCAAAGAAGCCCAGGCACATCAATTCATTCTGTCCTTTAAGGACGGTTATCAGACCAAGATCGGGGAGCGCGGCGTGACACTTTCAGGGGGGCAGCGCCAGCGTATTGCCCTGGCCCGTGCCTTCCTGAGCAACCCACGTATTCTGATACTGGATGACTCGACCAGCGCGATTGACAGCGCCACCGAGGATGAGATTCAGAAAGCCATCAAACGGGCACAGCAGGGACGTACCGTCCTGCTGATTACCCACCGGCTGTCACAGATTCGCTGGGCAGACCGGATTCTGGTGGTTGACCAGGGTAAGCTGGTTGCCAGCGGTTCCCACGAAGAACTGCTGCACAGTTCGCCGCATTACCGCCGTATTTTTGCCCGTTATGACGCGGCTCTGCCAGATATTGAGAGTGAAGCGTTAGAGGTATACATGCCTAGCGAGGAAGTCATCTGATGGGATTCTTTATGGATGGTCTCGACGCCGAGGCCTATGACCGTCAATACAGTGACCGTGAACTGGTCAAACGCATCGTCAGTTATTTCCGCCCCCAGCTTCCCCGTATGGTCATCGTTGCCACCGCGGTTGTGCTGACTGCCGGAGTGGACGTGCTGCTGCCGATCATTATTTCGCGCAGTCTGGACACTTTGCAGAATGACCCAGCCAGCGCCAATCTGCTGCTGATTACCAGCCTGATTACGGTCGTCGCGTCGCTGTCATGGGTGTTTAACATGCTCCGCCAATGGCTGTCGGCGGAAGCTGTTGGGAATGTGGTACTGAACCTGCGTGAAGATGCGGTTGATGCGATAACAGAACGCGATCTCTCGTTTTATGATACCTTCCCATCCGGCAAAATTGTCAGCCGCGTCACTTCGGATACTGCCGCATTCGCACAGGTGGTCGTTCTGACCATTGATCTGATGAGTCGTATTTTGCTGGTGGGTTTCTTGCTTATTTACCTGGCTACGGTCAGCACAAAATTGACTCTGGTTTTGGTTACCATTTCGCCCTTCGTAATGGGCGCAGCGTTAGGATTCCGTAAAATCGCGCGTGACTGGGTGACCCAATCGCGGCGCGTGCTGGCAGAAGTGAGCAACCACATTCAGGAAACAGTCAGCGGAATCGGAGTTGCCAAGACCTTCCGCCAGGAATCCACGATTTACGATGAGTTTCTGGATGTCAACAACCGCTCCTATAAGATCAATTTGCGGACAGGGTTCACCTTTTCCAGCATTTTTCCTATCCTGAACGTGATTATCGGGTTTGGGACGGCAGGGTTGCTTTATGTCGGTGGGAAAACCGTGCTTTCTGGCTCGCTCAGCGCCGGTGACTGGTATTTGTTTATCCAGGGCATGGCTCTGTTCTGGTTTCCCTTGACCAGCATCGCCTCCTTCTGGAGCCAGTTCCAGTTAGGGCTGGCCGCCGGGGAGCGTGTTTTTGCGATCATGGATGCTGAAAACAAAGTAGTTCAGACTGCTAATCATGTACTTGACCAGGTGCGCGGTGACATTCGCTTTGAGCATGTGGATTTCTGGTACAACGAAAATGAAACCGTGCTGAAGAATTTCTCCCTGCATATCCAGACAGGGGAAACGTTAGCGCTGGTTGGGCACACAGGGTCGGGCAAGTCGAGCATCACCAAGTTGATTGCTCGCTTTTACGAATTCCAGGGCGGCAAAATCCTGGTGGATGGGCATGACATTCGCACCCTGTCATTGACAGATTACCGTCGCTTTCTGGGAATTGTGTCCCAGACCCCGTTTCTTTTCGATGGCACAGTCATGGACAACATTCGCTACGGCAGCCCGGAGGCCACCGAGCAAGAAGCGGAACGTGCGGCGCAGGCGGTCGGCGGCGGGGATTGGATTAAGAGTCTGCCGCAGGGACTGCATACGGCGGTGGGTGAGCGCGGCAGCAGTCTGTCAATGGGACAGCGGCAGTTAGTTGCCCTGGCACGGGTGCTGCTGCAAAATCCCTCCATTTTCATTCTCGATGAGGCTACCGCCAGCATCGACCCCCTGACCGAAACCCTGATTCAGGAGGGGTTGGATACCGTCATGGATAACCGGACTTCTATCGTGGTCGCTCATCGCCTTTCGACCATCAAAAATGCAGACCGGATCATCGTCCTGCGCGAAGGGGAAATCATCGAAGAAGGCAGTCACGAGGATTTACTGGCACAGGGAGGACACTACGCCGAACTGTATAACACCTACTTTCGCCACCAGAGCCTTGAATACATTGAGGCTTCCGGTGAGCTGATCGCATAACTAATTGAATAGGGTGTGGCACTTGTCGCACCCTCATTTTCCCCACACCGAAATCCGTGCAAGTTTTGAAGGAATCTAAAGCTGTAAATCCTTTGCGGCAGGAATTCCTGCCAGGGAGGTGGCCTGCCAGACCGCGCTGCGGATGGCTTTTTCTACCATCTCCGCCGCAAATGCGCCAATCACCGCAGGATGCGCCGGATGGGTACCGGTAGCCAGCCCGAAAATGGTATCACCATCAAATGGAGTGTGCGCGGGGCGAATGGCTCTGGCGATGCCATCCTGGGCCATCTGCGCGACCTTACAGACTTCTTCTTTGGTCAAGATTGCGTTCGTGGCGACCACGCCAATAACGGTATTGGTGTTCGTTACATTGGCGGGCGGTAAATTTTTCATCATTTCCAGCGAATTGGCGAACGCTTTGCCGTCCGGCGGAAGGCGTAACCCGGCGATGATCTGTCCCTGTGTGTCGATCACATCACCCGCCGAATTAACCGCTACCAGGGCCGCCACAACCAGACCATTACCTAAATCCACGCTGGCAGACCCGATTCCGCCTTTGGTCGCAAAATCCGCGCCCAGCGCCCCACCAATTTTCGCGCCTGCTCCTGCGCCAACTGATCCCTGCTCGACCGGATTTTCAGAGGCGTTCTGACAGGCTGCATAACCCATATCGGCGTCCGGGCGGCGTTGGGCGTTGCCCACATCTAAATCGTAAAGGATTGCACCGGAAACAATGGGCACAACCCCGGCGCGGGTTACGTATCCGATTCCCCGTTCTTCGAGGTGACGCATAATACCGTCACCTGCGGCCAGGCCATAAGCACTTCCCCCAGCCAGAAAAATCGCGTTGACATGTTGCACCAGATGCAGCGGGCGCAGCAAATCCGTTTCGCGCGTCCCCGGCGCACCACCGCGCTGGTCAATACCGCCAATCGTGTTCGGCGGACAGAGGATCACGGTGCATCCGGTCGGGCCGTTGTCAAGGTCATGGGCATGTCCTACCTGGATTAATGGCACATCCGTCAGGGTGTTATTCACGGTCGCATTCCTGTCACGCTCACCTGAGTATAACGAAAGGAATCGGGAAAGGGGCAAACCATTGATATGCCCCTTCTGGTGTGGATTACTGATACCCGCCGGAAATATACTGGCGCAGGGTGTGGGCTTCGCCCTCGAAATATTCGAGCTGCGCTTTGACGGCATCGCCAATGGAAACGATGCCGACAAGTTTGTCACCGTCCATCACAGGGAGGTGGCGAATCCGTTTGTTGGTCATTGTATTGGTGACGTAGGACAGGTCATCGGTCATGAGCGCAATGATCAGGTCTTTGGTCATAACATCGCTGACCTTAAAGGAAAAGACTTTCTCGCCGTGTCGGGCAACGGCACGCACCACATCACGTTCCGAAATGATGCCAACAGGGTGTTCGACATCATCAACGACCACCAGCGCCCCGATGTTGTATTCAGCCAGCAGTTTGCTGGCCGCCTCAAGGGTGTGGCCTGGCTTGACGGTGATTACGTCCGAACTCTTCTTCGTTAAAATGTCACGGACTTGCATACCCAACACCTTAATCTAAATTGTCGGACAAAAATTTCTCTTAGACCAGCATAACACAAAAGTATAAACCTGTTAAATTTCGAGGCGCGGAACCGGGTTTGGCCTATAATTAAATCAGCACACAACAAGTCTGCGAAAACGATGATGCAAGATTTAAGTGGTCAAAAATTAGGGCAATACGAACTGCGCGAACGATTAGGGCGCGGAGGAATGGCGGAAGTTTACAAAGCCTACCAGCCCGGGATGGATCGGTTTGTCGCGGTCAAAGTGATGCTGGGACATCTGGCCGATGACGAGGGTTTTGTCGCACGCTTTAAGCGTGAGGCACAGAGCGTTGGCAAACTCCGCCACCCTCACATTGTCAATGTGTTTGATTTCGGGGTTGAGCGTGATATTTACTACATGGTAATGGAATATATCGAGGGAGCCAATCTCAAACACCACATTCAGCAGCACCACGCACTGCCTCTGTTAGACTCCCTGAAAATCGCTTCGCAAATTGCCGATGCGCTGGATTACGCCCATAACCGGAACATGATTCATCGTGACCTTAAACCAGCGAACATCATGTTCATGGACAAAGAGCACCGCCATGCCGTGCTGACGGATTTCGGGATCGCCCGACTGCTGGGGCAAAGCGGATTAACCGCCAGCGGTGCGATGGTCGGAACACCTGCTTATATCAGCCCGGAAGCAGCACGCGGCGAAGACATTGACGAACGGGCTGATTTATACGGTCTGGGTATTATTCTGTACGAAATGATCACTGGCAAAGTGCCGTATGATGCCGATACACCATTAGCGGTGATTATGAAACACATCAATGCGCCCTTGCCAACCCCGCGTGATTACGGACGAGAGATCCCCCCGGACGTTGAAAAAATCATCGTCAAGTCGCTGACTAAAATGCCCGCCGACCGATACCAATCGGCGGCAGAAATGAAAACCGCCATCGATAATCTGATCAATAACTGGGTGGAGATTCCTGAGAAAACGGCGGCTCTGAAAACGGCTCCCGCTCTTAGCGATGAGGATCACACAGTGGTTGATACGGTCGGGGGAAGAACCGCCCAGCGTACTGATGTAATCGGCTCACAGGACACGCTCCCTCCACCGCCAAGGCGCACGATGCCGCTGATGCTGATTGGAATTGGGGTGATTTTAGTTGCTCTGCTTGGCCTTGGGGTTTTCCTGCTCGGTGGTGAGGATGGAGAAAAAGACAGCCAGGAAATCGCCGCGAGCACTGTGACAAAGTTACCTCCTTCAGAAACGCCCTCACCGCCAACGGCAACCGATACGCCAGAGCCAACAACTGTACGGCCAAGTGCTACCCTTGAACCGACTACTGTACCACCGAGCGCCACAGTTATTTTGGAGCCACCAACAGAGGTGGCTGTTTTACAAAACAGCGTGGAAATCTCACAGGTGGAGCTGTCAACGCTTCCCCGCCAGATCGAGTTTTTCCCTGCCCCGGAAGGCGATTTCACCACGGAAACCCACCTGACTTTTACGCCCAGGGGAGATTTTCAGGGCGCTGGTTTTTATGTGGAACTAGAGAATAACAGCCGGATTGAATATCTTCTGGCCTACTGCACACCCAACGACGCGGGTTGTGTGGGCCCTGGTGTGTATCTGGATTATCTGGGGAGCGAAGGGTTTGCCACACTCCTCCTGCACGAAGTGGCTCCCATCGAGACGGATGATGTGTATCTTCGCCTGACCCGGATTGGTACAACTTATATGGCGGAGTATCGTGGTCTCACGGATTGGCAAAGACTCGCGCAGTTTGAGGTACCAGAACAGACACTCCAGATAGGTCTCGTCGCGCAGTCTGCATCCGGTGAGGCTGCTGACAATAATCCAAACAACCTTCCGCCAGAAACAGTGGTTTTTCATTCGCTCGTTATTGGCCCGCCCCAATCCGCTGCCACCTCAACGGGGTTAGACCCTCTGTCTGGTCTCTCCCCGCTTCAAGATGAGGTGGAAGGGCAGCTTATGGCAGGCAATTATGAGGTGGCATTGCAGCGCATGAACGACATGCTGGACGCCAATCCGGACAATGTGGAAGCGCTGGTTGCGCGTTCCATGTTGTTTCGTAGAAATGGGGATACAGAAGCGGCCTTTGCAGATGCTGACCGCGCCATCGAGCTCGCACCGGAAAACCCTATCGGTTACATTGCCCGTGCGGATATTCTGGCGAACTGGCCGGTCTGGGATTATGCAGCGGCGCTCCAATCATTGGAGACTGCTCTGGCACTTTCCCCAGACAACCCACATATTTTGTGGCGGTTATCCCGCGTGCGGGTCGAGTTGGGAGGAGCAGAAGGCCTCGCCAGAGAGGAATTTGAACGGGCGATTGCACATGGCGCAAAGGGTTTAGATTTTTACTTCTTCGCCGGAGAGTATCTGCATAATTCACAGGAATACGCGCGGGCTGAACCTTATCTGCGTGTGGTACACAATAGTGTCCGGTACGACGAATTTACGATGCTTTACTTTGCTGGCACCCTGATGCAGCTTGGGCAGTTCCAGGAAGCTTATCAGGTGGTGAGAGATTTCCCCTGGGGGACAGATTATCCCTGGGGCAGCCCGGATGAAAACTGGTATGGTGACATGGCTGTGGTGGCCTTCAATGCGGGTGAATATGAACAGGCCCGCGAATGGGCGCGGCGGGGGATGGCACTTTCTGGCGATGCCTACAAAGCGCAGCATGTGATGGGCCTGGTAAGCTGGTATGCTGACGAAAATCTCGAACAGGCCCTGGCTTATCTAGATCCGCTGCTGGATGTTGGGTATTATGGCTGGCCCTTCCTCAGCATCGAATTTGGTCACACTGCTCAACTTGATCGGGCACGAATTTTCGCGGCGGCAGGGGACGCTGAATCAGCGCTGGATGCCTACACCCTGGCGTTAGAACAGAACGGTGAATGGCCGGTGATCCTTGAGGAACGCGCCAACGTTTACCTGAGTCTTGATAATGCTGAAGCGGCACTGGTCGATTTAAGAATGGCCTTTCTCGTGAGCGGATATGGTAATGTTGACCCGGACAAACGGAACCGCTTGAAGCAGCGTGTTGTTGAAACCTTCTGGGGCGAGGAAGCCGACAACGTCATTAACCCGCCTGTCTCTATCCGGCTAACCGAAGCTGACCTGACCATCCCGATTCTGTCTGGTTTGAACCCGGTGATGGATGAATTTGATCCGCTTTTCCTCCACGAAGCGAACGACCTTACGCTGGAAATCATCAATAATCGCCTTGAGGCAGAACCAGACAATCCGGAGCTGCTGGCAGCAAGGGTGATGGTCTATATTGAAATGGACCAGATCGAGCCGGCCCGTGCGGATGCAGACCGAATCATCGAACTTGCGCCAGATGATCCCCTCGGCTACCTGATGCGTGTGCACATCGGGATGCACTGGTCAGTTGATGATCCAGAGGAAGTTCTAGAGAATTCACAGAAAGCCTTTGAACTCGCACCGGAGAACCCGGAAGTGCTGTGGCGGCTGGCCTGGTCATATTGGCGTAACGGCGACGTGGACAGCGCAGCCACTTACTTTGATCAGGCGCAGGAAACGGGCGCCAGGGGTTTTCGCTACGCACTGGAAGCCGGTACTTTCTGGTATGAAACTGAGCAATATGATCGTGCCATCGAGCCTTTAAAAACCTTCTACGTCGCACAACCGCATAATCTTTACTACGGCAGCTTCCTGTTGGGGGCACTCATTCAAACCGGACAGGCGGAAACAGCTTATCAGATTGCTACCAGTATGGCACCTTACGCAGACGACGAAACAAGCAGTTATGCCGGACTGGCCTACGCTGCTTTCCGGGCAGGCCAATATGAACAGGCCAAAGCGTGGCTGCAAGTAGCAAGCGCGTTTTCTGTGGAGGATTTTTATCAAGCTCGTTACCTCCTGGCCCTTCTCAAATGGTATGGAGATAGGGACCTGAACGGTGCTATGGAGATGTTTGACTCGCTTGAGGGGGTCTACTATCAGGGCGGCTTTATTGACATCCGCTTTGGCCACCATATCCTGATTGACCGGGCACGCATTTATAAAGATGCTGAGATGTACGAGGCCTCTATCGAGGCCTGGACGGCAGCGATTGAAAGTGAATTTTCCTATGCGCCCCAGATCTATGAAGAACGCGCAGATGTGTATCTGTTACTGGGTAACAGGGACGCTGCACGGGAGGATCTGCGGCGTGCTGTTGAACTGACAGAGGATGACGCTGAACGTGAACGACTGCTTCAGCGGATTTTGGAATTAGACCAGTAAACGCATGAGCAATAGGGAGCTGGCTGGACTGTCGTAGCTCCCTATTCGTTTCCCCTACGGATACCCCCAAATTCATCCAGGAGGTTATAATGTGCCTGGTTCTGTAATCCATTACATGGAGAGCCTTTATCTTTAGAAAGACATAAAAACGTGTTCAAGCTAAAAATAGCGATTGGTGCCCTTTCTTTGGGACTGATCCTTATTTATGCGGGTTTGATCACTCTTAGGGGAAAAAGCGCTGAGCGAATTGTGGTTCACGGGGTGGTGCTGGATGGTGAAACGCCTGTAAACGGAGCAGTGGTTCGTGTGCAGGCGGCGGATTATTTTACGCTTACAGACTCTCATGGGCGCTTCAAACTTTCTGTATCCAGCGCGGAGCTTGATAAACGCCTGACGGCCTGGGCGCCGGGATATTTGATCGGGTGGGTAGAAAAGATTTCCGCGTCTGATGACAATCTCATCACAGTAACCGGACACTATATCACGGATAATCCGGATTACGACTGGTTTTCCCATGAGGGAGCGGCTGGATCATTAAGCTGTTCCCATTGTATGCCCTGTTATAGTGAGTGGCAGGCGGACGCACACTCCGGGTCGGCTCTGAATCCGCGTTTTCTGGCCCTGTACAACGGCACGACGCTGACAGGTAGACAGGGCAGCCCCACCGTATATCAATTTGATGCTGAGTTGGGGATTCAGGTGCCTGCTGCCGGGCAGAACGATTCAGTTCCCGGCTACAGGTTGGACTTTCCTGATCTGGGAGGTAGCTGTGCCAACTGCCATATTCCCGGCGCAGCAGCCCGTTCCGGTGGTGCTTATCACGTAGACATCCAGAATATTTCGGGAATCGATCTGGAAGGTGTTTTCTGCGAGTTCTGCCATAAAGTGGGCGAGGTTAAACTCGATCCGTCTACCGGACTGCCGAATCCTGCACTGCCGGGTGTGCTCTCTATGCGCTTATATCGTCCGGATGAAGGACAGCAGTTGTTTTTTGGCAATTTTGATGATGTAACGCGGCGGGTGACCTACCTTCCACTCATCGAAGAAAGCGCCTTTTGTGCACCCTGTCATTCCGGTGCTTTCTGGGATGTGCCCATTTACGACAGTTTTGGCGAGTGGCTAGCCAGCCCATACAGCAATCCGGAAACCGGAAAAACCTGCCAGGACTGTCACATGCCCCCGGTAGACTATGACTATTTTGTTTTCCCGGAACAGGGCGGTCAGATTCGAACGGCTGAGCGTATTTTCAGCCACCAGATGCCAGGAGCCGCCAGTCCATCCCTGTTGCAGGAAACCGCATCCCTGGAAATCCTGCCTGTGCTGCAAGACGATCATCTGCTTTTAACGGTGAAGGTGACAAATACAGATGCAGGGCACCACATCCCTACAGACAGCCCATTACGCAATATGATTTTGCTGGTCAGCGCTGTTGGGGAAAGCGGGCAAACATTGGCCTTGCTGGAAGGCCCAACGATTCCTGAGTGGGGAGGTATCGGCGATCCGGCAACGGGACATTACGCGGGTCTGCCGGGTGTACTGTACGCCAAGGTGCTGGCAGATTTTTACACCGGGGAAATGCCTACCTATGCTTACTGGCGGCAAACACGTCTGGTCAGCGACAACCGTCTGCCCGCGCTGGCAGTAGATGAGAGCCACTATGTATTTTTGCTACCTTCCGGCAGCGAAACAATTACCGTAGATGTGCAGCTCATTCTGCGGCGTGCCTATATTGAATTGATGGAGCTTCAGCACTGGAATACTCCGGATATTGTGATGGAACATGAGACTGTGACCGTGCCACGATGAAATTACTTCTTGTCCTTCTGCTAATCCTGGTGGCTGTGGGTTGTTCTCAACAGGACGCTGGATCCACCACCCCTACTTCCCCTGAACGTCCTGCATACCATCCAACGGTTACTCCGCTCATCACCCCTGTCCCCCTGATTTTGACGCCTGTATCCACGCCCGAACTGCTGCCTCCGCTTCCACCATTCATTGACAGCCAATCCAGCAAAACGCTTGCTCTGGCGGGGTCGATTCTCCTGACCGTCAATTCCTGGAGTGACAGCATCACCCTGCTGGATACCCTGTCAAAAAAAGTCATCCGGGAGATTGAGGTTGGTGACGATCCGCGTGCAATTGCTGTTTATGGTACGGAAGCGCTGGTGACGCTGCGCGGTGAGGATGCTCTGGCTCTGATCGACCTGAACAGCAAGGCGCTTTCTGCTGTCTATCCAGTGTGCCATATGCCATATGGCGTGGTTACATCCGGGCAGTTTGCCTATGTAGCCTGTTTTGCCGACGATCAAATCGTGGTATTTGATCTGGAAAGCCGAGAAGTGATTTCTCGTCTGGATGTCGAGGATGCACCTGCTGGATTGGCCCTCAGCGGGGAATGGTTACTGGTGACCCATTTTTACAGCGGCGGTGTAACGCTGGCCGCCATTTCTCCCATGCCTTATGTTTTCGGAACCGCAAATGTCGAACCCGATGGCAGTCTGGCGCAATCAATCATCCTGACGCCCGATGGAAAATCTGCCTATCTTCCGCTCACCCGCACCGGATTGGCATTGATTTCGCTGCAATATATGCAGGATTGGTTTCCTGCGGTGGCAGTACTTGACCTCACAACCATGACCGGCAGCCGGGATCGACGGCTGACCCTTTCTGAGATTGATCAGAGTCCGGCTAACATGCCTTTCGATGCCGCTTTTTCTCTCGACGGAAAAGTCCTGTATGTGGCGCTGGCCGGAAGTGATGCACTTGCAGTCGTCGATGTGGCGACGGGTACGCTGCTGGCACGGCTTCCGGTAGGCGCAAATCCTAGAGGGGTGCTGATTTCGGATGGTTACGGCTACGCCTTGAATATGCTGGATGGCTCGGTTTCGGTGTTTGATCCCTCACATTACACGATGATGGAAACTATTCCGGTAACTCAGCTTCCCCTTGATCCCCAACAGCATCGCGGTGCTGTGCTGTTTCATCAGGCGGCTGATCCGTCCCTGAGTGATGGGGCGATTAGCTGTGCTACCTGCCATTTTGACGGCGGGATGGATGCCCGCACGTGGATTAATTTTCGCAGTGGGCCACGTAATACCCTTGCGCTGGGCAGTGCCGACCTGCCGCCATATAACTGGGCGGGAGATATGCCCGAATTGCAGGACACGATTGAAGATCACATTCTGCAAGTGATGCTGGGGGATGGACTGAATACAGCGGACTTAGCTGCTCTGACGGACTATGCAGCATCCTTCTCACCCTGGCGCAGCCCTTACCGTGAACCCGACGGTGCATTGAACGACTCCGCTCAACGGGGTATGGAATTATTCATGAGCGGATCGCCGAATTGTGCCTGTCATGCGCCCCCTTCCTATGCAGATGGCAGGCAGCACAATGTGACGGGTGCCGCATTTTCAATGGAGGAATTCGAATCCTTCGATACACCAACCTTGCAAGGCCTGTGGGCTACCGCGCCCTATATGCACGATGGTGTTGCCCAAACCCTGGAAGAGGTGCTGACCCGTACCGATCCGATTCACAGTGTTGGTGCCAATCTGACGCCCCAACAGCTTCAAGATTTGATCATGTTTCTATTATCGCTTTAAGGAATTCCCATGCTCAGAAAATTGCTCCTTGCCCTGCTTGCCGTCCTGATGGGACTTTATGCTCTGTGGGCCGCCGCGCAAAGTTCTCGCGGGCCGTTCTGGGATTTAGCAAATACCCAGCAGGCTGGACAGTTTGTGTTTTATGATATGCCTGCTGGAGCTTCAACGACGGGAAAACCCCTGGACATAGGGGATTTTGATGGAGATGGCTGCGGTGACATTGCGGTGACCGGGCAGAATGCCGCGCATGGATTGGGGACATGGCGTGGCAGCGCAGGGCATGTCCGGATCATCATGAATCTGTGCCACATTGAGGGTCATATTTCCATTGAGGAAGGCGTTGACCCGCAGAATTTTTTTACGATTTACGGTGCATTTTCTGGGGACATGGCCGGAACAGAAACCTATGTGGCTGATTTTAATGCTGATGGCTACGATGACCTGTTGTTCAGCGCTCAGAACAGCGACACCCCCGACCAGAGCCATTCCAACGCGGGGGCAGCATATGTGCTGTTCGGCAGCAGCGATTTTGCCCAGCAGGGAGATATTGACCTGCTCGAACTTCCTGACCGAGTCATGGCTTTGTATGGGGCATCGGCAGAAGACCGGTTTGGATTATGGGTTGAAGGTGGGGATTTTGACGGCGATGGTTATGACGATCTATTGATTGGAGCGACTCAAGCCGATGGGGTAAACGATGCCCGCATTAACAGCGGCGAGGTGTGGATTGTTTTGGCACGGCGGACATGATCGGGGAGTACGGTCAGGTGGTTGACATGCAAAATCCTCCTCCCAGCGCGACTCGGATCATTGGTGCAGACTATGATGATTTATTGGGGTCGTGTGTGTGGGGCGATGACCTCAACGGAGATGGCTACGATGATGCCATTGTGAGCGCATCGCTGTGGCGTGCATCTGCCGGCTTGGGAGGATTGTCGTTTGGCGGGGGAGATGGTCCCGGTAACACCCGATATAACAGCGGGGAAACCTTTGTTATTTTTGGCAATTCGGATTTTCGCGGACAGACGATTGACCTCGCCGCCCGGCTTGACGGGGCCGGTGCTCCCCTTGATCCCGGAATCACCGTGATTTACGGGAGAAGTGCAAACAACCTCATAGGGGAGGAAATCGCGGTTGGGGATATGGACGGCAACGGACGCCTGGACTTGATTCTTGGTACGCTGGTGGGGGATGGCCCGGAAAATAATATGGATGAGGCGGGTGAGGCCTGGATTATCTATACCCATGAACCCTTTGCTGGAAGAATGATTGATCTGGCCCTGGCAGACCCCAGCCGCGCCATCGTGATTTATCCCGATCAGGTCGATAGCAAAGCGGGGGATACGCTGCGTGCAGCCGACCTTGATCGAGATGGCATTGATGACCTGATCTACGGAGCACCTGATTATGACCCGATTGGGTACGATGGGCGAGTGCGGTATAACGCCGGGCTGATGGCCGTTATTTTTGGCAGTAAAGGCGCTCTGCCTCATGATGACGGGATCATCAGGGTATTCAGGCCGCCATCGGGGCTGCGGGTACGGTACATTGTTGGGGCGGATGACAACGATATGATGCCCTATGCGCTGGCCGTATATGATGTGGATGGGGATGGGGTGATTGATCTTGCGCCTAACGCGATGGGCGGGGATGGGGTTTACGACAACCAGATCAATGCTGGAGAAATCTATGTCATCAGCGGCGCGGAATTTATGTCGCCCGACCATGATTTCCTTGAAGGAATGGCCGCAGTAGCGGCCCCACAACTTACCCCGACCCCGCTGCCCACCTCGATTGTCCTGACGGGACCCACCGTCACCCCCTCAGGCATCGGCAGCATCCAGCAGGGTCAGCGGTATTTTGAGGAAACCTGTGCCGGATGTCATGGGTTCCAGGGGGAAGGAGTATCCGGGCTGGGGCTGCCGCTAAAAACCTCAGCGCTGGTAATGTACGCTTCGGATATGGAACTGCTGCAATTCATTCGGACGGGACGTCCGGCTGGTGCTCCCGATAACGTCACCGGTGTGTCGATGCCTCCCGGCGGTGGCCGCACCGACTGGGGTAATGAAGAATTTATGGACATTATCGCTTATCTACGCACCCTGCGCTAAGCGATCAGGACTGTGTAGGTATTTCTAAATGTCCTATTTACTCCCTCTGATCGAGTTTTACCCGTGTGCTTTCCCAGAGGGTCTGAAAGTGCTGCTGGATATAAGCGGATGGGTCGCTTTCCTGCCGCACATCGTCATAGCTCAGCACGGTGTATTTGCTGCCACCGCTGACCAGTTCCGTTTTGGGCGGTGTGGGGATATCAAGATAGCCTGTTGCTTTCGACCAGGCATAACTATAAAAGTATGCTCCGTCGATTTCCTCTGTGTAGGGAGAAAAACCGAAATTAATATGCGGGTCTTCGCGCTCGTCTGTGCCCTCACCCGCAAACCACAAAAACGATAGGTCAAAATGATGGGGCCAGATCACGGGTGGAGTTTTATGGCCGGGCAGATTCTGAGAAAAATGACGCACCGCGCCGTAAATGGTATATAGCGCCGCCGCATAACCACTGGCCTGAGTCGCGTCCAGTTCAAAGGGCGTTTCGCTGTTGAGATGCTGGCGATCAGGTGAGATGGAATGCCCGGATGCTGCCAGCATATTCACCAGCTGCTCTGTCAGGAGCAGCTGACTCAACCCCTCCAGCCTGATCTGTTTCTCTGCGTCCAAAATCACAGCCCGCGCGGTGAAATCAAGGATAAGTTCACCCGCAGACGTTTTCCCTGTCGAAAGCCCTACCGGAACCACTTGCAGACTCAGATGCTGGAAATTAGGCTGGCGTTCCACCAGCAGCTTACGGACTGCGCCCAGAACCAGGGCAGCCTGATGCAGGCTATCACGAGTTTTTGACCAGTTCTTGAGTTCCGGTAGGCTCATGATTTTTTCTCCTATGTGGCTTTGGCGAGCCGTTCCGTGTACTGCTTCTTATAAAATTCAAGGTATTCCCCGGTTTTGATCTTACGCCACCACCATTCATTGTCCACATACCACTGGACGGTTTGACGCATGGCGTCCTCAAAATTGCGGTCAATGTGCCAATCAAAGTCGGCACGCAGTTTGTCATTGGTCAGCGCATAGCGGCGATCATGACCGGGACGGTCTTCGACATGTTTAATCAGGCTGTGGGGTTTGCCGAGGGTGTCCAGAATCAGATGGGTAACTTCAATATTGGTGCGCTCATTCTCTCCACCAATATTATAAATCTCGCCTGGTGCGCCTTTATGCAGCACCACATCAACCGCTCTCGCATGGTCATCCACGTACAGCCAGTCACGCACCTGCAAGCCATCGCCGTAAAGCGGCAGGGGACGGTCATCAATTGCTTCCGTGATAAAAAACGGGGCAATTTTTTCAGGATACTGATACGGCCCAAAAGTGTTGCTGCCCCGTGTGACAGTTGTATGCATCCCATAGGTCACGTGGTACGCTCGCAGCATCAGTTCGCCCCCCGCTTTACTGGCAGCATAGGGACTGTTGGGTTCAAGCGGATCACCTTCTTTGAAAAAACCCTCCGGAATACTGCCATAAACCTCATCGGTGCTGACCTGATGAAAGCGTTGGATGCCCATACGCCGCGCCGTTTCCAGCAAGATATACGTTCCGACTACGTCCGTATGGATAAAGGCATGAGGACTTAAAATGCTGCGGTCAACGTGCGATTCGGCGGCAAAATTCACTATGGCCTCAATGTGGTACTTTCCTAAGACTTGATTAACCGTCTCCTCATCGGCAATATCCCCTTTTTCAAATGCATAGTTGGCCGCATTTTTGACGGGCAGCAGGTTATCCATGTTTCCCGCATAGGTGAGCTTATCCAGTACAATAATGTTATAGGCCGGGTACTGGTTCACCATATAACGCACAAAGGCGCTGCCGATGAACCCTGCGCCCCCGGTGACGAGGATATTTTTCATCTACTTGATCTCCCAGGGCGCCAAACGGACTTTGCTGTAATCTCCCAGATTGAGTTTTAAGGCTCTGGGACGTTTATCCGCTACATCAACATCGACATTGCGCCCTATTAAGCTGTCTTGTAAGCGGTTCGGAACGTTACAGATTCGCGCATTTTCAAGGATAATGCTGCGTTCGATTTCACAGTTTTCGATGTACGCATGATGATAGATACTGGTGAAGGGGCCAACATAGCTGTTTTTGATGACGGTATATTCGCCAATAATCGCCGGGCCACGCACCACGCTGTTGATGATTTCTGCCGTAGCCGCTACCGTCACCCGCGCGTCAACTTCGGATTGTTCATCGACTTTACCCAGAATTTGCGGGCGAATCTCTTCTAAAACACGGCTGTTGGCGTCCAGCATATCACGCGGTTTGCCTGTATCAATCCACCAGCCCTGATGTACATAGGGGTAGACATGATACCCATTGGTGACCAGCCATTGAATCGCATCGGTAATTTCGAGTTCGTGGCGCCACGAGGGTTTAATGGCGTTGACCGCTTCAAAAACGTGTTTATCAAACATATAAATCCCAACCAGCGCGAGTTTGCTGGGCGGAACCTGTGGTTTTTCAACCAACTGCTGGATGCGCCCGCTGTCATCCAGCACCGCGACCCCGTAATGCTGCGGATGCTCGACTTCTGTAAGCACAATCTGGCTGTTCCAGGCGGTGTTGTGCTCAAAATCCCGAATCAGGTCGCTGATGCCGCCCTGAATGACATTATCACCAAGAAACATCACGAAGCGGTCCTCCCCCAGAAAATGCTGGGAGATTTTGACCGCATGAGCTAACCCATCGGGAGACTCCTGCGGGATATAAGTGATTTTGACCTCCCCGAACTGGCTGCCATCACCAACCGCTTCGCGGATTTCCGGACCCGTATCTCCAATTACAATCCCGATTTCACGTATCCCGGCATCCCGAATGGCCTCAATCACCCGAAACAGGACGGGCTTATTCGCCACCGGAATCAACTGCTTGGCGCGGGTATACGTCAGAGGATAGAGGCGCGTCCCTTTGCCACCGCTTAAAATTAACCCTTTCAAGTTCAACTCCTACCGTAAGAGTTTTTTACACCGGGCGCATTCGTCAGCACTGCGCCGACGATATTCACCTGCACGCGCTCCAACTGCTCTTTAGCACGGGCAGTCTGGTCCCGGCGCGTTTTGCCAGCCCGGATAACCAGCAGCACACCATCTAATTTACGGCCAAATACCGCCGCATCCGTCGCAGCCAGCACTGGGGGAACATCAAACAAAATATATTCAGCCAGTTCACTTAAGCGGGTGATCACGTCATCCATCCGCCTGGAAGCCAGCACATCGGCGGGATTGGCAGGCAGCGCACCGCTGGGTAAAACACTCAACCCCACAACCGGCGTGGACTGAAGCGGCGGATTGTTAAACGCCGCTTCATCCAGGATCATATCCGTAAAACCGCGCGTATTTTCTATCCCCCACAGCAGATGCTGGGCAGGCTGGCGCAAATCAGCATCGACAATTAATGTCTGGCGTTCACCCTGTGCCAGGGTCACTGCCAGATTCGCCAGCGCGAGACTTTTATCTTCCAGCCCCAGGGGTGATGTAACCGCAATCCGGCGCAGCATGGTATCCACACCTGAAAACATCAGATTGGTTCGCAGCGTCCGATAGGCTTCTGCCGCCGCTGAACGGGGATTTGTCAGGGTAATTAAGTCCATCTTTTATTCGCCTCTTCCTTCAGGGATCACCGCCAGCACGGGTATGGCGATCAGATGTTCCAGTTCTTCGCGTGATTTCAGAATATTTGACGCCAGGTATTCCATAACAAACACGATTACACCGCCAATCAGCGCTCCAAGAACAGCGCCTGCGATGACATTCACACGGGTATTTGGACGGTACTGTCCTGGCTGCGGACTGTCCAGCATGGTCGCCTCTATACGGTCTTCACGTCGCAGGTCGCTGTTTTGCTGGTTGCGCCAGTCTACCAATAATTGTCCCCATGCGGTAGCCACCTGTGCCGCCATATCCGGGTTTTCCAAATCAACATCAATCTGTATGGTCAGTGTGGTAGGGTCAGAATTGATGGTCACGTCACTGCGGAGGTCACCAGGGGTCATGTCCAACTGCAAATTCTCAATGATTTTTTTGGCTTGAATATCGGTATATAGAAATTCAACATAGCTTCTCAAGACAATCCGCAGGGTTTCCGCCAGGCCCAGATCATTGCGGGAAGGCTGTACCAGAACTTTCTGTGATGCACGGTAGATAGGTGTCTGCGTTTTACTATAGGCAAAGGCCGCTCCCGCCGTGATGATGACCGCCAGCGCCACCATCCAACCGCGCCGAATCAGGATACGTCCGTATTCAAATAGATTCATACTATTCTCCAAAAACGGAAGTCATTATAGCGTGCAAAAAAATGAAAACGAGGGTGTAAGAGATGGCGGGTTATTTGCCGGGAACACTTCCTAAAACGTCCAGCCCCAGCGCCGTAACCTCCTCTGAGGTTCGTACCGTATCATCGAAAAAGTCAACAGCCGCAGCCAGCGCCACTCCTGCGGCGAAAGCGAAAGCTAATCGAATGAATGGATTCACACGCTGGGTAACGGACGGCGCAACCGTATTCACACGCACATCGTCCCAGGCAACCACCTCTGCCGGATATGCAGAAAACTGCGGGAAATAGGTTTGATTTTTGGTTTGCAGAACTGTGACTGCTGCGTTAGCAATTGCCCTGATTTCCGCCTCGTCATCCCAGGTGACATAGATAATCAGGTAACTGCGGGCAGAATCGGCAGCAAATGCCGAGCGCACATCATCCGGGTCAATGGTGATATTCTGGGCGGTAAGCTCAGTGCTGACTTCCCGTGCAAATGAATCGCTGGTGACCCATTGAGGGAAATTCACGACAACATATTCTGAGGCCAGCCAGGGAACATATGAACTGTCTTCATACGTGGTGGAATTGTCCTGTAAGGCAGCATCAGACGGAGAAGCCGCAGTAAAACGCATCGCTACTGTGTAACGGGCAGGGGGATTGAGGCTGTCAGGGAGTGAGGGAATGACCAGAACTAACGCAACAAACACTGGCAGCAGAATCAACCACCAGCGCCGCAGCAGCATATCGAGTACACGGTCAATTTCCATACCAGCCCGGACAATCCCCGTTAGCTGGCTTGTTGCAGTTTTGCCAACCGTTTCATCAGGCGGCTTTTGCGCCGTGCCGCTGCATTTTTATGAATCACACCTTTGGAAACGGCTTTGTCCAACTGGCTGGCCGCCGCACGTACCTGGTCGGCAGCGGCCTTTAAATCACTGCCGGACTCGACCAACAGGCGGGCTTTTTTGACCTCGGTGCGCGTCAGCGATTTGTAGACACGATTTCTGGCGCGGCGGCGTGCCGAGGAACGAATACGTTTAAGGGCTGACTTATGATTTGCCAAAGTTTACTCCACATTACTCGATTGTAATCGGCGTGAAATTGTAGCAGACGCCCTTCTCAATGTACAGGCTAATCAGACGCAACCATATAGCCTACCCCATGAATGGTACGGATATAACGGGGCGGATTATCGTCCGGCTCAATTTTGGCACGCAGATTCCGCACATGCGCCCGGACCAAATCCGGGTCGCCCGTGTTAGGGGGATACGACCAGACTGCTTGCAGCAAGTGTCCTGGTGAAAGCGCCTGGTTGGCGTGTTCCATCAGGTAGCGCAGCAGGCGGTGTTCAGTTGCAGTAAGCTGCACGACACGCCCTCCGAGCTGCGCCTGATGGGTGTTGGAATCCAGGATAAGTTCGCCGATTTGCAGCACTGCCGCACCGGACATGATGTCACGCTGCGAGCGACGAAGCAGCGCCCGCACCCGTGCATGGAGTTCGGTCAGTTCAAACGGTTTAATGATATAGTCGTCGCCGCCCGCGTCCAGGCCTTCGATAACCTCTTCGGTGGCGGATTTTGCTGAAAGGAACAGGATTGGCAGCAGGCGGTAGGTGTCATCAGCCCGAAGCTGCCGGCACACTTCAATCCCGTCCATTCCCGGCATCATCACATCCAGAATGAGCAGGTCAGGAATCTGCTGCTTAATCAGACGAATGCCGTCCTTACCGGAGGTGGCATATTTCACCTCATATCCCTCTCTGGTGAGCGCACGACTGAGAGTCCCTAACACATCATGATCATCATCAATGAGGAGAACATATGGTTTGCTCATAAGTTTTCTCTTTCACAAGGCAGAGTAACAGTAAAAACGGCTCCCTTTTCGTCAGAAGCAGCCGTAATGGTTCCTAAACAGCGTTCAACGATATTTTTACAGATGTACAGTCCCAAACCCGTGCCTTTGCTGGGCGGTTTGGTTGTATAAAAGGCGTCAAATAAAACATCAGCATTGACCCTGCCCAGACCAGGGCCGGTATCCCATACCTGCACTTGAACTGCATTTTTATCCTTCAAGTAATGGGTGCGAATGCCAACCCGTCTTTCTTCCTGAGAAAGCACTGCATCTCGTGCATTGATGAGCAGATTCAGCCAGACATCTTCCAGTTGACCGGGAAGTCCCAGCGCGGGCGGCAGGTTTTTTGCAAGTTCCGCCACAAACTCGACTTTGCCACGCTGGAATGTACCTTCCACAAGATCCATGGTGTTTTCAATAGTGGTATTAATATCTAAAAGCTGAACGACATCATCCTCCGGCTTTTGACGTGCCATGCCCAGCAGACGTTTGACCACATGATGGGCACGCAGACCCGCCCGGTGTACAGCTTGAAGGCTTTCCCAGTTAGGGTCGTCAGCGGTCATATAATTCAGCACCAATTCGGTATCGCCCAGCACCGTGGTCAGCGGATTATTAATCTGGTGGGCAACGGCGGCTGCCAGTTCACCAATCGCGCTCAGACGGGCAGTTTGGACCAGCTTGACCTGAGTCTGCCGCAGTTCTTCAATTTTTAGCTGTAAGGCATTATACAGTTGGGCATTTTTAATCGCATTGGCGGCCTGTAACACCAGGGCATGGGCCAGCGCAATTTCTCGTGCATTAAATGGCGACGTGCGGAGTGTATCGCCAACCAGCACCAGCCCCAAACGGTTCTCCTGTACGATGAAAGGCAGCACCAGCAGCACCGGAATATTTTCCTGCTCCATAAAGACGGCAATATCCCCTGGCAAATTGGGCTTACCCAGGGCATATTCTGAGATATTCTGCCGGGTGAGCAGTTCCTCAAAGGTTGGGAACTGGGTCAGGTCGCGGGTAGGACAGGCTTTTTCTTCCGTCCAATTCATCCCTCCCTCATCAAGAATCAGTTTAAGGTGCTGATCCTCCCACTGCCAGAAGCGCACCCGTGCTGCGTTCGTGTCTCGTAGTACCTGGCGCAGGGTTCCCAGGGCGTGTTTCCAATCGCAGGCGGCGATGTGATGAACGACATGTTGCATCAGACTGGAAGCCAGAGCGGATTCGGCGTTTGTGAGTTGAAGCAGGCCCAATACCTTCCCCCCCAACTCAATCGGCAAAAAGTCGGTATAGGGCAGCCCTTCTAAAAATTCTGCATATTCAGCGGAATCAATCCTCACTGCCTGATTCTTATTCAGCGCTTCTTGCAACCGGGGCAGCTTTTCAAGCGAAATCATCCTGGTTTTTTCTGGCAGCCAGTACGCCTCGCGCTGGACGGCTAAGGTGCGAAGCTGATTCGATTCATAGGAGGTGACAATTTCGCTCCAGTTTGTATGGAGCGCCTTAAGTAGATTCTTGCCGATCAGGGACAAAATCCGGGCCAGGTCAAGCGTTGTGTTGACAGCTTCTGTCGCGTCAATGATCAGCGCCAGTTCAAAACTCCGGGCTTCGATTTCCGCATGGCTGTTGGCATTCTGGATGGCAAAAGCCGCGTGAGTTGCCAGTTTTTCGAGCAGGGAAACTTCCAGACGGGATAAAATCCGGTTGCCATAGACTCCCAGAATGCCCATCACCCGCGAATTTGCATTCATCGGCAAGAAGTACGCGGTATCCACCGTGTAGGTTGGAATCCGGGCAGCTTCCCCACTGACCGCGATGGTTTCCTTCTGGAGAAAGGCCTGCCCTGCCGGAGAGTTTCCGATGGGCAATGAGAGGGTAAGTTCCCCCTGCCGCCCGCTGGATGCCTGTGAAAGCAGCCACTCCTGATTTTCATCCGGGGAAAAAATCGCCGTAAATTCGACATTAAGCAGCGCATGAACTGCGTCCAGGGTATGGCGGTACAGCTTCATTAAATCCAGTGTGGATGCCAGCATCAGGGCAACTTCAGACAAAAGCTGTTGTTCTTTAAGCCTTTGGAGGATATGGGTTTCGTTTTCTAACATCAAGCATCCGGTTTGGCTAACCGTGAACGCCTCTGGTCGAGATCACGGCTAATGGTTTCTTCATCATTAGTGTTGTCAACATCGGAAACATCAACCTGGACACGAACAGGTACCTCTCCTAAGCCGGCTTCGGCCTGGACACTTTCCCGTGCCTGCCGGATCGCTTCTGACAGGGTGGCGGTTTCTTCTTCCACTTCCGCCTGGGCTTTTTGTGCCGCTTTCAAAACTGACTCGAACTCGTTCAACTGCCGCATCAGGGCTGCCATCGCCTGGCGGTGTTCATCCAGTTCCGTTTGCAGGATAACCAGCCGCCGTTTTTCTGTTTCCATCTGCTGGACAGCATACCGCGCCTGGGCATCCTTTCCCGCCTTGATAGCCTCGTCTGCTGCTGCATCCCATTGGAGGATGGCTTCGGTCATGGCGGTAATTTTGGCTTCTATCTCGGCTTCGTCTTCTGCCGAAACCTCAAGTTGTTTTCGCAGCGCGGCAATTTCCCTGTCCAGATTTTTACCAGCACGGCGTGGATTGAGTCGGCTAAGGTCAGGACTCAGGTTGTGTAAATTCGCCTGCAAGAGGACGTTTAACTTTTCTAATAAATTTTTCGCCATAATGCCTATTCTATATTTGCCCTACAGGGCTGTCAAAGTTTCCTTTGCCTATGCCAGTTCCATAGCGTATAATGACGAGCGATTGTTCTGGGATTGAGGATGTATTAATGAGCGAACCCATTCATCCTGACCTGTTAGAAATTCTGCGCTGCCCCGTCGCGGTACATTATAAAGATAAAGGGGACGATCCAGGGCGGCTGCGACTGGTCAAAGATTGTTGGCTGGTGTGCGACGACTCCGGTTATAAATACCCAATTCGGGATGGCATTCCGGTTATGCTCATCGAAGAGGGCGAAAAGTGGAAAAACATGCCTGAAGATCAACTGCCGGTTCCTCCCCCCGCCTGAGCGATGGATAAACTCATCACCACATATCTGGAAATGACGGCTCGTTCTGACTTCAAGCCGTCTTTTTCTTGTAACCCCGGCTTAACGATCATTCAGTCGCATGTTCCTCTGGCATCATTTTACCGATTTCTCTACAACGCTGTTGGGGCAGAGTGGCGTTGGGTTGACCGCAATCGCTGGACAGATGAGCAGATTGAGACCTGGCTGGCACAGCCCACCACCCAGCTATTTGTGCTCTACGTGAATGGTACACCGGGCGGATATGTGGAACTTGACTGCCAACCAGAAGGCACGGAAATCGCTTACTTTGGTCTTATCCGCCGTTTCTTTGGTCATGGGTATGGTGCTCACCTTTTAAGTTATGGGATTCAATGGGCTTGGGACACAGGTGCCCGGCGAGTCTGGGTACATACCTGTAATCTGGATGGCCCGCACGCCCTGAAAAATTACGAGCGGCGGGGTTTTCGTGTTTATCATGTCGATGAAAAGCCAATGCCGCCGCAGTATCAACCATGCAGCGCAAACTGACGTTTTCCCTCCTCTTTGCCATCGCTGTACTCTATCTGGTGCTGGGCTGGCGCTATGCGACTCAGACTCCAGATTGGCAGGTGCCTGATGAACCTGCTCACTACAACTACATTCGCCAGCTTGTTGCTGAGAGCAAAATACCGGTCATCAACATGGGAGACTGGGATACCGAGTATCAAAATCTACTCACCAGTACAGGATTCAACCCTGTCCATCTCAATGAACTGAATCGCATTGAGTATGAAGACCACCAACCCCCGCTTTATTATTTACTGGCTGCACCTGTTTATAAGATCAGTGATGGCGATTTAACCACGCTGCGTTTGTTTTCGGTGCTGATAGGATTGGGGGCGGTACTGACCGCTTTCGCAGCAGTGTATTTGTTATTCCCGGAAACTCCCTGGTTGGGGCTGTCCACCGCCGCGTTTATCGCCTTTCTGCCGCAAAATTTAACCTTCCTAAGCGGCGTAAATAACGACCCACTGGCCGAATTGATGGTCGGAATCAATCTGCTGGGAATCGTTTTTTACCTGAAAAAGTCTTCGATTCAGCACCGGGATGCCCTGCTGTTGGGAGTGCTGGTGGGCATCGCGCTGCTGACTAAAGCCACGATCTATTTCCTGGCGGGTATTGCAGGGCTGGCAATCCTTCTGCGCTGGCGGCGCGAAAGGTGGCCCTGGCGGACGCTTGTGCAGCACCTTGCTTATTTTCTTATTCCGGCCTTGCTGTTAGGCGGTCTATGGTGGGGACGAAATCTTTCGGTTTATGGCGGGGTGGACTTTCTGGGATTGCAGCGGCATGATGAAGTTGCCGCCGGGCAGTTACAAACGGATGAATATGTTGAACGTGATCTCAATGGCAGCCGCAGCACGTATTACAAAAATTATGCTTACACCACGTTTCACAGCTTCTGGGGCCAGTTCGGATGGATGGCTGTGCCCATGCCATCACGTATGTACCGCATTCTGCTGGGCATTGCAGTTTTCATGCTGGCAGGGTTGGTGCCATATTTCAGCCAGAACTATAAACAGTTCACCGTAGAACAGTGGGAAATGCTGCTTCTGTTTGATCTTGTGATGGTGCTGGTCATCGCAGCTTATATGATTTACAACCTGCAATTTGTACAGTTCCAGGGGCGCTATCTTTATCCTGCGTTGATCCCGTTCGGGTTCATTGTGGCGGCAGGGCTTTCTGGCTGGATGGAAGTTTTCGCCAGACGGATACCCATCCTGCGATGGGCACCCGTTTTGATAGTCATGCTGCTGGCGGGGTTGGCATGGTACGCGCTGGAAACGTATATCATCCCGAATCTGCCCCGCTGGAGCTGAATCTACTGGTTTGGAATAACCAGCACCTGTCCGGGAATAATGAGTGTCCCGCCGCCAAGTTCAGGATTGGCAGCAATAATCGCTTCTACACTCGTGTTGTACTGGAGCGCGATTCGGAACAGGGTTTCGCCCTGGGCGACAGTGTGGGTGACGGTGCCTGAAGGAACCGTTGCTGCCACCGGGGATGCTTCTACGACAGTGGTTTCCAAGCTCATATCTTCCTGGGGAACGCAGTTGGGAATTGCCAGATTTTGCCCAATCGATAAGCTGTTGGGATTGGCGCTCAGGGCAGGATTAGCCAGAATAAAATCGTCTACTGTGACATTAAATTGGGTGGCGATGCTGAACAGGGTATCATTGGCCTGCACCGTATACACACACTCAGTTTGCTGCACAAAATCGGTGGGGGTAATCAGAGCATCAGGGACAGGCTGGGTAGAAATCGCGGTCGCGGTGATACCGGGATCGCCAAAAGTGCTGCCCGACGGTGTGAAACTGGCGATGGGCTGGGTTGGCGGCAGGGTTGACTGGCGAGGCGTCGCCGTTGCTGCCGGGTTGGAGCTGTTTTCTGCGTCGCTGTTCACGGGTGGCCCGCCAACTGGAAAGGTGTTGGTGGGGGCGATGCGTGGGGTTGGCGTAAGGGTAGCAACAACAGCAGGGGCTGAGGCTGACGGCGATCCCTGAACCGGCTGCGCCTGAAATGCGTTTAAAGTCTGGACATTAACCGTTGTAGGATTTCGCCGTTCTTCGCTGGCATCCTTAAAACACGCAGACAGCAGTAAAATAAGAATAAGGAGCACATATCGACGCATGGCTATCAATCCCTTTCCGTTCATAAGGTCTATTGTACTCATGCGTGGGTGGTTGTGCATGGCAACTTATCGCGTACCCATGATTTGTGCTATATAATGGTGAGTTATAAAGAAGTTTGGGAGATGCCGGTATGTCTTCAATTCCGCGCATAGTGGTGGCTGACCACCTCGGCGACGTAGCGGGTATCGTTCGAGGAGCGATTACCTTGTTGGATCGCCGCTGCGTTATTGTGGAAGTTCCTTCAGCCCAGGAAGCCTTAGAAGAACTGAGCAACGCCACAGTCGATTTACTGGTGACGGCCTTCAGCCTGCCAGAGCAGAACGGCGTTGAACTCGCTTCGCGTGCGATACGCGAAAGCGCGGCAACATCCATCATTGTGCTGGCACGCCCTGACGATCCCGACGTTGACCCGCAAAGCCTTGAAAACGTTCCTTATACCTATCTGGTACGCCCGGTCGGTGAACCGTTCCTGCGTGCCCTGCGGGTTGGCCTGGATGGAGAAGCCGCGGTAGTAGTTCAGGAAGCCAGCGGAAATACCAGCAACGCCCTCGATCTCGGCCCGCTACCGCAGTTGGATACACGCATCGTAAACGAGAATCTGATGCAAATTATGCTTGATACCGGGGCAACGGGTGTGCTGTTTGCAGACCGAATGGGACATGTGATCGCTTCTGAAGGGGCTGCCAATTATTATGACTTCAACAAAGAAGTTTGCGCCGCTCTCATCGCACCTTCTGTTGCCCGCACTGCTGACCTGCGTGACCTGACCGGTGGGAATGCATGGACGCTTCAGTATTATGATGGTGAGCGGTACGATATTTTTGTCCTAGCGCTGGGGGTGCATTATTTTCTGGCTCTGCTGTTTGACGGCACAAAACGCGCGGCCTTCGGGTCAGTGACCAATTACGGGCGTAAAACCGTTGATTCCATTCTGGAAAAACTGGGGGCTGAGGCCTGGGCATTCCGTCGCAGCACCAGCGTCATCACCCAGACGATGACCGTAGTCAAAGTGGAAGAACCGCCGGATTCAGAACCGACCGAACCTGTTAACACTGTAACTGAGCCTGAGCCACCAACACCACCTGCTGAAAACGCTAACCCCGACCTTGATCCCGACAAGCTGTTCAGCCAGAAAGTAGATGAAAGCGAGTTTGATTCCCTGTTTAGTGAAGATGACTTCAAGAGCGAAACGGTGTTTTTGACGGGCAATGTCGTTTCCTTTGACGATGCTATGGATATGGGTATTCTCGACCAGTAATGCGATACAAATCTGACTCTCTCATTGGCAGAACGATTGACAACTACACGATCAACCGCCTGATTGCCAAAGGCGGCATGGGTCGTGTCTATGAAGCGGTTGAGAAAGGCAGCAACCGCAAAATTGCCATGAAAGTCCTGGCGCTGGAGGAAGATCGCGCCAGCGAAATCATGGAGCGCTTCCAGCGGGAAGCCCAATCTCTGGGGCGTCTGGAGTCCCACCCCAACATCGTCACCATCTACCGCTATGGCGAGGTGGAAGGAATCCACTACATCGCCATGCAGTTAATTGATGGGATTTCGCTGGCTGAGTATTACAACGAACTCAAAAACAAAGGGCATTTTATCCCGCCAGATGAACTGCTGCATATCGTTAAGCAGGTCGTCAATGCCTTGGATTATGCTCATGAGCGCGGGGTGATTCATCGTGACATCAAACCTGGCAACATTATGCTGGAAACAGATCCCAAGACAGGTCAAAAACGAGCGGTATTGATGGATTTTGGTCTGGTGATGCAGTTGGATACCCAGACGACCGCCGGGGTTCCAACCCTGGGATTGGCTTTTGGCACGCCGCGATATATCGCGCCGGAACAGGCGATTTCTTCCCAGCAGGCCAGCCCGCAGAGCGATATTTATTCCCTGGCGGTCGTCGTGTTTGAACTGCTGACGGGGCGTCCTCCCTTTGATGACAGCGATACCCCGATGAGTGTGGCTTTGAGTCATATTAACAAAAAGCCGCCTTCACCGCGCGACATCCGAGAAGAGGTACCCGAAAGTGTTGCGAGGGTGATCCTCAGAGCGCTGGAAAAAGAGCCCAAAAGCCGTTATGCAACGGCTTCTGATTTTTATAACGCGCTTGAGGAGGCATACCTCAAAGGAACTGAACCTGCTCCGGCTGAGCGAAAAAGCAGCAAATCTAAATCTGCCCGAAGTGCGATCCCCTCGCCCCAGCCTACCCCTCGTTTCCCCCCGGAAACCAAAAAACGAGCTGCCCGCGGGCGCAGTCGTCGCCTGGGGATGATGCTTGCTGCCCTGGTGGGGATCGTTGTTCTGGTCGTGGGTAGCGTGGTCTTATTCAGCGGCGGGGATAATGGAGATGAAAAAGAAGGGACTTCCATCTCGGGTTCTAATGGCGGCACCGGAGATGAAGGCGGGAAGACCCTCCAATTGTATTATGCCGGTAACACCCTGTCGATTCGAAACCCCACCAATCAGACAATGAATTATGCTGGGGTTGAATTCCGAAGTGGCAGCCAGCGCTTCGCACTGAATCAATTTGGCAATTCCCTGGTGAGCCAGTGGCCGCCCAGAGGGTGCGGTTATGTCATCAAACAGCGCGATTCTCTGAATCGGGCGTCGCAGTGTTCGGAAAGTAATGAATACGAACCGCTTGAGTTTGCCAACGATGCCAATTTCGTCTGGCAGAAAGGCGATTCGTTTGAGGTTTATCTGGGAAATCGGCAGCTTCAGTCCTGTTCGGTGAGCGCGGGTTCCTGCACGATTTCATGGCGGTAATGTGCTGATCACGGCATTTCATCCTGTTGACCATCAACAGGTGATACGTTTTGTCCGGCAGGCCAACCTGGTACACCAACATCTGGATTGGGAGCCCATCCAGAAATGGCTCAATTACCCGGATAATTTAATCGCGCTAGCATGGGATGATCACCATGATCTGTGCGGTGTAATCGCCTTTTCTCCGCCGCACCGAGCAACTTCGTGGATGCGCCTGTTGGCACTTGCCTGCGATCAAAAACAATCTGTTTTCGACGCCCTGTGGCAGACTCTCTATCCAGAATTACGTAAAAAAATCAGTCTGGTCGGCGTGCTGGTCAACAATTACTGGATCAATGCACTGCTGGAAAAGATCGGCTTCGAGCGCACGGATACCGTTGTGAGTTTGGTGCGGCGTGACAAGCCTCTGCCCACTTACGACATCCCTTCCGTAAGGATTCGCGGGCTGCGCTTTGGTGAATTTCCAAAGGTGCTGGCGGTTGACCACGCTGCGTTTGACACCCTCTGGCAGATGCGGGATTCTGAACTCCGGGAAGCTGGACGCCGCGCCTGCCATTACACGCTGGCGCACGACGGACATCAGATCGTTGGTTACCAGCTTACAATGCAGTATGAACACACCATGCACCTGGCCCGCATTGCGACCCTGCCCCATATGCAGGGACATCATATTGGCAGCCAGCTTCTCCGCGATACACTGGTACAGGCGGAAAAGAAACGTATCCACACTGTTACCGTGAATACCCAGAGCAGCAATAGTATCTCACAGCACCTTTACCGACGTTTTGGTTTTGAACATGATGCGCCAGACCTGCCTGTGTATACCCTGCGGCTTAACCCAGAAATTGAATCACCGCATTATTAAATTCATCCGGTGCTTCGTGCATAGGCAGATGCCCGACTCCCTCAAATTCGCGGTAGCTTGCGCCGGGAATCTCCGCCGCCAGACTTTTACCGGTTTCTGGTGAAATCCACCCATCTTCTGCCCCCCAGAGAACCAGCACCGGAATGTCCAGCGTGCTTAAATCCCACCACAGGGTATTCTGGCTGCTGTCGCGCAGCATCGCCAGTAAAGACAAATCCCAATCCGCAGTGTAAAGGGTGCGGTCATAGGCATTAACCAGGTCTTCGGAAATTACCTCATCCTTCTCTGCGGCGCTGAGCAGTTGGGTTTCGGTGGTGGCTGGTACAATCCAGCGGATCAGTACCCGCGCCCAGCGTTGAAATGACGGAACTTCCAGCACCAGCGAGGGCAGTGCCGTCGTCGATTCGGTTTGCAGGGTAGCATCGGCCAGCACCAGCGAGCCGACACGGTCAGGATACAAAAATGCAAAGTGCATCACCACATTTGCGCCCATCGCATGAGCAACAAAATCGGCTTTGTCAATGCCCTGCTGCTCCATAAACAGGGCGATGCGTTCCGCCTGGGCAGGATGGCTCATGTCTGCTGTCAGACCCTTTTCCGAGAGACCAAATCCGATTAAATCCAACCCATAAACATCAAAACCTGCATCTGCCAGCGCGGGAACTGTGTCTTGCCAGGTCACCGTCGATTCCCCGAAGCCGTGTATCAAAATCACGGGGTCGCCTTTTCCCGGTTGGTGGATGTAATACAGACTCTCACCATGAAGGTCGGCAAACGCGCCGTTCGGGTCGGCTAAATCGGCCGCGTCAATCGTCCTGGGCCCACCCAGACCCAGTAAAAATGGCAGGAGGAACAGCACGAATATGAGAAATACCATGATAACAGCCAGACCGAAACCGATTTTCTGCCAGCGCGTGAACTGCGGAAGTTTTGCGCGGTAGGTCTGCCAGCGCTGCTGTGGGGTGAGTTTATTTTCCATGCTCAATTTTACGACGAGTCAGCGTGTCTACGAGGCGAGGCGCAATCAGCTTGCCCAACATTGCCAGCCTGCCTGATGTTCCTATAATGAGCTCGCGGCGGCGGGCAGCAATCACGTCAGCAATCTGACGGGCACACTCCTCTGCACTCATGATTTTTTTGCCAAGCAGCGGATCTCGACCCAGGGGTTTGCCATCCGGCCCAAACGAACGCTCCCGAATGCCTGTATCCACAAAGGCCGGACTGATCATCGACACCCCTACGCCCGTCCCCATAAGCTCGATTCGCAGGCTGTCAAAAAAACCTTGCAATGCATGTTTGCTGGCGCTGTAACCTGTTCGCAGGGGAATACCCGTTTTACCCGCCACACTGGAAATCCCTACCAGGAGTCCTTTGCTTGCCTTCAGATGTGGCAGGGCGGCACGGGTACAGTACACGGCACTGAGATAATTGACCTGGAGGAGCTTTTCAAAAATCGAAAAATCTTCGATGTCCTCAAAGCGGGAGAGCATACTCTGTCCAGCATTGTTGACCAGCACATCCAGCCGCCCGAAATGTTCGATAGTACAGACAATGAGCGCTTCGCAGGCAGCGGAATCAGTCACATCCGTTGGGATTACCAGCGAGCCAGGGCAGTCACGGGCAACGTCCTGTAATGCGGTTTCAGTACGGGCAGCCAGGACGACTTTTGCCCCTCGCCGCGCGAGTTCACGCGCCAGCGCCGCCCCGATTCCAACCGATGCACCGGTAACGATGACCACTTTATCCTGCATTGATTGGTTCACGGAAATCATAAACCCCTTCGGTTTTTGACCACTGGCGCTGGCAGTTCTGGCAAACCAATCGGTCATCCATGTTTTCCAAATCCAGACTGCTGCATACCGGACATTTAAACAGGTGGTCAGGAAGCGACCCAGGTCGGCTGCCGGGAACAATGTTCCGGGTAAAAATGCTGGGCGCGTAGAGCAGCCCTGACTGCTGCAACCCCCTATCCAGGGCAGTCAAAACCCCTGTTGGGATAAGCTGTTTTAACACCCCCAACCGAAAATAGGAAACAGGCAAACGCTCATGTGTTTCAAAGCCCACTGCTTGCAGTGTTTTCTGGATGTAGTCCGGATGGAAATCAAAATGTAGCGGGTAGAACTCAACCGGGTCTTCTGTATATGGACTCCAGGTTTGCTGCCGCGTCAGATAACGCAGCATGGCCTTCAGATTGCGCTTGTTGGCATATTCCAGAACGAATACCGCGCCAGGAGTGAGCACCTGATGAATCTGGCGGAGCGCGGCAGGAACGTCCACGAAATGATGCAGCACCCGAATCATAGTTGCAGCGTCACATAGACCAGGGGCCAGCGGAAGGTGGTAGATATTCGCTGCTACATAAATGTATTTTTCATCGCCAAGCCGAGAACGCGCATCCAACAACTGAGAACGCGAATAGTCCAGCAAAATGACCTGTTTATATCCAGTGAAAAAGTGGCTCAAGCGCCCAAACCCCGCCCCCAGTTCAAGCAGGCGATGTCCCTGGGCCGGACGGAGCAGGCGATCAAGGGCGATGCGCTCAACACGATCTTCGTATTCGCGCCCTTTGTCCTGCCAGAAATCTGTTTTATAAGTGTAATCACCCTGCCCGTCGTAATTGATGATCGGTGGGCTGTTTTTGTTATCGGTCACCCCTGCGGCGTCTCCGTTGGGGTAGGTGTGGTCAGCTCCGCTTCCTGGATCAGCGGCACTGTGGTTGCTGTGGGCGCCCCTGGTTCGGTGGTCGGGAAGGGTGTTGGTGTTGCCGCACCGCCCGTGCCTACTGGTTCACCCCCGGTCGAAGGCTGCGTACCTTCAGTGACCGTATCCTCACCTCCAGGGGTGGGTGTCTGCCAGGGATTGCGACTGCCTTCAGTTTCATTCATCAAATTGACGTTACCCTGGACTGCGTCCAGGGCAAAGTCCGGCACTTCATCCCAATCCTGCGGCAGGTTATCCAGGGAGCGCACAAACGGCTCAAACAGATTTCGCAAATTGACAAAGGGTTGGTGAAGCTCGGTCTGGTCAAGCGGAATATCTACATCCACATTCAGCGCAATCGGGATTTCCTGCTGGACAGGTACGATCATATTCAGCCGGACGGGCAGCTGCTGCCCTTCGTTCAGGGCGATCACCAACTGCTGCTCCCCAAAGCTGAACTGCCCCAGGACAACACGCTCCGTGAGGACAACGGTTGTTTCCTGCTCAATCGGGAGTTCAAAATCAATGGTGATAGTATCGTTGACCGGAATCACCGTCTTGATATGCGCCTGATCCATCCCAACAAAGTTACGGTGCAGGCCATCGATCAGGGGTTCGGCGATGCCATTTTTGATGATGAAGATTTCTCTTACGACGACTAACAAGATAATAATCAGAACAAAATTCATAATGAATGAAAAAAGTATCGCAAAATTGCGAAAAGCTTTCCAGAAATTACGTGCGATTTGCATGGATGCTCACTCCCTTTCAAATCCAAGGGTAGTATATCGTTTGTTTGTCTTAACGGGAAATATCAATCTCAGAGAATATCGACCGGGTCAATATCCAGCATACAAGCGGTGCTGAGGTCAAACTGGTCAAACAGGGCAACCGGATTCAGGGTACGTACCAGCACATGCCAGCGAAAGAGATTATCCAGTTTGCCAAAAAAACACGGTACCGGGCCAACCAGTTCTGTTGCTGTCAGACCCAGGGACTCGATCCGCTCTTTCAGCCGATTGGCAACCGCCTCAGCTTCCGCTCTGGCTTCTTCTGGAATACGATGCTGCACCAGTACCCGTGCCAACCGGACGAATGGCGGCCAGCGCAGCACATTTCGGTATTCAATTTCACGCTCGTAAAATCGCTTGAAATCATGCTCGGCGGCAGCCTGAATCGCGTAATGTTCTGGCTGGTAAGTCTGCAAAATGACGTGCCCACCCATTGGCCCACGTCCGGCACGGCCTGAAACCTGAGTTAAAAGCTGGAAAGTGCGTTCATTGGCGCGATAATCCGGCAGTCCCAGCGCTGTATCTCCGGAAATGATGCCCACCAGAGTCACGAGGGGTAAATCTAACCCCTTAGCGATCATCTGCGTGCCCACCAGTACATTGGTGCGATGTGCCATAAAATCTTCCAGAATTCGCTGATGGTCACCTTTTTTTGAGGCGGTGTCCTGATCCCAGCGCTGCACACGAGCAGTGGGGAATTCTTCTTTGAGAATCCGTTCGATTTGCTCGGTTCCCTGCCCAAAATACTTAATACGGTGGCTTTTGCAATCCGGGCAAACTGTCGGATTCGGGGCAATTACCCCGCAGTAGTGGCAGCGAAGCTGCTCGTAGATACCATGATACGTCAGGGGGGTATTGCAGTTAGGGCATTTAGCTATGTAGCCGCAGTCCCGGCAAAACACATATGTGGCGGTGCCCCGCCGATTCAGAAAAAGAATGGCCTGCTGACCAACCTCTAAAACATGATGTAAATCTTCCCGCAGACGCCGACTGAAAACACTGGTATTGCCACCGCGTAATTCCTGCCGCATATCCACAATATGTACCGGAGGAAGAGGCAAACCGGCAGCGTCCGTTCCTCTAATCGGCTGGAAATGGGCTTCCAGGTGAAGCTGTTTCGCCTGCTGGGTCAGTTTTTCGCGGTGTGCCAGAACACGTTTGGGGAGCTCCAGCAGTCGATAATCGCCCTGCTGGGTTTTGTAATAGGAGATGCTGTCCGGGGTGGCGCTGCCTAAAATGACCGTCCCGCCACTGCGCCGCATATATTCCACTGCCACCGTCCGCGCATGGTAGTAGGGTGGATCAATGGGCGGGGACTGTTTATAACTGTCGTCGTGTTCCTCATCCAGCACAATTAAACCAACGTCCGGCAGGGTTGTAAACAGCGCCGAACGTGCCCCAATGATAATTGGCAGCTCGCCGTTGCGTGCCCGCCGCCAGGTATCGTACCGCTCCCCCATCGAAAGCTGGCTGTGCACTAATCCAATCTGCCCCGGAAAGCGACTCAGAAAACGCTTAATCATCTGGGCAGTAAGCGCGATTTCCGGCACAAGCAGAATCGCCTGCCGCCCCTGAGCCAGCACTTTTTGTACCGCCTGCATGTATATTTCGGTTTTGCCGGAACCAGTGACGCCGTGTATCAAAAACACACTGCCCTCCGGTTTCTGAAGATGAGACTCTATCGATTTCCAGATAGACCGCTGTTCCGGCGTCAGCTTAGGAGGAAATTCAGGGGAAAAGTTCTTATCAGCCACCGCATCCCGCCAGACCTCAGACTCGCCGAGCAGAATAAGATCGTCATCCTGCAAGCGGGTTAGATGGTTCAGGTTTGCCCCCGTTTTTTCATAAACGGCTGAAACTTCTACATCTCGTCCATTTTTTGCCAGAAATTTCAGCACGCTGAGTTCGGTATGGGCGTTTCGCAGCTCCAGGATTTTTTCATAGACGGCTTTGTCAGTCAAAAGCAAACGAACTGTTTTCGTTTTTTTATCAAGGGCAATGCAGTGTTCATCTTCCAGCGTTTTCAGGACAGGCCGCTTGCAGCCTGCCGCGTCAAGCAGAGCATCAATCGACATCTCACGCTGCAAATTGACCCACAGCACCTCCAGGACATTTGCCCGTTTGGATTCACGCCCCAGGCGCGTGGCAAACGAATCGACTTTCTGAGGTGGGATGTTTAAACGCACGGTGCGGATAATCTTGGGTTGAATGCGCGAGGCGGTAAAAATCGGTTGTTCTTCGATGCTCCCTTGCTCAATAAGTTTTTTCATCGCCGTGCGCCAGCCTTTGTAAGTGATGGCTCGTTCAATCTGACCCGAACGCAAACTGCCACGCCTTTTTAGCAGACTGAGGATGTGATTTTCGGTTGGGGTAGTGCCGTCCGCGCTGTGATCCAGCAAACGGTAAAGCGTCTCGCCTTTAGGGGCGAGACCAGGAGGCAGCATCAGCCACAAACATTGACCAACCGGGGTATGGGTCTCTTCTGCCAGCCAGACAGCCAGTTCAAGCTGAACTTCAGTCATAACGGGCTGAGGGTCAAGCAGCGCTAAGACAGGTTTGGTTTCAAAGGTAGGCTTGTCATCATGGACCCGCAGCACCACCGCCGCTTCCTGGGCTGTACGGAATGAGATTCGCACCAGATGACCGGGGTGGAGTTTCCCTGCCAGATAATCCGGAATGTGATAGGTAAAGGTCGCGGAAACCGCCCGATGCACAGCAACATCAGCGAACATCGTGGAACACCACGCTTCCGTAGCCAACCACGCTGGAATAATCTCCGGTGATGTCGCCGGAGGTTCCATAGCCTTCCTGAGAAGCGATTTTTGTCCCCTGCTGTCTTGTGACAAGCATGACAGTTGAGATTGCCCCGTACCCGCAGGCATATACGATACCGCCATCCTGAAGGCGGGTTACATTTTCGGCGTTGTAGTCAGAGATTTTCTCCAGAACCCGTTTGTCCATTTCATTCGCCACCTGCTGAGGGTAAAAATGGGAGAGATCAGAACTGGCAACATACAGCACATTTTTATCCTGCAAGATATGGTGCAGGGCTTCCGCAAGCTGCCGCGAGGCCGGATAACTTTGGTCGCGCATAACCAGCGGCACAAGCTGAAACTCGCCCAGCAAATTTTGCAGGAATGGCAGGGTCATTTCTATCGAATGTTCGGGATCATTCCTGATCGGGTGCAGGGCGATTTTTTCACCTAACTGCTTTAAAATAGCCTGCGCGACCGGGATTTTACCGAGCGGGGTTTCATAAGCATCGTGTCCCGTGGTCACGAGCGGATGGGAAACTGGATAATGCGATGGGCCGATCACAACCACAATGTCATACTGCTGGTCAGCAAGATGACGGAAGCCTTTTGCTCCCACCGGCCCGGAAAACATCAAGCCTGCATGGGGGGCAACCAGCCCACGTATTTGCTGGTAGGAGGTTTTTGCCAGCGTTCCGAGATGGCGAACAATCTCTGCCTGTAAACGACTCGTTTCTCCAGGATACCAGCGCCCTGCCAGAGGCGAAGGCCGCACATCGTGTGGCATAATGACCTCCATTCCTGATTTCATTATACCAGAGGCCGATTTTGGAATGTCCGAAAAAGTCATTGTCATCCGTTTTTTTAAGCCCTACGGTGTGCTGACCAGGTTCACTGACAGCGAAGGACGCCCCACCCTGGGCGATTACATTGATATACCGAATATTTACGCGGCAGGGCGGTTGGATATGGACAGCGAAGGGCTGCTGATTCTGACCAATCACAAGGCGCTCAACAGGCGATTGACCGAACCTCGATTCGCGCATCCCCGCACCTATCTGGTACAGGTTGAAAGAGTTCCTGATCAAACAGCGCTCGAAAATCTGCGGAAAGGAGTTGAAATCCAGGGCTATAAAACCCGTCCAGCGCAGGTCAGTTTATTAGAGCATGAGCCCGAACTACCGGAGCGAAATCCCCCGATACGCTTTCGCAAAAATGTACCCACCGCATGGTTGGAAATGACGTTGACAGAAGGCAAAAATCGGCAGGTGCGGCGAATGACGGCGGCGGTTGGACATCCGACGCTGCGGCTGGTTCGGTGCAGAATCGAGACGGTTACCCTGGAAGGCCTGCGACCCGGCGAATGGAAACCCCTGACAGCGGACGAAAAAAAAGCCCTGTTTGAGCGGCTTTAGGAGGCCAGTGTCCAATCCTTAATGGTGCGGAAGCGGTCACTGGATACACTGATAAAATCCAACTGTATCCCCTGTAAAGCCGGATCAGTCACGTAAATAAACAGCGGGTTGTAAAGCACAATAGCTGGAGCACTGCCGACAAAAGTACGTTGAAAATCATCGTAATATTGTTTGCGGTGCAGGCCATTGTGATCGCGGCGTGCCTGTGCCAGCAAATAGCTGATGCGGTTGATTTTCATCCCGCCGTAATTCTGCCCCACTTCAATCTGGCTTTCGTGCCACAGCGAAAACTGGTCGGGATCGGCCTGAGGCGCAAGTGTATATTCGACCAGCGCTACATCAAACTGACCAGAATCGAGCCGGGAAACCAGCGTTTGATAATCGACCATATCCAGGGTGACCGTGAAGCCAAGCTGTGACCACTGGGTAGCGACTTCAAAAGCGACCGCCGCAATGCCGGGGTCGTCGATGACCAGAATCTTGAAATCACGGCGGATTTGTACCTGCGGCGTCGGGGTGGTTTCTCCTTCGGCAGGAGGGCCTTCGGAGGGTTCTTCTTGAACGGGCGGTGGCTCAAATGAGACCAGTTGAAGCAGCCGCTGCGCTTCTTCCATGCTGTAGGATGGGTAGCGGGCGTCTGGATTAAATGCCCACGAACCGGGCAAGATGGGGCTGTCTGCCAGAACTAACCGACTGGACAACCCTGCCATGATAGTAGGGCGGTCTACTGCGTAAACAAACGCCAGCCGCAGTCGCTGGTCACGAAAATAGGCCAGCGAATCATCCTGCCAGTTGTAAATGAGCACACCTACTGCCGGCGCAATGGAGGTCTGCACATTTACGTTGCCGAGATTTCGCAGCGAATCCACATACAGCGGCGACAAATTGCCAACGCTGGTAACCTCGCCGCGCTGGTACGCGGCGATAGCCTCTTCGGCGGTAGGGTAAGTCATAAAGGTGATCCGGCCGATGGCAAATCCGGTCTGGCCTTCAGGGCGCAGTCGGTAATTCGGTGCAACCCTCAGACTGACCGCCCGTATCTGACCATTATCCGCGTACAGCGCCTCGCGCTGGTACGGGCCCGTACCAATCGGTGACAGGTTAAAGGGGTGCTTGTCCAGGGTAGCGATGGGTGCCCCTTCCAGCGCATGAACAGGAACAATTCCGAGGCGAAGTTGTTCCGGGAAGGACGCTAAGGGCTGCACTAGTCGAAATCGAACGGTGTACTCATCTAACACCTGAATTTCAACCGTGCGCCAGAAATCCCGCAAATTTGGATCACCTGGGAACAGCGCAGAACGCACCGTGCGAAAAGTATAAGCCACATCAGCCGCTGTAAAAGGTATTCCGTCCTGCCACAGGACATCACGCCGCAGCCTGACGATATATTCCAACCCGTCCGAGCTCACAATCCAATTTTCAGCCAGATCAGGGACAACTTCTCCATATTCGTTTACCGTGGTTAATCCCTCGAAAATTAACGAGGTAATATCGCGGTCAACGGGATTATTGGTCGCAAAAAGGGGATTTAATTTACGGATTTCGCCCACAAGGGCTTCCCGCAGTTCGGGTAACGGCTGCTGGTGTGTATTGGCCTGCGAAAGGGACGGTATAAACAACAACAGGCCGCACAACAGCCCAACCCAACGCCGAAAAACCGTCATATCCTTATTGAATCAGCAGTTGAGCAATGGCATTTACTATGAAAGCGACTGACAGACCCACGGTAATCTGAAACAATGTTTTTTCCAGACCACGCCGGGTTTTGGTGATGCCGCCATCGGCACTGCCAAATAGACTTCCCAGGCCGGTACCGCGTGCCTGTAAAACAATCACCGCGATCAAAGCGATGGACAGAATAATCTGAATGACTTGCAGAGCGTCTTCTAAAACCATTCATGTACTCCTCATCTAGCGGGCGAAATTTTAACATGCGTACCCCGGCATGTAAATTGTGCTTATTGGACGGCCTTACTACGTTTGCCCCATGTTTTGGGTTAGACTTAACAGGAGATAGATTAACGAAGGGGTAGGAATTGGCACAGCGTTCCAACGACGAATGGCTTGCGGAGTTAACCAGCCCTGATCAATATACCCAGGCAGAAGCGATAGAGGCCCTAAGAAAAAGGCTGCAACGGGGCATTTATTATTACCTCAGTCGAGAACGCAGCGACCTGATAGGACACCCGCCGGAAATGCTGCTGCAAATGTCAGAAGACTTTGCCCAGGATGCGGTGCTGCGGGTGCTCGACAATCTGACTTCGTTTCGCGGAGACAGCCAGTTCACCACCTGGGCGATGAAGATTGCTTCGCGCGTCGCGGTCAGTGAACTCAGGCGGGCAAGGTATAAGGATTTTAGCCTGGATAATTTGACCGCTGAGGGCGAGATCATGGTACGGTTGGCGACGAACAGCCCGCGCTCCCCTTCTCCCGAACGGGCTACCGAACAGGAGGATGTAGTAAAAATCATCAGCAGAGGCTTTGAAGAAGTTCTGACAGATCGGCAGCGCCTGGCCCTGGAAGCGGTTACGCTGCGCGGCATTCCTATGGACACAGTGGCGGAACAGCTAGACACCAATCGGAACGCCCTGTATAAGCTCCTGCATGATGCCCGAAAAAAGCTCAAAGCCTATCTTGAGGATCAGGGTTTGGGGGTAGATTACGTGATGAATTTGTTTGACCGTCAGTAAGACATGCTGGGTTTCAATCTGTCTTAAAATGAAGATGCAAATAGGTACGGGGGAAAGCGTAGATGACAGTAGAAGAACGCCTCCAGAATCTTATGCGATGTATCTGTCAGACAAAAGAAGAAGAAATTGACGGTGTCGCGTGGGATTTGCAAATGATCAATCTGGCAGAGATGGCAGCGCGGGGTACTGATATTGCCACCCTGTATCCGGCGATTCAGCAGTATCTCAATAATTCACCGGACTGTTATGAGGAATTTCGTGCCCTGGTCGCCATGCTGAAAGCGGAAATCGAACTGGGCGAGGATTCGTAGCGTTTTTTTTACGTGTTTCATACGGTGGGAGGGTAAGGTACAGCGATCTAGCCTAATCCGAGTCAATGAAAGTACTGAGCAAAAGCGGGAACCTATGCAGAAGGAAAAAGTCATTATTCTTGGATCTGGGCCGGCGGGGTTAACTGCTGCCCTGTATACGGCACGTGCCAAGCTCGAACCTCTGGTATTTGTTGGAAACTTGCTGGGCGGTCAGGTATCGCTGACTCACGAGGTCGAAAACTATCCGGGTTTCGTAGAAGGAATTACCGGGCCGGAGCTGGTTGACAATATGAAACAGCAGGCCGAGCGCTTTGGTGCCAGGTTGGAGTATGCCGAAGTTGCTGAAATGAATCTGAAAGATGGGTCGCCCTTCTATATTAAGGACGGCAATGGTAAGGAATACGAGGCCGATGCAGTGATTATTACCGTTGGTGCATCCGCCCGTCGTCTGGGAGTTCCCGGCGAGGAGGAATTTATTGGCCGGGGTGTGAGCTACTGCGGTACTTGCGACGGTTTTTTCTTCCGGGGTAAGGATATTGTGGTCGTCGGGGGTGGGGACAGCGCCATCGAGGAAGGTATTTTCCTGACGCGCTTTGCCAACTCGGTCAAGGTCATTCACCGCCGCGACGAACTGCGGGCAGGCGCGACCTTGCAGAACCGTGCATTTAGCAACCCTAAGATGAGCTTTATCTGGGATACGGCGGTTGAAAAGATCGATGGCAATGGGTCGGTCAATGCAGTGAAGCTGCACAACCTCAAAACGAACGAATATACGGTCATGCCGACGGAAGGCGTGTTTATTTTCATTGGTCATGACCCTAACAATTCGCTGTTTACTGATCAGTTGGAGATGAAAGATGGTTATCTTGTGGTTGATGACCACATGATGACCAATATTCCCGGCGTGTTCGCCGCCGGAGAAATCATGGATCCGATTTTCCGCCAGGTTGCGACCTCCGTAGGTCAGGGGGCGGCGGCAGGGATTGCTGCGGAACGCTGGCTCTCAGAACACGAATAAGGCTGGCAAGGGGCAGCGCTGCCCCTTGCCAGGGCAGTGGCTCACCCTCGAAAATGCGACCCTGAATTTCCGTATATGTCCCTGGCGGGTGCTTTATCGGTCGGTCAGCGTCAACACAGGCTTAATGTCAACAATGGGGGTCCCATCAATCGCTTCGATGGGTGCAACTCTTAGACGCTGCTGGGATATTTCCAAAACTGAGACCCGATGCAGCCCCACCGGATTCGGGCGATGTGGCGACCGGGTAGCGAATACACCGGTTAATGGCCTTTCCAGGTCGCCTCGAGGATGTACTTGCAGCACGTCACGCCGAGCGAGGTGAAGCCATGTCAGCACGATAAGTTCGTCACCAGCTATAATACCCGCAAGTCCCTCCACTGCCGACGGCGTGATTTCCAGCCAGGCTTCCGGCGCACCTTCATCACCCTGGCGGGGTGCTGCCTCAAGTTGGGTCAGCGCAGAACGGATAAATCCAATCGGTTCAATCGTATAGTGGGTTATGCTCATAGTGCATCCTTATTGACCTGCCAGCGCCGGGGGGGCTTTGCTATCCACATAGGTATTCATGAATGCAAACTCAACCGTAAATACAAACAGGATATAGTGATCCTGCGGAACATAAGACGACGCCCGAATCCTCTACCGAACAACTGCTCGCCAATAATGGGGGTCATCGGATGCACACGCGGGCTTCCGTCAGGGCGCAGCGTGCCAAGATAGGCAACGCCGCTCTGAAAACGGGCTTTACCAAATTCTGCAAACTCTGGGGCTTGCTGCTCGAATTCTTTCCAACTTGTCATAGACAGTCAATCCCGGCTGTGAAGTCGGTCGATGGCCTGCGCGGAATGTCGCCTCAATCTGCGCCGCTGCGGTCAGCCTCTACCTGCCAATGCTATTGCGGTGACCAAAGTGGGCGGATTTTAATGGAGCCGTACTTTGCATTAGCTGCCCAGCCAGCATCCGCCCAACTGCTCGTGCGTTTCGGCAAATGGGCCGTCGCATTGCTAACGGAGGAAAGCCCATTAGTTGATGCGAGTACCCCGGTAGCTTTAAGTTCCGCTGTATCGATTATCCGCTGTTGTTGCCTTTCTATACAAACGTCGAACAGAAAAGCGCCCAAATGACAGATTTTCAGATATTCTCATCATTGGACTTTCGATGATGTCTCTGGCACATGTCTGAATGTGCCAGTCGTGGTGATCAGCTTGAGGCCAGCCTGTGCTTGTGGCGCGGTCACCTGCTGGTCACGATCTGTGATGAGCAGCGCCGAACGTCGCCGCGTCACGAAGTTCCAGAACCATTGGACGAACACCAGCACGCGATTCTCAACATCAATCTGATACATCAGGTGAATATACAGCCAGATTTCCCAGGCCAACCAGCCTGTCAGCCGGACTCGACCTAAATCAGCGATTGCCTTGCCCCGACCTATGGTCGCTAAACTGCCACGATCTTTATAACGGAAGGGCAGCACCCGCCTGCCTGCCAGTTGGCGTTTGATCAGATCAGCCACATAGCGTCCCTGCTGGATCGCCACCTGAGCTACACCGGGCAGGGGTTCGCCCGTCTGGTGGGCGTAGTGCCCCAGATCACCAATCACAAAGATGTCCGGATGGCCTGGCACACTGAGATCGGGCTCAACAATGACACGCCCACCCCGATCAACTTCTGCTCCAGTCGCTTTAGCGAGGGACTTCCCCAACGGCGACGCCTGGACACCAGCCGTCCAGAGAATCGTGCGGGCTGCAATGTGTTCCTCCCCGTCGTCAGATATGAGGATCACCCCTCTTTCCTGGACATCTGTCACACGTCGCCCGGTGAGTACCTCCACTCCCATTTGTTCCAGCGCCGCCACCGCTTTGGCTGACAGCTCAGGAGGGTAGGTCGGGAGGATGCGGCTTCCGCTTTGTACCAGGATTATTCGAGCATCCGACGGATTGATGCTGCGAAATTCATCTTTGAGGGTTTCGTGAGCGATTTCCGCCAGTGCCCCGGCCATTTCAACTCCGGTTGGGCCGCCGCCAATAACGACAAAAGTTAGCCAGGCACGCAGCTTATCAGGATCGGTTGTGCGTTCAGCCGCCTCAAATGCCATCAGAATCCGGCGGCGAATCTCGGTTGCATCCTCGATGGTTTTCAAACCGAGTGCCTTTTCCATCCAGGCGTCATTGCCGAAGTAGTTCTTGCCCGACCCGGCAGCGACAATCAGCTTATCATAGCTGACCGCCCCATCACGCAGGATCACCTGTTTGTTGGCTACATCAAAGCCGATCACTTCACCAAGCAGTACACGCGCATTGCGCTGACCCTTAAGTAAGCTGCGTAACGGTGTGGCAATATCAGCCGGAGACAGTGTCCCCGTCGCAACCTGATACAGCAGGGGTTGGAACAGGTGATGATTGCGGCGGTCGATGAGCGTGACCTCGACGGGTGCGTTTTTCAGGCGGCTGGCCGCATAAAGACCGCCAAAACCACCTCCGATGATGACAATATGCTCGTTCATGGGGTTACCCTCCTCTGAGTGTTTGTGGTATTTCTAGTCATGCTGGCAGAGAACGGGGGACACTGGCACATCATCCGCCCAGGTCTCTTACAACGGCAGTATCTTCAGATTTATAGTAAGCATGTGCTGCCATTTTTTGCGATATTCATCGCCTTTGAAGAAATATAAGTTGGGGTGAGCACGCTCTGTTTTACACCTTGATATTAAGTACAGCCGCCAGCGCCATCGTCATGTGTTCGACCGCCTCCTCAAAACTCAACCCGTTTTTCAACCGCAGTGCCCGGTAAGTCAGCGGGTTGAGCAAGGCCCGTACAAAGCACTTCATGGTATCCTGATTGCCGGCTGTGCCCTCATAAGGCAAAGTTTCGGCCAGCGCAGCGACCAGGCCCTCAGCATTTGCTATCGCCTGAGCCAGTACTGGCGATTCATCTTCCAGCTTGTACCCCGTCCATGAATGACCAAAGGTTTCCTCATTCAGGCGATAGATTTCTCTTACCACGCGCCGCAGCCGATTCCCCGGATTGCTGATCGCCAAAAGGGTTTCTGGCGGTGTGTATTCGAGATTTGCCGCCACGTGGCTCGTGCAGGCATTAAACAAGTCCTCCCGTGTGGGGAAATACTTGTTCACCGTCGGCAGGGACACACCGGCTTCCTCAGCGACAGCGGGAAGCGTAGTAATCCCCTTGCCGTGCATCTTGACGGCGGCTTCGATGATAGCCTGACGGGTGTGCTCTGCGCTTTCCGCCCGACGACGAGAATTGTATTTTCGCGCCATCTATATATGCTCCATATATTGAATATGAGCATATAATAATTAATATAGGTTGTCAATACACAAAAATGGATTCTCAGAAAAACTGATTCCCTCGGCCCTATGCCGATCAATTTATAATGCATTGGAAAGAAAGAACGAAAGGCGTCAGAAGAGAAAAAAACCTCACCGCTTGTGGGTGAGGGAGGAAATCAAATGGAGTCTAATGGATCTGCTGATCAGTATGACTGGCTGTAATACACGTAGACTTTGCCGCTGTCACCCAGCCAATCGAATAACCAGCGTGCATCGCTGATCGTCAGATTGACACAACCGCGACTCTGGCGATAGCCAAATCCATTGTGCCAATACGTCCCATGCAAACTGATGTCTCCGTCAAAGTACATCGCGTAGGGCACATTCTCCAGGCGGTAGTTACCATAGCCCCCTTCAAGGCCGCTCATCGCACCGTTGGCAGTTTTGGCCCAGATGTCAAATACCCCTGGACGGGTATCATTGCCGGGTAAACCCGAGGCGACCAGCGTTGCAAACACCATCGCATCGCCTTCGTAAGCAACCAGCGTCTGCTCATACAGATCGACGGCCACCCAGCGACCACCGATCCCAGGATTACCCACGCGCTGGACTTTGCCAACATACGTTTGGCGCACCCATTTACCGCCGCCCACGTCATACCAGACTAGCCCGTTTGCATCAGGAACGGCAGTGTAAAAATTGGTGACCTGGTACCGTTCCACACGAAAGGCCGGATCGCCTTTCATTTCTTCACCGCCAGGCGTACTGCTGGCGTAATGTGTCACGAGAATCCAGCCAAATGGAATGGCAGGCTCAGCAAGAATTACGACACCCCGGAAGTAAGACGGGTAAATTTCTACCAGATTGTCTTTATGAACCCACTCGCCGGGGTTAATTTCCACCCAATCGCCAGATTCGCCGCGCGGGGTGACAAAATCATAGCCGCCCTTAAAGCGGTAGAGTAGATTTCCCCGGCGCGGGGCATCATAAACAGGGACATTCTGACCTGTGACCCGCAGATAGCGATAACCACCCACCACCCCAAAATTGACCTCAATCTGCTGGACGGGCGGGCCGTCCTGGTGAGATGACGAGGTGGGATTTTCGGCGAGAACGCTGCCCGCCGCCGTGAGCAACACAAAAAGAAGGACGGAGGAAATGAAACGCTTCATACAAATTTCCCTAACTCAACTATCAATAAGACTACCCAAAGAGGCGTCATCTCACCAGACGTTATTTTTGTTTGACGACAATTACGACCACACTGATGTTATCTTCGCCGCCGCGTTCGTTGGCAAGGTCGATCAACTGCTGGCCAATCACCTCTGGCTGGTCAGAGGAAATGGCAATACTGGCAATTTCATGATTTTTGATATGGCGAGGCAGGCCGTCGGAACATAATATGAGCCGGTCCCCAACCTTCAGTTCGCGTGTGTAGATTTCGACATCGGTGTCTGCTTCGTCCTTTTGACCCAGTGCTCGGTAAAGTACATTCCGCAGAGGATGAATCTCCGCTTGTTCGGGTGTGATATGACCGGAAGCAAGCAGCGCTTCAACGAAGCTGTGATCTTCCGTGATCTGGGTGATTTGCTGGGTGGTTCCTTCCACCACATAAGCGCGGCTGTCACCGATGTGAGCGAAAATAGCTTCTGTGGCATGTACCAGCACCATCGTCGCCGTCGTTCCCATCCCTGTTAGTTCATAGTGCTCTGCCGCGCGATCCAACACGACCTGGTTCGCCCGATTCAGGACATCACGCAGCTTTTGGGAAATCTGTTCTTCCACTTCATGATTCAGATCATCCGGCATCGAATCAACAAAATCGGTTTGCACAGTTTCAACCGCCAGTCGGCTGGCTTCCTCGCCACCGGCGGCTCCTCCCATCCCGTCAGCGACCAATCCAAGCATCATCTCACCCAGCACCCAAAGCTGGACATTATCTTCGTTGTTATGCCGCACCTGCCCAATGCTGGTCAGGGGACTGCCGACGAGCATAATCTGTTTTTTTTCATCAATGACTGAAACGGTTTCACCCAGCTTGCAAATCAGGTGCTGCATAACGCTTGTCTCCATTACGGATAGGTAATTCTCAAAAATCCCCTTGTCAAAGACCGGAGCGTGCTATAAAATGATTGATACTTGCGCGGGCGTAGTTCAGTGGTAGAACAACTCCTTGCCAAGGAGTAGGTCACGAGTTCGAATCTCGTCGCCCGCTTCGGAAAGACGACATTACCCCATGTCGTCTTTTTATTTTATTTCTCCTAAGTCTCTTAATCGAATTTCCGCATCTTCCTCCGGCACTTCAAAACGTGTGCTGACAGAAGCGGACAGAGGATTTTCCAGTTCATCGATCATGCTGCGCGGCATTACGATTGCCCGTGCAAAATAGCGGATCAGCTCGCCATCATCGACAATTCCCTGTAGCTCGCGTTCGATTCCCCACTCGCTGCGGACAATGTTTCGTGCCAGCAGCCGCACGACCGACATGCGCGGAGCGAAACGGTCGCTTAGGGTTAAAAATGTCGTTGAAAGCTCGGTCAGATCAAACCCATCCCACATTCCATCCGGTGGATTTCGCAGCATCAGTTCCACCGGAATCGGGGGTTGATCAACATCAAAAGCCGTTAAAATCTCTTCGACGACATTTTCTATCCGTTCAAGCAGTTCATTCCTGTTCATGACTTTCCTCTACAGGCGCTTCATATTCATAAAACCACAGCAGGGTATTCCCGTAAACCCGTTCATCGTAGACATGGAGGTGTTTTAAGTCCAAGTTTTCTTTTTCCAGCGGGTCTATTTGCACAATCACCAGGGCATCAGGTTCGAGGAGTGTTGGTTTTTCATCCAACATCAGCAGCGCTTTTGACCACATCTTTTTATACTGCGGAGGTGCGATATAGACCAACCCATACGGATCAATATCATCACGTTGCAAGAATTCAAAGGCATCCTGACGCAGCACTTCTGCCTGTTCCGCCAGTTTGGTTGTTCGCAGATTCTCGTGGATTGTCGCCACTGCGGCCCGGTTCACATCCAGGAAGGTCACCCAATCTGCGCCACGGCTCAGGGCTTCAATCCCTACAGCACCCGTCCCGGCGAACAAATCAAGCAACCGAATATCAATGATGGCTGTGCCGAGGATGCTAAACAATGCTTCTTTTGCGCGATCCATGATCGGGCGGGTTGAATCCCCAGGAACCCTTTTTAAACGTTTCCCTTTGGCGCGGCCTGCAATGACCCGGTGACTCATGGCGTGTTATCCTCGACGACCTGACGCGCCATACGAATATTAGAAAGCGGCGTACTGATAAGCAGATTAGCTCCGGTAGATAGAATCAACCGGCGGGCATAGGTCTGGGCCAGGGCATCTCGTGCCTGTTCGCGGACAGCGCCAGGTGTCCCTTCATGTATGTTCCCGCGCTCCAACCCACCGCAGACGGCCCCCTGGAACTTCAATTGTCCCTGTCGCAAATCCGTATCTGTGCATCGGTCAGACCAGCTTAAGACCTGCACCGGATAGGTCGTCACCATATCCAGCATCGGCGCTTGACCATCCACATAGATGCAATTAAACCACCATCTGGAAGGAAGCAGACTCAAAATTCGCAAATCATAAGGTTCCCCAAACTCTTTATATTCGGCTTTGCTCATCAGGTGGTAGGAGGCATGGCGAATCACATAAAAAATGCCTGCAAGACCAATTTTTTGAATAGAGTCTAACTGTCGCAGGATGTTTTCCGTAATGTAATTTAAACCCGTTTTGATACGATCTGGATGCAGTCGTATATCCTTCAGCAGATTATCGCGCCCGGCCAGTCCTTCCGCCTGCGTGAGAGGACTGTAAATCGTCTGGACAAAAGGGACATCTTCCCCCAACACGCCTTTGATCAATTGCAGCGCGTCCTGCTGAATGCCGAGGCTGCCACGAGACGGGTCAAGTTTACGGAGCTCTGTCCAGTCAATAGATCGTTCAACCACATGGCGCGTGATGTCACGTTGTCCATCCAGACTGCCTTTCCAGACATCTTGAAGCCCATAATCCATCAGGCTGTAGGTATTGGATGGCGTAACTTTAACAAAATCAAAATCCCAGTGCTGCTGAAAATCCAACACGGCGCTGGCAAAGTCCGACGCCCGCTGGTCATCTCCGGGCCAATGCCGCCACAATGCCACCGGAACGCGGTCGGTTGCCTCACCGGCCATTGTTTTTTCCAAGCGTTCACGTTTGTGCATCTGACTCGCCAACTCCATATTCCAGAATTATATCAGAGTCATCGGCGCACAGTTAATGTAACGGGCAGTACGGCGCTGTCACCTAATGGTCTGCCGCGTGCATCAAATACTTGAAGCGGTATAGTTTCCGCACAGGTCAAAAGGGTGCTGCGACTTTCGCAGGTGACCTGTACCGTAATTTTGTACTCGCCTTCCGGAATCTCTTCCGGTACCACAATCCAGTATGTATCCTGCACATATCGATTTTCTTGCCAGTAGCTGGTCGGCCAACCGCCAGGGGCTCGATGTGTTTCCTGCCAGATGATCCGCTGCGTGGCGGGGTCAATTAACCACACGTCAAACCGATAATCGGGCAGATTCGGGCGGGCACGCTCCCAGTAAAAAGTCAGTTTCGAGATTTGTCCGGGCTGTAGAGCCTCGCTGTTGAAACCGAGCAGATCAACCCCGCCTTCAAAAACCAGGGGAAGCGGTGTCATGGTTTCGAGTCTGGAACGAGTAGGCATGTACTCGCGCGCGACTCCAATGCTGATGACTGCCAACAGTCCCAGACTGAGCATAAGCTGGATTGTGGGGCGACTTTCCTGTACGCTCGAAACCGACTGTTTACGAAAAGTGACCAATGCCAGAGGAATAATCAGCAGACTGAAGACCGTAATAATGGTGCCGAGGGTACGAGCTAAGGTCGAACCCAGGAAGACATGCAGCACCCCCCGCCCTGCTGGCAAAATGACCTGGATAAATCCGTTAGGACTTTCCACGGGAACAGGTTCGTTGCGAAACTCGGCCTGCCATCCAGGAAAATTCAACGTCAGAAATTCGACCTGGCTGCCTTCTTCATAAGAAGTCAGCCGTACCCGATCCTGGGTCGGAGTGTGAGAGAAAAACGCCAACTCCGAACGGACAAGCAGGCTGTTGCGGCTCAATTTTTCGACTGTACCACGTTCATACGAATCCAGCAGGTAATCCGATGGCGCGGGCAAGGCATCCAGACCTTCAGGGAGGAGCTGGCCGTTGTGGAAAGACCCGCTGAACGCGCCGCGCAGTTCGGCTTCCAGATGGGCAACCCGGCCATCCTCCAGCCGATACGGAACAAATACGGGCGGCTTCATCACATAAAACGATGATCCAACAATGGCACCTGTAAGCAAAAACAGGGCTGGCAATTTTAAGGGGCGTTGCAGGGGATCAACTATCCTGGCACATTGGGCCGCCACCAGTGCACAACAGGCCGCCGCAGGCACAAGTAAATCGGATCGGGAAAGTGCGGGAAATTTGGAGGTCGAATCCAGCCAGGTACTCTGGTATTCGGTAGCAATCCAGATCAGCACAGGGGCAGCAACCATAAACGGAACAACAGCCAGCGCCTGTTTTCGGGTTGTGCGGCGGGTTAACTCGCTCAGGCAAATAATACTACCCAGCAGAAACAATCCCCATGCCGCCAACCCCAACCCGGCAGGAGAATCGGGATTAAAAACTAAAAAATCCTGTATCGGCAGCAGACCTAATACCTCAGAAAGACGCAGCGGGCGAGCAGTAGTTTCGAAGGGTATCCAGTGAACTTCATGGCGCTCCAGCAGGGCGGGCAGCCAGTAAATTGCCGCCATGCCGATTCCCGCCGCAATACCCAGCAGGCATCGACCCAGATGATTTACACCACCAATAAATAACCACCAGAACAGGGCTATCCCCAGAAAAATAGGCCCGACCGTATTGTGAGCCATGATTTGCAGGCTCGTTAACAGAATCAAGATGGTGATGTCTTGCCCGCTTCCATGAACCAGCACACGATCTAATGACCACAACAGACATGGGAAGACTCCCGCAGCCAGCAAAAGTGGCAGGTCAACCGTGATATAGGGCAAAGTCAGCAGCAAAGGTGGAGCGAGAAGATACACCAGCGCCGCACAGAATCCTGCCAGGGGGCCCCATCGCCGCCGCCCAAACGAAAACATGCCCAACCCGGCCATCAGAATCGAAGCCACAATCAGGAGTTTAAGGCTGATACGCGGGCTGGTTTGTGTCAGAAGATAATGCATTCCGCCGAGATAGTGCGGAGCAGGAGCAAGATAGTTGAACACCGGTGACCCGTAGCTGTAATGATAGCGAGATGCCCAACGGGGATACAGGTCGCCGGATTGCAGATTTTCCGAAACTTCGGAAATACGAAAGACCTGCTCCCAGGCCCCCATTGTATTGGGAATGCCGGATGCTCGCAGCCAGGGCCAGGCCACGACCACACATAACAACACCATACTCAACAGAGCGTAGTCAAAGCGGTTTTGTTTGGGGCGCAGCCATTCCGGTAAATCGGAGATCGTCAACCCGTAACGTTCAAGATCGTGCATAGCTCCACTTTAACATGGAATAAAACAGGCCAAAAGTTACAGGATTCTCATTACCAACTTACTTTGCCCCGACAGTTTGGGGGTGTTATACTCTTCATCAAACTTTAAACTTTACCTAAGTTAAATTTGCATCGAAATCTTCACGGGCGAATTCAAACATAGTTTGATAAAAGTTCGGCAATTTTTTTGCATATAAAGTTTTTGATTAAGGAGGACAGTAGCCACTCATGGCGACAATTGTTACCACAGTAACGGAGGTGTTACGGTATCGGGGCAAGATCGGGCAGTGGAGTTGGGTATTCCATCGTGTTTCTGGTCTCGGCATCGTCCTTTTTGTCTGTTTACATGTAGTTGATACCTCGTGGGCAGCCTTTTACCCCGATTTATACAAACAAGCCATCGCCGAGTATCAAAGCCCCCTGTTCACCATCGGTGAATTTTTCCTGGTAGCAGCGGTGGTTTACCATGCGATTAACGGTTACCGTATTATTGTTCTGGATAGGCGGCCTCATCTCTGGCATTTGCAGCAGCGTGCTGCCGTGCTGGTGTTTGTGGTGGTTGGGATCATTTTGATCCCGGTGTTCGTGCTGATGTTCGGGCATGTGCTCGATTACTACGATACCGATCCGGAATTCGTTTCCATCGCCGAAATTGCAGAAACCCAGGCCCAGTTTGCGATTGGATTTGTGGTGATTGTTGGAGCGGCGCTGATCCTCTCGTTCCTACAGGCGATCATCAACGGGGAAAATATATCTGACCCCATTCCTGGGATGCGCCGTGCCAGCCAGTTGGACATCTGGTTCTGGAAATTCATGCGTGTATCCGGTCTGCTGATCCTGCCGCTGGTATTCGGTCATCTGGCGATGATGCACGTCATTATGGGTGTATTTGATATAACTGCCGCTGGTGGTGATGTGATTGGCACTGACCTCGTGAATCAGAGCGGCAGCGCAGTGGAATTTGTAGGAGACCGCTGGAATTTTCTGGTTGCCGGGGTCGCCGTCTGGCGTCTGTATGATGGGGCCTTACTGGGTCTGATCGTTCTGCACGGTTTCTATGGGCTGCGTCTGGTAGTCAACGACTATGCTCATAACCGCGTTGTGAATCGTGCTCTGAACTGGGCGATTGTCTTTGGCGCGGCGGGTCTGATTCTGGTCGGGTCGGCGGCGCTGTTTGCGGGCGTTGAAAATACTGCTGAAGCGCTCTTGCAGAATATTGTGGCGAGGAGTTAGAGGAATTGGCAGCGAAAGTACATCAATTTGACGCGGTTGTGGTTGGTGCGGGCGGCGCGGGTCTGATGGCGGCACTGTATGCCAGCCGGGGCGTTCGTACCGCCGTCATCAGCAAACTGTACCCGACCCGCAGCCATACCGGAACCGCCCAGGGCGGTATTGGGGCAGCGCTGGGCAACCTGGAAGAAGACCGCTGGGAGTGGCACGCTTACGATACCGTCAAAGGCGGCGACTTCCTGAGTGACCAGAATGCGGCGGGTGTTTTAGCGCGGGATGCTATTGAGGCGGTCATTGAACTGGAGCATATGGGGCTGCCATTTGATCGCACAGACGATGGTCGGATTAGCCAGCGCCGTTTTGGTGGGCATACCAATAACGAGACTAAAAAACCGGTTCGCCGCGCCTGTCACTCGGCAGATCGTACCGGACATATGATCTTGCAGACGCTCTACCAGAACTGCATCAAAGAAAAAGTGACCTTTTTTGATGAGTTTCAGGTCGTAGACATTATCATGAACGGCAATGTCGCCTGCGGGGTCGTTGCCTATGAAATCGACACGGGGGAACTGCATGTTTTCCACGCGAAAGCGATTTGTTTTGCAACCGGGGGCTGGGGACGCTGCTGGCAGACGACTTCTAACGCCCACAGTCTGACGGGTGACGGCCCTGCGATTTTCCTGCGGCATGGTCTGCCGATGGAAGACATGGAGTTTTACCAGTTCCACCCCACAGGCATATACGGTATGGGTATTCTGATTACGGAAGGTGTGCGCGGTGAAGGCGGAGTCCTGCTGAACAGCAAGGGCGAACGCTTCATGGAACGTTATGCACCAACCATCAAAGACCTTGCCAGCCGCGATGTGGTGAGCCGGAGTATTTATCTGGAAATCAGGGACGGGCGCGGCATTAACGGCAAACCCTATGTACATCTGGATGTGCGCCCCGAAACCGTCAACCGTTATCTGGCAGAGGCTGGTGAGAGCCGGCGCATTGACGCCGCTTACATTGAATCCAAGCTGCCGGATATTCTGGACTTCTGCCGGACATACCTCGGCGTTGATCCGGTAAAAGAACCTATGCCGATTGCACCAACCGCCCATTACGCGATGGGAGGCATCCCGACCAATATTGACTCAGAGGTGCTGTCCACGCCGGATGGGAACGTTGTTCCTGGTATGTACGCGGCAGGTGAAGTCGCCTGTGTGAGCGTGCACGGCGCGAACCGTCTGGGCACCAACAGCCTGACCGATCTGGTGGTGTTTGGGCGGCGTGCTGGAATGCGTATGATCGAATACTGCAAAAACACGAACTTTACACCCCTGCCGGATGAACCGGATGGCAGTGTCCGCCGCGAAATCGAGCGCATCCGCAATGCCAATGGAAAAGCCAAACCCCATGAAATCCGCGCTGAGCTTCAGAAAGTGATGATGGACAACGTGGGTGTATTCCGCAGCGAAGAAATGATGTCAGAGGCGGTAGAAAAAGTGCGTGAATTGAAACACTCCTTTGAAACCGATCTCAAGATTGATGACCGGGGAACACGCTTCAACACGGATTTGCTGGAAGCGTGGGAACTCGGAGCATTGATTGATGTTGCGCTCGTCACAGCAAAGTGCGCTCTGGAACGCAAGGAAAGCCGGGGGGCTCACAGCCGGGTTGACTTCCCGGATCGTGATGACGTAAATTATCTCGTTCACAGCTTTGCCTGGCTGGAAGGGAACGACGTAAAAACCGACTTCAGCCGTAAGGTTGATCTCTCGCTGGAAATCGCACCGACCGAGCGTGTTTACTAGGAGACTGGCATGAAAGTGACTTTTCGTATCCGGCGGTTCAACCCGGAAAAAGATAGCAAGCCCTGGTGGGGCGAATACACGCTGGACAATGTGGACCCGATTGATCGTGTTCTGGAACTGCTGCACCGCGTCAAGTGGGAACAGGACGGCACACTGACCCTGCGGCGCTCCTGTGCTCACGGAGTCTGCGGTTCGGATGCCATGCGAATCAATGGTGTGAATCGGCTGGCCTGCAAAATGCTGGTCAAAACCCTGGGCGCAGGCGATCACATCAAAGTGCAGGTTGAACCGATTCTCGGCCTGCCCGTCATAAAGGATCTGGTCGTGGACATGGAGCCCTTCTTCGATCACTACCGCGCTGTGATGCCGTATTTTATGCCCAAAGAACACGTTCCCGCCGATGGGCGCGAACGCTTACAATCGCCCGCCGACCGTGAACGCTTTGACGACACCACTAAATGTATTTTGTGCGCCTGCTGTACGACCAGTTGCCCAAGCTTCTGGGCGAACGGCAAATATGTTGGCCCGGCAGCGATTGTTCAAGCCCATCGTTTCATCTTCGATACCCGTGACGGGGCGGCGGCACAGCGTCTGAATATTCTGGCGGAGCCGGATGGGGTCTGGCGCTGCCGCACGATCTTCAACTGCACACCCGCCTGCCCGCGTGAAATCGAAGTGACCCGTGCCATTGGTGAAGTAAAATTGGCGATTCAGCGCGGCGTGTAAAACTCAAGGCGTGATAAGATAAGCGGGGATGTACTATCCCCGTTTATTTTTTATACAGGAACTCTCATTGATGAAACGACTGTTTCTGATTGTCACGGCTTTTTTTATCGCGGCCTGCTCCGACGATTCCCCACAGGAAACAGCGTCACAGACGCCCGTTCCTCCGGTTGAGGGTCCAACCCTGCTTGCCCCTGCTCATGAGAGCCTCGTTGGATACCATGTGCCACTCGTTTTGGAATGGGCGTGGGACCAGTCATTAGGGGAAAATCAGGTGTATTCGGTGCATGTGGCACGGGCGGGCGAACCCTTGCAGGATGTCCAGTGGACAGGTGACACACGCTACGATGTCCGATGGTTTGCCCAGGAAGGTGGTGATTACGAGTGGCAAATTCTGGTGCTGCAACTGGCTAATGGGGCCTATGAAAAGACTGTCGCATCGAGTCCCGTCCGTCAGTTTACTGTTCCGGCGTCCCCTGAAGCATTGATTGAAACTTTTCCTGTACCTGACACCCAGGACTATCCTAATGACTGCTCGATAGTTCCCAAAACAGAGACGGAAAAAGCCTATCTTGGAATTGAAGCTTCTTATCATGGCTTGACCGCAGACGGGGTATACATGTTCAATTATGGCGAGTACGCCGTGTTCCAGGAAGCAGGCTGGCAGTCCACTCCCTACCATGTGGGCAATTATGGGATGCTTGGATTTTCAGCGTGGTGCTCGTTCAATGATCCGGCAGGTCTGGTCATAGGATTAAAACAGGCAGATTGGTATATCAAAAATGCGGTGAAACACACGGATTTTGCAACCTGGCATTATACCTTTGCGAACCCTGAATTTGGTTTGTTTAACTACTGGACCTCGGCCTATGGAAATTCAAACGCGATTTACTTACTCACCGATGCGTATGCCATTACAGGCGAGCATAAATATTTAGATTACGCCCAACTTGCTGTTAATAGTTTTCAGGTGACGATGGATAAAAATGGTGTTAGCAGTTTGATGGACGATGGCGAGAGTTTAATTTTTGAGGAAACGGCAGGCCCTGGTGTGGCAGGGTCGCGGATTTTGAATGTTCATTTGCTGGCACTGCGGGCATTGGATTTTTACGCGCAGTACACCCAGGATGAAACTGCCCAAATGCTCGTTGATATGGGAATTGAAACCGTTCGGAAGTACCTGCCCGCGTTTGATGTACAAACGATGTCGCTGTATGCACTTGGGCCGCAGCCGCAGCGCTCCAATTCTCGTTTTCTCTCTTTCCACCAGCAGCATATCGAAGGACTGCTCTGGCTGTATGAATACACACAAGAGACTGTTTTCCTGGACTATGCCCTGCGCTGGCAGCAGTATATGTTTGAACCGTATGCTACAGACACCTATTTAAATGCCGTTTTACCAGAAAACCGCGTGCTTCAAGCTCCAGATACGCTGGAAACCAGAGCTGGGTATTCGGTAGATGCACGAAGCACCGAATCCCTGATCCTGGATTTGGGCGAGACAAAACCGATTGCTTCTTTTGGCTTTGACTTTATTCTCACACATGGACGCAGCGCGACCTATCCCACTGCCTACACCCTTTCCCTTTCAGACGACGGTGAAAGCTGGCAGGATATTCTGGAAGAAACAGAGCTTGAGGACAGCGAAGGCAATCATCGCTTCGAGACTACCGAAGCCCGCTATGTCCGCTTCCAATTCGAGACTCTGGACAATGAAAATGCCGATGAATTGATCTTTGGGGTGGTGCGGGTGGATGGCCCGAACTACTGGCAGAAACCGATATTCATTACCTATGGTAATACCATCTATGGAGATATTCGAGATAACCAGTTGGTCACAGGCATTACATTGAAGACGGAACCGAACCCCCTTGAAATTTGGATAGAGGTATCTGATGATATGCAAACGTGGACACCCTTGATCGAAGCGCCTATCCTGGCTGATGGTGAAATCGAGCTTCCGCCCACCGAATGGCAGTATTTCAAAATCCACAGCACAGGTATTCCTGCTGTTGCTGAATTAACCATACGGAATTAACCATGTTTTTTCGACGCAAAAAAAATCGTAAAGTGTTGGTGGTAGGTCTGGACTGCGCCGACCCCAGCCTGGTATTTGACCAGTTTGCCGCAGACATGCCCAATATTACCCGCCTGAAAAATCAGGGGGTGTGGGGCAACCTCACTTCGACCATTCCCTGTATCACAGTTCCGGCGTGGAGCAGTATGCTTTCCAGCCGTGACCCCGGCGTGCTGGGGTTTTACGGCTTCCGCAACCGCGCCGATTACAGCTATGACAAACTGAGTATTGCGACCAGTCTGGCTGTTAAAGAAAAACGCATCTGGGATTACCTGACCGAGGCAGGAAAATCTTCTATTGTGATCGGGGTGCCGCAGACTTATCCAGTGAGTCCCATAAATGGGCACATGGTAAGTTGTTTTTTGACCCCAAACCTGGAGTCGACCTTTACGCACCCCCCCGAATTCAGAGAAGAAGTTCTGACACACACCGACAGCCACTATATGTTTGATGTGAAAGGCTTCCGCACCGATAACAAAGCGTGGCTGCTTCAGCAGTTGATTGACATGACCGAAATCCGTTTCAAACTCCTCGACGACGTGATCGACCGCCACGATTGGGACTTGTTCATGTGGGTGGAAATGGGAGTAGACCGGATTCATCATGGGTTCTGGCGCTTCCATGACCCGCAGCACCGCCTGCATGAGCCTGGCAGCCGCTTTGAAAACGCCATCCGCGATTACTACAAGCAGATTGATGAGCGCGTCGGCCAGATCATCGGACGGGTACCGGAAGATACGATTATTCTTGTGGTTAGCGATCATGGCGTGCGGCGGATGGATGGGGGTGTCTGCCTGAACGAGTGGCTGTGGAAAAATGGCTGGCTGGCCTTCAAAACGCCGCCGCCAGAAGGGCAGATTGCCAAATTTGACCAGCTTGAAATCGACTGGTCAAAAACCCGCGCCTGGGGCGATGGTGGATATTATGGGCGTGTTTTTTTGAACATTAAGGGTCGTGAGCCGGAAGGCATTGTGCCGCCTGAAGCTTATGAAGACACCCGCCGCGAACTTGAGGCCGCGCTGAACACCATCGTGGATGCAGATACAGGCCAAATTGTCGGTGCGGAATGTCACCGTCCAGAAAACATTTATCAGACCACCAATGGAATCCCACCAGATTTCATTGTCTATTTTGGGAACCTGCACTACCGTTCCATTGGCAGCATCGGACATGATAAATTCACCACACGGGAAAATGACACAGGCCCCGACGATGCCAATCATGGGCCAGAAGGAATATTCATCTGGTATGATCCACAGAGCAGCCAGACAGGGCAGCTTCACGGACATCAGCTCATGGACATCTCGCCGACACTATTGAATGCGTTTCAGTTAAATATCCCGCCCACCATGCAGGGCAGGGTAATTCGGTGAGTAACGTTCGGGCGGGTTTTCTGGGTACACCCTCTGTGGACGCTGTTAAGATCCGCCCCTACCTCAAACTTCTTTTGCCGCTGGTCTTGCTGCTGGCAGCCATGACCCGTTTCTCCGGCATCGAGGAGCGCAGCCTGTGGGAAGATGAAGGCTGGACCCTTTTGCTTTCTAAAGGGCCTTCAACTGCTGAGATTATCGAAACGATGGCTTATGATCAGCACCCGCCCCTGTATTTTGTCCTGTTTCATCAATGGCATGACTTAACAGGCAACACAGAATTCGCCATCCGTGCCTTTTCCGCGTTGACCGGAATTTTGAGTGTTGCTGCGCTGTATCAATTGGGATGTACCCTTTTTAATGAGCAGGCCGGGCTTTTTGCGGGAGCTTTACTGGCGGTCTGGGATTTTTCAATTGACATCTCGCAGGATGCACGTCAGTACAGTCTGTTAACTCTGTTCACGATTTTGTCGTGTGTCTATTACTTTCGTTATTTAAAATCCCCCACACGAGCCGATGGTATTGGCTGGTGGTTGTGTTCCGTGCTGGCCCTGTATACCCAATATGTCGCCGGGGTGGTGCTGGCGATCCAGGTTGTTCATCTGCTGGCCTTTGTCCGCCAGAAAGCCTGGGATGGGCTTTTCCGTTTTTTTGCAATAGGGATGGCCTTTTTGCCCTGGTTGATCGTCTTTATCCGGCAGAATCAGGTGCGTTGGGATTATCCGATTTTTTATCAGAGTGGACTGCCGAACAACAAAGACACCTTTATCCTGATACGGGATGCGTTGGTTGGACGGCAGTTTGGTTTGATTCTAGGGCTCATGCTGCTGGGCCTGTTTTTTGTGAGCTACCACCCGCGCCTTACGATCCGTATCTCTGGGAGCGCGATTTTCCTGGTGGTCTGGACGATTTTTTATCTTGCGCTGTTTATTTATCTGAATGAGCAGCGCGAAATTTTACGAATTCGCATTTTCAGCCTTGTGCTGCCGCCGATTTTGCTGCTGGTAGCACACGGATTAACCAATTTACAGCCGTTCCCACAGTTTTTCTTGGTCGGGGTACTGCTGCTGGTCAATTTGACCACGCTTGACAGCCGCCAGAATAACCCACCCTGGCGCGAAGTCACGCAGAATATCACCCGTTTGCACCAGGAAGACGAATTCATTCTGATGGACATCTGGGTAGGGGATTTCTCGGCCCGGTATTACATCGAACGGCAAATGGGCAAAAACACACCCTGGGTTTCCTTACGGGAACTACGCGATGAAAGACACGACCTCTTCCTGCCAGAACTCAAAGCCCTGCTGGAAAATAGAGAGGCGTTCTGGTTGATGCGCTGGAACGATGATCCCGCAGAATATGATGGCCTGCTGGCGGAGATGGGTTTTCAGCGTACCGCCTCACCCTATGTAGAGCATGTCGGCAACAAACTCTATTCGCTTCGCTATGACCGCCTGACGGACGAACGGCTGGCAACATTCGGCAGCAGAATTGATCTTATTAAAGCCAGCATAAATGGGGAAATTTCCCCCGGAAGCACAATTTCCGTTCGCTTATGGTGGGTGGCGAAGGAAATTCCCCCTGTAGATTACAGTGTATCGGTCTTTTTAATGGACGCACAAGGGAATGTAACCGCACAGAAGGACAGGTCGCCTCTGTCGCCCACCAGTGCGTGGCAGCCAGGTGTGATACAGTATGACCAGCATCCCCTCAAAATCCCAGAAAATCTTTCGCCGGGGGATTATGTTTTAGGGATTCGGGTGTACTGGTACGTTGAACCGGATGAACCTCTGGCAGTAGAATCGGAGATGGCAGGTGCGGAAAATTTTGTCAGAATCCAGACGATTACCCTGCCCTAATAAAGGACATTAAATCATGCGTTCATGGGGACTCATCTTCCTGCTGATACTGACAGCGCTGGCCTGTACGCTGACCGATTCTGATGAGGCTGAAGATACCGCGCCTACGGTAGTGACCACCAGCCAGGTGGTAGGGCAAAGTCTTACTCTGACGCCCACGATAGGTATCAGTACGGCGACACCCACAAGTAACCCTACGGTGACCAGTGCCCCTTTGCAGGCGACACCCAATAACTGCGTACCTCGTTCTGATTGGCCCATCATCACGGTGCAGGCCGGAGAAACGCTGTTCAGCATCGCGCAGCGGGTAGGTTCAACCGTAGACGCTCTGCAAACCGCAAACTGTCTGGCTAACCCGAACGCGATTCGGGTAGGGCAGGAGCTTCGCGTTCCGTCCGTTCCTCCCGCAACTGTGACGATGATACCCTGTGTGAATCAGTGGTTTTTCACATTTAACACGAGCAGAACAGACCCTCGCTGCCCAGTACCTGTTGATGTCACGGACGCAGTTGGGCATGATTTTGAAGGTGGGCGGGCTTACTGGTACAAGGCAACGGCGATTTATCCGCAGAGTTTAATCTACATCATTTACAATGATGGCACATGGGCCGTGTACGAGGATACCTGGAATACATCCATGCCCATTGATGATCCTTCTATTGTACCGCCCACAGGACGCTACCAGCCAGTACGCGGCATTGGCAAAGTCTGGCGGGAACAGCCAGGGGTGCGGGCTAAACTGGGTTGGGCCTACGAACCGGAATATGCTTTCAGAGGCCGCCGCCAGGAACCGCAGTTGCTAGACATTAATTTTTCTGATCTGTACATTGATCATGGTACGCGCAATCTCGTATTGAATTTGCGTTATCTGAGCCGCACAACGGGTGAGCGGCTCTGGACAGTAGCCGGGAGCTATTAATTTGCTCAATGCCCTCAGTTTTGATTTAGAGGAGTGGTATCACCCGGAAGCCATTCGCAAAAGTAATCTCAGATTTGAGCGGTTTTCGCAGGTGGTAGAAGCCACCACCCCGCTCTTAAACCTGCTGCGGCAGTATCAGGTCAAAGCGACCTTTTTTACAGTTGGTGAGGTTGCGGAAGCTCATCCCCACCTGATTGAACATATTTTGAAGGATGGGCACGAGCTGGGTTTTCATGGATGGTCTCATGATCCTTTATGGGCTTTAACACCGAAATCCTTTACCGTAGAAATAGAACGCTTCCTTAACTGGCAGCAGCAGACATTTCCCGGTGTAAGGAGTCCCGGTTACCGTGCCCCTACCTTTTCACTGGATCAAACGACCGCGTGGGCTGTTCGGATTTTGTATGAACATGGTTTTGCCTACGATGCCAGTGTATTTCCGGCCAGAACATGGCTGTATGGCACGCCGGAAGCGCCCTTACATCCTTATACGATGAGCTTTGACAATCCGGCGGAAGTGATGGAAAACGGCCTGCTGGAAATTCCGATGTCAATTTTTCCCATAGGGAATCTGAGAATTGGCTTTACGGGTGGGCTGTATTTGCGTGCCCTCCCCTTTGCCATTGTCAAAAAGCTGATTCAGCACACCAATAACATCGGTCGTGCCGCTATTCTGTATATTCACCCCTGGGAAACCTATTCCCACACCCCACGCCTGAGTCTGTCTCCTGGTGGACGATTTGTGCTGTATCATGGGCTGCCTTCATTTGAGAAACTCGAAAAACTGCTGCAAGTTTTCCAATTCAGCCCTATGCAGGATGTTTTTTTGCATTCAGCTCAACTTAAAATATACGGGAAACTATTCTAAGATATAATCTATTAGAACGCCCGTTTTACGCTGGAGTACGGTATGGATGACCGCATTGTAAGCGGTAAGCGAAAACCCGAAGATACAATTGATGCCGCGCTGCGCCCAAAAACCCTGGGGGATTACGAAGGCCAAGAGCGCGTGGTTCAGAATCTGCGGATTCTGATTGAAGCCGCCATCAAACGCTCCGAACCGCTTGACCATGTGCTGTTTTATGGCCCACCGGGGCTGGGCAAGACCACGCTGGCCTATGTGCTGGGCGCGGAGATGGGGGTGAACGTCAAGGTAACGGCAGGCCCTTCGATTGAACGGGCAGGTGATCTGGCGGCAATTCTGACTCACCAGCGCAAGGGCGATATTCTGTTCATTGATGAAATTCACCGCCTGGGGCGGGCAGTAGAAGAGGTGCTGTATCCAGCGATGGAAGACTTCGCGCTGGATATTGTCATTGGCAAAGGGCCATCCGCCAAAAATGTGCGTCTGAATCTGCCGCGTTTTACTGTCGTTGGCGCAACCACCCGATTGGCCTTAATTACCGCTCCCCTCCGGGCGCGGTTCGGGGCGGTCTACCGAATGGATTTCTACAGCCATGAAGCGATGGTGTCCATCATCAAACGCGGTGCACGCCTGCTGAATGTGCCGCTGGAGGATGCGGGCGCGAATGAGATTGCCCGCCGCTCACGGGGAACACCGCGTGTCGGGATTCGGCTGCTCAAACGCTGCCGTGATTTTGCTCAGGTGCGGGCGGAGGGTACGATCACTGCCCACATTGCCGCCGAATTCCTGAGCAATTATATGGAAATTGATGAACTGGGTCTGGATGATGTTGACCGCCGGGTGCTGAAAACCATCATCGAAAAATACGAAGGCGGGCCGGTTGGATTGGAAACCATCGCGGCCAGCATCAGCGAAGAAGCAGACACAATAGAGGATGTGTACGAGCCGTTTCTGCTCCAGCTTGGCATGATTGACCGTACCCCGCGAGGTCGTGCCGCCACTCGTATCGCGTACCAGCACCTGAATATTCCCTATAATGCCAAACCCCGACAGGAAAATATGTTCGATTAAGGCAGGGATGACCAATGGATATTGAGTCAACAGGAAGGCTGTTAATCGGGCTGGGAATCGCAATCACCCTTCTGGGCGGACTGTTTTTGCTGTTTGGGCGCTCTGGCTTCAACCTGGGTGGGCTGCCCGGTGATATTCGGATTGAAGGCCAGGGCTTCACCTGTATGGCACCGATTGTCAGCATGTGCATATTGAGTATTTTGTTGACCATCATTGTGAATGTCGTGGCGAGGTTGTTAGCGCGATGAATCTTGCGGATTTTGATTACTATCTCCCGGCTGAACGGATTGCCCAGCAGCCTGCTGAACCCCGTGATGCTTCTCGCCTGATGGTCATGCACCGGCAAAGTGGCAGGATCGAGCACCGCCAGTTCCGAGACGTGATTGAGTATCTAAACCCAGGGGACGTTCTGGTTTTGAATCAGACCCGCGTGATTCCGGCACGGCTGCGTGCCTATAAAACCGAGACAGGCGGCATGGTTGAAATCTTGCTGCTCAGGCCACTGGATACGCTGCGCTGGAAGGCAGTGGTGGGTGGCAAGCGCGTTCTTGAAGGGGTGGAACTGACGCTGAATGAGGGGAAAATCACAGCAACCGTTGAGGAAGTCGGAGAAGAATCGCAGCGTGTGATTCGTTTTGACCAGCCCATTGAACGCTGGCTGGAGGACATCGGTGAGATGCCGCTGCCTCCTTACATTAAAGAGACGCTGCAAGACCCAGAACGTTATCAGACAGTCTACAGCCGGGTACGGGGATCGGCGGCAGCACCAACCGCCGGGCTGCATTTTACAGGCGATTTGCTAATGGACTTGCAGCAGCACGGCATTCAATTGGCCTATTGCACGCTGCACGTGGGGTTGGATACCTTCGCCCCGGTTAAAGAGGAAAATATTTATGAACACAAAATCCACCGCGAACGTGCTATTTTAACGCCGGAGGATGCCCGAATCATCAATGAGGCCAAGCTCGCTGGTGGGCGGATTGTGGCGGTTGGAACCACTTCAGTCCGAACGCTGGAAAGCGCGGCGATTCGCTCAGCAGCGTTTGGCACAGAAGAAAACACCCCGGAAAGTGTCCAGCAGACTCTGAACAATTTACCGGAGAATCTGTGCCCCTGGCGGCCTGTGGTGGCCGTGGACGAAGAAACCGATTTATACATTACCCCAGGGTATCGCTTCCGTGCGGTGGATGTGATGATCACCAATTTTCATCTGCCCAGGTCTACCCTGCTGATGCTGGTCAGCGCATTTGCCGGACGTGAGCAGGTTTTGCAGGCGTATCAGCTCGCTATAGAACATCATTATCGCTTTTATTCGCTTGGCGATGCCATGCTGTTTATTTGAGGAAAACATGACTGACGCAAAAAATGTGGTACGCAACAATTTTGGAAACTCCGCCGAAAATTATGCATCGGCTTCGATTCATGCCCAGGGGGAAGACTTACAGTGGCTGGTCGAAGCGCATCCGCTAACCGGCAATGAACGTGTTTTGGATGCTGGTACGGGCGCTGGACATGCTGCGTTCGCCTTCGCGCCGTATGTGCAGTTTGTCGAGGGTGTGGATATTACTCCATTAATGCTGGAGCAGGCACGCAAAGGGGCAGCAGCGCGTGGGCTGGAAAATATCAGGTTTTCGCAGGCTGACGTAGAAGATCTGCCCCATGAGGAAAACACTTTCGACCTCGTGGTGTCGCGCTGGTGCGCCCACCATTACCCCGATATTCGTATGGCCCTGGCGCAAATCGCCCGCGTTTTGAAACCCGGCGGGATATTTCTGCTCGTCGATTCAGTATCGCTGCCATACGCACGGGTGGATATGTTCTTAAACACCCTGGAAATGCTGCGGGATACAGGCCATGTTCGTAACTACACCATTGCAGAATGGCTCGATTACCTGGAGCGGGTCGGGCTGCATGGGATGGTTCTGCGCGAGTGGAATTTGCGGCTGGATGGCGAAAGCTGGGTGCAGCGGATCCAAACCCCGACCGTGTATGTTGCCGCGATCAAACAGCTTTTGAGAGACGCTGATGCCGATTTAAGAGCGGCACTTCATATCACGGAAGAAAGTGCGGAAGCAGGCTGGGGTTTTGACCTGCCCTCGTTTCTGCTGCAAGCAGTGGTCATGAAGTGAGCATCCCCTTTCCTCCTTTTGGGAGGACGAAAGGGGATTTAGCACAGCAAAATCAGGATCCTGGTTCAAGCCAGTAGGTGCTGCCCTGACCTTCGGGCGTCCAGCCAATGGTGCCATTGTAGTTCACCTGCCACCAGACGTAGCCGCTGGCGCAGACCGGGCCACCCATCACTGAGAAACTCTGTCCGCCGGGGATCTGTCCGAGCTTGACACTGGTGTAGGCCGTCGAAGGCTGGCTCCGGAGCGAGTTGGGCAGGCCTGGTGTGACCCATCCCCAACCGCCCACTACCAGACGCGGGGCGGGAGTGCCGGCGCAGACAAAGGGTTCAAGCCAGTAGGTATGGTTTTTGCCTTCTGCTGTCCAGCCGACAATGCCGTTATAATTCACCTGATACCAGGTCATATTTTCAGCGCAGACCGGGCCGCCTACCACACGAAAAGTACTGCTGCCGGGAATCTGCCCTACTCTTGTACTGGTGGTGGAAGTGCTGCTGCGAAGATTATTCGCGGCGCCGGGGGTGACTTTCCCGTAGCCGCCAACAGCCAATCGCGCAGGCAGAGACGCCGTACAAATGGATTGGCCGCTGTACGGTTCAAGCCAGTAGGTGCTGCCTGTGCCTTCGGGCGTCCAACCTATCGTGCCGTTGTAGTTCACCTGCCACCAGGTCATATTGCCTGAACAGGCCGGGCCACCGATGACAGTGAAGGTGCTGCCGCCGGGAATCTGCCCGACACGCTTGCTGGAAGCATAAGGGTCTTGCCGCATATTATTGGGCAAACCAGGGGTCACACGCCCGGTCATATTAATCGCTAAACGAGTCGCGGGCGCCCCCACGCAGGGGTAATACTGATGAGCGGAGTCTTCCGCAGGGGTAGGGTTCGATTCAGACGCAAGGGCAGAAGCTGTCCCTGTAATCATCACCATCAGGATGAGCAGTAGCCGGATGAAGTGTTTCATGATGGGTATCTCCTTCTCTGTCTAGTAAGACACCCTTTTACGAACATGAGTTCCTTTTTTTATAAGTTTTTACAGGCGCATACAACCATTATTTTTCTGGTATTCCCAGCACGAACACCGGCCCCTGACGATCTATCAGCATAATTTTTGACCCATCTGGCGACCAGTCTACCTGATGGAGTTGGATGGTCGGCACCTGTCGAAGCTGAGCCTGGGGAACTTGAATCTGCTGCGGTGGAGCGCTGGAGGGTGCAAGGCCGCGTAAGTCCCACAAGATAGCGATCCCCCCGCTAATCCCTGTTACAACCATCTGGCGATCAGCCGAAAACGCGACATCTGCAAAAACACGGCCATGCCCTGGCAGCGCCACCACCATATTCCCACTCGCCAGGTCAAAAATTGTCACGCTGTCAATATCACCACCCAGTGCTACCCATTGACTGTCCTGAGAAAACTCAATCGCGCTGAGGCTGTTAAAAGGCGGAATGGTGAACTGGCTTACCAGGCGGCTTGAGTCCAGATCAAAGACACTTAACTGCTCCGCCCGTGCTGCCACCAGCGTTTTTCCATCCGGCGTGATCGCGGTTTGCAGCAGTCGGAATTCATTCCCCTCGACCTCCGCGATAATTTCCCAGGTGAGGGTATTCCAGGTACGGATGCGCCCCTCCCCGCCGACCGTATAAAGAACGTTGCCGTTGGGAGAAAAATAGAGGGACAGGATAGCAAATCCACCCTGATGAGCACTCCATTCGCTGACGGGTTCCAGGGTATCCAGACGGTAAATTCTGACCGATCCATCGATTGCCCCAACAGCTACCCACTGCTCATCAGGCGATATGGCCCATGACGAATATCCCTGTAACTGGATCTGCTGCACATTGTCCTCATCCAGCAGATTCCGTTTGGCAAGGTTATTTTGCGAATCCAGCGTGACAAAGGTTTCCCCATCCGAAAGGAACTTAAGCAGACGTATTTCCGAGTCCGGCAAGGTAAACACCGCTCGTCCACCTGCCAGATTCCACACGACCATCTGCTCGTCACCCCCAAGAGTCGCGTAGCGCTGCCCATTAGGGCTGAAGGCGGTCCTGAAAACCGTTCCCTGGTGCCCATTGAGCACGCCGACCTGCTGCAACTGAGCCGCGTTTTCCGGCGTGATCGCTGTTGAGGACGCCTGCCAGGGAAGACTCAGCGGGTTGACATTTTCAAAGCGTTGCTGGCTGTTTTTTTTCTCATCATCGCCGTCGCCGCAGGCCGCGAGCATTACGACCCAGATCATCAGCAGAAGGGTTATACGTTGCAAGGAAAAATCTCCTGTCCTACGGCTATCATCCTACTGCAAAATGCCCCGAATGGTGATAAAGATTTGTTGAAAAACAAAAAATCCGCCTTAAAGCGGACTTTTTGAAAATGCTATCAAAAAAATTATTGGGCAAAATCGCGTAGCTGGCGTGAACGGCGTGGGTGTCGCAGACGGCGCAGGGCTTTCCCTTCGATCTGGCGGATGCGCTCACGGGTGAGGCCAAATTTCTGCCCGACTTCTTCCAGGGTGTAACAGCGTCCGTTCAGCAGGCCGAACCGCAGCCTTAAAATGCGTGCTTCTCTTGGAGAAAGTGTCGAAAGAACCTCTTCCACTTTTTCGCGCAGCATATTCTGGTAGGAAAGCTGCGATGGTGTGGGTGTCGTCATATCCTCGATGAAGCTGCCCAGTTCGCTGTCTTCATCTTCACCGACGGGGCGTTCCAGACTGAGAGGACGCCACGAAACTTTAAGCATCCATTGAACTTTACGCGGATCCAAATCCATTTCGGTGGCGATTTCTTCGGCGGTCGGCTTGCGCCCGTATTCCTGTTCAAGCTGCCGAGCGATCTTGTACAGCATACGAATACGGTCAGACATGTGAACGGGAACGCGGATGGTACGCCCCTGGTCGGCAATGGCGCGGGTAATGGTTTGGCGAATCCACCATGTCGCGTAAGTGCTGAAGCGGTAGCCGCGTTTGTAATCGAATTTTTCGACCGCTTTCATCAGACCAAGATTCCCTTCCTGAATCAGATCGAGAAAGGGAACACCGCGTCCCATATACTTTTTTGCGATGCTGACGACCAGGCGGGTGTTGGCTTTGATAAGATGTTCGCGGGCATCCTGACCGTCGAGGATAATAGCATCCAGTTCTTCGATGATTTCCGGGAGCGTAACGGTACGATCCAGTTTCCTGAGTTTGCGTTCGGCTTTGACCCCAGATTCAAGACGTTTTGCCAGTTCGACTTCTTCATCATTACACAACAACGGCACACGGGCCATCTCTTTGAGATATAACCCCACCGTATCGTCCGATGAAACATCACTCAAATCCAGATTTTCGTCGTCCTCCTCTTCGTCGATTTCGTCAAGATCAACTTCGGCGTCCTCGTCGTCCTCATCAATAAAAAAGTCCTCGTCATCGTCCATGAACAGATTATCCAGCGAGTCGCCGCAGTCGTTGAAGTCATCCATCATGTCCGTATCCAGAAACGAATCGGCATCTGAAAAATTGGACATATACTCTATTCCCCTATTCTAATCTTCCTTGTGTAACAAATCAGCTAAAACCGTCCAGCGTGGGTCAATGTCATTCGCCACACAGTCACACTGCCCCTCATTTAAATTCTGCCCGCATTCCGGACACAGCCCCTGGCAGTCAGGACGGCATAGTACCTGCTGAGGTGTGTTCAAAATGCTTTCTTCACGGATCAACGGCGCCAGATCGAGAATCCCATCTTCGCCGATTACAAACGGATCATCGCGGTAGCTGATCTCGAAAATTTCTTCCACTTCAAGGGTGTAGGTTACGGTAGTATTGTTCAGGCATCGGCCACATTCCGCCAGGCTGGTGCATTCCAACTGGCCCTGGACCAGAATGCCTTCTGAAGTGCGAGTCAAACGGAGCATTCCCAGGAGGTTTTCCAGCGTGACATCATCCGCCACCCGAACTGGTTCGGGAATTTCCAGCGGCACATCACGACTAAACCCTGCCCCCTCGGCCATAATGAAACCCACATTAAGTTTGAGGACACGAGAATTGAGGTATTTACTAGAGGATTTGGCGTGCATAAGGCTGACCCCTTTGTCTTCATGACAAAACAACGAATCTAACATGGGTGTGTCACGCAGCCTTTCCCATGATATGTCCCCCTTTTTCTCGATAAAATTGGTGCGACCTATCGGGTTTCTCGCTTTGAGGAGAGCCAGTTATGATGTTTTTCTAATACTTCTCATTCTATGAGTTTAAAAAGTTTGTGTCAATATTTGTCACAACTTGTGAACATGAAACAAACTATATCTTTATGATATTTTTACAATTTGAGGGTTGCGGCAGTAGAATAATGAGTAATTTGTGAAGAAAATAAGTGATGCCACTCCTTGAAACTTCAAAAGGAACTTTATTCTATGCGGAAAGCAGCCCACCGCCGCTTATTCTGATTCATGGGTCTGCCAGCAGTCATCTGGGATGGCCTGCCGAACTGCGCCGTTTCCCGAACCGCCGTGTGTTGACCATTGACCTGCCAGGGCACGGGCGGGCAACAGGGTCTGCCCATACTACAATTTCGGCCTATGCCGATTCAGTCTTGGCCCTGATGCAGGCGCTTCTCGTGCCGAAAGCCGTGCTGGTCGGTCACAGCATGGGAGGTGCAATAGCCCTGCATATGGGTCTGCATATGCAGGAACACGTCAGCGGGTTAGTATTGATTGGGTCGGGGGCATTTTTACCCGTCAGCCGGTTCATTCTGGATAACATTCTCAGTAACAAACAAGTGGTCATCGAAAAAATCAACCAGTGGTCATGGGCAAAGGCTGCGGATGCCTCCATGCAGGTATTAGGGTTAAAGGCGCTGCAAGAAGTTCCTGCGGAGACTATTCACGCGGATTACTCTGCCTGCAACCAGTTTGACCTGCGGGATCGTTTACCCGAAATTCAAGTGCCTGCACTGGTCATAGGCGGCACAGCGGATAAAATGACCCCCCTTGCTTATAGCGAACTTCTGGCCGAAAGACTGCCACGTGCTACACTGAAAATTGTTGAAGGAGGCGGACACTGGATGATGCTGGAACACCCGTCGGTGGTCGCTGGGTATGTAGCAGAATGGTTCAACACCTATGAAAACTGACCTGACACTCTGGGAAAACAGTAAACGACGGATTGCGGCAACTGGCTTCCGCGCCCATCTTCGGGTATTTAAAGTCGAGGCGCCGGTCACAGTTTTTGTACGCGGGACAAAATGCAAAGTCATGGTGCAGTATCATGAGCTGGAACAGGTTGAACTGCACGCCCATCTCTATAATGCTTTTGGCCTGAAATTTGTGACGGAACAGGACGATGCAGGTGTCTATATTGTGGCAAAACGGCGGCGCTTTCTGGGCTGGATTTCGCGGGCAGAATTTGTGCTGCGTGTGCCGCATTATGCGAACCTGGCGTTTAACGTCACGCCGGGGACTGTTCAACTCAATGATGTCGCCGGTGTGGTGAATATTTCTCCCCTGACGCGCCCAATCCCGCTGAGTCTACCCCAAATTGACAGCGGCAGTTAGAATACGGGATTTAAGGAGGTACCGGTATGGCGATACGAGAAATTATCACACCCAGCAATGAAATTCTGCGAAAAAAAGCACATAAAGTCACCAATTTCAAAGACCCGAAACTGCAAACCCTGATTGATGACATGGTTGACACTATGCTGGATGCGCCAGGAGTCGGGTTAGCTGCGCCGCAGGTTGCCGTCAGCCAGCGCGTGATTGTTGTGCGCCTGCCCGATGACGAAGAGTCCAAGCAGGAGTATGGAGAGGAAGCCGGCGTACTGTATGTGCTGGTGAACCCGGAAATTGCCCGCGCTTCAAAAGAAATGCTCGAAGGTGTCGAAGCCTGTCTTTCAATTCCCGGCTATTTTGGCACGGTTGACCGCCACGAAAGTGTCACCGTCAAGGGCTATGACCGCAGCGGGAAAGAAGTCCGCGTGAAGGCTGTGGGCTGGCTGGCACGTGTCTTCCAGCATGAAATTGACCACCTGGATGGCATCTTATACATTGACCGAGCCAGCAAAGTCTGGCGTGCTGAAGAAATGGAAGATGAACCCGTTGAATAATGACTACGGGTTAAAAGCTCGTTGAATGACCACGCGGTAGGAAATTATCGTTCCCGCGCCGTCACAGGACGCAGCTTCCAGTCGGCGCGAAGCTCCCCCTTCATTCAAAACGCCAACCGTATAAACCTGCCCTTCCTCCATTTCAAAATCGGCGTAATCGTCACCGCGTTCGGGCTTGAGTCCCGTATAAAAAATCTGGCTTTTCTGCGCGTTGTCCCACATTACCTGAATCGGTGTGCCGGGAATGCCCAAGCCGTTTGTGTCGCGCACATAAACCTCAATCACACCGCTGAGCACTGGGTCGCAAAACTGCTCGACATAGGCTTCACGGAAAGAGGAATTTTCCCTTTCCACAGGGGTCATCGTTGGTAGAGGGGTGTTAATGGGCAGCGGTGCAATATCTGGGGTCGGCGTTTTGGTCGCTACAGGGGTGATGGTTGGCGGGGGAGTCACGGACGGGGTCGGCGCGACAATGGTGATTGGCACCGCCGTGTTGGAAAAAGTCACATCACAGGAAGCAACCACACCCTGCGGCTCGTAAATCGCTCGCAGGTTGCGTATCACCTCAAAATCCGTCAGGCTGTCCACTTCCCCTGAGCGAATTAAGGCGCACGCGGTATCAGCAGCCACCTGAAATGGATCTTTGTCAGGATCAACCGCCAGCAGGCGGAAAACCAACCGTTCCAGGTCTTGTGACGCGGCGTATTCCTGCACGGCGGCAACCACATACATCTGCTCATCCTCAGGACGCAAATCGGCGGGATCGGCATTGGTAATGACAAGCGGGTCAATGAGCTGAGTATAAGCAATGCCCAATCCCAACCCCAATGCCAGTCCCAGGAACACACCTATCCAGGAAATGCCCAGGCTGCGTCGTTCGGGAAGCGGTTCAAGAAAATCGTCTTGTGTCATAACTCTTTATTGCAGAAACTGGTCGCAAACGGTGCCGGGGCGGTCAGCATAGCCGGGAATCTGGCGCCCAAACCCGGCTGAAAGCGACGCCAGCACGCAGATTTCTTCCAGATTTGCCCCCTCGGTACGATAGCGCTCGGTCACCTCCTGTACCCAGGCCGGAATATTATCAATCTGCGGATCGCCGGAACAATTTTCGCTGTTACTGGAGCGCAGCGGAAGCAGGCGGCTCAGGGCAATGTTGCGGGCCTCGTCGCTGGATTGGCTGATTTGACCCTGGAGGTCGGCCTGATAGGCGCGGGCAACCATTAATGTGTATTCTTCTTTGGCTTCTTCTGAAAGCTGGCACATGAAACTGTTTTCGGTATCGACGGGAAACTGCTCCCAGCCCAGGTATACCCCGATGCTAATTCCCAGAATCAGTGCTACCAGCATCGAACCTACAAATCGTCGCATGTTGTGTTATACTGCCCATGATAAAAAAAACCGGGTGAGATTATCCTCTCTCCCCGGTGAAATTCGCAAGTGCCGGAGGTGGGAATCGAACCCACACGGGTATCACCCCACACGATTTTGAGTCGTGCGCGTCTGCCAGTTCCGCCACTCCGGCTTGGCTTCGCTGGGGATTATAAGGTCATTCTAGGCAGTCGTCAATGGTACTACAGGCCAACATCCGAAAAGCACAGCAGGGCGATGTCGAAGCCTTTAACCAGCTTGTTCTCGCCTATCAGGACCACGTTTATACGGCTGCTTACCGTATCATGGGTGATGCGACCGCTGCCGATGATATGACCCAGGATGCGTTTGTGACCGCCTTCCGCAAACTGGGGCAGTTTCACGGGGGGAACTTTAAGGCGTGGTTGATTCGTATCGCCATCAACACCTGCTACGATGAACTGCGCCGTACCAAACGCCGACCCACTGAATCCATTAACGATGACGATTACGACTCGGAAGCAAATCCGAAACTGGTCAGCAAGGCTGACAGCCCTGAAACCTATGTGCAGCGCTCTGAACTACGCTCCGCCATCGAAGACTGCTTTGAACTGCTGAGCGCCGAACATCGACTTGTGGTCACCATGTCGGATATGGAAGATTACAGTTACGAGGAAATCGCCAGCGCGGTTAATATCTCTCTGGGGACGGTGAAATCGCGCATCAGCCGTGCCAGAATGCGTCTGCGGGACTGCTTGAAAACCAAAGGGGAACTTTTGCCGTCTGTGTATCGTCAGGATAATGTAAGCTAAGTAAGAACATGGGTGCAATGGATAACCGCGATGTGATGCTGCTGTCCGCCTATCTGGACGATGAGTTAACGGTGGAGGAGCGCATCCAGTTTGAAGAACGGCTACAAAGCGACAGCCAACTGCAAGCTGAATTGGATGAGCTGCGTCAAACCATCGCGTTCATTCAGCAAATGCCGCTTCTCAAAGCACCCAGGAACTACACCCTGAATCCGGCTGAATTTCAACCACGCACGCGCCCGATGATCTACCGGCTGCGACCCGTGCTGGCAGTGGCCGCAGCGCTTGTGATGGTTTGCGGCGCGGTTTTCTTCTTCATGAGTCTGCAATCCAGTGATGAAGCCTCCGAAAGCCAGAGCGTAGATATTGCTGCCGCCCCTACCGAACAGGCAATGCCAACATTTGCGATGACGCAAGCCGCACAGGAACCTGACCGTGCGCTCGATGAGGCAGACCGAGAATTCGGGGCAGCGGCTGCCCCCTCAGAATTGAAGGGGACGACCGAACAGGCAGAGGAGGCGGCGATGGCAATGATAACAGCAACACCGTTAGCAACGCCGACACTTGACCTGCTGGCTGCCCCAAGCGGCGGCGGTGGGCTTGTAGAACCGAATACTGCTGGTGAAGGTGAGGCGATGCCAGAGGTTGTCCCACAGCCTCCCACCACTTTTAACTATCTTGACGATACCCAGGGACAAATCCTGGATACCTTTAACCAGATCTGGCTGGCTCTCCAACAGCTCATTGACTCGATCCGTCGGTTTCTGCCCTGATGAACCGCCCTCCGAATTTCTGCCCGCAGTGCGGCACCCCCTTGCAGGATGCGCCCAAATTTGGCGCGGTGCGACGAGTCTGCCCAAATTGTGATTACGTTCACTTTAATGACCCAAAAGTTGCGGTTGTCACGTTTATTACGCAGGAAAATCGGGTACTGCTGGTCAAGCGTGGTGTAGAGCCGGAAGAAGGCCAATGGGCGCTGCCCGCCGGATATGTGGATTATGGTGAAGACCCCCGTGAGACGGCCATCCGCGAAACTTATGAGGAAACCGGACTGCACATTGAAATTCAGTCCCTGTTCGATGTGATGTTTTATCGCGGTCATAACGCGGTAATCGTGATTATTTACCAGGCCAACGCTATTGGTGGACAGTTGCAGGCCGGAGATGATGCGGCAGAAGCAAAATGGTTTGCGCCCACAGAACTCCCCGAACTGGCCTTCGAGAGCAGCCGTGCCGTCATTCGTAAATGGCTGACACAGTTTTAGCGCGGGGTGGGGATAAGCCGCCAGTACCAGTCCACCAGCGCAGGAAAGTGTCGTTCCACCCACAACGAAAATCGTGCGGTTAAACCACCCAGCACAATTTCCCTATCGCCGCGAACTAACCCTTCCACAATGCCATTGGCAGCCTCTTCAGGGTTTTGAATAGGAAGTTGCAAATAGCGCAGGCTGGAGGCTGGTTCATGGATTTCCGTGCGCGTCCAGACGGGCAGGGCCAGAGTCACCTGAATCCCGGTGCCGTGCAGCTCACGCCGCAGTCCTTCGGTAAAAGCGGCCAGACCACTTTTGGTCGCATTGTAAGTGCTGAACATAGGTGCTGTTAATCGAGAGGCCACTGCGCCCACATTGACAATATAGCCTTCGCGCCGCGTCAGCATATGGGGCAGGACTTCTTTAGTTAACTGCATCGCTGCATTGAGGTTGACATCAACCATCTGCCGGATGCTATCCGCATTCTGCTGCTGAAGATACCCGCTGTGCATGAGTCCGGCATTGTTCACCAGCACGTCAATACGTCCAAACGTACTTAAAGTCGTCTGGACGAGTTTTTTCATCTGGGTTTCGTCGGTCACATCGGTCTGCGCTACAAGAACTTCCGAGGCATAGGGTTCAATCTCATGGCGAATGGCTTCCAGCAGATCAAGGCGGCGAGCCGCGAGGACGACTTTCGCTCCGCGTTGGGCAAAGACCAGCGCCAATTCGCGTCCGATGCCGGATGAAGCCCCCGTAATCACGACGACTTTGCCGTCCAGCACCATCACCGAATGGCGCGGATAAAAATAGCGGAATAACCAGTATCCCAGGCCAAGCGAACCGCCTAACGCCAATAACATTGAGCCAATAGGCCGCATGTGAGCATTTCCTTCTTTGCCTCTATTTTAACGGCAAAATCAGGCTGCCGCCCTCGTAAAAACCCTCACCATCTACCTGAAACAACCCTTCCGCCGAATTGCCAACCACATCCAGAATGTTATCGAGCGCAGCGTTAAAAGCGTCCGAGCCGTCTCCAGAAACCCCGATAATGACAAGCGCCTGGGTTCGCGCCAGCACATCCAGAACCAGGGTTTTTTCTGATGAGTCATCGAGATCCGACACGGCTTCGAGGAAATCCGCAATTTGCTGCCCGGTTTCGCTCAGGGTGGCATCCATCAGATCGGCTGTAATGGGCGGTTGGTTCCGATCGTAAAAAATATCGAGTTGATTCGTCCCAACAGGCCGCACCTGAAATCCCCTCTGGATCATCTGCGCTTGCAGCGGAACCAGGGTACTGAACGGCACCGTACAGAAAAGTCGAATAGCATAACCCATCGGTTTTCCTCCTGCGCTGGCCGCTGGTTAGTTTCCAATCTGCCGCCGCCACCATTGATGCAGGGCTTCACCGTATGCCGCCGCAATCACAGCCTTGGCGATGTCAAACAGGATGAATTTTTCTACGCCCAGACGGTAGGCGGTTTCCCAGGTGGCCGCCAGTTCAAATTTAAGCCAGGTGGTACCGATGCTGTAGATAATCGCCACACCCACCAACCCAGCGACCCATCGCAGCCAGAAATTATTCCGCACTGCCAGCAGACCCACCACTGCCGCCGCAATAGGAAACGCGAACAGGTAACCAGCCGTTGGGCCGCTCAGTGCCGCCGACCCTACCGCGTTTGCATCAATCGGCATTCCCGCCGCAATTCCCGCCAGGTACGATAATTGACTCAGGGCACCATCGCGCCAACCGAGTGTAAAACCCGCCGCCAATACCATCATCACTTGCAGCGTGAAGGGCACGGGCTGATCCAGTATGGAGATGCGGGCACCAATGGCCGTCAATACAGCAAAGCCAACCACCCCCAGCAGGCGGATGATGTTTTTCTGAGCTAGGGTAGGATTCAGCGTGTAAATCATCGAATTTGCTCCTTATTTTCCAAAATGCTTCGGCAGATTCTGATAGAAATGAATCATCGTTTGTATGCCCCGATGAAACATCTTAAGGGTGATTTTCTCGTTTGGCGCGTGCAAATTGTCATCAGGTAAGCCGAAACCCATCATCACAACAGGGGCTTTCATCAGACGGTTGTACGTTGCCACTACGGGTATAGAACCCCCTTCGCGCATAAAAGTTGGCTTTTTTCCAAAAACTGCTTCATAGGCTTCGACCGCTACCTGCATCGCCTCCGAATCCAGCGGCACAAGGGCTGAGTCACCAGTGGAGAGCAGCCGCACTTCGCTGCGAACCGTGTCCGGTGTGATCCGGGCAACATAGGCCTTGACCAGTTCATAGATGCGTTTTGGATTCTGGTTGGCAACCAGACGGCAGCTTACTTTGGCAGTCGCTTTAGCGGGGATGATCGTTTTCTGACCTTCCCCTGTCCAGCCTCCCCAGATGCCGTTAATTTCCAGCGTAGGGCGTGCACCAATCCGCTCTCGCGCAGTAAATTCAGGTTCGCCCCACAGTTTATCCGCACCCGTCTGGGCTTTGAGCATGGCCTCGGTGAAAGGCACGGCAGACAGCGCTTTGCGTTCCTCATCCGTCAGCGGAACCACTTCATCATAAAAGCCGGGAACCAGAATATGCCCCTGTTCATCATGCATCCGGTGAAGAATCTGTACCAACGCCAGCGCCGGGTTATGCACCGCCCCACCATAGGCACCAGAATGGAGATCGTGGTCAGGGCCCGTGACCTCAATTTCCATATAGGTTAGCCCCCGCAGCCCATAAATAATGCTGGGATCATCAATGCCCTGAATATGGTTGTCGGAAATAACCACCACATCAGCCGTCAGCATATCCAGATGCTTTTCGATGAAGGCATTCAAATGGACAGAAGCGATTTCTTCCTCACCCTCAAACATGACCTTAAAATTCATCGGGAAGCTGCCGGTGGCCTTCATGATGGCATCGAATGCCTTCAGATGTACAAACAACTGGCCTTTGTCATCAGTCGCGCCGCGTGCATACAAATTCCCGCCGCGTTCGACCGGTTCAAACGGATCTTCCTGGTTCCAGACTCCGTCAACGGGCTGCACATCATAATGGCCGTAAACCAGCAGGGTCGGTGCGGCTTTGCCTGCCCCTAACCATTCGGCATACACTATCGGGTGTCCAGGGGTGGGGTAGATTTCAGCGCGTGTCATGCCAATCGCTAAACAGTGGTCACGCAGCCACTCCGCTGCGCGTTCAATATACGATTTGTGGGTGGTCAGGGTGCTGATACTGGGAATACGCAGCAGATCTTTTAATTGTTCAACAAACTCTGTTTCACGGTTTTTTGCGTGTTCAGAAGCTGATCTTGTCATCGAATCCTCATGATCATTTTGGCGGTGATTATAACATGGTGCGGGTTTGAAATAGGGCGCTATAATCCATACCAATTGTGGATGGCTAGCATGAATAATATATCGTTTGAGCACCTCTCCACCCTGTACGAAATTACACGTAAGCTCAACTCCTCGCTGGATTTAGATGAGGTACTCCATTACGTGATGGATCGTGTGATTGATGTCACGGGGGCGGAACGTGGATTTTTGATGCTGCTGGATGAAAAAACGAACGAATTTGCCTTCCAGGTGGCACGTGGCATTGACCGCACACACATTGACCAGCCCCAGTTTAAAGTCAGCCGCACGATCATCCGGCAGGTACAGGAAACTGGTCGTCCCATCCTGACCGACAACGCGCAGCAGCTTTACAGCAGCACAGAAAGCGTTGTTCTCATGGCGCTGCGCTCAATTATGTGTGTCCCTGTGACTGTGCGGGAGAAAACCATAGGGCTGGTGTATGTCGATAATCGCACGCACATCGGCATTTTTGATGAAGATCATCTCCAACTGCTGTCCGCGTTTGCAAGCCAGGCCGGAACCGCCATCGAAAACGCCCGTCTGTATCAGATTGCGATTGAACAGGGGCGGATGCAGCGCGAACTGGAAATGGCGCAGACCATCCAGCGGGGACTGCTTCCGGTCGAATTTCCGGTTTTGGCAGGATACGATGTCGCAGTCTATTGGCAGTCTGCACGAGAGGTGGCGGGCGATTTTTATGACTGCTTTTTGTTGGATGAGGGGGAAAAAATGGGGGTGGTGATCGGTGATGTCTCGGATAAGGGGGCTCCCGCCGCGATTTTTATGGCGATGGTTCGCAGCCTGATTCGCGGCAGTGCGGCCCAGGCACACAACCCCGAAGAAGTCCTCAAACTTACCAACCGTCTGATTTTGACGGATACCAGTATCGTGGAAATGTTTGTCACGGTGTATTACGCGGTGTTCGAGCCAGATGGGATTGCTCAATGCATCAATTCCGGGCATAATTTGCCCCTTCTCTGGCGAGCGCGGGATGGCTCTGTCGAATTTTTACCGCGTGGAGGGCATCCTCTGGGCTGGTTTGAGGATTTGCCATTGCAAACCCTGACCTATCAACTTGAGCCAGGAGATGTGCTTGTCCTGTATACGGATGGTGTCACGGAAGCGGAAAATAACGTGGAAGATTGTTTTGGCGAGGAGCGGTTGGCAGATGTGGTTCAACAGGCGGCGCGGAATTCCACTGCACAGCAGCTTATTGACCTGATTGATCGTTCTGTGCGGGGTTTCATGGGAACAACACCGCCGTTTGATGACCGGACAATGGTTATAGTACGATATACCGGAGCATGACGCTGATGAACGAATTCCTCCTTCGTATCCGAGTCATCCTGATTGCGGGTCTGTTCATTTTAGGGCTGACCGTGTTTTTGGTTTTTCCTGAACTCGTTAAAGATGCAGCGGAAACGATTCATGATCAGAAAGACGAAGTTCGCATCGGGCTTGTTGCGGTGGCAGTCGTCGTTGACCTGTTTCTCATCTGGGTGATTGTTCAGGAAGTGCGAATGGTGCGGCGGAATGTGCGCGGGCTGTTGGTGCGTTCCCGCGATGCAACCGCGAAAATTTCTCTGGAGTCCGTGCAGCGCAACCTAGAAGCCCAAATTGTTAAAATTGAAGATATTTTTGCGGCGCGTGCAGAGGTTCAGGCCGAACGCGGACGCCTGCTGGTTGAAATCGAAGTTGATGCGCGGGATACGATTGACGTTCGCGGAAAAACGCGACAAATCAACCGCGACATCAACCGCATTGTCGATAAGCAGTTAGGACTAAGCCTCGGTACGAAACCGTTGATTAAATTTAATCTGTATAATAAACCGCCCGAAGAGGGCAAAAAAGCGCCGCCTGATTTCGCATCTTGATGACATAAAAAAATATCCTGGTTGAACTGGCAACTGGAATCGTTTACAATTGCCGGAAATTACTTTTTCAAGGAATTTGTTGAGTGGTAGCCGAAAATAATATTAAGCTGCATGTTCATAATATTTCCCTGCGCTTTGGGGGCATCCAGGCACTGACCAGTGTGGACTTTAAAGTCCGCGAAGGGGAAATCCTCGCCATCATTGGCCCTAATGGGGCGGGCAAAACCAGCACGATCAACAGCATCACAGGTTTCTACTCACCACAGGAAGGCCGCATTATCTTTGAGGGGCAGGATATTTCGCACCTGCGTCCGCATAAGCGTTCCAGACTCGGCCTTGCAAGAACGTTCCAGAACATCGCCCTGTACACCAACATGACCACCCTGGATAACCTGATGGCAGCACGCCATATTTTTATGAAATCCGGCTTGATTGAGTGTGCGATTTACTGGGGGTTGGCGCAGCGCGAGGAGGTCGAACACCGTCGTTTTGTTGAAGACATTATTGATTTTCTTGAAATTCAGCATATTCGTAAAAGCATCGTCGGAACCCTGTCTTACGGACTGCGAAAGCGGGTAGAATTGGGGCGGGCGCTGGCGATGGAACCGCGTTTGCTCCTGCTGGACGAACCTATGGCGGGCATGAACGTCGAAGAAAAAGAGGACATGGCCCGTTTTATCCTTGATGTGCATGAACAGAAAAAAACAACGATTATTTTGATTGAACACGACATGGGATTGGTGATGGACATCGCTGACCGGATCGTGGTACTGGACTTTGGGGTCAAAATCGCGGAAGGAACGCCCTCCGAAGTTCGCAGTGACCCGAAAGTTATTGAAGCCTATTTAGGCGAAGCAAAGTAGCTTTTTTGAGAGACATTTTTATGACAGAGCGTATTTTGACATCTGCACAGGATGTACAACCGCTTGACCCTCAGCTAGATACTCTGCCAAAGCAGTTCCTAGCCCGTGTCCGAGAGTATGGTGGCAATAAAGTTGCCATGCGGAAGAAACGCTATGGAATCTGGATGCAGTTTACCTGGCAGGACAGCTTTCAGCATGTGCATGACTTTTGCCTGGGGTTGATTTCACTGGGGTTGCAGCGTGGCGACAAAATTCTGATTATCGGGGATAACGACCCGGAATATTACTGGGCGGAACTGGCAGCCCATTCAGCAGGGATGACCACCGTCGGCGCGTTCACGGACGCGGCGCCAAAAGAAATCCAGTATATTGCCACCAATTCGGATAGTGTGCTGGTCATCGCCCATGACCAGGAACAGGTCGATAAACTGCTCGAAATTCAGACCGAGCTTCCCAATATTCGCTATGTGGTTTACTGGGACAACCGCGGCCTGTTCAACTATGATGATCCCTGGCTGATGAGTTTTGAGGATGTTGAGGAACTCGGACGGCAGTATGGACGGCAAAATCCCAGCGCCTTTGAGGAAAATATACGGCTTGGCAGCAGCGAGGACTATGCTATTTTCAGCTATACCAGCGGTACCACCGGACTGCCCAAAGCCGCCATGATTACCCATGCAAATCTCCTGTTTGGGAATCAGCATGTGGCCTTGATCCAGAGTTTGCAGCCGGGGGACGACCATGTGTCTTTCAGCCCAATGGCATGGATCGCCGAACAGGGGTTGGGGCTTGCTAATCATCTTGTTTACAGTGTGGTCGTGAATTTCCCCGAAAAACCGGAAACCGTCCAGCATGATATTCGTGAAATCGCGCCGCATACGCTGTTATTTGCTAGCCGCTTGTGGGAAAGTCTGGTAAGCATGGTGCAGGCCCGCATGGCGGATTCGAACTGGCTCAACCGCAAACTTTATGAATGGTTCATGCCGGTTGGCTACCGTATGGCAGAGATGGCGGAGCGGAAAGTACAACCCGGTGCATGGCAGCGATTTCTGTATTGGATGGGGGACATGGCAGTTTTCGCTCCTCTGCGGGATAAAATGGGGCTTCGCCGGATACGCTTTGCCTACACCAGCGGAGCGGCTGTCAGCCCGGAAATTATCCGATTTTTCCGCGCCCTCAACATTCAGCTATTGCAGCTTTACGGATCAACAGAATGTCAAACCCATACGCTCCACTACGTAAATGACGTGCAGTTAGGGACCGTTGGCAAGCCGCCGCCAGGTGTGCAAATCAAAGTCACTGAGCAGGGCGAAGTGGCGGTCAAAAGCCGGAGTGTGTTTGTTGGTTACTATAAAGCCCCGGAAAAAACCGCCGAAGTGCTGCGGGATGGCTGGTTTTATACGGGCGACGCAGGCTATATTGATGACAACGGACATCTGGTTTATCTTGATCGTATGAGCGATATGCGCGAACTGTCGGATACGGAAAAATTCAGTCCACAGTTTATCGAGGTACGGCTGAAGTTCAGCCAGTACATTCAGGATGTGATGACCATTGGCAGCCGGGAAATGCCATATGTAACTGCGCTGGTGACCCTTAATTTTGATAATACTGCCCGTTGGGCGGAAAAACGTGGTCTTTCTTTTACGACCATGGTTGATCTGTCGCAGAAGCCACCCGTTTATGACTTAATCGAGAAGGAAGTCGAAAATATCAATAAGTCACTGCCGCCTGCATCACGCATCCGAAAATTCGCCATTCTCTACAAAACATTTGATGCCGACGAGTCTGAACTCACGCGCACGCGCAAACTGCGTCGTCGAACTCTGGAAGAACGCTACGGAGACATCATTCACGGGATGTACGAGGGCAAAGATAAGGTGCAAGTCCAGGCTGAGGTGACATACCAGGATGGGCGCAAAGGTATCACCGAAACCGAGGTCAGCATTCGCGGCGTGGGTGATGTGAGCGACCTGCCTGTTTTGAAACGAGTTACATCGGCAGGATAAAATTTTGGATTCTGAAGTTAGATTTTTATGAGGAAATACGCTTGAATAAAAACGCCAAAATTATTCAGTGGACAGCGATAACCATTGCCCTGGCGCTAACGATCCTCTGGGCAAGTATGGATGACTGCTCTAATACGGGTGAATCCTGTGGGAATCTGGTGCAGTTTACTCTGAATGGCATGATGGTCGGCGGAGTCTATGCGCTGGTCGCGCTGGGGATTGTGATTATCAACAAAGCCTCCGGGGTATTTAACTTCGCGCATGGTTACATGATGTTTGCTGGAGGGATGTTGTTCTGGCAGACTTTCGATGGGCCGCCCTCGGATACGCTGGCATTGATATTGGGTATGATCGCCGGACTGGTTGTCCTGGGTCTGGTGACGACCGGCGTAGAGTTACGCGAAACAACCCAACAAAGCCGGATGCAGAAACTGGGAAGCTGGCTGCGAACGCCGCGTGTGCAAATCGGGATCGTGGCAGGTTTGGTCACGACAGGGGTTGTATTTATCCTGTTTAACCAGTTGAATAACGATATTTTACGCGGGTCGCTCGGCGCACTGATCGGCAGCATCGCTATCGGCCTGGCCGTGGAACGTTTCACAATACGACCCCTGCTTGGACAGCCCCTGCTGGCAGCTATCATGATGACTCTGGCAGTAGGATTGGTACTCCAGGGCAGCATCTCACTCTTCTGGGGTTCGCAGCCGCGCCCTCTTTCTGTATTTGTGGAACCTGCCCGTGAAGAACCGATTGTCGTTCCAATCGGTATTGATGCTCAGGGCAATACGATCTATCAGGAGGTTGGAACCCAGGCCGTCCCGCCCAAAGTTCAACCGAATTACCGTGTCGAAACCGAGGACTGGCTGGGCAAGGATTTGAGTTTCCAGCGCAATCTTGTCTGGGGGTTTGTCATTGCGATTTCCTGTTTTGTGGCATTCGTCCTGTTTTTTGAGTTTACCAACGTCGGGCTGGCGATGCGGGCAGTCGCAGAAAATCAGGTGCTGGCGGAAAGTGTAGGGCTGCGGGTTCGGACGATTCTGGCCGTGGCCTGGGCGATTGCGGCAGCAATGGCAACCATTGCGGGTGTGATTCAGGGCACCGGCCCCGGTATTGGCCTGAGCGCGATAGTGATTCCGCCGCTTGCTCTGCGGGCGTTTCCGGCGGTGCTGCTTGGCGGGTTGGAATCCATCACCGGGGCGCTCGTTGGTGGGCTGGTCATCGGGATTGTGGAAACCCTGGCCTCTGCGCTGGTGGACAGCACCACCGGGCAGGAATTTGCCCCCTTTGCCGTGCTTCTCATCGTGTTAATGCTTAAGCCGGATGGTTTGTTCGGCCAACGCCGTATAGACCGCGTATAAGGAGCATAAAAAATGCTGCGCCCCAGTGGTGTTTATGACGTTAAATACGAGCAGGATCTGTCCATCTACCGTACACGGGTGGACTGGTTCTGGGGAATTCTGATCCTGGCGGTTCTGCTTATCCTCCCCTTGCTCACGCGAGAAGGGCCGTTTTTTGAAACAGGACTGGTATCTGTATCGGTTCTCAGCACGTTCACGCGAATCGGTATCTTCATCATCATCGTGACAGGCTTAAATCTGCTTATGGGTTATACCGGGCAGATTTCGCTGGGTCAGGCCGCCTTCGTCATGGTCGGCGCGTATACCTCGCAGGTGCTGGTCGCGCAGAAGGGCGTTACCTTCTGGGTAGCACTGCCCATTTCCGCTCTGTTTACCGGACTCGTCGGCCTGATTTTTGGAATCCCATCGCTGCGTGTGCGGGGGTTTTACCTGGCAATGGCAACCCTGGCGGCCCAGTTCATTATTCCCTGGTTCATCAAGGCGTATGAGGGAACGTGGTTTGAGGGCGGATTCTGGGATTCTACTGGATTTATTGGTGAATTTTTGCGGGAAATTGACCTCGGCGGCGCAACCGGAAAATCTGTTCCTGCGCCGGAATTGCTGGGGGCCAAATTTAACAATGACCTCAGCATGTACTATGTGGTGTTGGTTGTGATGCTGCTCTGCGCGGCGGCGGCCCGAAATATTATCCGGTCTCGGATTGGGCGGGCGCTGATCTCGGTGCGCGACAATGATCTGGCGGCAGAACAGTTGGGTATCAATGTTTTCCGCTACAAACTGCTGGCATTTTTTATCGCGGCGGTCTATGCGGGCATCGCAGGCAGTTTACAGGCGCACGCCAACCAGAGTATCAGCCCTGGGGCATTTGATCTAACCGTGAGTATCCGCTACCTGGGTATGCTGATCGTCGGTGGGGTAGGTTTCCCGCTTGGCGCGACCTTTGGTGTGGCGTTTTTCTTCCTGATTAATGACTTTATCATCCCGAATATCCGCCCCTGGTTGCAGGCGCAACTCCCCAACCTGCTCCCGTTTGTTGACAGCACAAACATCGAACCTGCTTTGCTGCCTATGCTGTTTGGGATTACACTCGTGATATTCCTCATTTACGAACCGCGAGGATTGGCCTATCGGTGGGCGCTGATACAGGCCGCATGGAAGTTACGACCTTTTTCACAGGCATAAGGAGGTGATGCACTTAAAAGCCTGTTTTTTCCGTTCCAAGAAAATTTGAAATTTAGTTCAGATAGAGGTGTTAAAAATGACCAAAAAAATCCTTGTTTTCCTACTTCTGTGTGCGCTGGTGGCGGCTGTGGTTCCGGCGGTCGGCGCGGACAATACCCCCGCAAACCCTAATCCCACTGCCCCCTGGCGGACTGAGTGTAGTGAGGATTTAACCGGGCAAACCATTCGATTTTTCCACTTTGGCGACCTGAGCGGCACGTATGCGTTTATCTCACAGCCTCTGGTGGCGGGGTTCACCGATGCAGCGGCCTACTTTAATGAAAATGGCGGTCTGTGCGGTGCGGAAATCGTACAGGAATACCGTGACACCGGCGGCGCTCAGGAACAGGCTCAGGCCTTCTGGGATGAATTCACAGCACTGGATGATGCCTATGTCATCTTCACCTACTCCAGCGCGGATGGCGAGCTGCTGCGCCAGCAGGCGGCGGATAAACAGACCCCCTTGCTGTTGGCAGCGGGGAGCGAGCTAGCGTTGTATGGTGAAGACGGGCAGCCCGGTTACATCTTTGCAACCATTCCCCTGTATGCAGACCAGCTTGCCGCCTTCTGCGATTATATCGGCGAAAACTGGTCAACGATGGGCATAGAAGGGGATCCAGTCATTGGACATCTAAGCTGGGAAGGTGCATTTGGGCGTTCCAGCGACACCGAAGCGGCTCGCGCTCACTGTGAGGCGGCGGGCGTTGGCTATGCTGGCGCGGAATACTTCCTGCCGACGACCTCGGACATTTCCACGCAGTTGCAGACTCTGCTGGATAACGGCGCGAACATCATCTACACCACCAGTCTGGCTTCCGGTCCGGCACAGGTGGCAGGCACCATCAATGCGCTTGGCCTCAGCGATCAGTTGGTGGTCGCGGGCCCGAACTGGGTTCTGGATACCTCGGTGATTGCCCTGGGGGGCGAAGCGACCGCTGGTATCATGGGCAATCTGCCCTACCTGTGGTGGGATGAGCTTGACCAGACCGGTGTCCAACTGGTCGCGGGTTACTGGGCGCAAAACCGTCTGGCAAACAACCCTGAGGAAGCGGTCCGCGTGCGAAATATCGCCTACATAGTTTCCTGGGCGTCGCTTGACATGTGGATAGAAATCATGATCCAGACCATCAACGAAGTTGGCTTCGAGAATCTGAGCGGCGCGGCGGTCTATAACACGCTCGACAACTTCCAGTATGACGCCCTTGATGGTATTCTCCGTGTGGATTGGACAGGTGGTAAACGCGCGGTGTCCACAACCCGTATCGGCAGCATCCAGTTTGTCGAATCTGATGCGGGGGTAACCCCCACGATCCTGCCCTTGAGCGATTGGCTTCCGGCACCGGATATGCACGCTGCGAGCATGGAATAGTTCATTCTTTTGGGGTGGTGCGGGTGTGCCACCCCATTTGCTGTAGCACCAGAGGCTTCAAAAATGCTGGAAATAAATAACATCGAGGTTGTCTATAACAATATCATCCTGGTTTTGCGGGGTATTTCCTTCAAAGTTGAGACAGGGCAGGTCGTTACATTGATGGGGCCAAATGGCGCAGGCAAAAGTACCACGCTCAAAGCGATCAGCGGGCTGCTGCGCGGTGAACTCGGTCAGGTAACACGCGGCAACATCAAATGGAATAGTCAGCGAATTGACCATCTGTCCGCCGAGGAAATCGTTCGATTGGGGTTGGTGCAGGTGATTGAAGGTCGCCCGCTCTTTCGTCATCTGACGGTAGAAGAAAACCTCCGTGTTGGCGGGATGATTTACCAGGGCGGGCGCGAAGTTAAACACGACATGGAGCGCGTTTATGCTTATTTCCCTAAACTGCGCGATATGCGGAAACGCACAAGCGGTTATCTTTCCGGTGGGGAGCAGCAAATGCTAGTCATCGGGCGGGCGGTCATGAGTCATCCCCAGTTGATGATGCTGGATGAGCCCTCGCTGGGGCTTGCGCCGATGCTGGTCGAGGAAATTTTTGAAATCGTGGGCGAAATTCGCAAAAAGGATGGCATTTCCGTGCTGCTGGTCGAGCAAAATGCTCATGCCGCACTCGGTCTGGCAGATTACGGTTATGTGATGGAAAATGGACGTATCGTGATGGATGGTCCGGCGGATGTGCTGGCGAACAACGAAGACATCAAAGAATTTTATCTTGGCCTTTCACAGATAGGTGAGCGCAAAAGCTACCGAGAGGTTAAACATTATAAACGGCGTAAGCGCTGGTTGGGGTAATAAACCCCGCCCTCCGCTCCATCTGGACGAGCAGGGCGGGATAAGGTCCGTTTCCGTTACTTCACTCCCATGCGGGCACGTTCGTCGGCTGCTGTTTCGGGCGGCAGCTTTTTGATAATCGTTTCTGGTTCGTGCAGTTGCTGACCGACTCGCAGTTTTGAAACCTCCCATGCCCCTGCCGCTTTTGAATCCTCATAAACCAGTACCTCATGACTGCGGGTTGATTCCTGGTATTCTCTGATGAGCAGTTCCCCGAAAATCGGTTCAGTGTAACCCAGATAGGCATGAATCCGTTCGGCGGTGAAGGGCAGCACTGGCGCAAAAATCCGATTCAGCATGTCGATGCAGCGCAGCGCGGTGTAGATTGTGGTGGCCGCCGCCTGTTTATCCTCTTTAATGACATTACCGAACCAGGGTGCTTTTTCCAGGTAGATATTGACCTCTGTTGCCAGGGCTATCGCCGCCTGAAGCGCGTCGCGCAATTTCACGGCATCATATAACCTGCCGATAGTGTCTAATCCGGCCTCGACTTTGGTGATGATTTCCTCGTCGAGCGGACGCAGCGTGCCAGGTTCGGGAACGCGGCCATCAAAATTCTTAATGGCAAATTTCAACACTCGGTTCGCCAGATTTCCCCATTTCGCCAGCAGTTCATTGTTGTTGCGAGCGACAAAGCCATCCCAGTTCCAGTCTGCGTCGCTGGTTTCAGGCGCGTTGGCGGTCAGGTAAAAGCGAATCGCATCCGGGTCGTAGCGTTCCAGTAAATCTGGAACGCTGATATACCAGCCCCGACTCTTGGAAAACTGTTTGCCTTCCAGATTCAAATACTGGTTCGCCGGGACATCGTAGGGCAGATTAATCGGAGTATGGTCGTCGTGATAAATCCCGGAAATACCGAGCAGTTCCGCCTGCCAGATGATTGTGTGGAATAGAATGTTATCTTTCCCGATGAAGTTGTAAATCTTCGCGTTCGGGTTGTACCACCACTGTTTCCAGGCGTCCGGCTGACCTGTATTTTTTGCCCATTCAATGCTGGCGGTCAGGTAGCCCATAACGGCCTCAAACCAGACATACATCCGTTTGTCTTTCCAGTCCTCGCCGTCAAGCGGCAGCGGAATCCCCCAGTCAATATCGCGGGTAATAGGACGCCCACGCAGCTCCTTGACTTTGCTGAGGGGTTCGTTCCGCACCTGGTCGCGCCAGTAGGTTTTGTCTTTGAGATATGTCTCTAACGGTGAGATAAACTTGCTTAAGTCGAGGAAGTAGTGCTCGGTCTCACGGATCACGGGGGTGCTGCCGTCGGTCTTGCTGCGCGGGTTAATCAGGTCAAGGGCGTTCAGCAGATTCCCGCAGTTATCGCACTGGTCACCGCGTGCATCCGGAAAATGACAGATAGGGCATTCTCCTTCCACATAGCGATCAGGCAGGAAGCGTTTTTCCGTTTCGCTGTAAAACTGCTGCTGAGTTTCACGGTACAGATACCCCCGCTCAAGCAGCAGCAGAAAAATGTCCTGTGCGATCCGATGATGGTTTTCGGTATCTGTATGGGTGAACAGATCGTAGGAAATCCCCAGCTTTTGCTGTGTTTCCAGGAAACGTTTGTGATAGTAGGTGAAAAGCTCTGCCGCCGGAATGCCGCGTTTGTCGGCTTCTACCGAAATCGGCGTGCCATGAGCATCCGACCCACTGACCATCAGGACATGATGCCCACGCAAACGATGATAGCGTGCATAAATATCAGCAGGGATGTAACAGCCTGCGAGATGTCCGGCGTGCAAATCCCCATTGGCATAGGGCCACGCCACCGAAACATGAATATACTCCGACATAGATTCCCTTTCTTACTCCACGAATCTTACCTTAGACAGAAACAAAAAACCGCCGGGATTTCCGACGGTTTGTGCTGGCTGTGCTGCGGCAGGCGCTATCTGCCGTTGCCGAGACTCCGACTACAGCCAGCACCTTTGCACATCATCACAACACAGTGTTTAGCGTTCATATTTCAGAGTGTAGGCGAGGTTGGCCTGTTGTGTCAAGAATGTTGTAATGAAACCCTGATTTAAAAATAGTCCTTTTCGGGTACACTTAAGGTGAAGCAGTGAGGCTGGCCGGGTGATCGCGTGGCGAAAATCACGAGGAAAGTCCGCGCTCCGTAGGGTACGGTGCCGGTTAACCGCCGGACGAGGTAACTCGCTGGAAAAGTGCAACAGAGAACGGATTGCCCATGTGAATGGGTGAGGGTGAAAAGGTGCGGTAAGAGCGCACCAGCATCTCTGGTAACAGGGGTGGCTGGGTAAACCCCGCCGGGAGCAAGGTCAAGCAGGCGCAAGGGGCGACCCGTCCCATTTGAGCGCCGGGTAGACTGCTTGAGGCAGTCCGCAAGGGCTGCCCTAGATAGATGATCACCGCCCAGTAATGGGAACAGAACGCGGCTTACAGGACGGCCTTGCTGCTTCTTTTGTGCGTAAACTGGGGCTTGTCTTGGAAAGCCTACTCGCTTAAAATGACAGCGCCTACGGGCCTGTAGCTCAAAGGTAGAGCAGGTGCCTTTTAAGCACTTGGTTGGGGGTTCGAGTCCCTCCAGGCTCACAGGATGAAACCTCACTTCGGTGGGGTTTTTTGTTCCTGCCTTGTCATGAGATAAACTCCAGATGATTGGTTGTCATCTGGGAAAGATCACGATAATCTCCCCGATATTTTTCCGGCAAAAGGGTGGCAAGCTGATACATCATTTCGTGAGTTGCCTCTCGCATGGCCTCGCGTGGCATTCGCCCTTTGGCCTTCAAACGGAACGGTTTCCCAAAGCGAATCTGGGCCTGTGTCAGCCGAGGCCGATACAGGTCTTTAACCCAGGTTTCCATATTAAAGGTTGCGGTTGGCACGATGACCGCGTTGGTTTTGAGCGCAATATAGGTTAAGCCATCTTTCGGGTCATGAAGCTGCCCCTGGCGATGCCCTTCAGGGGCGATCAGCACTAAGTCTCCTCTGTTGATGAGTTCCAGCGTGAGTTTCATCGCCTCAAGATCAACCTCACCTCGCTTGATGGCATATGCTCCCCACATCCGCGCCAATGGCCCGATAAACCAGTGATCGAAATTTTCCGCTTTAATCATCGGGACTACAAAGCGGCTTTTCACCACCCCCATCACCACCACCCCGTCAATCGACACCGTGTGATTCATCATCAGAATCGTTGGGCCGCTGGCGGGAATATTGTCCAGGCCTTCCACATTGGGTTTGACCAGCAGCCTGAACCCGATATATTTCAGCAGAATATCCCGTATGAACCAGCGGCGGAGCGCATATTTGTCGGCCATGTTCCTATTCAACCAGACGAAAAATAAAAGGTGGCGCTAATGGATTGATGATCGGCTGGCTCCACCAGGCTTCGCGGAAAAATGTGCCACTGACCGGGCAAAGTTCGCCGTAAGATTCCAGAAACAGACTCAACGTCCAGCGATATGCGCCCCAGGTTGGCAGATAAGCCAGCTCAAAAAATGCGTTGCGCTGATACTCTGGCGGGAATTGGGTCAAAAACTCTGACCCGTCTTTAACCCGTACCAGCGATAGCACGACAATGCTGTCCGGCGGACTGTTGTCCCATGAGAAAGCGATCACACCGGCATAGGGCAGCGATACCCCTTCATCCGGTACGCTCACAATGGAAAAACGGCCGCAAATTTCCTCAGCAGTCAGGGTGGTCGTGGCACTGGGGGTAACGGTTATGGTTGGGGTCACTGTTGGGGTGGCCGTTGGCACAGGGGTATTCGTGGGGGCAGGCGTCCATGTCGGCGGTAGGGTTGCGAGAGGTGTAACCAGGGGAATCGTTGAAACGATACTGGCTCCCGTGTCCGATTGTTTTTCCGAATTGCCGCACCCCACCAGCAGCAGAATCAGTAAAGCAGCAAAACCGAGCAGATGCCCGGTTTTTGCATGATTTTTCAGTTGAAGATGCGTGGGGTGTTTATTTTTGAACTTCAGCACGTTCACCAAGACGACGTTCGTTTCCTGCCAACAACCGCTTAATATTATCACGGTGGCGGTAGAAAACCATCAAGCCAACCAGGGCATAAAGCAGATAGGCCGGATCCATTTGGTGAGTCAGGACAAGTCCCAGCAAAATCAAACCGCCGACAAAGGTGCTAACCAGCACTCCCAGCGACATGTAACGGGTAGTCGCAATAATTAACGCCATAATCACCAGAGGAACAGCCATCACAAAAGCCGGCATGATAATCAGCCAGGTGCCGCCCGCTGTAGCGGCGCCTTTGCCACCCCGAATGCTGCCGGAAATCAGAGAGGCAATGAATGACCAGTTATGCCCGGTGACCACCGCGACCGCACTGATAGCGCTTGCGGAGGCCTGTGAGTTGCCAGGTGCAATCTGACGGGCCAGCCAGACGGCAAGGATGCCTTTGCTAATATCCACCAGGAAAACCAGTGCACCCCATCCCAATCCCAGCGCACGAAGGACATTGGTGGTTCCCATGTTGCCACTGCCAACATTGAAGATATTGAAGCCATTCAACCGTCCGACGATATACGCGGTTGGGAATGATCCAATCACATACGAGAGTGTGATAATGAGCAGCACTGTTTGAGTGTCCATCTGTATCCTCGGCCTATTACATTGTTTAAAACACTTTAACCTCAAAAGGGTTACGCGGTTTGCCACGCACTGACCGCAAATACCGCCACAATTGCTGCACTCATGCTGAATTCAACGAGTTTGCCCAACACATAGATTTCCAGCGCGGATCGTCCCGCAGTCCAGGCGGGTTTAAGCTCGCCCAGCCGCATAAATTCGACCAACAGCGCTCCTGCAATCAATCCTATCATTGTCCCCAGAATCGGAATAGGGATAAAAAACGTCCCCAGAATGCCTCCGGCAAAACTGCCCATCGTCCCCCAACACGAGGTTCCCCGTGCTTTCATCCCCAGCGCTCGCAGCCACAGGTCGGAGCTTGCCCCCACGATCATAAACAGTGTCATCACGATAACTGCCAGTACGGTGACCCGGTCAAAGTCAGTGATGATTGCGTAAGCAAAACCGATACACCAGACCAACGCAGGGCCGGGGACAAATGGGATGAATGCGAGAAACATCCCGACGACCATAAAAATCGCAGCGACAATGATTGAAACGTCTTCCATGCCTACCCGCGCTTATTTAATGGATGAATAAAGGTCAGCCATGACGCTGCGCCCAGCAGCAAAATCGCCGTAATGATCCAGGCAGTCGCCCAAAACTGGGCAGGCAGCACACTGACCCGCGCCATACTGGTCGCATCATTATGGGGAACAAGGGTTGGTTGAGAAACGATTTGATACAGGATCCAGGCGTCGGTGATCGCATTTAAACCCACAATAAACGCCAGAAAGTTCAGGGTAAACAGGGTTATCTCCCGATCGGCGTACAAACCGATCAAGATCAGCAAAATTCCGCTGACCACCCCAACGATAACCGTCAGCACGTTATCTCCTGCTGCAAAATAAATCAGCACGACCAGCCCAAAAGCTGCGACAGCTCCTCCCATCCACCGCCTGCGCTCGTCAACAGCAGTCAGCGCGGTGTATCCTGCTGCGCCCAAAATAGCGGCTGTAATGAGAATTTCTGGCAGGTTGAAATTGCTCAACCCCAACCCGGAATAAGCCAGTGTGAGCAGCACAAAACACAACCCCAGGAAGATGGCAACACGGCGCGGATTCTTAACCCGATTGGCGGCATACAATAACACCGCACCAAAAACTGCCGTGCCGACATATCCGGCTGAAATGACGAGTGGGCGGATCCCGCCCGCCGAATAGGCGACTCCCGCGCCCGAAGTTTCCACCTGAAAATTCCTGAACTCGCCGCCAGTTGCCAGCGCCGCTGTCCCATGCCCCAACTCGTGAATAAACGTTACAAACAGGCGAAGTGGATAGACCACCGGGGAAAGAGGCCGAAACTGCCACAGCACAAAAGCGATCACAAAAGCGGCAAATGCCAGTGTGAAATCACGTTTGATGGATGTTTTATCTAACGTTGTCATGTTCATAGTGATACCTCCCTAATATTCTACGTATAAATCGGGCGAAAGGCATCAGGCATTGGCGGAGAACGTGAAACGCATTAGAATCAGGGCGGTTGAAAACGAGTTTGCAGGCGTATGGACGGGATTTTTGGAGTTGGCCCCGCAGAGATTCTCATCATCGTTTTTGTGCTGATGGTGATCGGCGGGCCGCGCAACACGGTCAAGTGGGCACGAGAAGCAGGGAAAGTGATTCACCAGCTTCGGATGATGTGGTCGCGCATGATGAATGAGCTCGAAAAAGAACTGGGCGATGATGGCAAGGAAATCATGAAAACCGCTCAGGAATTGACGCGCGGGGTAAACCAACTTCGCAGTACCGCAAACCCGCGTGCGCTTGCCAGCCGGACCACACGATTCATCGAGGAACTCGCTGCTGAGCCGGAAAAACCGCAGAATGGCGCTAAAGGGGCAGCTCCCCAAACTTCCGCGCCGTCCGCAGCAGATGATGAAACCACGAAATACGCTGCGTGGCTGCCGCCAGAGAAAAAAGAGTGACCGGTCCAAATTAAAACCCCGTTGGCTAACGGGGTTTTGGTGTGCCAAGACCCAGACTTGAACTGGGGACCCACGCATTTTCAGTGCGTTGCTCTACCAACTGAGCTATCTTGGCGAATGCAGTGAATTCTAGCTAACTTCGGGGAGAAGTCAATAGGTGAGTTAGAGTAACCTGGGCAAAAACCATAGCAGCCCGTAGCTGACCACCTGAGACAGCCATGCAGCCGCTAACCCATTACGTGCCCTGACGTAGCTGTACATAAAGTTAAGAAGCCCAAACACAATCAGCAGAATCAGGGCGATGACCTCACGCCCACCCAGTTCCATATGTGGAAAAAACAGCACTGCTGACCACAGGGTAGAGAGCAGCACGGTAAAACCGAAACTGCGAACTTCCTGTAATGCGCCTCGGAAAAACAGACTTTCACAGGCTGGAATCACAAAGACAACCGCCATAAATGCCCAGGTATCCATGATGACCGTGGGTGTGTTTTCCACATCAAACATACGAACAGATACTGTGTTTAGCGAAGAGCCAAACGCCGCCAGAAACGGCCCACTGGACAAAAAACCGAAAGCCAGACCCCATATCAAGTCAACGATGTGGGTTTCACGCGGATTCTTCACTGTTCCCAATACGTATCCCATGAGGCCAAGGATTCCCATCAGCGCCCACAAAAAAACATAGCGGATTGATGGAGTTAGGGGGGATAGGCCAATTGCCAGCGAAATAATGAGCAGATAGGCGAAAAGCGGGTCAACTTCCCGGCGTCCGGTGCGAGGTTCAATGTGCTCTGGGCGGACTTCCTGGTCTTGGGCCAGTTTCCGTGCCTGCTCCAGGATCGCCTGAATCGGTTCACGCTGGCGCAGGGCTTCTGGTTTCTGTTCTCGGTACAGATGACGAGGAACAGGCTGCATTGGTTTGGTAGGTTGAACGTCCTCGTCGTCTTCGCCCGGTGTGCCAGGGGGGAAATTCAAATCGGTCATGCGAGATAGCGGTTAATGCGTTCCAGCACGAAGTCAATGTGTGCGGGTTTGATCCAATAATGGGTCACGGCGCGGAAGTGATAGACACCGCTGGGACGCAGGATGATGTTGTCCTCTTCCAGCTTTTTCGACAGCATCCGACCATCCAATCGGGAATCCGCGTGTAGTTTCAGGAAAACCATGTTGGTTTTGACCCGCTCAGGCTGCACCTCCACACCGGGAATGTGTGCCAATCCTTCGGCAAAGGCTCTTGCGGTGGCATGATCTTCGCTCAGGCGCTCGGTCATCTCTTCCAGCGCAATGAGACCGGCGGCGGCGAGAATGCCTGCCTGCCGCATCCCCCCGCCCAGCAGTTTCCGGATCCGGCGAGCTTTGTAGATAAATTCATCCGACCCAACAATCACCGACCCAGCGGGCGCACATAAACCTTTCGAGAGACAAAAGGTGATGCTGTCTGCTGGGGCAGTTAGGGTGGCAACATCCGTTCCTTCTGCCACCGCAGCGTTAAAAATCCGTGCGCCGTCAAGGTGCAGCCTTAATCCCTGTTCACGGCAGAGCTTTCCCACCCGTTCGATATATGCGGCGGAAAGCGGCTGCCCCCCTGCCGCACCCTGGGTATTTTCTACACATACCAGGGTGGTTCGGGGAAAATGCGGATCGTCGGAACTGATTCCGGCGCGAATGTCTTCTAACAACAGGGTGCCATCTGGCTGCACCGGCACAACCCAGGGCTGAATCCCGCCCAGAACCGCAGGATTACCTGCTTCGTTAGCATGGGTATGGGCGCTGTGTCCCATGATCGCTCGTTCACCGCGTCCGCAGTGTGCCATGATGGACACAATGTTCCCCATGGTGCCGCTGGCGACGAACAACCCGGCTTCTTTGCCAAACTTCTGCGCGGCACGACGTTCTAACTCATTGACGGTCGGGTCTTCCCCATAGACATCGTCACCCACTTCGGCTTCCATCATGGCCTGCCGCATTCTGGACGTAGGCCAGGTGACGGTATCGCTCCGCAGGTCAATTTTATCCATGCATGTTCCTTAGATGAAAAACAACTGGGCGATGCAGTAACAGATCGCCAGCAGCATTGGCAGCCCACCGCACAGGAAAGCAAGAATCACCGGGCCAGCCATAACAGCTTCAACTAATCCGGCGAACCATCCTGGTACTTCTTCCGCTTCTGCCAGTTCGGTAGGAGCGCCTACTGTGGGGGGACTTTTTTCTTCCATGATTTAGTAACGCTTTACGACTGACTTATAATTGGTTGGTTGACGCGCCTGCAAATATTGAAATTCCTCACGGTATTTCCGCACTTCATCCAGGTCAATACGGGCAACACTGAAGCCTTCGTTGGGTTTGCCATCGGTTTTCTCATCCAGCGACGAATAGACCTTGCCACGTGGCCCTACAATCATACTTTCCCCGCCAAAACTGAGGGTTACGTCTTCGCCCACCCGGTTAGACACCACCATAAACACCGAGTTTTCAAAAGCGCGGGATTTAACATAGCTGCGGTACTCTTCCATCTGCGCGGTTTCCCAGTTGGTCATGCTAATAACCAATTCCGCGCCATCCAGCGCAAGACTGCGAGCGGTTTCCGGGAAGGCCAAATCCCATCCCAGCAGCATTCCCACTGTACCAATCGTTTCGGTTTCAAACACAGGCAGTTTATATCCCTCGCGGAAGGCCATACGTTCCTCACCGCGCAGGTGCATTTTGTCATACGACCCGACCAACTCCCCATCCGGGCCAATCAGTACGGCGGAATTAAAAATGATGCTTTCAACTTTTTCTTTTGAGACCATGCCAAACGCAATATGCACGCCGTATTCGGAGGCGCGCTGCGACATGAGATTTACCGTGGGGCCGGGGATACGCTGGGCAACTTCGGTGGATTTTACCCCCAGTTCATAGCCGCTGGTGGCAAGCTCAGGGAAAACAATCAAGTCCACTTTTTGCTGCGAAGCAATCTTGGACACAAACTCGGACATTTTGACCAGATTTTCTTCCGGTTCACCGAGCTTGGGGGAAAACTGAACGATGGCAATTGTTACTTCGCGCATGAAAACTCCTTAAATCGAACGGCTGTTCACAAACTGTCCTATTTTACCTGTTAACCGCTACTTTTTAAAACGGTCAGACCGAAACAAATCTAAATTTATCTCTACAGGATGCTGGCTGGCAATATCTGCCAGCATTTTGCCCACCAGTGTACTAAATTTAAAGCCGTGTCCGCTAAAACCTGCCCCAAATGCGATATGCGGATACTGCGGGTGGTGGTCAATCACAAAATTCTCGTCCGGCGTGTTCGTGTACAGACACACGCTGGCTTCACAAATTGGATTTTCTGCGATAGCAGGCAGATGCCGTCGTGCGAACGCCCGAATATGTTCCACATAGGACTCATCGACCGTGCGTATTACGGTTTCAGGTGTGACGATCTCTCCCCCATAGTGTTGGGCACATTTAAACCCGGTGTGATCGACATCCCCAATACCATAAAAATGAGGGTCGCCCCATGCGATGAAAATCGGCACCCTATCGGCGCCATATTCAGGCGGTACATCGAAAAAAACGACCTGCTGACGCATTACCTCCAAAGGCAGCGTAACACCGAGTCTTGCCAGGAGGGGTTGACTCCAACTCCCTGCTCCCAACACCAGTCTCCCCGCGCTGAAGGTCCCCTGCGAAGTTTCAACGGTCACACTGTTGGCAAACGGGATAATGTTGTGGACGGTAACATTTTCAAGGAAGGTTGCCCCATAGCGTTCGGTCGCCAGCCGTACATGGGCGGTGACACAGCGCGAGACTCGCAGGGCTCCCGCGTCCGCCTGGTAAATCGCCCGCATGTCTTCATCCAGACGGAACAGGGGAAAACGAGAGGCCACTTCCTGTGGCGAAAGTTCCTCGAAAATTACACCGGAATCTGCCATTGCCTGGCGGGTTGCCAGAAAATGAACATTATCGGCCTTCGCAAAATCCAACCCGCCCGTTTTGATATACAGGGTTTCTTCAGCTTCGGCTTCCAATGCTTGCCATAGGGGATATACCATCTTTGCCATCCTGATATAGACAGGATGGGCGTAAGCATAGCGGATAATCCGCGAGTAGCCGTGCGAGCTCCCCAGTTGATGATCTATATGGAACTGTTCCAGCAGCAACGTTTTCTGGCCGGATCTGGAGAGATAGTAGGCGGCGGCACTGCCCATCGCGCCCGCGCCGATGACAATCGCGTCAAAATTCATAAAAGCTCTTTGATTGCTGTATCAACTTTATCCACAATATCGCGGAAGCCACTGCCTTCCGCAATCGACCGCGCTTCCAACCAGTAGCGTTTGGCCTGGTCAAAGTCCTGGGTTTCGTACATCAACGAACCCAGACTCAGCAGCAGGCCTGCATGATTTAACGGATCTTCCAGAAAAGAAAAAATAGCGAGCCCCAGAAGATAGCGTTCCCGCGCACGTTCATATTCCCCTTTGGCCCGGTGAATATCGCCCAGACTGCGTAAGACATTTGCCTGACCATCCAGCCGATTTTCTCGCTTATAGTAGTTCAACAAATCTTCGTTAATCACGATGGCGGCATCAAAATTCTGGCGGGCGGCCTTGATGCGGGCAATCAGGGTGCGAATCATCAGATCGGTCTCTGAGTCTGGCCTGGAATGCTGTGCGGCAAGGCTTGCATAGCGGTGCGCTTCTTCAGAGCTGCCACCACTGCCCCAGATTACCGCCGCTTTGCCATAGTAGGCTGCGGCAAGAGAAGGGGTATTTTCCTGGTCACGGGCTGTCTTGAGTGCCCGCTCCACGCTGGCGAATGCTCCCTCGAAATCACGCAGATGCAGTTTGCGCTCAGCATCCTCCAGATAATTGCGGACAGCGACCAGAATGGGTTCATCATTGGGATTTTCGTACATCCTTAATTATCCTAACACTGGACGAACGGCAGGGGTGTAACTGAGCGCATTCGTCAGATCATCATGGAGTTTAATGGGATAGACTACGATTCCCATGTTTTCGGCCTTAATCTGAAACTCCATAAAATTGAACTGAACTGCGCCAAAACTGGACGGGTCAATCATGACCGCGATGACATGCAGCCCACGTCGCCTCAGGACATCGGCTTCAATGATCCAACCGGGATCGGGGCTGGCTGTGATAATAATGAGCGTGTTGCCACGCCCGATCAGGGGAGCGTCTATCGCCAGCATCTGCCGCATCGGGACACTGGTTTCGCTTTTCGCCAGCGCCAGCAGTTCTAAAATACGGGTAAGCTGCCGGTCGCCTCTGTCAGGCTGGATCATTTCGCGGAACGGGGTATAAGCCACCAGCCCCAGGGCCCGCCCTTTGTCTATAAAGTATTCGCTGATCGAAGCGGCACAGGTCACCGTATATTCTTCTGTATTCGGGAGCAAATGCCATCCCCCGTTGGCCTGATAATCGCTGGCGGCTCCCGGTGGGGCATCAACCCGTGCATTACGATCCATATCAATAAAAATCCACACATCAGAAAGGGGATCGAGCTCAAAATCCTTGACCATTAACTTGCCTCGCCGGGCAGTGGTTTTCCAGTGGATCCGGTTCATGCTGTCGCCCGGCGCATATTCCCTCACCCCAGCAGCATTCGTCGTGACCTCGTAGGTGCGGCGGCGCACGGCCTGGCCGCCTGTCAAACGTCCGATTGGGGCGGCAAATTCGTAAATCGGCACGGTGGCAGGGTAAACGATGATGCGGGAAGTTGCTTTGATATGGCGCGGGAACTGGAACAGCCCGAATGGATCGCCGCTGTTGATGGTCATGGGGCCCAGCGTGAACTGCCCACGTAGAATACACAGAGTATTTGCTTCCCACCGATACCGCTGCGCGGGAAACATCGTCGGCACCACATGACTTGCATTGTGATTCGGCAGCGTCGAATGGTCGCGGACTTCGAGCCAGAGTTTGGGGAAAATAGCCGTATTTTGCACCCGGAAATGCTCGTCAAAAATGCGTCCGACCTGAGCACGACGGGCCGGCGTCTGGCGGCCTACTCTGACCCAGTTTACAGCAGCCCATGACCAGAAAAACGCACCGATCAACAGCAGCACAAACACATAAACCAGGTTGAAAAAAAAGGATTTGCCGGTCACAAAACCAGCGACCAGACAAACGATAATCAACATATAGATCGAATTGCGACGGTTTGACATTTAATAACGAGCGCCTACTGTTGCCCCCGGAATTGGAATGGATGCGAGAATTTGCTGCACCACACTGCGTGACGAAATTTCCTTGATGCGTGCCGACGGCCCCATAATGATGCGATGCGCCAGCGTGGATTCAGCCATCGCCTTAATATCGTCGGGAATCACATAGTCACGCCCTTCAAGCGCGGCGTTGGCCTGGGCGGTGCGGAACAGCGCAATCGCGCCGCGTGGACTTGCCCCCAGATAGACATCCGGGTGGCTGCGGGTGGCCGTGACCAGATTCACGATGTACTGTTTGATGTCGTAGTTGGAATAAATCTCGCGCACGGCCCGCTGTGCATGGAGAAGTTCTTCCACCGGCACCACTTTTCGCAGCTCTGCCAGGGGGTGATTGATCTGCTGCGATTCGAGCATCGTGATCTCTTCTGCGGGCTTGGGATATCCCAGATGCACTCGCATAAAAAAGCGGTCTAGCTGAGCTTCGGGCAGGGGAAATGTGCCTTCATACTCAATTGGGTTCTGGGTTGCCATGACCAGAAAGGGGCTGCTGAGTTTGTAGGTGTTTCCGTCTACGGTGACCTGCTGTTCTTCCATTGCTTCCAGCAGCGCCGCCTGAGTTTTGGGGGTGGCACGGTTGATCTCGTCCGCCAGCACAATTTGCGCGAAGATAGGGCCAGGACGGAACTCAAATTCACCAGATCGCTGGTTAAAAATCGAAACACCGGTGACATCGGAAGGCAGCATATCGGGCGTAAACTGTAAGCGCTTGAACTCAGCGCCAATCGACGCCGCCAGGGCCTTAGACAGGACGGTTTTACCTACGCCGGGAACATCTTCCAGTAAGATATGTCCCTGGCACAAAAAGCCGATCACAATGAGCCTGATTTCACGATGTTTACCGATGATCACACGGGAGACATTTTCAACGAGTCGTTGGGCGACTGATTGGCCTATATTCATCGGGGATTAAATCCTAGCATATATCGGGTGATTGCCATTATAGCATAGCACAGGTATAAATCTGCGGAAAAATACTATTGCCAACCCGCGTAAAGCCACCTATAATCATACAAAACAAACGGGGTGTTAGCTCAGTTGGCTAGAGCGCTTCGTTGACATCGAAGAGGTCAGAGGTTCAAGTCCTCTACATCCCACCACTGCAAGGGGCTTTATCGCCCCTTTTCTGTATTTATGGACGGACGTGGTTATCTCCCTCGATAATCCATTTATAGGTGGTTAATTCGGTCAGCGCCATTGGCCCCCGCGCATGGAGTTTCTGCGTACTGATGGCAATTTCCGCCCCTAATCCCAGCGCTGAGCCATCCGTAAAACGGGTCGAAGCGTTCACATACACTGCCGCCGAATCTACCTCATTCAGGAATTTTTCTGCGTTCTGCATATTCTGTGTCAGGATACCATCTGAGTGGGCAGTGCCATGAGTTTCGATGTGTTGGACAGCCTCGTCAAGATTTTTTACGACCTTGATTCCCAGAATTAAATCCAGCCATTCCGTATCCCAATCGCCTTCCTGGGCCAGTTCAGCATCTCCATTGGCAAACTGAGCCAGTGATTCATCAAGCTTGAAGTGCACCCCGGACAGCCGTTGAATGATCTGAGGGACAAAAGTTTCAGCAATTTTTTCATGTACCAGCACCGTGTCCAGCGCATTGCAGACGGATGGGCGCTGAGTCTTGGCATTGTAGATCACTTCCAATGCCCCCGGCACATCCGCAGAGTCATCCACAAAGAGATGGCAAATGCCAATCCCCCCTGTAATAACCGGAATCGTGCTGTTCTGGCGGCAAAATTCGTGCAGCGCATTCCCGCCGCGCGGGATAATCATATCGACATACTTGTGCAATTTCAGAAGTTCACCGACATAACGGCGGTCAGTATCACGAATGAGCTGGACTGCTTCCGCCGGAAACCCGACCTTTTTCATACCCGCCTGAATCGCGTCCACGAGCGCGATGTTGCTGTGGAGATTATCTGAACCTCCGCGCAGAATGACCGCATTACTGGTTTTGAGAGCCAGGGCGGTTACATCCACGGTCACATTGGGGCGGGATTCGTAGATCACACCAAGAACGCCAATCGGAACACGACGCTTGCGAACATGCAGGCCATTGGGCAGGTTTTTTTCCTCAAATTCTTCTCCTACCGGGTCGGGGAGTTCTGCAACTTTGCGTACATCTGCGATAATACCCTCCAGACGACCGTTGAGATTCAAGCGATCAAGCATCGCTTTGCTTGTGCCGGCTGCCTGACCTGCCGCCATATCTGTGGCGTTTTCGGCCAGTATGGTGTCGCGGTGTTCATGCAGCGCATCCGCGATGGCAAGGAGGGCGCAGTTTTTGGATTCAGTATCGAATCCCCGCAGGTGGCGGGCGGCACGTTTGGCCCGTTTGCCGATGGCTTCCATGTCAATCATTGATTTTTTTCTCTTTGCAACAACGCTAAATTATCTCGATGAACGGCCTCATCTCCGTAAGTGTAGCCCAAAACCATCTCGATCTGGTCGGATTTGACCCCACATAGACGGCGCAGTTCATCGCTGTCGTAGTTGGTCAATCCATGTGCCAGCTTATTACCATCAAAATCTTCCACTGCCACAATCGCACCACGAGGAAACTGTCCCTCAACCTGGCGCACACCTACCGGAAGCAGACTGGCCCCATTCTTAAACAGAACCTTGACCGCACCACTGTCAACCATCAATTTCCCCTGGGCCGGTTCGGAGAGCAGCCAGCGTTTACGGCTTTCGACTCGCGGGGCGGACGGTAAAAAGCGGGTGCCCAGCGACTCCCCATTGACGATCCGCAAAATAATATCCCGCGTTGAACCATTGCCGATGACGGTTTCAATCCCGCTTCGTCCGGCCAGTTCTGCCGCCTGGATTTTTGTTTGCATCCCGCCGATGCCAAGCCCACTGGAAGAATGACCGTTAGCACTGCTGCGAATGGTATCGTTTATCTGGGTAACAACTTCAACCCGTTTAGCATCAGGAAACTGGCGGGGATCTTTGTCATATAACCCTTCACGATCCGTCAGCAGGAGCAGTAAATCTGCGTTGACGATACTGGCAATCAACGCGGATAAGTTGTCGTTATCCCCGACTTTGATTTCATCAACAGCAACAGTGTCATTTTCATTGATAATGGGCACAACCTGGTAAGCCAGGAGGGTATTCAGCGTATCGCGTGCGTTGAGATAGCGGGTGCGGTTGCGTCTTAAATCGTCACCTGTGACCAGCACCTGCCCGACCTGTACTTCATACAGGCCAAACAAATCGCTGTAGAGCCTCATGAGCTGGCTCTGGCCTACCGCGCACAGCATCTGCTTGACTGGCAGAAAAGCTGGGAAACCATTTTGTTTAAGCTGTTCGCGCCCGGCGGCCATCGCCCCAGATGTAACGAGAATCATCCGATGCCCTTCATGATGAAGGACAGCTACCTGCCTTACAATTTCGAGCATGATGGGCTTGGAGAGATGTCGGGTCGCCTGGGTCAGGGTACTCGTACCTACTTTGACCACAATGGTTCTGGGCATGGGTTATTCCGGCGTAGTTTCCTCAAGATACCAGGCGGGCAGGGGTTCACGTCGCTCGCGCCACGCCTGGGGAATACTGTCAAGACCTGCATAGAGTACCACAATTCCCCCTACAATTGCAGCCGTTGTGTCCGCATCCCCGCCAGCGCTGAGCGTTGTCCAGATAGCTTCTTCGTAATTATCAAGATGCCGGGCCGCATTCCACAACGCAAATGGTACGGTATCCTGAGCGGAAATGAAACTGCCATTGCCCAGGATTTCTGCTGCCGACTTCACTTCGACCTTTTCGCCGATTTCGATAGCTTTCAGGATGCCCTGGCGAACCTTGCCTTCCGGCACATGCACAATTACCTGTTCCAGAAATGCCCTATGCGGGGGGGAATATCCTTTTTCACGTGACTGCACAGCAATGGCGGCTGCAACCGCGACGGCGACAGCGCCAGCAATACCTTCCAGATGGGAATGGGTGATTTCAGCGGACAGGCGGGCATTCTTAACCACCGCCCCGAGGTCATTTGCGAAAAATGCCCCTATCGGGGCAACCCGCATCGCCCCGCCGTTGCCATATGACCCTGCTCCCCCAAACATTTCTGAGGCTAAGCTGCGCCAATAGGCTCCCAGTTGTATCCTGGAGAGCAGCGCCCGTGCGCCAAGGCCGTAACCCCGGGTGCTGTCGAAGTGCTCCCCAAAACTGCGTGCCAATTTGTCCTGGTGAATTTCGCCGCACTGCCGCAAGATGGACACAACAGACAGTGCCATATTGGTATCATCGGTAAAATGCCAGGGTGGGTTAGGAAGCTGGCGAGAATGAATGTAAAAATGGATGCTGGATGCTCCAAATCCCTCGAAGAAACCACCCAGGCTGTCCGCAATAGACAGCCCTTCAAGTGATGTCAGGGTGCGTTGCAGGGCGGCGTCGGTCATCACGATCTTTCTGGTGGGCTGCTGCTCTTGCTACCGCCGGAAAAACGATTTTGCACCGAACCCAAAATACCCGTGACCAGATTCTGATTGTATCCAGCCGCAGCGGCCAACAGCATTGCCAGCCCGGATTTCCCGGTCACTTCACTGGCATTACCGCTCAGCGAGGTTTCAACCGTTGTCCAGATAAACAAGTACACCAGAAAACCCGTCAGCAGTCCCAAAAGCGGGTTCATCAGATACCAGTTCAGATGAATGGGGTCAAAGTCTGGATCAATTGAAGTATGTTTATAGAGTGTGCGGGCACTGAATAACAGCGCACCCAGGTAGCCAGCCATCGCTGGATAATAGCTCTGACCGAACCAGGGAACCCCCACACTTTCCGCCACAGAGGTAAACAACTGCCCCAACAAAATAAAGACGGGAAACAAGACTGCCATTGCGATGTAAATGATTGTGACGGTCGGACGATAACGGGCGATATCTTCTGCGACACGGCGTTCGCGGGCTAAATCTGCCCGGACACGATATACGGTTGCCCGCGCTTCGTCATAATTTTCACGGGATTGCAGCAGCAGATTGCTGGCGTGAAGCAGTTCTTCCTGATAGGTATCCATGTTGCCGCGCTCCCCGCGTACACTAGCGACAACTTCTTCTTGCAGCGCCTCGATCTGTGTGAAAAGCTCGCGCATTCGCGCATCATCAATAAACAGCTTCAGCAGGTCGGCATCTGAGGCTGCCTGAGAGGGTGCAAAAACCTCGCGGGCAGGTCTTCGGATAGCGGGCCCAGAACTAAAGGGGTCAGGGGCAGGCTGGGCAGCTTCATCCGGTAAGAAGAATCCTGTCCGGCGAACCTGCTCTTCTTCCTCGGTCTCTTCTACCCCCCCTAATTCCATTTCTTCCTGGGGAGCAGGCATGAAGACTTCTGCTTCGGATGGTTCTTCTGTCCATTCTTCGGCAAATTCCTGGGTTGGCATAGGAATTTCTTCCGTCGGCAGAAGCTGCTCATACTCCGGCAGGTATTCAGGCTCAACTGGTGTGATTTCCGCCAACGCAGGCCGTTCTAACCTCATGCCGCGCAGATCAATCGGGCGCGTCCGGGACTCGACGGGCGGAATGGCTTCCATCTGGTCGATGAGAGCGGCGGCACGGGTGAGGGGAGATTCTTCTTCCACCGCCTCGATGAATCCCTCGTGGATGTCATCCGGCGATCCCATACCAAAAGCAGTATCCCGTTCTGAAGTTGGGAGCGGAGCAGGCATGGCGGATTCGTCCGGTATCGCTTCCTCAGGCTCCAGGAGCGGCGGTTCAACAAGAGGCTGCGTGGCTTCTACGTACCAGGATGGTATATCTTCCTCGCGGCGTTCGGCCAATCCCAGGGGAAGCCCCATCACAGACCGCTCATCGGAATGGCTGGCGAGAAACCCATCCAGATCAAATTCTTCTGGTTCTGGCGCCTCAGATCGGGATGCCGCCTCAAACTCTGCCGCCATTTCAGCCAGCGCGGCGTCAATTGCCGGTTCACGGTCGGATGTGGTCACAGGAGCCGCCAGCGCAACTTTCCGTTTTTCATCATCTACCCGCACCACATCGCCAAAAATCTCACCGAAGGCTGCATCGGGCTCGGTAAAAATTTCCTCCAGACTGCGTGCCGATTTTGGGTCTTCGGCTTCCTCAGAAGGTAAAATGATGGTAGTGTCATCCGGCATAGATCCCTGACCCGACATGGGAGGTGCGGCGGGCTCTTCGGGGAAAAACTCATCAAAATTCGGTTCAGCAAAAATTTCTTCTTCGGTCAGCGGCTGTTTTTCTTCCATGGGTGGCGGAGATTCACTCACACCACTCGCATCCATCCAACTCAGCACTGCTGAATCATCATCAAAAAAAGGAGATTCCTGCTCGTCTTTACGAGTTTCATCTTCGGCACGGGGGTTCAGGCCGCGCATCAGTTCACGACCCCGGCCTCGCAGTGAGGCTTTTTTCGATTTATCATCCATGATTCAATATTTCCTCCGCGAGTGACCGAAACGCATGTGCTGCCGGATGGTCCGGTGCATAATCGAGCAGCGACTCGCCAGCTACCGGGGCTTCTGCAATCATTTCATCGTATTCTATCACGGTTGAAAACATCTTTTCGCCAAAAACCTCTCGCATCTCAGCGATGGCTTCCTGCGAAATCTGTGAGTCCGGGCGGTGCATGGTCGCAAACAAGCCCATCAGTTGCAAATCCCGATTCATCATTGTCTGACGCAGCCTGTCCATCGTATCCAGCAAACTGCGGACACCGCGCATGGCAAGAAAATGAGGCTGTACGGGAACCAGCAGTTCGTCCGCTGCCACCATGCCATTGACGGTTAATAATCCAAGCGTTGGGGGGGTATCGATGATGATGAAATCAAACGGAATTCGATTACGATCCAGTGCCTTCCGCAAACGCAGCGGGCCATCGGCCTGGGTAGTCAACATGACTTCGGCATTCGAGAGGTCGATGCTGGCGGGGGCCAACGCCATCAAATTGGCGACCGGACGCAGTACCCGCGCCATCGAGATGTCCGGGTACATCAGCAGCGAATAGGTGCTGCGTTTGACCTCAAACGAATTGACCCCCAACGAAGCACTTACACCGCCCTGAGGATCAAGGTCAATCAACAGTACCCGGTGGCCTTTTTCCGAAAGCGCCCGTCCAAGATTAGCGGCGGCAGTGGATTTGCCAATGCCGCCCTTCTGATTCGCAATAACTATAGTTCGTGTCATAACTCATTCATCTGCACAAGATGACAGCATTATAACATTGTGTTGGCAGTCTGAAAAACGCTTGACCGTGATACCCCGCGTCCGCTATACTCTCAACGTTACGAATACCGCGTTGTCGCGGTTTTATTGTGTCACCGACACCCTTGAGAACGCTGTGCATGAAAAGACTGATAGTCGGTGGATTAGGAAGGTAAATTATGCCCAAGAGAACGTGGCAGCCCAAAATTCGGAGACGTGCGCGTGTACATGGTTTCCGCCAGAGGATGAAGACGAAAGGTGGGCGGAAGGTCTTAAAAGCCCGCCGTGCAAAAGGTCGGCATCAACTGTCGGTAAAAAGCAACCACGTCAAAAAAGTCAACTGGAACGCTTAACATTTGCAGCAGCACCTACGCTTGCGGCGACATGTGGATTTTCTGCGTGTGAAGGAGGCCGGCCGTGGCTGGCATCACGCGGCATTTGTGATGAGCGCTGTTCTGAATGGATTGGCTCATAACCGCTACGGATTTATTGTGAGTAAACGGCTCGGTAAAGCGGTGGTGCGTAACCGGCTGCGGCGCAGACTGCGCGAGGCGGTGCGCTCCATCCACCCACAAATACAACCCGGCTATGATGTGGTTGTTGTTGCCCGTGTACCGAGTCTATCCCTTTCTTACTGGGAATTGCGGCAAGCGCTTGTTGAGGTCATGCAGCGTGCAGGATTGTTAGAAACATCACCATGAAGGTTATCGTTCTTGGGCTGATTCGCTTTTACCAGCACACTATCTCCAAAGTCATTCCCTCCAGCTGCCGGTATGATCCTACCTGTTCCCATTATTCTTATGAAGCCATACAAATACACGGTGTTGTAAAAGGGTCATGGCTGGGGCTGAAGCGTATTGCACGCTGTCATCCCCTGGGGCCAAGCGGTTACGACCCTGTCCCACCGAAGGAGCAAAGTTAGCCACGTGAAAAAGTCACATCTGCTGATATTGTTAATGTTTACCCTGCTGCTGGTGGCCTGTTCTCAGGAAAATCCCTGGCCGGGAGTCAGTAAGACGGACGACAATGAAGTTTTTGTCTCCTATGAACGATTCATCGCCAAACTGGATGCGAATGGCAAGCGGATATGGGTCTTCCCCGAAAAAGATGAGCGGGAGACCATGTTTTATGCCCCGCCAGTAGTCGATGACGGCACGGTATATGTCGGCGACTACAATGGCAATGTTTATGCGGTTGATCGTGAAACAGGCAAGGAAATCTGGGCATACAAGGTCGGAGGTACCAAGCTGTTTGGCATCGCCAACTTTGGCGGTTCAACCGACCGTGTGATTGCCCCGATTGCCATCGCGGAAAATATCCTGTTTGTGCCGGATGAACTGGGTGTTTTTGCATTGAACAAGGAAACCGGCAAACTTTTGAACTGGAAACTGGATTCTGATCGCGCGGTCTGGTCACAACCAATTTATGTTCCCGCGACCGAGGACAAACCAGCCATGTTGTTTGCCGCCAGCCTGGATCACAGCCTGTACGCGCTGGATGTTTCCGAAATCGACCTGGAAGATACGGTTGGTAAGCTGGATGATGCCGAAGAAGCCGAGGTTCTTTGGAAAGCCGATCTGGAAGGCGCTGCCGCGGGTCAACCCACCTATGATGTGGAACGCGGGATTCTTTTTGTGGGAACGTTTGGCTCGAAAATGCTGGCAGTTAGCGCGGAAGATGGCGACATTCTCGGTGAATATGAAACCGAAGGTTGGGTCTGGGAAGGGCCAACCCTGTACGATGGTGTTCTCTATTTTGGCGATATCAAAGGGTATCTGCACGCGGTCACCTTCAATGATGGCAATTTCGAGCGTATCTGGTCGCGCCAGGTTGCAAAAGGCAAGCTGCGGGCAAGACCTCTGGTCACGGATGACCTCGTTATTGTGGCCTCTGACGATAATACGATTTATGCCGTGCGTCGAGATACTGGCGAACGCGAGTGGGAACGCGATGTGGAATCGAAAGCCCTGGCTGATTTATTCCAGATTCAGGGTGAAGACGGTTGGATGCTGGTTACCGCCACCGCGAATAAGGATGAATTGGTCATCGCGCTCCGGCTGGATAACGGGAACGAGCGCTGGAGTTACAAACACGAGGATTAGCCCATGTTAGATTTACTGATTAACCCATTCAGCACCATGCTGCTGTTGTTTTACTCGCTGCTAGGACAGAATGTCTTCTGGGCAATTGTGGCGTTTACGGTGACGATTCGTATGCTGATTCTGCCGATGACCCTCAAGCAGCAGCGTTCCCTGAGTGCGATGCAGGAAATCCAGCCACAGTTAAAGGAATTGCAGGAAAAATACAAAAATGATCGTGAATCGCTGGCGCAGAAGCAGCTTGAACTTTACCGTGAACATGGGGTAAATCCGTTGGCGGGCTGTTTGCCCGCATTCATCCAGATACCGATTTTCCTGGCGCTGTGGCGTGCGATCATTGGAACTCTGGCTCTGAATCCTGGTGAACTGCTGCATCTGTATGATCGCATCCTCATTCCGGGGTTGGATCACCTGATTCCTTTGAATGGACATTTTTTGTGGATGAATCTGGCGGTGCCTGACCCCTATCTGGTGCTGCCTGTCCTGGTGGTCATCACCACCTGGTTGCAGCAGAAGCTGCTCACCCCTCCCATGCCTAAGAAGAAGAACAATGAGCGCTCCGACGACCCGGCAGACCAGGCCGCCGCTATGACGCGGCAAATGACGACCATCATGCCGTTTATGCTTGGTTTCTTCGCCCTGACGTATTCTTCCGGTATTGCAGTATACTTTGTGATTTCCAACATTATTGGGATTGTGCAGCAGGCCGCGATGGGAAAGGCGGACTTCCGCCGCTTGATTGGGAAGGCCCCCCTTGCTGAAGGCGAAGAAAGTGAGTATTTTGAGGAAGAAAGCGGACGCCATCGTAAGCCTGGTATTACAATTGAGCATCTCAGTTCAGCAGCCAAAAAGAATCGCCCGCAGCCAGTCACAAGTCTGCTTGAGCCGGGGGAAAAACGGTCACAGCGTGTTAACCGGGCGATGGTAAAAGCAAAACGAGCGAAGGTATCAAAAGTGAGGGACTAGGCCATGAGTGAAACGCGCTCTGTTGAAATAACCGCCCCTGATATTGAAGAAGCTATTGAAGCTGGCCTAAAACAGTTGGATGTCTCACGCGAGAATGTCATTGTTGAGGTCTTAGAAGAACCCGCGCGGGGAATTCTGGGGCTGGGGTCAAGGTTTGCACGGGTGCGATTGACAACGGCTGCCCGCCCGCTGTCCGAAATGGTAGTCACCAGTGCGAAAAAAGAAGCGCCTCCCAGACCGAAAAAACAGCAGGTTTATCGTCCTCGCATTGAGGACGATGACGAAGAGGATTTTGACTTCGAAGATGACGACAGCTACGCCTCGCCCAGTGTTATCCCCCTGGATGAGGCGGAATGGACGGACGAACTGAAGGCCGGTAAAGAAACGCTGGAAGAAATCCTCCGGTTGATGGAAGTGGACGCCAGCGTGGATGTGGAAGCAACGGAACACTCCAAAGAAGAAAATCCTACCTATGTACTGCATGTACAGGGAGATGATTTAAGCTCCCTGATCGGGCGACGGGGCAATACGCTCGCAGCACTGCAATACATTACCCGTCTGATTGCCAGTCGGAACCTGCAAAAACGCGCTGACTTTACCGTTGATGTGGATGGATACAAGGCCAAGCGGATTGATCGCTTACACAAAATGGCCCATCAGATGGCGGATCAGGCGGCTGAACGCAATCGGATCATGAAACTTAAGCCAATGCCAGCCCATGAGCGCCGGATTATTCATATGGCCCTGCGTCACCGCAGCGATGTTACCACTCGCAGCCAGGGCGAAGGCAAGTTCCGTCGGGTAACGATTATTCCTCAGAAAGATTGAAAAAACGTTATCTAACCCTGCATCATCATGGGTATCCAACAGGGGCTCGCGCCCCTTGTTCATGAACGCTTGTTTTTATAGAGTTTTATGACTTCAGAATTTATTCTGACAGAATTTTGCGGTACGATTTGGGAAAAAGGGCGCGGCGATGGAATCGACAGCAAAAATTCTGAATAACCGCTATCAACTGCTTTCGCAGCAGGGGTCGGGGGGCATGTCGGTCATTTACCGGGCGCTAGACCTGGCGCTGGGGCGACATGTAGCGGTGAAGGTGCTGCGTGCCAGCCTGACCGATGACCCTACCTTTCTGGCACGCTTTCGGCAAGAAGCCCGCAACGTTGCTAATTTGCAGCATCCTAATATCGTCACGGTGCATGATGTCGGGCAGGATGGCAGTATCCATTACATTGTGATGGAGCTCATTGAAGGAAGTGACCTGAAAAAAATCATCCGTGCTGACGCGCCTTTCACGCTTGACCGTTCCCTGGATATTGTTATCAAAATATGCGCTGGCATTGGCTACGCTCACCGTGCAGGGCTGGTCCATGCCGATGTGAAACCCCAAAACATCCTTCTGATCGACCAGGATAACATCAAAGTGACGGATTTTGGGATTGCCCAGGCATTGGCGGCGACTAATCCCGGTGAGCGGCTCAAAGTGGTGTGGGGCAGCCCGCACTACTTTTCCCCGGAACAGGCACAGGGACGCTACCCAACCCCAGCCTCGGATGTCTATTCGATAGGGATCGTGCTGTTTGAAATGCTCACCGGACGCCTGCCGTTCATGGGCGGCGACCAGCAAGACCTGGCAATGGCACACATCAAAGAGCCGCCGCCCCATTTGATGGACTTTAATCCGCAGTTGCCGGAAGCGCTGGATAAAATCATCCAGAAAGTCCTCGCAAAGGAACCCTCTGCCCGCTACCGCATGGCAGATCAATTGGGGCGCATTCTGGAAAGTTACCGCGACCAGGGCACGAACAAAACTGACAATAAATCTTCTGCGGTAAAAGTGCCGGAAGGGTCACTGGCTTCAACCCATCGCGCTGTCCCAGAACAGGAAGCGCGTTTTGCCCGCCCTCAGACAGGAAGCACCCC
>WBUL01000038.1 GCA_008933735.1 Anaerolineae bacterium | reverse complement strand
TTCTCGAGTGTATGGTTAGAAACCGGAGATGTCGCTGGTGGATGGTCACCATAAAGCAGGCTGAGAATGCGTTGTACGGCATCCTCAAGGCTGTGTACGGAGATGCCCCATACGGGGCTAGAAACCCAGTTACGCTTCTATCGTCAGGCGGCGAAAACCGTCCTCAATAACATCTTCGTCGGGCAATCCCCCCAAATATTGATCCAAAAAGCCTTATCTGCACGTAATCAACGCATCCGACAGATGTATGCTGCGGGTGAGTTTATGAGCGATCTCTCACGAGAGTACGGCATTTCACACCAACGTATTTCGCAGATCGTTCACGGGCGACGGTGCTAGTTCCCTGATCTCCTGCTTATCCCCATCGAACTGTTTAGTTTTTGGAGGATAAGCAATGACAACCCCAACGGTCGTACTGACCAACAACAAAGGCGGCGTGGGCAAGACCACGACGACCACCAATTTCGCCTATGGACTCTGCCAATCCCTCAAGCAGGCAGGAGCCGCTAACCCGCGTGTGTTGATTGTGGATACCGACTCACAGGCACATGCTACCCTCACCACCACTGGCAGCAAAGACTACAGCCGCCATAAAAGCATCTGCGCGGTACTGAGTGCTGATCGCAAAGAGATGGTGCAGGTACTCAGTCAGGTGATTGTCGAAAGCCACTGGCTGCCTGAACTCCATGTACTCCCCTCTTCTACCGAGCTTGAACAGACGGAGCGCGAACTGTTTAGCGCGGCGGGTGCGCCTTACCGTCTGGCGGATGCCCTCAGCACTATTCGGCATCACTACTCTGCTATCGTCATCGACACGCGCCCCAGCTTCAGTCTGATGACCGAAATGAGCCTGCTTGCCGCGACGGATGCCATCATCGCACTGGAACCCCGCTATCTGGAAACTGTTGGTCTGCAATCGGTCATCAACAAGATCATGGAAATCCGCGAAGGTTGGCGGCATCCCGACCTGCGCTTGTCAGGCATTGTCGTGACCAAGATGGATCGGCGGGTGAAGGGACACATCGAGATGATTGAGCAGATCAAGCAGCACCCGACTTTGGGTAAGCTGGTTTGCGGCGTGATTCCTGCCAATGAAGCGGTTGCCTATGCTCATCGCAGCCACATGAGTATCTACGAATATGACCCCAGCAGTGCGGCTGCCGAAGCCTACGCGCATATGGTGGGATGGATGCTCAAGCGGCTGTTCGTCAAGGACGCGGAGCGTGTGTGATGCCACCCAAACGCAATGGTTCCAACCGTACACTGGATATTCTGTCCAGCATCGGCGATCAGGATTTTCTTGGCTCGGAAACGATGCAAAGTTTGCGCGATCATGGGCTGCGAGTGGAGCGTATTGCTATTTCGCTCATTCGCCCGGATGCGGCTCAACCGCGCCGCGTGCTGCCAGAGATGATCCATCAGGCATTCCACAATCAGGAACTCACGCCCGTGCAGGCACTCAAGCAGTACATCGAGAAGGTGCGGATTATCTCTCGTCAGAAAGGGCGACCTTTTGAGAACCTGATGGA
>WBUL01000034.1 GCA_008933735.1 Anaerolineae bacterium | reverse complement strand
CTTTAATATCTGGATGATTTGCGTTTCGCTGAACTTGCTCTTTTTCATCTGGAGTTTTCCTTACTTGCTAGCCTTACTTTACTGGAAAACTCTACTTTTGCTTGGCTCAACTTTCGGGGGGCTTACAGCAGAGCATCACATTGCAGTGCTTGGTTCAATTGACCATTATCAAAAACGGCTTGGTTCGCTTCCTGGATGAAGTTCCTAAAGTGTATTTCAAAGTGGGTATCCCATGTGGTTTTGTTACCGAAACTGCGTTCAACCTTTGCTGTCCGCATATAGAGATTCGCCCGATGGAACAGATTATAAGGTCTTTTGATGATACATGCCTGAAACAGCGCAAAACGCGCCAGGGCTCTTTTGTAATTACTCTGTAAATGATGATCAATATTGTGAACGACAAAATCCAACCAAGCATTCTCTTCATCTGTGAAGTAAATATCATTGAAATTCTTCTGAATAAAAGTGGGATACTCGATGACATCGTTTGGTGTCAAAATAAACTCTACTTCATCTTCCGACAAAATTTCCTGAGCATTCTCAATGAGTGCCAAACCGATATTCCAGTTAAAGGTGAGATAGTCGTTGTAGGTAACTTGTTTGCCTGCGTTCTTGAACATGTGGCTGACGACACCTGTGCCACCGAAAACATCTAACACGGACTCAAAAGGTAATTCACAGACAGACTCCCATATCCAGTCTACATGCTTTCGTTTGCTACCCTGGTAGCGTGTTGATGGAAATGGGTAATTATATTGTCGGACGTGTTCTGGCGAAAATAATGGTAATTGCTGTGGTTGCATCGTTTTATCTTATTCGTTTCACCTTTCCACAAGCATAGTGGTTTCGACGTAAATTGTCTAACTGGATTACATGCATAAGTCTGCTCCAATCTGACAAAACGCCCTGTTTCGTAAAGTTTTCATGGGAAAACAAAAAAGCTGACCATTGACAGCAATGACCAGCTTTGTGAGTGATGGTTCAGAGGAGGGTGCTAAGCAACCAGCCCCATGCTCGCTGCTGTGACCAGTTGAATCCCGTACTCGTCGAGCGTCTGCATCAGTGCATCCAGTTCATTCGGGTCACGATGCAGGCGGGTGAGGTCATCCACGACTAAAGCGGCAACATCCGGCGCACCGAACCGCTCTTGCAGTGCTTCCCACGCCAGTCGTTCAGATGCCGCTGCTTCAATACCGGGTTCATCAACATCCTCGTACCACTCCGGTTCCCAGCCAAGTACTTCGCACACATGCAGGATATTCACCTGCTGGCGTTCGATGGCTGCCTGGCTGTTCTTGCCAATGCCAGTTTGTCGCACATAGCACAGGGCGATCTGGGGTTCGTTCATGTCTTGCATGATTTTTCTTCTGAAAATCTAACGAGGCTTTCAGGATAGCTCGTTACGAGAGGGTGGCGGGTTCAAAAAGTGATGTTGTTGGCGAACTTGGAAATAAGAGAAGTGAATGTTCATTTTCAGCTAAATCTAGGCTCTTTTAGACAAAATTTGCGGACATTTTTTTCTTACCCATAGGTTCGCCAACAGCATCAAAAAGTTGACAACACGGGGATTTGGACAAAGAATTTCTGAAACCATCAACGTTAAAGAGAATGCCGTCTAATGAGCCGATACCGCCTTACCGCAACAATCCCAAAGTCATCGGGCTCAATCCGATCATCAAATTCTACAACGCCTATTGTTCCATCACCAAGAATTTTGACCGCCAACAACCGTCTCTGCAAATCGGGAAAATCCTGACGCACTAATTTTGCCATTTGCGAAATTTGGACGCGCCCAATCATCTCACTCTCGCTCTGACTCTTGGCTTCAATGGGAATCACAAAAAGCTCACCAGCACTGTTAACGCCAACATACAGTGCATCCAGTTCGACCTGCCCAACCCGGTGCACATTGCTTCTGTAGTGATTCTGGATGTGAAAACAGGTTAAGCCACAGAAGATATCGACCAGGCGATTGTAAAGGATGCGAGTTAACAAAGACTGCTCATCCTGTCGCAGCAGTCCTTCTACCACTTCAGGAATAGCATTGTAGATTTCTATCGGGGCATAGTCAGCAAAAGATACTACAAACTGCGCCGGATTATTCAATTTGCGGAAGGCATAGGCATTGGTTCCTGCCGACTCAATCGCCCAGTGACCTGTTACCGCAATAGCTGCTGGCAGTTCCCGCCGCCCTCGAAAAGCATAAATGATGTCGGGAATATTCCGAATGGTGATACCCAATTCCGTACAAACCGCAATCAGTTCATCTTTGTGGAACTCAAAGTAATCAATACCCTCTCGATAATATTTCTGGAAGATTTTTTCAATTGCACGTTCGTAACGTCGTTCAGAGGACATATTCTGTTATTCCGGTTTCTTGAGGATTAAGACATTTTCTTCAATATTCTTCTGTGTAGTGGTCGAAAACCGATTTCGCCAGATTTCTATACCTTCGACCTGATAACCCACTTTCAAGGCGACATCAGCCAGTAGGTGGGCTGTTGGGATCAGAATACGGAAAAATGACATCTGGTCACCAACCACATAGGCACATCGTCCACCAGGACGTAGTCGGGGATAAAGCTGCTGTAAGTGCCGATACATGCCCCCAAAGTAGAGGGTCGTTACTCGATGATATAGCTTTTCAAAGCCTGATGTTTTGCCCAATTCGAGCCTTCGGTTCTCGATGTTCTCAGCCAAACGCATAATCGCAGGGATGTCACGGATATATTGATCGTCATCATCATTCACAAATACATTGCGGGTATTGCTCCGAAGCAGTCCTTCCTTCAATTCGCGCAGATCATGAGATGACTGGATATACCCCAGTAGAACATTTTCCAATCGTGTTGTGCGCGTATAGTCTTTCTCATTCGGATAAGGTGGTGATGTAATGACAACACCAATCTGGGGCATATTATCCAGAACCGCCAGTTTCCTGGCATCATCCCTGGCAACATGAAAAGATGGGATTGTCATGAATTGGTCAGAAAGTAATTCTCGCACATCTTCTATCATTCGATGAACCGTCTCATAGAAGGTGAGCAGTATAGGAGCATCTTCTTTGGGTTTAGTTGCATAAATTTCTGGACCAAAAGCGACATTCCCTGCTGTGGAAAGAATCGTACTGGCGAGCGCCAGCAGGAAGAAATCGCGGACAGCGGGGTTGATTCTGTGCTTTTCGATAGCATAGCGAACAGCCAGCACACGCTTCAGCGGTAGAGGACTGATAAAACCACCTGGTAATACCTTTTGAGCATTCTCATCCAGAATCTTGTCAGGATCAAAGTCACCATTACTGTGATTACCTCGACCTGCTACAAGTGTATGTAATGTATTCGGGGATGGAACATCATCCAACAGGGATAACTGCAATTCCTGTTGAAACACGGGCTCTAATTCAACCTCTCGCATCGCATCAGCAGCGGTATGAACGACATCCTCCAACCGCACTTTTACATCATCAAGATCAATACCCCAGTTCAACTTTACACGGTTAGCCAGCACAGCAATTGGATTAGCATCTGTCCCGATTACAGGGAAACCGTTCAGTCGGGCTTCCAGCGGTGTGGTAGCGGTTCCCGAAAAGGGATCGAAAACCCAATCCCGCTCTGGATCAGCCTCGAATTTTCCCAGGTACTCTCGAACGAGGTGAGGTGGGTATGCCAGTACAAAGCGATACCAACTGTGTATTGCTCGATCCTCAGTTTTCAGGCTATTTTTATTCATATCGTGTTTTCAATATCATTGAGCTTTCCTATCAGTTTACCTCATAAGTTTGTACCATGAAGGACAGTGATGCAATCCTCTAAGATGACCTTTGACAGTTTTATTTTTATCCTGATCTGTTATTGGATTCGTCCAATTCGATGTTCTTTGCATTTAGCCAGTGTATTACTCGCCTCTGCATTTCTTCCTCTTGGAAGGCAAACCAACGTTCTCGTTCGTCGGGATACGAGTACAGGACATCCTTGAAACGTCGAAACGCACCTTTGCCGCGAATGGCAACTTCGAGCAGTTCGCGCCGATGATCGTCCTCTATAGTAGCAATAAAATCCGCCATATCCCGATAATCCTCAAAAGAATCGATCTGTGGGATTTTGAGATAACGTGCTCCTAATCCTTCTTGAATCGGTATGGCTTCCCGTAGAATTTCCTGCTGCCAATCCTCAACATTCTGTAACGCTGTTTCCAGATCATCATCTTCGTCAACGGGCAAGTTTTCAAGATCAGAAAAAGCGTCGTCACTGATCTGAACAATCGCTCCCGTTTCCAGATCAAGATAGGCTTGGATGCCCTCGGCGTATTCAAAAGCAACTATCAATTCACGACTGTCGATTGCCAATTTTCGTTTCATCACAGTTTACTCGCTTGCATAAGTATTTATAGGCATAACGATATGGCAATCTCTCATGAATGGCAATTGCTAGGTGCAGGGGTGGGTTGGGAATATTGATAAGGATTTGACTTAACCCTCTTTCCCGTCCGACTCCGCGATGGTGTTTTAGAGCAATTGACGATGCAGCGTAGCACGGCACGGTCACTGTCCAGCCAGCAAGCTGGCTGCTGCTACGAGTTTCTTCCGGGCTTGTGCCATTTGCTTTTGCTACGCAAAACCAAATTCACCAGAAACTCGTGCAGGGCTACGCCGACAGTGCCCTGATGATGCCGTGCTGTGAGAGCTGCATCAATTGCTCTTTACCAAACACATCGCTGCGGACTGCCAGACACGACCAGTCGTGCAAAGCCCAATCGCACTGCGGAGATTATCGCAGTCGTCTGGTCTATTCGGTCTGAAAGGGTGCCGCGATGTCATAGTCCATCCCAGGAGTCGTAACATGTACACGGATCGTTTGATTAAGTTCGCCCTGAAACAGACCGCCATCATTGTGGCGGTTTTGCTTTCTATTCCCATCGTGGGCGGAACCGCTGTTTTACTGCTCAGTACGCTGGCGGAATTTCTCTGTTCCCAGATGTCCTCCACGATGATCTTGACCGTGGTCGTGACCGCTTCGTTTCTCGCTGTGAAGCAGTTCCGCAGCGGAAACACAGCTTCCTAAATCGGCAAAGCCCGACCCAGTTTCCAGACGGGAGTCGGGCATTCCCTGCTCTTTTAAGTAAAGGAGATTTTACCATGACCGTGACTTATCTCACCGGAACACGCTATCCAAGTTCCGCACTGAAATATTTTTTGCCGGAGTACCTCGAAATTCTGCTGCATCGCGGCGAATCGCTGCTCACGACCAATAAACCGGGCGTAGATGCTTTGATCGTCCGCCATTGCGACCAGCACAATCTGCCGCTTCAGGTTTACGAGTTTGCCTGCGACAGCGGTGACGACTTCAGAAACCGCCGCGTCAAAACCAAATCCGAAGCAGTACAGGTGCAGCGGGTGGTGTCGCCCTCGTGGCAGCGGTTTCGCAATCTGGCAGATCGTGCCAATAAGATGGTCTTTTTTCACGCGGGCAAAACGAGAGGCACATGTCATGGAATGTCCACGCTCACCGCTTTTGAGCTTGCCTGCCAGAAGCGTGGGGTTGAAGGTGAACAGTTGATCGTTCAGCTTCAACAGAAAGCGTGGGTCAGCGAAACCGAGTTACGCAGTTCGCCAACTGTGGGAGCGGCACACATCTACGTGAACAGCCGATTTGTGCCGGGTTTAGAAGGTGAGCGGCACGCTGTCGGACATTTTCGCATCGAGACCTGGCGCAGGATTGGTGAGATCATCCAGCCAGGTGAAGGACGACGAGAATTTGTGCTGTCGGGGGTGAGCAGCCGTGAACAAGCACTCATGCACATGCTCCATCAGGCGCTGCTCGAACTGGATGCCAATCGACCTGAACGGATCACCATTCACCATTGGAGTAAGCGGCTGGAAAATGTGCCTTATTCCAGGAAGGGGAATTACCCCGAATTGCGAATGCAGGTCCGCGACTTACTCGACCACTACCCACAGGTCATCTGGCAGTACGAAAACCAGACCGACCTCCTCAATCGCATCGGCAAGCATATCAGCCAGGGGCAAGAACTCTGGTATCACAAACGAAAAATCACAGCCTACAGGGGGTTATATCAATGAGCAAGTTACGCCAAATTTATCAACTACTGCGTGAGGAATATGCCCTCAGTCGTCACATTTTCTGGCTGGATGAGGCATCCGGCAAAGTGGTGAATGATGTGACCTTCTGTTTACATCTCATCCGAAAGGCTGCTGAGTGTGTCCGCCGGGGCGAGGACGATTGCTGGCGCGAGTTAGCTGCCTACGCCGTTGAACGCTCCATGTCGTATGTGCTGGTTCATGCCATCGGAGACTATCTGCTGGACTGCGGCGAGCTTGACCCCTTGCCGCTCATCGACCTCACACCCGAAAAGTACCGCAACTGGCGCGGTGGAGAGGTACCCCTGTTCGATGAATCTGATCCGGTGTTCATCAAAGCTCCGACCGAGAAACCCGAACCGGATCGTGATATGGCATTCAAGCATGACCATCGCTGGTCACCGTACAAATCGCGGATGCGTGATGAGCATCCAGCACCCGACGCAATCCAAACAACCAGTAAATCCGTCCACTGGTTGTTTGCGTAATCTCGCCATAGACAGGCTGTTCGGATGAGTCCGGGCAGCCTTTTTTGTTACGGTGTATTGCAGCATCAACTATGCACCAGCCCTGTACCACAACTTGAAACTGTGCCACCGCATCACAACCGCACCACACATCAAAAAAGGGTCAGCATACGCTGACCCCGCTGCACCGTAGATGCACCGAACCGCGCCTCAATTTGCTGCTGCACCACCTTGCATCACTTCAGAGAAGTGAGCGCAGCAAATTAAGCGGGTAGCAAGACTAACGTCTTGCACCCTGACGTGCGTCAGGGTGGGCTGTGCGGGTCTTTGTCACGCACCACCGGGCTTGTGAGTGCACCGCCCAGTGGACAGGCGTCGGATAGGCGATGCCTCATGACGCACCCCTCGGGCTACGAGTGTGGACAGCCGGTGGTGAGGAAACTGGCATAGCTGATCCTGTTATTGACCGCATCCCCTGAGCCTGGACCAGACCCGGAGGGCCCATCGGCGGCACCCCACCAGTTCCCGGTGAAGTCCTGCATGGTCGTGCCTGTGAATCCCACACTCGTGGCTGAGTTGCCGCTGAAACAGGAGTTGTGGGCAGTCGTGGTCGAACTGCTGGTCAGGTACAATGCCCCATAACTGCTGGTGGCCGTGTTACCGCTGAACACACTGTCAGTGATGGTCATGCTCTGGCTGCTGCGGATCGCGCCGCCGGACGCACCAGCGGTGTTCCCCGACAGCGTGCTGCCGGAGATCGTGACCTGACTGCCGAGGCTGGTCGTGTAGATCGCTCCCCCATCTCCGGCGGCGGTGTTGTTCAGGAAGGCGCTGTCCATGAGCTGGATCGTCCCCCCGGCGTTGTAAATCCCCCCGCCGCGACTGCTCGCGCTGTTCCCTGTGAACTGCGTATTCTCATTCAGGGTCAGGCTGCCATGATTACGAATCCCGCCCCCCTGAATGGCCTCATTCTCACTCAGGGTGCTGCTGCTGATCGTCGCTGTCCCGCTGCTGGTGTTATAGACACCCCCTCCCCAGCCTTCGTTGTTCTCACCGAGCGTAGCTGCGTTGCTCTCAAGCACACTCCCATTGTTGACCGTCAGGATATTCGTGTTGCGAACCGCTCCACCTGACCACGCCGCCGCATTCCCTGACAGGGTGCTGCCGCTCAGAGTTGCCTGCCCGGTATTGTCAAGCGCACCTCCGTACCGTCCGGCGGTGTTGGAGGTGAAAATGCTGTCGGTAACGGTCAGCGTGCCGCCGTCGTTGTGGATCGCCCCGCCGTCCAGATCTGCTGTATTTCCGGTGAAGGTTGAGCCTGAGATGGACAGCGTACCCCCTGTGT
>WBUL01000016.1 GCA_008933735.1 Anaerolineae bacterium | reverse complement strand
GTACACCCGGTCCCATCTCGAACCCGGTCGTTAAGCCCGCCTGCACCGATGGTACTTGGGGGGAAACCCCCTGGGAGCGTAGGCCGCTGCCAACCTTTTTGTCCTGCTTCTGCTTTCCTCCTCCTCCTCCCCTCGGATGTCTTTTTTATTTTTCCCATCCTGTTTCTGATTCTGTAAAATATCCCCGTTTCCTATTGTGGAAAGTGAAAAATGCGCGGATTGTTCAACAGCATCTCTCACATCATTTTTGATCTTGATGGCTTACTGGTAGATAGCGAACCCCTCTGGAAACTCGCTGAACAAAAGACCCTCGCCGAATATGGAAAAGTCTGGCAGATCGAAATTGCACGCCAGCACATCGGGGTGCGAATTGATCAAGTTGCCGAAATCATGGTGCATGGTTACCAGGTCGATAGTTCGCCAGAAGTGTTTGGAAATCGCCTTATGGAGCATATGTTTGAACTGATTGCCAGTGATCTGCAAGTCATGTCCGGCGCGGTAGAGGCCATCCAGAAGTTTCACGCAGCAGGGCTGACCCTAGCGATTGCCAGTAGTTCATCCGAAACCTACATCCGGGCCATTGTTGAGCAAATGAATTGGACGGATTTTATCAGTATTATTGCCAGTGCCTGCAATGTTCCGCAAGGCAAACCTTCACCAGATGTTTATCTGGATGCAGTAAGGATGCTTGGCACAGATTCCACAACCTGTCTGGCCTTTGAAGATAGTGTTAATGGTGCAAAGGCTGCCCATGCAGCACGGATCCGGGTGTGCGCTATCCCCGGCCATGATTTCCACCCGGCTGATTTTGATGGGATCGCTAATGTAGTTTATCCTTCTCTTAATGATGTTCTCCATCTTGAATTTGGTGCTAACCTGCCAATAGAGTAGACTTATATAAGATACTAGCGCTGAAGAGTGAAACCTTCCTGGCTGATCCAAAAACCGCTGCCCAGGACGAAATTGGGCCCTGGGTCGATGCGTTAGAGGACGGTAAAACTCGCTTCCTGATTCGGAGATGACTCTATGTCGAAAAAATGGCTGGCATTGTTTCTCGCCCTCTTTGTAGTGATTCTGGGCGCATGTGGCGACGGCGATGAAGAAGAAAAACCTACCGCAACCGACACAGCAACACTGACTGTGACTCCCAGTAACACGCCCATTCCCACTAGAACCAATACGCCGACGGATACCCCCGATGTACCCGGAACAGTCGATTCCGCGGTTCTGGCGACTCTAACCGCTCAACCAACCGCTACCCCTACAGACACACCAACCACGACCCCTTCACCCACCGAAACATCCTCGCCCACCGATACTCCTTCACCTACGGAGACCCTAACCCCGACGGTGACCTTAACCCCCAGCGTGACCACTACTCCCCTTGTGCCATTGACCTATAAGGTCGTTTATGCGCCCATGCTGGATGTCAGTTTTGTCAGCCCAGATGACTGGCTGGAGGTGATCAACAGCGAAGATGTATTGGTTCAATCGCCCGATAGGGTGAGTGGAGTCATTGTGCAGCGGGGTAGTCAGGCGCTGCTGGCGAGTCGTGGTTTGCTTGGTGCGGATGAGAATCTGGAAACCGCGCTCCAGAATATTTCCCTGCCGAATCAGGAGAGTGAAATCACATCAATTAATGATCTGCCAGTCGATTTACTGGGAATCTCCGCGATTGAACTCCGTGCCCAGGATATTTCTACTGCGACCTTAGCTTATTTGCTCACACTGGCTGATGACGATTATCTGCTGGTAGTCGCCTATACCTCTTTGCAAGGGCTCAATATTTTTGAGCAGCAGGTCGTGATTCCTCTGCTGCTGTCATTGGATAAGGGCACGGGCGCAGCGGCGGCTTCTGTACCAACTCTGGTAGCGGAACAGGCTACTCAGACACCGGAGCTGCCCACCCCAATCCCTACTGAGGAAATACCAACTCAGGTAGCGACCGAAATTGAAGCTGCTACCACTGCGCCAACCGAAGCCGCTGCCGAAGTCGAGCCCACCGAAGTGCCTGCAACTATTGCGCCTACGGAAGCAGCCGCTGCACCAACAACTGAACCCGTTCCCGAAGGGCTGCAATCGTATAACAGTGTTGGTTTGCAGCTCCAGTTTTTCTATCCCCAGGAAGCCACTTTGGAACAGGACGGCCCGATCATCCTTGTGAACAGCACCATTGACGACAATGCCCGTGTGGTCATTCTGCGCGGCACACCGCAACTGCTAGTTGATAGTGATATTGTTCCTAATGGTGAAAGCCCAGAAGCTGCTTTAAGCGGACTGGTGGAAGAAAGCCTGGGCGAGGTTATTGAAATTCAGACAGTTGAGCGCTTCGGCGGCACAACCTATGTAGCAAACATAGACTTCATTCCTGGAATCCTGGCGGCGTACTACATCGTGGACTTTGAAACCGAGTGGATTTTTATCCTGTCCGTCGCGCCGGATACTTCGGACAATTTGCAGGAGAATTTCGTAGATGTGATTCTTAACTCGCTGGAAATACGTCCACCGGTGGTTGAGGAAGAAGTGCCCGAGCTAACCTTCCCCAGAACTTACACCAGCGAGGCAACAGGGGTTACCGCTGGTGTCTTTGAGGATACTACCGTTGCCGAAGGCGAGAGCAGCATAAGTTTCGACTATGGAAACGGTACGATCACCGTTTATCGTGGTACCCCCGCCGAACTCTTAGAACGCGGTGTGATCGGCAGCGACGTTGGGATGGTTTCTGCCATTCGTTCGATTGCAGCATCATATGGAATTCAGGAAGCCGTCGTTGAGCCACAACGTTCCCTGCCTTTTACCCGTTCCTCTTTTACGGAATTTGAAATAGATGGGGTTGGTTATAACTATATCGGTGCGGTGGTGGTGGAAGGGTCACCGGAAATCTGGGTGATTATTGAAATCCAGTCTTCCGATTACCCTAATTTTTCCACAACAGTTGTGCCAGCTTTTTTGAGCTCGCTTGAGGTAGCTGAAGAAGTCTCCCCGCAGGAAGGAGGAACCGTACCAACAGAGGAAGAGGTGCAGCCAACCTATACTCCTCTGCCGACGTATACTCCCATGCCGACCTTCACACCTTTGCCGACGTATACTCCTGGCGCTTAAGCTAATCTATGCGGGAGACCCATCTTCCAGGGTCTCCCGCGTTGTTTTCGGTCGTTGCGCCGACACTGGCTTGTAATTCACCGCAAAAATCCCGGCCAGAATCAGCCCTGAACCCAGCACCAGCCGCAGGTCAATGACTTCATTCAGGAAAATTGCACCTAATGTGATTCCCACAGGAGGAAAGACATAGGTGACCATCGATGCCCGTGCTCCCCATTCTCCAATGAGATGGTAAAACAGAAAATACGCACACACCGTATTTACGACAGCCAGCGTGAGCACCGCTACGACGGTATCCGTGCTTAAACGGGTCAATCTTTCCAGGTTGCTCTCTGTAACGAGGGTTAGTGGGATCAGGATGATGGCTGCCGCAATTAAGGTTAACCCTGCAACGGTAATGGGTTCGAGATGACGCAGCCGCGCCCGCATGAACACAATTGCTATCGCATAACTTATGACGGCGGTAATCATCAATAGCTGGCCTGCTAACGGACTGCTTTTCGAGTTGCTTAAACCGCGAAAGGTCAGAAGCAGAATGCCTGCATAACCAATGACCAGTCCCAGCACTTTGTAACGGTTGAGTTTTTCGTCGCTGAGCGAGAAATGGGCGATGATGAGACTGAACAAGGGGACACTCGAATTAAGAACCGTCGCCAGGCTGCTGTCGATGCTCTCTTCGGCACGGGTGATGAGAGTAAACGGCAGGGCAATATTAAAAAAACCCACAAATAAGATGCCGAGCCGATCTACCCAATTGTGTGGGAGATGCCGTTTGGTTGCAGCCAGATAAATTGCCATGAGCAGTGCCGCCAGCCCTACCCGAATCGAAACCAACGGCAGTGTTTCCAGTTCATCCACGGCGATTTTGATGAGCAGGAATGATGATCCCCAAATCAAACCCAGCAGCCAGAAAGCTATCCACTGTTTCATACTCGATTCCTTTGTTTGTGAACTAGAATAGCGAAGTTCCTCGAATAGCTCGAACCGTTTCTTGCGGCATTTACATGTGGAGAAAAAAGCTACAGAGGTAATCGTATGATGGAAGGGGGGAACCACACAATAGAACCATAGGCCACACAGCGTGGCCTATCGGTTACTGCTGTTCGGAGATTTTGGATCGGGCTTCTTCTTCGTCTTTGACCAGAATAATGCGTTCGGAAAGGCCAACCATGTTAAACAATTTTTTGTAATGGGAAGACAATCCGTAGGCAAATACTTTTCGCCCAGCCTGAGTTGCATCTTCCACCAGACTGATAATCAGGCCAATTCCGGCGCTGTTTAAATAATCACTGTTGACGAAGTTCATCGCTACGAGGTCAACTTTTGACACCGCCAGTGCATTGTAGGCTTTGTAGGCGGTTTCGCGGGTCTGGGCAGTTACATCTTTAGGAAAATCCAAAAAGCCCAGCTTGCCCTCTTGCCTATACCCTACTTCCTTCGACATCTAATCATCTCCCGCATTATCCGTTTTCAGGTAACTTACCATATGGATAACGTTACCCCCTTCAGGCAGGTAACGGATTTCAAATTCGTCCATCAGATTTTGCATAAAAAAGAGACCCCAGCCACGCATATCTCCCTGACCCGGCGAAGGAACCTCTTGGGGTAGGGTTTTCATGCCGGTATCCATCACGCGAATCTCCAGTCCCGCTTCTGAAGCACTTAACAAGACACCAACTGAGCGGGTGATGTCCATCGCGTTGCCATGCTCAATGGCATTCATACACGCTTCCGCAACCGCCGTCTTGATGTCCTCGATTCTTTCTTCCTCGAACCCGACTTCTCGTGCCATTGACTCAACAGCGCTGCGGGCAATCATTTCAAAACCGAGCTGGCTGGGTATGAATAATTCTACATTATAGCGGTTTGCATCGGAATGGGTGCTGGATCTGGCCTCGGCTGTCTTTTCTTTGGCTTCAACCATAGAGGCAGGAACCGCAATAATCGGACGGGTTGTATGACCCTCTTCGGGTTCAGGTTCTTGTATTGACATCGTTTCTTTCACTTCCTGTGCACGGAAAACAATGATCGTGGTGTCATCCTGCGGTGGCAGCCCATCCAGATGAATCTGAACTGCTTCCAGAAGGCGATCCAGGGCCTCTTCCGGCGTGATTTCCACCGGGAAACTGTCCAGCAGGGCTTCCACCTTTTCAAACCCCAGGAATTCTCCAACCCGATTCTGGGCTTCGACCACACCATCCGTGAACATGAGCATCATGCTGCCAGTCTGGAATGGCACGGTTTTGGAAGCATATTTCATCGTACCGGATACGCCCAGCGGGTAGCCACCGACGGGCACAAAATCAAACTTATCGCTGCCGGCATAGCGCACATAGGGCTGGAGCATACCCCCATTGGCAACCTCAAACTGATAAGTTGAGGAGTCAAAAATAGCAAACATGAGCCCTGTGTTCATGTGGTTGCGAACCATACGTTGTAAGAGGCGGGTGTTCAAGGCTTGCAGCAGATCTGCCGGATTGTTGTGGCGTACCGCTTCATCGCGCAAGGCAGTCATAATGACCGCCATCATCAACGCAGCCGGGATTCCCTTGCCCTGCACATCACCGATGGCAAACAACCATTTCCCGTCCCGAAGTGGCAGAAACAGGTAATAATCACCACTCACCTGCTGAGCTGCGAGAGATCGGACAACCACCTGAAGCTGCGGCAGTTCCGGCGATTTTTCCGGAAGCAGGGTTTCCTGAATGCCCCGTGCAATAATCAATTCCTGCTCGATTTGCTTGACTTCAAGCTGATACAGGCGGGCATTTTGCAGCGCGATACTGGCCTGGTCCGCAAATGCCTGGGCGACATCAACATCCTCCGCTGTGAAGCGGTTGGGTTCTTCGTCATTAATATTCAATACACCCACCAGGTGGTCCCGCACACGCAGCGGCAGCCCGATCCAGGAACGGATTTTGATCCCTGGCACATCCGTCCAGCGTTCATCTTTGGATGTGTCATTGATCACAATCGGGTGATTCATCGCAATGACTTCGCGGGCGGCGCGTGCTTCATCAGGGCGAAAGATGGTTGTCGTGAGTTTGCCGCCTCTGGTACTGTGCTCCGCCACTGTTCGCAGCCCCATATCTTCCAGAAGCAGAACGGCAGCGCTGTCGTGCGGGACCAGTTTTTGCAGTTCTGCGAGAATTCGTTCCAGTACAATGGATAGATCCAGCGAGGAATTCAGAGCGCGGGCAACTTCCAGCATGGTACTGGTCGTCTGCTGGCGCTGTTCCTCCTGCTGACGTTTTTGCTGTTCGTAGGCAATTCGCCGGATCAGCAGGGTCGCCATTCCGATCACCAGCACCGCCGCCAGCGAACTGAACACAAAAATCGATATAATATTGTTGGTAACCCCGGCCTGAGCTTCGCTCTGGCTGCGGGTCAGGAAGATAATAAACGTGGAACTCAAAGCATTTGTGCTGGCGACGGAAGCCAACCGGGTATCGCCTTCGGCTTCATAAGTCCGGTTGACCGGTTCATCGTAGTCCGAGAGATCCTCCAACCGGGTGAGGGCAGGTGCGCTATCCGGCGTCGGTGAAGAGCGTGCCTGGAACAGGACTTCTCCATTGTTGGTCAGCACCCATAGCTGACCACTGTCACCCAGCTCCACAAAATCAAACAGGTCTTGGAAGAGAATTCCTAAATCAAGTTCATAGACCAGATACTCGGTGTTCAGATTTGAGGCATCTACTGGGGCGATCAGGAGATAGGTTTTGCCCCCGCCATCGCTGCGCTCAACCTGGCGCAGATGAATGGGAATGCTGGACGTGACCCGCTGCCCACCGCGTGTCCGGTCTACAAATTCTTGCGGCACTGCGTATTTGAAGTCCATACGATCTTTGAGGGTCGAGATGCTGGCATTTAAGTTTCCAGGCCAGGCATACCGGGGATAACCCCGATGGTCAAAGCGGGTGATGCTGATGATCGAACCTTCGGGATACTTAAAAACCTCAGTAAAAGCGAGCGTATTCAGGGCTTCGTCAACGTCAAGCTGCGACGTGCTGCGGATTTCCTGTTGAAGTCCCAGGGTAGCAATGTTGCTGTTGAGGTTGTTTAAGGAGGCCTCAGCCTGCTGCGAAAGCGATGTCACCAGTTGGAGTTCAGAGGCGCGAAACTGATCTACAACTGTGCGGTTAATCACGCTCCACGCGATGGCGGTCACAAGCGCGATTAACAAAACTAACACGACGACGACTAATGCCGCCGTTGTACCAATCGAGAAACGCAGTTTGGGCAAGGTTTCGCACGCTCCATTAATTCCTCAAGTATAACATACCTGAATACCGTTTCTGGTAAGATTCAGTGAGAAACTTCCAACTATTGACAAGCATGATAAGTTTCGGTACTATGCGATTTAACGCTTCATCCAGAGCAGCAGAGGGAATCGGCCCGACGAAGCTGCGGCAACCCAGCAGGCGTGCTGAAGGTGCCAACTCCGACAGAAGGTATTCTGGCAGATGAGGGACGTGCTGAATGAACCATAAGCAGTCACACGTACCCCCTTGTCGCAGATGAGGGGTTTTTGTTTTGTCCGAGAAATCAGGCTTCAAGATCGCATATCACAACTGGCATCAATGTGAAGGCGCTTGCAGCATTCACAGAGACCCCCGAACAATTAAGACCTGGCAGCAAAAGGACGGCAGATGAACTACACCAGACGCGATTATCTTGATGCGATTCATGACCATATCGTTGTTTTTGATGGCGCGATGGGAACGAGCATCCAAAAATATAACCTGACCGCTGATGATTTTGGTGGTGAACAGTACAACGGGTGTAATGATTATCTGGTCATCACCCGACCGGATGTGATTGAGGAAATCCATACTAGTTTTTTGGCAGTGGGCAGCGAAGTTGTTGAAACCAACACCTTCCGCTCAAATCGCCTGACTCTGGGCGAATATGGGCTGGGAGATAAGGTGCTGGAAATTAACCGGGCTGCCGCACAAATCGCCCGCCGCGCCTGCGACAAAATGGAACAAGCAACGGGTATCAAGCGTTTTGTGGCAGGCAGTCTTGGTCCCAGCGGGAAATTACCTTCCAGTGCTGAACCTGGTTTGAGTGAGATTACTTTTGATGAACTGGCTGACCTGTTTTATGAACAGGCGCAGGGTCTGGTTGAAGGCGGCGTGGATCTGCTGCTGGTAGAAACCAGCCAGGATATTCTGGAAGTTCGCGCTGCAATTCACGGGATCAACCGCTATTTTGAGGACAGCCGCAGCCGCGTGCCGCTTCAGGTACAGGTAACCCTGGATACCAGTGGACGGATGCTGATGGGAACCGAGATCGCCAGTGCACTGACCACGCTTGAGTCACTGCCGGTTGATGTGATTGGCTTAAATTGTTCTACTGGACCGGAACACATGCGAGCTCCCATCAAATACCTGGTAGAAAACAGTACCCGTCCGATCAGTGTTCTGCCTAATGCAGGGCTGCCGATCAATGTGGACGGCGAAGCGGTTTACCCCATGAAGCCGGAACCGCTGGCGGAACAGCTTGCTGAGTTTGTCAAATGGGGGGTAAGCGTGGTTGGCGGCTGCTGCGGTACTACCCCGGATCATCTTTCGTGTGTTGTCGATCATGTCCGTAACCTGGAGGTCAAACGCAACCAACCCAAGGGCGTATATCCACAAGCGGCCTCATCCGGGATGCGGGCGACCTCAATGGTTCAGAATCCCGGCCCGACCCTGATCGGGGAACGGGTTAACAGCCAGGGCAGCCGCAAAGTGAAACAACTCCTGCTGGCGGAGGATTACAACGGCATTCTCGAAATCGCAAGGGGGCAGGTCGAAAGCGGGGCGCATATTCTCGACCTGTGTGTGGCACTGACCGAGCGGGACGACGAGAAAGAGCAGATGGAAAAGGTCGTTAAACTGCTCTCGATGAGTGTGGAAACGCCGTTAATGATTGATACCACCGAGGCAGCAGTGGCAGAGGCGGCGTTAGCGCTTTATCCTGGCAAAGGCATTATCAACGGCAATAATCTTGAAAATGGACGCGACCGGATTGACCAGATTTTGCCCATTTGCAGAAAACATGGGGCGGCTGTCCTGAGCATGACGATTGACAAAGAAATCGGAGGAATGGCAAAAACCGCACAGGACAAGCTCACGGTAGCCCGCAAGATTTACAACATCGCAGTGAATGAGTACGGGATGCACCCGGAAGACCTGATTTTTGATGCTTTGACATTCACCCTGGCAACGGGCGACCCCGAAATGGCGGGCTCGGCGATTGAAACATTGGAAGGCATTCGCCGCATTAAACAGGAACTTCCCGGTGTACTGACCTGCCTCGGCGTGAGTAATGTCAGCTTCGGGTTGGGCGCAGCGGCACGCGCTGTTCTGAACAGCGTATTTTTGTACCAGGCTGTTCAGTACGGGCTGGATATGGCGATTGTTAATCCGGCACATATTACCCCGTACTCTGAAATCCCGGAAGAGCAGCGCAAGCTGGCCGAAGATCTGGTTTTTAACCGTCACCCTGATGCTCTGGCAGATTACATTCACTATTTTGAGGAACATCAGGTGAAAGTGGGCGGGACGGAACAGCTTGACCCCACTAAAGACATGACGGCAGAGCAGGCGCTTCACTGGCAAATCGTGCATCGCAAAAAAGATGGTGTGGAAGCGCTGATTGATGACTGCCTGACCCGGCAGGATGCTGTGGGCGTGCTGAATAATGTTCTGCTGCCTGCCATGAAGGAAGTAGGGGACAAATTTGGTTCAGGCGAGCTAATTCTCCCATTTGTGCTGCAAAGCGCAGAAGTCATGAAAAAATCCGTTGCCTACCTGGAAAACTTCCTCGAAAAGAAAGAGGGTGTGACCAAAGGCACCATCGTTCTTGCTACGGTTTACGGGGATGTGCACGACATTGGCAAAAATCTGGTCAAAACCATTTTGACCAATAATGGCTACACAGTCCATGATCTGGGCAAGCAGGTTCCTGCCAACACGATTATTGAGGCCGCCCAGCAGTACAAAGCCGATGCGATAGGATTGAGTGCCCTTCTGGTGAGTACTTCCAAGCAGATGCCTTTGATTGTCAATGAACTGGCACGACGCGGATTGAAGTACCCGGTGCTGATTGGCGGTGCAGCCATCAACCGCCGCTTTGGACGGCGCATCCTGTTTCTGGAAGATACCAACGAACCGTATGAGGCGGGTGTGTTTTACTGTACAGATGCTTTTGAGGGGTTGGAAACGATGGATGACATCACCAATTCAGAAGCCTATCCTCGCCTGATCGACCGTATCAAAACGGAGGCTTATCAGGAAATCGGACGTGCTGCCGCCCCCAAAAAAGGAGCACGCGGTGTGAATGGACGCTCCAGCACCTCGCCTGCGCCTAATATCCCGTCTGCACCCTTCTGGGGGTCAAAAACTATCCTGTCGATTCCTTTGGAAAGTGTGTTCCCATACCTGCATAAACCGGAACTGTATCGCTTGAGTTGGGGGGCAAAGAATACACACGGCCAGGAATGGACAACGCTGGAAGCTGAATATGAAAAGCGCCTGTACCGGATGCAAAAGGAAGCCATTCGTGGCAAAACCTTGAACCCACAGGCGGTATACGGATTCTTCCCCGCGAACTCGGACGGCGACAGCCTGATTATCTACGACCCGGAAAAATACGCGCTGGACAGTACGTTGGAGGAACAGTACCGTTTTACCTTTCCACGCCAACCCGATCAGGATTTGCTGTGCATCAGCGACTATTTTGCGCCTGTGGAGAGTGGGCTTGTTGATGTGTGTTCTCTGCAAGTGGTCACCGTTGGTGAAAAAGCAACGGAAACGTTTGATGCGTTGCAAGCGAAGGGTGAATACAGTGAGGGTTATTTCTTTCATGGGTTAGCTGTCCAGACTGCCGAAGCAACTGCCACCTATGTGAATCGACACATTAACCGTGAACTGGGTCTCCCGGAAAATCGCGGGCTGCGATATAGCTGGGGCTACCCGGCCTGTCCCGATCTGGAAGATCACCAGATTGTATTTAACCTGCTGCCCCAGGTGGTCCACGAATTGGGAATGCAGTTGACCAGCGCCTACCAGCTTGTACCGGAACAGTCTACCGCCGCAATTGTGGTGCATCATCCCGACGCAAAATATTACAGTGTTGGGGTGAGCCGGGTTGAGCAGTTGGTGTCGGGGTAAGCGATGGAGAAAACAATTGCGCTTGCCTTTACCGAATTTTCTGATGACCTGACTTTTCAGTTGGTCGCGCAGATTGTTCGGTGTGACACCTGCGGGGAAGTGTGCACCTGTGAAGGCTACGATGGCACGAACCTGGTGTATTGCTGCCCGCGCTGCCATTCCATTTTGCTGGACAAGCTGGATATTGAGCCGCTTTTTGCCTGTGACCCGATTGATGCTGCGACTCGCCGTCATTATAAAATAGCCTGCCCCTACTGCGGTGGTCAGGCTGTTTTTGTTGGGGGGAGCAGCCGCACTGGATTGTTTTTTGTCTGTGAACATCGCTGTCATCATCATTTTGCTCGTTATGTCAGACGCTTCTAGGAGCTCAGATGGCAAAGCAACCCTTTCTGGAAAGGCTAAAACAAAAACCTCTGCTGGGTGATGGGGCAATGGGGACAATGCTCCACCAATCTGGTGTGAAATTGGGTCATAGCTTCGACAGTATTAATGTGACTGATCCTTCGCTGGTCGCATCAATTCACCGCCAATACCTCGAAGCAGGCGCGGAACTGATCGAAACCAACACGTTCAGCGCCAATGATTTCAAGTTGAGCAAGCTGGGGTTACAGAACCAGACCATTGAGATCAACGAGGCAGGGGTGGAACTGGCGAAGCGTGTGATTGAAGACCTGGGCTGCAAGGACAGGGTGTATCTGTCGGGTTCGGTAGGGCCGCTGGGTTCCTGGATTGCCCCCATCGGACGGATCACCGAAGAAAAAGCCTATGCTGCCTTTTACAAACAAATCGCAACGTTGATTTTTGCGGGCGTGGAGGTCATCCAACTGGAAACCTTCAGTGATGTGAACGAAATCGCCATTGCAGCCAGGGCAGCGCGGGATGTCAAATCCGATATTCCGATCATCGCAACCCTCACATTCAACCGTGATGACCGCACGCTGCTGGGTGATACTGCCGTGATGGTCGCCGAGGAACTGCGGAAAACGGGGGCCGATGTGATCGGCGTGAATTGCAGTGTGGGGCCGGCACAGCTTTTACGCCTGACCAGTATTATTCGAAGTATTGCCCCGGACAAACATCTGCTGGTTTCACCGAATGCCGGTTGGCCTGAACAGATCGGCGGGCGTGTGGTGTACCCTGCCACACCGGAATATTTCGGGGAATACGCGCTGGCATTTGCGGAAGCGGGTGCGACGGTGATTGGTGGATGCTGCGGTACTACCCCGGCGCATATCAAATCCATGCGTGAGGCCCTGGATGATGAAGCCCGCCCGACCTCTACATTGGTGGTTGTGCCAAAGCAGGAGGGGTTGGTCATTGAACCGCCGATTGAGCAGCCCACCCAGTTAGTGCAAAAACTCAGGGCGGGTGAATTTATCACAACAGTGGAAGTTGCACCGCCGCGTGGCAGTACTGCCGAGCGGATCGTGGCCGTGGTCGAAATGCTGCGCGATGCAGGGGTAAACTTTATTGATGTGTCCGACTCGCCGTTGGCTCGCATGAGGATGAGTCCCTGGGCTGTAGCCTATCTGATCCAGCAGCAGGTCGGAATAGAAACCGTGCTGCATTTCCCGGTCAGAGGGCGTAATCTACTCCGTGTGCAGGGTGACTTACTGGCTGCTCATGCCATGAATATTCGCAATATCTTTGTGACGATGGGCGATCCAACAAAAATTGGTGATTACCCTCAGGCTTTTGATACGCATGATGTGGTACCAACCAGCCTGATCCGTATGATTCACGAGCAGTTTAACAGCGGGTTGGATTATGCAGGAAACGGGCTGGGGCGCTCCACGAATTTTACTGTTGCGGCAGCGCTGAATCTTGCGCCAACGGATCTGGAAAAAGAACTTGCCCTCACGCGCAAAAAAGTCGAAAGTGGTACGGATTTATTCCTGACCCAGCCTGTGTTTGAGCCGCCCAAAATTGAGGAGTTTCTCCGTGCCTACGAGAATCGCTACGGCGAACCACTGGGCACGCCGCTGGTTGTAGGTTTGCTGCCCCTCTATACTGCCCGTCATGCGGAATTTTTGCACAACGAAGTGCCAGGGATGATTATCCCTGATGCCCTGCGCCAGCGTATGCACAGCGCAACCAATATGGAAGCCGAAGGTATTAAAATCGCGCAAGAACTGTTGGTGGAAATCAAGCAGATCGCCCAGGGGGCGTATCTGATGCCGCCGTTCGGACGTTATTATCTGGCGGCAGAAGTGATTGACGTGCTGGCAGTACCGGCCTGAATCCCTCTCTCGTGAGGGAGGGGCTTTTCATAAGATTTTCTCTAACTGGTCTTCTCGGTAGACCAGGCAGGTATCACTTACTTCAACAAAATATTCAAATGTGCCGAGTTCAAAAATAGGGTAAAAACCAACAATTTTCCCAACCTGACCTTCTTCCGTCAGGACAAAATCACCTTCCTCAAATGGAATTTCTTCTGGGTGGTCATCCACGAGACAGAACCAATCTGCTTTGTTTTCTGTGTTATAGATATAATAGGCCATTAAAAAGACATTTGAAAGGACTCCATTGTGTATTTCATGGACAAAGCACGTTCCATTGAAGATCTGATCATTGCATGGCGGCGGGATATTCACATGCACCCGGAGCTGGGATTTGAAGAAGTGCGTACCTCACGCTTGGTAGCAGATACCCTGCGCGACATGGGCATTGAAGTTGAAGTCGGTGTCGGCAAAACCGGTGTTGTGGCGCGGCTGGGTGAGGGGAAACCTGCCATTGGCATCCGGGCGGATATGGATGCGCTGCCAATCCAGGAAGAAAACAATGTGCCCTATGCCTCACAAACCCCCGGTGTCATGCACGCCTGTGGACACGATGCTCATACGGCGATGCTGCTTGGTGTGGCGAAAATGTTAAACGAGATGCCTGACCGCCCCACCGGAGAAATTCGTCTGTTGTTCCAGCCCTGTGAGGAAAAGCAGGATTCCGAGGGCAAAAGCGGCGCTTCTCGTATGATTGATGATGGGGCGCTGCAAGGGTTGGATGCCGTAATTGCGCTGCATGTTGCCAGCGAAGACCCCGCCGGGAAAATCGAAATCGGTTCCGGTTATCTGATGGCTGCTGCCGACCGATTTATTGCCACCATTACCGGAGTTGGCTGTCATGGCGCGTCGCCCCATACAGGAGTTGACCCAATCTTCCTTCAGGCACAGGTTGTCAATGCTATTCAAGGGATTGTTTCACGGCGTGTTAAACCGATTGAGCCAGCCGTGATTACGATTGGAAGTATTCATGGGGGCAATGCCCATAACGTGATTCCCGCCGAAGTTAAATTGGAAGGCACGATTCGCAGTTACAGCGAAGAAACACGCCAGCTACTGCATGATGAATTGGACAAGGCTTTTAGCATTGTGCGAGCGATGGGCGGCGACTACACGCTGACCATCAAACAGGGCTACCCGTCGTTGAATAACCATCAGAAAGTTGCTGAACTGATCCGACAGGTAGCGGTAGAGTCGCTGGGCGAGGCCGCACTCAAACCCGCCGAACCGACGATGGGCGCTGAGGACTTTGCGTATATGATCCAAAAAGCGCCGGGCGCGATGTTTTTTCTGGGAGCCAGAATTGGTGATGAACACCGTCCACACCACAGCCCAGTTTTTAATATTGATGAGAGCGTCCTGCATATCGGCGCGGCGATGCTTGCGGAAACCGCCTGCCGTCTGCTGCAAGATAGCTAAGAGCATTACAGAACACGCTACCGGGCGGAGTCTCATGAAACTGATCGATCTGTCTCAGACCATTTCGCCGGACATGCCGCGTTTTTCGCCGCGTGTTCCGCAGCCCATCGTCCAACCCTGGATGAGTCATGCCGAATCTGCCGCGTCAGGACGTTACGAAGACTGCTCATGTGAGGTGACTGAGGTGAAGTTCGTCACCAGCATCAGCACCTATATCGATTCGCCCTATCATTTTGTGCCGGAAGGCCCCGCGATTCATCAGCTTGGGCTTGAACAGTGTGTTTTACCGGGTGTGTGTATTGACTGTCGCCCACTCCACAATGAGCAGCAAGTTGATGTGAAATTGCTCAAGGGTGTGGATGTAGAAGGGAAGGCGGTGCTGCTGTGCACGGGCTGGGATATTTATTGGGGAACTGACCGTTATGCCCATTACCCTTTTCTTGGGCGCGATGCCGCAGAATATTTGCGTGATTCTGGGGCGAAACTGGTGGGTGTCGATTATCTGGCGATTGACAGCCAGGGTGACCCCAAACGCCCCGTGCATACAACATTGTTGCGAGCAGGTATTTTGATTGTGGAAAATCTAACCGGACTCACACAGCTAATCGGTACCACGTTTGTCTTCCATGCCGCGCCTGTCAAGGTGCAGGGAGCAGCCGCGTTTCCGGTACGTGCTTATGCGGTTAGCCCGTCATAACGAACCGATGATTTGGTTGTTGATCGTGTTCCCGGTGGGCTTAGATGAATCGATGCTGCTTGAGCCATGCCAGCAGTTGCGAATCGCTGGGTTCAGTAATCATGAACCCGCGATTGATCCCACGTGGGCTTTCCCCTCGTTCCAATGAGGGAGGAACTTCAATGGGGAATAGGCTTCCAGGCTTGGCAACAATAAGAGTCGGGACAGACGCAAATCCTGTCCAGTTTACGACTCGTTCATAGGCGGCCTCATCCTCATCAATCATGATTTCCTTATAAGGAATCTCCAGGCTGTCCAGCACCCGCCGCGCTGTCGAGACAAAAGGACAGGGGCGGGTTCTTGAATACATAACCAATGTTATTTCGGCCATCTAATTTACCCTCCTGTGTTAGACGGCAGTGGTGTTGGCTCGATCCGAAACTGCTCCGGTTTGAGGAAGCATAACAGCCCATTGGCAATCCCCAGCGCCATGTGGTCAGGTCGTTCAATGAGCGTTTGTCGGTCTGCGAACATGAAACCGAGTTCCACAATGATCGTAGGGGTATCAATAGAGACCTCGCGGAAAACATGATAGTCGATGAGGTCAGGAGAAGTCCCAAAGTGACGGGGTAAACCCGTTGAAACCCCATACGTTTGCACGACGCAGTTGACCAGAATTTCGTCACGATCTCGCACCGCAGCATTACTGCTGCCCTGAACATTAAAGCCATTTGCCCCAAAACCGAGATTTTCACAGGTGTTGGTGTGGATGGACACCAGCGCCGACGCCCGATAATTGTCAATGCGATCATCCCATTCTTCCAGCATTTCGACTTCAAAACCTTCTTGCAGCAGCAGCCCGGCCAACCGCTGCGCCACTGCCGTATTGATGCTAAGTTCAGTCAGTTCGGGGATGCCATCATTGTTATCATCACAAATCGCGCCGGGATCGATCTCAAAAGCAGGATTCAACGGGGGGCCACTGTGGCCGGTAATGATGCCGACTTTTTGTACCGAGCTAAAGGTAGGCAGCGGCGATGGGAGTGCTGTGGCCTCTGTCTGCGTGGAACTGACTGCTTGCAGCTCGCCCTTAAATTCCTCTGAAAGAAAGCTGTCTGGCGTCCAGTAGCTAAAAATGAAGGCGACAATCAACGCGGCGAAAACCACAATCACAAAGGTTCTGAAAGCTAACCAGATCTCACCAACTTCGCGGAATTCAGATCGAGGTTGTGCTGCTGCGACACGTGCCAGTGCTGGATTGACAAAGGTGGATTGTTCTTCCGGCGGTGGGGCTTTGGGCTGGTGCTCTGCACCGATAGGAGTTCTCTGCTGCTTTGGTTTTTCCTCAGCTTCCTCGTCGAAAGTCGTTAAATCCTCTTCAAGGAATGGCTTGATGGATTGTGAATCTTCAGCAGAAGGCTCGGCCATGTCGGGATCGGGCTTCTGTGTACCGTCCGGAATACTGTCAATCGATGGATAGCTGCGCGGCGTGAGAAAATCCGGCACATAAGGCTCTGGTGTCTCGTCGGGTTCATCATCGCTGATAAACCGGGGCATGTCAAAGTTATCGCTCATGGTTTTATTTTAACGGTTTATTAGCGTTTGCAAGAGATCAGACCACAACCAGTAAGTTTCTGGAACGGGCGCGACCAGGGCATCCAATTCAGGTGAATCACGGCGTATGGGTTTCTGCGGAACCACCGTTCCAATCATGAGCAGCAGGACGGTTTGAATCCCGCGCGAGGCGATCAAATCCAGTACCGTGCCATAATCACGGACGGATTTATCCAGGAGGGTGTCTCCGAGCTGACAACCTGCCAGCGCCGCGTAAAATCGTGCGATGTCCACAGGAGGATCCTGGCGGAACTGGTGAATATCTTTCCACGGTTTTTTAGGATAAGTTTCCCCCAGATCACCCAGCAGATTTGAGGATTTTTCTACTGTCACTGACTCCGAGGAAAAGAAAAAGATGTAACTTTCATCTGTGATATTGCCCATTGCAGCGCACTGTTGAATCATTCGGTCGTAGTCTTCTTCCGATGCCATCCCGATGTGTGGGATGCGGTCATCCCGCCAGCCCGTGACCTGCACCATTTTACTGTGGCCTAAAAATCCTTTTGCCCAGCGCAGCCCTGGCAAATCATAGCGGATGAAACATGCCATATCCGCGCCGATCACCACCTCATCAGCGGCCTCTCCCCGGTCGGTGAAGGCGATAGCGGTGATTTTCATCGGCATGAGTTCCCCGATCTGCTGTTGGTCAAGGCCGACTTCGAGATATGCCCAGAAGCGTTCATTCAGGCTGTGCTCAAAACGGATCGCATCCAGTCGTAGATTACTGATGATCCGTTTTGCACCGTCTTTTGCTGCTGCATAAAAAATCTGAGAGAGATCGTGCAGGGCGTTTGAAGGAGTTACCAGTGCTGTTGTCATTCTAAAGCCACTTCCGCAAGCGAAAAAAGATGAGCATGACAACCACAAAAAGCGCCATTACAATCAGCGCGAAAGGATACCCGTAATACCAGTTGAGTTCTGGCATGTTCCAGGGTGATTTTTCTGTATTGAAGTTCATCCCATAAATGCCCGCCACAAAGGTCAGCGGCATAAAAATCGTTGAGATAATCGCCAGCACTTTCATAACCTCATTGGTGCGGTTGCTGATGCTGGACAGATAAAAAGACATCATATCAGAGCACAATTCGCGGTCTGTTTCGATCATCTCGATGACTCGCAGGGTGTGATCATAACAGTCACGCAGGTAAAACCTCAGTTCTTCGTCCGTGAACGTGATGCTGTCGTGCAGAAGGGTGTGCAGCACATCCCGCATGGGCCAGATGGATCGTCGCAAAATGAGCAGGTCACGTTTGACGGCATGAATCTCATTGACCGTCTCATTCATTGGCCTAACGATGATATCGTCCTCCAGACCTTCCAGTTTTTCACCATAACGCTCCAACAGCGGAAAGTATGCATCTACAATCGAGTCCAGCATCGCATACACAAGATAAGGGGGGCCGTGTTTATCCAGATCATCTACCCCCCGCCGGATGCGGTCTCGAACGGGCTGCAAACAGTCGCCGCCGGGTTGTTCCTGAAAAGTCAGCACAAAATTCTCGCCCATAAAAATGCTGATTTGCTCGGTTTCTATGTTTTCCCCTGGCACAACCATTCGCGCAACGATGAAATGATGCCTTCCGTAAATATCGACTTTAGCACGCTCGCGCAGTTGGATCGCGTCTTCCAGTGCCAGAGGATGTGCCCCGAACATCGTTCCGACTTCGGTTGCCAGTTGAGCATTCATCGGGCCATCGACATTCACCCAGGTGACAGGCCAGCGTTGGAGATATTTTTTTGCCTGCTCAGGCTCGATGATACTTTCCTCCTTAAAACCGGCTTCCCCATAAGCAATCACCTGTATCTGAGATGATTTTGTCGTTATACTGGACATGGCTTCAGTTTCTTCCACTCATTCTTCTAAGGATAGAATCATCTGAAATAAAAAACCAGCAGCGATGTACTGCTGGTAGTTCTGAGGTGGGCCCAGCAGGATTCGAACCTGCAACCAGCCGGTTATGCTTCCCAACCACAGCTTTCGCTGCCTCTTGCGAGTTTGTGGGCTGGACTTTCCCTTCATCCTGCGAGCAGGATGCCTGCCGTCAAGTCTCTACACCTTCCTCTGATGAGGCTTGGCTCGGGATTACCAGGTTAAAGGTTTCCCCGAATTTGACAGGTAAACACCAGGAGATTACTCCCCTGGCCGCCCTATTGAGCCGGATGCTCTGACCGTTGAGCTATGGGCCCCTTTTGCCATTTCAGTATAGTCTGAGCAAGGCATAGCGGCAAGAGGAATTTGTTGCTACACTACCCGCGCTCAGGAGATAGGTGATGCGGAAAACAATCGTCCTGCTCGATGTGGACGGGGTGCTGATTCGCGCACAGGGTTATCGTGCCAGCGTCAAAGCCACCATGAATTATTTGTTTCAACGTTTGAAGCAACCGCACTTGATTCCCCCTGGTGAAGCAGATATGCAAACTTTCGAGGCGGAAAGCATCATTTTTGAGTGGGACTCTGTAGCGTTGAGCATGGCAGCGATTTTGAGTCAGGTGCCACATCTGCTGGGGGATACTCTGGTAGAATCTATAGACAAAATTGCTGTAGCGAACATCAAGCTGGAACAGCCGGATTATCAGGCTGTTGCTCGTCGCGTGCCCAAGCCATCTAGCCCGGACATCAAGCCAAGCCGTGCCGCGTTAGGAACGCTGTTTCCTGAACATCCTGTTTTTGTCGAGATTCTAGGGGATGCTCATTCTCCCAACGCTTTGATTACACAGATTTTCCAGCATTTTGTCCTGGGGCATGAACAATATGCCCGCACCTATAATCGCGCTCCGATGTTGGAAACCGGCTCTCTGTTGGGAACGCTGGACATACCGATTTTGACGCCGGAAAACGCGGCACGGTTGGAAATGACGGAGCATTTGCAGCCTGTGATTTACACGGCGCGTCCAGGGTTACCGCCCACCTTTGTGAATGATTGGTTGGGCTATTCGCCAGAAGCGGAAATTGCCCAGAAGCTCCTGAAGCTGCATCACCTTCCGGTTATCGGTTATGGGCGTGTGCAGTGGTTAGCCCAGCAAACCGGAGCTCATCCAGCCAGTTACGTCAAACCCTCGCCGGTACAAGCGCTTGCCGCCATTTACAGTGCAATTCTATATGGCTCGGAAATGTGGGAAGAAAGAGGGCTGCGCTCGGCGGCGGTGGATGGTCAGATTCCTGAAGAAGTAACAGCCCATCCACTGCATATTATTGTATGTGAGGATTCGACGGGTGGGATTCGCGGCGTGCGGCAGGCCGTTGAATATCTGCAAAAATACCATGATGTAACGTTCACTGCTGTGGGGGTTGCCGATGGAGCCGTGAAGCGAGAAGCGCTTAAATCTGCTGCGGATTATGTGGCAGAAGATGTGAATGAAGGGCTGGCGTGGGCGTTGGGGTGGTGACCACAGGGAAAAACAGAGTTACCTAGCTCCCAACGCCAAAACCCGCTCTCTGGGCTTAACCATCTTTGGGCGTGAGGAGCATCACTTGTGGCGTTCTTCCAGCACCGCTTCTACCTGCTCCCAGGTTAGTCCGCGTGCAACGAGCAAAACCGTGCTGTGATAAATTAAGTCCGCAACTTCACCGAGCAGGGCTTCATCATCCTGGGCAAGTGCTGCAACAGCCACCTCCACCCCTTCCTCACCAACTTTTTGGGCAATACGCGGCATTCCCGCTTCCAGAAGTTTATTGGTATATGAATCGGACTTTGGGTTAGCTTTCCTGTCCTGCACAATGGCCTGCAATCTCGTGATCATGTCGCCTGCCATATATCCTCCAGGTTACGAAAAAAACATGAGTATTCCCCGGTATGACAGGCAGGGCCAGCCGGATCAACCCGAATCAGCAGCACATCGGCGTCACAATCCACACGGATTTCAATAACTTTCTGGGTATTGCCACTCGTTGCGCCCTTGTGCCATAACGTCTGTCGGCTGCGGCTCCAGAACACAGTCTCGCCTTTTTCCTGAGTCATTTGCAGCGATTCGAGATTCATCCACGCCATCATCAATACCTCACCAGTCTGAAAATGCTGTACGATGGCAGGAATCAGGCCATTTTCATCAAATTTCAGCTTGCTCACAACAAACTTTCTCCGCTTAAAGGGCGAACAGGGATGCCTTCAGTCGCCAGATAGTCCTTGACTTCTTTGATACTTAACTGCTTGTAGTGGAACAGACTCGCTGCCAGGGCAGCATCTGCATTAGCGGTGGTTAGCGCTTCTTTAAAGTGCTCCAGTTTACCTGCTCCTCCGGACGCAATGACCGGAATTTTCACGGCTGCTGTAACTGCACGAGTGAGTTCAATGTCATAGCCTATTTGTGTGCCGTCCCTGTCCATACTGGTGAGCAGGATTTCGCCGGCGCCTCGATCTTCGGCTTCTCTTGCCCATTCGACAGCTTCTCGGTTTGTGGGAACTCGTCCGCCTGCGATATGCACAATGAAGTTGCCATTCACCCGGCGTGGATCGATTGCCACCACAATGCACTGGTTACCAAAAATCCGTGCTCCTTCTGTGATGAGCGAGGGATTCTTTATCGCTGCGCTGTTGATACTGACCTTATCCGCACCTGCTCGCAGCACCTGACGAATATCCTCAACGGTGCGAATCCCACCCCCAACACAGAAGGGGATAAAAATGTTATCAGCCACCCGCCGCACCACATCCAGCAGTATATCCCGCTCCTCATAAGTGGCAGTGATGTCCAGCAGGGTGAGTTCATCCGCTCCTTCACGGTCATAGATGATTGCCTGTTCCACCGGATCACCCGCGTCACGTAAGTTCACAAAATTGACCCCTTTGACGACCCGCCCATGTTGAATATCCAGACAGGGAATAATTCGCTTAGTTAGCATAGTCTCAACACCATGTACTCTTCATCAAAATACTGCTCCCCGATTTTCAGGGCACGGGATTCCAGTCCAAATACCTTAAAGTTAAGAGATAGATAAAGCTGGCGAGCAGCCATATTGGTCGAAACAACGGTCAAATTAACCTGCTCCAGCCCATCCAGGTTTTTTGCACGTGCCAGGGCCGCTTCCAGCAACTGCCTGCCGATGCCCTGCCCGCGTCCTTCCGGCGCAACATACATGCCCCAGATATTTCCCTTATGCCGCATTTTGAGATGGGCTTCCCGGTAAAATCCAACCATCCCGACCAGGACTTCTCCCTGCCACGCGCCCAGGGTGAAATTTTCCGCCGTGCTGCGTTCCTTCAGCCGCTTTTTTAAGTCATCGATTGGGCGGTGTCTTTCTTCCTCGTAGGATGATCCGAACGCTTCCGGGTGATCGCGCAGCCCGCGCAGCCGCAGCCCAGCATAAGCTTCCGCGTCATTTTCGGTGAGCAGGCGTATATCAACCATGTATCAACCTCATTTCTGGCAGCAACAGCACCTGGTTACAGGTCGCAAAAATTCTTCAGCAGACGTAAGCCCACCTGCTGGCTTTTTTCCGGGTGGAATTGAGCACCAAATATGTTCTCTCTCCCGATAATCGATGGGTATGGATAACCGTATTCTGTGGTGGCAATCACACAGGAATCGGGTATCGCCGTCGCATGAAAACTGTGGACAAAATAAGCGTAGCTGTTTACCGTTGGTATCCCACGCATAATCGGATTTGATCCATCGTGCTCAAGTTGATTCCAACCCATGTGTGGAACTTTACCCTCAATTTGAAAGCGAACACATTTTCCCGGAATCAAACCCAAACCCTCAAAAAAGCCATCTTCCTCGCTGCTTTCCAGTAGAAACTGCATACCGAGGCAGATGCCCAGAATCGGAACGCTCTTGTTTGCCGAGTCTAATAAAAATTCCACGAATCCCTGCTGCTGCAAACGCTCCATGCCGGGTCGAAATGCGCCTACCCCTGGCAGAATCAGTTTTTCCGCTCTGGCGATTTCTGCCGGTCGGGTTGCCAGTTTCATATCTGCACCGAGGTGTTTGAGCGCATTGGCGACACTGCGAATATTGCTTGCCCCGTAATCAATCACACCGATCATTATTCTGCTCCTACACTTCGGTTAATGTTCCTTTTGTGCTGGGTATTCCCCCACGCCGTGGATCGAGCTGCGTCGCCATATCCAGTGCCCTTCCCAGTGCCTTAAACAGTGCTTCCGCCATGTGATGGTCGTCACGCCCATACAGCACCTGCGCGTGCAGGTTCATTTTCGCGTGGACACTCAAACTTTCAAATACATGCTGTACCATCGCGGTTGGCATGGTGCCGAGCATGGGCGCCACAAACGGCGCATCAAATACCGAGTAAGGCCGTCCGCTTAAATCAATCACCACCCGCGCCAACGCTTCATCCATCGGCACATAGGCATAGCCCATACGGGTGATTCCTGAGCGGAATGCCAGCGCCTTATCAACCGCCTGACCCAGCGCAATGGCGACATCCTCAACGGTGTGGTGAGCATCAATATGCAAATCGCCTTCAGCCTCAATCCCCAGATCAAACAGGCCGTGCACTGCCACATGATGCAGCATATGGTCGTAGAATCCTACCCCCGTGCTGATTTTTGCCTGCCCCGTACCGTCTAAATTCAAACGGAGGGTAATTCTGGTTTCGTTAGTTTTTCGTTCTACCTGTGCAATTCTCATGCCAGTTCCTTTAACGCAGCGACAAGCTGGTTCGTTTGTTCGGGTGTGCCAACACTGATCCGGAAGTGGTTATCCAGACCCTTTTTGGCAAAGTAGCGCACCAGAATCCCACGCTTTGCTAATTCAGCCTTCAGATGGGCAGCGGGCTGATTCAACACTTCCACCAGGATAAAATTTGCCTGGCTGCCAGGAAGTGCCCTGAGGGAGGAGCACTGCGCCAGTTCAGCATACATTCGCTCGCGCTCGGCAAGCATTTTTTGCACATTCGTATTGAGTCGAGGTAAATCGTCCAGGCTTGCACGTGCCGCCGCTTCCGCTGCTACGTTGATGTTATATGGCTGTTTGATGGCCATCATGTAACCCGCGACTTCGGGTGTGGCTGCCCCGTATCCTACGCGCAGCCCCGCCAAACCTGCCCATTTACTGAAGGTTCTCAGCACAACGAGATTCGGATGCTGCGCGACCAGCCTTGTACTATTATCTGTGCCAAATTCCGCTTCCAAATTTGGTTTCGTAAAGGCAACATAGGCTTCATCCAGCAGCACAATGGTATTGAGTTTCAACAGCCGTTCGAGGGTTCCCGGCGTCAGGTACAACCCGTCAGGGTTATTCGGTGCACACAGTATCACCATTTTAGCCCTGTGTTGTATCACTGCCGCTTCAACAGCGTCCAGGTCGATCTGAAAATTCGCGTCGCGCTCGATGACGATTTCTTTGACACCATAAATCTGCCCCAGGAAGGTGTACATGCCGAAGGTTGGGGGACAGTTAATCATCACGTCGCCGGGGGAGAAAAACAGCTTAAACAGCACTTCTATTAACTCATCTGCGCCTGCTCCTGTAACGACCATTTCCATTTCCACACCGAGTTTTTCTGCCAGTTTTTGGCGGAGTTCAGTGCTGCCAGGATCGGGGTAAATCGGAACTTCGGTATTGCCCAGGTTGGCAAGGGCTTGATAAACCAGGGGTGACGGACCATAGGGATTTTCATTGGCATCAAGTTTTACGATCCTGTGGATCGGGATGCCCAACTCCGCGCTGAGAACGGGAAAGGGCTTGATCGGTATATACGGTGTCATGCGGACAATTTCAGCACGCATGAGGTTTTCGACAGCCGCCGTTGTCATCATTTACTCCTTGATCCTGGCTTCGGCAGCAGCAGCATGTGCGGTCAACTGCTCGGAGCGGGCGAGAACTGCTGCCTGCTGGCTAAGTTCAGCGCTGTTTTTTAGCCCGATCAGACTCACAATTTTGACAAAATCCAGCACATTCAATGGTGACCCGAATCTGGCGCTGCCACCGGTTGGCATACTGTGGCTCGGCCCTGCGACGTAATCCCCCAGAACCTCGTAACTTTGTTCCCCAAGGAACACGCCGCCTGCGTGCTGCACAGAGCCAACCCACTGGTATGCATCTTCCAGCAGAAGGCACAGGTGTTCCGGAGCGTAAGCATTGGCTAGTTCAAATGCCTGCTGCAAATTGTCTACAACCACGATGCCGCTCCGATTCGTTAACGACTCCCTGAGTATCTCGGCGCGTTCTAATTTGTGTACACGGTCGGCAACCGCTGTCTTCACTTTTTCGGCAAAATTACGACTTGGTGTAAGCAAGATCGCGCTGGCAAGAACATCATGTTCGGCCTGTGCCAGCAGGTCGGCAGCAGCAAGTTGTGCATTGGAACCGTCATCACCAATTACCAGCGTTTCGGTTGGCCCCAGCAAACCATCAATCCCGACGGTGCCGTAGACCATTCTTTTGGCGATTGTGACAAATAAATTGCCGGGGCCAACAATTTTGTCTACTTTTGGGACCGTTTCTGTGCCGTAGGCCATTGCTGCGACTGCCTGAGCGCCGCCCAGCGTATAGATTTGCGTCACGCCAATGGTTGCCGCTGCCTGCAAAATCACATCATTGGCAGATGGGGTACAGACGATGATGTCTTTTACCCCTGCCACCTGTGCGGGAATTGCGGTCATCAGCAGGGTGGAGGGTAATGGTGCCGTACCTCCTGGAACATACACACCCACACGCTCAATGGGGCGTACCAGTTGGCCTAAAATGCCTTCCGGTTGGCTGTCAATCCATGAAATTGCCGGCTGCCGCTGATGAAAATTACGGATGCGGTCGGCAGCAAATTCGAGCGCTGCACAGACTTCCGAGGAAACACGACTTTTTGCACGAGTGATTTGCCCTTCGGGGACGCGGAAGTCAGCCAGGTCAAAGCCATCAATTTTTTTTGTCCATTCACGCAGGGCTGCATCCCCGGATTGTCGCACCTCTTTTAGAACCTTGCGAACCGCTTCTTCCGGGGAAAGGCGCTCCCCGAAGCGGCGTTCGATTCCCGCCAGAACACTTTCCGTAACCTCAAATTCATCCGGCGGTTGGCGCTTTAAGATGCTGGCCTGGGCGGTAGGTACATCGTAAATCGGTATCATTGGGCAGTTTTCTCTCCGGTGATAAAAGTGTCCAAACGCTGGCAGCGTTCAGGATATTCATCGAATATGTAAGTAATAGGTGTCACAACCACACCACTAGCCCCGATGCTGCGTAACTGGCTGATGGCTTCATATAGTTTTGATCCGTTGACCACGATGCTCACAGAAAACCAGTGCCCAGCCTCGCTTGGCTGGTGGGAATAAATCGGAGCAATGGTTGGGCCGGTCAAGCCGCCCAGCCCCGGTTGTGACAGCAGACGTGCTGCCACCGATTCCGGATTCTCTCCGCGCATATTGGCAAACACAAGATAACGCCCAATAGCCTGCAAATGCCCCTCAAAGCGTTCCAGCAGGCGGCGAGCAACCGATTGGACATGGGGTTTTTGGCGCAGGGCATCGGGATTAGCTACGAGGCACGCTTCCGACTGCAAGATAATGCCGTCATCCAGAGTTCTGAGCTGGTTGTCGCGCAAGGTCGTTCCCGTAGCCGTCAAATCGCTGATTAAATCTGCGCTGCCGATGGCAGGCATTGCTTCCAGTGCCCCGCTCGCCAGCACCACTTTGATCGGCTCGACCCCACATTCAGCTAGAAATTTGGTGGTCAGGTTAGGGAATTTTGTCGCCACCCGCAGCCCACCGCGCTCACTTGCATAAATGGACAAATCGCGGGCATTCTCGACCGGCCAGTTCATAGGTACTGCCAAGACCAACGAGCAGCCGCCGTAGCCCAGTGCTTCGTGCAGCACAATGATATTGGAATCTTTTTCCAGGGCATGTTCTTCCAGGGTATCAATACCTGTGATTCCTAAATCCATATCCCCTTTGCTGACGGTATAGGGAATATCTGCCGAACGCTGGAAGATAATCTGCACTTCTGGCATGGCTGGGATCGTGGCCGCGTACTGGCGGGGATTGGTTTTGTTAACGTTCAGCCCGCACGCCTGTAAGAACAGCAGGGTGCTATCCCCTAGTTGGCCTTTGCTGGGCAAAGCCAGCCTGACCGTTCCGTTGTGGTTGCTCATTTCTTTTCTCCCAAAAACAAAACACCCTTCGGTTACTGACCGAAGGGTGCTGGATTTCGCTGCATGAAAAATTCAGGCAAACACCATCATCGGCGTAACCGTGCCTCAAAAACGCTATGATGAGGGTGAGCATAAACCAGAATCATCGTTTCGAACTGCCTGAATTAATGAGAGTATAACCAGCCACAAACCGCATGACAAGCGTTGAAATTGGCAAAAACGACTAAATTATGCGCTGACCGAACAGACTGGCGACCAGATCAACCGCTTTTTCAGCAGTGGTATTGCGGTCATCCAGAATCGTGTTGACCTCAACCACATCTACCGAGCGTACTTTACCGCTTTCCGCCAGAATCTCCATGAGTAAATGCGCTTCCCGATAAGTCAGGCCGCCAGGAACTGGCGTGCCCACCCCTGGCGCGACACTGGGATCGAGCGAATCCATATCCAGACTGACGTGAATACGGCTCAAATGCGAAAACCGATCCAGGATGATTCGTGCCAGAATACCAATACCATGTTCATCAATCTGGCTCATGGTATAAGCAGCAACACCGCTTTTGGAAAGCCGTTTTTTTTCCTCAAAATCGAGCTCGCGCAGGCCGATAATTGCCACCTGTGCGGGCTGAATTTTCGGACCGGGATAGCCAATGTCGGTCAATTCTGAAGGCCCATCACCGAGAAGAACAGCCAGACTCATACCATGGATATTACCGGATGGGGATGTATGCGGTGTGTTCATATCGCCATGGGCATCCACCCAGACGAGGCCGATGGGCTCATTTTTGGCGACTGCCGCTACTGTGCCAATACTGATGCTGTGGTCACCCCCAAGAAAGATGATCTTTTCCTGGGCTTGTAAGCAGGTCAGTGTATGTTCATAGATCCACTGGCACACAGCGGCGATCTGCGGTAGATAATGGGCTTTGCCGACGGTTTCGTCACCGTGATAGGGATGTTCCATTTCCTCAACCTGCTGCACGGTGACGTTCCCCCCATCACGGGTGGTGTAACCAAGTCGGATGAGGCGTTCTTGTAGGCCTGCATAGCGGATCGCGCTTGGCCCCATGTCCACGCCGCGCCGCTTCTGGCCTAAATCCATGGGTACTCCGAAGATACGAACCACTGACTCTGCCAAGATGATTTATCCCTCGAACGACCATCGGTCAAATTGTAATTGACCATAGCTGGAAATTCCAACCAGATCGGGATTCTGGGCTGTCCAGTGCTGCTCAAAAACGAGAGGTATGACGGGGAAACTCCCCTGTGAACCAAAAAACTCGTTTTCAATCTGGTTGTAGGCAGAAAAGCGCACAGTATTATCTAACGTCGTCCCCGCCTGATTCATAAATTCATCCAGACGGTCACACACGCGCCCTGCCCGCAGATACCCATACTCGCAGTGCAGGGCGTCCGCAATCCAGGCTTGTGCGTCGGGGTAGTCGGCGCTCCATGAAATAATCCACAGCGGGTAACGGATACCACCTTCTACCACGTCAACCGTATTATGTGCCGTGTTCAGCACATCGCGGCGCGTGATAGGGGTTATCGGGAAAACCTCCTGCGGGCAGCCCAGATTAGCCTGCCACTGCGCCACGATATTTTGTGCCAGCACCACCTCCTGGTCTGTGACTGCAATGGGGAGTTGACCAAATCCGGCACAGTTCGGGTAACCGGCAGTGGTGAGGGCTTGCACAGCGGCTGCGGGGTCAAAACCCGCGCCGGGAGATGACGGCCCTGCCATAGCCGACCGAGGGGTAAAATGTGTTGTTCCTCGGGTTGAAAATCCAAAAACGTTTTGTGCCAGGGTGTCCCGGTCAAGTGCGAGCGCTAAGGCCCGCCGCACCAGCGGATTATCAAGTGGGCTGACCACCAGCGCCCCTTCCGCATTGACCATATTGTAGGAAAAACCGAGCAGGGTCAGTGACAGCCCATCTCTGGAGTGCAGAAGTTCTGGTTTTTGGGTTTGTATCGTGCTGACCAGCACCGGGTCTATTCGGGCAAAATCAAGACTGCCGCTGACCAGCTCCGAAGCGATGGCATCAATGCCCACGTCAAAGCGTACTTCTACCGTTTCTACCGTGCCTGCAAATTCGTCAGGCCAGAAGGGATTGCGATCCAGTTTCATCAGCACCCCTGGCTGCCAGTCGGTAATCAGCCAGGCCCCGGATGTGATGATGTTATCCGGTCTGAACCAGAGTCCGGTGCTGTCGTCCACGAATTCAGCAGGCAAAGGACGGAATTCTGGTAAGCTGGTCATGGTCAGGAAAAATGAAGCTGGAAAAACAAGGTCAAATTCAACTGTGGTTTCATCCACTGCCCGAACAGCAATCACTTGGTTTGGGTCAAGCTGTTCTAATGAGTTCGGGCTGGCGAAGGCACGGCAGCCTTTAATAAGATAGATGTTGACGGCTACCGGAGAAGGGCGATTAGGGTCGCAGGCACGCTGGATGGCAAAAACCACGTCCGCTGCCGTTACGGGTCGTATCGCTTCCGGTTTGCCTTCCTTGAGCGCGACCCATTGAATATCATTACGCAGTTGAAATGTCCATGTCAGGCCATTGTCGCTGACCTGCCAGCTTTCAGCCAGCCAGGGGTCAATTTGTCCTGTGCGTGAATTGAAACGGGTGAGCCCTACAAACAGGTTTTCAACCAAATCCCGTGAATCCAGGTCAAAGCGAGAAAGCTGAACCGGGTCGAGGTTCTCTGGATTCCGCATGGCAATCCGCATACTGTCCTGTGCCGTAACATTTCCCGCAAACACGGCGATAAGTAACACTACAAAAATGATCCGCATTATGATCCTCGTGCCATCAAACAAATGCACTAGGATAGCAAAAAGGGCGGTGTTTGCCAGCGGTGATAGGCAAGCGAAGGGCGAGCATCAGGAAAGCCAATTAAAAAATGTTAAAGAAATCCGTGCAATAGGCATATAAAATAAGCAGCATAACAAAGTGGAGTAAATTGGATGCAAGCCTTTTTCGGCTTAGTGGCGGTTTTTGCGCTGGTCTTCATGAACGGCTTTTTTGTGGCGGCCGAGTTTTCGCTGGTGGGGGCACGGCGGACTCGTATTACACAGCTTGCTGATGAAGGCCACGCGGGGGCGAAATCTGCCAAGAATGCAATTGAACACTTGGACAGCTATATCGCTGCTACGCAGTTGGGCATTACCCTGGCGAGCCTCGCGCTGGGGTGGATCGGTGAACCAGCAGTTGCTCACCTTTTTGAACCCTTGCTGGAGCTTTTTCTGCCAGAGAAAACCATCAGCACTGCCGGGCATACGATGAGCGTAGCAGTAGCCTTTACGATTGTGACCATGCTGCATATTGTGTTAGGTGAGCTCGCGCCTAAATCTATTGCGTTGCAGCGTCCAGAAGGTACATCGGTGATCGTCTCTCGCCCGACCACCATTTTCCTGAAAATCTTCAACCCGGTCATTCATGTGATGAATCTCACCGGCAACACGATTGTCCGGTTGATAGGATTTGAACCAGTCGGGGGACATGGGCATGTTCACTCTGCTGAAGAATTGGAGATGCTGGTGAAATCCAGCCGGGAGGCGGGACTGCTGCAAGAAAGTGAAGAAAAACTCCTGCGCCGGGTGTTTGACTTCAGTGATATTCATGCACAGGAAATCATGCAGCCACGGGTTGAGGTTGACGCGCTGCCCGCCAAGATAGGCATGGCGCAGCTTCTGGAAATTGTCAAAACAGAACATCACTCTCGGTATCCTGTATATGACGCTTCCATTGATAACGTGGTTGGCATTCTGTATGTCAAGGATTTGCTGGATACTCTGATTGCCCAGCCCGAACTGCTGACGAATCTGGAAACAACTTTTGATCTGGCATCCATTACTCGTAAACCGTTGTTTGTGCCCGCAACGGTAGGGGTGGATAAGCTACTCGAAACGATGCAGAAAAACAAAATCCAGATTGCGGTAATTATTGATGAATATGGGGGGATGGCCGGTGTCGCAACCATGGAAGACATTCTGGAAGAATTGGTTGGAGATGTGCAGGATGAGTTTGATACAACGGAAGCAGCCGCACTGCCCACCCAGGATGGAGATATAGCAGTTGTCGATGGCCTGACCAGCTTAAACGAAATCAGTGATCGTTTTGGCAAGCCAGACAATGAAGATTATATTTCTAACACGATTGGTGGTTACATCACTGAACGGTTGGATCGAATCCCGGAGGTGGGTGACTGTATCCAATATAATGAGTATGTGGTTTGTGTGGAGGAAATGGATGGAATGCGAGTCGTGCGCGTCCGTTTCAAGAAAAATGCCTCGAAATTAGAAGATATATAGTCAGATTGCGGCACCCAGGATGGCGAAGGTTAACAGGGAATCGATCAAAAAGTATATTGCCCAGCGTGGTCTGACGGGAATGATATTCCAACCAGGGTGAGCCGTGATGAGTGCAATCAGTGTAACTGTTAGCAGCACGACCAACACATTATTTAAGGGTGCAGAGAAATAGTCTGGCTGGCGGTCGAACATGCCAAAAGGCAGTATCATTTTGCTCAACCAGTAACTTGCCAGCGCAAGTGATTCCGGGTTGGGCCGTTTCACCCCGGCTGTAAGGATAAGCAGCGGCAGAATCAGCCATCCCAGCATACGATAGCTGTTTTTTAAACCCTGCATGATGGCGGCTTTGGCAGAAAGTGTGTTTTTCTCAGACTGCCGTTTTCCAATATCTAACGCGGCCAGATAAAGGCGCGGTAGTGCCTTTTCATCCAGCGTTGCCCATGCGACACGTGATCCATTGGCTGTGGGAGGGGAGGCCAGAACCTCTGCGCCGCTCACTATTTGAAACCCCAGAGGACCGTTTTCTCCGAAATCAATCTGAATGGGCTGCCATTTTTTATCCAGATATGCTGCCATTACTAATGTCTTGCCGGAGACGGTTGCCCAGCGCAGGGGTGGGTTATTTGGCAGCATAATCTGAAATGGGGTGAGGTCAGCGAAATCATCTTTTGGCAGCAGCACGCCTGTGTAAGTTTCAACATCAGGTCGCATAACCTGGGTTTTCCCCCAGAGAATGATCCGATGGGTTTCGTTCAGGAGAATATGCAGATTCGTCAGGGATTCATCGGCCTGCAATGTGAATGCTGAAATGGATGTCTTGTTTTCGACCGCAGACACCGTGAGTTCTCCAACATAAAGTCGGTCATTTTCTCGCCAGACGATTGTTTTTCCTTCCAGTGCAAAGTCGTCGGCTGATCCCATCAGTGTTTCAGCGGGATGGGAGCGGCCTGCCCCATCAATAAAACTCATTTTCAGTTGACGATCAACCTGCCACAACACAACAAGATTATTTTCGATAAAAGTAGTGCGGAAATCGGTGATATTTTCTGAGGAGATCAGTATCGGAGCCGTGAGTTGTTCGCCTGCTGCACTGAGCAAAGCCACCCACAGCCGGTTATCCTGGGTGCGCCATACCAGAAAAATCTGATCGTTCTCAAACAAGGCTGACCACTGGTTGAGTGTGCCGCGCAGCCAGTCATGATGGTGATACTGTTGGGATGAAAAGTGATAATAGTTCAGCGCATCCTCTCCAAACGGATGCCAGAGGATGAAGTCTTCAAACAGGGCGGGTGGTTGCCCAGGATAGATTGAATTTTCAGGAATATCCACCACACGCCAGGGGCTTATCAGGGACTTTTCCGTGTTGACCTGCAACGCACACAGGATAATACCGATCCCAATGATAAAACCGTTGGTTAGCTTTGTCCTATACTTAAGGACTATCGTCCGTAGAACATTTGTCGGGTAAAATGAGGTCATGATCAGGTCTTCACAGGTAAACTGATGGACGAACAGGCGCATCAAGATGAACATAGGCAGCTAGGCAAAACCGGAATCCTGCCTGACCTACCTCATGGCCGGGTTATGCCAGTCCGCGCCAGTAAATTGTCCGATGTTCCCGAAAAACTACCCCCCTGGCGTCTAGTGGTTCAGATCAGCGGCACGAGTCATACCACACTTGGACTTGAAGTAACAGAGAGAATCCTGGTAGGTCGTTCTGACCCCGGCATGGAGCGTCAACCGGAATTGGATTTGACGGACTATGGTGGTGCGGAAAATGGGGTCTCGCGGCGCCATGCGGAAATTGTTTTCATTGACAACAGCTTGTATGTTACCGACCTCAGCAGTACCAATGGAACCAAACTCAACGGATTTTTGCTGCCCCCGGATCAGAGTTTTCGTCTGCGCGATGGTGATGAATTAGAGTTAGGGCAGATGAAACTCATGATTCGATTCCTGCGCCCACCCTTTTAACGACAGCTCCATCTGAAACTGGCTCATGCTATGACGATAGCCGAGTTCAGAAAGCACCGACCAGACCGGATCGTCTTCTGCCAGGTTCACAAACCGGGCGATCGGTTGTTCCTGTTGTGCAGCAGCCACTACAGCCTTCATGGCTTCTGTTTCTCCTGGTAAAAAAGCCATATCCATAAACCGAAGCTGTGATTCACTGGGCCAGGCGACGGCGTAGGCCAATACCTGCCCCTCTCGGGTTGCCGTCCATCCGTCCAGATGAATTGCCAGGGTGCGAAGGGCGCTGAGATGCCGCTGCCAGGGTGTTGGCCGAGCATGAAATCGGTCGTGAAAGCGCAACGCATAAGCTGCTGATGTACTTCTGACGATGATACCTTCGACTAAGGGCGGGACTTCATCCTGTTCGACGATCAACAGCTTCCGCAGCGTACGAAATCCGAGGCTGAGATACAGGTTATAAGCCGGAACATTTCCTTCGATGACCTCCAATTGGATCGACTCCAGCCCATCATCTTGTGCTATGGCGATAATCTCCTGCATCAAAATGCGTCCAATGCCTTTGCCACGCTGTTCCGGCACAACGCCTACACCGCCGATCCAACCCCGCTTTTCTCGTTTTGCCAGCATTGCCATGCCTACAATCTCGTCATCAACCAGAACGACCCGCGAGGCACTTAAATCCACCGCTTCCCGTTTGATCAACTGCCGCATCTGGTCAAGGTCAAAATGTATCGGCACAATATAATCCTGATAGGCCAGATTGAAGGCCAGGACAAAATCCGCCAGACGAACATCGGTGGCAGGCAGCAGCATAAGAGACATCGCTTTTTTTCCCATTCTCAATAGAATTAATTTGTATCATATTTCTGTTAGCGCGAGTACAGTTTGGATGCGCCTGAGACGACTTTCGAGAAATCTAATTGACCGCACGTTTGGCGGGGTGTGCGGTGGGCTGGGCGCGTACCTGGGTATCAATTCCTGGTGGGTACGGGCAGCTTTTATTATTTTTACCTTCTTTTCACCGCTGGTCAGCGTAATCTTGTATCTTATCCTCTGGCTGGCGATGCCGCCGCAGACAATTGACGAAATCCCTCCTGGGAACCCAATGCGACCCGGCCAGGCACGGGCAGAAACATTGATTGTGTTGGGCACGGGGATCATTTTCCTGGGGATCGTGATACTTGCCGTCACGCTGGGAGTGTTGCAGGGGCAGAGAGGGGATTTGCTGCTCACGTTCGTGATTATTGGATTGGGACTGGTGCTGCTGGTACAGCAGCTAAGGAGGCCAGCGTGACAACCACACGCCGTAATTTTCTGTGGCCCCTGCTCATTGTAGGGGTTGGCGTGCTGATGCAGCTTCTGGCAACCGATGTGCTGCCAGAAAATGTTGGCGATTTGATGGAACGTTCGTGGCCTATTCTGCTCATCGTTTTTGGTCTGAACGCGATATTGATTGACCGTGTCCGCTTTGGCAATTGGCTGGCGCTGGGAATTTCACTGGCGCTGCTCGGCGGTCTTATCTGGTATGCGTATCGCATCCGCGCAGACGATATGAGGCAGGATTATATTGAAATCCTCAACCCGATTCCCCTAGGGGATCATATCCAGGGGGTGACTGTGAATGTCAGTGCCCTGGATGCCACAGTGATCTTCCGTCCATATTCGCAGGAAGAAAGCCCGGAACCTCGATCCTTGGGCGCAAAATTCACGGGCAGCAAAGAAAGTCATCTTGACGTGTCGGTGCAGGAAGATGAGCAGTCAATTGTGCATATCGCCGTCACCGAAAAGCGGCCCAACCGTATTCCGAACTTGCGCGACATTGGGCGCGGACAGTTGGAAATTTACCTGCCTGTGGGTGTTCCGGTTCAGGAATTGAACTTTACGAACAAGAAAGGGCTGGTCACATTGGATCTGCGGCAGATTGATGTTCCCCGGTTCACGATCAGCAACGAGTCGGGAGATATAGATTTGTATATGCCGCTAAACAGCGTGATTATTGGGGATGTCAGCATTAACAATGGGAATCTACTGATCGTTATTCCGCCGCAGATTTCCATGAGAATTTCCGGCGCTCCTGAAAGTCGTGAATTGAATGTCAACGATTACCTCTCTGTGCAGGGTGGTGACATTGAATCTCGTGGCGGGTTGCTGGAATTCCAAGTTGAGTTAAGTGTCAATTTGCCCGACGGCACGCTGACAATTAAACCAGAGTAGGAGAGCTGCATTTGCACTGGCAGTTGCATATCGCGTCCCAACCATTTCGCAGCATTTTTATTTTGCCAGGGAAACCAGCCCAGCTTGCGGTCAGTGAAACCCGGCAGAAAATCCGGTTCTATGATCTGGTCAGCGGTGTCCATTACCTGGATATGGAACTGGATTTGAAGCTGTTAGATCATGACTCTCCGGAAGAACGACGGGAAGCCTTAAATCAGCTTAAAGCGCCGAACGGGATGTTTTTGCCCGTTGTGGAGTTTCAGGATCGTCGTGTGCACACGACAATGGACGGAAGTTTGCGCCTGATACAAGGTGCAGGGCTAATTCTGGAAATTGATGACCAGACTCTGCCTCTCGATATTTCTCCTGAACCAACAGTTGTCGCAGTTGATTTAGACCGTGACCTTGGGACAATTGCTGCTCTCACCGACGATCATGTCCTGTATGTGTACCAGCAGCAAACAAGAATCAATACAATCTTGCTGGAAGATGACCTGCCAGTCCGTGTTTTTATCAAGGCCGGGGGCAATGAAATTGTGCTGGTCTACCCGGAGAAAATTTGCCTGTTGGATATGAAAGGCAGAATTGTTTGCCAGCGCGACCTTCACTACACAATCGGGCCTGTGGTGCTTTCCCCTGCCGGAAATTGGCTAGCGGTAGCCGATGCTGATTATCAGCTTATCCGCCTTTATAACCAGGAGCTTGTTCCTGTGCGGCAGCAGCACGCGGTAGATTTGATTACCACTGCCCGTCAACTGCAACTGTTTACCAATATTCCTGCGCCGGCAGCCCCGATTTCCGCTCTGGACATTACCGATAGCGGTGTACTGGCCTTTGGGATGGCAGGGGTTTTGTGTGTCGCACAGGTGGAAATGCTCACTGAACTGCCACAGACGCGCCCGCTGCTTTAGGGTTTGTACTTGTCCAAATCTACTACACCAACAAAGGGCAGATTGCGGAAGCGCTCATCCAGATCCAGGCCGTAGCCGAAGACGAATTCATTCGGGATTTCAAAACCCAGATACTCGACCGGAACATCCACTTCGCGGCGGCTGGGTTTGCTAAGGAGGGTGCAGATTTTTACGGATTTAGGCCCTCTGGCCTCGAGCTGCGGAACGATATAGGAGAGGGTGTGCCCGCTGTCGATAATGTCTTCTACGATGAGTACGTGTTTGTCGGAAATATCCGCTGACATATCCATGAGAATCCGCACATGACCGACGCTTTGCCGTGCCCCCGACCCGTAGCTGGAAACCGCCATAAAATCAATCTTGTGCGGGATCGTGATATGGCGCATCAGGTCAACCATGAACATCACCCCGCCCTTGAGAATACACAGCAGGATTAAATCGCCCTTAGTGCGATACTCCTCCGAAATCTGAGCGCCCAATTCCGCGACTCGTGTCTGTACCGTATCGGCGTCCAGCAGAATCTTCGCCAGATATTTGCGGTACTCTTCATCCATCTCCATGACCTTCCTGCATAAAAAACGCAAGTTCCGTTGCAGTGTGCAGCGGAACTCGGCCTGTTTCAACCCTGATCAGCAGGCTAATCCCTGTTTTCTGGGCATAGATGGAGCAGATATTCCCAGGTATAAATGCCTGTATGATGTCCATCGTCCCAGGTGAACTGCAAGGCATAATTGCCTACCATTTCCAATGAAGTCACAAAGTAAGAACGCTTGGGGCGCAGTGTCAGAATATCATCCGGAGCCTTATCTAGTCCCATATTGTGGTGCCCCCCTCGGCATTCAACACAGGGACACGCTTCCCGTAGATGGCTCAGGGGATATTCACAGTGCCTCCCATCTGACCAATCGATAATCAGGTGCCCTGTGTTTTTGTTGAGCGTAATATTGGTTGGTCGTGTCAAGAGGTTAGTCCTGCTGCTTGTTCAATCCAGCCGTTAATTTTCTCCGGTGTCAGCCCGCGCAGACCCTTGAGCTTGTCGTGCAGGTCATGCGGAGACGTGCTGGCAAGCGTTGCAAAGGAGGTGATACCGGTGGCGCGGAGTGCCTGTGCCGTTTTGGGGCCAATGCCGTTGATCCGGGTTAAATCGTCCCCGGAATCGGCCTGGTCGAGTGTCTTCTGTGACAGGATAATTTGTGTTTCGGATGTGGGCATTGGAGATTTGGGGTGCTGCTGACGCATTTGCCGTTGGAAGGCTTCTTCCTGCTGCTTCAGCCAATATGCAATGACGATTCCAACCCCGACTCCAAAGACCAATACACCAATGACTCGACCAAAGCGTCCCATACTATTTCTAACCTTTAACTTTGTTTAAATTGTATGTCGCAGGTAGGTGTCTGTCAAAGCAGAAATCGTGACGCATCCCGTGATATTTTGTAGAAAGTTATCTTTAAAATGGAGTTTGACTCTGTTAAATTTAAGTTTGACAGTGTTTGCTTGCGTGTGTTAATCTCTAGCGAATTGATTGCGCTATTTGTAACAAACGAGGCGAAAGAGTGCTATCCGAATATGCCCCGATCGCAGCCCTGCTGACGATTGCTACTTTAGTTGCCATTCTTATTGTATTCCTGTCCCGTCTCATGGGGCCGTTTAAACCGACTCACCGTCTGCTTGCCACCTATGAAAGTGGAATGCGCCCGTTAGGGCCTGCGGTGCGCCGCATTCCGGTGAAGTTTTACCGGGTAGCGATTCTCTTTGTGTTGTTCGATATTGAAGTTATCTTTTTGCTGCCTTTTGCAGTGGTTGTGCGCGATCTAAGCGTGTATGGATTGGCAGTGATGGGTGTGTTTTTCTTTATTCTAACCGTTGGCTTTGTTTATGAGTGGCTGGTTGGAGGTTTGGAATGGGAGTAAGTGAAAAACTCGGTCAGCTTGGTGTGGTAACCACGACATTAGAGCAAGCTGTCAACTGGGGGCGTACCCGCGCCATGTGGCCGATGCTATTTGGGCTGGCGTGCTGCGCGATTGAGATGATGAGTACCCAGGCCGGACACTATGACCTATCCCGTTTTGGGATGGAATTGATGCGCCCAAGCCCTCGCCAATCAGATTTGATGATTGTGGCGGGGCGTGTATCGCGCAAGATGGCACCTGTACTGCGTCAGCTTTACGACCAGATGCCCGCTCCGAAGTGGGTCATCAGCATGGGGGACTGTGCGTCGTGTGGCGGCGTTTTTAATAACTACGCGATTGTACAGGGTGTGGATGAAATCGTGCCTGTTGATGTTTACGTTGCAGGCTGCCCGCCGCGCCCCGAACAACTGGTGCATGGAATCATCACCCTTCACGAAAAAGTGAAGGAAATGTATTGGAATGAATGGGCGAAAAGCGAATGAGCGCATCTGACCCTCTTGGCACGCTAAAAGAACACTTTGGGGAGGCGGTTCGAGAAACCCTGCCGTTTCGCGGCGAAACCACCATCATCGTGGATGCTCAGAAGATTGCCGAAGTAGGGCGATTTTTACATGATACGCCTGGTCTGGAATATAAATTCCTGTCTGACATCACCGGCATTGACTACTACCCTGAAGAACCGCGTTTTGGATTAGCCTACCATCTGCTGTGTATGCGCTTTAACCGCCGTTTACGCCTGAAGGTATACTGGTCGGATGGCGACGAGCCTGTTCCCAGCGTCACTGGCATTTGGAAATCGGCTAATTGGGAGGAACGTGAAGCCTACGACATGTATGGCGTTGAGTTTAGCGGACATCCCGATTTACGGCGGATTTTAATGGCCGAAGACTGGGAGGGCTTTCCGGGTCGCAAGGATTATCCCCTCGGTTATGAAGTCGTGCAGTTCTCGTTCAACTTTGATGATGTCAACAAGCATAAACCCTATGCCAAGGAGTAGCCGTCATGGTGACGAGTCGTGAACAATTTGCAGCCTGGGAAGGCTCGGTTGAAGAGCTGAAAGGCTTGGTAACAGACCGCGCTTTAACAGGCGAAACCATGCTCCTGAATATGGGGCCACAGCATCCCAGTACACATGGTGTGCTGCGTCTGCTGCTGGAACTGGACGGCGAAGAAGTTGTTACCTGTATACCGGATGTGGGGTATCTCCATACAGGCATCGAAAAAAACATGGAGTACAAAACCTACGAGAAGTCCATCGTCATGACGGATCGCATGGATTATCTCAGCCCAATGGGGAATAATCTGGTTTACTGCCTGGCCATGGAAAAGCTGTTTGAGCTGGATGTCCCGCGCCGCGCCGCCATCGCTCGCGTGATTCTGGCGGAACTCACCCGTCTGGCAAGCCATATGGTCTGGCTGGGAATTCATGGGCTTGATCTTGGTGTCACCAGCACAATGATTTACTGCTTCCGTGAACGCGAAAAAGTGCTCGATATTTACGAGATGTGCGGCGGGCAGCGTATGATGAGTACGTATTTCCGTCCGGGTGGGCTGTGGCGTGATTTGCCGGATGAATTTGTTCCAGCGGTGAATGATATTCTGGAAGATTTTCCGCGCCGCATTGATGATTACGAATCCCTCCTGACCAACAATCGTATGTTCATGGAGCGAACACAGGGCATCGGCTTTATGACAGCGGAAGATGCTGTCAATTATGGGCTGTCCGGCGCGACGCTGCGGGCGTCGGGGGTCAATTGGGACATTCGTAAGGCACAGCCCTATTCCCTGTATGACGAATTTGATTTTGATGTTCCCCTGGGGCAGCACGGCGATGTGTATGATCGCTACCTGGTTCGTATGGGCGAAATGCGTCAGAGCCTGCGGATTATCCGTCAGGGGTTAGATAAACTCGCAAAAGAAAAAGGGCCGTTCCGCTCAGATAATCGTAAATATGTTCCCCCGCCGCGTGCTGAACTCGGACGCAGTATGGAGGCGGTGATTCATCACTTTAAACTGTGGACGGAGGGTTTCCGTCCGCCAAAAGGTGAAGTTTATGCGGCGATTGAAAGTCCGCGCGGTGAACTTGGCTGCTTTCTTGCCAGCGATGGATCACCAAAACCGATGCGCGTTCACTTCCGCACACCGTCTTTTGTGCATATTGGCGCTTTGAGCGAGCTGGCTAAGGGCTATATGATTGCGGATTTGGTTGCTATTATCGGCAGTGTGGATATTGTGTTGGGTGACTGTGACCGATAGGACAAAAACGTGCTAGCAGAAAAGTACGCGGATAAAATCGCAAAAATTCGTTCCAAATACCCGGATTTACGCTCGACGGTCATGCCGCTTCTCTATATTGCCCAGGAAGAATATGGCGGACTGGATGAGTCCTCCCTGCGCGAAGTGGCAGAATTGTGCGATCTGGATCCCACCGAAGTTAAAACTATCGCTGGTTTTTACACCATGTACTGGGAAAACGACGAAAAGGGGTACAAAAAAGGCAAATACTGGCTGCAAGTCTGTACCGATTTGCCGTGTGCGCTGCGGGGGGCGGATCAGTTTTTTGAACAACTGCTGGATCACCTGGGTGTGGAAGATGGTGGCACAACGGAAGATGGCATGTTCACGGTTGAGCATGTGATGTGCCTTGCTGCCTGTGATAAAGCGCCGATGTTACAGTGCAATTTCCATTTCCTGGAAAACCTTGATATGGAAAAAATGAAGGCGAAAATCGAGGAGTGGCGGGCAGAAGCTAAAGAGCGTGAGAACGGGTAGCCTGCCTTTGACGGTTATCGGGACCGTGCTGGTGATTCTGGCACTCGTGGCTGGCCCCTGGCCTCCGGATGTATTGAACGCCCGCCCAGGATATACGGTTTCACATCAACAACGCCTGCTGGGGAAGGATGCTCCAGAAGATGCAGCAGAAGTCGAACGGAAGCCGGGCTACCTGCTGTTTCGTGTTTTTGATGGTTTGGTCTACGTGGCTCTGGCACAGGTTATCATCGCCATGTTTGCTCTGGTCTTCTGGCGCAGCCGCCTTTTCCTGATGTTGATGATGGTGGCGGGCAGTTACGGTGCAGTGTATGCAATGGCCTTAGGGTTGATTGTAGGCCCGCAAATGGCATTTGTGGGATTTAGTTGTATTTTTTTTGCGGCGGTCATTAGCTGGATAACAACAGGTGAGGCTCATGGAACATATCCTGTTACGCAGTAGAGATATTTCTGACATCCGGAAACTGGATGTTTATCTCAGAAATGGTGGTTACGAAGGTCTTAAAAAGGCTGTCCTTGAACATACCTCAGATCAGGTCATCCAGATTGTGAAGGATTCTGGTTTGCGTGGACGCGGAGGCGCGGGTTTTTCGACGGGTATGAAGTGGAGTTTTATTCCCAGGGATTACCCGGTTAAGTATGTCGTTGTCAACGCGGATGAAAGCGAACCCGGCACGTTTAAAGACCGTGAACTCATGGAATTTAATCCGCATCAGGTCATTGAAGGCGCGATGATTGCTGCGTACGCCATAAAAGCCCGTGCGGTTTACATTTATTTGCGCGGTGAGTTCTGGGATATTGCCGGGGATCTGGATCAATGCATAGAGCAGGCCCGTGAAAAAGGCCTCGTCGGGCAAAACATCCTCGGAACGGACTGGTCCTGTGAGTGTTACACCCACCTGGGCGCGGGTGCCTATATCTGTGGTGAGGAAACCGCCCTGCTGAACAGCTTGCAGGGATTAATAGGTCAACCGCGTGTGCGTCCCCCTTTCCCGGCACAGGTCGGTGGCGGCCTGTATTATGAGCCGACTGTGGTCAACAATGTTGAAACCCTGGCGAACGTTCCCTGGATCATCGTCAACGGCGCGGAAGCCTACAAGAAAATTGGTACGGAAAAGAGCCCTGGCACCAAAATATTCTGTGTGAGTGGGCATGTGAACAACCCTGGCAACTATGAATTTCCTCTGGGAATCACGTTCCGCCAATTGATTGAGGCGGCGGGCGGAATGCGCGACGGAAAAAAGTGCAAGGCGATTTTGCCGTCAGGGGCATCAGGGCCTGTTGTGCCCGGTACGGACAAGGTGCTCGATACTCCCTTGACTTATGAAGATGTTGCTGCGATTGATACCGTTCTCGGATCGGCCTCGGTAATTATCATGGACGAAGACACCGATATGGTCTGGGCGGCGCTTAAGATGGCAAGGTTCTTCAAACATGAAAGCTGTGGCAAATGTACACCCTGCCGGGAAGGGACGTACTGGTTATACAGGGTAATCTCTGATCTTTACAAAGGGAACGCCACGCTGAAAGATATTGAGTTGCTTGCAGATGTGGCAGCGAACATGCAGGGTGTTACAATTTGTGCCCTAGGTGACTTTGCTGCTAACCCGATTCTGAGTACGGTGAAGCACTTCCGGGCGGAATATGAGGCGTATGTGAAAGCACAGAAACCTGCTACGGTTGCTTCCGCTGCGGATTAGGAATGGACAGATTGTACGCGCTGGACACAGCCATTGAACGATACCCGGATGCTCCGGTGAATTATTTGCTGCGTGGAGAATTCTGGTTTGAGCAGGGCGACCTCCAACAAGCACAGGCAGATTTTATCAAGGTCTGCGATTTAGCTGAGCAGGCTTTACAAACAAGTGACTGGGGTTATATTTACCAGTCCTACCTTGACCGGGCGGAGCAGCGCTTAACACTGTTTGCCCAGCAATCCCGTAAAACAACATTAGGATCGTTTGACGATGCCGGACAAAGTTGAATTTGTAACTATCTTTATAGATGGTGAAGCCTATCAAGTCCCGAAAGGGGCGAATCTGGTTGATGTCGCTAAGTTTTACGCTGATAACGACATTCCGGTGTTCTGCTATCATCCCAAAATGTCTCCGGTAGGCATGTGCCGTATGTGCCTGGTGGAACTCGGAAATTCAGTTGACCGCCAGACTAATGACATCAAATACAACGCAGACGGCAAGCCGGAAGTCATGTGGTTTCCTAAACTACAAACTGCCTGTACCACCACCGTCACACACGGGATGGCCGTCCGCACAGACACACCGAAGGTCACAGATGCACGGGATGACGTGATTGAATTTATCCTCACCAGTCACCCACTTGACTGCCCCATCTGCGATAAGGGCGGTGAATGTCCTCTGCAAAACCTGACGATGCGGCACGGAGCAGGGGTTTCTCGTTTTGACTTCGACAACAAATTGCATCTGGATAAACATGTCCCGTTGGGCGAGTTGATTTATCTTGACCGCGAACGCTGCATCCAGTGTGCCCGTTGTACTCGTTTCTGTGATGAGGTGGTGGGTGATCCGGTACTGGGTTTCCATGAGCGTGGACGCAGTTTGCAGATTGTGACCCTTTCTGACCCGCCGTTTGATACCTACTTTAGCGGCAATACGACGGATATTTGTCCGGTAGGAGCGCTGACCACTGCCGATTTCCGGTTCGGAGCACGCCCCTGGGAATTAAACGAGGTGCCCAGTCTGGATCCCTATGGGCCAGAAGGCGCGAATATCAGCCTCAGCACCCGGCTTGACCGTGACTCCGGTGGGGTCACCATTATTAAACGTGTTATGCCTCGTCAAAATGAATATGTGAATGAAATCTGGATTTCAGATAAGACCCGCTTTGGGCATCATCACAGCCGAGCAGAAAATCGCCTCAGCAAGCCAATGGTACGCCGTGAAGATGGAACCCTGGAAACAGTGTCCTGGAATGAAGCGCTGAATACCATTGCCGAAGTGCTTAAAAAGAGTGCGGGCAGTGTGGGCGCTGTGGCGGGGCCGATGGTGTCCAACGAAGATCTGTGGGAACTGCGCCAGCTTGTCGAATTGACCGGCGGCAGCAAACTGGGCATATGGCCTGCTACGATGACCGGCGCGGAAGCGGTCGCCCAGGTTGGTGTGGGAACGGGCACAAATTTTAAGGACATGGGCAAAGGCACAACCATTGTTGTCGTTGCTTCCGACCTTGAAGAAGAAGCACCCATCTGGTTCTTACGCACCAAGCAGGCTCGTGACCGGGGCGCTAAACTGATGCTCCTGACGGCTCGCCCAACCAAGCTGGATAAATATGCGGCCTGTATTTTGCGGCATCATCACGGCGAGACGCTCAATGCTGTCAACAACCTGATAGGTGCGGTTTTGAGCAGTGACGGCTTTACTTTTGAGGAGAGCCGTGCTGAAGGTTTTGATACGGTCAAGAAAGCCAAATACAAGGGCGACGAAGCCGGCTACGACGAAGCCGCGAAGATGATTACGGGTGCGGAAAATGTGGTCGTTCTGGTTGGTCACGAAGGGTTAACCCTGGCGCAGCACGGCGATGTGATGCAGTCGGCAGCAAACCTGTTAATTTTGACCGGACATGTGGGCAAGCCCAACAATGGTCTCATTCCTGTCTGGCCTGGCGCCAATACGCAGGGCGCGTTGGATCTTGGTTTCAGCGCTGAAGCTACAGCGGATGCCCTCAGCCAATCAGTTGTGATTGTCGCGGGTGCTGATCCTGTAGGCACGGACCCGGCTGCAAAAGCCTTCATAGCCAGTGCCGATTTTGTGATTGCCCTTTCCATGTTTGACACGGCAACAACTGCGATAGCAAAGGTTATTTTGCCACGTCAGAGCGTGCCGGAGCGAGATGGCACTTTCACGAATGGTGAACGCCGTGTCCAGCGTTTCTATACGGCGCAGGGTTTAATCGGTGATACACGCCCTGATTGGAAGGTTTTCTCGCAGCTGAGCAATCTGATTGACCCGGCGGTAAAGGTCAGGCTTTCTGCTGCCGCAGTCATGGCCGAAATTACCAAAAACGTGCCGCGCTATGCGGAGATGAGCTACAAAAATCTGGCGAGAATGGAAAAACAATTCCCGGATGTGGGTGGCGACGACCTGTACTATGGCGGTACCGCCTATGGTAATCACGGCGGATTAGGGGTGCAGTGGCCGGTTGACGCAGAAGCGGCAGGCAAAAAGCTGACCTTGAAAGCGGTTAAGTCAGAAAAAACTGCCAAGCGGAAAGGTCTGGTGGCCGTGCCTGTGCGCCGTCTGTATGATCGCAGCCCTGAATTTTCTGCCAGCCAGATGATGCACCAGCGCATTCCTTCTGCTTATGCCCAACTGAGCCGGAAAGATGCGGAAAAACTCAAGGTCGTTGAAGGTGACGATATTACGCTGGTGTTTGGTGATGGTAAAGTCCGCGTTACGGCGAAAGTAGATGGCAGCACTCCCGAAGGGGTTGTGCTTGTGCCTGTTAACCTGACCGACAACCCTGTTCCCACCGCACCAATGGCAGTGGAGGTGGAAAAATAAGATGGAAGATATTTTGAATTTCCTCCAGGATTTGCTCATTACCGGGCCTGACCCAGGCAAAGTGGTGGAGTGTGCCACAAATGACACCTGTGTAGCAGTTCACGCTGTCGCCAGTTCACTGCTGGTCTTTTTCGTTCTGCTCACGGGCTTTGCTTATACGACCGTGTTAGAGCGGCGTCTCATCGCGTGGTTACAGCAGCGTGTTGGCCCCAACCGGGCTGGCCCCCAGGGGTTGTTGCAGCCCGTCGCGGATGGTGTCAAGCTCATCTTTAAAGAAGATGTGACACCCGTTCATGCGGATCGGGTGGTGTACTGGGTGGCACCTGTCATCAAAGTGATTCCTGCGTTGATTATTCTCGCTGTAGTGCCGCTAGGTGGGCCGCTGGTCATTCCCTGGTTTGATGGAAAGTGGTATCGGGTTGCACAAGGATTGGTGGATGTCAACGTGGGGGTGCTGTGGATTACTTCCGTCGCCAGCATTTCCGTGTACGGCATCACGATGGCAGGCTGGGCCAGCAGCAACAAATATGCCATGCTGGGGTCGCTGCGTTCGGCAGCTTCCATGATCAGCTATGAATTGGCATTGGGTGCGGCGCTGGTGGTGCCTGCGATGATTGCCGGATCGTTAAGCGTGGCGGATATCATCAATTCTCAAACAGGGAATCTCATTTTCAACTGGAATATTTTCCGCAATCCTCTGGCGGGGGTGATTTTGTTGATTGCGCTCATTGCGGAAATCAACCGTGCTCCCTTTGACCTGCCCGAAGCCGAGCAGGAACTGGTTGCGGGTCATATGACCGAATATAGTGGTATGAAATTTGCCCTGTTTTTCATGGCTGAATACATTAACATGATTGGTATCAGCGTGATTTTTTCGAGTATGTTCCTCGGTGGCTATCACTTCATTCTGGCGGATAAAGTGCCGCTGTTGGGGCCGCTGTGGTTAACGCTCAAGGTTATAGGCTTGTTAAGCCTGATGATCTGGATCCGCGCGACCCTGCCCCGTGTACGTTACGACAAATTGATGGCCCTGGGTTGGAAAGTTCTGCTGCCGCTTTCGCTGGTTGCTGTGGCCTGGACGGGTGTGACGATTGTCCTGGTTGAAGAATACAACGACACCTCCATTTACACAGGGGCGGCAGTCGTCCTGTTTATTCTGATGGCAGTGGGCGCTGTTCTGCTCGGACGCGAAACTCCCGAAGCTCAGGTGGTCATGGGGGGTGAAGAGGAAATCGTTGATCTGACAGATCGTAATGCAGGTGTGTTTATCCTGCAACTGGTTGGCAGTCTGATCGCAGCACCATTCTTGCTGTTCCGTTACACAGTGGATATTGTTTCGAATCTGGCGGCTGGTTTAGGTATTGATACTGGCGAGGAGAAGGCAACGAAGTCATGAGTATTTTCAAAGGACTTGGAACGGTTGTAAAACACCTTCTGGAAGACCCCGTGACCATTTCCTACCCGGAAGTGGAACGTCCGGTCAGGGAGCGTTTCAAAGGCAAACATGCCCTCAAACGCTACGACAACGGGCTGGAAAAATGCATTGGCTGTGCGCTGTGTGCGGCGGCCTGCCCTGCGGACGCGATCTGGGTTGAGGCGGCTGAAAATACTGATGAGGAGCGTTACAGTCCCGGAGAGCGTTACGCCAAAACGTATGAGATCAATATGCTGAGGTGTATTTTTTGCGGTTACTGTGAGGATGCTTGCCCGACTGAGGCAATTGTACTGGAACATGAATACCGCCTCTCCTTCACAGACCGCCGCGATTCGATCTACACCAAAGAAATGCTGATTGACGCGCCGCCTGACGGGGTGCCGGAAACACCGCAGAAGGTCGAACCGGGAGCATTTGACCGCGCGATACCGGATATGGAAAACCCGAAGTAAGAGACAAAGATCGATGGAAACGACTGTTGAGCTAATCCTTTTTTTCATCGTGGGTGGTGTCGCCATCGCTGCGGCTGCCATGATGCTGATGAGTGAAAATGCAGTCCACAGTGCCCTGTTCTTGATTGTTAATTTTGCGTGTGTGGCCTTTCTCTATCTGATGCTGAATGCGGCATTTCTGGCGATGGTGCAGGTCACCGTTTACGCGGGCGCGATCATGGTGCTTTTCATGTTTGTCATCATGCTGCTGGGCGCAGAACGACTCGCCTCAGATTCGATCCCCCGATTTCCCTGGTTAACACGGGTGGCAATGGGGTTGACGATGGTTTTCCTCGCCCTCGCTGGCTATTTCATCATTGAATCAGACATATCTTCCACTGACCCTGAACCGTTGAAACCAATGGTACAGGTTGTCAATACCCTGCCGGATTTTGCAGGTGTGGATGTATATCTGAATGAGGAGCTGGTGGCGGAGGATGTTGGATTTCGTCAGACTTCTGAATTTGTAGCGATGCCAACCGGAGAATACACAGTTGCTTTTAAGGAGCATGGTGAAGAAACGGCGGAATCGGTGGCACTGTTAAATGCGGCGAGTTTGACGCTGGAGGACAATCAGACCGTAGCGCTGATCCTTCTGCCGACGGACGCGGGATATGCGGTGTTACCACTCGAAAAAGACCTGGAAACCGTTGCTCACAAATATGAAACCAATGTTCAGTTGGTTCATGCCGCGCCGGGGTACAATGCGGTTGAGCTGGCAGATATTACAAAACCTGATCTTGAACCTCATCTGCTGGTGGAAAATCTGGAATTTGGACAGGTTTCGGAAACAGTGGTTCTTCGTGAGGGTTCTCACCGGTTCGCGCTGTACGAAGCGGGCGCGTTGGATAAAGCGATTGCGAATGCAGGCGATAATCCAGTGAAGGCCAGCAGTGTTGATTTTCTGCACCGTCCGGGAGCTTCCAATTTAAAGGGCAATACCACGACAGTATATATTGTGACCCCACCCATTCAGCGGACTATTCCGGGGCAGGCGCCGGATTTACTCCACTTCACGAATGATAATCGACCAGCGTTTGGTGGGCCGACCAGTGTCGGCATGAAGCTCTATACAACTTACATGCTGCCGTTCCAGGTGATTGCGCTGCTGCTGCTGGTGGCAATGGTTGGCGCGATTGTGCTGACCCGCGATGCGGTTCCGCCGCCCAAGAAGCGCTTTGAACGCCGGCTGGCAAATACCGCGTCAACACCAATTGTCGGTGAAAGTTCACAGGATTAAGGATTATGCTGGAATCATCTCCTGTAGCGATTGAATTGTATGTTCTGCTCAGCGCTGTCCTGTTTGTAATGGGGACGCTGGGGGTCTTGCTGCGGCGTAACGCGATTTTGATTTTCATGTCGATTGAATTGATGCTCAATTCGGCGAATCTGGCGCTGGTGGCGTTTGCCCGCCAGTGGAACACAATAGACGGTCACCTGATGGTCTTTTTTGTGATTACCGTTGCTGCCGCTGAAGTTGCCGTTGGTCTGGCGCTGATTGTTGCCATTTATCGCACCAAAAAGAGCATCAGCATTGACGACCTCCACAAATTCGAGGGTTAGGTTCGTATGGAAAATGTACTGACAGCAGTTCCCCTGGTGGTGTTCATCCCACTCGCAGGGATGCTCATTAACCTGTTTTTTGGGAAATATTTTGGCGAATTTGGCGTGGGTTTCATTGGGGTCACAGCCAGCGGGCTGGCTTTTGTGGTTGCTGCACTGCTGTGGGCGGGCCTGCGTGATAATAACTTTGAAGCAGTTGTTGTAAATCCGCCGCTTTTTGATGGATGGATCAGTATTCCTTCTGCCAATCTTGAAATTCCCTGGCAGTTTCGCGTGGATACCCTCAGTGTGACGATGATGCTGGTGGTGAGTGGGGTCGGGACGCTGATTCACCTCTATGCGGTCGGTTATATGCATGGCGATCCCCGCTTCCCGCGTTTCTTTGTGTACCTGAACCTGTTCCTTGTTTTTATGATGACCCTGGTAACGGGTAACAATATCTTAATGATGTTTGTTGGATGGGAAGGCGTTGGGCTGTGTTCCTACCTCCTCATCGGTTTCTGGTTTGATAAATCGCGCGTTTTCCCGGATGGGGTGAGCGAAGGCTGGAAGAATTCCAACGCTGCCCGCAAAGCAATGATTGTCAATCGTATTGGTGACTTTGGCGTGCTGCTGGCGATTTTCCTGACCTTCTGGACGTTTGGCACGCTGGACTTTTATAAACCTGATGAACAACCCATTGGCGGTCACGCAGAAGAGGCCGAAGAACATGCCCTGGTGATTGCCAGCACGGACGAGGTCATCGCTGAAGAAGAACATGATCTGAGCAATATGGGTTTCTTGAACCAGGCACAGGTTTTGCTTTCCGATGGTGAAGAGCATCAGGTGAAATTTGGCAGTGTCGATTTGAGCCTGAAAGCTATTGTCACGCTCATTACCCTGTTAATGCTGCTTGGCGCGGCAGGGAAAAGCGCTCAGATTCCGCTGTTTGTGTGGCTGCCGGACGCGATGGCGGGCCCAACCCCCGTGAGTGCGCTCATCCACGCGGCGACGATGGTCACGGCGGGTGTCTATATGATGGTGCGGGCCAATGTGCTGTTTCATCATGCCGAAGTGTCCTCATTCATTGTGACTGTGATTGGTGCCACTACTGCGATTATGGCAGGATTCATTGCGGTCGGGCAGTGGGATGTGAAGAAAGTCCTTGCCTACAGCACTGTCAGCCAGCTTGGATTTATGGTGGCGGCAGTTGGGTTGGGTGCGTATGCAGCAGCGATCTTTCATCTTGTAACTCATGCGTTTTTCAAGGCCCTGCTGTTTCTTGCCTCCGGGTCAATTATTCACGGTATGGAGCATGGACACCATCACAGTCATGACAGCCATCATGCTCACCATGAAGAAGAATTTGACCCGCAGGACATGCGGACCATGGGCGGCCTGCGGCGCAAAATGCCAATTACTTACTGGACGTATGTGATCGGTACATTTGCGCTGGCTGGGATTTTCCCATTTGCTGGATTCTGGTCAAAGGATGAAATTCTGGCGGATTCGTTCAGAGTCTTCTGGGACGAAGGCGAATTGAAGGGTATTTTTGCGCTGATGCTGCTAATCACCGCCGCCGGCTTTACGGCTTTCTACATGTGGCGGCAGGTGTCGCTGGTATTTTATGGCGAACCCCGTCATGAAGCGGGCGAACATGCTTCCGAAAGCAGCCTGCTGATGACACTGCCTTTGATGATCTTAGCAGTGTTGAGCATCTTCGGCGGCTTTTTGAACACGCCTTCCGATTTGCCGCTGCTGACTGACCTGTTCGGGGCACATAAATTTACGGATTGGCTTGGTCACAGTGTCGTCAATGCCCATGCGGGTGAGTTTTTGTGGTGGCTGGCGCTGGGGGCGTTGGGGGTGGCCGTATTTGCTATTTTTGCCGCCCGCCAGTTATACGCCGATGAAACCACCTCTACCGTGCGTATAACGGGTGATCCACTGGCACGTAACCCGCAGACCTCGCAGGCATTTGCGCTGGCAAACGCGAAACTGCTCTGGGATGAAATGTACTTCAAGTATCTGGAAAATCCGTTTAATGTTGCCAGCAGATTTCTGGCTGATCGGGTTGACTGGCAGTTCTGGCACGACTTCTTCCATCACAACATTGTGTACCTGCCTTTTGACCAGGGCGCCAAAGGGATTAGTGGGAATGTGGATAAGGTGGTGATTGATAAAGGCATTATGATGGTCTTTGCACGCGGCCCCTGGGAAATTGCCCGGCGGGTGCGTCGTGTGCAGACCGGTTTTGTCCGCATCTATGCGCTTACGATTTTGCTGGGGACAGTTTTAGTGATGATCGCTATTCTTTTCCCTGATATTCGGGATATTCTGGGGATATAGGGTCTATGCAACTTGAAAATACAGGGGTTTCGATTGTTAGCGCCGTGCTGTTTTCGCCTCTTGTAGGCGTGCTGGTACTGTTGTTCTGGCCGCGGCTAACAGATAAACAGGTTCGTATTGCAACTTTAATCAACACACTGGTGACCTTCGCTTTTTCGCTGCTCATGCTGAGCCAGTTTGACTCCAGCAAAGGGATGCAGATGGAGCAGGTGGACGAGTGGATTGCTGGCCTCGGCATTTATTATCATGTTGGTGTGGATGGGATTAGCATCTGGCTTGTCATGCTAACCACTTTCATCATGCCGATTGCAGTGCTGGCCTCGTGGACGGGTATTGAGGAAAAAGTCAGGCTTTTTCATGGCTTCCTGCTGCTGTTGGAAGTTGCAATGGTAGGTGTGTTTGTGTCGCTTGACCTCTTCCTGTTCTACATTTTCTGGGAGGTCTCGCTCGTTCCGATGTACTTCATGATCGGAATGTGGGGATCGAAGGACAAGGTAGATTTTTTCGGCAGAGAGATGGAAGCCCGCATTTACGCGGCGGTGAAGTTCTTCCTCTACACCGTTGCGGGGTCGATCCTGATGCTGCTGGCGATTTTGTATGTGGGCAATAAGGCTGAGACCTTCGACTTTATGCTTATCCGTGACCTGATGCGTTCCGGCCAGTTGGTATTCACGGAAGAAACCGAACGCCTGCTGTTCGTTGGCTTTTTTATCGCGTTTGCGATTAAAGTACCGGTCTGGCCGCTCCATTCGTGGCTGCCAGATGCTCACGTACAGGCACCTACGGCGGGGTCGATTATCCTGGCGGGCGTATTGCTGAAGCTCGGCACCTATGGGTTGGTACGTTATAACCTGGAATTCTTCCCCAACGCGGCGATTGACTTCGCGCCTTACATCGGTGCCCTGGCGGTGATAGGGATTATTTACGGCGCGTGGGTGTCTTACGCACAAACGGATGTCAAAAAACTGGTCGCGTATTCTTCGGTCAGCCACCTTGGTTTTGTGGTGCTGGGCATCTTTGCCATGAACAGCGCGGGCATACAGGGGGCGGTGCTGCAAATGGTCAATCATGGTGTCAGCACGGGCGGGCTGTTTTTGCTCGTCGGGATGCTCTACGAACGCCGGCACACCAAAGCGATCAATGCTTTTGGCGGGCTCTGGAAAATCATGCCCATTTACAGTGGGTTTGCACTGGTGATCGCTCTGTCCAGTATGGGACTACCCGGATTGAACGGCTTTGTCGGTGAATTCACGATTCTGGTCGGTTCGGCAGGATCAGATACGCTGGACATCTGGTACACAGTGTTGGCAACTATCGGTATTATTCTGGCGGCGGTGTACATCCTGTTCATGTTCAATAAGGTGTTCATGGGCCCGGTCACCAAACAGGAAAATCAGGAACTGGAAGACCTGACCTGGGGGGGGAACTGGTACGAATTGAGTGCTCTGGTAGCCCTGACCGTTGTGATTTTTGTTATCGGCCTGTATCCCAAGCCGTTCTTTGAACTGATGGACGGCGCAGTGGGTGATCTGGTTGCCCAGCTTGACGCCACGCTGCAAGTAGCGATGAAGTAAGCGAGGGGAGAACGATGTTTCCTGCCCCACCCACGTTTGAAGATTTAAATGTCTGGGCAGCCCTGCCCGTGATTATCCTGTCACTGTGGGCATCGGTGCTGCTGGTGGCGGATCGTTTCATTAACAACAAGTTTTATGTGGCCGCCTATTCGCTGCTTGGTGTGGGTATATCGCTCGTGATTGCCCTGTTCCAGGCAGGTGATCTGTTTGATATTGGGGAATCCGGTACGGCCTTTGAGGGGATGTTCATGGCTGACCAGTTCACCTATGTGGTGAACATCGTGGCGCTGATTTCCGCGGCTATCGGTATCCTGATTTCGTATGAATATCTTGAGCGTACCAAACTTGACCGGGGCGAGTATTACATTCTGCTCATGTTCAGCGCGGCAGGGGCGATGCTGATGGGGTCGTCTAATAACCTGTCGATGATTTTTATCTCGCTGGAACTGCTCTCTATTCCACTTTACATCCTGTCAGGTATTCGCCGCCCGCAAGAAGAGAGTGAAGAAAGCGCCATGAAATACTTCTTGCTTGGCGCGTTTTCGTCCTCGTTCCTGGTCTATGGGATTGCCCTGGTGTTCGGGGCTGCCGGGTCGCTCGATCTGGGCGAAATAGTTGTCGTGGCACAGACGATCAGTGAGCAGGAAGCGACCCAACGCTACCTGCTGCTCATCGGTGCGGGTCTGATCACCGTTGGGCTGGGTTTCAAGGTTGCCGCCGTGCCGTTCCATATGTGGACGCCGGATGTTTATCAGGGGGCGCCTACTCCTGTCACGGCGTATATGAGTTCGGTAGCGAAGGTTGGTGGTTTTGCGGCCTTTTTGCGTGTGCTGGTCACGGGTTTGCCGATTATTGCCGAAGGTGGCGATGCAGCCGTCTGGGTGGATACGCTGCAAATTCTGGCCGCGCTGACACTTCTGCTGGGCAATCTGGTCGCCATCATGCAGTATGATTTAAAACGTCTGTTGGCCTACTCCAGCATTGCACACGCGGGTTATATCCTGATCGCGCTGGCAGCGGGTGGGGTTCCCGGTGTTGGGGATAGTGCCGCGCAAGCCGCATTAGTTTATCTCGCCGCCTATGCGTTCACTAATATTGGCGCGTTTGCGGTGGTAGCTGCCATTGAAAAAGATGACTCTACCGGGACAACGATGGATGACATCAAGGGATTGGCGGTGAAACGCCCCTGGCTGGCTGGCGCGATGTCTGTATTCATGTTCAGCCTGACCGGAATTCCACTAACAGCAGGATTCATTGGTAAATTCTGGGTGTTTCGCGCTGCGATGGACGCCGGACTGGAACCACTGGCTGTGCTGGGTGTGCTGACAAGCGCCATTTCCGCATTTTACTATGTGCGTGTGGTCTGGAATATGTACTTTGAAACAGGGGACGCGGTTGTTCCCGAACGCCAGCAGTATCTGACCAGTGGTCTGGTGATTACCGCCGCCGGTACGCTCATCCTGGGGCTGCTGCCGTTTATCCTCGAAAATCTGGTGCGCGACGCCAGTCTGGCGATTTTGCGGTAATCCGATCTCCTTTCCATTTTATCAACAACAGGGGGCAGAACGCCCCTTGTTTTTTTCAGAAACGCGGTGTGATTTCCAGGTCGAGGTCTTCAATTACCTCGTCATTGATGTTGTACGAAGTCAGATGAATGTGATCCTCGTACAGTTCGATGATTGGGTAGACGGGTTCACTGAGGAAAATCTGGCTGTTCGGCATGGTTTCGCCCTGTGCATAGTTGCGGCTGGAGGCTGACCCCGCCGTCAGGTAATGCACACCATTTTGGAACAGCCGTTCATAGACATGGGCGTGGCCACTCAGCGCCAGCACGACATGATTCGCCTCAAATTTGGGCATCCAGTTTTCTGCGACCACTAATCCATCCCATTGATGCAGGCTGGCGGAGGTATAGGGCGGGACGTGGAAAAAGGCAACCGTGTACCGGACATCCGTGCGGGCTAATTTTTCATCAAGCCAGGCTTCCTGTGCATTCCTGTAGCTGGCATAGCTGTAAAATAACTGTGAATTGAGCGACAAAAACTGGATTCCGTTGAGATCAAAACTGCTGTACCAGCGTCGGCCTTCGTACTGATCGTTGTTATATGGTGGGAAGACCCAGAAATAGGAAGGCATTCCATCAAACCAGGCGGCATCATCCAGTTCATGGTTGCCAAACGTAGGGTAGTGCGGCACATGGGAAAGAGTCTGCTGGAACGGCTCAAAATATTTTTTTGCCCAGTTCATCCATGTATTGCCATCATATTCATGCATAAAATACACCACATCACCCAGATGGAGAAACAGGTCTAAATCGTGCTGTGCGACCAGTTTCCCGATGCGGAGGGTGATGTCATCGCCAAAACCTGTATCTCCCAGGGCAGTCAGGCGCAGGGGCCATTCATAGGGCGGTGTCTGAAATGACAACCCCGTCCAGTCTGTTCCGGTCAACAGCAGGGGTTCAAGATCATTGACGACGACTTGATACTGGTAGGTCGTGGCAGGTTCGAGACCATCCACAACAATCTGATGTACAGGTGTGTCAGTTGCCAGCGCAACTTCCCGAATCTGTGTTCCTTCCTTCAAAATCAGCAGAGAACCGGTGGCAGGTGGGGCATTTAACCAGAAGTAAATGATGGCGCTGTTTTCAGTCACATGCTGTACTGTAGGTGGGAGGAAAAACTGTGGTGTGTTATCCTGGGCTAACCGTAACCATGAACCAGGCAGGCTGGACAGTCCCCCAGCAACAGCCATTGTTTTCAGAAACTGGCGTCGTTTCATGCAAAATCACCTTTCAAGATGTTTTCGGAGAGTGTCGACCACTCCACTTAGTAATTTTAATCGCAACGACGCTGGTATGCTCAAGTTCCTCATTGGTAATTGGGCGGTATTCGTGCCCGCGTGCATTTTAGGAAAATATTTGCTGATCAGACCGACCAGCGCCTGTCTTGCCGCCTTTCCATCAGTGAGGATTTCTGCTTCTCCAAATACAACCACACTCCGGTACTGCAAGCTGAATTCGATGGCCGCATTACTGGGAAGCAGACAGCCCATTTCATAACAGGAGAAGCAGACTTTGGGATTGTGATCGAGGTTCGCGCGAATGTGCCCAAATACATTGGCATGGAAAATAATCCGATGATTGGTTTCGTCGTACCAGAACAGGGTTACATTATTAAATGGCAGGTTGTCCCAACTGGTGGAAACAGTACCGACCTGTGCCCGGTTCAAAAATGCTTTAATCCAGTTGTCATCTTTCACCAGGTGCATTCGGTTGGCACGAGCCTGCGTTGGTGGGCGTACAGCGGGATCAAACCGATGCTTGGGCATGTCTTTTTCCTCTATTTGGCTCTAAGCGCTATAACAAAGTTCGGGAATCCAGAGGTAGAACCAGTGTCGAAACATAGACTCTGAAGTGGATTTTGAGTATATTCTCTGAAAACAAAGTTGAAGAACACCTGCCTATGAGCTTATCCAATGCTTCGATTGTGCGCTTGACTAACAGCGCGATTCTCAAAAATGCCAGGGATGCTATCAACAAAGACGACATTATCAATTCCGCCATTCGTATTCAGCAGATCGCTGCCCCTACGTTTGCTGAACAAGCGCGGGCGGAATACATCCAGTCTCTATTTCGGCAACTCGATCTGGAAAATGTGGAGATGGATGATGTTTACAACGTCTATGGCTGGCTGCCAGGAGAATACGCCGACGCACCGGCTCTGCTCATTTCTGCCCATACTGACACGGTTTTTCCTATAGAAACGAATCTGGCGGTTCGGAATGAGGGTGAACAGATTTATGGCCCGGGGTTGGGGGATAACAGTCTGGGTGTGGCTGCCCTGCTCGGTCTGATAGAAATTTTCAAAAATACAGGTATTCCGCATGAAGCAAACCTGTGTTTTGTGGCAAATTCGCGGGAGGAGGGACTGGGTGACCTCGGCGGAATGCGCGGGGTCATACAAAAACTGCGGGACAAAGTAAAGGCCGTGATCGTATTGGAGGGGATGGCTCTGGGGCGCATTTACCATGCGGGAATTGGCGTGCGGCGCTATAAGCTCACGGTAACCTGCCCCGGTGGACATAGCTGGCTGCATTTTGGCGGCAGCAGCGCCATTCATTCTCTGATGCAGTTTGGCAGTGACCTGTGCAAAATCGAAGTGCCTTCCGTGCCCCGCACTACGTATAACATCGGGGTGATTGGTGGTGGTACCTCAGTTAATACCATTGCTTCCGAGGCTTTCTGTTACATTGATTTGCGTTCAGAAGATGTTGAGTCCTTGCAAAATTTGGAACAGGATGTGATGAGCATTGCCGACAGACTTGCCCGTGAGGATGTGAATTTTCATTTTGAACTGGTTGGTAACCGTCCTGCCGGAGCAATCCCGATAGATCATCCTCTGGTAAGGCTGGCGGTGGACGCGCACGAGGCGATCCAGATGAAAACCGAACTGGATGGTGGCAGCACCGATGCCAACATCCCACTTTCCGAAGGCATTCCGACAGTTTGTGTCGGCGTTTCGTATGGGGGGAATGCTCACCGCCTGGATGAGTATATCGAAACTGCGCCGATTGAGTTGGGGATGTGGCAGCTTATGCTGCTCACAACCGCCGCGTCGAATGCCATCTCAACATGGTAACTGTTTATTAATGATAGGTTGTAGGCGATGACCCAGAAATTGAATATTTTAGCTGTCACCCAGCTTCCGTCGATGGCACGGTATCGAGAAAATTTAAGGAAAGAGCCTCAGTTCGCCGTTAATGTGGTCACGGATCTGGACAAAGCCCGTGAAGCTATGGATGACCCCGCCAAACAAACGGACGTTCTGGTGCTGGATAATGGGCTGGGTGATGACGTGCATCAACTCATTAAAGAAGTGCGGCAGACTTATCCGCGCCTGCTGATCATCCTGATCGATGAATCGGCAGATTTTGCCATGCCTGGGCGAGCTGATGATGTCACAACAACGCCGTTTGAAAACGACGACCTGATCACGCGCATCAAACGTCTGCATGAAGATCGTCATTTGCAAACCCTTCGGGCTGACGCCCTGCCGTCTGTACGTGTGTTTGCCAAGTCGCTGCTGAAGGCCGGCAAAGGTAAAGCTAAACAACAGGCGGCTGTCGAGGCCATCAAGGAAATTGGATATGACTATGTAGCCTTCTATGCGCTGACTGCCACAAACCCTCCGGAAATGACCCTGGTGGCTCAGGTTGGTCCAAACGATGCCATCAGCGGCGCTCCCAAAAAACAGGAATATGAAGGCTCACTGATCGGGTGGGTAGTCCGGAATGGGCAGAGCCGTATTATCACGCCTACTGATGAGCTATCGCATCCGTTTTTACAGAAGAAGCGCTACTTCACGGGGGTGTGTGTACCTGTCGGAACGACGATGCGCTTTGGCGTCTTGTTCGCCTGCAAAGAAGCCGAAAACTCAATTACGCAGGAAAATGTGATGATTCTGGAACTGGTGAGTGCCCAGCTTGCCAGCGCCCTGGCAAAAGACGCACGCGGCTAAAAGTAGCACTTTACAGGCCGCCCGCAGTCATGATAAACTCTTCCCGCTACGCAGTTTCAGGCTGCGTCCTGTAAAAACGGGCAAAACGGATAGAAACATCCTTTGCTTAAGACAGCAGGTGCAAGACATGCTTAATTTCCTGCCGAGGCGAAGACTAGTCGAGATGCGTTAATTCGGCGAGCTTTGCTGTGCAAAGGTCGCTTTTTTGATGTTCTTCGCCCCAATTTTTGAAGGAGGGAGTGCGCTTGGCAATTACACGCGAACGCAAAGAAGATTTAGCCGCCCAGTATGCCGAGCTGCTCGATGGTGCTAGCGGGCTGGTTGTTACGGAATATCGCGGAATGAATGTGAACCAGATCAGCGATGTTCGTAAAGCCCTGCGCCAGGTGGGTGCATCGTATGTGGTCACCAAGAACCGCCTGTTGAAACTCGCGCTGGACAACGCGGGGTTAAATACGGGTGGTGATTTATTGACCGGGCCGGTGGCAGTTAGTTTTGCACGACAAGACCTGCCGGGCATGGTCAAGGTGCTGCTCGATAAAGCCAAAGAAAATGAGCGGCTTATCCTGAAGGGTGCAATTATCGGTCAGTCGGTGCTGAATGAGGCCGACCTGAAGACGCTCTCAGAACTTCCCTCGCTCGATCAACTTCGTGCCCAGATTCTGGGCCTGCTCACGCAGCCGGCTCAGGGATTGGTCAGCGTTATTGCTGCCCCGTCGCAAGGTCTGGTGGGTGTTCTGGAATCCGCGTCCCATATGCTGGCAAATGTCCTGGCCGCATACGCGGCCAAAGACAATGAAGCCGCCTAAGTTTAGTGAGTCTATAGATCATTCAAAGAGAGGTATCTGAATCATGGCTGATTTGCAGAAATTGGTCGACGAATTGAGCAGCCTTACCGTTCTGGAAGCTGCGGAACTCAAGAAAAAACTGGAAGAAGCCTGGGGCGTTGAAGCAGCCTCTGGCGGTATGATGATGCCCATGATGGCGATGGGGGCGATGGGTGCTCCTGGCGGTGGGGCGGCTGCTCCGGCTGAGCCGGAAGAAGAACCCACTGAATTTAACGTCGTTCTGAAAGACGTTGGCCCCAAGAAAATCAACGTCATTAAGGCTGTGCGTACCGTCGTGCAGGGTCTGGGGCTGGCGGAAGCCAAAGCCCTGGTTGATGGTGCCCCCGCCACTGTCCTCGAAGCAGTCAGCAAAGACGCTGCTGAAGACGCCAGAAAGAAACTTGAGGAAGAAGGCGCGGTCGTCGAGATTAAACCCGTCTAGTGCTGGACATAAAAAGCCGCCTGATGAGCCTGCTATCAGGCGGCTTTTTGATTCTTCATAGGGGTCGCTGACCGCGCTGCTCAGCAGTGACCAGCGAATACACGGTTGAGATGAGCAGTTCGAGGCTGTCCCACATTCTCGGCACGAGAATTCGTTCCTGGGTGGTATGTATTCCTTCCGCAGGGGCGCCCATGCCGCAAATGGCTGGAACCCCGCTGCCACTGATGTGATTAGCATCGCTGCCGCCGCCCCGGCTGATGGGTTTCATGTTCAAATTTAGCCGCTCGATATGGTGCATGACGAGGGCGACCAGCGCCTGATTATTGGTTTTTTCCATGGGCGGCAGATAGGTGCTCATCGTGAAATTTTCTACCGCTTCGCTCATCCTGAGCCCCTCATTGAAAACGTAACAGTCCTCAACAATTCTTTTGATTGCATCATGGGTTGCGCGGCCAGCTTTTTGCGTGACAAAGCGAAAATCGACGGCAACCTCGCAAAACTCTGCGACAGTGTTGGCGGCTGTGCCTCCGTGTACCAGACCGACGCTGGTTGTGATGCCTTGCTCAAGATCGGTCAGCGCCTGGATTTTTAGAATACGATGAGCGGCTGCTTCAATCGCGTTGATGCCATCCTGCCATGCGCCCCCTGCGTGTGCTGCTTTACCGTGAATTTTGAAATCGACTCGACCACAGCCCTTGCGCTGTTCCACAAACCCCAATACCACGTCAGGGGTCAGGGTGCCCTGGGGAAAGTTCGGTTCCAGTCCCAGCGCGTAATCTGCCCCTGGCTGATTAGTGGCATACCATTTTTCAAGCGTTGGCGACCCTTTCTCCTCATCCACGCTGACAACTAACTGTACATCAAAATCGGTACAAAGTTCGCTGATCGCCTTGAGTGTCCAGAGTCCCATGAGCAGGCCGCCCTTCATATCGCCTATGCCTGGCCCGCGCACATAGCCCTCTGTTTGCGGCTCATAGCGCAGAAAATCAGCATCAAGTGGGTGTACGGTATCCACATGAGAGATCAGCAGCACTCGCGGCCCGCATCCGTTGCCCGCTTTGATGAGGCGATGTCGTTCCAGAACCTTTTCGACCTGGAAATCCATGCGGTCGGCAGCCACACTAATCACTCCGATTGCTTCATCGACCCCCTCTGTATTCGCGGTGAAGGTGTTCATCTCGACCAGGAGTTGGAGTAAGGCCAAAAAATCCGCTTGCTGGGTTTCAATCCAGCGGCGCACTTGCGACAATTCCATTGCAAAACTTCCGTTAAATTGAATTTAAAAAATGTAACACAAAGCCGGGGAGACCCCCATAGCCAGTCTGCTGATCTTATTTTGCATTTTGTACAAATGCGTTTCAGGCTCGTCCGAACCATTTCTGGAACTTGCGGCGGATAAAAGCGAGCCGGGCTTCGCTCCACGCATGTTTGGCCTCGGTTTCATCGGCTGGCTTGTCTTTTGGACGCGGCGGGCCAAAACGATTTTCGACGTAAAGATACGTGATGTCATTGATGGGTTTTTTGCCATCTGGCACGTTCTTTGCCAATTCACGGCGACGTTCTTCCGGGGTGTCTTCCGGAGTCAGCCGAATTCCCAGCCATTTGCCATAAATCCCCAGCCGCGCGTAGGCTTTTTCGACCAGATTCAAACCGCCTAATCCGCGATGTTCGACCCACCAGATAGTAAAAGCTACTCCGCCCGCCAGCACAAAAACCGTAATGACCAGTACCAGGATGAACCAGAAAACGATCCTGAGCACACCCGGACTGTCATCTGAATCGACCTGTGTGTCCTGCGGCATTGGGGGAATCGGTGTGGGGG
>WBUL01000002.1 GCA_008933735.1 Anaerolineae bacterium | reverse complement strand
GAATGTGGTCTCAGCTTAGACCGAGACCACAACGCGGCATTGAATATCTTAAAACGGGCAGGACGTGTCCGTGAGCCAGAACGCAGCGGGCTGCCGCAAACGTGGCTCAGAAGCCCCCGCCTTTAGGCGTGGGGAGCGTCACAAAATGACCGGGGGTCACGCCCACCACACGCTTAAACCGGCGGGTAAAATGGCTCTGATCAGTGAAGCCGGTTTCCAGGGCGACTTGCACCAGCGCCCTGCCCGACTTCAGCAGGTCTTTAGCGCGTTCAATCCTCACATGCATCAGATATTGATGGGGGGGCAAACCAATCTGCTGCTTAAAGGTGCGTACCAGATGCGAAGGGGTGAGTCCGGCGACAAGGGTGAGCTCATCCAGCGTGATATTTTCGGCATAATGGTCTTCCAGGTAGGCGCGAACCCGCCTCACCGCCTGCCGTTCAGTAGGATATCGGGGCATGGGCAGGCGATTGACCGCATAGCGTTGGGTAAGAAGGTGTAATGCTGCATGGAAATATGAATCGCGTTCAAGAGTAGTATCCGGATTTCCCATGACCTGATGGGTTTTTTGAAGCAGAACCGCAAGGGTTGTGTCATGGACAACTGGATTCTCAAAAATCGGAATTTGGTGAGTGATTTTTTCCACGAGGGGCAGACCAGGATACAACATGCGGTATGTCCAGCCGGTGTCCCTGACAACTGCGTGACCGGTGTGGATCTCGCCGGGGTCGATGACGACGACACTGCCGGCTGGCGCAACATGATTTTTCCCTCGGTAGTAAAATGCTTCCGCGCCCTGTTCAATGACCCCTATAGCATACCCTTCGTGGATATGACGGTCAAAGCTGTGGGTAATGTAATGCGCGTGCAGCATTTCCAGATCATCATAGTCATGGATATGCCAGAATTTCGATTGTTCGCCCATATCATTAATATAAACGATCACTGAGTATCTGGTGTACGATTGGTCTTGTCCATCACGTCTCATTTGGGCGCGATTTTGGTATAAAAACAAGGGGGAGCAATACGGTTATTCTTCCCTCCAACTATGCTACAATGCAAATTGATTAAACACCTTTTCAGAAGGAAACTCACGATGGAATATACAATTCGTGGTGATGTCATGCCCGTGCTGCAAATTCGGCTGCGGAAGGGCGAAGCCATCTATACAGAAAGTGGTGGCATGGCGTGGATGACCGAAGGGATCGCTATGAAAACCAGTGGGCGCGGCGGCCTGGGAAAGATGATTGGGCGGGCACTTTCTGGGGAAAGCCTGTTTTTGACGACGTACACCGCCGAAGCCGATAATGTAGCAATCGCCTTTACCCCAGAAGCAATGGGCAAAATCATTCCCCTGAATCTGGCGGCTGGGAACACGATGATCCTTCAAAAGGATGCCTTTATGTGCGCCGAAGATTCGGTTGAAATGGCGATGCATTTTCGCAAAAAGCTGGGGGCAGGCCTGTTTGGCGGCGAAGGGTTTATCCTGCAAAAGGTAACTGGGCCCGGCGTGGTGTTCGCGGAAATCATCGGAGAAGTGGTGGAATATGATCTGAAACCCGGCCAGCGTTTAAAAGTTGACCCCGGCCACCTGGCAATGTATGAACCCAGCGTAAATTATGACATTCAGATGGTCAAAGGTGTAAAGAATATCCTGTTTGGTGGTGAGGGGTTGTTCCTGGCAACGCTAACTGGCCCTGGCAAAGTCTGGCTGCAAACCATGCCGATCTCTAACCTGGCTTCCCGGATTGCCCAGGCAATACCTGGCAAAGGGGGCGGCAGCAAGAGTGCGGGCGGCTTGTTAGGCGACATCGCAGGCGGCTTTCTGGATAATATCTAAGCAAAAGGATGAAACAATGGAATACGAAATTAAAGGCTCAGTATTGCAATCGCTGGAAGTTCGGCTTAATGCAGGCGAAGCCATTTATACAGAACGTGGCGGAATGGCGTGGATGACCGAGGGTATTGATATGGCGACCAGCGGCAAGGGCGGCCTCGGCAAGATGATTGGGCGGGCGCTCTCCGGTGAAAGTCTGTTTCTGACCACCTATACTGCCAAAGCCAACGGAGCCATGATTACCTTTACCCCAGAAGCACCCGGCAAAATCATCGATTTTCGTCTGGAGGCGGGGAACAGTATCATCGCGCAGAAGGATGCCTTCATGTGTGCTCAGGATTCGGTTGATCTTGCCATGCACTTCCGCAAAAAGCTGGGAGCAGGCATTTTTGGCGGCGAGGGGTTCATCCTTCAAAAGCTGACTGGCCCCGGTATAGCGTTTGTCGAAATTTCCGGCGAAGTGATTGAGTACAATTTGAAACCGGGACAAAAACTCAAAATTGATACCGGACACATCGCCATGTATGAACCCACCGTCGATTATGATATTCAGATGGTTAAAGGGGTGACCAATATGTTGTTTGGCGGCGAGGGGTTGTTCCTGGCAACACTGACTGGCCCCGGTAAAGTCTGGTTACAGACCATGCCCATCAGCAATCTGGCCAGCCGTATCGCCGCTTATATTCCACGCAGTGGTTAAAAAAATGGGGTGGTTTGCTGCCACCCCATCTTATTTTTATCTTGGTTTCAGACTTTTGATATACGCGACCAGCATCCATATTTCCTCCTGACTCAAGCGATCTCTATAAGAGGTGGGGTGAATGCCGCGCGGAAAACCTTTGACGACGTAGGCATCGGGGTCAACAATGGATTGATAAATATAATCCTCACCACTTACCCCTTCGATCCGGGCAGCGGCAGTTTCCCCCAGGCCGTACAGCGTCGGTGCCCCGGACGGATACTCAAAATGGCAGCCATTACACCCGTTGCGGCGGTAAAGATCTTCGCCAGCCGTGACGCGATCATCTTCCAGCGGGATAAGTTTCAGAATGCCACTTTCCAGGCCCCAGAAGGCCACCTGGCGCGTACCTGAGACAACAAATGACCCGTCCGGACTGAAGGTGGCTTTGGCAGCGCTAACGTCCGAATCCGCATGAAAATTCTGATAGACCAGACTGCCGTTTTGCATATCCCATAAATAAAGTGATTTTCCACCTGCCGCCAGCAGTTGACCATCCGGGCTAAAATCGACCTGGCTTGCGGTGGCGCTGAAATTGTAGATTTCGGTACCGGCTGCCCAATCCCATACAATGACATGTCTGTCCCTGCCTGCGGTGACAAGTTGTGTTCCGTCAGGACTGAAGGTGAAGTCCGTGAGATTGGTGCGATGCCCTTGCCACGCCCGCACCGGTTCAACACTGCCAATTTCCCACACACGCAGCCATCCGCTGACATGACCAGACAAAATTTGTGTGCCATCCGGTGAAAAAGCGACTCGATTGACCTCTTCCTGCACGCGGGTTGCATCATTAGCAGCAGGGTCGGTTGTGGCAAAGCTCTGTTGAATCGCTCCTGTCACCGCATCCATGACGATCACACTGCCCTCACGTCGTCCAGCAGCCAGTTGGAACCCGTCCGGGCTGGAAGCCAGGCTGCGAACTTCCTCAAGATTACTGGCGGCGGTATACAGAGTTCTGACTTGCCCGGTGGTCGTATCCAGCGTCATGACGGATGCCCCAGCATAGAAAACCAGCATGGATCCATTGAAGGTTAGCTGTTCAGCCGCATCATCGGTATTTTCCCAGAGGATTTTTTCTTCCTGTGTAAGTAAATCCAACCAGACAATCTGGTTATGGTCATTCAGTGAAATGCTCATGACCAGCGCATTCCCGTGCGGAGTAAACACCAGGGATTGAGTCCGCATCGGCTCATTTTTGAGCACACCTAACATCTGAATACCTGCCGCACTTTCGGGGGTAATGGGGGTTGCGGCCTGGGCGGGCACAGCGATCAGGCAGGCTGCCAATACAATAACCGCCAGCAGTTTTGACATGAATATTTCCTTTCTGGATTTGCGTGCTTTTTCATCATAACAATCTTTTATTATCCGACCTCTGAAAAATGTCATAAAATCGTCATGCAAAAAGAGAGTATTTTGGAAATCTCCCTTTGCACGGATAATTTTGCATGTTATGAATGATTTTCTACTCGGTTCAAAACGGATTCATACCGTTGTCTTAGTCGTGATTCTGATACTGGCGGCGTTTCTCCGGTGGTATCGACTGGATAACTGTGTCATGTGCAGCCAGGATGAGTGGATGTCACTCACGGCAACGTTTTACTTCCTGCAAAAAGTTGCCAATCATGGGATTTTTTCTGCGACCGCGTTTGAGTTCAGCGCCGGGTTTCCATTGGCTGATGTGGGACGGCTGGGGCCACCTTTCGATTACACTCGCAGCCTGATGCTCGTCTGGACGATGCCCTATTATGCTGTGGTTGCCTTGTTCGATTTTCCGGTGTCAGAGGGCTGGTATCGTTTTCCGGGGACACTGTGGGCGTTTCCTGCGCTGGTGGCAACCTACTTTTTCATATACCAACTCACCCGGCGGCACATCGCAGCGCTGGCGGCAGTGGCGATGCAGGCTACCCTGCTGGGCCATATCGTGCTGACGCGAATCTTTGTTGCGGATATGGCGTTCCCGTTTTTCTATGCGCTGACGGCGGGCTTCTGGCTCAAATATGTTCGGGATCGACAGCCCCGTACCCGTCACTGGGCCTATTTCACCGCCATGCTTTATATTTCCAGCACGCCGGAGGGGGTGATTGGACTGGTCTCTATCGTGATGCTGGTGATCTTAGTACAGTGGCAATCTTCGCCAGCATATTTTCCTACAGGATGGCTGCAAGAACTCAGCTCCATGTTCGTCGCATGGCCCGCCCTGTGGGTCTTTGGCTTTTATGCTTATCAAGGGCTTGTGGAAGCCAAACTGTATTTATTTGACCGCGATAACTTTCTGAATCACGCGAATTATCTGGGACGAATGTTTGGACGCGGTACAGGCCAGATCGCATTTTTGCCTGAACGCCTGTGGGATTGGTACTTTTACCCCAATATCAGCGCTGCGTTGATTTTAGCGGCCTTGCTATCGCTTCTGATGGTCAAAAATAAGACCTGGCGGGCAGCACTTCTGTTCGGATGGTTCTGGGCGATCTTCTGGCTGGTACTAACGGTGATCATCTCGAATTCCTCCTCCAATTTCATCCGTATCATGCACCCGATGTTGATCCTTGGCGCGATCGGCATAACGGCAGTTTATGATTGGCATCCCAGCGTGGGAACAGCCTTTGCGGGAGGACTGGTCGTGCTGAATGTGATCGGCGTTTATACCTATCCTCTGCTGTGTCCCCTGCCTGAAAATCAAAATGTGGCGCAGGCCGTCGGGTATCTGGTGCAGGAGTACGGCGATGAATGGGGCGGTGCATCGACAATCGGTTTTTTCTTTCCAACTCAATCACTGCAAGCCTATCTGCCGCTTGGGACATATACCGAAATCGGTTTTCAACAGCCGCCCAGATTTGGCGAATGTATGACCGAACTTCTTCCAGAAACGGTCGAAAATCTGGAAGTTATTTTTGCACTGCCGACGGGGTACGATACGCGCCAGCAAATTTCCAGGAATCTTGATTTTGCTATTTCACATGACTGCGAACAGAAGAAAAACGCCGTCTTGAACCACTATGCGGAAGCCAACGGTTTTCACCTGGTCGGCACCATCCAGAGTGAAGATGGTAAAATTCACGCCAACATCTGGTCAAAACTGCCGCTCGATTTAGGAGTGGTGTCCATCGAGAGGGCTAACAACCTGCATTACGAAAAATACTCCCGCAGAAGCTGGTTTTCCTGGGATGAGGACAGGGAATGGTAAACAGGGCAGATGCTGAGCCACCTGCCCCAGGAAGTTTTAATACGCTTTAGCAAACAACGCCATTTCGTGCACACTTTGCCCGCATTTGATGCAGGGGCCGCTTTCGCCAGGGTGAGGTTGTTCCAGGGGGAAGCAGCGGCTGACCGCCTGGTTATCGGCTTTAATCTGGGCTTCGCAGTCTGCTCCGCCACAGAACCAGGTTTGCGCCCAGCCATCTTTCAAAATTTCGGAGAATCTGTCGTAATCCCCGACGACCTCATGAATATTGGCATCGCGGAATTCGGTCGCCTGTCTGAGCATTGAGCTTTGAATATCCACCAGCAGTTCCCGAACGGCCTGCACCAACCCTTCCTGCGGGATGAACTTTTTGCCCTCCTTGCCAGGAATATCCCGTCGGGCAATGGCGACCGTGTTTTTCTCAACATCCTTTGGCCCAACTTCGATGCGTACAGGTACGCCGCGCATTTCCCAGTCATTGTACTTAAATCCGGGGGATAGATTCGGGCGGTCATCGAGATGAATCCGGATTCCGGCCTCGCGCAAGGCTTTATAGAGATGATCAGCGGCCTGGATAACAGGTGTTTTTTCCGTGTCATTTTTGTAAATTGGCACGAGAACAACCTGTACTGGCGCGAGTCGGGGCGGCAGACGCAGTCCTTTGTCATCCCCATGTACCATTACAATGGCGCCAACCATGCGCGTGCTGAGACCCCAACTGGTAGTCCAGCAGTGTTGAAGCTGATTATTTTCATCGGTATAGGTGATGTCAAACGCTCTGGCAAAATTCTGGCCTAAGTTGTGGCTTGTCCCAGACTGAAGCGCCCGCTTATCGCCCATCATGGCCTCAATCGTGTAGCTGTCTTTCGCCCCGGCAAAACGCTCCTGGCTGCTCTTACGGCCTTTAATCACCGGGATTGCGGCATCGTTACGCGCGAAATCTTCATACACATCCAGAATCATCAGGGTTTCAGTCTGGGCATCCTCTTCTGTTGCGTGGGCGGTATGGCCTTCCTGCCACAAAAATTCACTGGTTCGCAAAAAGGGACGGGTTCGCAGTTCCCAGCGCACCACATTTGCCCACTGGTTAATCAACAGTGGCAAGTCACGGTACGACTGTATCCAGCGGCTAAAGGCTTCCCCGATAACGGTTTCCGAGGTGGGGCGCACGATGTATGGTTCTTCCAGTTCTTTACCCCCACCATGTGTGACGACCGCGAGTTCGGGCGCAAACCCTTCGACGTGCTCTGCTTCCCGTTTGATGAAACTTTCGGGGATAAATAGCGGGAAATAGGCGTTTCGATGACCGGTCGCCTTAAAGCGGCGGTCAAGCCCATCCCGGATGCCTTCCCACAATTCATAACCGTAGGGTTTGATAATCATACATCCGCGCACGGGCGACTGATCGGCCAGTTCCGCCCGATATACGATCTCGTTATACCACTTGGAAAAATCTTCGCTTTGAGGGGTAACAGCAAATTCAGACAAGTTGTACTCCTAGTTGTTAGGCGCGTTTTGTTATCCCAAAACTTTGTTCAACAATTCCGTTACACGCTTTTCGTAAGTGTGATATTCCAGCCCATCTTTGTAGGCACGTTCAGCGATTTTATCATAAGCACTGCTGTCAAAGAGAGTCTCCAGCACCTGATCCAGATTGCTGAAATCACGCTGAAGCTCAATATAATGCACACCCGGCTCAAGCAAATCGTTGTACCGTCCTGGCAGCAAAATTTGAACAGTTTTAGTTCCCAGGGCCTCAAAATTACGTGGTGCAGCGATACGGCCTGATGGCGGCGGGTCAAAGACACCGACTTCACGCATGGTCAGCAGTAATTTCCGAAAGTTGTCCGGCAAAAGGCGGCGGTGCTGTGCATTCAAAAAATGACGGATATTTTCATCACTGTCGATACGTGCTGCGCCAGCCTCATGCCCCAGCAGGCTGCGGCAGTTATTTAAAAACGCCGCCCATTCCAGATGTTTAAATCGCTGTCCAACTTCAATATCTGTTCTCACGCCGGGTTTATTCTGCATGGCTTCTTTAAATTTATCCAGTAGAATATCACGGTCGTCGTGCCCCACATAGGGCGGGTAATAGTCTCCTCGAAAACCCACATCAATGGGACGTTCAGCCGCAGATTGGGTCGGTTTGAAGACCTCCGGGTCGAAACCATAGGAGAGGCTGGCAATATGATGATTCCAGTGGGGGTGGTACAGCACCTTTGCATCTTCGAGATTTAGCTGCGAAATAATCCAACGGGCACCCAGATATTCCGCCATGCTGGGCATATTGTCCAGATTGCGAAATTCGTTGCTGAGGAAAAACACGCGCGGCCCTCGTACCCGCGCCATCACTGCTTTGACAGCCTGCAACCGCTTTGTTCGGAACAAACCGGTAAAAACGCTGTGGGCAAATACTATTAAATCGTACCGGTTTCTTAAGCCGAGACTCTGCTTCAGGAAGCGGTAATCCTGTACATCCAGCACATCAGTTTTGAGATGCGGGTGGCGAACAAAGCCATTTTTCCAGTCGGTGTAGTAAGAGTAGGGTTCAAACGCGGGACTGTCGCTGTAAACCACCAGACAGTGCATAACTTCACCTATATCAATCCGGCACTCTATTATAATCGGTGGGGCGCATGAGATAAACCATTGACCGCTTTCTCAATCCTCGTTATCTTTCTGCCTCATGATTGTGAATCGTTTCCGAAAAATCATGGATCGTGGACTGTTGGGTATGATGCCCAACACCTACGTTTCGCCGTTCGCCCCCCCGCTGCACAGCCTGTATCAGAAACTGGCGGTGTTTGATCAGCACACCTTTGGTACATGGTCTCTTCCGGACGGTACCGTTACGCCGCTTTACAACCGCTACCGTGACTTTGTGAAGCGTGTCTGGCGGCTGGATTTTCCTGCCTTGAATTATCTTTACAATCTGGCGCTGGATTATTCTCTGCCGGAGGATACACAGCAGCTTCTGGCGCAGATGCGTCAATCCCCAACCTTGACCGTTAGTGAAGCGGAGCTTAATCAGCATGTTGAAGCTGCCGCATCACTGTACCCGGAAGTCACGCAAACCATCATACTGGCAGACGGAACGACCAGCCACCAATATATCAGCCCTGACCAGATTGCTCCAATCGTCCAGAGCTACCGCGACGCGGCTCGGATTCTGGAAACAAGGCTGCGGCGTGCATCCGGGCTGACCTTAAAAGGGCTGCGTACCCTGGAAATTGGCACCGGGACAGGCTTGAACTGCTATGCTGTGGCTGAGCGTGGCGCGGTTGCCAGCACTGGAATTGATATTGACTATGCCGAAGAGGGTGTGGTGTTTCGTAAAGATGCAATCACATCTTTTTCAAGCAAGAATGCTGATCTGGCCTCGAAGGTCGAACTGCTGCAAATGAACGCTAATCAGACCACTTTTGGGGATGCAGCGTTTGATTTGATATACAGTACGAGTGTGCTGGAGCATGTTCAGGATTTACATCTCACTTTCAAGGAAATGTATCGTTTGCTCCGGCCAGGGGGATGGGCTGTACACAGTGTCGGACCCTATTGGGGTCCTGCGGGAGGTCATGCGCTGGTCACCCTGGATTTCCCCTGGGGGCACGCCCGCTTGACGGATACCGAGATACACACTTATCTACGCCAGCTTCGTCCTCACGAAGCCGATAAAGCCAGCCGATTTTTGACACAGGGTTTGACCCAGCCGCATCATGTTCTGACAGATTACGCCCGGTTCGCGCTGGAAGCAGGATTTGAACTGGTGTGCTGGCAGGAAAATGTGCTGGATAATCATCGCGCTCTGCTCAATCGGGATATTCTGGCACAAACACAGGCGCTTAATCCCCGTGTGACCCTGAACGATTTGCTGACCAATGAATTGATACTGGTACTGCACAAAAATGCTGCCTGACCAGTGGATTGTTCAACAACTGGTTCGCCTGTTCCTGTGGCGGTACGCGCCCTGTCTCAAAAAAGAACTGGCTTTTATTCATGACCACGCTGTTTACGGGCGTTTGGTACACCTCAAAACGCTGCTTGGTGGATGTGGTGAACACGTTCGACTGCGTGAAGGAATACAGGTAATTCACCCGGAGAAAGTGTTTTTAGGTAATTTTGTTGATATTGGTGAAAACTGTCTGATTATGGGAACGGGTGGCGTGACGATTGGTGATTACTGTATCCTCGCCAATAACACCATTATCGCAACGACCTCCCATCAGGTTGGCGGCCTTTATTATGGTCACGACCAGACCGCGCCGGTTGTACTGGGTGAAAATGTCTGGACAGGCAGCGGAGTCATTATTCTTCCCGGTGTGACCATTGGCGACAACAGCATCATTGGCGCGGGGGCGGTGGTGACGCAAGAGATTCCCGCTAACAAAATAGCGCTGGGTGTTCCGGCGCGGCCTGTTCGTGATGTGCCGCTTGACCCGGTGCTGCGTCAGGCGCATGTGGATGCGCTCAAAGCAGGAGTTTCAATTCCTGAGCAATCTGCTCCTTAAGCCGATAGATTTTGTTGTACTTGATGAGCCGCGCTCCTTGCACATCAAAGGGCGGGGTTTCGTTTTCGTGCAGAATTAATACGGTTGGCGTGCCAACCCCCCACGCATATCCGACTTCCAGATACACGTTCGGATTATTACCATCCAGCACCGCAACGACCAGTTTTGCGGTGCGAATGCGTTCTTTGACCTGTTCCATGATGTCGCCTGTAAACGCGCTTTCAGCCTGATCTAGCCGGATGCACAATATTTTGTGTTCGGTGATTGCCGGACGGATTGCCAGATAATACTGATCGTCAAAGTCATCCGCAAACGGCATGGCGACAAAAACATGGGGTGTTTCTTCGGTTGCCAGAGGTTTTATGAATGTGTCATCGAAAGAAGAATGAGATTGGGTCATGGTGGATAGGGCGCGGGCTGTTCCAGGTGGCAGGAATTTTTCGAGTGCCTCACGCATCAGGTTAGCACGATGTTCATCCTGTTCAACGAATGTGATTCGTTTTAGTGAGGGAGGGACAGTTGCGGCTCCAACTGCATCCGCGAAACCAAGCAGGATAGAGCGGAACGCCTCGACTTCATCAATCGGGACGCCAGAGTTGACATTGTGAAAGGTCGTTGCAGCACTATGAACATCAACACTTTCCCGATAAAGGGCTTCAAGCATGTTTCGACCCAGATCTCTTAGCGCAGGATATTTCAATTGATGGAGGGAACCTGTTCCGACAATAAGAATCCATTGATACGGCATATTTTGGGGACTTGGAACCAGCGCATAAGTATCTGGCTCTGGTTCATAGACTTTGCCGCGTTCTGCACGCAGCTTTTTTTGTACGATTGCATCTAATCCATAAAAGCTCTTTGCATATTTCAGCATGAGGACATCAGCTTTGAAGTCCAGCGCATCGCCATGCTCGATAGTAATTTCAAATCCCATTTTCACAGTGTTTTATCCTGGAAGTGTTACACCAAAACGTGTTTTTAAAATTTGAGCGGCGGGGTCGAGCCAGAACCGCTGCAAGCTGGGATGCCATTCGTGGTACATTTCTGGTGGGAGGGCGACGATCCAGGGCAGGCGGTCTGCCATGAGCAGCCACAGGAGGGAATAATCCCACAGCAGGTTCCACTGCTGGTCATTCCAGATGATTTCTCCGCGCAGTTCCCTGAGTTGAACACGATAGCGTGCCAGTGCTGCGGTGAGGGGAAATACGGGCTGTAAGTATGTAACAGTTTGTTGGGCAAACATGACCGCATCCAGCACCGCCGGGCCAATGGCAGCCTGATGCCAGTTGGCAACCTGCTGCCGCCCTCCATCAATGGGGCGAGCGATGTTGTCCGGCCAGTAATTGCCGTGCAGCAAGGTAAAGGGTTCCTTTTTCAGGGTCCCAGCGATTTCTTCCAGCCTGTCCATCAGACATTCCAGCAGGACAGCATATCGGGACACGGCGAACTCCGGGTAGTTCTGGATCATAAACCTGACCGCGTCTTGTATTTCTGTAACCAGATGGTTGTGCCCGCTGTCAAGAGGATGTCTGAGGTTGGCGAAATTATCCAGGTCGTCGTACAAGCCCCAGTAACAGTCATGCAGCACTGCGAGGCTATCGACCGCGGCACGGTAGTCATCCACATCCCAGGATTCAGGCGCACGCAGTTCACCAGGGGCAAGCGTTACCAGCCAACCAGCGTTATCATCGCCGGCAATCATGAGCGGGGTGTAGATGGGCAGGTGTGTTGCCAGGTGACGGTAGAAATAATGCTCTCCGGCTTTGCCGGAGGCAGGGATAAGTTCCTTGAGCAGGAGTGCCAGTTGGCGGGGTTGCCCACTGATATTCAAATCGGCCGCCAGCAAATGCAGACGGTACTGCCCTATTTTTTCCCCGTGCATTCCCGGCAGGGTGGACGGACGCTGCATGGGGTGAATGCCGTCGAGAGATAAATCAGGAGCGCCCAGCGGTTCTCGAAGTCCTTTTGCCAGGGCTTTTTCTTGGAAAGGCCAACTCACTCTGCGGAATCCCACTGACGGTTGTAATTGACCTTGATTTTGTCCAGGACCGCCTGTTCAAGGTCAATCTTGCATAGGCTCGCTAATTGTAACAGGTAAAGTGCTACGTCTGCCAACTCGCCTGCCAGTTCGTCGGGTTGGCGGCTTTCGTCTGACCATTGGAAGTGTTCTAAAATTTCACTGGCTTCCAGCACCAGACTCGTTGCAATGTTGCGTGGGGTTTGCGGACGTTTCGAGTCTGGCGCATACCAGCCTTTGTCCTGTACCAGTTTGTGCATCAGCTCAGTGAGCTCCGTGATCTGCATAGTCTCCCATTCATCCTTTCTCTATGCTGTTCCCTGACAGCCAATCAACCTATCTTATAATAGAATTAAGAGAAGATGTAAGGAAGGTCACTATGCGCGGCGTACTGGTTTTCCTCACGGTTTTTGGACTGATTGTAGGATTCTCAACGGTTGAAGCGCAAACAGGCTCCATCAGTTATGGCTCGACCATTAGCGGCATGATAAATGACCAGCGCCCCTCGGATTTGTGGCAGTTTTATGGTCAGGCTGGGGATATAGTCCTGGTTTTTATGAATAGAACCAGTGGTAATCTTGATACATTCGTCTATCTTTTGAACAACAGCTCTGTCATCATCGCAAAAAATGATGACTACAAAGGGACAGATTCAGCCATCATAAACTTTGCACTCCCGTATGATGGTCTGTATTTTATCCGGGCAGGGCGTTATGGGAATACCAACGGGGGGTATGTACTGAGTTTATTGAAAGGTATGTCTGGGGCAGGTGCGTTACAAAGCACTGGCGGCGGACCGATTCAATATGGACAGTTTGTCCGCAGTGCAATTACTCCCCAGGCTCTTTCGGAGACGTGGACATTTTACGGAAATGGCGGAGATGTGGTCTCGATTGCGATGACCACCGATGTAAGTATCCCCGGCAGTGCCACCCTTGATCCCTACCTGACGCTGTATGACCCGAATGGACAGCGTATCGCGCTGGACGATGACAGTCGGGGGGCGTTCAATGCTCAGATTCACCAAACCCTCCCCACCAGCGGCACGTATCGCGTGGTCGCCAGCAGCTACCTACAGCATAGTTTTGGGGCGTATTCCCTGTTCCTCTCCCTGGAAACTCCCACTGCGGTACCGTCTGGCAGTGTTCGTCTGGGTGAATTTCGGGTGGAGTGGTATTGTGAGCAAAAAGGTTACAGCCCGTCATTGTTTAATAACAATGCGGATTGGGCGTGTCTGAGTCGCGGGGACGGATCGGTGGTCTTTGTGCTGGGACAGGCAGATTATAACACAATCTGTCAGGCCACTTATGGCGATGCAAAAGCCTTTGCCGTTCGTGACCAGAAGCGAGAGACTCCGGCCTATAATTGGTCGTGTTATACCGTTCCACAGACAGCCCCTGTGACGGCGCTGGGGAATCCTATTGGTTCGATGACACCTAAATTTGGTGTTCAATTGAATGTGCGGTCTGGCCCCGGCACAAACTATGCCCAGATCGGGCGTATTGACTGGAAACAAACCTTTCCCTTGCTGGAAGTTTTGCAGGGCTGGTATGTGATCAACTTTAATGGTCAGCGTGGGTATGTGTCTTCGCGCTGGTCGAATATTAAACTTCAGTAGGCGTTGGGGCTGCGGCCTGTCACAGTCTGCCAGATGGTGCGGATAATGATTTTGATGTCCAGCCACAGCGACCAGTTTTCCACGTAATAGAGGTCGGCGCGGAGTCGTTCCGAAATTGGGGTATCGCCGCGCAGGCCGTTAACCTGTGCCCAACCCGTCATCCCGGCTTTTTCGCGGTGGCGCTCACTGTAACGGGGATACTTGGCCCGGAATTCCTGCACAAAAGAAATCTGTTCTGGACGCGGGCCAACCAGTGACATCTGGCCGAACAAAACATTGACCAACTGCGGCAGTTCGTCCAGATTATTGCGGCGCATAAACTTCCCGATGGGGGTAACACGGCTGTCGTTAGCAGTGGTCCATTTGGCCTGTTTTTCAGCATCGACAATCATCGTGCGGTATTTGATCACAGGGAAAGGACGGCCATCCAGTCCAACGCGCTCCTGCACGAAAAACACTGGGCCTTTGTCATACCACCAGACCAGAAAAGCCAGCACCAGCAGCATCGGACTCAGGAAAATCAAACCGATGCCTGCCCCGCACACGTCTATCAATCGTTTGAGACTGAGTTTCCACCCACGCAGTGAAACGTCGCGCACGCTTAATAGAGGAATACCAATCAGATCATCAACGGTAATTGTCCCCGCGATAAAAGCAAAGTTGTCCGGGTAGATGCGAATATCGACTTCCCCGCGCTGGCACAGCCCGACCAGACGAATTAAATCCTGCCGGGTGGCTTCCGGCACGGCGATGATGACCTGGTCAACTGCGTGTGAATCGATCAAATAGGGCAGATCGTCTGTGACGCCAATCACCTCTGTTTTGGCGACACGCCCTTCACCTGATGGGGTAACTGCGCCGACCATGTGATAACCCAGGCTGGGGTTGGTGCGGATATTTTTGATGACCGATTTCGCCACCTCACCGTCGCCAACCACCAGCACGTTATCACGGCCAATATTTGATTTTTGCAGGCGGAAGACCATCTGGCGGTGAATTTCACGCCCCATGTAAACAAAAAAGATGCTGTACAGCCAGGTATAGAGGATCACCCCACGTGGATATTCAAAGTCGAGACCTGTGTTGGTGAAAGCCAGAGTTTCAAAGGCAATAGCACCTATGGTACCGATGGAGACATTCTGAACGATGTTCCAAAGCAGATCAATACGGCTAATGGCGCGGCGCTGGTGGTACATCCGGCCAAAATAAAAGACCAGAAAAACCGAAATTGTGTTGATGACCGTCAACGGAAGATAACTACGAAAACTGGGAGGATTGGTTGGTAAACCCATCAAGGGGATATTTGAACGCGACAGATACCCCAAAAACAGCGCAAATACCAGCATCGCGCAGTCGATCAAAATTTGCAGCAGCAGTAACGCACGCCGAAGGCGTTTACGCTTACCTAATAATGGCTGGGATGCCAGATCTCCCGCCAGGTCAGTGGGCCACCTTTCAAGAAAAGGCCGAACATGACCATCAGGTGCAGCCACAGAGGAGTCGTCCGGCGGTAATGCATCCGGTAAAACATCAGCGACGACCTGTGAAACTCCTGCTGGGCGCGGCTGTTCTTGCGGCTGGCTGCCCTCTTGACGTGGAGTACCGTGACGGCTGGATTGTAGAGAATCTTCCACCCGGCCTGTTTGATTCGATACGCCCAATCGAGATCTTCTCCATACATGAAAAATCTTTCGTTCAAAAGTCCCGCCTGGTCAATGGCTTCCCGGCGTACCATCATAAACGCACCCACGACCGAATCCACTTCTGCTTCAGTATCGGGGTCAAGATAGGTCAGGTTGTAGCGCCCAAAATAGCGATTTTTCGGGAATAGTTTACCCAAGCCGGTAAAACGATAAAAACTGACCATAGGCGTTGGGAAAGAGCGCCGGCAGGCCAGGTCAAGGCTGCCATCCGGCAGAACAAGTTTGGGGCCGACCGCGCCAATTTGAGAATCGGCATCCATGTACGCTGCCATTTTGGAAAGTGCATCCGGCGGTAGTTCAGTATCAGGATTAAGAATCAGCGCATAACGGGGAGCATCGGGTTGGCTGGGCTGTCCAAATCCGAGCAGAGACAGACCCTGGTTGTTGGCTGTGCTGAAACCCGCATTGGTCTCATTGGCAATCAGTTCAGCCTGTGGGAAGTGGGTTTGAACCATCCCCACACTGTCGTCCGGGCTGGCATTGTCTACAACGACCACCCTGAAGTTCACGCCTTGGCTGGCAAAAACAGTTTCCAGACAGCGTTTCAATAGAGCGCTGGTATTCCAGTTGACAATGACTATTCCCACATCATAAATCATGCCCTCATTCTAACACGCCGCTACCTGACAATCAATTGATGTCTACCTGACGCCTGTTTCATTACTTCTTTCACTGGTAAAGCGTTTAACTATCGCCGTATAATCTAGGCAGAATGTTGGATAAAGACAAATTTCATATGATGTTAAATAGACCTGACATCCTGAATCGAATACGCCATAATCCGGAAATTTCGGTACTGGTTATCGGCGGTGGTATTAACGGGATTGCGACCTTTCGTGAACTGGCTTTGCAGGGCATAGACGTGCTTCTTGTTGAAAAATCGGATTTCTGCGCCGGCGCGAGCGCGGGATCATCGCACATGCTACATGGTGGGATTCGTTATCTGGAAAATGGTGAATTTCGCCTGGTGCGGGAGGCCCTGCATGAACGCAACCTGATGATCGAAAATGCGCCCCATTACGCCAAGCCACTTCCCACGACTATCCCCATCTTTAAGTGGGCATCTGGTTTGTTGAATGCACCGCTGAAGTTTGTGAGGTTAAGCAGCAAACCTGCCGAACGAGGCGCGTTGGTCATTAAGATCGGCTTGATGATGTACGACTTTTTTGTGCGGAAACATCAGATCATGCCGCGTCATCAGGTCAATCTGAAGGCAAAGGCGCTGGAGAAATTCCCACATCTCAATCCCGAAATTGTTTGTACGGCGACCTATTACGACGGTTTTATGGCCTACCCGGAACGTCTCTGTCTGGAACTCCTGCTGGACGCCGAAGCTGCTAATGAAAAAGCTGTGGCATTAAATTATGTGTCCGCAGTGCACGGTGCGGGCGAAGCCGTAACTTTGAAAGATGAAGTTTCCGGTGAGCAGTTTGAAGTGAAACCCGCGTTGGTGGTCAACGCGGCAGGCCCCTGGATCGATTTTGCCAACCGTGCCATGCAGCAGGAAACCCGCTTTATCGGCGGTACAAAAGGGTCGCATCTGGTTGTTGATCACCCTGAACTCCTGAAGGCTGCGGCTGGCAATGAGATTTTCTTTGAGAACAATGACGGAAGGATTGTACTGATTTTGCCTTTCCTGGATCGTGTTATGCTGGGGACAACCGACATCCCCATAGATGATCCTGACCAGGCCGAGTGTACTGAAGATGAGGTAGATTACATTCTGCACCTCGTCAAAAAAGTCTTTCCGACGATCCACGTTGACCGTTCACATATTGTATTTAAATTCACGGGGGTACGCCCGCTGCCCGCCAGCGATGCCGCAACGCCGGGCCAGATAAGCCGTGATCACAGTATTCGTGTAACAGAAGCGGGAAATGGCGTGAATTACCCGATTTTCTCCCTGGTCGGCGGCAAATGGACGACTCAGCGTGCATTTGGCGAACAAGTGGCAGACCAGCTTCTACAGCGCTTAGGACTGTCCCGTAAAGTGGATACTAAACACCGGGCCTTCGGCGGCGGGAAAAATTATCCCAAATCAGATGTAGAACAGCGGCGCTGGATCCAGCAATTGCAGGAAAAAGCAGGAATCTCAGCCGAACGTGCCCAGACTCTATTTGACCGCTACGGAACGTATGCAGAAGCGATTGCCGCCTTTTGCACAGCAGAGCAGGATTACCCACTGGAAAATATGCCGGATTTTAGCCAGCGTGAAATCATATTTCTTGCCCGGAATGAAAAAGTCGTGCATGTCACGGATATACTGCTCCGGCGTACTTTACTGGGTATGTTGGGCAAATTAAACCGGAAGCTGGTTCAGGAAATTGCGACGGTGATGGTGGAGGAAATGGGCTGGACACCGTTGGATGTCCAGAGAGAGGTTGCCCTGGCGGTTGAAACGGTGCGGGTAAAACACAACATGGAATTGGTGTGAGGGTATTATCCCTCTAGAACTTCAAGAAGCTCTTCTGATGTGTAGCGGATGTCTTTGAGCCATCCGATGACCTGCCGCCTGTCCATATGCGAAACATCCTCCAGGCGGCGGGTTGCGACTGCATCCAGCAGAGAGTCAAGCAAATTCAGGAACGCCGAAAAATCGGTTGGTGTGTAAGGGGCAACGATTTCAGCGGGTACATTACCCGGTATCTCATTAGCTATCCCAACAATCATCGTAACCTCTTTTTTGTGAAAAAAGTAAAAATGCTTTCTGTATATAATATACAATGGTTTGAGGACGGTTTATATAGGATTGCAGTACTATTTATGATGCTAATTCAGGATGGGCAGCCCGACTTTCCTAACAGAAGTGCTGCCCTCAGTGACCTTTAGAAGGGATCGTTTTGTGTCAAACCTGATTCGTTTTTTACTCACACTGCTCATTGGCGTTGTAATTTTTGTCGGGTTACCCTTGTTGGGTTGGGGCCTGACTGACATCCAGGGTTTTGCTGCTGACCCGGCGCGGTTTGGGTATATCGTGCTGGTTGTTCTGCTGCAAGTATTTGTTGCGATTAAGTTCCCCGGTGTGGGACGCAGCGGCGGCGATGGGAAAAAGCTTGTGCACCGACAGCGGTTAGCCGTCTTTTTGCTGCAAGTGATTTCGCTTGCAATGGTCATCGCTGCACCCTATTGCGACCGCCCGATACCTCGGACTTGGTCTGTTTGCGGCTGGTTTTCTCATGATGAACTGGTCGGAAGCCTCTCTTGGCAAACAGTTCAGTATTCAGGTCACTGTTCAAGAGAATCATCAACTTGTGACAGATGGTCCGTACCGGTTTCTCCGTCATCCTCGTCATCTTGGCATTATCATGTTTAACCTGGGAATAGCCCTCGTTTATCGTTCCTGGATGGCGATGATCCTCGTTGCCGCGCTGACCCTGGTGCTGCTGTGGCGGATTCACGACGAGGAGTCGTTGATGCATCAAGAGTTCGGAGCTGATTGGGACGCTTATGCCAGGAAATCATGGCATCTCATTCCGTTCGTCTACTGAATCACACTACTTTACACCCAATGATTTATCAGCTTCGATTCGTACAGCCATCACTTCTGCGGTCGCGGTGACTAGATTGTCCGTGCCAAGCTCGCAGAGCACCTGGGTTTTTCGCCCAATTTCACCCTCCACATAGGATTTGAGGCGAATTGGCTGGTCAAGTGGGGTTGGCTTGAGGTATTTTATATTTAGCTGACCTGTCACGTAGGAAATCGACGGCTGGCTGCCAAGATCACGATTTTCCGCTTTGTAGGCAAAGACAATTGCCGTCCAAACGGAATGGCAGTCAATCAGGGATGCGACCAGCCCACCATACATGACATTAGGGAATCCCGCGTTAAATTTGGATTTGGGATGGAAAGTTGCCACAAGATAGCGGCTGTCCTCCGAGAGAAAACTCTTGATTTGCAGCCCATCCGGATTTGCCGGACCACAACCGTAACACGTTGCTTCAGGCCAGATGTCTTGTACTGGGATATTCATTTTGTCCTCTACCATCTTCATAAGGGCGCTGTCAGCGACTCGCCCTGCTCACTCATTCAACCACTGCTCATTTGCATCACGTCCGGGGTCGGCGGTTGGCAGACTCTGAAGCGGCTGCTGCCTCAGCGCTGCACGCAGCGCATTCCGGTCATCCCAGGGATGCTCAATCCTGCCAAAACACATGCTCTGTTCATGGCCTTTCCCGCACGCAATCACAATATCGCCCGGTTTTGCTAATTGACAGGCTTCGTAAAGCGCCCGCCCTCGGTCACGCACACGGAAAAACGTCTGGCCTTCGACGCCACCTTTCGATGATGCTGCATGAGCCATCACGTCTAAGATCCCCGCCAGCGATTCGGTGCGGGGATCTTCGGCTGTAAAAATAGAAATATCCGCCAGCTCAGTCGAAACCTCGGCCATCAGCCGCCGCTTTTCTACATCGCGCAGTCCTGCGCTGCCAAAGACCGCAATAACACGGTTTTCTTTGGAGATCATCGTCCGTGCGGCTTTGAGCGCCTGTTTGAGCGCGTTGGGCGTATGGGCAAAATCAACGACGGCCAGAAAATCCTGACCTTCATCAATGGCTTCCATGCGTCCCGGAACCTGGGGCAGAGATTGAATGCCCATCGGTACAGCATGTAACATACGCTGCTGGTGAACAGGCTGCGGCATCGCGCTGATAGCAGCAACCGCACCCGCTATCAAATTGTAGATATTAAATTCGCCGACCAACGGTGAATTAATGGCGATGTCGCCTGCGTTACCGCGCAGCATAAAACTTGCCCCGTTGGGGCGGTAATGAATCCGGTCGGCGTAAAAATCCGCACTTTGGTCATGCAGGCTGTAGAGCAGCATATAATTTGCACCGATAGAGGCCTGGGCAAAATAGGTGGCACTGGGATCATCGACATTGATAATCGTGATGGTTGGCTGGCTGCCTCGCGGCGGATGCCCGGCTGTGATACGAAACAATTTCGCTTTAGCATCCCGATAGGCCTCAAATGAGCCGTGCCAGTCAAGGTGTTCATGAGTGATATTGGTCATCACCGCCACATCGAAATCAACCCCATTCACCCGTCCCTGGTCGAGCCCATGCGAGGTCACTTCGAGGACGCAGTGAGTTAATCCTGCATCCACCATTTGTTTGAGATAGTGGTGAATTTCATGGGCGGGGGGAGTGGTAACATGAAGGCCGGTTGGAATTTCTTCCTCGCCAATAATCGCACTGACGGTGGAAATCATGCCAACCTTGACGCCAGCGGTTTTCAAAATATGGTACGCGACATTTGAGGTGGTCGTTTTGCCATCTGTCCCGGTCACGCCAATCACGACCAGGGAACGCGAAGGATAGCCATAATAGGCTGACGCAAGATGCCCAAGCGCCTGACCCGCATCATTTGTATAGACGTAAGCAACTGGCAGTTTTAGATCTGGCTCTTCGCCAAAAACTGCTGCTGCGCCTGCTTCAATGGCCTTATCAATATATTGGTGCCCATCGACGCCGCGCCCGCGCCGGGCCACGAAAACCCCTCCTGGTCGCACTTCCCGCGAATCCTCGGTGACTGGAGCTGTGATGTCAGGGTCGGCATCCGGCGGCGGGAATCCAAATGGTAAAGCGCTGAGTAGTTCCGATAATTTCATGCCGCTAGAATCTCTTTTTTATGCGCTGGCAATTCTAGCAGGGCAGATGGTTCGGGCAATAGACAAATCAAATTGATCTTTTCTGACCCTTAAAAACTCCTTATTGACTTTATTTAGCGCGTGGCGTACAATGTTATTTGGTGCAGCCTCACGAACGACTTCTTCCTTTAGGATATGTGATCAGTAAGCGGATGAGAAGCTGACGAAAGTACTATGAGCATTCTGAGTTGTTGTGATGAAAAAACGTCGGGGGCATTAAAAGTGGATGTCCTGGGTCAATGGCTGAAAACCGATTGGATGCCGCTTTTTCCTGACCTGAAGCTCGTCACACTCTGGACCTCTGCGGCGTGTGTCAATGAGCAGGTCTTGACCAAGTTCAGCCGGAGGATGTCACTGAATAAGCAGTATAAATTCGTTGGGCATGAAGAAATTTCCTGCCCTGTTGTGGTCAAAGTCAAGCAGCATACTGATTCGGGCAAGCTGACTTACCAGAGCGGCGCGTTTCTGTTCAAGTTCGTGAATACAAAGACCAATGAACTCGTCGAGGTGCTGGCGCTGTCGGCGTTTTCCTCGGACGAAGGTTATCGTTTCCAAATTGTGTGCTTGGCGGCGGTGCCGGAAGTGCTGCTGAAAATGTGGGCAGCCTTTGCAGAAGAATGCGACCGCCTTGCCAGCGCCCTTGAGCCGACCTCGAAAGTTGTGATTATCGGTGGGCGTTCAGTTTCCTTTGTGCCAACAACAGAATGGGGCGACATTGTTCTGCCTGCCGATTTGAAAGAGGATATCCTAAGCGATGTGGAGTCCTTCTTCACAAAGGGAATCGACATCTACAAGCGTCTGAAATTAAAACCGTTCCGCAAGCTGCTGCTGGCAGGGGTGCCAGGAACAGGGAAAACCATGCTGTGTTCCGCGCTGGCAAAATGGGCGATTGAGCGCAAATATCTGGTGATTTACGTGTCCAGCGCTGATCGTGAAGGCGCAAAGTTCTGGAAAATTGAACACGCACTGGATGTGGCCTCTGATTCCAAACTGCCAACGCTCATTCTGCTCGAAGAAATCGATGCCTACCTGCATGAAGAAGAAAAAGCGCTGGTGCTGAATGTGTTGGATGGGGCGGAATCCTCCATTAATGACAAGGGATCGCTGCTGATTGCAACGACCAACTATCCTGAAGCAATTGATGAACGGATTTTAAAGCGCCCCGGACGCCTGGACCGTATTTTTATCGTTCCAGAAACCCGCGATATTACCAACGCGGAAAAACTGCTGCGGCAGTATCTTGGTGAGATGTGGCAGGCTGACCATGCGGTTATCGCCAGCGAATTGATCGGCTACCCTGGTGCCTTCATCCGGGAAGTCGCGATTCATGCGCTGACCCAGGTGGCTTACGAGAATCTGGAAGAGCTTCCATTTGAAATGCTGGAACGCTCGTTCAACCGTCTGCGTGAACAGATTGATGTCCGCGATGATTTTCTGGTAAAACGTAACGGGATCGGGCTCCTTGCCACCCGGTAAGGATGACTGGCTGTATGCTGAGTTAGGAGAGGGGCGGGTAGTGGCTGAACCCGCCCAGAAAATTGTTGGTGGCGTTAATCCCCGGCGGACATGGCGGGCATTTGCCGCACCATCGCGCGAACATTCAGCAACCGTTTTAGAAAAGCCACCGGATCGCTGGTGTCACCGGAAATGGGAACCTGACGCGCAGGCAGCATAAACTCAGCGGAAAGACTCCCTTCCGAAATGATCGTGTTCACGTGGTTAACCACACCGTTGTACTGGATGACAATGGTGTTCAGGTAATTATTCTCGTGGGTAAGCTTCCACAACTCACATGCAGCCTGAAGTGATTCCAGCCAATGAATCAACTCTCCTGTTTTATAGCGGTACTCCGGTTCACTGCCGAGACCAAGCACTTCAATTTCATCTGTGATCTCACGGCATTTTTGGATCAGTTCCTCCCAGTCAATGGGCAGGGGAACACCAAACTGATTCAGGTAGCCGGCGTAGCTAAAGAACGGCGGTTTGCGAACTTCCTTCGGATTGGCCTCGATTTCTGAACCCGGACGTTCTTCATATAGATTCTGGCTTAAGCGATGAAGCTGTTCTTCCATGTCCATATGAAGTTCGGCACCGAGGTAGCGGTCTGCATGTTTGGCAGTCATCAGCGTGTTAATGGTGTAGTGACCGTCAAACACAGGCAGCACGAAGGAATCAATGGCGTCTCGTCCAATGACCGATTGTGCAACAAATCCTTTGGAACCGACAGTGAGCCAATTCTTGGAGAGGACTTCATTAATACGCAGCAGCAGGAACGATTTCAGAGTCGTACCATGAAATTGCAGGAAGCCATTTTCATTTAAGGCCGCTGCCCGGAAAAACATGAAGTCATACAGCGCACCCTTCAAGGTGATGTCGTACATTTGACGAAATACATTGCTGAATTGAAGCGGGTTGCTGCCAAAGATACGCTTTTCACCAAGCCATTCAACAGCGGCAGGGATAGATCCATGTAACATTCGCACGCCCATGCTGGTGCATTGATACTTACTGGGCAGTGCCATCCGCTGGATGATGGACAGGCCATGCCCCAACTTGCCGACCTGCACGCCGGGGCCGTCAATATCAAATTTGGTCAGCACCATGCCGCGCAAAACATGCGTTTCCAAGCGTTCCCAGTTCTTGCAACTGCTCTGGGGCACGAGAAAGAAAGAAAGAGAGCGCGGCCCATCTTGATTCGGGTCAGTTTTTGCGAGGATCAGATGGTAATCTGCATGGAAGGAGCAGTTAATGAGCCATTTAGAGCCCTTGATGTGAAAATTACGCTCGTTCGGATTATCAGACATCGGAGTGGCCTGGGTACGAATGCTCAGCAGATCAGACCCACAATGTTCCTCTGTCCAGCCCAAGGTGAAGATTTTGTCCTTCAACTGAGCCGCTAATTCATACTCCTCGGCTGCGATCAGGATGCTGTAGGCCAGGGCGCTCGCCCCTACTGTGATAGAGATGCTGGGGTCATCCTCAGCATATTCAGTGGCAACACGAGTGGCAGCCAGCAGGTTGTATTCAGGATAGATATAATCGTACACCTTGTGGATATTCTGACGAATATCCTCGTAATCTACAATCATCCCGAACTGTTCATCTTGGACTCGCAACGTTACATTACCTTTCTGTGCATAATTTCACAATACCAGATCCAGCAAGAGGCGGTACAGGCAATATGTATTGGCAATAATGTCAAAGCAGGGATTTGCCAATCTGTATAACACCGCTCTGGTGGATTCGATGCTCTCAAATTTTAAATTTGAGTGAATTTGTAATGAAGTTCACACAATCTATGTGCGTTTGGCAAAAAAGCTATTCGTTTTCCCAGAAGGCTCCTTCGGCAGTACTGGTGGTCTGGTCTCTGGCAACCAGGCTGACTGTATGATGGGTGCGGAACAGACTGTACAGATTCTGATGACCGGGCACGGGATTCAGCACATTTTCCAGCTCCATAATAGAAACCCACAGCTCAAGTTCCTCATCATGCAGTCCTGTGACCTGCTCAATTGCATCTACCGTGATGGGGATACGTTTCTCGTATAGACTGATCAAAGCCATGATAAAGTTGTTACGCTGTTCCAGAACCGCGATGACGAACGGCGAATCCAGGTTCAAAGACACCCCTTTGGTCATGAAGTCGCTTTGCGGGTTCGGGTATTCCTTAACAATCAGTCCTTCGCGTTCCTCCAGCGTTTCGACCGCTTTCTGGAAGGCCGCGCCTATATCATAGGGACGCAGGCGTTTATGCAGGCTGCCAAGCGGGCACCATGCAAACTTACGGAAGCTGGTGAATTGTTCTACGCTGACGATAATCCTTTTGATCATCGCTTCGATGGTTTCATCGCTCACCTCAACCTCTGGTGGCTTGAAGTTGACCCCCACCGGGCGATCTGGCACGCGGATGACCGGTACCAAATCATCTGGGTTATGGCGATGCGGGATCAACTCGCGCACGAGAATGCCTTCCCTCACAAAGAAATCAATCCATTCTGAACGCCAGTTGTCGTCCACATTGATGCCTGGACCCGATAGTTCCTCATCCATTGCGATGCCTTTGAGCAGAAAGCCATAGTTGACGTAGTCCCACTGTCGTACCGCCAGCGTATTGCTCACCCGGTACACGATGTGGTCACGAATCAAACGGGTGCGGGAGACTATCGGATGGTCAGGTTCAAGAGTCAGCGCATCACTGCTGCGACTTTCCCTCAAAATGCCGATATTAATGGCCTGTTCGAGTAAATCTTTGGCCCGGTCGATATTCGTTGCGACGTGAATATCAACCAGACGTTGAGACAGGGTATCGTGGGTAATGGGAATCTCAGGGTAATTCGCTTTGAGGTAATCAAATTGCAGCACCACACTGTCCCACTGGGAGGGCCGTAAATCCGGCTCAACTTCCGGATCAGTAATCGCTTCGGTGTAGATGCCCAGCAGCTCTTTGTGGCGACGCAGCGGCACAAAATCGTCAATGTATTCGAGGTGGATGGAGATATTGTTTTCCAGAATCCGGCTGGTGCTGCCGCGTACACCCCACACCACTACCTGTTTACCACGTGCGCGAAGGGTGTTGTAGATGTCGTTAAAATCGCGGTCTCCACTGGCGATGATGATGAAATCCGGGCTGTTCGGGCCACTGCTTTTTGCCAGCACATCTTTGGCGATTCGCAAATCGGCGCTGTTTTTGCCTGGCAGACTGAATACTGGATCGATGCTGGCGACTGCCAACCGGCTGGGAACTTCATCGGAAATTTCCCGTCCCTGAGCATCCAGAATGGGCGGCAGGCTGCCGCGCTGACCCCAGGGGGCATAGGCCGCGATATGCACCACCTGTCCATACCGTTCTGCATGGCGTTTAAAGGCATTGATCAGGATGTCCAGATCAACAATATACCCCTGCTCATTCAGACTGATGGTGATATTTTCAAAGTCGATGTACAGAGCAAGTGTTTTGCTCTGCATCCCAAGAATGGACTCCAGGGGCTGAAAAATAATGCCTTTCTGTACCGCTGGGGCCACATCTGCCCAGAAGCGAACCCGTGCTTGTGGCCCGAGATTCACTCGCCGGGTCAGTTGGGCAAAATCGGGTTTGGAGCTGACCAAAATCAACTCGTCAATGGTCGAATCTGCATCAATCGGGAAGTAATGTGCCAGCAGAGCATCCACCATGAAGCGGCGCTCAATGACGCTAAACATATCATAATTGTTCGAAGAAAAAACCTGCTGCACATTAATGCCGTCCTTGTTTGGCCGGTTGAGCCGGCTCCAATCGGCGACGGCTATCGCGCTGAGCTCGTTAGGGCTACTTAACCCGGATGCCAGCGATGCTGACAGCCGCAGCGCGGCAGCAACTTCTGGCAGATTCAGGGAAGCATTTTGGGCTTCCAAATATTCAATAATATCGTCTACATCAACAATCAGGTAGGCCGACATAGTTAGTCCTCTTACGAGTCAGTATCGGAATAACTTTCCAATTACCGCCTCGTTCTTTCTCAGAATTAGGGGGATACGGTGAAGCAGGCAAAAATATTTTCCTGTGCAACCAAAGATATTATTTTTTTGCTTGCCATCCGAACGCCCCGATCGGATAGTTTTGTCCATTCTAATGAGCATCGTATTAATTTACAATGGTTAAACGTCATGCCCTGCTATAGTTATTAAACACAAAAACAGGTAAAACGCTAACGACTTTCATGTCTCTATGATAGCATAGAAGAAAATATTACTAGTTATCTTAACCTAATTTAAACTTAGGAGTATTTGGATGGCTTTTGTATATCTTGCTCACGCTCCGGAAGACGGGGTATTCGCTTCGCGCTTGAGCAGTGATTTGCAGCAGGCGGGGATTGAAAACTGGTACGACAGCGGCGGAATCTCGGACGAGGTCGCTTTCGCAAAACTCAGACAAGCGACCCATTTTGTAGCGGTGCTGTCGCCTGATGCGCTGGCGAATGAACGGTTTTTGGGAGCACTGGAATACGCCAGGGAAAATCGGTTGCAGCGGCTGGCGCTGCGCCTCACCCAAATTGAAACACTGCCACCCCAGTTAACAGGAATCCTTCCCCTGGATTTTACCAATGAAGAGAATTATGCGGTCGGGCTGGACACCTTGATGGAAGATTTGCAGCTTGAACCACCCCTTCAACTGCCAGATGACATCATGACCCGACTGGAAAGCGAAATTGCCCTGGAGCGCAAGGCCGGGATAGAGGCACTGCTGCAATATCAGGATAAGAACGATCCACTTCATCACCTGGCGCTTGAAGAGCTTCGGGCAGTGAGCTTTAGAGAACGAGATGATGCGCTGAGAAAAGTCGCTCATGCTGCGGTGCAAGCCTTCCTCATTGAAGAGCGTCCACCGCAGGCAGAAGCCAAGATTCCCTCGAAAGAAGAACTGGAATTACAGGCTGCCACACAGAGTCAGCCCTTAATTGTGGGTAAAGCTGGAATTCAACCGAAACCGAAAGTAATTTACCTGTGGCAAACCAATCGCTGGTATGCTGTCCTGCTTGGAACGGCGCTGCTGGTTGGAGGAATTGCTGCCGTTGCCAGCGGCGAATGGGCGTATTTGATCCCAATGATGCTGGCTGGTCTGGTGCTGCCCTGGTTTAACATCTGGGTGCGCGAGAATGGATCCCTGTCGTGGGAATGGCCTAAACCACTGGTGGGCAACGGGGCAGTGGGTGTTGTCCTGGCAGGACTGGCAGCCCTATTCCTTTCCTTGCTGCTGGATTTAGAGAGTGTTTTCCTGCTGGTGAACACGATCCTGGGAGTGGCGTATGGCGTGTTTACCGGGTGGTTGTCCTCGGTAAAACTTGAGACCGTATGATAAAACCGAAATGGAAAACGGCGCTCATGCGAGCGTTTGACTTTACCGAAGACGATCTGGAGGCAAATCGGAATCGCCGCCTTTCCGACCGGCAGCAGCGCAAACGACGACGAGGTGATGCGGGACGTGTCATCTGGTATTGTGCCTGTTTGACCTTTAACTTGCTTATTCTTGCGGCTGTAATGTGGGAGGTTTATCACAGAGAATGGGACAGGGGGCATCTTCTCGCGCTGGGAACAGATCTTGTTTTCTTGGGGAGCGTGCCACTTATATAGTTCAGATCGGAACGATGCGTTTCCATGTGCGCTGGAGAGAATATCTGGCTCAGAAAGAAGGCTTGTTTTATCGGGTTTATTATATTCCTGATACCCGTGAGCACGCCGAATCTTCCTTTGGCATTATTGCGGTCGAGTCGCTTTCAAAAGTTTGAACACCTACAATAGAATTAAAGTGTAGAATGCTGTACGCTAAGCCCATAATGGAAAAATCGACATGCTCATTTTGAAACTTGGCGGCGCGGCAATTACAGACAAAACGACGCCAAATACGGCTCGGCTGGGTGTGCTGCGGCGGGTCGCCGCAGTGCTTGCCCGCTACCCGCAGCCTTTGATCTTGATTCATGGAGCAGGATCGTTTGGGCATATTCTGGCGAAGGAATACAGTCTGCATCTGGGCTATCAATATCATGAGCAGAAAATGGCACTGGTGCGCTTACAGCAGCAGCTTCATGAACTGAATCGGCTTGTGGTGCAGGTACTGGTTGAAGCCGGACTCGCTGCGTTCCCGGTGCATCCGGTTTCGATGTGCATCATGGAACAAAATCGGCTGAGCGAATTTTTCCTGGAAGCAGTGGAACGGACCCTCGGCATGGGGTTGCTTCCCGTCTTGTATGGCGACTGTGTATGGGATAGGGCGCAGGGATTTGGGATTCTTTCCGGCGATCAACTGGCGGTGTATCTGGCAAATGCGCTGAAGGCGGTGAGGGTCGCTTTTGGAACCGATGTAGATGGAGTGCTGAATGCTGCTGGGGAAGTAATCCCGCGTTTCGATCTTCATGCGCTGACCCAGGTTGGCGGGGCAGCAACCACCGATGTAACAGGGGGGATGCTGGGTAAACTCAAGGAAATTGCGGGTATTCGTGCGGATGTCCAAACGTGGATTTTTAATTTGCAAAATGACGATCATCTGGAGCGTATCCTTTCTGGCGAAGGTGGGGTAGGAACGCTTCTCGTTTCAAGTCAGGGTTAGGAAGATATGTCAAAAGCTACAGCAGTTGCACATCCCATTCAGGGGTTGATTAAATATCACGGCTTCAAAGATCCCAAACTGCGTATTCCCCTGCATGACAGCATTTCCGTATGTACCGCGCCGTTTGAAACACGCACCACTGTCGAACTTCACACAGACCTGGAAACTGATGTGATAGAGGTTGATGGGCGGGTGCTGAACGGGCGTGAGCATGAGCGGGCAGTGGATGTGCTGAACGAAGTGCGGCACGTTGCTAAACAAAACATGTTCGTCTATGCCAAATCCAAAAACAACTTTCCTTCGAATATTGGGTTGGGTGCGTCAGCGTCAGGTTTTGCGGCGCTGGCAGTGGCAACCTGTGGGGCGTTCGGATTAGAACTCTCGGCTCGTCAGCTTTCGGCAATTGCACGTTTGGGAGCGGGATCTGCCAGCCGCGCGGTTGCTGGCGGCTATGCGTACTGGGAAGCGGGTGTTGACCATGAGACCTCTATTGCTTACCAGCTTGCTTCTGGTAAAGATTTCCCGATGGGAATTGTGATCGCGCTTATTCCAGCTTATAAAAGCACCGAAAATGCCCACTTGGAAGCGGTCGGTTCTCCTTTTATGCCCTGCCGGGTTGCCTACGTGAAAAGTGTCATTGAAGACATGATGACAGCCATCCACAATCGAGATTTTTCAGAGGTGGGACGTTTAGCAGAACAGGACTCCTTCAGCCTTCATGCGGTGACTATGACCGGACCGGGAAATGTGGTTCACTGGCAGCCAGGAACGCTGCGAGTTTTTCAGGAAGTGCGTGCCATGCGGGCAGAGGGTCTGAACTGTTATCTATCGGTAGATACGGGTGCAACGGTCTACATCAATTCGCGCCCCGAAGACCGGGATGCCGTTGAAGCCCGGATACAAAAATTGGGGATAGAAACCCTGACCTGCGAGGTGGGCGGTGGCGCCCACCTGGTCAATAACCATCTGTTTTAGCTTTTACCGAAAAATGCGCCCAAAGCTCCTAGATATATCTATGGGGATGTAGAGCGCCAAAGTGTTCGGGATACATCGTTTTGTTAAGCGTGTTAAAGGTAGAAGTTCCAGAATACTACAGCAGGAATTTGATTGGCTTGCCAGCCGACTGCCGACGCTGTGGACAAATTCGTATTTTGTGGCGACGGTAGGGGGTGCGCCGTTGGCAATCCGAACCTTCCAGTATCGACTCTACCCAACGAAAGCGCAGGAGAAAGCTCTGCAATTGCAGTTGGAGGTGTCACGTCATGTCTACAACATGGCACTGGAAGAACGCAGGCTGGCGTGGGAACTGGAAGAAAAAAGCATGGGTAAGCGTGAGGGGTATCTGCTGGCAAAGCAGTACAAAAAGACCTTCCCGCAGTCAAAAACCGTTCACAGTCATGTGTTGCAGGCTGCCATTGAGGATTTAGACCGCGCTTTTCACGCCTTCTTTCGGCGCGTGAAAGCAGGCGAAGAACCCGGCTACCCGCGCTTCAAGAGCCACAAACGCTGGCATCGCATGGGGTTCAAACAATATGGCAGCGGGTTCAAAGTGGAGGGTCGTCGCCTGAAAATATCAGGTGTGGGACGCATCAAAGTGCGCTGGCACAGACCCCATCAGGGAGAAATCAGGACTTGCCGCGTCGTTCGCAAAGCGGGACGCTGGTACGTCAGGAACCAGCACAAAGACTTCTTCGACAAGCTGGTGTATGAACTCGTTCACACCTACGATGTGATTGCCATCGAAGACCTGAAAATCAGGAACATGGTGAAAAACCACCCCCTCAGCAAGAGCATCCTGGATGCGGGATGGGGATATTTTAAGAAGCGATTGATAGACAAAGCGGCAGATGCTGGTCGCTCAATCGTCTTAATTGACCCTGCCTACACCTCCAAATCCTGCTCGAACTGTGGTGCGTTGTTTGAAGGTCTGACGCTGGCGCATCGTTGGGTTGAATGTGAATGTGGTCTCAGCTTAGACCGAGACCACAACGCGGCATTGAATATCTTAAAACGGGCAGGACGTGTCCGTGAGCCAGAACGCAGCGGGCTGCCGCAAACGTGGCTCAGAAGCCCCCGCCTTTAGGCGTGGGGAGCGTCACGAACATTTAACACATTCACTAAACATGGATAACACTTTGCATCTATGCTTGGCAATAGATGGAGGTTCAAATCATGTTGAAAAAGATCAGCTTTCTCGTCATCCTGGTAACGGTATTGGCTTTTCCTTTGTCGGTACTGGCTGCACAAAATACGCTCACCGTGACTGAATCACAAATCAACGGCGCATATCGTGTTTCCAACCCGGCACGGCGTACTGTGAGCGAGGTATTTGTCGATTTGCAGGATGGGCAGGCGACAATTACCGGAACAGTTACGTTGCGAGGTAAACAACCTGCCAGTGTTCATGTTGTGGTCGTTCCAAAGCTGGTCACCAGTGGGTCGCGCACCCTGATTGATTGGACAGTGACGAGTTTCACTGTGAATGGAAAAGCAGGTTCGGGCGAGTACATTGAGGCTCGGAATGCGTTCACGTCTGCCCTTCGGCGGGCAATCAGCAGCCAGTTGGGGCGGCGTTACAGTGTGCAATCGATTGTGATTGCCGATGATACGATCACTGTGACCTACACCCACTAAATAAAAATGCCAGCCCTAAAAGGAGCTGGCATCGATTTTTCCGTTGAAATGTTGTTAGTTTCTGATCACAACCACGTTGCTGGCCTGCAATCCTTTGCGACCCTGGGTAATTTCAAACTCAACGCGATCTCCTTCTGCAAGATTGCGGAAAGAAGTGTCACTTTTGATAGAAGAATAGTGGACGAAGACATCCTCACCGTTTTCGCGCTGGATAAAGCCATAGCCTTTTTCCGAGCTGAACCACTTCACCGTGCCTTGAATACGGTCTGTCATTGCTGAAAAACTCCTAAACTGTGTTGTTAGGCATCATGTCACATTGTTGATACTTCCTGCATGATTCGGATGCAATGCAGACGGGTATAAGCAATTGTGATACGGATGCTTGCCTCCTCAGTTTAGGGTGGTTATGGGAAACTGTCAAGGCTTACGCCCCGTTATTCTGAGACCAAAAGAATAGAGGGAATAAAGCGGATAATTGTAGATTTTATCCCATGTGCCTGCGCTTCGAACGACGCGCCCGCCCCAGCCTCTTTTGAAACGATAAACACCCCATAAATCGTCGCTGCGTGTCTCGAATTGGGCTTCTAGGACGTTCTCATCCTCATCAGGGATGCCGTACATATCATAGGTGACGCAGCCCCGGTCTCGTGCCCACTGAATTCCTGCCCACTGGACGGCAAACGAAGCCATACGCTGCCGTTCCCGATCACTGGACGCGCCATATAAATACCAGGCCTGCTGGCCGACCTTAAACACAAATACACCTGCCAGATCCCGCCCCTCGGCGCTGCCCATCAACAGAACAGCGTCACCCTGCGGGACAAATAAATCATAGGCTTTTTCGTAATAGGACGGGACGTGCACACCGAATGCCTGCCGTTCGCCCGTTTCATGCAAAATTGCATTAAAGCTGTCCACATCCCGGCGACTGCCTTCGCGGATTTCGACGCCCTGTTTTTCGCTTTTGCGGATGTTTCGGCGGGTCATTTGATTCATACGTTTGAGCATGGTGTCATTGTCGGCAAGATCAACCAGTATAGTACGGGGCGGCTGCACAGTTTGTGGGCTCGGTTGAAAGCCGAGGGAACTTAAAGCATCCGGCTCGATGCCCTGACCTGGCTCAATCTTGAGGAACGCTGCCCCATTCAGTTTAGCCGTCTGATGCACTACCCGCATAATGTCTTCCAGCAGCGGACGATTGTTCCAATCAACGACCGGGCCATAAGGCAGATAGGCGAGTTTGCCGAGGGGGAACCTGCGGAACAGAAGCTGTGCCCCCGCGCCAACATTCCCGCCTTCATCCAGCAGGGCGACCCGGACAGGCTTCCAACCATAATCTGCTTTAAGTTCACCCCATGCAGAAAGCTGCAACAGATGTCCGCGTGCGTGCTGGCGGACAAAGGCATCCCATTTTTTGGAGTCCGGTGCAGTGACATTCATGCGGCGGCTATTCTTGCTTCTTTATAGAGTCGGTAATTGGCATAAAAGCTGCCAAACAGATAGAACGCAGGGAAATAGAGGCTCAAAAACACCAGGGTACGGTTTTCGGGTTCGGTGGTCAAAATGTAAATCCACAGACCAATCCACATAACTGCCAGCGCCCATGAGGATTTACTCAGAAAAGTGTTGCGGCTGGGGTACAAAAAACGCACGGGGATAAAACTGAAAATCGTTGGAATGAGGATCATCAGCACCGCAACCCATTCCGCCGGACGCAAGTACACTACGTAAATCGAAATACCATCCCATAGGGTAGGAAAACCCAGAAAAAAGTTATCTTCGGTTTTCATGTTGACCTGCCCATAGGCATACATCGCACCAATGACAGGCAGGATCAGCCAGTAATCGCTTGGCAGGGCATCGGCTTTCCAGATGATGAACACAGGCAGCCACAGGTAGGTGAAAATGTCAATCAGGTTATCGACCATTTCACCGCTGAAATTCGGCAGCACTTCCCACACCTTCACTGCCCGTGCCAGAAGGCCATCAGTGCCGTCAACCCAATGGCTGGCGATCAGCAGCAGGAAGGTGTTTTCAAAATTCCCTCTGGCCGCTTCAAACAGCGCAAACAATCCCAGAATGCCACCAAACACGGTGTATAGATGGACAAGCCACGCGGCGATTTGTCGTTGTTTAGTCACACGATTCATTCCCTCTGGCAGCCTATTGTAGAGATTCTGGCGCTGCTTTTCCAGTTAGGCGCTCAACACGCTGCAAAATAAAGCGCAAGATGAGCATCCAGGCTGCTGAAATCGCAGCCAGCGCTGCATAAGTTGTGATTTCCAGTGGTTTGAGTTCAAAAAAGTCATTCAAGCCGTTGACCAGCATCAGCGCGAAGTAAGCGATGACCAGAAAAACCACTAACCAGACTGGGCGATTGTCCGCACTTAAAGTGTCAGTGACGGCGAAAAATTGAACGGGGGGTTTGACAAACAAGATCAGGAACATACCGCAAAAAATGGTGACGGTGACGAGGGCGGTACGGGCAGTTTCAAGGTCACTTCTGGCTTCCAGGGCGCAGAAATAGACGCCAAAACCGACCGACGCCAGCATGAACGCCGCCGGAACGACAAAGCGTGCTGCTTTGCCCAGCAGATTACGTTCCGGGGTGCCAGAACGCGCCCACGCTGCCAGGAAGATAGGCGGCAGGCCCGCATTGATAAACGAGATAAGGGCATCGTGGCGGGGCAAAAATGGAAAAGCTTTACCCACCAGCGTGACTGCTGTCACGATTAACACCACAAAAAAGGTTCGGCTTAGCAGCAATCGCATGGTGTCCTGCATCCCATTAAGGATTTTCTGACCCTCGACGAACACGCCGGGCAGCGCTGCAAAAGAGTCGTTCAGCAGCACAATGTCTGCCGCGTTGCGTGTGGCGGCACTCCCACTTTGCATTGAAATTCCGATATGTGCCTGTTTGAGTGACAGCACATCGTTCACGCCGTCGCCGATCATCGCCACGTAATACCCCTGCTCCTTAAGCACTTTGACCAGATTCTCTTTCTGGTCGGGGGTAATGCGCCCAAAGACAGACACCTCATGGGCGGTACGAGCAAAGGTTTCGGCATCCATTTTTTCCAGTTCGAGGCCGGAAATCACCCCAGAACCTGTGTCAAAGCCTGCCTGCCGTGCCAGGGATGCAACCGTGTTGGGATTGTCACCGGAAATAATTTTGAGACGGATTCCGGCTTGTGAGAAGTTTTTCAGGGTTTCATCGGCGCCTGGACGCAGTTCATCGCTCAGACTGATGAGTCCAAGCGGTACCAGGTTAGCAGGTAAAACAGGCTTTTCGCCGCCGTTATGCAAGGGCTGTATCTGCGGCACATGGGCGAACATCACGACCCGCAGCCCTTTGTGCGACCACTGCTCCATCTGGGTATCGAAATCCTGGGGGTAAGTTGCTAAAGCAGGCTGCAAAATTTCCGGCGCACCCAGAATATAAGTTCCTGTTATCCCATCATGGCTGAAAGATAGTCCACTCCATTTCCGTGCTGAGGTAAAAGGGACCTCCTCCACAATCGTGATTTTTTCAGCCTGGCACGCGGCCAGAATAGCTTCGCTGGTACGATTGCTGCTGCTGCCGCTGGCGGCAAAATGACCGAGCAGCGTCTTTAAACGGGCTTCTTCGATCTGGTGCGGATACAGACTGTGAAAATTAATACGATTTGTGGTCAGGGTGCCGGTCTTATCCAGACACAGAATCGTGACATTGCTCATTGATTCAATCGCATTAATTCGCTGGACTAAGGCGCCTTTGCCAGCGATTCGCACCGCACCCAATCCATAAGCAAGGGTGACCAGGAAAATAAGACCCTGTGGAATCATGCCAATCACCACGGCCATCATCTGAACCCGTTCTTCAAGTGATTCATCCAGTGCGTTCAGCCACAGGCCAGCGCCCATAATTACGCTGATCAGACCAACCCAGCGCACGACCTTATTCACGTCGCTCTGTAACGGCGTGCGGGTCAGTTTAAAGCTGCGTGCTTTCGCTGTAATCTTATTGGCGAGGCTGGCCTTGCCGACTTCGGTAGCCTCATAAATTCCGCTGCCGGATACACAAAAACTCCCCGAAAATACTTTGTCCCCTGCCTGCTTGGGAATGGTGTCAGATTCGCCTGTCAGAAGCGATTCGTCCATTTCAATCCGGTTGGCTTCTACGATGAGACCATCACAAATCAACTGATCGCCCGCCTGAATCAGGATCATGTCTCCGAGGACGATTTCCTGCTGCCCAACGGTTTTTTCCTGCCCCTCCCGTATCACAATGACGCCAGGGCGGGTGAGCAGCGTGATCTTATCAAGCTGGTATTTTGCGCGTGCTTCCTGCACAATCCCGACCAGCGCGTTTAAGATCGCCAACCCCGCCGTTGTAATTGCGTCCTGCGGCAGCCCCAGTACCAGCAGAGCAAAACCAATGGCAAACAACACCATGTTGACGAAGGTCAGCACGTTGTAGCGGATAATTTGCAGATAAGAACGACTGGTTGAAAAATCTACGTCGTTGCCCTGTCCCTGCTGGCGGCGCTGGGTAACTTCCTGTTCGCTTAATCCCTGTACAGATGGCACAAAGTTTTTCCTATTGATCGAAATAAGTGCGGTACAATCGCACCCCATCCCAAAATTATTTCATACGAAAGGCAAATAGTTAATGTCTGAAACCACGAAATTTCTGCTCACTGAACGTGACATCCCCGAAAGCTGGCTGAATATCCAGCCGAATTTGCCGCAGCCGCTGCCGCCCGTGCTGCACCCTGGTACCCATCAACCCATTGGTCCGGCTGATCTTGCGCCGCTGTTCCCGATGCAGTTGATTATGCAGGAAGTTAGCCAGGATGAGGCGATTCCGATCCCGGAAGAAATCCGTGACATTTACAAACTCTGGCGGCCTACGCCGCTGATGCGGGCGCGTCGGTTGGAAAAGGCCCTGGATACCCCTGCTCATATTTACTACAAGTACGAAGGGGTATCCCCGTCTGGAAGTCATAAGCTGAATACCGCCGTCCCGCAGGCCTATTACAACAAGCAGGAAGGAATGCAGGGTCTGACGACGGAAACGGGCGCGGGTCAGTGGGGAACGGCACTGAGCATTGCCTGCGCGATGTTCCAGATGGAATGCCATGTGTACATGGTCAAAATCAGTTACCAGCAAAAACCTGCCCGTGCTGCATTAATCCGGACTTACGGCGCCGAAGTTTATGCCAGCCCAACAGATCGCACCAATGCCGGGCGGGGGATTCTGGCAGAAGATCCGGACAGCCCTGGCTCGCTTGGCATTGCCATCAGCGAGGCGGTTGAAGCGGCAGTCACCAGCGGCGGGAAGTATAAATACAGTCTCGGCTCGGTGCTGAATCACGTTCTGATGCATCAGACCGTTATCGGGCAGGAAGCGCTCAAGCAGATGGAACTGGCGGGTGAATATCCTGATATAGTTATTGGCTGCATCGGCGGTGGCAGCAATTTTGGCGGAATCGCCTTGCCCTTCATCAAAGAAAATCTGACTCAGGGCAAAAACACGCGGATTGTGGCTGTTGAGCCTGCCTCCTGCCCCAGCCTGACCAAAGGTATCTATACCTATGACTTTGGGGATACCGCGCACATGGCCCCGATTGTCAAAATGCACACCCTCGGCCATACGTTTGTCCCGCCGAAAATTCATGCGGGCGGTCTGCGCTATCATGGCATGGCACCACTCATCAGCGCCCTTTATGACCAGGGGATCATTGAGGCGCGGGCAGTCAGGCAAAGTGACCTGTTTGAAGGCGCCCTGCTGTTCGCCCGTACCGAGGGGATTATTCCCGCTCCGGAACCAAGTCATGCCCTGCGTGCCACGATTGACGAAGCACTGAAGTGCAGGGAAAGCGGCGAACAGAAGGTCATTTTGTTCAATCTTTGTGGGCATGGACACTTCGACCTGAGCGCCTACGATTCGTATCTCAGCGGAAATCTGGAAGATTATGAATATCCGGCGGAAAAGATCGAAGAGGCCCTGCATCACCTTCCGCAGATTTAAACAGGGTGGCTTTCCAAGAAATACTTGTTGCCCTAAAACAGGGAGTTGTTGGATAAACTACTCCCTGTCTATTTTTAAAGGATAGGTTTTATGCGATATGAGTTCAGGCCGCTCGAATTCACACATCTGTCGATGGAAGAGCAGCTCAAAAATTCCCGTGAATTTCTGAATCGGATGACGAAGCGCCGCACTGTGCGTGATTTTTCTACCCAACCTGTCCCGTTCGAGTTGATTGAAAATGCCGTTGTAACGGCTGCCACCGCCCCATCAGGGGCGAATCAGCAGCCCTGGACGTTCGTGGTGGTCAGCGATCCCAATATAAAACACAGGATTCGTGTAGCCGCGGAAGCAGAAGAAAAAGAAAGTTACGAAAATCGTATGAGTACCGAGTGGCTGGCGGCACTTGCACCCCTTGGCACCGATTGGCACAAGCCGCATTTAGAAGATGCGCCCTATCTCATTGTTGTGTTTCAGCAGGTTTATGGGCTGATACCCGATCCTGAAACTGGTAAACAGCGAAAAATCAAACATTATTATGTAACCGAATCGGTCGGCATCGCGGTGGGGATGCTGTTAAGTAGTTTGCATCTGGCTGGCCTGGCGACCCTGACGCATACTCCGAATCCGATGGGGTTTCTCAGCGAAATTTTGCAGCGTCCACCGAACGAGCGTGCTTACGTAGTGATTCCTGTAGGCTATCCGGCTGATGGCGCCAAAGTGCCTGCCATTACTAAAAAATCGTTGAGCGAAGTTTTGATTCGTTTTGAGGCAAAACCTTAAAACTTATTCCATTAGTCTTGACGCCAGATCCGAAAGATAATATATTTAGCGATATAAGACTAACGCATTTAGTTTTGAGGGAGAAAGTGATGACACAAACCTTTAGTGCCCCCACAGTCTCACTGCCGCGTTTGCTGCTGCATCTGGAAGGGTTCGCTCTTTTCGTCGGGGCAATTGCGGTTTATACGCAGCAGGAAGGCAGCTTGTGGCTGTTCCTGGCGCTGCTTCTCGTGCCGGATCTGTCGATGGTTGGCTATCTGCGTAATCCACGTATTGGGGCGCTGACGTACAACTGGGTACACACCTATGTCGTTCCCGCAGTGTTCCTGGCGCTCATGTTCATGATAGATTCGGAAATCGGAGTGCAAACAGCGCTCATCTGGTTTGCCCACATCGGGATGGATCGGATGTTAGGTTACGGGCTGAAATATCCGACAGAATTTAAATCAACGCATCTGGGCCGCGTATAATAATATGCCTTATCCATCTCAGATTTCGCGGGAAACGGTTCTGGAAAAGGCCCTCGATTTACTCGAAATCGGGGGTGTAGAAAACCTATCGCTCAACAAGCTTGCCGCGGAACTTGGAGTCAAAGCGCCGTCGTTATATCGCTACTTCAATAGCAAAGCGGAACTCTTAAAAGCCATCAACATGGCTACTGTAGAAAGTCTGGTAGAAACCATGCGTTCGGCAGCCGTGGGAGAGGATCCGGTTGAAACGGCTCAGGCTATGACGAGAGCCTATCGGGAATTTGCGAAAAAGCACCCCGCGTCTTATAGCCTCGCGTTTGGAACGCTGCCAGAGGAGATGCAGCCGGATCATATGTATATGGAAGCGCTGGCGCTGCCCTTACAGGCGGTGATGTCTAAAATCGTGGGGCATGAAGATTCGCTGCCTATGCTGCGCGGAGTGTGGGCACTGGTACATGGTTTTGTTATGCTGGAAATCAGCGAGCAGTTCCGGCGCGGCGGTTCCGTTGATGAGGCCTTTGAAAAAGCGGTGAGATCATATATTCATGGTTGGAAGCAGGGGCGAGCGGACGGGGCAGCCCGCCCGCGAAGCCATCAGAACAGCGCTAGCAGGCGATCCGGATAGTCGCCTGTCAGTCCGTCTACACCCATTCCAATGAGATGTTTGGCGTCCTCAACCTCATTAACTGTCCAGCAGGTGACTTTTTGTCCGCGTGCATGAGCTGCTGCAACCTGTTCCGCTGTGCAAAGCCCAAACATCAGATTCAGGGTGGGGTAGGTGGTTTCTTCGGCAGAAGGGAATTTGGTGTACCACAATTCAGATACTGGGACTTCTGGCGCAACCCTATGAAACCGATGGAGCGAAGCATGGTCAAAGGAACGAACGCAGCACCGCTCTACGAAGTGATATTCCTGAATCAGGGCGGCGATTTCCTCCTCAATGCCAGGGAAAAGCGACGGGTCTTTCATTTCCAGGTAGAGCAGCAGTGCATTGTCACGCATCAGATTGAACAGTTCACGCAGGGTGGGAATACGCTCGTCCTTAAATTCTTTGCTGAACCCGCTTCCCGCATCCAGCGCTTTGAGACTTGATAGCGTGCGTTCGCGCAGCAAGCCAGTACCGTTGGTAACGCGGTCTAATTCATCGTCGTGAAATACAACAAGATACCCGTCGCTGGTGCGCTGGACATCAAATTCAACGGCATCCAACCTGAGTTCTACAGCCTTATGAAAAGCTGCCAGGGTATTTTCGGGTGCCAGCCCTGATGCTCCCCGATGCCCAATGATTTGCACAGGGCGGTTGGACATTTTTGATTGGGGCATGGGTTTTCCTTGAAGCAGCATGTTATTCTCTTTCGACGAACCTGACCTCAAACAGCTTGGGCCAGTGCTTGCCAGTAATATAAAAAATCTCTTTGGCTGGGTCGTAGGCGATGCCGTTTAGCACCTCGCCGGATTGAAGGGCGATGTATTCTTCTGGTGTGAGCAGATTCGACGCATCAATTACCGCCGCCACGTTACCGGTCACTTTGTCAATTTGCACGATGATATTTTGCTGATAAACATTGGCATAGATAAATTCTCCCACGCATTCCAGCTCATTTAAATCTTCGACGGGGAGGCCATCCATGGTCACCGGAATCTGGTCGAGCAGGTCAAGATTTTCAGGATTGCGAACGAATAAATAGCTGCTGCCGTCCGTCATGTACAGCGCTTCTTGATCGTAACACAGTCCCCAACCTTCACCTGTGTACTCCAGGCTGGCGGTTTGCTCTAACGTCTCAAGATCATAGACCAATGCAACCTCTTCCTTCCAGGTGAGTTGGATCAGTCGGTCATCGACCAGTGCCAATCCTTCCGCGAAGTAAATCGGGTCAACTGGTGTTTCCTGTAAAGCCTGGCCTGTTGTCAGGTCAACCTTCCGCAGACGGGATTCGCCATATTTACCCGCACTTTCGTACAGACTGCCGTCATGCAGCAGCAGACCCTGAGTATATGCGCTGGGGTCATGTGGGTAAGTTCCAACGACTTCAGGCACAAGAACCGGGACCCCGTCTTGGCCCTGACTCGATGCGCTGGACGCACTCACAGAGAGTGTTGGGGTAGCGGGGATAGGAGTGGGTGGTGTGGTTGCTTCAACCTGTTCAGTGGCTTCCGTTGGGGCCGTTTGGTTGTTTTCTTCTTCTCCACAGGCGCTTACCGCAAAAAGCGCGAGTATTAAAAGCAGAAACAGGGCAAATTTGCGTTTCATAGTTTCCTCACAAAAATCACCCCCCAAGCATATTCTCTTACCGCTGATCTCACAATAGGCGACCTAATTTGACTGACAAGATTGCTTGTTTGTAGAATGGTACTGTAAGCCGCACACTTGGAGAAAATAAGATGTTTAAGACGACCCGGGAAGTAGATATACGGAACGGCCCCAGTTTCGCTGCCGAGTTAGCGGGCAAGGTGGGGGCAGATATTGAAGTCAAAGTGACTGGTACACCCATTGAGGCTGAAGGCTGGATATGGCATAACGTTGAAGGGCCTGGTAATTTATGGGTGTCTGAACGTCCGGTGGGTGGGAACGATGCATCTGCCAATCTTTTGTGGCAGGGAACAGGCCCGCGACCCACCCCCACTGCAAAAGCCGCTCCGGCTGTAACCTACCCCAAAATAGAGGGTGATTTTACGAATAAAGTTTTGCTGGAAGCGTTTCAGAAAACGGCTGCTGGACTGGGACAGCCGGCGATGGTCGATACCTGGCTGCAACAGGCAGGCATTCCCTGGATCAAAAATGTGCAGCTCGAATATTACGAAGGGGTTCCGTTGGAGCAGCTCCCTAACCTCACCGATGAAGTCAAATTAGCGGTGATGATGCAGGTGATTTTACTCAAGTCAGCCGAGCCTGCTGTTTCAACAATTGGAACCTCAGCCCCGCCGGAAGAAGAAAAGCCGAAAAAAGGCTTCAGCATCACCAATGGACAGTTTTATCTGAATGGCAGTCCTTTTAAATTTGTCGGTGTAAATTTGCGTGAATTCGCCTGGTATGGTTTCCCCGGTTCGGTAACCCAGTATGCCCAGCCGCAGCACCAGGATATTCAACTGGATGTCGCTAAGGAAATGCGGGCGCGGGTGATCCGAATGTATGCCCCGTTCAGCGGGTCAGATGCTCAGACAGCGATCAAGAAACTGGAAGTCGCGCTGGATAAAATCCATAAACGTGGCATGTTCGCGCTGGTGACCCTGGATGACTCCAAGGGAAGTGGCTTTAATGTGCCGTGTGATGGCGGGCGCTACCGGGTGCCTGCCGCGTACAACGCTGCCTACTTTAGAGAAGGTTACCGGCAGACCTATATTCCATTCATCAAAACGGTGATTGGCGCGTTGAAAGGGCACGATGGGTTGTTTGCGTGGGGGGTGTGTAATGAAGCCCAGGTACACCCGCACCCGCCTGTTGACCCTCCCGACATGCTGACAATCGCTGAAGAATTTTTCCAGTATTACAAGTACGTCACTGCCCTTATACGAGACCTCGATCCGAACACGTTGATCACGACCAGCATCGAGAGCTGCCATCATTTGTTCGTGGAACATGCTTATGAAGGCAAAAATTATGCGGATAAACTTTATAAGCTCCCCACGCTGGATTTTGCGACCATCCATTCCTACCGTGACCGCGAAAAATACGACAATCCGATTGGGCACCGTGCGATTGAAGCCATCCGGGAAGCCGACCGCGCAAAAAAGGTCTGGAAGAAGCCCATCATCATGGAAGAAATTGGCCCGGTTGGGGGATTCTTCAATGATTTAGGCCGCAGCAACGGAGGTGAATGGATTGCAGGCGCCCTGGATCAGCTTTTTAACCAATATGGCTATTCGGGGGTCATGCAGTGGGGTTTCCAGGGAACTACCGACAATATCGGCGCGGGCGATGCCGATTCCGGGATGCATAAAGGCGGCGGCGGTATCCCGACAGGAGACTGGAATTCGATGTTTAATGCCTACCAGCAGTGGGGCCGGAAGTTCTGGCCGTAAAGCCAACACTCAGCATTCAGTAACATCAGGTGAATGCTGAGTGCTGACCCTCTATTTATCTCGTGTGAGGGTGAAACCGCTCATAAACTGCTTTTGCAGCAGAATAAAGACCAGGAGCGGAGGCAGACTGGCGACCACCGCACCCAGCATCAGGGGCCCGTATTGGATTCCGCCCCCCTCGCCAGCTCGCAGCGTTCCGATCCCAACCTGCACCACATCCAGATTGGGGTCGGTGATAATCATGTTGGGCCAGAGATACATGTTCCAGGCATAAAGACACTGCACAACGGCCAGCGCACCGATGGTATTCCAGCTCATGGGGACCAGTACCCGAAACAGGAATTGCAGCGGATTCGCCCCATCAAGCTGTGCGGCTTCGGACAGTTCCGCCGGAATATTGGAAAAATGCTGCCGGAATAAGAACGATCCTGTGGCACTGGCAAGAAACGGGACAATCAATGCAAGGTAGGTGTTGTCCCAGTTCAATTTATTGATGAAGCGGAATAAGGCAATAATCAGCACTTCTGTAGGCATCATTAAGGTGATCAGCACAAAGCCAAATACCAGCCATTTACCAGGAAATCGAAAGTACACAAAGGCCAGCCCTGCCAGCAGGGACAGGATTGTTTTGCCAATCGTAATGGCGGCAGTCATGATGGCGCTGTTCACCATGTAGTCCTGTAGATGGCGCTGATTGAAGACGATATCCCAGTTTTCAGCTAACCCGCTGCCAGGAGTAAACTCATAGCGGTTGATTTCCTGCCGGGTCTGCGTGCTGACAAGCAGGGTATAAAACAGCGGAACACCGAGAAAAAAGCAGGCTATCCAGAGAGAGATATGGGCATACCAGCGTTTGGGTATCCACCGACTTCGAGCCTGCGGGCGGGCAGATGCGATCGTATTGGTCATGATTCACGCTCCATAGGTAACCTGACGCCCTCCGGTACGGAATGAGACAATCGTCATCCCGATCACCATCACAAACAGCACAATTGACTGAGCCGCCGCTTTGCCCAGATCTGCCCTTTCCCCAAATACACCCAGTTGGGCCACCTGATACATCATCGTATTGGTCGATTCCAGCGGGCCACCGCCGGGTGTCAGATAGTCGATAGTGGCGTAAGTGTCGAAGAAAGCATAAGTCATATTGGTGATAATCAAGAAAAATGTTATGGGAGACAGCATGGGCAGGACAATATGTGTGAAACGTCGGATGAGGCCGGCTCCATCAATCGCTCCGGCTTCAATTAAATCTTTGGGTACATTTTGCAGACCAGCGATATAAAACAGGATATTATAACCCATCGACTTCCACACGCTGGCAATAATGATTGTCCAGGGAGCGACCTTTGGATCGTTGGTCCACCCCAGCCTGAACGCGCTGCCGAGGACATGGTCAATGATGCCGCCCAGTGGGTTAAAGATCAGCAGGAAGATCAGACCCGCTACCGCCGGAGAGATAGCATTGGGCCATATCAGCAGGGTTCGGTAAATAGACGCTCCTCGGATGGGCAGGTAGGCCATGGTCGCAATCAGCAGGGAGAGAACCATACTCAGGACGACAATTGCCGCCGATATATACATGGTGCGGATGACCACATCTAGATAGTCACTGTTTTCGACTAACCGGGTGTAATTGGTGGTACAAACAAATGCCTCACGTTTGGCACCAAGCCTTGAAAGGTGGGCAGAGAGGCGCACCGTCTCAATAGACGGATAATATAAAAACAAAACGAGGATTGTGATGGTTGGTGCGAGCAGCGGTATTGCAATCCACCAATGCCGGAATGTCCCCTGCGTGGGCTGTGATGCAGTAGACATCAGGCTTTCTCCCCGCAGCAGGCGCAGACTGATCCAGCCGACAGGGATAAGAACGACTGCCATGCCAATGCCTACCAGCAAAAACCCGAATTCGGCTTCGTATGGCTTACGCTCTGCTGCAAACGTGCAGTAATCGAGGGGGATCATGAATAACATCGAGCCGGCACCCCCGGCGACTGCGCCAAGCCCTAACCCCAGAAACCAGCGCACGCCTGAACGCACAAAGGCGAACCCTAACAGGGCTGCACCGATGGCGGCAGCGATCATGACCAGAGGCAGTGGAGAGATCATCATCTTGGCTTCCCTTTCTACCTTGAGGATTTTCGCTTTTTTGGGGCTGACAAGGAATGTGAACTCCTTGAAATACAAATGCTTGAAGAGGAAGAAGCGAAAATCCTGGATTATAAGGGCGACCCGCTTGAGTCGCCCTTATATAACTAAGACAGGTTAAACGTTTTGGTTAATCAACGTTCAACAGATTGTATTCTTCAATGATGATGTTGGCTTCTTCAGCCGCCTCCGCGAGAACTTCCGCCGGGTCATCATCGGTCAGCAGCACCCGATCAATCGCTCCGGTGATCTCAGTACGAATCGCCGGGAAGCCGCCTACCAGTGCACCGCTGGTCGCCGGAGTCACCTGGCTTTGCGCCAACTGCGCGGCAGCCACAGTCTGGTTCGGATTTTCAGCAAACCAGCCCTCGGATTCCAGCAGTTCATTGGCACTGTTGCGAATAGCAATGTAACCCGTGAGCTTATGCCAGGAAGCCGCATTTTCGGTGTTGGTCATATACAGCAGGAAGGTCAGCGCACCTTCTTCGACTTCAGGATCAAGGCCATCGGTCAGCCACAGCGTTCCGCCGCCAATGAGGTTGCCTGTCCAGCCCGTATCATCGTTGTAGGGCAGGAAGGAAGCCACCGTGGTGAAACCGCCATCAATCCCAAACTGAGTATACAGCGTGGTGTCTGAACTGCTGTAGGCCGCCATCGCAATCTGCTGGGTCTGATAGGCCTGGTCAACCGTCGCCCAGGAGTCGCCGCCCTGTGCGCCGCTGTAATACAGATAACCCTTGTTGTACATGTCATCCAGCCATGTCAGGATCGCCACACCCGCATCGCTGTTGAAGGCAACTTCGGTGGCACGTTCGTCACGGCCATTGCCATTATTGACAAATAGCGCGTCCTGCTGCGCCAACCACTGCTCAAAGAACCAGCCGTGATTGGGCCAGGAGAAGCAGTATTGAGGCGCATTGTCCAAAGCCATGATCGCTTCACAGGCTGCTTCTACTTCATCCCAGGTGGCGGGCGGTTCTGCAATACCCGCTGCTTCCAGGTAGCTCATGTTAGAAAACCAGATAGCGGATGAAGTATTCCAGGGCATGGAAGTGAACTTGCCGTCCAGTGTGTAGTAAGCAGCAACGGGGCCAATAAAGTCATCCAGATCGACCGGCAGCCCGTTGACCTCGGTACGATCTCCCAGGGCATCCGCTATCGGTTTAAACAGGCCGCTGTCGCGGGCGTCCTGCGTGGCAGCTTCGAAATAGTGAATGACAGCAGGTTGTTCACCTTGTTCGGCGGCAACCGTAGCTTCAGCAAACATGGTTTCGTAGCTGCGTCCACCAGCAATGACGACGTTGTACTGCGGGAACATAGCATTAAATTCAGCGGCGACTTCGTTGACCCAATCCAGACGATAATCGTCGAAGGCTACCCAAACCTCAATTTCCGCTGGTTCCTGAGCAACTGTCGCTGGCATCAGCACAGCAGCAAGGATCACCAGCACCATCATAACAATATGAAATCTTCTCACGGTCATTACTCCTTAACTCCACTAACTTAAACGGACACTGTGGATATGCAATCCACAAGCCTCCTGATTATCCCTTCCGTCGTTAAATTCTGGCTAAAACTCTGGAAAGGTTAAGTAAACTTTACCTTAAAAGAAACTAATGTACTGCCGATTTTTTCTTCCGATTTCCTCCTGACTGTCATATGTTGCAGCTTAAGCAGCCTAGTTTATACCGCTTTTGTTTAAAACACTCAAGAAATTTCATGAAACCAACTTCCGCCTATGCCGGTTTTTTGCCTGTTGCGACGTACATATAACCGAGCAGCAGGTCTTCACGGGTATAATTCTCAACCAGAGGCTGCATCAGTTCCCAGGGGCGGCGGGTGGTATCGGTCACAAGGGTTGCGTCCAGAACATCCATCAGTGTGTTGACAGGCAGCATATACCAGCGCTGGCTCTCGCACAGATCAGCAATACCGAGCATCCCACCAGGGCGTACATGTTCAAAAGCACGCTGCATCGCCGATTGATAATCGGGAATCACCACCATGCCAAGCGCACAAATTACTACGTCAAACTGCTCTCCTAGCTGGATGGTTGCCGCGTCGTGCTGAATCAGGCGGACATTTTTCCAGCCGTGTGCCGCTACCTGTTTCTGGGCTTCTTGCAGCATCGGTGCGCTAAAATCAACACCAACAATTTCACCGGAGGGGCCGATCTTTTCCATGATGTAAGGGAAATTCGCTCCTGTACCACAGGCGATGTCCAGCACGCGGTCGCCCGGTTTCAGGTGCACGTTTTCAATGAGTTTTTTCCGCATTTCAATCCGTGGGTAATAACCGAAATAAACCCGCTCATCCGTTTTGCTGTAGGAACTGGCGCGGCGGGTGTAATACAGCGCAATCCGATCCTGATTGTATTTTTCCGATTTCAGGCGGCGGATACCATAACTCAGGAATAATCCGGTTAAAACACCTAACCAAAAACGAATCATGCTTTTACTTCCTTGAAATATGGGCATAATAGTAGCACAACCTGGAAGGCAAAAAGCCATGAAAATTCATCGTGAAGGCCATCAATTCTTAGTGTTCATTGCCATGGTGCTGGGCGGGTTGAATCTGATCAACTTTTTCTCAGGCAAACGTTCTCGATTTTATGCGGGGTTGGCGGCTTCAGGCGCAGTGTTCGGTTTTATTGCCAGTTTTTTTCGCCAGCCGAGCCGTCGCACTCCGTCGTGTGATCGCTGTGTGATTTCGCCTGCGGATGGTCATGTGGTGACCATTGAAGAAGTCTATGAGGACGAGCATTTACGTGACAAACGTTTAATGGTATCGATTTTTCTTTCGATTTTTGATGTGCATATGAACTGGATTCCAGCCGATGGTAAAGTCGTTTATTATCGCTACCACCCCGGTACATATCTGGTGGCTTTGCATCCTAAATCCTCAGAACTGAATGAGCGATGCACGGTAGTGATTGAAACGCCGCAGGGAGAAAAAATCCTCGTGCGGCAGATCGCGGGACTTCTTGCTCGGCGTATCAGCACCTATGTTGCGCCATTCCAAACCGTTTCTAAAGGAGAAGAACTGGGTTTCATCAAATTTGGGTCGCGGGTGGATATTTTCCTGCCCCTGAACAGCGACGTAAAAGTCACGTTGTATCAGAAGGTCGCAGGTGGTGAAACTATCCTCGCAGCTTTGCAGGAATCCAGATTGCCCTTAGAATAACACTATACCAGGGCAAAAAAGCGATGCGAAAACTTAAAAAGAAAATTCCAAAGGCGGTAATCCCCAATTCCGTCACCGCGATGAATATGTTTTTTGGGTATGTAGCGGTCACTTATGCTTTTAAGGGTGAGTTAGCCATTACGATCTGGGCGATATATTTTGCGATGTTTCTGGATGCGCTGGACGGTCGGTTAGCACGCTTGCTGAACGTCAGCAGTCGTTTTGGGATCGAGATGGACTCGCTGGCGGATCTGGTCACCTTTGGGGTTGCGCCTTCGATTTTGCTTTATAAGGCATATTTTCATACCTGGGGTTTCTTCGGCATTGCGATCAGCTTTATGCCGACTCTGTTCAGCGCCCTCCGATTGGCACGCTTCAATGTGGACTGGAATCGAACGGACAGCTCACATTTTATGGGGGTGCCAACGCCGGCCTCCGCGATGTTTCTCATTGGCTTTATTGCCTTTGTATATGAGCTTTTTGGAGAATACCGCTATCCGGGGGCAGCCGTTTTTTGTGTGGTGTTGATTTCGCTGCTGATGGTCAGCAATTTGAGTTACACAAGCAACAAAATCAGCCGCCCGCGTGACTTTTCACAAAGCTGGAAAATTATTCCTTTTACCCTCAGCATCATTTCTGTGATTTTATATGGCCCGCCCGCGATGTTTGTATGGGCAGCGGTTTATGTGATTTCTGGCCCGGTGCGTTGGGTGCTGGAAGAAATTGAGGAACGGCGTGCCGCTGAGGCCTCAGCGTAGAGAATTACCCTAAATACGCCTGTATTACTTCTTCATCGGCCTGAAGGGCGGCAGCAGACCCTTCTTTGACGATGCTGCCGCGTTCCAGCACATAGGCATAGTCCGCAACTTGCAACGCTTTGCGGGCATTCTGTTCGACCAGCAAAATTGTTGTTCCCTGTGCCTTAATTGTGCGGATGATGCTAAATACCTCGTTCACCAGCATGGGGGCGAGTCCCATACTGGGTTCGTCCAGCATGATGAGTTTGGGGCGCATCATCAGAGCGCGGCCTACCGCAAGCATCTGCTGCTCGCCCCCGCTTAACGATCCGGCTTTTTGTTTGCGCCGCTCCCCCAAGCGCGGAAAACGTTCAAAGACCTGTTGAATATCGGAATTAATCTCCGAATCAGTGCGTTTATACGCGCCCATTTCCAGATTTTCCTGCACGGTCATGGGCGCGATGATCAACCGCCCTTCAGGAACCTGTACCAGCCCCTTCTGGCTGATAACATCGGCTCGTTTGCCCGTAATGTCCACATTTTCAAACAGGATTCTGCCTGCACGGGGCTTCAATAAACCGCTGAGGGTATTCAGGGTGGTGCTTTTGCCCGCCCCGTTGGCACCGATGAGCGTCACGACCTGTCCCGATTCAACTTTAAAGGAAATACCGCGCAGGGCGATAATTGCGCCATAGCCAACCTGCAAATCTTCAACCACCAACACGGTTAATCTTCCCTTCCGAGATAGGCTTCAATCACATCCTGATTCTGTTTAATGGCGTCTACCGTGCCGTTGGCGATCATTTCCCCGAAGTTCAGCACGTATACCTCATCGCATACCTGCGAAATGAGCGCCATGTCATGTTCGATGACCAGCAGGGTCAGCCCATCGTCGCGCAGCTTGAGGATTTGTTCCCCAAATTCATGGGTTTCTACCGGATTCATGCCCGCTGTTGGCTCATCCAGCAAAATGAGTCTGGGAGCGGTGGCGACAGCACGAGCCATTTCCAGGCGGCGCTGGTCGCCATAGGGCAGGCCTCCGGCACGGCTGTCGCTGAAAGAATCCAGATGAAAACGTTTGAGCAGCTCAAAAGCTCGCTCGACCTGCTGCTTAAATTCACGGCGATGGCGCGGCGATTGGAACAAAGAGTCCAACAAATTGGCTTTACCATGCTGATGTTGTGCGATGATGACGTTTTCCAGCACAGTCAAATCGCCAAACAGACGAATGTTCTGGTAGGTACGTCCCAGACCGAGGGCAGTAATCTGATGAGGCGCTTTATTCTGAATTTCGACCCCATCAAAGTGAATGACTCCGGAAGTGGGATGGTCAAGGCCGCTGACGCAGTTGATCAGGGTGGTTTTGCCCGCCCCATTAGGCCCAATTAACCCGACTACTTTACCAGCATTGACCGTCATGTTGACAGTGTTCAACGCCGCCAGCCCGCCAAACAAGCGCGAAACTCCCTGTAATTCAAGCATATCAGGGTGCTCCCTTTTGCGTATTATTAGGGCGAAGGCGGCGGTAAAGACTTTTCCACAACTGCGGGTCGGCCAATCCTCCTGGGAGATAGACAATGAACAAAATCAATACAATCCCGTTGATAATGCCATCAACGGCGGCCTGTTCGTTGGTTAAGTCGCGTCCGACAATGCTGCCCACAAAACTGAGCACCTTGAGCCGCCGTAATAATTCCGGCAGGTAACGCAGTACCATACCGCCGACCACTGGCCCGATGAAAAACGTTGTGCCACCCAACACCGCATAGGTGAGAATATCGACGGCCCGATCAAAGTCGTAATCGTCTGGTTCGATCACACGATTGAGATGCCCGCTCAGACCGCCTGCCCCCGCCGCAATCATCGCCCCGATGATAAACGCCACGTTTTTGTAATAAACCACGTTGATACCGAGATTTGCCGCAACCGTTTCGTCCTGCCGGATAGCGGCCAGCGCTCGTCCAAATCGGGAGTGCTGCATCCGGTATAAAAAATAAACCACAATCAACAGGAAGATGATCAAATGCAGCGTATCCGTCGTAACCGGGATATTCTTGATGCCCTTACCCCCTCCCGTGATTTCGATTTTTTTGTCAAAAATTTCCTCATAAATGCGGTCAAAGTTGCGGATCAGTACGACCACGACCTCGCCAAAACCAATGGTGGCAATCGCCAGGTAGATATCGCTCAGGCGCAGTACGGGCAGCCCCACTATAATTGCAATGAGACCACCTGCCACCATACCGGCGATAATCGCCGGAACAAAGGGCCAGTCATAGCGCTGGGTCAAAACTACACTCACATACGTGCCAATCGCCATGAATCCGGCGTTTGCCAGCGAAAACATCCCCCCGTATAGGGTCACATAGATGCTGCACCCCAGAATAGCGGCAATGAGCATAAATTGAAAATTGGTTTCGTTAAGGCCAACAGGGGCAAGAAAATCAAATACCGCGTCCATTTTACGCCCTCATTTTGCCGGACTCACCCAGCAAACCCTGTGGACGGACAAGTAATATCAAAAAGAGCGATGAAAACACAACCGCATCCGACAACCAGCCGTAGCCTAACGCGATGCTCATGATTTCGATGTTGGCGACCAGAAATCCCCCAACCACCGCGCCGCGTATATTACCCAGCCCTCCTAACACAATTACGGTTAATCCTTTGAGTGCAACCGTCGCACCCATATAGGGTGTCATGGAGTTAAAAGCCAGCCCCTGTAACACCCCCGCTGCGCCTGCCAGTACCCCGGACAAAAAAAAGGTGAACGCAAAAATATTTCCTACGTTAATGCTTAAGAGGCGGGCGATACGCTGGTTAAAGGCGACAACACGCATGGCTTTTCCAATTTTCAGACTGTTAACCATATATTCGAGCAAAAACATCAGGACAATGGGAATGACAAATATAGCAATTTGAATCGGTGTAATGCGGACATTGGCATTGTCCAGCAGCCAGGTAAGAGGTTTATCCGCCGTGCCCGGCAGGGCGTCGATGCTATCCTGGGGAAAGCGCTTCGGCGTCGAACTAAAAATCAGTGTGGCAAGGCTCAGCAAAATCACAGAAGCGCCGATGCTGCTGATCAACTGCGAAATTCGCGGCGCGTTCCGACGGCGAAGGGGCATAAACGCAATTACATCTACAGAGACCGCTACCAGACCGCCGCCAATCATCCCAACGGGCATGGCAACCCAGATTGGCATATCCAGTTTCAGGACGGACATCAAGCCAATATAACCGCCCCACATGAACACCGAACTATGCGCCAGATTTAGCAGGCCGAGAATGCTGAAGATCAGCGCGTAACCCAGCGCAAACAGGCTGTAAATGCTGCCGCGCCACATCGCGTTGGCTAACTGCTGTTCAGGGCTGAGGACTTCTTTGTTAAACAGATAGGTTGCAATCAGGTAAGGTATCAAAAAACCAAGAAAAATAGCAGATAATACATAAAAAAGTGTGCGGAGATTCACAATATGCCCTTAGGTATGGTTGCTCCCCGGCCCGCGTAGCAGGGCCGGGGACGGTAAAATGATGCTTACTCGCCAAAAACGGCGGCGGCTTCTTCCGAAGTCAAAACGCGGTACTGACCGTCCACGATAATCTGAGCAACAGGCTCATGTTCGGGCAGGCCATCGTCATCGAAAGAGAATGAACCCAGCGGGCTGTTGAAGTCCTTGAGGCCTTTCAGCGCATCACGGACAGCCGCCGATTCAGTGGAATCCGCACAGCGAATGCCCGTCGCAATCATCCAGGCTCCTGTGTACGCCTGCACCGAAAACTGGTCAGGGGCAGCACCATATTCGGCCTCGTACTTTTCGCTAAAGGCCAGACTCAATTCATTCTGCTTGGCAATGTTCCACGCGCCACCAACGATGACTCCGTTGGCGGATTCACCCGCGCCGGTATCCGGGCTGGCGATACCGGGGGTGTTAAAACCGTTACCACCAATGATGGGCCCTGTGTAACCAAGGTTGCGGGTCTGCTGGAGCAGCGGCACAATCTCGGCTGCCAGCGCAGATACAACAATCGCATCCGGGTTCAGGGCGATGATGTTGGTCAACTGGGCGTTAAAGTCAGTATCACCTGTCGCAAAGGTTTCGGTCGCCACGATATTGACGCCGTTGGCTTCCAGAGCTTCAACAAAAACTTCATAGCCGCTGACCGTGAATTCGTCGTTGTCGCTGTACATGACGGCGACATTTTCCAGACCGAGGATTTCAGTGGCCTGTGCGACCGTGCCAGGGATCACTTTTGCTTCTGGCAGGCTGTTCCGCAGATAGAAATCACCGATGTCGGTTTCCAGATTGCTGCGTGTGTTGCTCACGCCGAGCACGAGCACGCCCGCATCCTGGGCAATCGGATCAGCGGAAAGTGCCTGATTGGAGAGGGTGGGGCCAATAACAACAGGAACCTGATCTTCTTCAACCAGCTTGGTCATTGCGGAAATAGAGGTTTCCACATCCGTGCCGCCATCTTCCACAATCGCAACAAGATTGGCTTCGCCGAGATAGTCGCTGTCATTGATTTCTTCAACAGCCATCTGAACGGCCTGCAACTGTGGATTGCCGTAAATGGCTGCGCCACCTGTCAGGCTGAAGACGACCCCCAGATTAATGTCTCCGGTCAGCGTAGGGGTTTCACATTCTTCCCAGAACCCAATTTGCGGTGCTTCATCCTGAGCCGAGATGGTCAGGGGCAGCGAAACCGCAATCACTACAAAAAGAATCAGTAAACTGCGTAATTTTTGCATAAAAATTTCTCCTCATCGACGATTTCGCCTTAATTATATTGCCGCTTGGGAGGGTTGCAAAATATTAGGGCTAGTGTGTTTTCCAGAATACTTTATTCCATGTTTCCGGAGGGAGCTGCTCCAGAGCAGCGCCGTAATTGTGAGCAAAATCCGGCATCGTCGCGTAGCGCTCAGCAGGCTTTTTCGCCAGTCCTTTCATCACAACCGTTTCGATGATCGGAGGAAATTCCGGATGGTGGATGATCATGCGGGGCGGGGGGAGCTGCAAATGGGCCATACTGATCTGATAGAGTTTATTGTGCTGGAACGGCAGCACCCCCACAAGCAGCTCATAAACCATCACTGCAAAGCTGTACACGTCGCTGTACGGCCCCAGAGGTTCGCCCATAATCGCTTCAGGAGAAATATAATACGGGGTGCCAACCACGATTCCCGCTTCGGTCAGGGTTTCATCAATGCCGGGGCGCTTGGAAAAACCGAAGTCCGCCAGGTAGTATTTTTTCTCAATTTCGTCGTAGAGGATGTTGCTAGGCTTGATGTCACGGTGGATGATGTCCTGTTCATGTCCGGCATGAAGCGCTGGGGCAATATCATGCAAGATATGACGGACTTCCTCTAACGAGGGGGGGGTACGTTTCATTTTTTCCTGCAACGAGGGGCCGTGAATCAGCTTTGTGACCAGGAAAAGCACATTGTTTTCGTACCCATAATCCAGAATGGGGACAACCCCCTCATGCTGAACGACCTGCGTCAGCCGGATTTCGCGCAGAAATCGACGCTGAAACTCGCCGTCTTCTGCCAGCTTGCTGTTAAGTACTTTCATCGCAACCTGGGTGCCTTGAGGACTGCGAGCCTGGTAAATATCCCCTGTTGTCCCCTGGGCCAAAAAAGCCCCGACCAGATAATCCTTGATTCGCTGCCCTGAAAGCGTCATGTGACAATTTACCAGTAAATTTTAGAGCGAATCTCGTCTGGAAGGTCTTTCAGGGCGTCATAGTACGCTCTGGCGAATGCTATCGTGTCGCTGTAACGATCCTCGCACGATTTTTCCAGCGCTTTGAAGATCACCTGCTGCAACGATATGGGAAATTCAGGATGATGGTCAGTCATTGGTGGTGGTGGGTCATCCGCGTGCATTTTGAGCAGATTGTATGGATTTTTGTCCTCGAACGGCAGACGCCCTGTCAGCAGTTCATAGGTCATTACTCCCAGGCTGTAAATATCACTGCGCGGGTCGGGGTCTGTGCTAAAGGCCATTTCCGGCGCCATGTATTCCCATGTTCCGACCGCCGTGCCGCGTTCGGTCAGCGTAGTATCCAACCCAGGGCGTTTGGAAAGGCCAAAATCGGCCAGGTAAAACTTGAGATTCTTGCCATGTCCTTCAACCAGCACGTTGTCGGGCTTCAGGTCGCGGTGGATGATGTTTTTTTCGTGCCCTGCATTCACTGCGGGGGCAATATCCCGCAGCACATGCCAGACAGCAGTTGGGGAAAACTGCTGTTGAAGCATGAGCCTGACCAGGGTAGGGCCTTCAATGAATTTCATGACCATAAAAAGTGTCTTGCGGAAAAAACCATAGTCCAGTATCGGTACGATGTTCTCGTGCTGTACGCTCTGCATCAGTCGAATCTCGCGGATGAAGCGGTTCTGGAACTGTGGGTCACTGGCAAACTCATCGCGCATAATTTTTACCGCCACCCGTTCGCCCTTTTCGTTAAACGCCTGATAGACTTCCCCAAGTCCACCGCGTCCAACCAGCGGCCCAACAATATATCCTTTGATTTGTTCACCCGGAGATAGTGGCATTGTCTCTTTTGCTCATTCAAACTCTACTCTAACAGTATATTCATTTTTGAGGCCCTGTGGGAAAAGTGAAGTCGTGGTGATCGATCAACCACCACGACAGATGGTATCAGCTTGCGTTTCTTACAACTTCGACCATGGTATCGATAAGGATTTCAATCTCGTCCTGGGGAATCGCAACTTCTGCGGGATCGGGCGGGATGATGGTCAGGGTAATGACTGTATCTCTGGACTGCATGTAAGCCAGGGTGCCGCCCGGAAAGGTTGCAATATCAACTCGTTCACCCCCGCGCCGGTCAGTTTCAAAGCGGGCACCCTGTAGCTGCCACCCACGAACTTTTTCGCCCAGCGCTACGTTGGCGGCGGTTTCTGTCGCGTACACATCCACACTCAGATAGGCGAAAATATCATCGTCTCCTTCGTAGGTCAGCGTCACATGGCCGAAGCTGGAAGCGTTTTCCGGCGTGAGTTCTAGCCGGTCGTTATCTGCTTCCCAGGTGCCGATTTCTTCAGGAAATCTTCTTGCCCAATCGTTGGCTTTGCTTTTGGGATCGGGCCGACACCCTGCCAGCATAATCAATAGAAAAATAAGAAAAAATCCGGTACGACGCATGAATTAATGCCCCCCCAGGTAGGCAGCCCGCACATCTTCATTGGCGGCGAGGGTTGTGCAGTCATCTGACATGACGACTTTTCCGGTTTGCAGCACGTACCCTCGGTGTGCGACCTTGAATGCCATCTGCGCGTTCTGCTCCACCAGTAGAATGGTTGTTTTTTCTTCCTGATTCAGATAAGTGATGATCTTAAAAATTTCCTGTACCAGCATCGGCGCCAGCCCCATAGACGGCTCATCCAGCAGCAGAATTTTGGGGCGGGTCATCAGCGCCCGTCCAATCGCCAGCATTTGCTGTTCACCCCCCGACAAGGTGCCGCCCGCCTGTTTTTCTCGCTCCTTTAGCCTTGGAAACAGCGAGAACACGTACTCCATATCTTTCTGGATGCCGTCAGAGTCATGACGTGAATACGCGCCAAGCTCCAGATTTTCCCGCACGGTCAGGCGGGCGAAAATTTTGCGCCCTTCCGGGCTTTGTCCGATGCCGCGGGCCACGATGTCATGAGGTTTCAGGTGAGTGATGTCCTCCCCATTAAGCACAACCTGGCCCTGAGCCGCACGGCGAATTCCGCAGATAGTATTGAGCGTGGTGGTTTTGCCCGCGCCATTGCTGCCGATAAGCGTTACGATTTCGCCTTCTTCAACGGTCAGGGAAATCCCCTTCAGAGCATGAATTCTGCCGTAGAAAGTTTGAATATTTCGGACTTCAAGCATTGCCATTACTGCGCCTCCTCCAGCGTACTGCCAAGATAAGCTTCGATGACACGCGGGTTAGCACGAATCTCTTCCGGAGTCCCGTCCGCAATCACTTTGCCGTAGTCCAGTACCGTGATGTTATCCGATACGTTCATAACCAGATGCATATCATGCTCAATCAGGAAAATGGTTAATTTGAGATCATCGCGTAAACGCTTAATAAAACCGATCATTTCTGTGGTTTCCTGTGGATTCATGCCCGCAGTCGGCTCATCCAGCAGCAGCAATATCGGATCACTGGCAAGCGCACGGGCGATTTCCAGACGGCGCTGCATCCCGTAAGCAAGATTGGTTGCCAGGGCATCCCCAAATCCTTCCAACCCGATGAACTCCAGGAGTTGAAAAGCTCTGGCACGACTGCGGCGGCTTTCCTCCCGGTTGGCGGGATGGCGTGCGAGCGCCCCCAGCGGCCCGGCGTGAAGGCGGGTATGCATCCCCACAATAATATTTTCCAGCACTGTCATGTTGCCAAACAGATGAATATTCTGGTAGGTGCGGGCGATCCCCAGACCCGTTACCTGGTCAGGACGCAGGCCATGGATCGGGCGCCCGTTGAAAATAATCTCGCCTTCTTCCGGTTTATAGAATCCGGTGACACAGTTAAAAAAGGTGGTTTTACCCGCGCCGTTTGGCCCGATCAGGCTGGCAATTGTCTGGCGCGGGATTTGCATACTCGCCTCTGAGACTGCCAGCAGCCCTCCGAAGCGCTTGGTGATATTTCTCACATCAAGGCTTAAATCGTTACTCATTATTTCGTTCCATTTCTTTTGCCAGACGGCGGGCATCCTCTTCCAGGGCGGGCGTCGGTGATGGCATCAATCCATCTGGGAGGGCAACCATTGTGAAGACTAGCAGCAGTCCAAACGCCATAATCCGGTAATCTGCGATGGGGCGCAGCAGTTCCGGCAGGCCGATCAGCGCAATTGCACCCACCACAACCCCTGGAATGCTGCCCATCCCACCGATAATGACCAGTGCGAGGACGTTAATGGAAATTTCGAGTGTAAAGTCATCGGGGAAAATCGCATTTTGCTGAGAAGCAAACAGCATCCCCGCCAGCCCGGCAAAACTCGCGCCAATCGAAAAGGCCAGCAGTTTAGTATTGACCAGATTTACACCCATAGCCTGGGCGATGTCTTCGTCACTTCGCATCGCCAGCCATGAACGACCCAGGCGCGAATCGCGCAGCCGGAAAGCGACTGTCATCACAATCACAACCCCAACCATCGCCAGGTATAACATGGTCAGGTTGGATATATCGGTAGGGGTGCCGCGAGGGACAGCTTTTGGAACCCCAATCGCACCCGATGGCCCGCCAGTGATGTCATCCAGATTTTTCAGGAACAGGCTGATGATTTCGCCGAAACCGAGGGTGACGATTGCCAGATAATCGCCGCGCAGCCGCAGCACCGGAATACCCAGCAGCAGTCCGGCAAACGCTGCGACCATCATCGCCACCGGTATCCCGATCAGGAAAGAGGAAAAAGCATAAACCCCATCAAAAACACCAGCCTCGGCCAGCAGGTAGCGCAGCAAAAACGTGATGACTATCGAAACGCTCACTACACCTACCGAAACCAGCCAGGATGATAACTTTGAGTAACCTGGATTGGCGTGTTCACCTCGACTTTTGCGAAGATGTGTTCCCCCCCAGACAATCAGGGGGGTAACTACCAGAGCAATCACCAATGCCCATCCGACCAAATTCAGATGTTCCAGACTGAGTTTATGACGATCATTTTCCAGCGCAATAAACGCGAAGGAATAGGCGCCGATTGCGTAAAAAGCCACGTATCCCAGATCAAGCAGACCGGCATAACCCACCACAATATTTAACCCGATGCCAAACATGATGGAACGGGTGACCCGCCCCATCACCGCCGTTTGATACTGGTTCATAAACAACGGTGTTGCGAGTATCGCCGCGAGTGAGACCAGAATCACAAAAGTTTGCTCGAAGGCTTCCGGACGTTTGTTGGCATGGGATGCATATGCAACAGCCACCGCCCCCATAACCAGCACCACCAGCATGGACAGCGTCCGGTTAGTGACGGATTCTTCACTGGGCAGGATGAACCGTAAGTTGTGGGCGTCAATTCGCCACAGTGCCAGCAGCACAATGAAAACAATCACGCCTGCTGTAATGCCTACTCGCGCAGAGTAGCTCAAGGCAGAAGGTTCGCGCCGCGCCCATTTGAGAGCAAACAGGCTGCTGATAATCACCAGAAAACCCAGGGCGAGTTGAATGCTTGTGCCGTCAATCAATGACTGTGAACTCAGGCCAAGCTGCTGGTTAATATTGAACAGATAGATGGGCTTTTCAAAGCCGAGCGCATGAAGCACTTCATTCTCTTCCGTGCGCTGTGATACGGTTGCCCAGAACAACAGAAAAATCAGAAGGGGCAGCAGCAGCAGCAGCCAGTGACTGACGGCGGGTAAAATGTTCCCTACCCTGGTCTCATTTACACGAGACTGACTTTGTTGGCGGAGCGCTTGCCAGTCGATCCGACGGGAGAGATTGTGTGCTGCCCCTCCCCAGAAAGAGACCGTCACCAACAGCGCTGCTAACCCTATCAAACCACCCACATGCAGCCCCAAAAGACTCACAACGGCGTATTTTTCCTGAAAGGACAGACGCAAGGGATCCGTTCTTTGTCTGACGCCTTCGTCGAATTCTCCTGTCACCGGGTTTGGTGCCGGATCGGGAAAAAGCTCTGAAGTGGGGACACCGGACAGCACTTGCATTGGGTATGTATTCATTTTGTCGAGCATCCGGCGCTGCACATCAATCCCTTTGGCGTGCCAACTGTTGATTACTGCCAGAAAAATTAACAGGACAACCCCGGCTGAAAAGCCCTGAAGCAGGGTTGTCACCGCGAGATTTTTGAGATCATTCAGCGCAGTATGCCTTGCGGTACGCCACCCCATATAGAATGTTAAAAGGAGGAAAATTGGCACGGCCAATCGTGCCAGTTGTTCGCTGTCGTCGGAAGGAAGGCCGATCAGGGTCAGGAACACCAGCCCCAATCCCAGGTAGAAGCCTGTCTTAACACCCCGCATCTTAGACCTTCTTTCCTTCTGTCCGTTCGCCGAGAATACCCGTCGGACGGAAAATCAGCACCAGCACCAGCAGGCTGAAGGCAATAACATCCTGCCACTTAAAGTCAAAACCGAGCATCTGCGGCCCCAGCGATTCGACCACGCCGAGGAAGAACCCGCCAAACATGGCGCCGGGGATGTTCCCGATGCCGCCCAGCACGGCTGCTGTGAATGCTTTCAGACCGGGGGTAAATCCGAACCGGAAGTTGATATTATCCCCGCGCAGTCCAAGCATGACCCCGGCAGCCCCCGCCAATGATGCTCCTAACATAAAGGTAAAAACGATGACGCGGTCAACATCGATGCCCATCAGCGCGGCAGTGGGTTTATCCTCGGCAACGGCACGCATGGCTTTACCCATTTTGGTGTACTGGACAATGAAGTAAAGCATTCCCATCAGCGCGATAGATGAAATAACGATCACTGTACCGACAATGCTCACCGACAGGTTGCCGAGGCTGCCCAGTCCAATACTGTAACTCTTAGGATCATTCAATAGACTTATCCGATCATAGTTTTTCGGTGTGGGGCCGAAAATGCGTAAGGCGACCTGCTGAAAAAATATCGACGCGCCAATGGCGCTAATCAGGGGCGCAAGACGGGGGGCGGCTCGCAGAGGACGATAGGCCACCCGTTCCAGCAAAATGGAAACCAGCATGGAAGTTGTCATCCCAATCAGCATCACGAACAGGACACCTACAATGGTAATTACCAGCAGATAAAACTGCGGCGCATAACCACCTAAACCGACAAGCGCCCCGTAGCCTATAGCGACCCCGACCAGGAAGCGCATTGGCAGGGACATGAAGGTAAAAATCCAGGATGGGGCCTGGAAGTTGATATTTTTACGCTGGTTATAGCCGTCTGCCAGTTTATCGAGGGGTAGAAAAAGGATGCCAATCACGACCGGCACAACAAACGTGGATAAGACCGCTGCTCCTGATTCAAAGCTGCGCTCCCCGTTGCTGACCAGAAACTGCATCGCCAGGTAGCCCGTATACGCGCCAAACATCATAACTTCGCCGTGCGCGAAGTTAATCATCAAAAGGATGCCGTAGACGAGTGTATACCCCAGCGCCACCAACGCATATACGCCCCCACGAATGAGGCCATTCACGGTCAGGCTTGCCCATGTGACGAACGCCTGAGGGCTGTCTTCAGCCACAGAAATGACCCGCAGCGCGAAGACGAGCATCAGCACAGCACCGAGAAAATTAAGTATCAGCGGCGCGATGGGGCGGTTGCTGCGATCTGTCATGCGGCGATATACCTCCCCGAAAAAAAGAAGGCCTGCCAACGTATAGGCGATATGCAGGTATGCCAGAATGTCCGCAACGTCGCCAATCCAACGATCAGGCGGCTTGCCAAATAATCCAGAAGTCTCGCCAATAACCCAGAAAACTCGGAAAAATGCTAAGAGAATTGCGTAAAGAAAATAGCGGGCGCTCAACGATACCGCTTCAGTTTGCGCCAGCTTACCTATCACGTTAAGACTCGTCATGCAAATAAGAACTCCTAATTTATACTCGAAACCTGTAACTCTTCAGGTACATCCATTTTCACCCATGCTCCCTGTTCTGCTCTGAAGATGTCAATCACTACCGTTCCACAATCGCCGTTGGCTTCACAATTAATCATCCCGCTGACTCCTTCCATGTTCTCAGTTTCTCGGACAGCTTTGATGAGCGCTTCGCGGTCTATGACAAGCTCGCCATTCTCATCCAGGGCGGCAACGGCTTCCAGCGCGCTCAAAATCATGTTGGCGGCGTCGTATGCCTGGGCATGGTATGGCCCCAGTTCGTCAGGCCTGACCCCGAAAGATTCTTCATAAGCCAGGTCAAAATCAGCATTCAGGGCTGCATCGCCAATCTGAGCGCCAAAGGACACGTAAACACCTTCAGAAAACTCGCCTGCCAGGTCAAGGAAATCCTGGGTATATACACCATCATCCGAGAAGAAAATTACGTCATCCATACCGACTTCGACCATCTGCGCGACCAGCAGCGCAGCCTGATTCTGGTAGCCACCGAGATAAATCAGATCGGGATTTTGTTCCGCGATGACGGTCAAAACAGGACGATAGTCCTGATCTTCGGGGTCAATGACCTCAAAGGACAAGATGTCACCCCCCAGGGACTCAAAAGTGTCGGCAACGGTGCTGGCGAGGCCTTCGCCATAGCTGGAATTGTCATGCAGAACGGCAATCCGACGGGATTCGAGCACGTCATAAATGTAGCGTGCTGCCACAACACCCTGAATGTTGTCATTGAAGGCCACACGATTGGCTACATCCAGGCCGCGTGCGGTGAAGGCCCCGGCGGTTGAACTGGGAGATACCATGGGAATCCGGGCGTCTGCGTAGACATCAGAGGCGGGAATCGAGGCGCCAGAGCAGACATGACCGACAACGGCATATAAATCCGGGTCGGAGGCAAACAAATTAGCAACGGTGGTCGCCCCTTCGCCGGTGCACTGATCATCTTCAATCACCAATTCAATCTGGTAGCCCAGCAGTCCGCCCTCCGCGTTGAATTGGTCAACGGCAAGCTGTGCCGCCTGGGCAATATCCAATCCTGGCGCGGGGAGCACATTGCTCAAATCGGTCGCCAGCCCGATCTTAATCACTTTTTCTTCTGCAACGACAACTTCAGTGGCCACCTGAGCCGCTTCGGTCGCTTCGCGGGTGGCTTCATTTTCATCTTCTTTTTCCGGCTCATCTTCGCAGGCGCTCAGCGCCATACCCAGGATGACCAGGAAAACTAAAAACCGCTGCATAGGTTCCTTCCTGCGGAGTTTTTATTAAGGAGGGGATTATACGGGGTTAGAATAGGTGAATCAACAAATTTGTGAAAAAAAGCAGACAGCCCTGGGGCTGCCTGCTTGTGTGCTTCAACAAGTGGAAGGCTTAACTTTCGCTGGAAACCTGGAGTTCTTCAGGGACTTCGACTTCCACCCATTCGCCGCCTTCTGCAACAAAGACCGCAATGGTCGCCGAGCCGCAGTCACCGTTTTCGTCGCAGGTGATAAGCCCGCTCAGGCCTTCCAAGTCTTCCGTAGTACGCACAGCCTCGATCAAGGCTTCGCGGTCAACAGACAGGTTGCCTGCATCGTCAACAGTAGCAACCGCTTCGAGGGCCTTCAGGATAACGGTCGCGGCGTCGTATGCCTGAGCATGGAATGGGCCCAGTTCATCGGGTGCAACACCGAATTTTTCTTCGTAACGTTCGTCAAACGCTTCGTTCGCTTCGGGATCGCCCACCTGAGCGCCAAAGGTCACGTAAGTCCCTTCTGAGGCATCACCCGCCAGCTCAAGATAGGTGGCGGTGTACACACCGTCATCCGAGAAGAAAATCGTGTCTTCCAGACCGACTTCTGCCATTTGCTGGACAATCAACGCAGCCTGTGCTTCGTAACCGCCGAGGTAAATCAGGTCAGGTTCTTGGCCTGCCAGCACGGTCAATACAGGGCGGAAGTCCTGTTCTTCGGGATCAACGACTTCAAAGGTGATCACTTCGCCGCCCAGTTCCTCAAACGTCGCCGCTACAGTGCTGGCGAGGCCTTCGCCATAGCTGGTGTTGTCATGCAGAACGGCGATGCGCTGTGCCCCCAGTTCGCTGAAGATAAAGCGTGCCGCGACTACGCCCTGAATGTTGTCATTAAAGGCGACACGATTGGCAACGTCCAGACCCCGCGCGGTGAACGCACCCGCCGTTGAGCTGGGGGAAACCATGGGGATGCGTGCTTCCTGGTAGACTTCGGAGGCAGGGATGGACGCGCCAGAGCAAACATGACCAACAACCCCCACGATATGCGGATCAGAGACAAACAGGTTGGCTACCGAGGTCGCATCTTCACCAACACACCGGTCATCCTCTACAACCAGTTCTACCGTGAACCCCTGCAATCCGCCCGCTTCATTGAATTCATCAACGGCAAGCTGGGCGCCGTTGGCAATGTCCTGCCCAGGAGCGGGGATGAGGTTGCTCAAGTCCGTTGCGAGCCCAATCTTGACGCTGTCGCCAGCCGCAAATGTGACCACACCTTCTTCCTGAGCGACACGGGACGCCAGCACGGGCGTGACAGCTACTAAAACGACTAACATCATTACCAGGAGAGGTAACTTACGACGCATTGAATATTCTCCTTAAAAATACGATTTTTGACTAACCTGTAACATACTAACATTCTGCTTGAACACTTGCCACAAATTCATGTGTATTTTTAATACACTTGTGCAATTTCACATTTCAAGGCAAGATGATGCGGTTTATCAGAGGAAGCGATGTCGAATACCTTTAAACTGCTGGTGGGAGCGGACGCCTTTGTGAAGGAATTCGCGGCCTGCATTTCTGCCTGTCACAAAAATCTATATGTCCAGTTTTCCACCTTTGAGGGGGATGCCAGTGGGCAGGCATTCGCAAATTTGCTGATGGAGCGTGCCCAGCATGGCGTTGATGGGCGAATGCTGCTGGATTATTACAGCGACGTTGTGTTGAGTGACATTTACCCAATTTTCATTCATAAAATGAGGCAGGTGCGGCAGGAACGTGCCCAGACGCACCAACTTCTACAGACCATGCGGCAGCAGGGGATTCAAATTCAACGAACCGCCCCTCCTGGCCCTTTGGGAATCTATATGCTGCACCGTGACCACAAAAAAATGGTGATTCTGGATGACCATACGGCGTTTGTGGGTGGGATCAATATTTCCGACCATAACTACGCCTGGCACGATTTTATGGTCAAAATTGAAGGGCCGCTGGTGCATGATTTATTAGAGGATTTTTGCTCGACCTGGAATGGTGAAACCAGACCTTTTGATGTGCCTGCCGCACATGGCGATTTTGTTTTGAATCAGTGTGCGGGGCGCTATCCGATTTTTGACGAAATTCTCGCCATGGTTGACCGCGCTAAAGAAAGTATTGTCATTGAATCACCTTATTTGTTGGGAGACAATATCGAAAACGCACTGGCGGCGGCGGCGGAGCGCGGGGTCAAAGTGACTATTATTATGCCGTCCTTGAGCAACAAATGGCTTTATCGCTTCTGGGTGCGGACCCTGCGCCGCCGTTTGAACCATCCTAATGTAACGATTTACGGCTACCAGGGAGCGCACCACATGACTCATGCCAAACTCGTGCTGGTTGACCAGCACTGGGCAACATTTGGTTCGCTCAATATGTTTGAACTCGAAGGCTCAACCCAAAAGGAACTTAATGTTTTTACCAGTAATGCGGATTTCATTACGCAGTTGCAGCGGTTGATCCAGACCGATCTTGAAAAAAGTGTTGTTTTACCGCCGCCTCGCTACGCTTTTGGACGTTTTACATATCGGGCGGCATATGACTTTTTCATCTGGTGGAATAAGCGACTGCTCAAGAATCCGCAGTGGAAGGCAGCCTATTGTTAACCCGATACCGCATTGAAATTAAGTACATGCTGCTCATTGTGTTTTTTCTGGGTAGCCTCGTTGCTCTCGACCGTCTTGATGCTTTTGAGGGACTGGATGGCGTCGTCAACGATTTTATGGACTGGATGACCAAACTGGGCTTCATCGGTATGTTTATTGTGGCGGTGATTGGCAACTCGTCACTCCTGATTCAAGTGCCGTACACGGTGCCGCTGCTCTCCGCTGCTCTCAATGGGGCCAGTCTGCCGACCATGTTGTTTCTGGGATTGGGGGCAGGCATTGGGGCGGGGTTTGGCGAAGTGATTTCTTATGGCATCGCAGATAGGATCCTGGCACAAAACCCTGACCTGAGCAAAAGCAGACTGTACCGATGGGTGAATCGGCAGGTGCTTGAACACCCGCGCATGATTCCTGTCATCGTCTTTATCTGGGGTGCAACTGTCATCCCTGATGATACAGTGATTATTCCTTTGGCGATGGTCAAATATGGTATTCGCCGTATCGCGCCGCCGCTGTTTATCTCAAAAATTATTCATAATTTCATTGTCAGCTTTCTCTTTTATGAAGCGACCGGTTTCTGGGCACGCCGCATCTCCTCCGAGGTCAAAACTGACCTCGCGCTGGGTATTCTGATTGTCTTCATCCTGGTTATTTTTTATCAGATCGAAAAGACCAAAGCTGTTGCAGACAGCTTGAGAATACCCGAAGAACAAGGGGCTTTAGACTAAACTGCGGTCATGCAGGTTCACAAGCAAGGGAGGCCAAAACCCGATGGGTAGTTGCTACTGACTGTGATTCCTCTCTTTTTTTCATCTGAGCAATCATGTGCTACACGCAAATCCAAAAACGGCAATCGCATTGCCAAGAAATAACCCCTGCGCTATACTCTCGTGCGGTTTGTCACAAGCGAGTTTTAACCAAGTTAAAGAACGCTTTCATACTGGTTTTAAGGGAGTGCTGTTCTAATGGAACTGAATGAATGGGCCTTTATCGGGGCTTTCTTCATGCTTTCGTGGATTTTTCCAGCAGCGCCCGTGATCATCAATAAACTCATTGCGCCGAATCGTCCTACGCCCATCAAGCGTGAGACCTATGAATGCGGTGTTGAGACTGTTGGTGACACGTGGGTACAGTTCAAGGTACAGTATTACCTGCTGGCACTGGTATTCCTGGTGTTTGATGTTGAAATGGTGCTGCTCTTTCCATGGGCAGTGGCTTACAACGAACTGGGAATGTTCGCCTTTTTAGCAGGTGGTGTGTTTATTTTGCTGCTGTTGGAGGGTCTGGTGTATGCGTGGCGCAAAGGCGCACTGGAGTGGACATAGACCATGACTGAATTATTAACAGATGCTGGTTTGAGCAAGGATTTTGCCACCTTTCTCACACATCTCATCACAGCGGGTGCGGTAGCAACGGTATTCCTGCTTGTCCCCATTTTTACGATCTGGTTAGAGCGTAAAGTGTCGGCGCGTATGCAGGATCGTCTCGGCCCCAACCGGGTTGGCCCCTACGGTCTGCTGCAAACCATTGCGGATGTTCTGAAACTGATGACAAAGGAAGCCATTACCCCGGCCAATGCGGATAAGGTCGTTTTTTTCATCGCGCCGATCCTGATGGTGATGTCTGTTGTTCTGATTGTGGCGGTGATTCCCTATGGCGAAAACTTCGCCCCAACAGATTTGAGCATTGGGGTGCTGTATGTCATCGCAATCTCGTCGCTCGGTACAATCGCTATTTTGATGGCCGGATGGGGCAGCAATAATAAGTATGCTCTGCTGGGGGCATTCCGCGTGATGGCACAGTTAGTGAGCTATGAAGTTCCAATGGTGCTGGCGCTGCTCGTTCCTGTGATGCTGGCAGGCACCATGCGGATGAACGGGATTATTGAAGCGCAGGATTCCATCTGGTTTATTTTTGTGGTGCCGGTGTCTGCGCTGATCTTTTTTGTCTCGGCCACGGCTGAAGTAGGACGCCAACCCTTCGATCTGTTAGAAGCGGAATCGGAAATTGTCGCCGGGTTCAACATTGAATATGGTGGGATGCAGTTTGCCATGCTGTATCTTGGCGAATGGCTGCACGCGGTATTGATTTGTGTGATTACCGCCATTTTGTTCCTGGGTGGTTGGGATGGTCCCGGCGCGAAAGATGCGCTTTTGACCTTACCGATTATCGACCTGGAACTGCCAGTGCTGGGCATCTTCTATCTGGCTGCCAAGAGCTTCCTCATTTATTTCCTGCATATGTGGGTGCGCTTTACGGTGCCGCGTTTACGCATCGACCATCTGATGGGTTTCAACTGGAAGTTCCTGGTGCCGGTCGGTGTCTTCAACCTGCTGGTGGTAGCTTTCGCCTGGAAAATTATGCCCGAACCGGACAGCAGCAGTTTAGGTGATGAACTGCCGCGTGCGCTGGTCGTGCTGGCATCGAATGTCTTGTTTGTGATGCTGATCTTCTTTGTAATTCGCGACTATGCTCGCCGTGAACGCGCGAAAGTGGAAGCGCTTGTTGACGAAACCGTTTATGCGGCGGCTTCAGCAGGCGATTAGGAGACTCCGATGGAATTCACTTACGAAACCGTAGCGTTTTTCATTTTTGCCCTGACGACACTGGGCAGCGGTATTATGGTGGTAACGGATGAAAATCTGTTCCACGCATCGCTGTATCTGCTGTTTAGCCTGTTCGGGGTGTCCGGGTTGTTTGTTTTGCTGGTGGCACCTTTCCTGGCCGCTGTGCAGGTTCTGGTCTATATGGGCGCGATTGGGATTCTGATCATTTTTGCCATCATGCTCACACGTGGCATGATGAAGATGGATCAAGTCTACAATTCGCAGCGTGTCGCGGCGGCAGTCGTTGCTGTTCTGCTGTTCATCGCGCTGGCCGTTACCCTGACACCTATCGTCGATGAGCTGGAATTCGGTGAAGACCTGAACGCTGAACTGGCCGAAGACCCGGTCGCTGATGTGACCTATGAGACCGTCAACGAACTGGGCAAGGTGATCACAGACCGGAATGGGTTCGTGCTGCCCTTTGAGGTTGCTTCGCTGCTTCTGACAGCGGCGATGATAGGGGCAATTGTGGTTGCCCGCGAAGACGAAGCATAGGAGCGGAAAAAAATGGTTCCTTTGTATATGTATCTCCTCGTCGCAGCCGCGCTGTTCTGCATTGGTGTGTTTGGTGTGCTGTCTCGCCGGAATGCCATTGCCATTTTGATGGGCATTGAACTGATGCTGAACGCGGTGAACATCAATCTGGTAGCTTTCTGGCGCTACCTCAAACCCGATGAAATTAACGGGCAGGTGTTTGCGGCGTTTGTGTTTGTGGTCGCGGCGGCAGAGGCAGCCGTTGGACTGGCGTTGATTATTTCGGTGTATCGTAACCGGAATACCGTTGAAGCAGAAGACATTAATTTGTTGAAGTGGTAGGGATGATATGGACTTTAACCCGTTAGATCCTAACTACCTGCCCTGGCTCATCCCCGTCCCCCCACTAATCTCTTTTGCGCTGATTGTGTTATTCGTGGGGCGGAGCAAGTTCTGGAGCCATATTCTGGCGCTCACGGCGGTGATTATCTCCTGGGTGATAAGCTGGGGCGTGTATTTGCAGGTCGCTTATGGCATTGAAAACTTTGGTGCAGCCGTCTATGGGAACTCGATAGACTGGCTGGATTTGGGGGAAACTACCTTCAAAATGGGGGTTGTTGTTGATCCATTAACGGCCATCATGCTGTTTATGGTTCCCCTTGCCATTCTAATGATTTTTATCTACAGCATCGGGTATATGAATGCTTACCCTGAGGATGACGCCCACCAGAAGCGGAGCGCCCGCTTTTTTGCGTATTTGAGCTTGTTCGCAGGCGCGATGCTTACGCTGGTAGTGGCGGATAATCTGCTGCTGCTGTTTGTCGGGTGGGAGGTGATGGGGCTGTGCTCGTATCTGCTCATCGGTTTCCTGATCGAGAAGAAAAGCGCGAATCAGGCAGCGGTGAAAGCCTTCATGACCACCCGTGTAGCGGATGTCTTGATGCTGGTCGGGATTGGCTATCTGTATGCCATGACCGGGACGCTGAATTTCCGCGAGATCATGTATGTCAATCATGGCGAAATGCTGGAAATGCTGGCCGAAGCTGATGCCCCCTTGTTCGGGATGAGTGCAGCCGCCCTGATTGGCATTCTTCTGGTAATGGGCACCGTCGGGAAGTCATCTCAGTTCCCGCTGCATGTCTGGCTGCCGGATGCGATGGAAGGCCCCACCCCCGTTAGTGCGATGATCCATGCGGCGGCGATGGTGTCGGCTGGTGTGTACATGATTATTCGCATGTACCCGCTTTTGTCGGCGGGCGGCAATCCGCACGCGGGTGATTACACCGAACCCCTGATGCTGATGGGGGTGGTTGGGTCGTTTACGGCGCTGTTTGCAGCGGTGCTGGGCGTTGGGCAGGATGATGTCAAACGGGTGCTGGCCTACTCCACCATCTCACAGCTTGGTTTTATGGTGGCCGCGCTTGGGATTGGTGCCTATGTAGCGGCGGCGTTCCACCTGATTACTCATGCCTTCTTCAAAGCGCTGCTGTTTATGAGCTCCGGCGCGGTGATTCATGCGATGGAGCATGGCGAACATCATGCTCATGGACACGATGCTCACGGGCATGACGATCATGGACATCACGAACTGCCGCACGGCGCCTATGGTCAGCTTCATGCTTTTGAGGGCGAGGAAATTCCCGAATGGAATACCACCATGGTGCCGGATGGCATCGTATTGGATTATGTGGCTGACCCGAATAATGTGCGCTACATGGGCGGTCTGCTAAATCGCATTCCGATCACCGCGCTGGCGTTTGCTGCGGGAGGCTTGAGTCTGGCGGGGTTCCCATTAGTGACGGCGGGATTCTGGTCAAAAGATGAAATTCTGGCGGATGCCCTGCTGGTTGGCCTGGGAGATGGCAATTTTTACTGGCTGCATGTGCTGGTGTTTGTCTCGCTGATCATTGCGGCGACATTTACGGCCTTCTATACCGGACGTTTGTGGCTGATGACCTTCTGGGGCAGGCCGCGCAGTGCCGCCGCCGAACATGCAACCCTGATGGCTGGTGGTGTGGATGATCATAAACTCGCCGAGGTGCCGTATTATCTCCGCTGGCAGAAAGTTCTCCGTGATGATGAATATGTGGATGACCATCTGAAGGGGAAATCACAACTTCAGAAATTTTTTGCTGTCTACCGGGACTCCTTCCCGATGCAGCTTCCTCTGGTAATTCTGAGCTTCTTTGCCATCTTTGCCGGTTTCGTCGGCATTCATCCGGATTTCTGGTTCCTGAAGATCTTTACGGGTGAAAACAACTATTTCAAGAATTTCCTCGCGCCCACAATCGTGGAAAGTATCGAAGTGCCTGACTTCAGTATCGTGCCGGTGCTGTTTTCGTTTGCAGCAGCGTTGGGAGGTCTGACGGCGGCATGGTTTGTGTATGGTGCTCAGCCGATCAAGGCCGGACAAAAAGACCCGGTGCATAACCTGATCGGGGACAGCGCCTGGGCAGCGCTCCAGAACCGCTTTTATCTGGATACCCTGTTCCTGCGGGCGTTTTACGTACCATTTGAATGGTTCGGGCGCGTCGTGACCTACCGCTGGATTGACAAGGAAACCATTGACGAACTGCTGTTCATGTTTGCGGATGGCGCCGTCTGGATTGGTGAGGCGATCAAACGTTTGAACTACGTGGTTATTGACGGCGTGGGGGATGGTATTCCGCGGCTGATAGGGATGTTTGGCGGATGGTTCCGGAACATCCAGAGTGGTCGTGTACAACAGTATATGCTATTCGTGGCGGCGGCAGCCCTTATGCTCGGTACGCTGCTGGTGGCACTGGCTCTATAAGGGGAAAACATGCTGGAAATTGGTGGTACAGAAGTTAATCTGTTAACAATCCTGGTGTTTTTGCCGCTTATCGGGGCGAGCATTATTTCCATCCTGCCGCGCCGCAGTGCGAATCTGGCGCGTTATATGGCGCTGGGTTTCAGCCTGGTGGTGGCAGTGATGGCGGTGGTCATTTTCATCGAAACGTGGAATAAAGACCTCGCCCCTGGTGAATTCGCCTACGAAAACCAGATTGAATGGTTCTCTCTGATCGGCTCGTCCTGGCATGTCGGCGTAGATGGTATTTCCGCCTCGATGATTTTGCTGACTGCACTGCTGACTCCGCTGGCGGTTCTGATTGCCTTTGAACATGATGAGCATCCGTTTGCGGTTATGGCGCTGTTCCTGTTCATGGAAACCGGAATGCTGGGTGTTTTCGCGGCAATGGACATGCTGGTGTTCTTCCTGTTTTACGAACTCGGCCTTGTCCCCATGTACTTTATCATCTACATCTGGGGCGGAGAGAACCGCGATTATGCATCCCGCAAGTTCTTCATCTACACGATGGCAGCTTCGTTGGGGCTGCTGCTGGCAATCCAGTTAATTGCCTTCGTGGTGGGCGACCGAACCGGTCAGACACTGACCTTTGACATGCAGACCTGGATGGATGTCTGGCCTGATCTGAGCACTCAGAGTTCGGTGCTGGGTTTCTCCGCGCAGACCGTCAAATGGTTGGCTCTGCTGGCGTTTGCGGTGGCCTTTGGCCTCAAAATTCCCATCTGGCCTTTCCACACCTGGCTGCCGGATGCACATACGGAAGCGCCAACAGCAGGGTCGATGCTCCTGGCGGGTGTCCTGCTCAAGCTTGGTGCGTATGGTTTCCTGCGTCTGGCAATTCCGCTGTTCCCGTTGGAGTGGGTACAGATTCGCACGCTGCGAATTCTGGGCGTGGAGTTTCAGGCAGTTGAAGTTCTGGCGGCCTTCGCCATGTTGAGTATCGTGTTTGGCGCATTCACGGCGTGGGCACAGGATGACTTCAAGCGGCTCATCGCGTACAGTTCCGTGAATCATATGGGTTTTGTAGCGATGGGGCTGGCGGTATTTGCGGCGGTATACGGGGTGCAGTTTGCACTGTCGCAGAACCAGCCGGATCTGGTTCTGGATGCGCTGGAACATGCTGTGAAGGAAGAAGACGTAGCAACGTATCTGCTGCCAGAAGAAATTGGGGGGCGCAGTGCCGAATCATTGATCGAAACTTCCAGCACCAAGTCAGTTATTGCTTATCGCAAGCTGATGGATATTGAAGACGGTGTGACGGTGACCTGTGGCGGCGCTGAGGTACAGGCGTCACAAATTATCACCGATAACGTCCGTACCTGTGATGTGAGCAGTTTCCCACGTCTGGAAAAAGAACGGCACCATGCCACTGTTGCAGCCAATGGCGCAGTGTTGCAGATGTTTAATCATGGCCTGAGCGCGGCTGGTATGTTCTTGCTGGTTGGGGCGCTGTATCACAAAGCCCACACCCGCGATTTACGACGGTTTGGCGGGCTGTGGCATCTTGTTCCGGTTTACGGTGCGGTACTTGTCTTTATGAGTATGGCGAGCCTCGGTTTGCCCGGTTTGAATGGCTTCGTTGGTGAATATCTGGTTGTGGCAGGGTCATTCCCGGTCAAGGGCTTTGAGGTCTATGTACTGATTAGCATGGTCGGGCTGCTGATTACGGGGGCGTATATTTTGAAGGGTCTGCAAAAGGTCCTGCATGGCCCGGTCAACCCGGAATGGCAGCACTACCATGAACATCATCACAGTCTGGAAATTTCGTTCCGTGAACTGCTGGCAGTCGCACCGTTGATGATTTTGATTGTGATCACGGGCCTTTACCCGAACTGGATTTTGCCCGTCATCAACGACTCGGTATCAGCTATGTTCGCTGCCGTGATAGGGGGTTAAAGTATGGAATCAGGGATTCTTACGGGGATTGTCGCTGTCCCGTCCTTTGCGGCGCTGATTATCCTGTTCCTGAAAAAAGATCAGAAACAGGAAGCCCGCGTCATCGCGGCAGCAGCAACATTAGTGAGTTTGCTTCTCAGTGCATTTGTCTTTTTTTCCTACAACGTGGATGAAGCGAACGCGGTTAACGCGGCGAATCGGACTGATGCACAGGGCGATTTGTATTTTGCCTTTGAGGATGACATTACCTGGATCGAAGAACTTGGCATCAGTTATCACGTAGGTGTTGATGGTGTATCGGCAGCGATGATTTTGCTGACCGGGCTGGCCTCGTTCGCAGGAGTGTTGATTTCATGGCGGATTGACGACCGCCCGCGTGAATTTATGGCCTTTTTCCTGCTGCTGGTCGTTGGGGTGTACGGCGTGTTCGTGTCCGTAGATATGTTCCTCTTATTCTTTTTCTACGAACTCGCTATCTTCCCGATGTACTTCCTGATCGCAGGCTGGGGCTGGGTTGAACTGCGCGAATACGCCGCGATGAAGCTGACTCTGTATATTCTGGTCGGCTCGATTGTCGCACTGGTTGGTTTTCTGGCGATGTACTTCCAGGCAGCAGAGGTCAATGGTTTTTACAGTTTCGACTTTCAGGATCTGTATCATGCTGCAAAAAGCGGTGCTTTTGATGATCCCGGCTACCTGGGCATAGATGGCCTGACGCTGGCTCGCTTCTGGTTCCCCTCCGTTTTTATCGGGATGGCGGTGCTGGCCGGGTTGTTCCCCTTCCATAACTGGTCACCGGATGGTCATGTCGCTGCACCTACCGCCGTTTCGATGATCCACGCAGGCGTGTTGATGAAACTTGGCGCGTTTGCGGCGATGCGGTTGGGTATCCAGTTGCTGCCCGATGGGGCGCGAGTTCATCTGCCCTGGATTGTTTTTCTGGCGCTCACCAATATCGTCTGGGGGGCATTTATCGCTTTCCGCCAGCGAGACTTCAAATATGTCATCGGGTTCTCGTCCGTGTCTCATATGGGTCTGGTCTCGCTGGGTATGGCGACCATGAACATTACAGGGCTGACGGGCGCGGGCTTGCAGATGTTCAGTCACGGGGTAATGACAGCACTCTTCTTTACCTGTGTCGGCCTGGTGTATGAGCAGGCCCACACCCGTGATTTACCCAGCCTGGGTGGTTTTATCTACAAAATGCCGTTGGTCGGGCTGGCCTTTATCCTTGGCGGCCTGGTCAGCATGGGGATGCCTGGCCTGAGCGGGTTCATCGCTGAATTTCCTATTCTGATCGGAGTGTGGCGCGGCGTGCCGGAAGGTGTGGCCGCAGCGACCCAGGGTGATGTGCCCTATCTCCTCCAGAACGCGATTTCAACCAGTTCAAACGGTAGTTATTACACCTACATCGTGATTTTTGCCGTGCTTGGCATCATCCTGACGGCGGCATATGTGCTGCGGGTTGTAGGTCAGGTCTTCTTTGGCGAATTCAACGAAGAGCGCTTCCCCGGTGTGAAAGACATTTCGGTTCTGGATCGTATTGCGATCCTGTCGCTAATGGTGTGGTTGGTACTGCTTGGTATCTTCCCGTCAATGATGTCAGATGTCATCGAAAGTGGGATGCAGCCGGTGGTCGATTTGCTCAGTACAAGGTTTGGAGGCTAGGCGATGGTCTTTAATACAGATGTCACCGCCAACTTTTGGGCGGTTGCGCCGGAAATCGCCCTGGCAATCATTGGGTTGATTGTGCTGGGTCTGGATTTGTACTCCAGAGAAAGCCAGCGCCGTGACGTAGGATATTTCGCCGGATTCTTGCTGCTCGCGCTGGCCGCTGCGACTGTGTTTGTTCCCACCCCTGATGGAAGTCTTTCGGAACAACTGGTGCTGGGCGGGATGCTGCGCCACGACCAGTTTACTCAGATTTTCCGCACGATGATTTACATTGCTGCTGCGCTGACCTGCTTTATTGCGATGGGCGATAACCGGATGCGCTATAAAGGTGAGTTTTACCTGCTCGTCATTGTCGCTACGATTGGCGCGAGTCTGCTGGCAGGAGCTTCTGACCTGGTAATGGTATTCGTCGCGCTGGAAACCCTGTCGATCAGCCTGTATGCGCTGGCCGGATTTGTCCGTGACGATGCCCGCAGCGCGGAAAGCGGCCTGAAATATTTCCTGATCGGCTCCTTTGCGACCGGATTTACACTGTATGGCTTCAGTTTGCTGTATGGCTTTACTGGTGCGACTCAGATTTACGGCCCGGATGGAATCGGGCAGCAGTTGGCGGCAGGGAAATTAAACGACGCGCCCATTATCGTGGCGATGATGATGATCGTGGTCGGTTTTGGGTTCAAAATCAGCGCGGTGCCGTTCCACTTCTGGACTCCGGATGTGTACGAAGGTTCACCGACTGCGATGACCGCCTTTGTGTCCGTCGCGTCGAAGGCCGCAAGTTTTGCCGTGCTGCTGCGCTTTATGCTGGCGGTTTTCCCACCGGAAAAACTGGCTGTTGGTGCGGCGGCTGATTACAGCGAGTTATGGGTACCGCTGATTTCCGTGCTGGCCGTCATTACGATGACGATTGGGAATGTGGTCGCCCTGGTACAGAAGAATATCAAGCGCCTTCTGGCGTATAGTTCCATCGCGCAGGCAGGCTATGCTCTGATGGGCGTGGCGGCCATTGCAACGACAGATGGCGGTCAGGGAGCGGCTTCCGTGGCTTTCTATATGTTCATGTACATCCTGACCAATATTCTGGCCTTCGGCTGTATTATTGTGTTTGCCAACGCGACAGGCTCAGAAACCATCGCCGACTTTGCCAGCCTTGGGCGGCGCAATTTGTGGTTAGCGATGTTTATGACCATTGCACTGCTCTCTCTGGGCGGGATTCCCCCGGCAGCGGGTTTCATTGGTAAATTTTACCTGTTCCGGGCGGCGGTTGATGCTGACCTGATATTACTTGCGGTAGCTGGCGTGCTGAACTCGATTATCGCGCTGTACTACTATCTGGTCATCATCAAGGTGATGTTTGTTGATCCCAGTCCTGATGAAGATAAGGACATCCCCATGCCCGCCAATTATGCGTGGGTTCTGGGGGCGGCCTCGCTCGCGGTTGTGCTGCTCGGTACAGTGCTGGCGAACCCAGTGATTGACTGGGCCACACAAGCAGGCCTGGAATTGTTCATCTAATAATTGTTTGGGTAAACAGCACTCTGTGAAGGGATGCGCTTGGCATCCCTTTTTTCATTTTTGCAGCAGCTCACGTGCTTTGAACATCAATTCGTCAATCTCAATAGGTTTGGTCATCCAGTAATCAATGCCCAGGCTAACCGCCTCATGTTTGAGCGTGTCGTCAGCGGAGATGACAAGAATGTGTGTGGGGTGCCTGCTCTTGCGAAGCTGCCTCAATACCTCCATGCCAGAAATTTCTGGCAGGTGCAAATCCAGCACAACCAGTTGGTAGTGGTTGCGCCGGAGCAGTTCTAATGCGTTTTCTGCTGAATTAACCGTCTCTGTCTGATAATTTCGGAATACGCGCTCGTAGAGGAGCGCGATGTCTGGGTTATCTTCCACGATCAAAATATCTGCCATCCGGCAAAGCCCCCTGATCTCAGATTATTATAGGATGCTTTGTAGAATTTCGCAGATGCCCGCGATTTTTCATAGATGTTTCTGGATGAGTTTTCGCAGCGCAGGTTCGGGCAGTGCACCAACGGCCTGGTCAACGATCTGCCCGTTCTTGAAAAGAATTAACGTAGGAATGCTGCGAACGTGGAACAGATTGGCGGTTTGCGGATTCTGGTCTACATCCAGCTTGGCGATGGTGGCTTTCCCGGCAAATTCGCCCGCCAGTTTTTCCAGCGTTGGGGCAACCATCCGGCATGGTGCACACCATGTCGCCCAGAAATCGACAAGCACAGGTTGGCTGCTCTTTAAAACCTGTTCCCCAAAGGTGCTGTCAGTCACCACAATGGGTTTCCCTCCGGTTTTGGGCGGCGTTTCTTTTTTGAGTTCCGATGTTTTGCCCAGCAGATAATCGGCGTAGCTTTGCAGTGCCGCCGCGCTCATTTCCGAAGTCCGGACGATTTCTTTGCCATCTCGAAAAGCCGTTATCCCCTGGTGGTAGCGCCCACTAAGCTGCGGATTTTCCGCGAGATCCACTTTGACAACCAGCAGCCTTTCTGACGCATCTTTGGCTGTGGTTTTCATCGCATTTTCTAAATCCGGTGGCAGCGCACGGTGATAGAGCACCAGAATCACAGGCAGGGCTGTTCGCAAGGTGCGATCCAGGGTGGCGGCGCTGGCGGTTACTGGTGTATCGATTCGAATCATAGGTTTTTCCTCCTGTTTCTTTGGATGCCGATTTCTGCTGGAAAGTTACTTTTTCTGATGAATCTTTTACGCAAAATCGCGGCTTTTTTTTCTCATCAAAACCTTTATAATAGTCCCCCGTTTGCTGAAGTTCCTATGCGACAAAATTTCAAAAAAGTTAATCTTTGCTTTCGTTTTGGTAGCAAGCTATAATCGTCCCAAGTGCGTGTCGCTTCTTCTTTTTTGCTTGGCGTTTGTGAAGTAAAACGCAAATACAGTTGATAGCATTTGATGAAGAACAGGAATCAAGGGCAATATGTTCGCAATATGGCATATGCGGCTGTTGCCGGTCAGGCAGGGTGTGTGTCTGTCCCAATCATTTTTGGGGCGTTGTTTTGTGGCTTGTGGCTTGACAGCACCCTGGATACAAAACCTGCATTTACCCTGATTCTGTTGGTTCTGAGCGCACCTGTGAGTTTGGTTCTCATGCTGCAAATGGTGCTGAGATCGGTTAACCAGATCACTCCGCCGCCTGCGGTATCAACAAAATATCAAATAAAAGATGATGACGAATAAGTAGTGTAAGGAGGAAGCCCTTGTGAGAGGTATCGTTATCTTTGCGGTCATGATTGTGATCGCGATTATTTTTTGCGGTATCGTCCCTTTTACGATACTCCCAAGTATAGACGCGGCTATGGCGCTGCCCGTCATTTCAGTTCCAGGCGAAAAACTATGCAAAGATTGTGTGCCGCTGGTGGGTGATTTCACCAACACAATGGTAGGCACGCTGCTTGCAGATGTGCTGGTGCTGTTGTTCTTCATCCCGGTATTTAGAGGGTTGAAGAAGGTGCCGGGTCGGATGCAAATGCTGGTCGAATTGGTCGTGGATGCCCTCTACAGCCTGGCGTCTTCGGTCGCAGGGCCGGTCAAAGCCAGGCGCATCTTTCCGTTAATGGCAACCATCTTTATCTTTCTTTTGATGGCAAACTGGCTGGAACTTGTTCCTGGCGTAGACTCTATTGGCTTAATCCACTGCGCCGAGGAAGGGTTTAGTGGATATCCCACCAAAGAAGGGCCCCTTGGGATAACCCAGTTAAAGGTCAATGAGAACCTTGATTCCGGAGAAACCGCTACCGAAGCCGATTATCAAGCCTGCCATCATAAAGAGGAAGAAGAAGCCGCTGCTGTAACGGCAGAAGAAGGCGAAGGTGGTGAGGGTGAAGAAGGACATGAAGAAGCCGCCGCTGCCGCAACGGCAGAAGAAGCGCATGAAGAGGGTCGGACTGACATCTATGTCGTGACACCTTTCATTCGCGCTGCGGCCACTGACCTGAATCTGACTCTGGCGCTGGCGGTCATCGCAGTGGTTGTCATCCAGTATTTCGGTCTGTCCGAACTAGGAGTGGGATACCTTGCCAAATTCATCAACACGCCTGCCCTCGGAAGAGGCGATGTGATGAGCTTTGGGGTTGGTTTCCTGGAATTGATTTCTGAGTTTTCTAAGATCCTGTCCTTTGCCTTCCGTCTCTTTGGCAATATCTTCGCGGGGCAGGTCTTGTTATTCGTCATTCCTTTCCTGGTGGCAACGCTTTTGCCGGGTGCCGTTTACGGGTTGGAATTTGCAGTTGGTTTGATCCAGGCTGCGGTCTTTGCGATGCTGTTTCTCGTTTTTTCCAGCATGGCAATGACATCTCACGAACATCACGAAGAAGAACACGAACACTAAAAAATCTGGAGGTATATTTCAACAATGATTGGTGAATTCAACAGCTCAGACCTTATCACAATGGGTAAGGCCATCGGCGCTGGTCTGGCAATGATTGGTGTCATTGGGCCGGGTATCGGCATCGGCATCGTGGTGGGCGGTGCGGTCCAGGCGATGGGGCGTAATCCTGATGCCGCTCAGCTCATTCAAACCAACATGATTCTTGGTGTCGCTTTTGCGGAAGCGGTGGCTATTTACGCGCTGGTGGTTGCCCTCATTATCATCTTTGTTATTTCGTAACGAGGTGAAGGTATGGAGCAATTAGGAATTAATCTTGGGTTTTTCCTCGCCCAGGTCATCAACTTCCTGCTGGTCTTTGGGCTGCTGACCTATTTTGCCTGGGGGCCCTTGATGCGGTTTCTGGACCGACGGCGGGAGGAAATTGCAAAAGGGCTGGAAGATGCGCGTGTAGCGGCGGAAGCCCGTGCTAACGCGGAAGCTGAAGCAGGTCGTATTCTGGCAGAAGCCCAGAAAGAGGCACAGAAAATCATTGCTGACGCACGTGCCTCGGCAGAAGAACGTGCCAGGCCTGTAATCCAGGCGGCTGAAAAAGATGCCGAACAGATTCGGAACAATGCTCGCGCTCAGGCGGAACAGGCTGTGACCAGTGCCCTCAGTGAAGTGCGTGGTCAGGTCATCGCGCTGGCAATGGCGGCGACACACAAGCTGATTGGGGACTCGATGTCCAAAGAACAACAGGAAAAGGTCATCAACAGCTTCTTTACCACAGCGGGTGACAAACTCAAAGGGTTAAGCGGTGATCTGGTCGTGACGACTGCCCTGACCCTGACTGACGCCGAAAAGAAGAGCCTGGAAGCCCAGCTTGGCGGCAAAGTCAGCGACTGGCGGGTTGATCCGTCCATCCTCGGCGGTGTGGTGGTGCGTGCCGGCGATAAGGTCGTTGATGGCAGTGTTCGCAGCAGCCTCGGTTCGCTGGCGGGCAGCCTGAACTAATCTGCGGCTTTTCAATTTTCTTGAGAACAGGCGCTCAGGGGAATCCCTCTGGGCGTTTTGTTTGATAGGGGCGTATTCATGGCGAAAAATGAGTACAAAGTACTGGCCGGAATAATCCTGATTTTTTTTATGCTGGCGCTGGTATATAACTGGGCGAGTCCGCTGTTTGAAAATTCGGATGAACTATTCCATTTCCCCTTAATCAAGTACATGGCGGACAATGATCTGTCGCTGCCTGTGCAAGACCCGGCGAATATTCAGGAATGGCATCAGGAAGGCAGCCAGCCGCCTCTTTATCACATGGCCGCTGCCTTATTGATTAAGCCTATTGATTTATCCGATTACGCCGAGACTCGCCGTCTTAATCCTCATGCCCGCATCGGTATTGTCAGCGACAGCAATATTAACGCGGTGATTCATCCGCTTGATCGCTCGGAAGAATTCAGAGGGGGAACCGCCATCGCCCTCCGGTTGGTGAGGCTGTTCAGCACGGTGCTGGCAGCGGTGGTTGTTGCCGCCACGTATTTTTTGACCGTATACACCTTTCCCGATGTGCCGCGCTGGGTCGGACTGCTGGCGGCGGCGCTGGTGGCGTTTAATCCGATGTACTTGTTTGTGGCGTCCTCCATTAACAACGACAACATGGCAAATGCTGCAATTTCCACCGTCCTGGTGCTGCTGGTCTGGATGTACCGCCGGGATTCGCTGCCGCCTGTGCGGGTGATGCTGCTGATCGGGGTGCTGCTGGGAATCGGCATGTTGAGCAAACTCAGCACCGGGCCGTTCATGCTGCTGGTCGGGTTGTTCTGGTTGGCTTTGGCCCTCAAACATCGTGCTTTTCCCTACATGGTCAAATGGGGTGTAGTGACTCTGGGAATCGCCCTTCTGATCAGCGGCTGGTGGTATCTTCGCAATTATGATCTGTATGGTGATCTGACAGGGTTAAATGTGTTTGTAGATATTGCGGGACGGCGGCCTACCGCGCTGACTGCCGAGCAGTTGTGGAGCGAACGGGAGAGCTTTATTCGCAGTTTCTGGGGGTTATACGGCGGTCTGACCGTTGATATGGCCGCATGGACATACACTGTTTTTAATGTCCTGGCTGTTATATCCATCACTGGGGCTGTTGTATTTTTTTCACGGGGGTTGAAGCTCTTCACCGGAAGCGGGAAAACAAAGCCTTTCTCCTTTCATACAGGTCTTTTTTTTGACCTGCCTCGGATTGCCCTGTTCTTGTGGCCTCTGATGGCTTTCATCAGCCTGATTCGCTGGACTTCAATGACGTGGGCATCGCAGGGGCGGCTGTGGTTTGTGTCGCTAAGCGCGTTAGCCACATTGGGTGCGGTCGGATTCTATGAACTTTCACGCCGAACCCGGCAGGAAATTGCGGCTGTCCCTGCGATTTTCGCGCTGGTGACTGCTGCTGCTGCGCCGTTTGTCTGGATTCGTCCAGCCTATGCCCCCCCCAAACTCATTCCGGCAGCGGAATTTTCAGAAGATGAGACTCTGGCCGAATATACTGATCCGGATTTCCCCGATGAATCGGTACGGCTGGTTTCGGTAACAGTACCTGACGAGATCAGAACCGGCCAGGAAATCCACGTGGAACTGGCCTTCTGTGCCAATACCCCACTGTCACGCAATTGGTCAATCTTTGTACATCTGGTCAACCCGTTTCAGATTATCCTGACGCAGGCCGATTTTACGCCGGGAGGCGGGGCGCTGCCGACTTCTGAAATGGCGGCGGGGCTTTGCTGGACAGATCACTATCCGATTGAAGTCAAAGCCGGAATCGCGCCGGAAGATACCATCCTGGATGTGCTGGTCGGCCTGTACGATGCCCGTGATAACACCCGGATGGTACTGGCAGATGGTACGGATCATTATTTTGTGCAGCAGACCCAGCTAAAGGTCGGCGACGCGCTGCAACAATTTACCTTTGGCGACGTGGTACGTCTGAAAAGCTATGAGATTTCCTCGGTCGTCATCGGCTCAAAGGATGAAGTAACCGTCACCTTGGAATGGGAGGTACTGAAGCCGTTGAACAAGGATTATACGGTTTTTGTCCAGATTCTTGACCCACGTACCACGAGTCGAATCGCCGCGTCGGATCAGCAGCCAGCAGGGGGAACATCCAACTGGCAGCCAGGGCAGAGTATAACGGATATACATTCTATGACAGTAGCGGAAAATCCGCCGCCGGGGGGCTATGTGGTGTTGATCGGATTTTACGAACTCACTGAAGGAGGTGCTTTTAACCGGTTGCGTCTGGTCTATGACGGTGTAGACACAGGGTATGATTCCATGACCTTAACTCAGGTGCGTGTGGAATAAGCTCGCCGGAATTGCAGCACTACAAACTCGTTCAGCGTGATCAAATCCCCATTCCACATGGGCAGGGGATGATCTGGCTGCAATACGCGGTCATGAAGTGTTGTGATTGACCGGGGATGGTCTGTTTCAAGGTAAAAATGATCGTCATGAGGATCGTAAAAGATCAGGCATTGTTTGACCGCAGCTCCACGAATGGGGATGTCTCCTTTTTTCCCCAGGGTCATGATTGGCGCGGTGATGCTGAAGCGCTGCCCGATTTGCCGCCCGTGATTGCTTTCCAGCACTTCAAGATAAGCTGATGGGACTTCTACGCTGAGCTTGTCGGAAGCCGTTTTTAGTGCCGTCCGGTAGCGCTGCTGGGCGGTTGGGCCAAGCTGCTCAAACAGTTGCAGATAAGCTGCTTCTGATGACAGCACTACATAGCCCATCGCAACCAACCGTGTAGCAAGCCAATTTTCCGGGTGAATTGGCGCGTGAGGGGGAATAACGAGGACGATTTTTTTCTTTTTTCCAAAGAAATGTACGACATCACCGGGTACTTTTTTCTGTGAGAGTGATGCCGGTGTGAGAACCGCGATCAGTGTATCTGCCATGTCATCAGCAGGCAGCAGTTCTGTGAGATCATATCCTTCTGCCGTGAGCCGTTCAAAGAGAGATTCAGCCCAGGGTTGGTCAGCCGGGTCACAGCTCAGATAAATCATGGTTTCAGATCCAACAGGGAGATGCCTTGCAGGGCGGGAATAACCTGCAAGGTGGTTAACATAGGCTGGTTATCAGCACCCGATAAAGTCAAATTAAAGGCCCCATCTGCACGTTGAAATTGCAGCAGGGTTTCTTGTGGATGGTTCCAACTCTCCAGGGTTTCGCCTGCTGCATGTAAGGCCATAATGACCAGCGCGGTTGAAAAGGCATCACTTTCGGTACCGAACCTGCTCGGTTTTTCAAACGGCCAGCCGCCGTCCCGGTTCTGGACGGATTTCAGGTAATTCAGCGCTGGTGCCATATTCAGCCCATAGGCTGCTGAGGCTTGAATGCACAGGGCGGTTGTGTTGGTATCACGAGGGCTGTCCAGTGTGAATCCCCAGCCACCGTCCGTATTCGCGGATTCCTCGATGCGAGTCAGCGCATTTTGCGGCGGCGCGATGTCCGCTACATATAATGCGATCACTGCCAGACACGTTTCATAGGTCGAGGCGGTTTCTAGCTGGTGTTGAATCACATCGACCAGATTTACTCTGTCAAAATCCTGTGGATTACGGTTTGTAATAACTGCCACAAGCACAAGTTTGGCTGCCAAGGCAACCGACAGCGTAGATTGGTTTAGGGAAGCGTAATCTTCCAGCACAAATCCTGGATCGTTTTCCAGTGCATTTAAATCTTCGCCGGCGGCCCACAACGCAATGATTGCATCGGCGGTGATACCGGGGCTGCTTTTGCGCGGGTCAAAACCATCAGACCAGCCACCGTCCTCCTGCTGCTGGCTGTAAACCCAGGCTAAAGCCGCATCAACTTGCGCGATTGGGGCAAGCAGCAGGCTAAAAATCAAAAACCAGTTGTGCATGATAAAAGCCATAGGGGCGCAGTCGGCGACCCGCCCCGAAATTTCGAGGAATTAGTAACCCGCCAGGCCTTGCAGGCTAAGAATCACGGCCACCGCCATAATGATGGGCACGACAAACACCCAGGTATAGAGAGGCGGGTCATATTTCAGGTGCATGTAGTACGCGCAGACCAGTGAGGCTTTGGCGGTCATCAGAACAATGAGCACCAGAATTGCCAGTACGCCGGGCAGTCCGGAGGCCGCCAGCTCCAGGAGCGTGAGCACCGTCAGAACTGCGAAAACGAGATTGTAGGTGGGTTTCTTCGGCCCATGATGAACATGGGATGTATCGTGAACATCATCGCGGTGTTTTTCTATTGCAGCCATTTTTCTCTTCTCCTACATCAGGTAAATCAGGGTAAACAGGACAATCCATACCACATCCACAAAGTGCCAGTAGAGGCCCATCACTTCGATCCCAATGGCTTTGTCCGGCGTAAAATGCCCTTTTAATGCGCGGAAGAAGTTCCCAAACAGCCACAATACTCCCAGGAATACATGGAAACCATGAAATCCCGTCAGCATATAAAATACACTGCCATACATACTGCTGGTCAGTGTCAGCCCGTGATGAGAAAGTTCGGTATATTCCACAATCTGAAGGGTGATAAACGTGGTTCCCAACAGTCCGGCGATAAACAATGCCCGTGCCAGCGCGACCTGATCACCCTCCTGCACCGAGGCCAGGGCCCGCACGACCATCCAACTGCTCATCAGCAACAGGAAGGTGTTCAGGCTGAGGAGCGGAATGTTGTACTCCGGGGATTCATACTTGCTTTTGGCAAGAACCATAACCCCAATCATCGAGGCAAAAAGCATCACTTCGGAGGCGATATACAACCACCAGCCGAATTTAAGCATTTCGTTGTGTTTTTCCGCGCTAATTCCATGCGCGCTCACAGCTGCTTCCATAAACTATTACCCTGCTTGTACCCTATCTCACAAGCGCGGAATTGTAACATGGTTTAGGGCGGTGTTCAAATCTCAAGTGGGCTTAAGCGTTTTTTCGGGCGACAATGGCGGCAATATCCAGCAGGGCTTTTTGAGTCAGGTCTTGTGGAGTATCAAAATAGCGGATTTCCGGGTTTTCCTGAGGGAAGCGGTCAAGAAAGATCCGCATCATTGCCCCCTGGAAATTCGTGTGCAGGTGCTCTACTGCCCAGCTTGCATGGGGATCGACCAGGTAAATCAGACGAGGAATTTGCAGACGGAGTGCTTCTTCATACACGATTTCAGTCAGCGATAGTTCAAAATCTTTGAGAATGTCCCCGTAGCGGCTGGCGTAAATCCCAATGAAGAGGTCGGCTTTGCGGAGTGACTCGATATTGGCGAGTACCATATTTTGCGAGTGGGGCACTTCAGCAACATTCATACCGTTTTCCCGGATGGCCCGTACCAACGATTGGTAGTGAAGCGCTAAATCTTCAAAGGTAGAACTGATAAAAATGTTCATTGGGAGCCCGTTTGATTTGAATCACAGGTTAACATCAAACGGGGTTTGGGGTCAAGGCGTGGCGGTGGGGATGGAGTCACGGTAAGCTGACCCGACAATCGTAATCATATGGCTCTGGAGGGCCTGGATATCATCCTCGGTAGCGCTGCGAGTTATCAGCATCAGAATATTGCCAAAACGCAGCGCAATCCACTCGCTGCCGTAGTTTTTGAGGGCGCGGGCTTCCACATCAATTTTATTCCCGTAGGCAAATGATCCGGTTCGATCAGTCGAGATCAGGATACGCGAGCGGTCCGTATAATCCATGACAAGGTCTTCTTTACTGGCGTAGCTCGCAATAATCACCTGCTGCAAATCCCCATTTTCATCGCGCCAGGAAAAACTGTACGCATCACGGTTGCGCCAGCGTGCGCCGTCTGAAGCACGATAGGGAGTAAATGTGTCATCTTTAACAGGTGCGGCAAAATTCGCGTGCACATGGGTCATGACCGTGAACGCATCCGTATTGGGAAAAACAGTTGGAGAAGGAATAGTTGAAATACGCCAGAAGATGATTCCCGCCAGGAAAATACAGCTCAAAACCAGCCCTATCCCCGTATAAGCCAGGGAACGCCGACTGAACGTCCCAAACGCCGTATCGACATCCTGCATCCAATATTCGCGTTTGAGCGCGAGTCCCGCTTGTGCTTCGATTTCGCGGGCACGCTCTAAATGTGGAAGCGAAGGTTGTTCGGGAAGGGTTAGTTTTCTGAGTTGTTTATTGGGATCATCCAGACTCATCGCTTGTTATATCCTCCACCGACCCTCCCGCAATGCGGTTGCGGCTGTCATCTGTGAGAATAACCGATTTGGGGCAGCCTTCAAGTTCACTGACAAAGACTTCCATGGTGTTAATGCCTGCGTTGGCGGTCACCGAGGGGCTTTTTCGTTTTCCGACGGTGGCGCTCATGGGGGCAGATTCGCGTGTCCAGTACACGATATTAATCCGGTATCTGCTGCCGTCCTGCCAGCAGGTTGCATCATAGATTACCAGGTTTTCATCGGCGGGCAGGTTGACACCCAATGCTCTGCCGATTCCCACATAGGCATCGGTTGCAAAAAGCAGGGTCAAACAAATAACGGGGGGCAGCAGCACCAACAGGATGAGGAAAATGACAATCGCGCTTGATGACCTGCTGATGTCCTGCTGTGCATCCATGCCAGTTACCTGTGCTGATCTAAATAATCAGGCAGTGTATCCTCTGGCTCGCAATTCTGCAACTTTGCCGAGCGCTCTTCCTCCCCGGTGGTTACTGGCGTGAGTGTGTCCTCGTCAGTGCTGGTTGCCCGCACAGGCGGATGTTCCCCTGTAACGCTGACTGAACGAGGGGTCGAAGGAACGAGCGGCGAATCTTCAATTTGGGGCGGCAGTGTGTCTTCTTTCAACTCGACCACAGTGGGATCGAGGCGTGTTTCTGAGGGTGGCACATCCTTCATGGTTCTTGGGCTTACTCCTTATCCAGATTGCCGTCGCGGGCGCGAAAGCTGAGGCGAATTGGTGTCCCAGTAAAAGGGTACTCCTGTCGGATGCAGTTTTCAAGATACCGTTCGTAAGTAAGGTGCAGGAGTTTTGGATCATTGACGTGAAACAGGAAAGTTGGCGGGTCAACGCGCACCTGCGAGCCGTAGTAGATTTTGAGCTTGCGGGGCTGTTTGCTGGCGGGTGCGTGACGGCTCACCGCCTCGCGGATAATCCGGTTGAGTTCTGAAGTAGAGATGCGCCGCATTCGTTCTTCATACACCAGGACGGCGGTTTCCAATACCTGGTGGATCCGTTTGCCCGTCAGTGCGCTGACATACAGAATAGGCGCGTAGGCGATGAAATTTAAATCCTGCCGGACTTTTTTCTCAAACTCGGTCATGGTGAAGGCGTCTTTTTCCACCGCATCCCACTTGTTGACGATAATAACCACGCTCTTTTTCTCATCCACGATCATGCCCGCAATGTGAGCATCCTGTGCAGTGACCCCATCTACTGCGTCAATCAGCAGCAGGGCGACATCTGCACGCTGTACTGCACGGTAGGCCCGCAGCACACTGTATTTTTCGATACCGGGCTCGACTTTGCCACGCCGCCGGATGCCCGCGGTGTCGATCAACGTGATTTCTTCATTATAGAATTTGATGCGAGTATCAATTGCATCCCGTGTTGTGCCGGCGACCTCTGAAACAATAGAGCGTTCCTCGCCCAGGAGCTTGTTCAGCAGACTGGATTTTCCTACATTGGGCCGCCCTACAATGGCGATTTTCAGGGTTTCGTCTTCTACCTCAGGATCGAAATCGGCTTTGTGGGGCAAAGCGTCTACAACGGCGTCCAGCAGGTCGCCCGTGCCTGTGCCATGCAAAGCGCTGATGCCAATCACTTCACCCAATCCCAGCGCATAAAAATCCACAACCTCGCTCATGCGCTGCTCGTTGTCGCCTTTGTTGGCCGCCACGATAGCCGGTTTTTCGCTGCGGCGCAGAATATCTGCGATTTCCTCATCGGCTGCCGTAATCCCATCCAGAACATCGGTCACCAGAACAATGACATCCGCCTCACGGATTGCGAGCAGCGCCTGGCCGCGAATCTCTGGCACAAAGAGCGCTGAGCCTTCCGCCAGGGGCGATAGGGTGATATCTCGGTCACTTTTCGGCTCGTAGATTTCGATGCCGCCTGTGTCTACTACAGTGAAGATCGTTCCCCGCCAGTCCACATTGCCATAAATGCGGTCACGGGTGGTACCAGGGATTTCTGAGGTAACGGCTTTGCGTTCGCCCACCAGCCGATTAAAGAGTGTTGATTTACCTACATTGGGTCGTCCGACCAGGGCAACCATTGGTTTTTTCATTGCAAATTCGTATCGTCCGTGTTCGATTAGATGTTATTTTACGTGAAAATGCTCCTAAAAAATAAGTAGCATTCTACGACTTGGGGTGGGAGCCAAAGGGGGATAGCCGCAGAATGCCTACTTAAAAAAAGTACGTCCCTATTAAAGAGGGAACTTGTCCTTGATGGCCTGATTGGGTGGGAGCCAGGAAGGGGAAAGGCCATCAAGGTATCTCTAACCTGAATGATACCTGTAATTCTGAAAAAAGTATAGTTAGTATTTCATTAAAAATTGCCACGAACTTAGAAAAAAGTTATTAAGAGTTGGCTGAAGCAGGCGATATTTGGCACTTTATCAGCACTGGCATCAAATCTCATTGACGCTGATGTGCTGTTAGCGCTACAATTAGCACGTTTGTTCGCTGTTCAGGGATGCCCTCATGTCTCACGACAAAATCATAGTACGCGGTGCGCGGGAACACAATCTCAAGAACATTGATGTGGATATTCCCCGCGATAAGCTGGTTGTTATTACTGGCCTGTCAGGCAGTGGCAAAAGTTCGCTGGCCTTCGATACGATTTTCGCAGAAGGGCAGCGCCGTTACGTGGAAAGTCTGAGCGCCTATGCCCGCCAATTTTTGGGGCAGATGGAAAAGCCCGACGTAGATCAGATTGAGGGGTTGTCGCCCGCTGTTTCGATTGACCAGAAAGGTGTGAGCAGCAACCCACGCTCGACGGTTGGTACGGTCACTGAAATTTATGATTATCTTCGTCTGCTGTATGCTCGTGTTGGGCACCCGCACTGCCCCATCTGCGGCGAACCTCTTAAAGCTCAGAGTGCCCAGCAAATTGTTGAAGAAATCGAAGCCATGCCGGACGGTTCGCGTGTTCAGATTCTTGCTCCTCGTATCCGTGACCGCAAAGGTCGGCACGAAAGAATCTTTGAGGAAATCCGTAATGAGGGGTTTGTCCGGGCGCGGGTGAATGGTGAAATTATTGAAGTGGACAGTCCGCCCGAACTTGACCGCTACAAGATGCACACCATCGAGGTAGTCGTTGATCGTCTGGTGATTCGTGATCATGATGATCCGGACAGCGAAGAAGCCAGCAGTGCGCGTTCCCGCCTGACTGACTCGATTGAAACAGCGCTGCGGATTGGCGAAGGGGTTGTCATCGTCAATGATGTGACCGACCAGGACAATCCGTTCGACAAACTGTTCAGTGAGGCGCTGGCCTGCCCATTCGGACACGGCAGCATTCCTGAACTGGAGCCCCGCACCTTCAGCTTTAACAACCCTTATGGGGCGTGCGAGGAATGCCAGGGGTTAGGCTCAAAACTGGAACTTGACCCCGAACTGGTCGTACCGAATGAGAGCCTGAGTCTGGCAGATGGGGCGATTGCAGCCAACGGCTGGCCCCAGGGACAGGACAGCTACACCATGCGGATGCTGGAAAGTGTCTGCAAGGCATTTGGGATTGATTTTCATGCCCCCTGGAGAAACCTGACCCAGGAGCAGCAGAGCGTCATCCTGTATGGGACTGGCAATCGACGGGTACGGGTAACCTATGAACGGCATGATGGCGCGTTCCGGGCCTATGATACGCAGTTTGAAGGTGTCATTAACAACCTTCAGCGCCGTTATATGGAAACAACTTCCGACTGGATGCGGGCACGAATTGAAGAAATGATGAGTGAGCGCCCATGCCCGGCGTGCCAGGGCAAGCGGCTGCGTCCTCACGCGCTGGCGGTGACCGTGAACGCGATGTCGATTTACGATGTGACTCAGCTTCCGGTCAAACATCTGGTGGATTGGGTCAATGGGCTGCGCGGGATTAATGGCAAGCCGCCCGCCCTCAATGAACGGGAACAGACCATCGCCCGCCAGATTTTGAAGGAAATCGAGAGTCGCGTTTACTTTTTACAGGATGTCGGGCTGGATTACCTGAATCTTTCCCGTTCGGCTGGCACGCTTTCCGGCGGAGAAGCGCAGCGCATCCGATTGGCGACTCAAATTGGCAGTCGCTTAACCGGGGTGTTGTATGTGCTGGACGAGCCGAGCATTGGTTTGCACCAGCGCGATAATGACCGCCTGCTGGCGACGCTGGAAGGCCTGCGCGACCTGGGGAATACGCTGCTGGTGGTCGAGCACGATGAAGATACCATGCACCACGCCGACTGGATTATTGATATGGGGCCAGGGGCAGGTGAACATGGGGGGCAGGTCGTGGCCGAAGGCACCCCCGCCGAAATCTGTGTCCATCCGGACAGCATTACAGGAGCGTTTTTAAGCGGCAGGCGTAAGATTCCGCTGCCAGCAACGCGGCGCCCTGGTAATGGTCAGTTCATCACGATTTATGGCGCACGCGAAAACAACCTCAAACATATTGATGCACAGGTTCCTCTGGGCAAGTTCATTGTAATTACCGGAGTGAGCGGCAGCGGCAAAAGCACGCTCATGGTCGAAGTGCTGTATAAAGAACTGGCGCGTGTGATGAACGGGGCACGAGAACGGGCGGGCGCTCATGACCGGATTGAAGGTCTCGACGCGATTGATAAAATCATCAATATTGACCAGAGTCCTATCGGACGCACCCCGCGCTCGAACCCAGCCACCTATACCAAAGTATTTGATGACATTCGGGTGCTGTTTGCGGAGCTGCCAGAAAGCAGGATTCGCGGTTATACCGCCGGACGTTTTAGTTTTAACGTCAAGGGCGGGCGGTGCGAAAACTGTCAGGGGCAGGGTTATCTCAAGGTCGAAATGCAGTTCCTGGCAGATATTTACGTCGAATGTGATGTCTGTCACGGGACACGCTACAACCGCGAGACGCTGCAAGTGCGTTACAAGGGCAAAAATATTGCCGAGGTGCTGGATATGACCGTTACCGAGGCGCTGCATTTCTTTGAGAACTTCCCGAATCTCAACCGCAAGCTGGAAACTCTGGATGCAGTAGGGTTAGGTTATGTTCGCATCGGTCAGCCCGCAACAACCCTTTCTGGTGGGGAGGCGCAGCGTGTTAAGTTGAGCCGTGAACTGGGGAAACGGGCAACTGGTCAAACACTATATGTGTTAGATGAACCGTCTACCGGGCTGCACGCAGCAGATGTGGAACGGCTGATTCAGGTGCTGCAAACGCTGGTCGATAATGGAAATACAGTGCTGATCATTGAGCACAACCTGGATATTATTAAAGTGGCAGACTGGATTATTGATATGGGGCCGGAAGGTGGGGATGCTGGCGGTGAAATTCTCATCGCAGGGACACCAGAAGAAGTCGCCGCTTATGAACCGAGTTTCACCGGGCAGTATTTGCGTCAGTATCTTCACGAAACGGCGCAGGCGTAATGATGAAGCGCTCCGGGGCAGTGGGATAACAACTCACTGCCTTTTGAGTATAATTACCCGCCATGAATATCCTTTCCCCTGAACAACGGCGCGGACGCCTCCTGCTCATTCTCCTCGCTGCTGCACTGCTTTCCGGTTATCTGGTGGTTGAACGGCGGCATATGAATGCCGACTCGCTGTACTATCTGATTCCGGCACGGAACTTTTTTGAAGGGCGCGGTTTGACCTATGCAGGCGAACCCCATACGCTTTTTCCCCCTGGCTACGGCTTCATTTCCTATCCGTTTTACCTGTTTATTGGCGATTTTGAGTGGACAGGTGCCCTGGTTTCAATGGGTGCCTATCTGGCTCTGATCGTGCTGGCCTACAGCGTGTCCAGGTATCTCTATCAGGATGATTCGTCCCTGCTGGCTGCCTGCTGGGTGGCGATTGCGCCTGTCATCTTGTGGCATTCCTATCAGTCACTTTCTGACCTTGTCTATGCTGTGCTCTATATCAGCGCCTATGGACTGTTTCTACGCATAGTCACGGAACAAGCCACAGCAGCACGCAGTCTGATTTTAGGTGTTTTGTGTGGCCTGTTGTATCTCACCCGTCCAGAGGGGCTGGCCGTTGGTGGGTTGTCGCTGCTCGGCTTATGTGTTATTGCGTGGCGAACCACAGAGTTCAGATTCATCGGAATTTTTTTGCCTCCGCTGGTCCTGATGGTTGGGGCGTACATACTTTTTTTGCACGATGCAGAGGGGCAATGGGCGATTTCCGGCAAGGTACGTCAGAATATCATTCGGGACGAGTATGTTGAAGGCAAAGTTGCTGATTATGAGGATTTATCCGTCGGCGAGTTTATCCAGCAGCAGGGCTGGAAATATGTGCAAACGACGGTCACGAATCTTATTCAGGGAACCATTCAGTTTTTTGGGATTAATCGGCATGTATTTTTTGTATGGGGAGTGATCTGGGCAGTCTTTCGGCTTACTTGCGGACGCTGGCTGCCGGATTTTCAATGGGATGCCCGCAGCACTGAGGTTGCACTGGTGACACTGCTGTTTTTCGTCCCGATTTTTGCCTACCCTTTTTTTTACATTGACTATCGCTTTTTTATCCCGCACTCAGTGTTGGTGATGATCCCGACAGCCTTTTTGTGTACACGGATGCTGGGCGAAATCCACGCGGCACAGAAGGTCAGACTTCTCCACGCGGCGATGCTGCTGGGGCTGCCCGTACTGGTTTACGCGATTTTCCCCTTTTTTCAGGATACCTCGTTGGAAGCGATTTACACGGAAGAACTGCTGTTATGGAACTCAAAACTGGGCGGAGAGTGGATTGCTGACCATGTAGAAAATCCGCAGGAGGTGATGGTGGCTTCCCCTGGAAAAGCAAATGTAATCGCTTTTTATGCGGCTGGAAAACAGGAGCATCCATTTTTTTTCATCGATTCAGAAATGACTCTGGCCGAAATTGTAGATTTTATGCAGATGAATCGGGCGGACTACCTGGTGATCGAGCGCAATTACCAGGCGACCAATCCGGCCCTGTGGGAACTCTGGAAGAATCCTGAGATCGCGGTTGGCCTGCATCTGCTGCATCAGGATCCGCGTTTTCAGGTTTACGAATTGGATTAAATCTATGGAACTTCCGTATATCCCTCCGCTTGATGAAAAGGCAAAGCAGTTAGCCGCCGAGCGGCAGGCGCTTTTGACCAAACCCGCCGGAGCTTTAGGCCGCCTTGAAGCGCTGTCGATCCGGTTGGCCGGAATGACCGGAGATATTCAGTGGCTGCCAGAAAAACGTGTTGTGGTGGTCTGTGCGGGCGATCATGGCATTACAGCGCAGGGCGTCAGTGCCTATCCGCAGGAAGTTACCCGGCAGATGGTGCTCAATTTTCTACGCGGCGGTGCAGCGGTGAATGTGCTGGCGCGGCAAATGAATGCCCGCGTAACGGTCGTTGATACTGGTGTCGCAGGCGATTTGCCCGATCATCATTATCTGGTCAAACGAAAGATCGCCTATGGGACAAGAGATTTTAGCCATGAGCCCGCCATGACCCCGGAACAGGCGGATCAGTCGCTTCAGATTGGGCTGGATGTGCTGCATTCGGAACTGCCGCTGGATATTTTGTGCGTTGGCGAAATGGGGATCGGCAACACGACGGTGGCTAGCGCTATGATTGCAGTACTGACCGGGCAGCCCGTCTCTCTACTCACGGGACGTGGAACGGGGGTGGATGATACCGCGCTTCGTCATAAAATCCAGGTGATAGAGGATGCGCTGGAATATCATCACCCAACAAAGGACAATGTACTGCAAATGGTCGGTGGGTTTGAAATTGGTGCGATGGCGGGTTTGATGATTGGCGCCGCCTCTCACCGACTCCCTGTAGTGGTGGATGGCGTGATTTGCACAGCGGCGGCGCTTCTTGCAGTGCATCTTGTTCCGGCTGTAAAAGGTTATCTGATTGCCAGCCATTGCAGCGTTGAGCCGGGGCATCAAATTGCACTCGACGCACTGGGTCTGGCTCCGCTCATGGATCTGAACTTGCGATTGGGAGAGGGCACAGGGGCGGTGCTGGCACTGCCGATGATCGAAGCGGCGATGCGTACCTTACAGGAAATGGCGACTTTTCACGATGCAGGAGTCAGTGGCCCAGCATGATAACCGATATTTTAGGTGCGTTTGCCTTTCTCACAGTTATCCCAGTCGCGCAGGAGCATCAGCCTGCCAAACCGGGACGAATTTTTGCATATTTCCCCCTGGTCGGCCTGGTGATTGGTCTGATGCTGGCTGGGATTCGTGCTGTTGAAATTCACAAGGAATTGTCGGCGTTTTTGACACTGCTGGGATGGATTGTGATTACAGGTGGCCTGCACCTGGACGGGTTTGGGGATGCCTGCGACGGGTTATTTGCGACCACAACCCCGGAAAAGCGGCTGGCTATCATGAAGGATTCGCGGGCGGGGATGTGGGGCGTGGTTGGGCTGGTGATACTCCTGCTGGGCAAATGGATGACCATCGGGATGGTCGAACCGCTGCTGCTGGTGCTGCCCCCGGTCACTGGACGGCTGGCGATGGTATTGGCGGCCCGGTTTTTCCATCCTGCGCGTGCGTCTGGCATTGGCAGTTATTTTCGGAATGGTCTGGAGCCGCCTCAAGTGACGACTGCGATTTTTTCAGGTGTGTTTATCGCCGTGTTATCCGGCTGGCCCGCTGTCCTCACGATTCTTGCCGCACCGCTCACAGTTGCCCTCGCAGGACGCTGGGCGGCAAAACGTCTCGGCGGCGGCTTGACCGGGGATGTGTATGGCTGGCTGTGTGAACTGACCGAACTGATTTGCCTGATTTTTCTGGCGGTTGTATGAGCAAAAAGCTGGTCTTTGTTCTTGGAGGGGCGAGAAGCGGCAAAAGCCAGTTCGTTGAAGGTTATGCGCGTGAACATGCCAGGAAAGTCCTGTTTGTGGCAACTGCCCAGGCATTTGACGACGAAATGCAGACACGTATTGCTCATCACCGTGAAACACGACCAGCAGCGTGGCACACGTTAGAGGTACCGCTTGGAGTCGGTGGGGCAATTAAGCATTTTTCCGGTGAATATGAACTGCTGATTCTGGACTGTCTCACCCTGCTCGCGGCGAATGCCCTGATGCAACTACCGGATGACGCTCCACAGGAAGATGCAGCCGCTGCAATCATGCAGGAAATTGACCTGCTGCTGGGAACTTACGAGCATTCTTCAGCAGTCTGGCTGATCGTGAGCAATGAGGTGGGTATGGGGGTTGTGCCACCAACAAAATTGGGCCGATTTTTCCGGGATGAGCTGGGTAAAGCTAATCAGAAAATCGCGCAGGCAGCGGATGAAGTGATATTGATGGTCGCAGGGCTGCCCTGGCGCTTAAAGCCGTACCCATAAAAAGTGGCAGGTCAGAACACCTGCCACTCATTTTCACATAGGCAATTCTTAGGGATAAATGCCGCGAGTCATCAAAGCCTTTACCACGCGGCTGATCGCGGCAACCTGAGCGGCTGTCCGCAGTGTGATCTTGTTTTCTTCGGCAATCACCTGGACATTGTCATAAGACTTGGTCATGATGCGTGCAAGTCGGCGATTGATTTCGTCCAAATCCCAGAAATAGCTCTGCAAGCCCTGTACCCATTCAAAGTACGAGACAATCACGCCGCCCGCGTTCGCCAGAATATCCGGCACCACCAGAATGTTACGATCATTTAAAATATCGTCTGCGTCGGGGGTGGTGGGACCGTTGGCACCTTCAACAATCAGGTTGGCTTTAACATAGGGGGCGACTTCAGGTGTCACCTGGCTTTGCAAAGCGGACGGAGCGAGGACATCACATGGGAGGGTCAGAAGTTCACGGTTAGTGACGTGATCCAGACTGGAGTCTTTGTAATCTTTCAACTGACCTCCATGGAAACAGAAGTCAAACAGCTTCTTGATATCTAACCCGTTCGGATTGTACACGCCGCCGCTTATATCGCTGACGGCGACCACGTTATAACCGAGTTCAGAGGCAATCAAGGCTGCGTGCGAGCCAACATTCCCGAACCCTTGGATCACCACTTTGGTATTTGTCGGGTCATAGCGGTCAATCCGCTTAAGGGCTTCTTCCATTGCAATGATGACGCCGCGTCCGGTTGCCTCGGTTCGACCTTCGCTGCCGCCCAGATTCAGCGGCTTTCCGGTGACAATGGCAGGAACCGAATGTCCTACGTTCATGGAGTAAGTATCCATGATCCAGGCCATAGTTTGAGCATTGGTTCCCATGTCCGGGGCAGGGATGTCAGCATGTTCGCTGAACATCTTGACCATTTCCGCTGTGTAGCGGCGAGTCAGGCGTTCGTTTTCGGCAAGGCTCAAAGTTTTCGGATCAACGACGACGCCGCCTTTTGCGCCGCCGAAGGGGAGCTGTACCAGAGCACACTTCCAGGTCATCCACATGGCCAGCGCCCGCACCTCATCCAGGGTCACGTCGGCTGCATAGCGGATACCGCCTTTGGTCGGGCCAAGCGTAATGTTGTGATGAACACGATACCCCGTAAACATTTCGATAGTGCCGTCATCACGTCGAACGGGGAAGTTCGCGGTCAATTCCCTCGCAGGGTATTTCAGGATTTCGAGGTAATCTGCGGGAGCATCTACATAGTAGGCAGCTCGATCAAACTGTTCCAGTGCGGTTTGATAGGCTGTATCTTGATGGGTTGGCGCCTCATACGAGGGGACAGCCATATGTGTTTCTCCTTGTCGATTGTACAAATAGTATAAATCAGAACTCTGATTTTTGTGCATTTTAGACAAATATAACGGAAAAGTGCCAACGCTAACAGGGGAGAATATAATTAAATCTTCAGCTTATTCTCACTTTTTATTTCGTTTTTATGAAAGGTGCTTATTCATGGATCGCAAAACCCGAAGACTCCTCAAAAGACTGGAACATAAAGACCCCAAAGTGCGCTACGAAGCCGTGCTTGCACTGGGGAAGACAGGCAACATCGAGCTCATCGAAGCACTGGACAAGGTAGCTACCCTGGATCAGCATCCTAAAGTACGCGACCTGGCCAACAAAGCGGTGCGGACCTTATCCACCCTACAGCAGCGCGAACTGGATCGGAAAAAAGCCGTCATGAAGGCACAAATGGCGCAAGAGAAATTTGACTGGCCGACGTTGGCGCAGGAACGAATGTTAAAGCAGCGTGAGCTGACGCTGACGGATGACGAATGGAACTACGAAAAACGACTTCAGAAAGTGCGGGAAGAGAAAGAAGCCGCTGAGCTTAAGGCTAAGAAAATCGCCCGCCGCCGCCGTCGGATGTTCCGCATTATTCTGTATCTGGCGCTCACCATTGCGATAGCTGGATTGGCAGTAGTGCTGCGGGAAATTCTGGATAAAACCCCGGATGATACCGAGGAAGCATTGGCCGAAATGCAAAATATTGTCCAGGATCAACAGGCTGCGCTGTTAGAATACTGTGAGGTTTTGGCCTTTGACCCAGCGAGTAACTGCCAGACACCGACCGGAGTCATCACCCTGGACTGCAAAACTCTGAAAGAGGTTAGCTGGTCTGCGCCCCCCGACTGGCTGACCGTCGATGAGCCGACGCTGGAAGGGAAAAATCTGTTGGTGGAAAGAGTCCTTCTGACAGATGATCGACTAAATACTATTCAGGCAGGCATTGATGCTCAGTGTTCTGGCAAAGAGACCATTAATCCTGCCGAATGGCCGGACTACATGAATATGAGCAGCGCTATCGTAGCAGGGTTTAATCTGGCAAATCCAGCGGCGTCTGAAATTCAAGCCGAACTTGATGCCCTCAATGGAGAAGCAGAAAGCACTCCGGAGTCTTCAGGCGGTTGAACGCGGCAGGGACTTCGGTGCCTTGTTTACACTGCTCAGCACACCACCGAATGATATTGAAAGTTATCGAGCCTGCTCAATTGTTGAAGTGAGCTGCGGTAATAACGTAGAAACGCTTTTGGATTCCTTCCAAAGGTTCAACGACTTCGGGGAACCAAAAGCGTTCCTCTTCCGGTTGTTTTTCCTGAGCAATACCTTCCTGTGTCATCCCCAAAAGCCGATATTCCAGAATCGGGGTGACAAATTCTCGCAGGGGTAGCAGTGATAGGCCCTCATCGATAAGCCACAGAAAACGTCATGCCTATCGCCCATTTAGCTGTGACCCAGAATCGGGTGGGGCTGGTAGAGTTCCTCCAGATATTTCATGTCGTCCTCTGAGAGCTTGATGTCCAGTGCCGTAATTGCTTCATCAAGGTGGTGCATTTTGGTCGCCCCGATGATGGGGGCGTTCACAACGGGTTTATGCAGCACCCAGGCTAAGGCGATCTGAGCAGGTTTCACACCGCGTGCGTTCGCCAGCTCAACGACGCGCTCTACCACATCAAAATCTTTATCTTCGTAGTACATACGATGGGCAAAATCATCCGTCTCAGCGCGGGATGTGGCATGGCTCTCGCCGCGCTTACGAGTGCCTGTCAGAAAACCACGCGCCAGCGGACTCCAGGGGATGCTGCCGATTCCTTCTGCCAGACACAGGGGATTCATTTCGCGTTCTTCTTCCCGGTAAACCAGATTGTAGTGATTCTGCATCGAGACGAAGCGCGTCCAACCATGGTAGTCTGCTGTATATAACGCTTTTGCGAACTGCCAGGCGTACATACTTGACGCCCCGATATAACGTGCTTTGCCCGCTTTCACGACATCATGCAGCGCTTCCATCGTTTCTTCAATGGGCGTATGGTAGTCCCAGCGGTGGATCTGGTACAAATCCACATAGTCCATTTGCAGCCGTTTCAGCGAAGCATCAATCCCATCCATAATGTGCTTGCGGGAAAGCCCTCCCTGATTCGGTTTGCTTCCCATCGGGTTAAAGACTTTGGTAGCCACCACCACTTCGTCCCGGTTAGGAATAAATTCCTTAACAAATTTTCCAGTTAATTCCTCGCTTACCCCCAGCGAATAGATGTCGGCGGTATCGAAAAAGTTGATGCCGGCTTCAACGGCCTTCTGGAAAAAGGGGCGGCTGTCGCCCTCGTCCAGTACCCAGGGCCGCCATTTGGACGTACCGTAACTCATCATCCCCAGGCAAATCCGCGAAACCTGCAAACCTGTTTGACCTAAACGACTATATTCCATGTCCTTGACCTTTCCATGAAATCATACAAGTCTACCGTAGGATGATGTCTCAACCGAATCTGGCAAGTGCGGCAGGCGTTACCATTGTCATGTTTTTCAAACGAAAACGGCCTTGTTATAATGCTTAGTGAAAAGGATGTGCGATGACGTTTCCGCTTCATGAATACACCACCCAAGGTAAAGCCGTCATGAGCTTTTCAATCGGCAACGGCTTTCCACCGGAAATGTACCTGCCGTTGGTCAATGCCATCGAGGGGGATTACCGGAAAGTCTGTCTGCTCCCGCGTTCATGGTGGCAAGATAGTGATCCTGCTGATATGAAAACCTGGCATATTATGGTTGATGACTATGTGGCCGGAATTCAGGCCCACAAACTGGCTCCGGTGATTGGGATTGGCCACAGTATGGGAGGCGTCATCAATCTGATGGCTGCGGTGGAGCACCCGGAGCTTTTCCAGGCGGTCGTCTTGCTTGATCCTGTATTTTTCCCGCGATGGGTGGTACGAGTTGCCTTTTTTATCGAAAGTTTTGGGATCAACTTGATAAAGCCCTTAGTTGATGGTGCGCTCAAACGACGGGACAAATGGGAGTCGCTGGACGACGCCTACGCTTATTTTCGAGGCAAGCCCCTTTTCCGTTACTGCTCAGACGAAGTGGTGCATCTGTATGCAGAACATATGACCAGGTCAAATTCGCACGGGGTTGAACTGGCGTATCCAAAAGAATGGGAAGCGCAGATTTTTCGCACTCCTCCACTTGACGAGTGGCGCTATCCGCCTAAAATACAAGTACCATGTCTAATCATCGCGGGGGAAAATACCAATGCATTCCATCCAGGCGCTGTCAAACTATGGCGTCGCATCCGACCCGATATTCCTCTCCTGACTGTTCCTAAAACGAGCCATCTTTTGCCCGTTGAAGAACCCGAAATCGTTGCAAAAGCTATTCTGGATTTTTTGGCAAAGGAAGTAGTGCATGGAAACCAAAATTCTTGACCCGAATCTTCCCCCTGAGCCCCCTGAGGAAGGGGCATCTCATGCGCCAGAGCAGAAACCGTCGTTGGGGTCGCCCCATGCGGTGCTGATTATTTTTGAAAGCAGTCCGAAAACACTCCAATTTGACCTGATTGACCGCGTGACTATTGGCCGCCGTTCCGAGGCAGGCCAGCAGCCAGACATTGACGTTGCGCCGTTTGGTGGATTTCCAGCAGGGGTCTCACGGCTCCATGTGCGGCTGCATCGGGTAGATAAAAATATCATTATCGAAGATTTGGCATCACGCAACGGTACGTTCCTGGATGAAGTACAGGTTAAGCCGGGGGAACTGGTGCCGATTCGTAATGGGCAGTCGTTCCGGTTAGGGGCGCTGCGGGGTTGGATCTATTTCGAGAATACCTAGTCCCGTTTTCGGGCGATCATCACCGCCTGTTGGATCGAAAAGGGAATGTCCGCAAGGGTGTTCTCGCTCGTTTTGACGTTATACCAGTCTTTGATGACCTGTGGCGCTTGCAGAAGCATCGCTCTCAATCGGTGGATTGTGACATTATCGCAGCCAACACGCGCCGCCCAGACCCCAAGCTGCTGGTCAGAAGCTGCTGCCTCGGTGTGGGTCATTTCTAGTCCTGCCTCCTCGAAAAACGCACGCCAATCCCTCAGCCGAAACGCCCATACATGGGAAGGATCGCGTAATTTTTCAAATGCGTTGCAGTAGTCCGCTGCTTTTTTCTTGTCCGGCGAAATAATATCGACAATCCCCAGCCACCCACCTGGTTTGAGAACCCGCGCAGCCTCATGCACGAATCGGGGGACATCGGGGAAATGATGCGGCGCGATGCGGCATGTTACCAGATCAAAATGGTCTGCCGGAAACGGTACTGCCTCGGCATCATGCTGCACAAAAAACACCTTCTGATTTTGTTTGCGGATAAACTGGCGGGCGGTTTGCAGCATTTTTAAGGTCAGATCGCTGGCTATGACCGCCGCACCTTCTTCCGCACAGGCCAGCGCTGTATGCCCGCCCCCTGTCGCCATATCCAGGGTTTTCCATCCAGGCTGACGAGGAATCGCTTTTAAAAGCTGGCTGAGCGATTTTCCGCGTGCATGGGTAGGGCTGGTCACATAATTTTCTGCGTGGGTGCCAAAAGTTTGCTGAACCTGCTTTTTGATGTCAGTCATAGGGGTTGTCTCACGTACAGGACTTGGGTTCTTAATTGATTACGCTCACAGCGTACTGTGAGATACAGAATTTGTCCATAAAACCAATTCAGCCAAGAGCCAGCGCGACCAGCCCGCATACCATGACGCTGGCAGCAAATAAACGACGGGGAACCTCTCCCTCCGCCAGCAGGCGTGCTCCCATCACCGCGCCAATCAAAATGCTGATTTCGCGGGCAGGCGCGATGTAGCTGACCGGGCTAAACGTTAAAGCCGCCAGCACCAGAATATACGCCAGCGGGCTGAGAATCCCAACAATGAGGGCCTCCTGATAGTGGAGCTGCCATTCTTTTTTCACATCGGCCCAGCTTATGCTGCTGAAATTGATCACCATGATGAGCAGTCCAGAACGCACCATGCCCCCTGACCAATCATAGAGAAGGGGATGAATATCCAGGACCCCGACGGCGATCTTATCCCAGATAGTGTATGCCGAAATGATTAATCCAGTGAGCAGGGCAAATGTTACTGCCCCATGGGAGTCCTTGCTGCGAAAGATGCGTAACCCACCACTAAAAATGACGACACCGATGCCGATGGCAACAATTCCTATGATCGCCAGAGGTGTAGGGCGTTCGCCCAGCAATATGACTGCCACCAGAGTGGAAAACATGGGGCCCGTGCCGCGTGCCAGAGGATAGACCAGCGATAAGTCCCCAATGCGATAGCCATAGGACAGCAGCAGAAAGTAAAAAATGTGAACGATGGCATTCCCTACAATAAAAACGATACCTTCTTTGGGGATGTGTGCGTCCTGGGTGAAAAAGACGGCTAGCGCGACAGGGGCATAGATAAAGTTGGAACACAGATTGAGTAGAAACACAAACGCTAACCCACCGCCGACCTTTTTTGCCGCCAGATTCCAGGTGGCATGGAGAAAAGCCGAGGTGAGCACCAGCCCTAATGCTAAACCAGACATACAAAAATGGCCTTCTGTAAGCAGGAGGGGAATTATAGGACTGAAAAACGGCAGCGAACAGGTTAAATATCTTTAAAGCTGGGCGGACACATGATCCGCCCCACTTCTATTACGGGCCGCACCACCAGCGAAAATCAATATCCTCAAACAGACGGTCTTTTTCCCAGAGTTGGGCTGCCAGCATTTCATCGGGCGTACCCGATTCAAGGCTGCTGGCAAGCTGGTTAAAACGGTCAAGGTGCTGTTCAAAACGTTGGATCGAGTAATTTTTGGCTTGTCCGGTGGTGACCAGGAAGGGCCAATCTGAACTTTCTGCCAGCAGGAGTTCCCGTGCTGTCTGATTCAGTACGCCGCGCCAGTTTAAGGCATCATATTGATCGGCGTGACGGTTAGCGAGGTTTTCCATCCGGTGTTCCGCTTCGATGAGCGGCTGCCACATCCAGTGCGTTTCAACATTATCCCACGTGAAATGGGTGCCGCCTGACCCCCAACTGCCCTCCGGCACGTGCAGGACTTCTTCCGGTGGATGCGCGGCGAGATATTCACGGGCGGTCACAAGATCGACTTTAGCGCTGGCGGCCAGACCTTTTAAGACCTGTTTCATCCAATCGACGCCTTCAAACCACCAGTGACCAAACAACTCCGTATCATAGTTTGAGGAAATCAGGCCATAGTCCAGACCATATTTATAACGTGCTTCATGTATACGTTCGACCAGCGCAACAAAATCTTCAGCGTGAATCCGGGCTTTATTTTCGGCCCAATCCGGATGATAGAAATCTTTATATCCTAAATCAACGCTATTGCCCGTCACGCGCCAGTATTGCAGACCTGACTCGCCGTCTTTGCGGTGAAATTCACGATAGTCAAAGTCGCCGGGATAGCCCATCTGGGCACTCCATACGCGCTGTCCGGTTTCGTCATTGCGACCAATGATGGAAACGCCGCTGTGATCTTCAGCTTTCAGTCCCCTGGTGGTGTCGCTGACGTAGTAGGCTTTAAAAGTGGTGGTTTCTGACTTCGGACGCGGGGCGGACGCCATTGGAATCATATAACGGCGTTTAATTTCGCCATAGGGTCCGATAGCTTCCCCGGCGGCTTTGCCAACAGGCGCCCCGCCTGTAATCAGATGGGTTTCGCTGAAAAACAGTTTGATCCCGACCTCATTCAGAAAATACTCTATGCCAGGACGGATTTTGCTTTTTCCCACCCGGTAGGCGGGGCGGTAGGCACATTCCGGCAGCCAGATTGAATGGGGGGCGCGTCCGAACAGCCGCTGGTAGCTGGCAATGCCGGTTTTTAACTGTCCCCGAATGGCGCTGTCAGTGCCGAGGAGAGGTAGATAACCGTGTGTCGCCGCACAGGTGATGATTTCAATGTACCCTTCGTCCTGTAATGTTTTGAATGCGCCAACGATGTCCCGGTTATACTTGCGGTCAAACGAGTCCTTGATGTTCTCATAATATTCTTTATAAAATACGGCCAGACTTTCCAGGTGTTTATGCCCAACCCACCAGGGTTTTTCTGGCGCTTCTTTTGCCTCATCCAGTTTTGCATCAGATTCCAGGAGCGCCGCTTCAACGGCTGCACGATCTACCGGAGGGAGATCGCCCTCTTCGGCTTCTTCTCGCGGCGTGACCTCAGATTTCAGCTTTGCCAGTTCTTCTTCCCATAAATCCCCACGGAAACGCAAAATGTCTTTTTTGGCACGGGCGATCTTGTCATCCAAATATTCATCCAGATGGTCTTTGACATCGGCGTCGGCAAGCTGTTCGGCCAGCACCGGAGTAATTCCTATGGTGAGTTTGAATGCAACCCCTTCCGCCCGCAGTTCGTACAATGCATTGAGTAAGGGGATATAGGTTTCGCTGGCGGCCTCGTGAATCCATTCCTCGCCATGAGGCCACCGTCCCGCCAGGCGTGCATAGGGCAGATGGCTGTGGAGGACAAACGTAAATGCACCAAGTGGGGACATAATTTGCTCCTTAGATTGGCTTTCAGAAAAAAGTTTTGATGTAGTTTAACAGGCACAGGAAGGTTTCTCCTAAAAATTGGGAAATAACAGGCTTGAAAAGCAGGGTTACAATAGGGATGCCTCTTAATAGGCTTTGTCGTGTCTGTATAAGGGAAAAAAATGAAGACTAAACAGGCCATCATTGCAGAACAACTCACAAAGAGTTATGGCGACCACCTTGCAGTGGATCATTTGAGTTTCGAGGTGGAATACGGGGAAATTTTTGCCATGATTGGCCCCAACGGGGCAGGCAAATCCACCACGATTCGTATGATTCTGGATATTATCCGCCCCGATTCTGGCAGAGTGGCGGTGCTGGGTGGGCCGATTACCGAGGAGATAAAGGACAGGATCGGCTATTTACCAGAAGAAAGAGGTCTTTATAAAAATGTGCCGCTGGTACAACTACTGGCGTATCTGGGGCAGTTGAAGGGCATGTCCAAGCAGGATGCTTCTCGCAGAGCTGCCGAGCTTTTAGACCGCCTTGAATTGGGCGAATATAAAAAAAGCAAAATGACCGCCCTGAGCAAAGGAATGGCGCAGAAAGTCCAGTTCATCGCAACCGTGCTGCATCACCCGGAACTGATCATCATTGACGAACCTTTCAGCGGCCTTGACCCGGTCAATACTCAGGTGTTGAAGGATCTGCTTTATCAAATGAAGCTGGAAGGCAGTGCTGTTGTTATGTCCACACATCATATGCACCAGCTTCAGGAAATGGGCGATAGGATGTTGATGATTTCTGAAGGGCGGCGCGTCTTGTATGGATCGATTCAGGAGGTGCGGGAGCAGTATGCAGAAAACGCTGTGACTGTTTCTGGCAGTGGAAATTGGGATTTGCTGCCGGGAGTAGTCCGGGTTGAACACATCAAAAATGGCGATGTCACGCTGCATCTGGCACCGGAGGCCACACCGGATCATCTGCTGCGTGCTATCGCCGATGGGGACTACATCCTGCGTCATTTTGAACTGGCTATTCCCAGTCTGGAGGAAATTTTTATCCGCGTAGCTGGAGGCGGCAGTCTTGAGACAGAAAAGGTGCCTCTATGAACAAATTATGGCTCGTGATCCAGCGCGAATACCTGTATAACCTGCTGAGAAAATCGTTCATTTTTACGGCATTTGTCCTGCCCTTGCTGATTATGAGCGGGATGTATCTGGTGATTATGCTCGCAGAAGACAGCGCCAGCGAGGATAAGCTGGACGAGTATAACCGGATTGGCTATGTGGACGAGGTAGGTTTTCTGGAGAGTGTGACCAACCCCGACTTTGACCGCTTTATTCCCTACGAGAGCGAGGAAGCAGCCCGTGCCGCGTTTGAAAAGGGCGATCTGGACGCATATATCGTCGTGCCAGAAGATTACCTGCAAACGGGGCGGGTGAGTTACTTCGCTAAAAAGGGGATCCCATTTGTGATGCAGGACGAAATAGATGACTTTCTGCGGTTGGGGGTGTCCTCGCTTGCTCCGCCAGATGTCCCTGTGGAACGCCTGCGTAACCCTGCAAATACGAAGATGCATATTCTGGGCGAAGATGAACCCATGAATGAAGAAGCTCTGGTTGGGCGTTTTATCCTGCCGATTATCTTCGCGGTGCTGTTCATTTTTACTGTCCTGACGACCTCACAATTTTTGATGAGTGGGGTGGTTGAGGAAAAAGAAAACCGCGTCATGGAAATCCTGATTACCAGTATTCGTCCTGGTCAACTGCTGGTCGGGAAAGTGATTGGATTAGGGGCACTGGCGCTGACACAGGTGATCGTCTGGTTAGCTGCTGGAATCATTATTGCGATTGTCACTGACCGCCTCGATTTCATCAGAGAGATGAATTTCAAACCGTTGGAAGTGGTCTTGATGGTCGCCTACTTTTTGCTCAGTTTTTTACTGTTTGCCGGAATCATGGTCGGTGTAGGAGCGTCTGTTACCGCAGAGCAAGAAGCCCGTCAGTTTGCCAGCATCTTTATCCTGATTATGATATCGCCATCATGGTTTATTGCGGCATTTATTAACTCACCTGGGGGGGCGGTTGCAACCTTTTTCAGCCTGTTCCCATTTACCTCGCCTGTGACCAATCTTTTTCTGATTGGGCTTGGAGAAGCTAGCACTGAGCAGGTGATTGCCAGTTTGGTCATTCTTGTGGTTTCGATTGGGGTGGTTTTATGGGCATCTGTGAAGATATTCCACGCAGGAATGTTAATGTATGGGCAGCGGTTGGGCCTGAAGCAGCTTCGCCGGGTTTTGCTGGGGGGGAGATAACATGAAAAACTGGCAGCTTGTGTTCTGGCAGGAAGTGCGTAATCAGTTTCGACGTAAAGCTTATTTGTTCAGCACCTTTGGCATCCCGTTGATTGCCCTGCTGGCCTATGGCGGCTACACCATCTACGACAATCTCACTGAAGAAAATAAGGAAGCCGAAGAAACGATCCAGGCCGAGTTTGAAGGCGAAAAGCGTGTTGGGTATGTGGACTTAACGGGTAGTTTCCCCTCACCAGATCCTGAGTCCCCGTTCAGCCAGTTTGTGACTCGCTATGACGACTTTTCCAGTGGAGAAGCTGCCATAGAGAATGACGAAATTAACCGCCTGTACGTTATCGAAGAAGACTACTTTGAATCGGGACGGGTCAGCATGTGGTTAGAGTCGTTTAATGTGACTGCGGTTGACAGCAATATCATGGATGCATTTTTGCTGTATTCGATTGCAGATGATACTGACCCCTACGTGATTGCACGTCTGCGGGTGCCAACGACTGATATTATCGAGACACGTATTACTCAGGGGGAAGTCCGTACTGGGGATTCGCAGCAGGATTTCTGGTTAGTGTATGCATTTTCGCTGGTGCTGATGGTTGCGACCTTTGGGGCAAGCGGTTATCTCATGCAAAGTGTGGTCGAAGAAAAAGAAAGCATGACCATCGAGATCATTCTGACTTCGGTCAGGCCGCTGGCCCTTCTGGTCGGGAAACTGTTAGCTATGGCGCTCACCGGATTATTTCAGATCGGATTGTGGATGGCAGTAATGGTGTTCATTGCCAACCAGCTTTCTGTGCAGTTTGTGGACTTCAGTTCGCTGGAAATTAAACCTTCGGCAGTGGTGCTGGCGGTGGTGTATTTCTTTCTGGGTTTCGGTTTGACGGGAGGGTTTTTCGCGGCCATTGCGTCGATCATAAACACCACCCGTGAAGGGTCTTCCTACAGCAGCATCGTGACTCTCCCATCTGTCGTCCCGTTTTTCTTTATCACCGCAATCACTGAAGACCCGAACAGCACACTGGCAGTTGTCCTCAGTTTGATCCCGTTTACTGCGCCGCTCACGATGATAATGCGTAGTTCACTGACCAGCGTGCCAACTGGCGAATTAATAGCAAGTATGGCTCTGATGGTCATCGCTATTGTGGTGGTGATGTGGATGGCAACCCGTTTGTTCCGTGTGAATACGCTGCTGCGTGGCAGCGTGCCAAAGCTCAAGGATATTCCAAAACTCATTTTTCAGGGTTAGCCTGTGCTTTTGCTGCCCGAAGTTTCCTCCGGGCAGCAGAGTTATTTCGGATGCCAGACCAGGTGAGGGCCGGCCGGGAAGTTGGTGACTTCAATCCGCCAGGGGGTGAGCTTCAGCAGACCAAAGCCGGGGTCATCAACACTTTTGTATATTGGAGCCGGGTCGAATCCCAGAGGCGGGGGCGTCGTGAGCAGCAAATCCCAGAGTCGTTTTTTCTCATCTAGATCGTCCACCCATTCGGCAACGCAGTCAACATAGACGGGTTTGGCGAGATCGGCGGTGTAGGCCAATGATACATATGGGCTGTGGGCAAGGTGTTTCGCCTTATGTGAGTGGCGGCGTGTCGTGATCCAACCTGTTGTTCCTTCCCAGATGGGGTGCAAAATCCGTGAACGCGGGCGGTTGCGGGTATCCAGCGTAGCCATCGTGCACCAGACGACGCTATGAACGCGGTGAAGAAACTCCTCCTGAATGTCGGAAAAATCCGTCACTTCCATGTTGCTTTCTCCCTAAGATAAAGATTTACCTTTTCTCTGTTGGCAGCACTTTTGCCAGCGTATCGATCCCATCACTGACATTGACGACGTTTTGATACCCGTAACGGCGCAGCAGGCTGGCTGCAACCTGTGAACGGTATCCGCTGGCGCAGTGGGTCGCAATCAGGCGGTCTTTGGGGAGCTCATCAAGGTACTGAGGCAAAAATCCCATTGGGATATGTTTTGCACCGATGAGATGCTCTTCCTGGTACTCGGATTTGTTCCGAACATCTAAGATCAGCAGTCCGTTTTGCTGAACATAGGCCGCCAGTTCATCCGCAGTGATGGTCGGCATGGATTCTGCCTGTCTCATGACTGCTTCACCCGTAAAATATCCCGGAATATTATCAACGCCAATCGCCCACAGCCCTTCTAAGATACGCGGTACGTCCTTTTCGGACTCCGCAATGAAATAGAAGGGCGCATCGTAATCCACAAACCATCCCACGTAGGTATTGAATCTGTCGCTGCTGGCGGGGATGCTGATCGTGCCAAGACGATGCGCCTGGGCAAAATCGTTTTGTGTCCGCATGTCTACCACGAGTTCCCCCTCACGCAGAATGTCTTCCAGGGTGGTTTCATCTAAATGCTGTGGTTGGGTCTCTTCCAGGGAGGGGCCGAATTTATTGACCTTTTTCATCTGAGCAAAGTAACGCGGTGGTTCTGGCTGACCGTCCAGCAGCCAGTCCACAAAGGGTTCCTCGTCCTCAAATTGGAAGGCGGGGTTAAACAGTTTCTCGTACCCCAAGGTGGTCGAGGGAATCGCGCCCAGTGCTTTACCACAGGCGCTTCCTGCTCCATGCCCCGGCCAGATTTGCAGGTAATCTGGCAAATGCTTGAATTTTTGCAGACTCTGGAACTGCTGCCGTGCCCCTTTGACTTTGGTATCGGCGATGCCTGCTGCTGCTTCCAACAGATCGGGTCGCCCCACATCACCGACAAAAATAAAATCCCCGGTGAAAATTCCCATTGGCTTACTGGCTCCTGCCGTATCGGTGATCATGAAGACCAGATGTTCTGGGGTATGGCCGGGTGTGTGAATGACCTCCACCTTCACGTTGCCCACCATCCACATGTCGCCGTTACGTATCAGGGTCGTGTTTGTGGTGGAATACTGGTATTTCCAGTCGGGATCGCCCATATCGCTTAAATATAATCGTGCGCCTGTGAAAGTAGCCAGGGCGCGACTGCCGCTCACATAGTCGGCGTGAATATGCGTTTCGGTCACATGGGTGATTCGCAGTCCTTCTTCTTCAGCAGCATTCAGGTACGGCTCAATCTTGCGGGAAGGATCAACGACCAGCGCTTCACCAGCGGCCGCACAGCCAACCAGGTAGGACGCCTGTGCCAGTTTTTTATCGTAGAAGTATCTGAGCAGCATGGCCTTCTCCCATATGTTAATGCCCTCCCAGTATCTTACCAGAAACTTCGTGCGGCATCCTATCCTGTTACGTGTTATAAAAGACTGGAAATAGGGTACAGGATAGACTATGAAAATCCTTTTTGTTGCCTCAGAAATGACGCCCTTCGTCAAAACCGGTGGGTTGGGCGACGTGGTTGGGGGATTGCCCAAGTATTTGCGGGGTCATGAGGTAGATGTGCGAGTAGTGATTCCTCATTACAGTATGATTTATGGTCTCGACTACCGCATGAGCTACATGATGCCGCGGCGTCAGGGGGATGGCGTTGTCGATGTTCATACCAAAGTGCTGGACGATGTCCCTGTTTATTTTCTGAAAAGCTGGCCTTATTTTGTAGAGGATGGAAAAATTTATACGGATTGGGAATGGGACACCCCACGTTATATTTATTTCAGTCAGATGGCAACGGCGTTTATCTGGCAGCTTGCCAGTGGGGCGCTGGATGGGGGGAAGTCATGGTGGCCCGATGTTGTGCATGTCCATGATTGGCACACGGGACTGGTGCCATTTCTACTTCATCAGGCCCGTTTTAATCCTGGGTGGCAGGATGTCGCTACTGTTCTGACCATTCATAATATGGCTTTTCAGGGGCCCTACGCGGGTGGATGGCTGTGGCAAGAAGGCCTGCCTGACCGTGACCACGCCGCCCTTCCCTGGCGAGATTTGCGTGATAATTTGCTGGCCATTGGCATTGCTTACGCGGAAAAAGTGAATACCGTAAGCCCGCAGCACGCCGTTGAGCTTCACTATCCGCGTTTTGGTGAAGGTTTGGAGAGTGTCATCCAGGCACGCGGCGCCGATTTTAGTGGAATCCTCAACGGCCTGGATACACGATTTTATGATCCGGCCACTGATAAACACCTTGAAACCCCCTACGACGCTGATACATTCCGTGAGAAGCGGGTTGAAAACAAAGTCGCCCTCCAAAAACGCCAGCACCTTGAGGTGAATCCTAATATTCCCTTGATAGCTTATGTAGGCCGTTTGACCAACCAGAAAGGGATGGATTTTGCGATTCCGGCGATCCGTTACGTGCTGGCTTCTACCGAAGCCCAATTTATTGGGCTGGGGACGGGGGACTCTGCGCTGGAAAGCGCTTTCGGACAGATTGGCATGGATTTTAACTGGAAAGCCAGGACTTATTTAATGTTCAGCGACCCGCTTTCCCGGCAGATTTACGCAGGCGCGGATCTGGTGCTGGTGCCGTCGCGCTATGAGCCATGTGGTTTGACACAAATGCTGGCGATGCGCTATGGGGCGCTGCCCCTGGTTCGGGAAACAGGCGGGCTGATGGACTCGGTAGACAATTATGATGGCGGCGCTGCCGATCAAGGGACAGGATTTCGCTTTTTATTTGAAGATTCCGGGTCACTGGAACGCACCGTTGATTGGGCGCTGCGGACGTATTACGATAACCGCCCTGCCTGGGTGCGAATGCAGGAACGGGCGATGCGCCGGGATTGGAGTTGGGAGACTGCCAGCCGAGCCTATATTCGTCTGTATGAGCAGGCGATAGCGAAAAAACGAGCGTGGCGAAGCGGCGGCTAGCTGGATGGGCCACTGTCATACACGTAAACTGTGGTACCATCCGTCATCCATTCGTACAGCCACTTGGCATCTGTAACAGACAGATTCACGCAGCCGTGACTATGCGGATACCCAAAACTGTCGTGCCAGTAGATGCCGTGCAGGCTGATCGCGCCGTCGAAGTATTGGGCGTAGGGGACTAAATCTAACCAGTAATAGTCCTCGGCGCCTTCAAAACCAGCCATCACACCCGACTCTACCCGCTCCTGAATTATAAAGGTTCCGGTGTTGGTTTCCCATTTGGGTTCTTTCAGGCCGGATGAAATTAAAGATGCCATAACAGGTTTATCATCTTCGTAGGCGACGATGTTTTGCTCATACAAGTCAACGCCCACCCAGCGGCCCTCAAATTCTGCCGGAGCTTTCGGATAGACCATGCTCACATTTTTCTGATTCGTCCAGTGCCCAGGGCCAATCAGATACCAGTTCCAGCCATTAACATTGATCGTGGCAAAAATGTTGACTAACTGGTAGCGGCGATAGAGGCCGTTTTCTTTATCCGCAAAGCCATTGGGTGATTTTACCGCTTCCACATCCCACAAAATCCACGCGAACGGCATGGGCATGGTGTTCACCAGAACGCCGCTAAAAGCAGAAGGATTGCCCATGGTGACGTTCGCCATACTGACCCATCGGCCTGGCGAAAGCTCCGCCCACCCTTCGATAAAATTGATGGGGGCAAGGTAGGTGTAGCCGGCAGTCATGTTTTCAATGAGATTCCCATTGGGCGCGTTATAAACGGGCACTTCTGTGGTGTTGAAACGGATAAATTTTACATCCTTGATGATACCAAAATCAGCGGGGAGGGGAGTGACATCCGGCACTGGCAATGAAGCCATCGCTGCATCACACATTGGCGTGGAAAGCTGTTCAAGTGTGATATTTGAGCAGGAAGGGTGTCCCTGTCCGGTGTTATAGCTCATATTCGGATGAGCAAAATCGGCTGCCGAGTCAGGAACGGCGATGGTCAGAAACAGCGAGAACACAACAAACAGGATCCATTTCGACATGGCGCTTCCTTCACTCAACGCACTGTAGTGTATCATGACCTTTTGAACTTCTCCTCAACGGCTTTTCAACGTTATACTATTGTCCTGTTCGATGAAAAGGATTACATATGTGGAGACTCTTGTTCCTGCTTTTGCTGCTGGTGGCGTGCACCGGGGAAAAAGCCAGCAAACCTGTGCCCACCCCTGATCTCTCAAAAGCAGAAGGACGTGGCGAAGTCCTGTTTGTAACTCATTGTGCAACCTGCCATGCGGTCAAAGGGGACAGAAAAATCGTCGGGCCATCTCTGGCGGGGATTGCCATCCGGGCAAGTGAGCGTGTTCCGGGGGAAAATGCAGAAGATTATCTTTATGAGTCTATTCTTAGCCCGGACACCTATCTCGTCGAAGGTTTTGTGGAAGGGAGCATGAAGCAGGATTTTGCATCCGTTCTCACAACGGAAAATGTTGATGATTTGATTGCTTATCTGATGACTCTGAAATAGACAATCTTAATACAAGGGGAGATGTTGATGAGTACGCAACCGAAAAAACGCCGCCGCTGGCTGTGGATTCCGGGTGGTTTACTGGGTGTGCTGGTGTTGGCACTGGGTATCCTCGCTGTGCTGCCTGTCGAAGCTGATGAAGCAATTCCCCAGGCAGAATGGGGAGTGGGCACGATTACGATTGAGCCTGCCTGGACAGGCCTCAAAAGAGAGTGGCCTCAAATCGAAGTGGATTTTGATCCTGAAATGGCAAATCTGGGGTATCTGCTTTTTTTTGACCCGGTGCTTTCCGGCGACAATACCCGATCCTGCGCTCACTGCCACCATCCCGATTTAGGATTTTCTGATGGGCAAAAAGTTGCTACAGCTTCCGGCGGAGAAGTCCCTCCACGTAACGCGCCGACGTTGTGGAATGTCGCCTATAATACCGCCTTTATGTGGGATGGGCGGGCGGCGACGCTGGAGGATCATCTTCAGCAGGTGATGACTTCCCCGGTTGAAATGGGACAGGATTTGGATGAGGCGGTGGATGAATTGAAGGAGATTCCGGCCTATATCGATCACTTCAGCCAGATGTTTGATGATGGCATTACGCAAAAGAACATTCTCGCCGCTATTGCTATGTTTGAGCGTTCGCTCATCAGCGACGGTGCCGCATTTGACTCTTACGTGGAAGGGGATTTTGATGCGCTGAACGCTCAGCAAAGGCGCGGTCTGGGGATTTTTCGCTCGGCGGCGACTCGCTGTTTTGAGTGCCACAGTGCCCCAACTTTTGTTGATGACGACTTTCGTGTGATCGGGGTGCCGGACGATGGCTATGGCGACAAGGGGTATGGTGCACAAGTCGAGGGCGATGGGATGGACTACGCTTTCAAAATTCCAACGCTGCGAAATATCGTGTTGAGCGGCCCATATATGCACAACGGACATTTTGATAATCTCGAAGAGATTATTGAGTTTTACAGCAAGGGCGGTGGCCCTGGTGTTGGCTTTGAAGCCCCTAATGTTGACCGCTCAGTGGCTCCGGGTTTTACATTGAGTGAGCAGGAAACAGCAGATCTGGTTGCGTTTCTTTATGCACTAACCGATGAAACCCTACCTGAGCGGTTGTGGGATGGGCTGAATTATGTGGATGAAGAGGGCCGGGTGGTGATCCCTACGGAAGTGCCGTCTGGTTTGGAAAATGTGGTCAAGCCGGTTGAAAATGCTGCGCGTGACACCTTAAATACCCTCACGGCTGATCCGGGCGAACGCCCTGAATGCGACCGTGACCCTGATACAAAAACTGTGACGGTGCGCGAAGACCAGACTATTCAGCAGGGAGTTGACTGCGCTGAACCGGGCGATACGATTCTGGTTCCTCCCGGAGTGTATCATGAACGGGTCATCATTGACCTGAGCGGTATTACGCTGCTGGGTCTGGTGAGTGAGGAGCCGGAAATGTGTCCGGTGCAGAGTGCGGACGCAAAATGGCCTGAAGGCGACGATGCCCCCGATTGGCCTGTGTTGGATGGGGATATTGACGGTGACGGGCAAAAAGACCTGACCGATGGGGTCATTGCATCAGGCAATGATTTTACGATGGGCTATTTTGTTGTGCAGAATTATGCCGGAAACGGTGTGCTGGTGGAAGGGGTGCGGAATGTGACCCTGCGACATCTCTTCACCAGAGATACGGGTCTCTACGGCGTCTATCCGGTGCGGAGTGACAACGTGCTGGTCGAGTGTAATGTCACGACACTGGCAACGGATGCTGGCATTTACGTAGGACAGTCGCAGGATATTATCGTGCGGAATAACCTCGCTTACGATGGGGTAACCGGCATTGAAATCGAAAATTCCGCTCGTGCCGAAGTCTATCAGAATGAGACCTGGGGGAATACAGGTGGGATTCTCGTATTCCTGCTGCCAAATATTCATTCGAGGATTTCGCAGGATATTAGGGTCTATGACAACTACGTGCACCATAATAACCGCCCCAAAGGCGATGCGACCCCCGGCTCAATTGTCGGCAAAGTGCCGGTCGGCACAGGGATTTTCCTGATGGCAACCGATAACACAGAGGTATACCAGAACATCATCGAGGGCAATAACAGCTTTGGCGTCGGGATAGTTTCCCTATACCAGGCTTACGAACCGGAAGAAATCGGTGACGTTGGGCCGCTGCCGGAAAACAATCATATCTACGACAACACCTACCGTGATAACGGTGAAGACCCTTCCGAAGAGGTGACAGATGCAGGCTTGCCTGGCGCGGATATTTTATGGGATGCTCGTGGCTATGGCAATCGGGTTGATGAAGAAGATGCCAGCACCTTCCCGCCGCTGCTGCCCGGAGAAGCTTGGCCTGATTTTCTTGAGCGCCCTTTGTTCCAGATCTGGAATTTCCTGGGTAAGAATATGTGATTGGCTGCGAAGCCCTGATCAATTTCAGGGCTTTTTTGTGTCTGGAATAACAAATCCCCACGACGACCGCTGTTCCACCAACTTCTGAATCTGTTCCGGCGGCAGTGGTTTGCCGCTGCCCAACAGATGAGTGAGGTAGGTAATACGGGCGGTATGTTCCAGGCTTGAAAGTCGTAGATAGGCTTCCCAGGCTGTGTTGCCTACGGTAAGCGAGCCATGATACGCCAGCATGAGGGCGTGGTGACTGCCGATAAGGTTGGAAATAGCGTCACGGTTTTCGTAACTGGAAGGGGTTGCGTACTGCGTAGTTGGGATATCACCCAGGAAAACCACCGCTTCAGGAATGGTGTAGCAATTCAGGGGAATCCCTGCTATGGTTAAGGCGACAGCGTGAGGTGGATGGGCATGAACAACCCCGCCAACATCGGGACGCTTTTTATAAACTTCCAGGTGCATCAAAATTTCGGATGTGGGGTTCAGGCCGTTGTTGGGGGAAACTTTTTTGCCATCTAAATCAACAACAATTAACTGGTCAGGCTGCATAAAACCTTTGGCTATGCCGGAAGGTGTGGTCAGAATATGCTGGTCATCCAGGCGGGCGGAAATGTTCCCTGCCGCGCCATCGACATACTGGAAGCGATGCATTAATTCGCCAATCTGACAGATTTTTTCTCTAAGGGTTTTTTCTGTGGTATTGTCCATCATATGAACTCACGAATTCATCCGAACGATTTGCTTTTTCCAGGCACGGTATTTGGCATCGGTATGGTGATTCTAGCAACCATGCTGATGATGTTATCAGGCAGCCCTACAAATTTAAACGACTGGTATCCCTCAGATGAGTTTTTGCAGGAAAGCCTGCTGGGGCTTCTGCTTGGCGCAGTAGGCGCGATGTCCGCGTGGGCGATGACCTCTCACATCACCGCATTCATCCGCCTGCGCGACCGCCTTATCGCAATGATGCGGTTTGAAGCATTGAAACTGTGGCACGCGCTCGCATTTGGGATCATGGCAGGAGTGCCTGAGGAGATTCTGTTTCGGGGCGCGATCCAGCCGCAGCTAGGTTTGATTCTCACGGCGCTGATTTTCGGGGCACTGCACGCCATTTCCTGGATCTATTTTGTGTACGCCGCCGGAGCAGGCCTGCTCCTGGGATTAATGGTCGAATGGCGGGGAAATCTCTGGGCAGCGACGATGGCACATTTTGCCTATGATGCGGGGGTATTTCTGCTGCTGGCGTGGTATGTGGCGCAGCAGGAAAAAAGTCGGGATGAAGTAGCTTACAGCTAACGAATAAATTTTAGCAGGGCATCCGCAAAATTGCGGGCTGTATCCGGGTCCAAATATAAATCCGGCTCAATCAATTCCAGTTCCATCAGGTGGAATATTTGATTGACATTGACGCCATCCACACGGGCATACAGGAGCGGTGAGCTGATGCCTTCAACGATTCGGGCTGCCTGTTCTACCAAAAACCCCGGCGGTGTGAGTCTTTCAATGGTGCCACCAAAATCATTCTGCACACGAAAATCACCCGGCATGGGGCGTTTGAGAATCGCGTGGCTGAAAATTCCGCCGAAAAAGAGTAATGACCATTCTCCTTCTTCCGTGATCTGCGGCATAAATGGCTGAAGCATCATTTCCCCAGGGGGAGATTCCGGCTTTCTGTCCAGCGTAACGAGATGGGTGTTATATGCTGTCGCGGAAATGGTTGGCTTGAGGACGGCTTTGTGCCAGCCTTTTTCCTGCAAAATCGCAGGTATATCGTCATTTTCACCCAGCCATACGGTGGGCACAATCGGGATACCGCGTGCGGATAAGTCGCGCAGATAGGTTTTGTTGCTGTTCCAGCGCACCACCTTTGCCGGATTGAGCAGATTCACCTCGGCTAAGTTATCCAGCCAGCACAAAAATTCATCGTAACGAGTATGGTAATCCCAGGTGGAACGGATGACCACAGCATCGAAATCTTGCCAGAGCACATTCGTATTATCCCATGCAACCGCTTGAACTCGAAAACCCTGTTCGGCCAGATAAGGAAAGGTCAAGCGATCACTGGGGTTTAAATTCGGTAAATCTTGGCAGGTCACATAGGCGATCTTTCGCATCCGCTTTTTCCGTTAACGTGCTGGCCTGTTGTTAAAATCCTCGTCATCGTTATCAAAGGATTTGGCATCGTCTTCCAGTTCGAATTTTGTCACCCCATGATCGTCACGCATGACCAGACGCCGTCCGCTGATTATGATGTCTCCGTCATCGTCATTACCCAGATCTTTCAGTTTTTCGATCAGGTGGTGTTCTTTTTCAGTCAGAAGCGGCGTGTTAGCTTGGATTTCTGTGTCGTATTTCCCTTTGACCATTTCGGCGTTATGTGCCAGATTAAACAAGTCGCTGTAGATAGTGGCTGCATGATGAGATAACCCATCCAGCGCGTCCGCAAAGTGGCTGTAGACAAAGTTTTCTGTTGGAATTTCGATTGACATGAATAAATCTCCATCGGCATCCAGGCCGAGTTTGGCGAAGTTCATGTCAAAGTTGTAACGCAGGGCATGATAATAAAGTCGCAGACGATCTTTTTTGCGGGGAGGGGCAACGACCAGGGGATTCACGACAAAAAAAACCCAGTGCTCCGTGATCCGGACAAAAATCCGAAACGAGGACACCCTGGTACGCACACCCGTAATCCAGGTATTGTCGCTGTCGCGTGAATAGCTCCAGCCGTAGCGCTGAAAATACTCTTCAACTTTTTCCTGGCTGATATGTATACTGGCCATTTACTTCCCTGCCAGTTGATAGAGTTCTACCAACACGCCACCTGTGCTGCGAGGATGGATGAAGCAGTAGCGGGTCCCCTCATGATTGGTTTTTGGAACCTCGTTAATCAATTCAATGTGACGTTCCCGAAGGTGCTGCATCGCCCGATCAATGTCTTCGACTTCGACACACAGATGGTGCATTCCTGCCCCTCTTTTTGCCAGGTATTTGCCGATACCGCTGTCCGGGGTGGTCGGTTCAAGAAGTTCGATTCGGGACTCTCCGATAGTGAGAAAACCGATCTTAACCTGTTCCTCATTGTTGACCTCGGTATGTTGGAGTTCGAGACCCAGGGCATCGCACCAGAATCCCATTGCTGAGTCCAGATTTTCGACGACAACTGCAAGATGGTTGATCTTCATGTTTGCCCCTCTCCACGTGATTTTCCCTGTTAGCTGGTTATTTCCCGCACTGCTTCTGGCAGGTAGGTGCGAACTGCCACCACAAGCTCCCGGTAATGCCCTCTGGCGCTTTCCGGCGAAAGGACAACATCATGATGGAAACTGCCCGAACTGCGTTCTACAAGCCATAAGTCCACACCGTAATACGGCAGATCGGGTTCATCATCCATCTCATCAAACTTGTTCAGGCGTAGTGCCGCCAGCAGTTTTTGGTGTCGCTCAAGTGGGACAGAAAAATCATAGGTTCGATTTCTTCCCAGAGTATCATAAGACACGTTCAGTTTACAATTGCCTCCCGGCAGGCGTCTCAAGGTGGCGACACTGTTTGGCGCGTGCCCGTCATGGTGGTAAATCGTGATGCGAAACGCTTCGCCCACACCGGGTTTGCGTGCTTCCTGACGCATTTCATCAAGTTTGAGACGTTCGGCAATCAGACGTAAGGTGTCCGTGCGGCGCGTTAAGGTCATTCGGGGACGTTTCCTTCATGCTGGTTAAAAAGCTCCCGCAGTGACCCCAGCGAGCTGAGAACACCGGTTGCTTCATACGGGATAAACACTTTCGATGCAGGACTGCTGGCGACAGTGGGCAGGGTTTCCAGATAACGCAGCGCAATCAGATACTGAACCAGGCTTTCTTCACCAATCGCGTCTCGGATCAGCCGGATGGATTCAGCTTCTGCCTGGGCCCGCCGGACTCGTGCCATCGCCTGTGCTTCGGCCTCGCGTATCGTTGCCTGTGCTTCACCTTCTGCCTCTTTGACACGGGCTTCGGCCTGTCCCTCTGCCCGCAGGGAGGCAGCCTGCTTCTGACCTTCTGCCTCCAGCACATCCGCCCGTTTGCGACGCTCAGCAGTCATCTGCAATTCCATCGTCTGCGCGATGCGCTCTGGCGGCTGGATGTCCTGTAATTCGACGCGGGTCACATCCACTCCCCATTTGTCGGTTACCTGATCGACCACCTGCCGGATGCGAGTGTTAATTAACTCGCGGGAACTCAGAGTCTGGTCAAGTTCAAGCTCCCCCACTACATTCCGTAGGGTGGTTTGGGTGAGTTTTTCGATGGCATCGGTAAAGTCGTTGATAGCGTAGGCCACTTTGACCGGGTCGATGATACGATAATACAGGATGGCGTCAATTCGCATCGTGACATTATCCTTGGTAATGACATCCTGCGCGGGAAAATTCAGAATACTTTCACGTAAGTCAATCCGGTTGGTGCGGCGCTTGCGCCGTCCAAGCACCTGCCCCTGAGCATTCAAGACCTGTTCGGTATATTCAAGGGTTTTCAGACTTTCAACAAACGGGATCATAAAATTGACACCCGTTTCGCCGATACGGCTGTATCTTCCCAGATATTCAATGATAACGACTTCAGATTGGTTAACGACAATGACGGGTAGCAGTCCCATAACACCTCTCTCTAAATCTCTATCACGATTTTCCCGAATACGCTGCCTGTTTCAAGGACACGATGCGCTTCTACTATATTCTCAAGGCGATAGGTTTCGCTGATGACAGCTTTTAGCTTGCCTGCGAAGATCAGGCGCATGACATCCATGTAATCAGCATGTGATCCCATTGTACTGCCAATAATGCTCACATGGCGGAAAAACAGGTACCGGTTATCTAACTCAAACGTTGGGCCGCCAGTGTTGCCAACCGTGAGCACCCGCCCACCCGGACGCACTGCCCGAACGCTCTGCATCATCGTGGGGGCGCCAACATTATCAATGACGACATCTGCGCCGCGTTTCCCCGTTGCCTTAAAGACAGCCTTCCCCCACTCCGAATCCTGCGAACGGTCAAATACATAATCCGCCCCTAATTCTTCCGCGCGGGTGCATTTGGCTGCGCTGCTGCCAACGACATAGGTGGTGCAGCCCATCATTTTGGCAATTTGCAGGCAGGCGGTGTTCACGCCGCCACCCGCACCAATAATCAGAACGCTTTCGCCCGGTTTCACACTGCCGCGTGTAATCATGCTGTGCCATGCGGTCAGAAAAACGAGACTCGCGGCAGCCGCTGCCGCAAAGCTGACTTCTTCCGGCAGTGCCAGTAAATTTCTGATCGGATATAGCCGATATTCACAATAGGTTCCGGTCGTTTGTTCACCCACAATATGATAATTGCGACACAGATTTTCCATCCCACGCTGGCAGAATTCGCAGCCATCGCAGCTTACCTCGCCGGGGTCGAGGGCAACCCGGTCACCGATCTGCCAGCCGGCTACTCCTTCACCAAGTTTATCAATCACTCCGGCTGCGTCGGCTCCAAGAATCGTGGGCAGCGGTGTTTTGTAACCAGGGACGCCAACCCGCATCCACCAGTCCAGACGATTCAGCGCCGCTGCGTGCAACCGAACTCTAACCTGCCCTGGGCCGGGTTCGGGGAGGGGATGATCTTCAATATATTTTAGGTTTTCTGCCGGGCCATTTTCGTATAAAACAACTGCTCGCATAGGTCATCCTTTGAGGTTATTGTACCCTATGACAAGGGTTAATAATTTATGCCAGGGGAATAGTCAGGCGGAACGTTGTCAGACCGCTGCTGCTAAAAGCGGTAATGGTTCCTTCCATAAGTTGAAGCGCGGCTCTGGCGAACGGTAAATTCAGCGCGACCGTACTGCGACTGCCCGCCATCCGTGCGTCCCATTGGTGGGCAATATGAAAAAGCGTTTGTTCATAGTCTGGAAGTATCTCCCGTCCCCGGTCAGTCATCACAAGCACTGCGTGTGGCGCTTCAAGATGGATGGTCAGGGTAACGATGCTTTTTCGCAAGGAGAATTTGATGGACGTATCCAGAATAGCCTTGAGCACCCGCACCAACAGATCATAATCCGCACGAACAGGCGGCAGAACATCCGGCAGCGTGCATTCCAGCATCATTTCTTTCATTAATAATGCCGCGCTCATGTGTTCTTTCAGAATACTGACCACATCTCGCAGAGAGACTGGCTGGAATTCGGGGACGTAGGATCGATTTCTCAGCAGGATATAATCGAGCCCCGCATCCAGCAGTTCCGATTGGCGGCGTATGGCCCGCAGCGAGTTATCAATTAAATTTCTTCCGTATTCATCCTCCAAAAGTTCACGCAGAACTTCCAGGCTGGACACCACCGTCCCAAGAGGGCTTTTCAGGTCATGGATCAGGATGTTTGACAGCCCTGCCCAGTGTGTATATTCCGCGAGGCGTTCAGCCTGTTTGAGCCGCCAGCGCAGTTCTGCGGGGTCTAAAGGGGCAGTGAGCAGGTCGTCCGCTCCTGCTTTCAAAGCCGCCAATCGCGCTTCCGAATAATGGGCGGTAACGGCAAGAAGCGGTATGCCGGAGAACTGTGGGCGAATAGCCTCACACAGGTGCGGCGTATCTTCCAGGTGACCATCAGCATTTACAACAACGGCACGCAGTGGTTGTGTCTGATACGGCTCCAGACGTGTCGTATCGGGTTCGGTGACCAGGTTAATGCCTTCCGCCGCCAGTTCGGTCATTGACGTCTGGTCTGGAGGGGTGGGCGTTACCAGAATCAGACCTGATACCATCATTTAAAGCCTAAGACATGATAGACTACGACCGGCTTACCGCGTCCTTTTACGGTTTGCGAGCCAATGCTTTCCGCCTGAACACGTTCGGAAATGGCCTGATAGACATCCTCAGAAATGGTGATTTCATTATTGTGACTCAAACCCTGTAAGCGGGCGGCCAGGTTGACCGTATCACCGACGGCAGTGTAGTCCATTAAGTCGGATGCGCCTACATTACCGACAACGGCCGTGCCAGTGTGAATTCCAATGTTGACCCCCAGGCGAAAACGCTCATCCAGCTCTGCGTGAAAGAGAGGTAAAGCATTTCTGACTTCCAAAGCAGTTCTGACAGCTTTATATACGTGGTCTTCCAGGTCAATTGGCGCATTAAAAAGTGCCATCAACCCGTCTCCCAGGAACTTATCAATCGTGCCGCCGTTCCGCTTGACCAGGCTGACCAGCAGGCCGTGATATTGATTCAGGATGTTTAAAAGCTCTACCGGATTAGCATTTTCGGAAACACTGGTAAAACCTTCCAGATCTGCAAATAAAACGGTAATTTGGCGTAGCTGCCCTCCCAGCGATATTTTTGAGGGATTTTCCATCATCCAGTCGATGATTTCCTGCGCCACATATCTGGAAAAGGTATTCCGAATGACTTCGCGCTGCTGGCGGAGATCATCCGTTTCGGCTTTAGCTTTCAGGCGGGTTTTGACACGAGCGATCAGCTCACGCGGATTAAATGGTTTGGTCAGGTAGTCGTCTGCTCCCAACCCTAACCCCTTGACCCGTGATTCAACACCTCCCTGAGCAGTCAGCATGATCACGGGTGTGGCAGCGGTGTCGGGGCGGCTTTTGAGAACTTCAACCACCTCAAACCCAGACTTGCGCGGCATGTCCACATCTAAAATGCACAAATCCGGGCTTTCCGCATTATAAAGTTCCAGGGCGTGAACCCCATCATAAGCGACCACAACCTGATGCCCCAATGATTCGAGGATTTCAGTAAGTAGTTCGCGGCTGTCAGCGTTGTCTTCAGCGATTAGAATTTTCACACAAAATCCTACTCCAGATATTGCGCCAACTTGCTTGCCAGCTCTCGCAAGTCAATCGGTTTGGACACATAGTCATCACAGCCTGCTTCCAGCGCTCGTTCGCGGTCGCCGACCATCGCGTGGGCAGTCAAGGCAACAATGGGAATATGCTGAAGCTCAGGATTAGACTTGATGTGTCCTGTGGCTGTCCACCCGTCCATTTGCGGCAGGGATAAATCCATTAAGATCAGGTCGGGAACCTCGGATTCGGCTTTCCGTACCCCTTCCTCACCGTCTACTGCAACCAGGACTTCGTAATTGAGCGAGGTCAGCACATCGGTAATCAAAATACGGTTATCAGGATTATCTTCCACAACAAGGATTCGTTTTGGCATCCGGCTGCCATCTCCATCAATGCACAAAGATTCTACAGGCCACATTGTAGCGTATTTAGTCAGACAACACCTATAAAATTCTATATATTTTTTCCCCTTGATGATAAAAAGCTACTTTGCAAGTTTATCTCATGCCAATATGATAAGGTTATACGTCGAAAACTGTGAGTCTCTGTACACAATGCCCATCTCTTCGATTATGTCTGTCCTCACTCGTTTGCAAGAGATTTTGCCTGCGGAGCAAGTCGCCCTGTTTTTCCGTGCAGATACCTGGCAGCCTATCCCAAGCGATGCGGTTTTTTCGGCTCCACTGCTTGATCAAGTGATCCATACACGCACCTCGGTCTTGATTAAAGATACGCTCCCCAATTTGCTTGCCGTTCCCGTGCAGCGAAAGCAGCAGTTTTACGGGGTGTTACAGGCGGCTGGAACGTTCAAAAAGAGGCAGATAGCCGTTTTAGAGATGGGAGCAGAGCAGTTGGGTTTGCTGCTGGAAAATGACCGGCTTCAGCATGAACTTAGCGGCGCTCAGCAGGAAATCAGCATTCATCATGAAATTTCGCAGATTGCGACCCAGAGCAGCCAATGGGAAAAACTGCTGCCAGGGATGGCTGAACGTATGGCGAAGCTGTTTGCGGCAGACATCTGTGCAATCACTTTGTGGGACAGTGCCGAGAAACGAACTCGCCGTCTGGCAGCGTGGGGTATTGATGAGCAGACATTTTTGGATGAGCGTAAGCGCCCCGTCGGAGTACCTTCGCTTACGCCGCATATTGTTCAGACGATGCAGCCTATATTTATTCATTCCCCTGGTGAGCTTGAACAACATCCGACCCCGCTGATTGAGGAATATGGTGCAAAAGCCCTGGTCGCTGTGCCGCTGATTGCACGGGGCAGAGCCTTTGGCGCGGCGTTTCTGATGCGCCTGCATGAAGGTCAGCCTTTTACCCAGGAAGATGTTGAGGCCGCTGAACTGTCGCTCAATCATATGGCGCTGGCAATTGATAACCAACTGCTGCTTTACGATACCCAGAAACGGCTGCAAGAGACAAACATTTTACTGGAAATCGCCACGATTACCGCAACGACTTCCGAGCTGGATGATATGCTGAAGCAGGTACTGCAACTTTGCCGGGAGATCCTGAAGGTTAAGGCGGGCGCAGTACTGCTTTACAACCCAGAATCGGACACACTGATCTACCGTCAGAAATCTGGAGGTTTCGGGTTTTCAGAAGTCTACCGAGAGGTACCCTTTCTGGTTCAACATGAGAACAGCCCGCTTGCTGAAGTGTTTAACAGTCCGCAGCCTCGTTTTTTCAACGATCTCAGCGATCTTCCCGAAAACTTCCAGAAGATCGCCCAGGTAAATCATCTCTCGAATATTCTGATAGCTCCTCTGAGGGTACACAATTATCCGGTTGGGATTTTTGTGGTTGGTGAAAAACCGGATGGTTTTCAGTCACGGGATGCTGGCTTGCTGATGGCAATGGGCAGCCATGTTGCGGCGGCTATCCGTAACCATCAGTTGTTAGAAAATACACGGGAACAGCTTCGGAAAACTGAGGTGTTGCAGCGAATCGCGGCCATTACCTCGGCCACACTTGAGATTGACGAAATGCTTCAGGTGGCAGTAGCCGAGATGGCAGAAGTGTTGAATGCGGAAGGTGCTTTTCTGCTCCTGCCGGATTCCAGCCGCAGCGAACTTTTACCGCATGAACCCTCGCTGTATGGAACCGTGCGTGATTGGTCGCTCAAGAGTTGGCCGCTGAATGGAGCGGGGCACCAGGTCGAGGTATTCCATACCGGGCAGCCTTACATTTCTAATGACCCACCAACGACGCTTGAACTGCCGCGCCGTAACGTGATGACGGTTCCTTTGAACACCCGCCAGGAAACATTGGGCGTTCTCAGTGTGCTGAACCGTCATGAGGGCGCGTTCACCGCTTCACAATGTGATCTGGCAATCGCCATTGCCAGCCAGATTGCGGTGAGTCTGGCGAGCGCTCAGTCATTTATCCGTGAGCGCCAGCGGGCTGACCTTATGCAGGTCATCAACCGAATTACGCAGGAATTTACCGCCCTGCTGGATATGCGTGGTCTGCTGCGAACAGTCGCGCAAAACATTCACCAGTATCTGGGTTACAATGCGGTTTATATTTACCAGCTGGATGATGACAATCGCATGATGACCTGTCATGCCTGCACAGTCAGCCATACATCAAATGCCCTGGAGATTGGCAGAGAAATACCGGTCGCTGAGCGCAGCTTGTTTAGCCGGGTGCTGGAAACCCAGCGAACGCTTCTTTTAAATCACATAGACCCTTCCGAAGAGCATCTGAAAAATCTGGCAAACTGCATGATTGTGCCCTTAAAACGCGGCAGTCGTATTTTCGGATTTATCGAAATCTGTACAGCGGCGGGTAACGAATTTGGTGACAACGAAAAAGCTGCCATTGAAAACCTGGCCTCCCAGGTGAGTACTGCCGTTGATAATGCGTGGCTGTATAACCAGGCCCAACAGCGGCTGCTCGAACAGGGGATTGTTCATCAGATTGGTCAGGATTTAACCTCTATACTGGACTACAGCGAACTGGTGAGCGCGGTTGCCCGCCATATGGCACGCGCTTTGGATACGTCGCGCTGCATCGTGGCAACCTATAATGCGGCACAGAATGCGATCCATATTGAGGCCGAATTTCTTCAGCGGACTTATCATCCAGAACGGAAAACACTCGAAATTCATTCCACATATACCATCATAAACAACCCCGCCCTGCAACACGCGATGGATACCCATCGCGCGGTTGATGCCTATGTCGATGATGAAGGAACGCTGCCCGAACAGCGCCAGCAGTTGCGGCAGGACGGCATTTTCAGCCAGTTAATTGTTCCAATGGTGATAGGAGAACGGGTTATTGGCGCGATCCTCTGGACAGAGGGGCGCAAATCTCGTCGTTTTTCGCCGGATGATATTCGACTGGCACAGACGCTCGTTCAGCAGGCGGCAATTGCGATTGATAATGCCCGGTTATTCCGAGAATCCGAACGTCGTGCCCGCGAACAGGCGCTGCTGCGCCAGGTCGCGCTGACCCTTTCTGCCGCGCATGGTGTCGATGCGCTGGTAGCACGATTGGCGCGGGAAGTACAGGCTGCCATGGAAGCAGACAATACCCTTATCAGCCTGGTGAATGATGATGGTTGGCTTATTATCCGAGCCCGTACACTGACCAACCGCCAGCCGTCACAGATGGTATTGGGAATTGTGAACAGCCCGCAAAGCATCCCGGACACCTGGCAGAGCCTGAAGGAAGGAGAAATTGTTTGTGTGACCCCGCATGTTTCGCAAAAAAGCAAGATACATCAGGAGCTTGACGATCTGCTTGGGGAAAGTAAGGCTGTGACCGCGCTCGCGCCGATCAGCCATCGGGGGAAAATGATCGGGGTTGTCGAGGTTGGCTGGGAAAATCGTCATTTTGACGTGGAAACCCTGCAACTGCTCGAAGCCCTGGCGAATCAAGCCGCGTTAGCTATTGAGAATGTGCGTCTGGCTGAACGTGAGCAGCGGCGTCTGTATCAGATGGAACGTATTCAAAAGTCTGGACGCCTGATTACCTCTGAACTGGTCATGCAGAATCTGCTTGAGCTTGTCGTTACAGAAGCCGCCGCGATTTTTGACGTTCCCGCCGTTGCGGTGTCTATGCCGGATAAGTTTAACTTTAACTATGTCGTACAGGCAGCTTATGGTCTGTCGGAAAATTACATCCGCGAGCGACGTTCTCCTATCAGAAAAACTCCCGGTGAAATCGCGGCGATGGATGAAAAAGAGCGGCGAAAACCCATGTATTACGTGGAAGTCAGCCAGACTGTCAAAGGCTATCAGTCAGATGTCATCCGGGCGGAAGATCTGCGAAGTGCCTTGTTTGTTCCGCTTGTAAAAGGCGTAAGGATGTTCGGTACGCTGGAGCTTTACAGCAAAGCCACCCCCCACCATTTTAGTGATGAAGATCTTGAAATCGCGCAGCTCCTTGCCAGCCAGATTGCGATTGCGCTGGACAATGCTGATTTGTTTAAGGCACTAGAAGCGCGTGCTGAGGAACTGGCACAGGCCAACCGCCTCAAGAGTCAGTTTCTGGCGAATGTATCGCATGAGCTTCGCACCCCCATGAACAGCATTCTGGGTTTTTCTGATGCACTGCTCACGGGGATTTATGGGAATTTGAACGAGAATCAGTCCAGTCGTGTCGAGCGTATTCTGAAAAATGGCCGTAGTCTCCTGGCGCTGATTGATGATCTGCTGGATATTTCCAAAATTGATGCCGGTCGGATGCAGCTTGAACTGGACAACGTGAATCTGGGTGAGGAGATCCATAGTGTTTTGACGGCCATTGAAGGCCAGATTCAGCCCGACTTAATTACCCTGGCAGCGGAAATCCCTGATGACCTTCCGCCTGTACAGGCTGACCCGCTGCGCCTGCGCCAGATTATCACCAATTTATTGAGCAACGCCGTGAAATTCACCAAACAAGGTGAAATCAAGGTATTTGTGGAGCTTAAAAACGAAACTCGGCTTAACCCCAAGCCGGATGAAAATCCAACCCAGGAAGTGGTCTGGGTGAGTGTGAAGGACACCGGAATCGGGATTAAACTGGAAGATCAGTTAATTATTTTTGATGAATTTCGGCAGGCGGATGGCAGCACAACCCGTGAATATGGCGGAACAGGGTTAGGGCTGGCAATTAGCAAAAAGCTCATTGAAATGATGGGTGGCCGCATCTGGGTAGACAGCGAAACAGGTCAGGGAAGCACTTTTACCTTTGTGCTTCCAACCTCAAGGAACTGAAGATATGCAGCTTCAGGATTTCATCAGCGTTTTAGCCGCGCTGCTGACCCTTTCGATTTCTTTAGGGTTGATTTTTGCCATTCTGGTGCAGCCGCGCCGAACCCGTGTGAACTGGTATTTCACGTTGTTTGCGTTATCGGTTTCGGTCTGGTCAGCGGGGGCGATTTTTCGCAATCTCAATCAGGATGTTGTTACCTTTAGCGCCAAAACGCAGTTTTTGATGCAGGTGATCGGGCTGATTCTGTCCGTCCTGAGTTTTTACTTTTTCCTGGTCAGTTTTCTCCATAGCGAGCGTTTTTTTGTCAAACCTGCATCGTATCTGGCGCTGCCGATGGCGGTGTTTTCTACAATCCTGGTACTTACTGATGATTTTGTCCATTGGAATGGTGGGGACTGGACGATTACCCTGGTGGGTTATGGATTGGCTTTTATAGGCGTTCTCTATCTGGCTGGTGCATCGTGGCTGATCTACAAAGAGCAGACCGAGGTCAGTCGAGCAATGCGGCTTCCCGCTGTACTTATGACACTTGGGATCGCCGCCAACTTTGTTCCTGCTCTTTCTCGTCTGCCCATCGATACGACTTTACGCGGGCTGGTGATGGTGCTGGTAGGTTGGCAGATTCTACGGTTTCAGGTATTTAACCCGATGCAGGAGATGGTGCATGACTTAAAGAGTAAGAATGACGCCCTGCGCCGCGCCGCTGATGAGCTACATGCCGAAAAAGCCAGGGTCGAAGAATTGAATCAGCGCCTGCGGCAGTCTGACCAGTATAGAAGCACTTTCCTCGCCAGTATGAGTCATGAATTGCGGACGCCGCTTGGGGCGTTGATTGGCTACAGCGAAATGCTCTTGCAGGGTAATTATGGTGAACTGAATGATAAGCAAAATAATCGTATTGAGCGTATTCATCGCAACGCCCTGAATTTGCTTGAACTTATTAATGACATTCTGGATTTGAGCAAAATTGAGGCGGGCAAAATCGAACTGGAGATGAAACCCGTCGCACTTACCAGCCTGGTTGATACTATTCGCAGCAGCATTGAACCACAAGCCGAGCGAAAAAACCTGCAATTTGCCGTTGTGGTTGATGAGAATCTGTGTCCAATCTGTGCTGATGAGATCCGCATTCGGCAGGTGCTGGTGAATTTGCTCAGCAATGCCATCAAATTTACGAGAGAGGGTGAGGTGACCCTTGAAATGCAAAATGTGCCGGAGGGAGTGCTGATACGGGTGTGCGACACAGGCATTGGTATCGCGCCTGAAAATCATGAGCGCATTTTTGAAGCCTTCCGGCAGGCGGACAGTGGTACAACCCGCGAATACGGGGGAACAGGATTAGGCTTGGCCATTGCCAAACGATTTGTGGAAATGCACAGAGGACGAATCTGGTTGGAAAGCGAACTCGGCAAAGGGTCAACATTTTACGTGCAGCTTCCGGTGGTCAAAAACTGATGCCCCATATACCCATCATGGTCGCGCCTATTCTGAAGGGACTGCGTGTTAGTGAAATCGAACATGCTTGCTGGGTCGATGGTACGGTCGGGGCAGGAGGGCACAGTCACGCGATACTGTCGGTTCGGACTGACAGCCGGCTGCTTGGCCTTGATCTTGACCCACAGGCGCTGGTGCTTGCGTCAGAAAAACTCGCTGTATTTGGTGACCGTGTGGTGCTGTGCCACAGCAGTTACGCAAACATGGCGCAGGAAATTGAAAAATGGATAAATCCGCCACTTGTTGATGGAATTTTGCTCGATCTTGGTATTTCGTCGATGCAGGTTGATACCGCTGAAAGGGGATTTTCCTTCCGATACAATGGCCCACTGGATATGCGTTTTAATCCGGACAGCCAGCGGCCCACTGCTGCTGATTTGGTCAATCAGCTTTCAGCGGACGAATTGGCGGACATTTTTTACACTTACGGTGAAGAGCATCACAGCCGCCGTATTGCCAGCGCGATTGTCAAAGCACGTGTTGCCCAGCCAATTGTGACCACAGGTCAACTTGCGGAAATCATCGCCCACCAGCAGCGCGGCCCTAGAGAGAAAATTCATCCCGCCACACGTACTTTTCAAGCCCTCCGAATCGCGGTAAATGATGAACTAGGGGCAGTGGAACGAGTGCTTCCGATGGCTGTCAATTCGCTGAAACCGGGTGGTCGGCTGGCGGTAATTACCTTTCACAGCCTGGAAGATCGCATTGTGAAGCAGTTTTTCAAGGAGGCTTCAACAGGCTGTATTTGTCCACCGAGACAGCCTGTGTGTACCTGTAACCATCATGCCTCTGTCTGGATGGTGACCCGCAAACCCGTTACCGCCGATCCTGATGAATTAGAAAACAATCCTCGCGCTCGCAGTGCTAAATTACGAATTGTCGAGAAATTGTGATGCGAAGTCATCTAAAACCGGGGACATTGGCTCCCTTATTCATTCTGTTCATGTCCATTTGTAGTTTGCTATCTGCCTCCGCTCAGTCAGATGGAGTAGACATTAATATTTTGGCTGTCAATGATAGCGGGTACCCGCAAATTGATGTCTATCTTTCCGTCATAGATCGCCAGCGTCTTGCCGTGATATCCAGTCTGGACAAAACAAACTTTTTTGGTGATACCGACAACGGACAAGCGATGGAGGTCGTGGAAGCCTCGCGGGAACGACGGCCATTAAATGTTGTGGTTGTGATGGATGTGACGGGCAGCGTGTCACAATCTGAACTGGATAACCAGCGATTGGCGATTGCCGAACTGACCAAAGGGATGACGCCTGCTGACTTGCTGGGGGTTGTGGTGATGGATGAAAGCAGGGTTCGGGTAGCGGCCTCCCTGCAAAACGATTATGAAGCTGTTCTTGCCTCTCTCAACACCATACAAATCCGGGAAGATGCTACTGGAAATGTGTACTGGGATGGTGTCTATGAAGCGGCAAGCCTGCTGCAAACCTCAGCGGAAAATACACGTCGGGTCGTGATTATTATGACCGATGTCAGCCCTTCTGGTGGGGAAGGAACCCATGCGGAAGATGAAATCCTGACCCTGGCGCTGGAAAATGAAATCGAGATTTTTGGCCTGTATTTTGAATACGAGGGTGATGGCATCCCTGAAGATCCACCCGTTTTACCGCCGGAACTGACTCTCTTAAGTGAAGCTACCGGGGGTTTTACCCAGGGGGTTCCAGCCGAAACCCGCCGGGATGATTACACTGACGACCAGGCGCTCGCTCCTATGATGGGAAATGCACTTGGGGTGCTGCAATCGCAGTACCGTGTCCGATTTACCGTGCCTATTGCCGCCGATGGAACAGCGCATAATTTCACCGTTCGCGTGGATGTTGATGGTATCCTGACGCCGCCTATCACGGGAACTTTTAAGGCGGGCGAAGCAGCGATTCTCATTACTTTTCCGGGAATTACACCTGAACAAAATATTACCCTGCCGACAACTATGAATTTCCGTGTTGAACCCAAACAGGGTGCGATTCAATCGGTGAAGGTAACCGCGATCACAGGTGCCGGACAGGAAATCGAGCTCCCAACGCGAGGACAATACGAGGTGACGCTTGAACGAGGGCAGTTTTCACCAGGGTTGGTGACGCTGGTTGTATCAGCACAGGATAGTGCTGGTAGTCAGCAGGAATCCGTACTGCCGTTAAATATTATCGATCAACTGGCTGTAGATTGGGTAAGTCAGCCGCCGGATACCGTGAAAGCTGACGAGACCGTCCGGCTCAGCGCCAATATTGGTTTTGCTGCCTCAGTACAGCAGGTCGAATTCTTGGTGAATGGCGAGGTGGTAGAAATGCGTGATTTGGGCCCGTTTGATGCTGTAGAATTTCAATGGACGCCTTCTTCCAAAGGTGACTATTCCCTGGAAATTGTTGCTCAGGATATTCAGGGACAGCGAGCCAGCGCACAGGCAAAAATTACGGTTCAGGCAGCCGTCTCTCAAACTGAAAAAAGCGGTGGCCTTAGTGGAGCCTTTTTAGCGGTTCTGGGGCTGGCCTTCCTGGGTGGGGTAGGTCTGAGCGCGGCAGGGATATGGATGCTGCGGCGCCGCCCTTCACCGCAGTTCCATCCGGAAATCCCTATGAAAACACCGCAGCCAACGATTGCTGATGTTCCACCACCCCTGCCGCGCAAAACCGTTCCCGCCAGCGCGGAAATTGAAGGGCCAAATGGCGAACACTGGCGTCTGGTGGAAGGGCAGAATACCCTGGGACGGCACAGTTCCAATCACATTCAAATTATGGATGAATCAGTCAGCCGTCATCATGCGGTGATTGAAGTCATCAGCAACCATTTTTATTACATGGATTTACCGTCTGCCAGCCATCCGAGCGAAATGAACGGCAGCCTGCTTCAACCGGAGCAGCGTTATGAACTGCATCATGGGCAGGTGATTCGTATCGGGTCGAGCCTGGTTCGGTTTGTGGAGTTGGATCAATCCGATGGCTCGAAAAATTATCATTGATACCGATCCGGGAATTGATGATGCGATGGCGCTTTTTTACGCGCTGGATTCGCCAGAACTGGATGTGGTGGGGCTGACAACCATATTCGGAAATGCGTCTACGGAAACCTGTACCCTGAATGCGCTCAGGCTGCTGGAAATTGCAGGGAGAACAGACATTCCGGTGGCTGTGGGTTGTGACCGCCCGTTGGCGATGCCGTTTCAGGGTGGGGCAGCGTTTGTTCATGGCGCCGACGGTCAGGGAAATGTTCATCTACCGCTTCCTCAGATAAAGCCTATCTCTCGACATGCTGCACAGTTCATTATTGATACGGTGATGAAAGCCCCAGGGGAAGTGACCCTGGTGGCGTTTGCCCCGCTGACGAACCTGGCAATGGCGCTGCTGCTTCAACCGGAGATTGCCCACTATATCCAGGAAATTGTACTGATGGGAGGAAATGCCTTTGTGCCAGGAAATGCTACGCCGACTGCGGAAGCCAATATCTGGAATGACCCGGAGGCGGCGGATATAGTTTTTGGCGCTGATTGTCCGATTACTATGATGGGATTGGATGTCACCGAAAAAATCTACGCTTCATCAGATGTCCTGGACAGAATTCGTACTTTCGATAACCCCAAAGCGCAGCATATCGCCCGTATTCTGGAGTATTACCGGATGTTCTACAGGGAACGGGTTGGCCTCAATGGTATTTACATCCACGACTCGACCACGATCACCTACCTCTTAGCACCAGCACTGTTCAAGTTTGTGAACTACCCAGTCCGTGTTGAAACCGTTGGTTATGGCAGAGGTAAAACATGGCCTGCGTTGGGTCGTTCCGAAAATGAAACCGCGTGGCAGGGACGACGTGAGATCAGGATAGGGATTGAGGTTGATGCGGAGAAAGCCATCCAGCTAGAGCTTGAACGGCTGGCTCGGTGAGTCGATAATCTCTGTTTTTAATGTTATAATCGAGACCAATCGCATAGGTTTTCACATCAGGCAGGTGGCTAGAGTTCCACTCATCATTGAGGTTTGGATCGAGCGCCACAGTGATTTGCACCCACCCGAAGAAGAAAACGCTAGAGGGGTAGCTTGATGGCTGTTTTTGCTTCCAAGAGGTGCAGTCATGTCTCATTTCAAGGCCGTTCTTCAGGCGCTGTTAGTTACTCTTCTCTGGTCAACATCCTGGGTCATCATCAAAATTGGGTTGAAGGATATTCCAGCGCTGCCATTTGCTGGTCTGCGTTACACACTGGCTTTTCTCTGCCTGATTCCGCTTGCCACCAGCACGGAACGATGGCAGCAGATCAAAAATCTTACGCGCCGTGACTGGGGACATCTTGCCATTCTGGGATTCCTTTTTTATACCCTGACTCAGGGAGCGCAGTTCCTCGCGTTGGACTATTTGCCTGCTGTAACCCTCAGTCTGCTGCTCAACTTTTCCGCCATCGTGGTTGCGCTGCTGGGCATGATCTTTCTGGCGGAAGTCCCCAGGCGGATTCAGTGGGTGGGCATGATGATTTTTCTGGCTGGTGTTTTGTTCTATTTTTACCCGGTCTTGCTTCCGATGTCAGAAGTGAGAGGACTGCTGGTGGGTCTGCTTGGCGTTCTGGCAAATTCGGGCGCAGCATTATTAGGACGCCATGTCAACCGTGCCGGGCATATCTCTGGTTTCACCGTTACGCTGGTCAGCATGGGCATTGGCGCGATTCTGCTGCTGGTGCTCGGTTTTGTTGTGGATGGGCTGCCTCACCTCAGTTTGCTGCACTGGTTCATGATTGGCTGGCTGGCCCTGATAAACACGGCCTTTGCGTTTACGCTGTGGAATCACACACTGCGAACGCTTTCCGCCGCTGAATCCAGCATTATCAACAACACCATGTTGATTCAAATTGCGGTGCTGGCATGGATATTTTTGGGGGAGACAATCAGTTTTCAGGAAAGCCTTGCCATGCTGATCGCGGCAGGCGGCATCCTGCTTACTTCCTGGGCAGGTGGAAAATCATCGTAGAATCGCCCAACCGGATTTCGTCGCCGTCGGCAAGGAGGTGGGTATCCACGCTGCGATTGTTGACCAAGGTCCCGCGTGAACTTTGCATATCCTGGATGAAATATCTGCCGTTGTATAACCGCAGCAGCGCGTGCTGGCGGGAAACCTTTGGGTCTTGAATCTGCACATCACAGACCCGTGAACGTCCCAGCAGAACTTCTTCACGGTAGATGTTGATTTTTTGACCCGAAATCACCCCGCCGATTCCTTCCAGCCAGGGCATCGTATCTGCCGGAATTTCCTCATCTAATACGGTCTGGTAGATGTCCGCATCCGGAATTCTCGCTGGCGGAGCGGGTCTGTTCAGGGATGGCGGCGGTGGAATCACATCTAATGGGAGCGGTGGTACGGATTCCTGCAACTGCTGCTTCGGCTTGACCCGCATCATCCAGTATGCAAACCCGCCCAACCCCACAGCGCCCAGCGTGCAAATTACCCCTGCGGCGGCTGCCACAAAAACCATTCCCGCCTCATCCATACAATGATTTCCTTTTAGCATAGAATGATAGACACTTCGAGAACCCCTGACAAGACGGGCAGGCAACTAATCTGACCGTGCCTCCCGTTTGCGCGGTTTTTGACGCGCAGCGGATCACAAACAGTTTAATGTCCAATTTTTATGAACAATTGACCAACGAGGATTCTAAAATTTTGTTAGAATACAGGCATGTTAGTGCAACTTGGTACGTTGGGGCCACGTGCTCATCCGCTAAATACGCCTATCGGGGCGAGTGTTTTGATCATTGGTCTGGGGCAGGTTGGCTACCAGGCGATGGCGCAGCTTCATGATATGCTGCGTTATGCCCAATCCCCCAGAGATTTGCAGGTCCACGTCCGCACGCTGGCAATCGCCCAGCGCCGTTCACTCCAGCAGGAGCAAATCCTTCCCCGTGAGTCCCGCCTTCTGTTATCCATTGACCCGATTCGTTGGGCGGATATTCCGGGGAGATACAAAGGGCTGGGGGTATCGCGCTGGTGGCCTCGGACCCCGTACCACCTGGACATTCAGGAAAATCCATCGGCTACCCGTGCTTTTGCTCGTTTGCTGCTGTGGCACAATGCTCAGGTGATCGGTGAAAAGCTGCTGCAATTGACCGAATGGCTGCAAATGTCCAGCCAGCGTTTGAATCAACCCCGTCTTGTACTGATGATGGGCTCACTTGGAGAAGCCGAAAGCAGCGGCATGATTTTTGATATTGCTGGACGTTTGCGAGCGCTGCTTCTGAATACCCCGACAACCATTGCCGGTATTTTTACGGCTGGAACCGATTCCCTGGATGAATACGAGCGTCTGAGAAGCATGGCGAACGTTTACGCCACGCTCAAGGAACTGGACGCCTCTCATCTGCATCCCGAAACCTACGGGCATGATTTTCCCCTGATGGGCAGGCCAGAAACGCTGCCGGAAGGCAGGCCGCAGCGGGCTATGGATTACATTTGTGTGACCGGTGATGCGATTATGCCATCACTGTATGTGGAAGCAGCATTGTCGGAATTTGTATTTACCTGGTTGCTGAATCTGACCCAGAATAACAAAGAGGACTTTCTGCCACCCATTCCCCCCCAGAATGAATGGAGCCGCTACACCGGATATTCGACCTTCGGCGTCGCTAAATTGGGCCTGCCAACCCGTGCCGCGCTGGAGTTTCAGGCAATTAAAACTGCCCGCACAACCCTCAAGCGCCTGCTGGAAGTGCCGCCCGACTCCACAAGGGAATGGGTTCAAAAAATCGTCACTCGTGCCCATGCCGATCTGTACAGTCGTGGCCTGAAAGAGCACTCTTACCTGGTCGATAAGTACCGTGAACTGGAGCGGCGGCTCGCCCATAAAGCACTGAGCAGCACTGCAAGCAGCAAAAAGCGCGATCTGCGCGAGATCGCGGGTGTAGAGTGGCAGAAACTGCTTAAAGAAAACATCCCTGAAGAACTCGACAAGGACGGCGTGTCCATCCCGCGCGATGTGCTGCGCCGTCGCATCAATGACATTCTCTATAAGGGACTAACAACTCTTGCTGAGGCTGCCGACCGTTTGGCGGTGCATCTGGCATATGAACAAGGCTATGGGTTGATCTGGACGTACCGCCTGTATCAGAATCTGGCGCAGCACCTTGATGATATGCTCCATACCATGCGGGAAAAAACGCAGGTCGCCAGAGATGACCTGGATGAAATGCGTGAAACCTGGCTGGACGCGGGCAAGAACATGGATAAGTATATTGACGAAATTATCCATGCCCTGACGGAATGGGTCGGTTGGGAAGCTCGCACCGTGTACTGGGAGGAATTCCGCGCGGTGGTGGAAGGCATCCGGGAGCGGTTATATCAGGTGGGGCAGCAGATCCCGGAAGAAATCGAAAAGCTGGATGAACTCAGCCGCACCCTGGGGCAAAATCTTGACCGCACCACCAACCAACGCCCGACATTCCCTTCCGGCGCGGTTGCCAGCGAAGCGTGGATGCATGTCGGAATGCAAAACCTCAATCCGCCGGAAACGCTGCCGCCCAATACCCTCATTTCAACGATTTTTGGGCGCTGGGACAGACGTGACTATGATCCAGCGCGTCAGCTTTATCGTTTTCCCAGCGAAGTTCTGGAAGCGGCTCGGATTACTATCCAGCCGCAAACCCGCTTTGCCCAGTTGCATGAATACCTTACGGCAAATGCGAACAGCCCAGCAGTGCGTCATGCGTTAAGTACGATTGGCCCGGCAGCAGCCCCGGCCTGGACAATGGAAGGTGCTACCGGACTGCTGAACTATAACTTTAGACCGCCGCAGCCTCTTGAAATTGTGCGGGAAGCGTCACGATCCAACAGTCCGATACCCCGTTCGGAAAGCCAGCATGTGATTTCTCGCACTGTTCCGTCCCCTGACCCGGACGAGGTGGTGGTTGTTCGGATTTTGCATGGTTGGGCGGCAGAGCAGGCAAGGCTGATTCGGGATGATTACCGACGGGCTTATTACCGCATCGGTGCAGAAAATGTACCTTTGCATATCGACCGGCGCTGGGAAAACACGATGGCCGATCTGGTGCACACCACCTTCCGGTCAGAAATCACCGCCTTGTGGGAGAATGTGGTGATTGATGTGCAGTCCGGACGCCCGACACTTATGCAGGATATTCAATACCTGAGTGTGACCATTGCCGCGTCATTGGATGTGGCCGAAAAAGATGTCCAGGTGCTTTCGCCGCTTGCACCAGATATTCATATGTTTATTTATCCGCTGAAGCCTGTACGGTTGCGGATTCCCCCGGAAAACTGCGCCTTTGTTTTTTTGACATCAACCCGCCCAACCCGCGAAGTCCTTGAAGATTTACAGCGTGTTGTTACGATGAGTTCGCTGGAAGAAAATTTCTTTTTCCTGGTTGATCTGGTTAATCGGGATGATCTCGAACATCTGCTTGAGCCTCTGCGCGAACACAGCCTTATCCCGTTGGCGCTGTCGGAAGCGGATGTTAAGCATGTTGTCAGTGCCCCGCGCCCGATGAATGCGCTGAGTGACATTGTGGTGAATCGCATTGATCTAACGGCCATTTCGCCGTTTTATACACGAGCGCCTGTGCCTGACCACATGTTCTTCGGGCGCGAACGCGAGATTGCCGATGTTCGTTCCAAGTTGATCACCCACAGTGTGGTCTTGATCGGTGGACGGCGGATTGGCAAAACATCGACGTTACAAAAGATTTATCGCACGCTCAAGACGGAAGAAAGCAAGCTCCAACCGTATTACCTGGACTGTTCCAACGTGATGGAACACCGTCATTTTTTCCGCCGCATCCAGCGGGATTGGAAGCTCCCCACAGGCAATATCGAAGACCCTATTCTCTTTGATGAAGTCGTGGATATGCTGACTCAGCAAGACCCGGAGAGAACGCCTGTCTTTTTGCTGGATGAGGTTGACCGCCTGCTTAAAACTGACCAGGGGGCAGGTCACGATGAACCCCTGTTCCGTACATTTCGTTCTCTTTCTAATGAAAAACGCTGCCAGTTTGTTTTTAGCGGCGAAAAACTCCTGCTGCAATCGGTAAGCGATTCACATTCTGTGCTGTTCAATTTTCCAAAGCTGGTCAAACTGGAATTGTTACAGCCGGATGTCGTGCGGCGTCTGGTGACTGAACCGTTTGAAATGCTCAACATCTGGCTTGAGCAGCCAGAAGAAATTATTCACCACATCTATGAAATTTCGGCGGGTCATCCGAATGTGGTGCAGACGATTTGCCATGCCCTGGTAGTGATTATTGACCGGGACAAACAATCGTATCTTCTGCGCTATGAACACCTGGGCGAAGCGTTGGACAATCACGATGTTCAAACAGATATTGCCGAAACGATGTGGGGGCAGATGGGCAGCCTTGCTAAACTTACGACTCTGTTGTGGCCCGAAAACACACGTACAATGACATTAGAGGATATGGTAAATCTGATTAGGCGTGCTGGACTGCCACAGATTTTGATGGCAGATGTACAACAACAGGTTGTCCCTGACCTCAAACTGTACAATTTTATACAGCAAATTAAGCACGAATATCGGCTGATTCCGGTTTACTTTCCTACCCTGCTGGATGAAATGACCGACAAACCGATGGAAATTCGCGCGGTAGTGGAAATTATACAGGATGAACTTCAAAACACGCGGCCCAATTATGCCCGATGATACTGTTCCGTACCTTACTCGTGCAGCGGATCGAGAATTATCCTCTCTGGTACAGCGTAAGGACTATGTCGCGCTGATTGGCCCGCGCCGCAGTGGGAAAACCAGCCTGTTGATGCGCCTCTGGGCAGAATTGAATCCGCAGCCACGTTTTACCCTGGCCTATGTCGATTTGAGCATTTACAGTACCTTTGATTCGCCCCGCTGGTACAGTGCCGTTTACAACGAGCTGGTCAAAAGTGCTCGCGGCGATTTGCCCGTGCCCGCCACACCTGTGTGTGATGCGATAGAGTTTCGTGACGAACTGCTGTCCGTGCTGGAAAACGAACTCACCGATCGGACCATCATCATTTTGCTGGACGAGGTTGAAACCGTTCCGGAAGAAGTCAGCACGCCATTTTTTGCCACCCTGCGTCAGATGTTCGTCAGCCGGGGGTTACAGCCCGCTTTTCGTCGTCTGTCTTTTGTTCTGGCCGGGAGTTATATCCCGGATGAGCTTATCAAAGACCAGTCGATTTCTCCTTTTCGAGTTGCCGAAAAAGTTTATCTTCAGGACTCAGAAGACATTGCCCCACTTGTCGCCCAACTGGAACGCCCTGAGCGACCTATCGCAAGTGATGTCGCTGTTCGTATCATGGAATGGACAGAAGGCGATTTGTATCTTACGCAGCGCATTTGCGAAAAGCTGGATGCTGCCTATCCAACCGGCATTCTGACCCCTAACGCGGTTGACCAGGTTGTTGAGCGCTACGTATGTGAGGATGACTTGTTTGCCAGTCTTGAGACCAAACTGAAAGACAAACCGCGTGTGTTGTGGACAATGGATCAAATAAACCATAAACAGACCAACCTGCGGTTTTCCCGAACAAATAATGCCATTGTACATGGCTGGCTGCTGGGGTGCTTGAAGCCAAACAGTTTCGGGATGTGCGTGATTCGTAACCCGATTTACGAAACCGTGTTGCGAGAACTCCTCCCACGTTTACAGGTCAGTACTACGCCACCAGCCAGTTATCCTCCCATGGCCAAAGTCCCGGCGCCGTTACAGGGACGGTATGTGCTGGAAGTGGCGCTGAAGCGGACGATGATGGCCCATGTATACCGTGCTATTGACATGGTTTCTCAGAACAAAGTGGTGGTGAAGCAGCTTCTCTCCGGTAAAGAAGGCGATATTATCTCGTGGCGGCGCTTCCATCGTGAAGCGGAAATTCTTCGCAGCCTGAATCACCCACATATTGTCGGTTTGATTGATACCTTTCATGTGGATGAGTACAACTATATCGTCATGGAATATATCAATGGCGGTACCGTTGACCAATTACTGAGCCGCGAAGGACGCCAGCCGCTGCCACTGGTCCTGGATATTATTACAGGTGTCGCTGATGCACTGCGCCATGCCCATCAGAAAAATATTATCCACCGGGATATTAAACCCGCGAATATTTTGCTGACTCAGGATTTGTCGCCACGTCTGGCGGATTTCGGAGTGGCTTATTTGCTGGATAACCAGGTTAGAATTACTGAACACGACGCCATCATTGGCACCGTCGCCTATCTTGCCCCGGAGGGATATAGCAATCTGGCCCCCACACCTGCTCAGGATGTCTGGTCAATGGGAGTGACGCTGTACGAAATGCTGACTGGCGTGCTGCCTTTTGTGGGCCGTACTCAGGAACATGTTTTGAATGCCGTTTTGAATGACCCTATTCCAAATGTGCGCCATATTCGCCCTGATGTTCCCGAAGCGCTAAACCAACTGATCAAAGAAACGCTTCAGCGAGACCCGGCAAAACGTTTGCCAGATGGGGAAGCCGTCTACCAGGCTTTGCAGGGCATCCGTGCCGAGATGAAGTGAGGTTAGCATTCATTAACCGTTTAACGGCATAGACCGCTTGCCGCACTATACCACAGATGGTAAACTGCAAGCAGATTCATGGAGAAGCAAACTATGCGGAAGTTGACCGTCCCTCTCTTGCTGATACTGGTATTCGCCCTCAGTGCGTGTTTTAAAAACGCAGGCAGTGATACCCCCACAGCGCAGCCTATCAGTTTAGTCAGTAGTGGTGGTATTGTGGTGCAGCCAACGATTGAAACCCCACAGGCGATGCCGACAACAGAGGTGGTTGTTACAGAGGAAGTGACCGAGGTGGCTGTCGAACCGACCGAAACGCCCACTGAGGAACCGACCGAAGCGCCTACCGAAGTTGTGGTTGTGCCAACTTTCACTCCAACGATATTTGTGCCACCCACCTCGACCGCAACCAATACCTCAACGGCAACCGTTTTTGTGCCGCTTGGCCCACAGGCCAGTTTAACCCTGATCAGTGGACAAGGCGGCGGCCCGGAGGAAGAAACGGGTGAAGCGATCCCGCTGGGCGAACCAACCCAGGAAGTCTTCAATCCGACCCAGATTGCCATGTTGCAGCCAACCAGTACACCCACTGCGACCAACACATTAATCCCAACCAATACCTCTACTGCGACTAACACATCAACCCCAACCAATACTCCGGCGCCCCCCAGTAGCACCCCGATGGGGTCAACACTGGGACAGCCAACCCTGACGACAGTTCCGCTGGTGGTGCTGGATGCACAGCCAGAGAATGTCGGGCAGGGCGGACAGTTAGTTGAAGCGACAGCGACGACCGTAGAACTTGCCCAGCTTCCAACCCAAGAGCTTACCGTGAATCAGATGACGGCAACGGCGGTGATCTTAAATGCAACCGCTACTGCCAATGCATTTTTTGCGCTTCAAACGCAGCAGGCAGGCGGGGTTGTTCCCACATCATCCGTGCTGCTGACTCCGGGTGTCACAGTGCAGGTTCAACCGACAGTTCAAACGACAGACTGTGAGTACCTCGTGCAAATTGGCGAAACACTGAGTCAAATTGCCCGTCGTTACAATCTGACCATCGACCAGATTGCAAATTATAACAATATCACCAATCCGAATCTTATTCGGGCGGGGTATCCAATTATCATTCCAGGGTGTGGCCTCTTGACCCCCACGACGGCACCCGCAACCCCGATTTCTTCCGGGCAGGGTGGTCTGGTAGTGACCCCGACACAACCTCTGGATAACAGCCAGGGACCGTTTACTTATACTGTGCAGGCAGGGGATAATATTTACCGCATCTCTGTGCGTTATGGCATTACCATGCGTGAACTGCTGAGCGCCAATCCGCAGATTTCGGATATGAACTTCATCAGTGAAGGCCAGCGAATTACCGTACCGGGTCCGCCGACGCAGTTTACCCCTGTTCCGCAGACCAATGTGGTACAGCCAACGCAGGCCGTTGTGCCACAGCAGATCTTTACCCCGACTTTCACGCCGGGCGGTTAGTTTCTCTCCACGAAAAAGCTGTTGAGAAGGGTGGCGCAGGCCACCTTTCTTTATTGGTCAGTAAGGAGCGGGTGTTGGCACCGGAAATCTTGAACAGCAAGACTCTCTATACGCAGGATAATGTCACATTTGTTGAGCAGGAAATTCGCCTGCCGAGCGGCGAAGCTCGCACAAAAATTGTCGTGCGTCATCCGGGCGCGGTGGCAATTGTTCCCCTGACTGAGGATGGGCAGGTGATACTCATTCGCCAGTACCGCCTTTCGGCTGAAGCATATTTGTATGAAATTCCAGCCGGCACGCTTGAACCCGGTGAAGATCCGCGTGCCTGTGCCGAACGCGAATTACAGGAAGAAGCCGGATACTTTCCCGGCACATTAATACCAATGCCGGGGTTTTATGTTGCGCCGGGAATGTCGAGCGAATATATTCATGTTTTTCTGGCACGGGATTTACGCCCAAGCCAGTTGAATAAGGATGAGGACGAAGAGATTGAAGTTACACCGATGCCCATGCAGCAGGCGCTGGAACTGATCGCCCAGAATGAAATTCGTGACGCAAAAACGATGGTAGGGTTATTATACGTGGCGCGTTTATCCAGTTAACACAAACTACTCGCCATGCGGGACTCTGTCTGTTAGAATCCTGCCGAGGCGATTTGTGGTTAATGGAAGGACAATATGGAATGGACTTATTCGATAAGGTATCAGGATTTACAAGGGCAAAAGAGGCGATGGAGTTGGGTTTATATCCCTACTTCCAGGCATTAGAACGTTCTGAAGGGAACATCGCCTACTTTGAGGGGCATGAGGTTGTCATGCTGGGGTCGAATAATTATCTGGGTTTAACCAGTGACCCCCGTGTGAAGAAGGCCGCCAGTGATGCAGTTGAAAAATATGGGACAAGCTGTACTGGCAGCCGTTATTTAAATGGCACACTTGAACTTCATCTTGAACTTGACCGCCGTTTAGCCAAATTTGTGGGCAAAGAGGCGGCACTCGTGTTTCCTACGGGTTATCAAACCAATCTTGGAGCCATCAGTGCTATTGTGCAAAAGGGCGATTTTGTAATTGTTGATAAAGAAGCCCATGCCTGTATTGTGGACGGAGCGTTCCTCTCATTTGGAGAAATGAAGCGCTTTGTCCACAATGACCTGGAAAGTCTTGACCGGGTACTGGAATCCCTGCCAGAAGATGCCGGTAAACTGGTTGTCGTCGATGGGGTTTACAGTATGAGTGGGGAAATCGCGCCGCTGCCAGGGATTGCTGAACTGTGCAAAAAACACGGCGCACGACTGATGGTCGATGATGCTCACAGCATTGGCGTGATGGGGAATGGTCGCGGCACGGCTGCTCATTTTGGGATTACGGATCAGGTTGATTTGATTACCGGGACATTCTCCAAGTCTTTTGCTTCGCTGGGCGGGTTTGTGGCCGGGGATGCCGATGTGATTCATTACATCCAGCACCATGCTCGGTCGATTATTTTTTCCGCCAGTATTCCCCCGTCCAATGCGGCGGCGGCGCTGGCAGCGTTGGAGATCATGGAAACGGATACCTCACGCACTGAACAGTTGTGGGAAAACGCAATTTTTTTGCGAACTGGCCTGAAAGCTCTGGGGTATAACATCGGGAATTCACAGACGCCAGTCATTCCAGTCATCATTGGTGACGAATACCGCACTGGAATTGCGTGGCGGGCATTGATTGAAAATGGAGTCTACACGAATCCGGTCGTGCCACCGGGTGTGCCGCCCAAACAAAGCCTGCTTCGTACCAGTGTTACCGCCACCCATACCCGTGAGATGCTCGAACGGGCGCTGGTGGGCTTTGAAATTGTTGGGCACAACCTTGACCTGATTCCTGAAAAGCAAACAGTGTAACGCTTTTGCCCTGGTTTGATACTATCTCTAAATAGAGTCACCTTGACTCGCCAAAAAACAGGGGGCTGAAGCCCCTTGTTGGGTTACCTAGAGTGAATTGGAGCACAGCATGTTCAAAGAGTTCGAGGAACGCCGGAAGCTGGAAAAAGCGGTCAAGGAACAGGATCGCCTGCCTCCTGGTCAATCGTTGACCTTAAAATTCCCGGTGCTGCATTATGGTGCTGTTCCGGTTTACGAAAACCTGAGTACCTGGACACTTCGTTTCTGGGGATTGGTTGAGGAAGAAAAAACCTTTACCTGGGATGAATTTACCAGACTACCGACACGCACAATGACGCTCGATCTTCATTGTGTGACACGCTGGAGCAAGTTTGATACTTTGTGGGAAGGGGTGCACCTCCAGGATTTAATTAACCAGGGTATCATCCAACTAAAGCCAGACGCAAAATACTGTATTCAGCACTGTGAATTTGGCTTCACCGTCAATTTGCCAATTGAGGCGATGCTGGCAGACAACTTCTTGCTGGCTTACCGTTTTGCTGGCGAACTTCTTGACCCTGAACATGGTTACCCCCTGCGCGGCTTGATGGGTGCGGTTCCCGGCAAAAAAGCGGAAACCGACCGCTACCTGTGGAAGGGCGGCAAGTGGCTTCGCAGCCTCGAATTTACCGCTGAGGATCGCGCTGGTTTCTGGGAACAGGCCGGCTACAGTATGACCGCCAATGTCTGGAGCGAAGAGCGCTACCGCCGCAGTTTCTTTTAACCCCACGGCCCGCCGCAGGGTGGGCTCTTTCTCATCAAATTCTCACGTAAGCTTTGCAAATCAATTTCTATCTTACTGGGTAGAACATTTTCCCGAAAAGGGAAAGATGAGAGTTTGATGAAAATAGTTTGTATAACTTTTTTTCAAGAGTTGTACATGTTATGATATGGACAAATCGTATCGTCATGAATTTCAATGCCATCGAATTGTGAAATTCAGAGCTAGTTGAACAATCTAAACTGACCAAACAGACGTTTTAAAAGTGAAAGTGAATCACAGGAGGAGTATCGGAATGCTAGCCAGAAATCATATGCACGATTCGAGTTCTGATTTGCTGCAAATTTACTTTCGGGATATTCGTCCCATCTCCGAACTCCTATCCCCCGAACAAGAACAGAGCCTGGCGCGGCTGGTCAAGTTGGGCCAACAGGCGCAGCGCCGTCTTGAAAAAGGGAACGGCAATCCGGAGGAAATCGAAGACTTGCAGGCCGTTGTGGAAATGGGAGAAGAAGCCCGCAAGGAACTTATCCTTGCCAATACACGTCTGGTGGTGTCCATCGCAAAAACCTATCAGGGGCGTGGCCTCCCGCTAGCTGATCTTATTCAGGAAGGCAATCTCGGTCTGTTGAAGGCGGTAGATCGCTTTGATGCTGATCGAAACGTGCGCCTCAGCACGTATGCGACATGGTGGATTCGGCAGAGTATAACCCGTGCGGCGGGCAATCTTGGACGCACTATTCGCCTGCCCATTAATCAGGGGCAGCGCTGGGGACGGATCCGCCGCGTCTCGGATAAATTGTCCCAGAGCCTGGGGCGCGAACCCTCTGTGGAAGAGATTTCTGATGAGATGGAACTCTCTATTGACCAGATTGAACAAACGCTTTCAGTGGTGCAGGACCCGGTGCGGATTGACGAACTGGTAGGTGAAGAAAGTGAACGTCCCTACGCTGAACTGCTGGAAAATTCGGACAGCGCCCAACCAGAGGACATTACAGCCAATAATATGCTGATGGAGGCTGTCTCTTACCTCCTTGACTCCCTTCCATCGCGCGAGGCGCGGATCATCAGCCTGCACTATGGTTTTGAGGACGGTGTTTCCCACAGCATGGCGCAAATTGGCAAGGTGATGGGTTACAGCCGCGAGCGCATCCGCCAGCTTCAGCATGAGGCGCTGCGGCGACTGCGCGAAATGCAGAAGGAACATGGTTTGAAAGACTGGCTGGAATAGACCAGAAGGCCTATAAATCCCCCCTCCTATGTGCGAAGCGTATACTAAAAGTATACGCTTTTTTTATGGGATACAAGTTCTGCTATAATGAAAGGGCATTGCTGAGAAAGTCATTCATGAGCGACCAGATTATTTGCCCCAACTGCGGCACTTTGAATCCGCCTTTAAGTATCCATTGCAAGAAATGCCAATTTAATATGCGGGATGTTAGGTCTGCCGAACAAACGCTGCTTGTTCCGGAGGAGACGCAGGACATCCCTATGCAGTCACCGACTCGCCGGGCGTACTTCCCTAAGGATAAACGGCTGCAATTTTATGTCGAACAGGCTGATAAAAATCTCGATATAAGTTTCGAAAACGACAACCATATGATTCTGGGGCGAGGTGCGCCGGAATCGCATGTAATGCGAATCGACCTTGCCCCCTATGGCGCGGCGAGTTATGGCGTGTCGCGCCGCCATGTCCGTCTGATCAGGATGCCCGCGATCCTGATTGTTGAGGATTTGGGGACGCTTAATGGCACGTATATTAACGGCGAAAAGTTATCCTCTGGTCATGCCTATGTTTTGTGTCACGGAGATACGCTGCGATTAGGGGGGTTGAGCCTCAGGATTTCCTTTGTTGAGGCCGAGAATAAACTATAATGAAAAAATGGCCTTGCTGGTCGTACTGCACAGGGTGTAAAACCCCAGGCGCTTTCGCCTGTGCTGCTGGTTGAGGAGCGCGGTGACACCTACAGCGCTGAGTCGGTTATTGAATTGTTTAATCTGCCGTCCGGCCAAATCCAGGTACATCTGGGAAATGGGTGGGCACACGGAACGAGCATGTTCGCGGGCAGGAGCGTTGTCTTCGCCGATTAGCCCCCCATGCTGTCGGAAAGCGGCGGCACCGGCGTGTTGGTTGGGGTTGGGGTAGGAATCGGCGGTGGGGCACCGTACTCGTGGTGGTTGATAATTTTCCAGCGTGAGGGCGGCCAATACTGAATCCAGGCCCGCCCTACAATATGCGAGCGGTGAATCGGGCCAAACCGCACACTATCCTGGCTGGCATTGCGGTTATCGCCCAGCACAAAATAGTCATCCTCCCCCAACACCCACTCCTGATCCTTGCAGGTAGAACTGGTGCATAAATCCAGCACATAGGGTTCATCAAGGGGGGTCCCGTTAATGAACACCAGGCCATTTTTCATCTGGACGGCTTCACCGGGCAGGCCAATTACCCGCTTAATAAAATCCCGTTCCGGATTCTGAGGATAGTGAAACACGACGATGTCGCCGCGCTGTGGATCGCCGATAATGTAATCGAATCGGCTGACAATCAGGTATTCGTCCCCCTCAAAATTTGGCAGCATACTGTGACCTTCGACCACAAAACGAGCAGTCGCCAGATTCACCAGTGTATAAATGGCGACAATCAGAAGCAGCGTTTCTAGCAGTTCGCGGGTAAACGAGCGCCGCCCTAGCTGTGGGCGCGGGGACACGTCAGGTGATTTTTGCACGAGTCTCTCAATTCGTTACTACAGGGAGCGTATCACAATTGCCTGTTACTGCCACCCATTCGGAATTCGCCAGCATCCATTTCTCGCTGCGATCAAGGCGGCGCACCTTAAGCCAGCGCTCATTCGGGTTATCGCTCTGCCCGATAACCACGACTTCTTCATTCAGATCATAATACCCTTCACGCTGGAAATTCGTTCCGGGACCCGTGCGGATCCTCAGATTGCTGATGAGCACACGGGCGTTGCACTCGGTCCGCGAATTGGTGATGTTGGGCTGCCCGCTGGCAGGGTTTGTAATGGGGTCGCCGCGCCCTACGACCTGAAGCTGAATCACCGCTGGTTCACTGGTCGAGAGACCTCGAAAGGCCACGACCGACAAATTGAACGTGCCTTCCCTGTCGGGCCTCCAGCGCAGCAGGGCTTCGGCGGAATTGGTGGCTTCCGGGAAAGCTTTGGTGCTGCTGGTACGCCCGCTGACGCTCAACTGCACCCGATCAACACCATCTGTGCCGGACGCCATAACCTGAATTTCCACATCGGTACCCATCGCCACCTGTTGGCCGGAGGTGGGTGCGAGAATCGATACGGAGGGTTGGGCATAGGTGACGCTGGCCTGTTCCGTTGGTGAATCTTTGTCACCTTTCTCAATAGGTTTCAGGCTGCACGCCAGCGTCGCTAGTATCAGAAACAACGGTACCCAGAAAAAAGAACGCATGATTACTGGCCTTCCGGTGTCGGCGTTGGGAAAACGACCGCAATGTCCAGCGTCTTGCGGTTGTCGTCTTCGGTGCTTTCGGTAATGTTGTTGCTTGAGTCAACCAGCACTTCCAAACGATAGGTGCCCGGCGAGTTAAAGACTGCTGTCACTCCGGGAATTTCGACCTCGGCGTTGGGGGCCAGGGACTGTACTGTATAATCAAAGGCGGTGTTATTAGGATAGAAAATAGTCACGTTAAATGCGCCCGCCGCAGTCTGCCCTACATTTTTGACGCGCAGCACATAGGAAGTTGCCACTTCACCGCCGATCAGGACGATGTTATTGGCACCGGTCAGGGTAGAAACCGTGAGATTCGCAAGCTGCGGCGCAGAGGACGTATTGGTGGCAACCGGGGTTGGTGAGGCGGGTGGTGTGGTAATTGGAATATTCTGGCAGTTACCCAGCAGAGTCGTATAGGCTGCGCTGACCCAGCCGCGCTGATTGCTGCTGGTAACTTCCCACCATGAGTTATCGCCTAATCTGCCGACAAGTGGAAGTTCGGTTCCGAGGTTAAATGAGCTCAGAATATTATAGTCTGTGCCAGGGCCCGCCCGGAAGCGCAGCCCGTTGGTATCTATACGTGCTCGGCAAACCGGATTCGAAGTGTTACTGCCGGTGGTGCTGCCTCCCGTCGTACTGCCGCCGGTGGTGCTGCCTCCCGTCGTGCTCCCTCCGGTTGTTGGCGTGACTCCGGTTGATCCTCTTTCCCCGACTCGAACGGTTACATTGGCGTCATCGCTGGCGGTTACCCCGCGATATGCCCGCACTGTCAGCGTCAAACTTTCGGAAGGCACAGCCGCCACATAATCAAGCAGTACGGTCAGGCTTGGTTCCCCGGCAGGATTTTCCGAAGTCTGACTGTCCACGATCACATTGTTCACGCGCAGTTCCACCCGCGTCACGCCCGATCCGGCATCGGATGCCTGCGCCTGTACAGTGATTTTATCTCCCACCTGAAAGGCCTGTCCGCCCGTTGGTTGACTGATCGTTACCGTTGGTTTGCTGGATGAAATTGGGTTGCTCACCGGCGTGGCATCATTATCTGAACCGGTCAGCGTACAGGCCAACCCAGCCAACAAAAGCAGAAATATCATTACCCACACCCGGCGCATGTCTGTTATCTCCTCAAAATCTACACGCATTTTAAAGCATTGCAGGCAAACAGCAAAACCCCGGTCAAAAAACCGAGGTTAAGCAAATTAAGTATCAGAAAAGAAGATGGCTCTAATTAGCCAATGGGTTCCTTGTAAATGACGTAGCGTCCCATATCATCGCCTTTAGCGATGCAGGTAGCCATGTCGACTTTAAATTCATGCCCACCAGAGACCCAGCGCAGACCTTCTTGCAGCAGACCCTGACCCGCATAACAGACGGGTTTATCAGCCTTGCGATTCCAGCACATCGGGCAGCGTTCCATCGTGTATATGTATTTGTCACCCTCTTCGTAAACATTGGAAATCTGGTCTGAGAACTGGGTGAGGATGTTTGCCATAGCAGGCAGCCCGATTTTGAGTTTGGCAGCCAGGGGCAGCACTTTAAAGGCAAGATCGCCTACGCCTGCGAGTGCACCGAAACCGCGTAACCCTTCTGCAAAAGACGCACGCCCAGCTCGCAGCGCCAGACCGCGCCCCCCACGTGGGCCGTACATATCTTCCAAGGCCACCTGAAGACCTGTGTAAAAAGAAAAGTCAAAGGCTTTTTCAAGATTATCTGGTGGATAATTGCCGATAAATTCTTGAAGACCGGCCAGATTAAGAATGGCATTCAGACCATTCTTACCCATAATCTCTTCCATGGCTTCCAGGTATATACGGGCGAACTTATTAGGGTAGTTAAAACCGCTTTTTTCCGGCGCCATTCTAATTGTTCCTCCGATTCATGCGCTGTAAAGTACTAGGTGAGCAAAAGACGATTTTGCCATTATCCTACGCTGCTTATTTATTACTGCTGCGCTTTACCCACAGAAGACGATTATAAACGGACATTGAAATTGATGCAATTTGTTTACCTCACTTGATGCCCTTGATTTCAAAGACCATGACGCCTTCTGCACGGCCTCGGATAGGCAGCTTTCCTAATTGGCGCATGTGCACCTGGTCGCTGATGCGTTTAGCGAAGGCTTCCGTCACCAGAATTTGCCCCGCCTGTGCAACTTCCTGGACACGCTGGGCGATGTTGACGGTATCGCCAATCGCCGTATAATTCATCGCCTGCGCCGCTCCAACATAACCGACAACCGCATCCCCAACATGAAGCCCAATGCCAAAACGAAGTCCGCCGCCGCGTTCATCATTGGCTTCCGTCACCCGCCGCTGCAAATCAATCGCGGTCTGTACGGCACGCAGCACGTGGTCAGGCTGGCTGGTCGGAGTGTTAAATAAAGCCATCACGGCGTCACCCAAAAATTTATCCAGCGTGCCTTCATGGGAAAAAATTACGTCGGCGGCGAGGCTAAAATACTCGTTAAGCAGTTCAACGACCTGTTCTGGCGGGGCTTTTTCCGAGAATGTGGTATAGCCACGCAAATCCGCAAAAAAGGCAGTGATTTCGCGGCGAACTCCACCCAGTTCGATGGCATTGGGGTCAGTCAGCACCCGGTCTACAATGCTGGGCGCAACAAAACGTTCAAATGCCTGCCGGATGCTGTTCTTTTCGTCTTCCTTGCGGCGGCCCAGAGCTTCATAATGGCTGGCGTTTTCGTAAGCAATCGCCGCGTAATCGGAAAGGGCGCTGAGCAGTCCGGCGTCGTGCCGGGTAAAAATCCGTGCTTCCAGGGATAGATTCTTGACAACCAGTGCTCCCACCGCCTGATTTGCCAGCACCAGCGGTGTTGCCATTGCCGCCGAGGGCGCGGACGGATTGATGCGACGGGCTTCGCTGATTTCTTGCGCGGACATGACAACAGGGGCAAGTGCGTGAATGGCCTGGATCGCTAAGGGATCATCTCGGATTTCATCCAGGGCATGGGTGCGTTGTTCGCTCTGCCGACGAATCGCCTTACAGACCAGTTCATCATTGTCGCTGACCAGATACAGGCTGACCTCTTCACAGGAGGTCAACTGGGCTGCGGCTTCCACGACCCGCCCCAACAGGTCTTGCATGTTCATAAGAGCGGTGACACTTTTACCCACGTTATACAGCACGCCCAATTCTCGTACACGCTGGTTCATTTCCGCGTTAGCCCGGATAAGCCGTTCGGTTAAAAGTTCTTTTTCACGCCTCAGACGCGATTCACTTAGGCTGCGTTGGATGGCGTCGTACATTTCCTCCACCGTATACGGCTTTTTGACGTAATCCTTGACTCCCAGGCGATAAACATCAATGGCGATTTCCTCACTGCCATGGAAAGTCATCAAAATGACAGGTATTTCCAACTGTTCAGCCCGCATTGCCTGGAGGACTTCTAGTCCGTTCATCTGTGGCATTTGCAAATCCAGCAGGATCAGGTCCGGATGGTGCTGGCGTGCCATTTGCAACCCTTCCATGCCATCCCGTGCAATTAGTGCTTCAAATCCGTTGGGCTTGAGGACGTATTCTACGATAAAATCCCGGTTTTCTTTGCCGTCGTCCACAATCAGAATGCGTTCAGCACTCATCCAAATCCTCCAGGGCTTTGGTTTTTCAGTATAGATGAAACCAATTATCGGGGCAATTGAGGTGAAAGCTGGAGGGTAAGCCCCGCATAAATCACATACTGCTGGCTGATCCACCCCACCTGCCCATTTCCTAACTTAACTATCAGCCAGGTTCCATGGGCGTCCCGACCAACCGGGGTTACAAGGTCATGTTGATCAAGCTGGGCGATAATCTCGAAATCCATTCCCGGCCCACTTCGTACATTCAGGGAAGACGATGTAACCTGTGCTTGTCCCGGTGAGATTCCCAGCAACCATCCCTTCCACTGCGCTTCCAGTTCTGGGAGCGTGAATCCATAGGTAATTACAAACGTGCCAAGAAAATCTCGATTTTGCCGCCAGTTGGCGTAAAAGCCCGCGTGCGATGCCTCCCCGAACTGTTCCTGCAAAAAGTACAAGAAGGACATCCCCAGTTTCATCATGTCTTCAAGATGTCTTTTATCAGGGGGGAGTTCATTCCAGAGTGTCAAATCTGGCAAGTGCCCGTCTTGAGCAAGTTCACGGGCACGGCTTAAATCGGCGCTTAACGTTTCTGCGGGTTCGTGCAGTTTAGCGTCCCCTTCGCGCCACCAGTGTGGTGCATCAAAAAACTGACCTCCTAACTGAAACTGAAATAAGTGTGCCAGTTCATGGGGGATAATTTGCTGAATTTCGTTGATTTTTGCCAGCACAACCACACCCCCTGTGCCGGGATAGGCCCGCCCTCCGAAGTATTTTCCAAAAGCTGAATGTGTGAATGGGCTTAAGTCAGCATCCCCTTCTGCCGCGCTGTTATAAAATACGACCGCGGGGCGGTAGGGCAGAGTAAAACCGTAGCTGTGGTTTAAACTCAACATAGCCTCGTCAGCGATTTGCGCGGCCAGATACAGGAAACTGGACGGCTGGTCATAGGCATACAGGCTCACGGCCTGAGTTTCCATTTTGACCCATGACCTTGAGCCGTGCACGTTATAGAGATGGAGCACGGGCTGGGTAATGACCGAGTTGCCTGCCTCATCGGTCAGATGCCACCAGGTTTTGATTTTTGTCCAGGGAGGAGCGATTTCACCGGTGACAGAAACCCCGTTCCACGCGCCAACCAGGGTAAGCCTTTCTCCCGGTTGATGTGACGGCACGGTGACCTGGCTGTCGTAAATGACGACCTCGTCCATCGTCATAAAAAAAAGCGCTTCTTGAAGGCGCAGTTCGTGCGTAACTTCCAGCGTGGAGATTACCCCATCCGGAAATTGGCTGGTAAAGCCGACCTCCGCATAGACAAACGCAGTGACTCTATTTTGCGCCGTTACAGTGGTCGGAAGTATCAGTAGGAGTAGTAGAAACAAATGTCGTAATGTGATCACTTCTTCATTATAGAAAATCTTTGCCACTCTGATGAGTTTTTTTTTACTACTTTTGAATTTTTCACGCGGGTTTCATAGTTTCTAAATTTTTCTATTCTACATACAATCTAAACATGGCTGCTGAAATTCGAATTTGTCCTAACTGTGGTGCTGGCGTGGTGGGCAGTATCGAAACCTGCCCACGATGTGATTATCACTTATCAGCACTGCCTCCGGACGCTGCGCCGGAAGAAGCGCCGACGCTCATAGAGGACACCTATTCCGTTGAAGAATCGGAAAAGGAAACACTGTGGGATGAACTAAAACCACATGTGGTGGCGGCAACCGATTCGCATAAACCCGCCCCGAAATTTGAGGATGCCCTGACGGGTGCGGTCGCACCAGGGTTAATAGGAGCTACAGCTTTTGAGGACACTCAGAAGTCATTTTCATTACCGCCAGCGGTCCCGCAGTGGCAAATTCCCCCTGCGCCATATACCCCCCCCCCGCCGATTCCTGAATATACCCGTTCAGTAGAAGGTTATTCGTATCCATCTAACCATTACTTGATGCAGCGTGCCAACGCCTATCAACGGGCTGGTTACCGTCTTCGCAGCCAGTCTCCCTATCAAATTATCCTGACCTACGGTAAACCACTAGGATTCGCGTGGTGGCTGGTGGCGTTGATGAGCGGTGTGGGTGTGGCATGGTACTTTCTGATCATGCTGACCTCTGGTTTCAGCCAGGATGTCGTGTATATCCTGATGGAGCGTGATGGGACACTGTATGAAGATGGTGCCGGAGCCTCACATGTTCGGCGACAGCGTGCACGGGTAGGCCGCCGCTGGGGATTTCTGGGCGTGGTAATTTTTTTCATTTCGCTGGTCTGGTTTATTGGCCTGATTATCGGGGCGGTCTATGTGATTGACCGCTACCGCCCCGAATTGGAAGCCGCTTATCCTACAGTGAAATTATTCACTTCAGATCAACCCGCCAGCACCAACGATCTTGACGCGGAAACCATTGAACGGGCAGAAAGCGGCGTGTTGGCGTTTTCGATTTTGTTTGTTCTATCCGCGCTGGGGGTGCTGAGCGGGCTTGCGCTGACCATTGTAGGGTACCTGCACAGCCACGCCTATGATGTTCGTGTTCCCCCCCTGCCGGAATATGGTTAGCCTGGGCCGTTATAGGGGTAGCCTTCTGGCGAAACCCACAGTATTTCCGCCAGCCCATCACCTGTGATGATAGTCGTAATAGGCTGCGGGTCATAGGGATCGTCAACCGAGTGAAAGCTGATGATCCCTGTGTCACCTTCGATGCTCAGAAAACCATCCGGAGTCCCGCGCACATCAATATACTGAGAGAGCAGTTCCGCTGCCTCGTCCGGGGCGTCTGCCGGAACTACATTCCAGATGGTTTCAAAGGTTTCCGGGTCTTGGGTTTCATAAAGGACCGCCTGTGTACCTTCAGCCCATCGTGTGCGGGTAATGAGCAAATCCTCATCCAAAGTCATGATGAAATCACTGCTGCTCATATCAATTGCGTTAAACGCAGCACGCGGTCCGATGGGGTCAGGCGCCGGAGTCTCATCATCCAGCATCGGGTAAACGATTTCGTTGGTCAGCGGGGAAACATCCATAAAGGCTTCGGTGTAGGGGCTTTCGACGACATTCCCATCCCACTTCCATAAGAAAGCAGGGTATTCGGTCATGCCTTCGATAGTACTGGAGACCAACTGGACGTGCACACCCTGCTCATCAAACAATCGCACCACAGGGATTACAAAACTGCCTGCTGCTTCCATGATTGGCTGCACATATTCGTAGTCCTGGTTAATTTCCACGGCGGCCTGCCCTGTTTCTGTCAGGAAAATTACTACCCGCCAGGTCTCAAAATCGCTCAGCCCCAGGGCAAACAGTGATCCGTCCTGGCTAAAGGTGACACTTGGAATGGACAGGCTTCCATCTAAATTGGGCAGGTAACTTTCTTCTGGCTTCCCCAGCCATGCGTTTTGGGCTCCGGAGTTCAGGTCGTAAAAAATCACCAGGGGGCTGCCATCCAATGCATAACTAACAACCGCCATATCCGCTCCATCCCGCGAAATGGCGAAAAACTTACCTGCGGCAGGTTCAATCTCCGGGGCAGTTGGAGCGTCTATTTCCAGAAGATCTCCCTCCTGATTAAATAACAGCAGGGTGTCGGTTGCTTCCGCATAGGCCCAGGCGTACCAGGTGCTGTTTCCCTGACTGTTTACAGGAGAAGTCCATAAGATTATTAGTAGAACTATCAGCCTTGCTCGTTTCACAGGCTTACCTTTTATCAAATGTGATACTTGATTCTAACGTGACTGTCTTAAAGCGAAATATGAAAGTTGTAAAAATTTGCACAGTTCAGATGAAAATTTCATAATTCATACCATTCATAAGGACAAGTTCTATGCGTATCCTGATGATTGACCCTGATATTGCATTTACCCTGCCGCTAAAGCGAGCGCTGGAAAATCTGGGCGATTTTGAAATTCGCACTGTGACGCGGCTGCGTCCGGCGGTGATTGCGGTAGAGAACGCGCTGCGAAGTACGCCATATAATGTGGCAGTGGTGGATACAGCGCTGGAACATAATACAGCGGGCGAGGTTATTGATGCGCTGCGAGCCGTACAGCCGGATTTACCCGTTATTCTGACCAGCCGCCGCACCGACCATGCCGATTATCGCACTGCGCTGAAAACCCAGGCATTTTTACGCAAACCCTATCCTGCAACCATTCTCGCCTCGCTGGTGCGAGGTGTAGCTGCTCAGGGTTTTTCTTTTTCCACAGCAGAAACACGGGTGCATGTGCCGGAAGAGTCCCTGGAAGATGTTTCTGAACCGGCGCTTGATGAGATGATCGAACCACTCCTGGAAGCCAGCCAGCAGATCGCCGCTTATATGCTGGAAGAACCCTCAATTGAGTTGCAGGATGATACGATTGGGGAGGTGATTGAAGCAGCGCTGGATGAGGAAGTTAGCCGGAAGATTCATATCATCACCGAGGATGTTGATGAGACGCAGAAGCCCAAGCCGCCAACTCTTCCTGAAAGTGGACAGGAGGCTCCCTCAACATCTCCTATTGCTGACATTTTGAAAGATACCGCTGATGAGGAGTCGCTGGATACCATCATTCAGGGGATTCGGTATCGGTCTTTTCCGCAGTTTGAGCCTCCTCTGGTTGATCTGAATGCCACTGGCAAGATGATTGTGGAAGATCTGCCCACACCCGCTGAAAAAGAGGAGCCATCCCGTATTCCCAAACCAGAACATCTGCCTGACCAGTATTGGATTGATACACATGGGCGTGATGTGCCGGATTTTGACGATTCGCAGTTTGTCCGAACGACCGTTGAGGAATTTACCGAGCAGCTAAAAGTCTTTGAGACGGGGATTGAAGCAGCGACTAAACCGGACTCACTTCCGGAAGCAGTCCTATCCCATTACGCGCTGCAACTGACCCAATTTTGCCTGGAAAGTTCGGCACAGGGAACGCTGCTGACTCGCCGGAATGAAGTGTTAGGGCGCGGTGGCAGTTTTGATATGGAAACATGGGATCATCTGGTGCTGGTCGTGAATGATGCCTGGAAGCGCAAAGGTGATGCCCGAACACGGATTATTTACCGCCGTCTGCTGAACAGTCAGGTCGTCCTTTTCAGCATCAAAACGATTGATGAACAGATTTTGACTCTCATCTTTTCAACCGATACGCCGGTCAAAACGATTCGCCAGCAGGCCCTCCGTCTTGCGGAATCCCTGCGGGCAGCACCGCCGCCACCACCACCGACCCTGCCCCCCGGATCGCTTCTTGTGCCCGACGTTGAGGAATCGCCGCCTGTGAAGGTTGTTCGCCCAGCAGGAACTTATGTGGGCTATGCCTGTGTCTGGCTGTTGGATGACGGTACTATTTCCACGCAGGGGGCACAAGCCATTGACGCCGGGCTTCGACAGTTGTGCGAGGAACAGGATTGGGATTTTCAAAACCTGGATGTTCAGGAGGATTGGCTGGCATTTTATGTGGATGTTCCAACCGGGTTCCTGCCAAGTGCCTTAATCGATTTGTTAATGCAGCGCAGTGAGGAAAGTTTGCGCCACGCTGAGTTCTCGCACCATACGGGCCGTTTATGGAGTGATGGTTATCTCATTACTACCCCACCGCAGGATTTGACTGACAGCGATATTCAGCGGTTTATCCGGTTTTACCGCCGGGAGAAGGTACCCAATGAGCATTAGCCTGACCGCTTAATGCGATCCCTATCTCCATGTGATAAAATAAAATCGCACATTTGTTCATAGGATGCGATTATGGCAGAACGTCCCGAACTCGTTCTCATCGACGGTCATGCGCTGGCCTACCGGCGCTATTTTGCGCTCAAAAACATTGGCAAACCCATGACCTCGCCGCGAGGCAAACCTACGGGTGCAGTTTACGGGTTTACCCAGGCGCTGATTTCGATTCTTAAGGAAAAACCGGAGTACATTGCCGTCAGCTTTGATAAAGGCTTGAGTGGGCGGGAGGCCGTTTTTGAGGATTACAAACAAAACCGCGATGACATGCCCGATGACCTGGCGGTGCAGTTCGATGACATTGAGGCCATGGTCAGGGCGTTTAACATTCCGGTGCTGGCGCTGGATGGTTATGAAGCTGATGATGTGATTGGCACCATTGCAAAACAGGCCGAGGAACAGGGCTGCCAAGTCCGAATTATTACGGGTGACAGGGATTTGTTGCAGCTCCTGAACGAGCATACCATCGTACAGATTCCTGGCAAAAAAGGTGAAGAAGACAAGATATGGACGCTGGGGAATTTTGGCGAAGGATACGAAGGCCTCAGGGCATCACAGTTGATCGAATACAAAGGACTAAAGGGCGATTCATCCGATAATATTCCCGGCGTTCTTGGTATTGGAGACAAAACAGCGACCCGTCTGCTGCTCCAGTTTGGAACCCTGGAAGGTGTTTACGAAAATTTAGATAAACTTGGGCTGAAGGACCGCGCCAAACTGGAAGCCGGACGCCAACTGGCTTTCCTTAGCCGCGATTTAGCCACCATCAAACGGGATGTACCCATCCAGCTCGATTTGTCCGCCTGCCATGCCCGCGATTTTGATCCCAAACAGGTTATTGTGTTGTTTAATGAGTTTGGTTTTGGGGATAGAACCCACGCCAACTTCACGGGGTTGCTCAATGACAATCAGCTTGCCGAATTAGAAGCCTTTCGCCGGAAAATCGCGGGGCAGCCGTTTTTTGTTCCAGAATATACGGTCGTCCTGATACAGAGTCAGCTTGAGGCGCTGGCCGAAAAACTCAACCGTGCGGAAAAAATCGCCTTTGATACCGAAACCACTTCTCTTGATAAGATGCAGTCCGCGCTGGTGGGGATTTCGCTGGCCGTGGATGGCACACACGGCTATTACATCCCCGTTGGGCATCGCAGCCCGAATGAGCAGCCCTCTTTGTTCGGGGACAATGAAGATCCGCAGCAGCTTTCCTTGCAAACAGTAGTAGAGGCTTTACGTCCGGCGCTGACGAATCCCGCGATTCCCAAAATCGCCCATAATGGCCTGTATGACCTGATTATCCTGCGTCGTTATGGAATTGATGTCGCGCCCATTACAGAAGATACGATGGTCAAAGCCTGGGTGATTGACCCATCGCAGAATATTGGCTTGAAGGAACTGGCGGCGGTTCTGCTGCACATCCGGATGCAGCCAATTGATGAATTAATTGGTTCGGGCAAAAACCAGATTTCCATGGCGCGGGTACCGATTGATAACGCTGCCGGGTATGCCGCCGCCGATGCCGTAGCGACCTTTCAACTGCTGGAGCCGCTGAATCAAAAAATCGAACCTCAGATGCAGGCGCTTTATGAGACCTTTGAAATTCCCCTGATTCCAGTGCTGGCAGATATGGAAATGGCAGGAATTCGCGTAAATGTTCCCTATCTCAACGAGCTTTCAAAGGAGCTTGCTGAGCGGCTCAAAGGGTATGAAAGCATCATTCATGAACTCGCTGAGGAGAAGTTCAATGTCAACAGCCTTCAGCAGTTGAATACAATTTTGTTTGACAAGCTTAAACTTCCAACTGACGGGCTGCGGAAAACCACGACCGGATTCAGCCTGGACGCGGCCACTTTGGATGACCTCGCAGACCGGGTAGATCATCCGATCCTGCGCGAAATTCTGGCGTATCGCAGTTTAGCCAAACTGCTCAATACCTATGTGGATGCGCTGCCTGAACTGGTCAACCCTGAAACCAAACGGGTGCACACCTCCTTTAACCAGACGGGGACGGTTACCGGGCGGGTATCTTCCAACAATCCGAATCTGCAAAATATCCCGATCCGGACGGATGAAGGACGGCGCGTGCGAAAAGCATTTATCGCGGATGAAGGCCATGTGCTCCTGTCTGTCGATTACTCGCAGATAGAACTGCGTATTCTGGCCCATTACAGCGGTGACCAAACCCTCACGCAAGCCTTTTTAGAGGGGCAGGATATTCACCGTATGACCGCTGCCAAAGTGTATAACATCCCGCCAGAAGACGTAACTTATAACCAGCGCCGTTTTGCCAAGTCAGTCAATTTTGGTCTTATGTATGGGATGGGTGCGTTTCGGCTGGCACGGGACAGCGAATTGACCTTTTCTGAGGCGCAGAAATTCATCGAAGCCTACTTCGACAATTTCCCCGGCATCAGGGATTATTTTCAGCAAACCGAAGCGTTTGTCAAAGAAAAAGGCTACGTACAGACACTTTTCGGACGGCGGCGCTACTTTGATGTGCAGACAAGAGGTAGTGGTGAAAAACACATTTCCGACCGTAACCGCCGCGAAGCCATCAATATGCCGATTCAGGGAACAAGCGCGGACATCATGAAAAAGGCGATGATTGCGTTGAATAATCACTTAAAAGCGGAGGGGCATCGGGCCCGGATTCTGCTGCAAGTGCATGATGAACTGGTGCTCGAAGTCCCCGAAGATGAGGTTGAAATCATTCGCCGCGTGGCTGTGGAGGAACTGGTCAAGGCAGGAAATGTACTGGATGTTCCCGTCGTGGCCGATGCACGGGTCGGCAAAAACTGGGATGAAATGAGTTAACCTGAGGATTGCTTCGTGAAGCCTGCGCGAAGAAAATGAACAACTGAACGACCTTCACAGGTATTTAATCAGTTTGTGCTATAAATTCAATATGCGTCGATTGAGGAGGCCATATGGTCAGTAGAGTTTTTAGGACAGTTATTATCGTATTAGTAGCGCTAATCCCAACCGGCCTGGTTTTCGCCAGCCAGTCAGCCCAGGAGAAGGAACCAGTCACCTCGTATTTTACGAGCGAAACCAATGTTTCTACCCTGGATCCGGCAAAGGCAGAAGATAATCTTTCGGTGAATTGGATTGAGAATCTTTTTCTGGGCCTGACTAACAACAACCCCCTGAACAATTTTGACATTCAGCCGGAACTGGCCTCGTCATTTGAAATCACTGACGGGGGCAAAACCTGGACCTTCAAGATTCGCACCGATGTTCCCTGGGTGCGGTATGACCCGGCGACGGGGGAAGCCGAGATCATAGATTATGTGTCCGCAACAGATATTGAGTGGTCAATCAAACGGGCGTGCGATCCGCGTCTGGGCAGCCGTTACAGTTCGATTATTGCGGGTGTGATCGCGGGTTGTGATATTTTAAACAGCAGTGATCCCGCCGATATTACCGATGAGGTTGTTTGGGGAGATACGGTTAAAGTCTCCGCACCGGATGATGAAACCCTGATTATCCAGCTTCGTTACCCGGCCACCTTCTTTTTCTCGATGACTTCAATCTGGACGATCCGCCCGGTACATCCCGAAACGGTACTGGAATATGGCGACAATTGGACTGACCCCGGCACAATTGTGACGAACGGCCCTTACATGCTCGAAGAAATCGTGCCAGATGTCCGTCGTGTGGCAGTGGTGAATCCGCATATTCCTTCTGATCTACGCGGCCCCGGCAACATTGAACGTATCGAAATCAACAATGTGCGAGACAGCAATACTACCTACAGCCTTTTCCAGAACAGCCAGGTGGATATTACCGGCGTTCCGGCGGCAGAACTGGAAAGCGTCCGTAACGACCCGAAGTTTGCAGACCGGATTGTGCCGAATACAGATATTGCCGTGTCCTATATCGCCTTTGACCAATCCAAAGAGCCGTTTAATGATGTGCATTTGCGCCGCGCTTTTTCGGCTGTATTCGACCGTGACGCCTACATTCAGTCGATAGCGCTGGGGCAGGGCACGCCGATTTATCATTTCACCCCGCCTGGTATGTTCGGCGCACCGGCTTCGCTGAATGATCCCGGTATTGGCTTTAATGTCGACTACGCCAAACAACAGCTTTCCATGAGTAAGTATCCTGACTGCAAAGGTCTGCCTCCGATTAGCGCAGTATCCAGCGGCAGCGACACATTTGAATTTCTGATTAACGCGGCGGAACAATACCTGGGCTGCGACCCCAATCTGTTCACCATCGAAGAAGTTGAATTCTCCGTGCTGCTCGAACTCATTGACTATGACCAGCCTTCCCAGAATCGCCCGAATATGTGGTCTGTTGCCTGGGGGCCGGACTATCCCGATGCGAATAATTGGGTTGGCGATGTGATTTCCTGCTTTAAGGATAATAACTTCCAACGTCCCTGTACCGAACTGGATGACCTGATTGAAGCGGCTGCCCGCGAGCTTGACCCGGAAGCCCGCACGCAGCGTTATTTTGAGATCGAAGCACAGCTTTTTGGTCGGGAACAGGATGGGCAGGTGGTAGTCGATGGCGAAGTGCCGTTTATTCCAATTGCCCTCTCCGGTGGGTTCTATCTGGTGCAGCCCTGGTATGAAGGCCCATTTGCAACGGACGGCATTATCGGCGGTGCCCATTGGGATTGGCGGACAGTGGACCAGGAAATGCAACTTGGAGCGCGTGGCCGCCGTTAATTAGGACTCTGATCTCATAGCCAATTTCCTACCCGAAGTTGTACACTAGAGGGATAACTTCGGGTTTTTTGCTTGAAAGAGGATTTTTCCGCATGAAGCATTTTCTCCATCTTTATGATTTATCTTCTGATGAACTCCACAACCTTTTGCAGGAAGCCATTGCGCTAAAGACAGAATATAAAAAAAGCGGTAATCCCCCCTTGTTGAAGGGAAAGTCACTGGCAATGTTGTTTATGAAGCCTTCGCTGCGGACTCGGGTGAGCTTTGAGCTTGCCATGCAGCATGTTGGTGGTTATGCGTTTTACCTGGGGCCCAGTGAGGTTGGCCTGGGCCAGCGTGAAGCGATTGCTGACGTGGCGCGGGTGCTAGGCGGCTACGCTCATGCGATCATGGCACGGGTTTTTGATCACGAGCATATTCTTGAATTAGCAAAATGGAGCCCTGTTCCAGTCATTAACGGTTTGAGCGATTATAACCACCCGTGTCAGGCGCTTGCCGACGCCCTGACGATTCTGGAAGCATTTGGCTCTTTAGATGGGTTAAAATTAGCCTATATTGGTGACAGCAATAATGTAACACGCTCGCTTCTGTCACTCAGTAAAATAGCGGGTATGATCTTTAGCGTCGCCAGCCCGGAAGGGTTCACACTGGACGAAGAAACCCTTGAACAGGCTGATTATGATAAAGTCGAAATTACTTATAACCCAACGCAGGCCGTCAAAGATGCACATGTGATTTATACGGATACCTGGGTTAGTATGGGACAGGAAGAGGAAACTGAAAAGCGACGCAAAGTCTTCCCTCCCTATCAGGTCAATGCCCAGCTTTTGAAGCACGCCGCGTCAAACGCGATTGTTTTACACTGCCTGCCTGCCCATCGTGGCGATGAAATCACCGATGAGGTTGCTGATGGCCCGCAGTCGCGTATTTTTCAACAGGCCGAAAATCGTTTGCACGCGCAAAAAGCGCTTCTGGTCAAGCTTTTAGCCGAGTTACCTGAAGGTTAGAAAATCGTCGCTCCGGAAGGTTTTCCTAATGGGGCGAACGCATTACAATATTTGTTAGGGATGAATCTGCCCAAGTTTAACGGAAGTGAATCATGCCAGGTAATCAAGAAAAATACGAGAAAGCGATGTTGGCGGGTGATGACGCCGCCTGGAATCAGCAGTGGGATAAGGCGATTGAAGCCTATATGTCCGCAGTGCGTGAGTTCCCGACCAATGCAATGGCCTGTAGCAGCCTCGGCTATGCGTTATACAATGTGGGGCGGCTCGAAGATGCGCTCAAGGTGTACATGCAGGCCAGTAAAATCGATCCCGACCTGCCGCTTCCGGTTGAACGAATGGCGGATGTGCTGGAACGCCTGGGACGGTTGAATGACGCAGCCAAGCAGTATCTGGCCGTTGCGGAAATTTACCTTGCCCAGCACGACCTGGAAAAAGCGATCAGTAACTGGGAAAAAGCGACCCAGATTATGCCGGGTCTGGTCAAGATTCATCAGAAGCTGGCACTGGCTTATGAGCGCACCGGGCAGAAAGAAAACGCCATTAACGAATATCTGAACCTGGCCTTTAACTTCCAGAAAGCGGGTAACAATCAGGTTTCGCTGCAAGCTCTGGAACGGGCACTCCGTATTGATCCCCGTGAAGCCCGTGTGCTGAATGCCAAAACGGCTGTGGTCAACAACGTGCCGCTTTCCCCCGATCTGGCAAGGGAGAAACCCAAAAAAGCCTTAGAAAAGGTCAAAGAAGAAGACCTGAGCTTCATCAACTATGATGCGGCAGACTCTGACGCACGCGGCCCGATTGGGGAAGCGGTTGAACATTCGCTGGGTTTGCTGGCAACGCATGTTTTTGAAACCGGCATGATGGATATGGCGGGAGCCAGCGCGATTCAAGCGATTGAACTGCATCGTGCCGGCATTAATCAGGAAGCTATTGGTGCTTACCAGCGTGCTGAAGCTGCCGGGATGACGTATACAGGCCCGCTTTTTCTGAATCTGGGAGCGCTGTTGGTAGAGGTGAAGCGCTGGCAGGACGCACTGGGTTATTTCCAGAAGGTATCCGGCGATGCTATTCTAACGGCGGGGGCGATGCATGGTCTGGGATTGGCCCACATGGGGTTGAAAGACTATCGCAGCGCTGTCAAAAGTTTCATTAATACCCTTCGGCTGGTCGATATGGCTCTGGCGATCAGTGACGAGGAAAAGGGTGAGCTGGGCAATGTCTACAGCCGCATTGCAAATATGGCTGTCCAGGCCACCGAGGGAACCCTTGAAGCGCTGGGTCGGAAGTTTGAAGGGTTGCTAACCGGCAAAGATTGGAAACGCCGTGTTGCCCTGACCCGCAGCCAGATCGAGGATTTCATCAACAATGACGCCGATCGTCTGCTGGAAAATCTGGCGCAGGACGACGGTGTGATCGAATCGATGGGGCGGATCGACGAATTTGTGCGCCAGAAGCGTTATGTCTTGGCTATGGATGAGGTGCATCAGATTTTGCAAAAATCGCCGGATTATCTGGCAGCACACCTTCGGGTCGCGCAAATTTTAATGGACATCGGGCATGTTGAGCAGGCGATCCAGAAGTACAACTTGATTGCTCAGACCTATCTTGTGCGTGGCGATATGCTGAAAACGGCGGATATTCTCAACGAAGTGATTCGGGTTGCTCCTGCTGATATTCGTCTGCGCGAAAATCTCATCGAACTGCTCGATCAGCAGGGACGCCACGAAGAAATGCTCGACCAGTATGTTGATCTGGCTGGCGCGTATGTCGAAATGGCAGATGTGAATAATGCCCGCACCACGTATAATCAGGCGTTGAAACTGGCACAGCGTTTAAATGCCTCACCTCAAAAAGTGGCCGACATTCTGCGAAGCATGGCGAATCTGGATGAAACTCGTTTGGAGCTTCGTGGGGCGCTGCGAACCTACCAGCAGATCTGTGAAATGCTGCCGGAAGATGAACAGGCCCGCCGCAAACTGGTTGATCTGAACTTCCGGTTGAATAACCCCATTAACGGCACACAAGAATTGGATAATCTGCTGCGAATTTATGCCAAACAGCGCCGCCCCGACCTGATTGTGGCTGCGCTGGAAGACCTTGCTGAAAAACATCCAAAAGATATGGGGATTCGGAGCCGCCTCGGTTCAGTATACGAGCAGATGAAACGCCCCCAGGATGCGGTCGCCCAACTGGAACAACTGCGCCAGCTTCAGTACGATGCCGGAATGCTGGCAGAAGCCAAAAAGACCATTGAACGAATCATTAAGTTGCAGCCACCGAATGGCGCTCATTATCAGGCCCTGTTGCAGCAAATGGGTGGTTGAAGTGAATTAAAACATGGAACTCATCTGGACCTTACAGAGCCTTGACCTGACCGCTGTTATTGATATTCTCCTGATTGCGACGGTTCTCTTCGGGTTGAGTTTTCTGTTTCGGGGGACGCAGGCTGTCCCTGTCATGCGCGGCATGATTGTGATTGTTGTCCTGATGACTTTTCTTTCGACGGTGCTGAATCTGGTAGCATTTCGCTGGCTGACCGGCGCGATTATCACCGGCGCGGTGGTGGCGATTCCTGTAATTTTTCAACCGGAAATCCGACGGGGGATGGAACGTATAGGCCGTGTCGGGTTTGCGTTACGAAACCGCCCCAGCTCTGAAATCGAAAAGTTGATTGAGGATGTGAGCACAGCAGCAGGCAAACTTTCTGAACGGCGGCATGGAGCCTTAATTGTGCTGGAACGGACCGACCCGCTTGATGAGTTTATCGAAACGGGTATTCTGCTGGACAGCGAAACATCACCCCAACTGCTGCTCACCATTTTTTACCCTAAAACTGAGCTGCATGATGGGGCGGTGATTATTCGCCAGAGCCGGATTATTTCGGCGGCGGCGGTGCTGCCTCTTACGGCGGCACATGGCCTCGCTCAGCGTAAAGTGGGTACCCGTCATCGGGCTGGGATTGGCATCAGCGAAATCAGTGATGCGATTGTGGTGATTGTCTCTGAGGAAACAGGGCAAATCTCTGTTGCCAACGGTGGGCGGATGATTCGCCGTCTGGACAGCCCTCGTCTGCAAACTATTTTGCGGGCGTTTTATACCTCTGAGGCCGGGACTGAAGAAAAATCAACCTGGGGTTACCTGTTTGACCAGTTGAGGCATTGGCGGCGCAACGGTGACAGCAGCGACAAAAACAAAAGCGGGCGGGAGCAGTCGCGTGAGGCTGCCTGATACCCCGTCAGCCCGATTCCTCCGAGAAAATTTTCAGTGGATGATTGCCTCACTCTTGATGGCCTTTGGTGTGTGGATTATGGCGGTGCTGCAAAGTAACCCCATCCAGCAGCGTGATTATCCACGAAGTGTGAACATTAATTTTGTGCTGGCGGACGACATGAAAATGAGTGACCCCAGCGCTCAGACCGTAACCGTCACGATTCGCGCACCGCGTTCAGTTTGGGATGTGCTGCGGACGGATCAGATTCGGGTGACGGCGGATTTCACAGACCTGGAGGAGGGCCCGCAGACTGTTGATTTAGAGGCCGAGTTGGAAGATAGGGTGCGCGGCCAGATTGTGGATATTCGTCCCGCAGAAGTGACCGTGACTCTTTCGCGGGTGGCTTCCCTCCGGGTGCCGATTCGCACGGTCGTTACCCAGGAACCCCCAAGCGGTTATACCTATCCCCTGCCGACCTGTAATCTGACAGAAGTCACTGCCAGCGGCCCTGCTGACCGCATTGGCGACATAACAGCCATGGCCCGCTTAAATTTGAGTGAGGTTCGTGCTCCAGTCAGCCTGACCGTGAACTTGTTTGCTGCTAACCAGGCCGGACGTTTTGTCTCAGAAGTAACCCTTGACCCGGCTCAGGTGACCTGTCAGGTGAATGTAGCACAAATTGAAGGCATTTCCGAACTTAGTGTCGTGCCCGATGTGAGTGGTTTTCCGCCCCCAGGTTACATTTATGAAGGATATGAATTTACACCAGGTATCGTCACTGTATCGGGTGACCAGCGTGCGATTCGCGCCTTAAATGGCGTCGTTAATACCGAAACGATTGATATTACGGATGCAACCAGCAATTTTGAACGTACTGTGTTGGTGAAATTACCTGAGGGCGTGCGGCTGGTTCCAGAGACCCAGAGCATCACCGTGACCGTGAAAATCGGCACGGTACGGGGCAGCCGCCAGTACAGTGACATCCCGATTCAGGTAGAAGGGTTGGCCCCTGGCCTTGATGCTGACCTGCTGCCCAACGCCGCGACGGTGCTGCTGGTCGGACCACAGCCGATTTTGGAGCAAATTAATAATCAGGACTTAACCGTTGAGGTCAATCTGAGCCAGATTTCTGAACCGGGAACCTATCAGGTGACCGCCGTCGCCAGCGTGAGTTCTACGACCATCAGTGACGAGGATATTGTGGCCGAAACTACCCTGACAGTGCAGCCGCAGGAGGTCAACGTGACGGTAGAAAGTATTGAGGGAGAATCGTCACCAGGAGATTGAAGAATTATCCCCCTCGGACGGGTTATCCTTTTCTCTGGCCTGTTTTAGCTGCCATTCCTCAATCATACGGCGCAGTTCCTCAGAGCGTTTGGGCTGAGTTGAGGAAGCCGTCGGGATAAGCGGCTGTGGAACATCAACCTGCTGTGTGCGGCGGGTGCGTCCCCCTTTTCCGCGCGGGAACCAGCATCTTTCCAGCCAGTGCATCAAATCGCCCATCGCCTGTGTAGTAATGCGGGCGGTCGCTTCCGTGTTCCGGGAAAAGGCGTAAACCCGTGAAAAATAGTCCTGCCGGATGAAAATCAGGTAATCACTTTCCCAGCGCTCACGAGTCCACAAGAAGGCTATTCCCAATTCCCGTCGCGCTTTTTCCACAAACACACGGCGCTCTTCCAGGTCTAAAACGGGCAGGTTAAATCGCAGGGTGAGCATACTTTTTACAGTGAAAGCAATATTGGTGGTATCTGCCTGGGGGTCAATTTCGACTTCCATGGAGGCGGCGTTATCCTGGCTGGAAATGCGTGCTAAAAACTGCCGCTCATTCGGTGACGGGCGGCTCAGCACGAGGGATGATAAAAGCGGCGCATTGGTCGAGCGTTTGGAAAGTTCCCTGTCAAGGTCAATATCCAGCCGCAGGTAACGCTGAATGAGCAGGGGTGCACTTTCCAGCGAGTGGACATGCCCGCTTACCCGTAAGTCCTGGACAAACTGCTGCCAGTCCTCATTATTTAACCGCCCTCTGACTTTCTGAGCCAGTTCTGCTAACTCAGTATTCGACATGCGGGCGAGTTTTTCCAGCGAAAGTAGTTCATCCATTGTGTTTTGTGTCCGAAGAACTTATATCGTCATTATAGGATGAAGTAGGCAGGAATGCTACTCTATTGGAAAAACAGAGTTTGGAATGCCGACCACCATGCGCTCAGCCCGAACAACAGCAGCATGACGCCGGAGACCAGAGAGATTCGCCGCAGCACCACCGGACTCAGAAAATGCCGCATTGAACTCAGTACGCCCATCAGAAATAAAAACCATGTCACTACCCCTGCCAGCATCATGGCAATCGCCAGATAGCCAAATTTTTCCAGCGAAGGCCAATCGTGTGACCAGCTTGCAAAAAAGTTACCGGCCAGTGCGACCCATCCGGCGATGGTCAGCGGGTTTAACAAGGTAATGCCAACCCCCGACCCATAGCTACGCCAGCGAGGTTCCTTCGTCAACTCATCGGATTCACCAGGTACTTCGATCCGGGCTTGCATGGCTTCGTAGCCTAACCAGCATAACCACGCGCCTCCAATGATCCACATGAACAGCCGCACGATCTCATTTTCCTCCAGAAAAGGGGCAAGCCCCAGGTACACCAGGCTGGCATAAAAAGCATCCGAGGTGGTTGAACCCATCGTAAAAAATACTGCTGTGCCAAACCCAAAACTGATAGCCCGACGCCCCCCTGCAATGGTGACTGCACCGGGTGGCATAGCGACCACGATTCCCAGGACAAAGGCGGAGATTAACATTTCCAGCATCCATTCCTCCAGATTTAAAACAAAAAACCCCGATACCTCTATTGTGCATCGGGGTTCGAGATGTCAATTTAAGGGTTAGGTTCTATGCAAACACACCCTGACATCCTTCCCGATGCTCAGGTTGGTTTGCTGATTATTCAAGCGAATAGCGATTAACATATCCATAATATTTCAATCGTAGGGGTCTTTGGGAAACCCGTCAACCGCGTGATTTTCCGTTCGAGACCAAATCATGCAGCACCTGAACAGCCTGCACAGCATCCTTCTTATCTACGACCATGCTGACGCTGTATTCTGATGCCCCTTGAGCAATGACCAGCACATTAATATTGTGTTGACCCAACGCGCCGAAGATACGTGCTGCGACGCCGGGTGTGCCGCGCATTCCCGCGCCAACGGTCGTGACGATGACAACTTCTTCGGCGATATCGACCCCACCCACATCTTTCCGTTCGATTTCCAGAGCCAACTCGCGCTCAATCGCCTTTTTGACTTTCTGGCTGGTGCTGCCCGGAACCACAAAACAAAAACTCTGTTCGGACGATGACTGGGCGAACATCAGCATACTAGCCCCTGCCCGTGCTACGGCGGTGAATGTCCGTCCGGCAATTCCCGGCACACCGACCATGCCGCGCCCGTACACGGTCACCAGATGTACATCCTGCACAGTTGTGATGGCTTTGATGGTTCCTGGTACGATTTCCGGCTCAGGGCGCAGCAGCGTACCGGGGTGAGTCGGGTTGAAGGTATTCAACACGCGGATCGGCATTCCCATATCCATCACAGGCAATATGGTTCGGGGATGCAGCACTTTTGCCCCAAAATAAGCCATTTCACTGACCTCGCCATAGCTCAGTGTAGCAATAGTCCGGGCCTGGGGGGTAATGCGCGGATCAGTGGTCATGACCCCATCCACATCCGACCATATCCACAATTCGTCGGAGGGCAGGGCCGCCGCAATGATCCCGCCGCTGTAGTCGCTGCCGCCGCGCCCTAAGGTCGTAATCGTGCCGTTCGGGGTGGCCCCAATGAATCCGGTGATGATGGGTAAAAGTCCGCTTTCGACCGCAGGTAAAATCTTGGTCTGTACTTTTTCCCGCGTGGCGTCCATATCAGGCGTGGCGTTCTGAAAGTTGTCGTTGGTGACGACCAGATAATTTGAGTCGAACGCCTGCGAGTCGTAGCCAAGGTCTTGCAGATGAGCCGAAAGCAAACGGCAGGACAACCGCTCCCCCAATGAGGAGACCACATCCATCCCACGTGGTGTGACTTCGCGCATGATGCTGATGCTGTGGCAGAGCTGTTCAAAGTCATCCAGCAGACTGCGGATTTCATCGATCAGGCTTTCACGGCGGTTAGCAGCGCTGACCAGCGCCCGAACCGTTTCCACATGGCGCTGATGAAGTTGTGCCGCCGCCTGCTTGTAGGTTGCCACGTTGCCTTGTTCCGCGTCGCGTGCTGACCGGATCAGGGTATCGGTGACGCCCGCCATCGCGCTCACCACCGACACTACGCGGTGACCCTGTTGTGCATTTTCAAGGATAATCGAGGCGACCTGTTTAATGGCATCGGCGCTGCCCATCGAGGTACCGCCGAATTTCATGGTAATCAAACTCATGGATGTTCTTCACCGGGTTTTTTCAAGAATTGTCTGTTTAGCTTAATCATCGGGCGGAAAACTGTCTATAGGCTGTCGTGCCAAAAGCGTGGTTGTATCTGCAAAGTCGTTTGGTTAAAATAGCAGCAGCAAGCACAAAGTTTTGAAGGTTGCATCTATGGATAAAACATCACTCACCATCAAGCGGGCGCTGGTGTGGGGCATTTCATTCGTGACAGGGTTTGTTTTGACGTTCTTGCTGGTGTATCTGTATCTGGACTCCGATATCGAAACCTACTCCGTCAAATATTTCCTGTTGACTGCTATCCCGCTCTCGTTTCTGTTTTTGGTCTGGGGGGATGTTCTGCTCGGTACAAATATCCTGCCCGACTAAGCCCAAGCCTATCAGAGTCGACCCTGTGGCCATATCACGGGGTTTTTTGTTTATCTGTTAAAGGTGAAGAGCAACGGTGGGCTGGATTTTCTGAGTTTCTATCTGCCCCAATTTTTGCAGGCTCCCTCTAGCTTCAACGGTTTCCCGTCTTAGTGAGCATCAAAAACTGAAAATGAATTGGCTATAAATCTTCAATCGGATTATCATTGAGGCAAGTCAAAGAATAGGGTTGCTAAGATGCGAAGGATACTCAATTTAGGCTTAATTCTCATAATGGCTGCCACTGTTTTGTTAGTTGCAGTGCCCTCTAAAACAGTGCAGGCCCAGGAAGGTGGGACGACCACGACTCAAACTGTTACCCATGTGGTGCAGCCCGGAGAAAACTTATTCCGTATCGCCCTGCGCTATGGCGTAACGGTGCAAGCGGTCGCCCAGGCAAACGGAATTGCGAACCCGAATATCATTTATATCGGCCAGTCATTGACGATTCCGGGCGGGTCAACAGGCGGCAATACAGGGGGCGAAACAGGCGGGTCAACGGGCGGAACAGCTTCTCAATATACTGTGGTCGCGGGCGACACCCTGAGCAAGATTGCACGCCAGTTTAACACCACTGTCCAGGCCATTGCTCAGGCGAATCCCGCCATCACCAACGTCAACCTCATTTATGTGGGTCAGGTTCTGACGGTCCCTGGTGGCACGACGGGCGGCACGACAGGGGGAACTACTGGCGGTACGACGGGTGGCACTGGCACCACCAGTTCCTTTGAACTTGGTGGACATGTTGCCGGAGTCGATTTTGGCGCAGTAGATGAAATGCGCGAGGCGGGCATGAAATGGGCGAAGGTACAGATTCGCTATAAGCGGGGTGATAACCCTGACGTCACCGCCCCGGCGATTAATGCGGCGCATCTTTCCGGCTTTAAAGTTCTTCTGAGCATTATCGGTGATAAGAATGAATTAGCCTCCACGAATTTTGAGACTTATACGGATGAATTTGCTACTTTTCTTGGTGGAGTAGCAGGTCTGGGGCCGGAGGCCATTGAAGTCTGGAACGAACAGAATCTTGACCGTGAATGGCCGAATGGTCAAATTAACCCGACGAATTACACCACCATGTTGAAGAAAGCGCATGAGAAAATCAAGGCGGCCAACAAAAACGTGCTGGTTATCAGCGGCGCGCCTGCTCCCACCGGTGCCGAATCCGCCTTTGGATCAGCCGCCGTGTGGAACGATGATCGCTACGTTCGTGGTATGGCGCAGGCAGGTGCAGCAAACTATATGGACTGCATCGGCGCTCATTACAATGAAGGCATCATCAGCCCGACCCGGCGCAACGGCGACCCCCGTGACAATGGCGGTTACTATACCCGCTATTTCTTTGGGATGCTGGATACCTACTTCAATGCATTCGGTGGGGCGCGTCCGGTTTGCTGGACGGAACTTGGCTATCTCAGCTTTGAAGGGCTGGGCGTGACCACTGTCCCCGGTTTTGAGTGGGCGGCAACGACAACGGTTCAGCAGCAGTCTATCTGGTTAGGCGAGGCGGCGCAGCTTTCGCGCAGCAGTGGTCGCGTCCGTCTGATGATTGTCTGGAACGTGGACTTTGACGGCAAGACCCCTGATCCTACAGGCGGTTTTGCAATTATTCGTCCGGATGGAACCTGCCCGGCCTGTGCCACCCTGGGTCAGGCCATGAAGTGAAAAGTGGGTAGGGGTGCGGTCTGCGAGGCCCACCCCTCTTGCCTCAATGGATACCTTACTCATACTCTACGTTTTGATGTTTTTGCTTTTCATAGGCATCTCTATTCCTTTGATTCAAAAGCGTATCAGGCCTAATTTCTGGTATGGATTTCGCACCCGGAAGACGCTCCGTAACCCGGAAGTCTGGTATCCGGCGAATGCCTATGGAGGAAAACTGCTGTTGATTGCCAGTGTCATCAATCTGCTGTTTGTCGTTGTTTTCTACTTGATGCCTGGCATGACAGTTGAAATTTATAATTGCCTGATACCCTTATTGTCCACAGTAACGTTGACGATTGCCCTCATTTTTAGTCTGCGGTATATCCACAAACTTTAAGAAAACCTGTCCATAAGTCGAATTGAAACGCTTCTTTTTTTAAGGTATCATTAGATTTGCCCATCGAACAAAGGTTCTAATTCATGGCTTCTAAAAGCGAATTTTCTGTGACTGGTGCATATGAGTACAACCACCGCAGCACGACTCGATGGCTGTTGTCGCACATCTGGCGATATAGGGCGTTTGCCTTTTTCATGCTTGGCGCTGCCATCGTCAATACCAGTGGACAAGCTGCGATTGCAAATTTAGTTGGCGAAGCATTTACCGTCATCAGCCAGGAATCGCCGAACCTGGACCGCCTTCGGACGATTGTAGCGATGATTTTTGGGTTAGCACTCACTTTTGGGGCTGCTCAGTGGACGCGCAATCTGACGATTGAAGTGCTGGCTCAGCGGCTGGAGCGCGAGTCCAGGAATGAACTGTATATGAGTTTGCTCGGCAAAAGTCAGACCTTCCACGACCGTCAGCGCATTGGCGACATTATGGCGCGGGCAACTGATGATGTTCGTCAATTGAACTTTATGCTCAACCCCGGAATCAATCTTGTGATCGGGTCTTCAATTTTTCTGGTGGTGCCGTTGATTGGTATCGCCTTGCTTGATCCGCGTTTGTTGGTCACACCGGTTCTTTTCATTTTTTTGTTCCTGATGGCGCTGCGAAACTACAACAACCGTCTGGGACCAGTGACCACGAATTCGCGGGACAGCTTTGGAAAAATGAGCGCTGATTTGCAGGAGGTCATTTCTGGCATCGAAGTGGTCAAATCTTCAGCCCAGGAAGCCCAGGAAGAACAAAAATTCATCCGTAATGCCAGTGATTTTCGGAAGTGGTTTGTCCAGCAGGGAGAAATTGAGGCGCGTTATCTACCGCTGATGATGCTGGGTGTAGCCATTACACTGGGATTCTTACACGCCGTTTTTCTGTATCGCTGGGGGGAAATTAAAATCGGGCAGATCGTGGGGTATGTAGGTATGTTTTCGCTGCTCCGTTTCCCGACCTTCATCAGTATTTTTGTGTTTTCGCTGGTGCAGCTTGGATATGCCAGCGCGGAACGTATTCTCTCTCTGATTACTGAACAGTCCGATTTAGACGAAAATACGCAGGGATACTCTGCCCGGATGCACGGCGATATTGAATTTCAGAATGTTAGTTTCGGGTACACCCCGGAAAATCCTGTGCTGAAAAATGTGTCCTTCAAGGTGGCCTCCGGACAGACCGTTGCTATTGTGGGACAGACAGGTTCGGGGAAAAGCTCCATTACCAAGCTGGTCAATCGTATTTATGACGCAGACGAAGGGTGTGTTCTCATTGACGATGTGGACGTGCGCGACTGGTCGCTGGATAGTCTTCGGTCACAGATCAGTACGATTGAACAGGATATTTTTCTGTTTTCGCGCACAGTCGCTGAGAATATCGCGTTCGGGGTACCGGATGCATCGCAGGAAGACATTGAACGGGCGGCAAAAGCAGCACAGGCTCATGATTTCATTCTGAACTTTGAAAGTGGTTATGAGACCAAAGTCGGGGAACGCGGCGTGACACTGTCCGGCGGGCAGCGTCAGCGCATCGCGTTGGCACGTGCGTTTCTGACCAATCCAAGCATTCTGATTCTGGATGATTCCACCAGTGCGATTGATAGTGCCACCGAGGACGAAATTCAGAAGGCGATTCGCAAAGCGCAGGAAGGCCGAACGGTGCTGCTCATTACCCACCGTTTGAGCCAGATCCGTTGGGCGGATTTGATTGTAGTGGTCAAGGGGGAGCGTATTGTTGCCCAGGGCACCCATGACGACCTGCTCACTCGCAGCGTGGATTATCGCCGTATTTTTGCTCGTTATGAAATCGACATGCCGCAGAGTGTAGTGGGCGATTAGTCATTTTGTCTGAAAATCACCTGACGATAAGGAGCTGCTAATGGGTTTCATCATGGATGGGCTGGAAGCTGAAGCTTATGACCGCTCATACACGGACCGTGAACTGATCGCGCGGATCTGGAATTATTTCAAGCCGCAGTCGCGCAGGATGTTGATTGTTGGGGTAACGGTATTTCTGGCCGCCGGTTTTGATACGGCGCTGCCCGTCCTGACCTCATACAGTCTGGATTTAATCGCCAAAGAAGGCACCAAGACCAGCACGATTCTGCTGGTTGGTGGGATCATTATTGCTTCTGGCGTATTTTCATGGCTGTCCAATTACATCCGGCGGCGTATTTCCACACGGGCAGTTGGAGATGTGGTGCTGGAGCTGCGGAAAACGGCGTTTAAGGCGGTCATGGCACGCGATTTGTCGTTTTATGACGAGTATCCAACGGGCAAAATTGTTTCCCGCGTGACCTCTGATACGCAGGAGTTTGCCAATGTCGTGCAGCTAACCATTGACCTGATCAGCCAGATTTTGCTGGTTGTGCTGCTCTTGATCGTGTTGTTTTCCATCAACACGACCCTGGCATTGGTAGTCATTGGGTTTGCGCCGCTGGTGGTCGCCATTGCGCTGGTGTTCCGCCGATTTGCCCGGTATGTGACCCAGCAGTCTCGGCGTGTGCTGGCAGAAGTTAATGCGAATATTCAGGAGAGCGTCAGCGGCATCACGGTTGCCAAAGCCTACCGTCAGGAACATGAGATTTACCATACCTTTGATGAGATCAATCGGCGGGCATACCGCATCAATTTGCGGCAGGGGTTTACTTTTAGCTCGATTTTCCCGATTTTGAACCTGACTGCCGCCACATTGGGGACAACCACGATGGTCTATCTTGGCGGGGTGCGGGTGGCGGATGGTGTCATTACGGCGGGCGCATGGTGGATATTTATCCAGGCGCTTGACCAGTTCTGGTTTCCTCTGACCAGCATCGCTTCATTCTGGAGTCAGTTTCAAAATGGCCTGAGTGCCAGCGAACGGGTGTTTGCACTGGTTGATGCTGATCCGAAGGTGATCCAGACGGATCATCAGAAAGTGGGGCGGCTGCGGGGGCATATCGAATTTAAGCAGGTGGACTTTCGGTACACCGACGAGGAAAGTGTTCTCAACCGTTTCAGCCTGGACATCAAGGCGGGTGAAACCATTGCCCTGGTAGGGCATACTGGTGCGGGGAAATCCAGCATTGGCAAGCTGATTGCGCGGTTTTACGAGTTTCAAGGCGGGCAAATTCTGGCAGATGGGCGGGATATTCGCACCTTTGATTTGCAGGATTACCGCCGGAATCTGGGAATCGTCAATCAGACCCCATTCCTGTTTAGCGGTACAGTACGGGACAATATTCGCTATGTCCTGCCCGACGCCGCCGACGCCGATATTGAGGCTGTGGTGCAAAAAGTTGCCAATGGGGATTGGGTTGATACGCTGGTTAACGGTCTAGACACCGAGGTAGGCGAGCGCGGCAGCGCGATTAGCATGGGGCAGCGTCAGTTGGTGGCCTTGTGTCGGGTGCTGCTCAAAGATCCACCGATTTTTATCCTGGATGAAGCGACAGCCAGCGTTGATCCGCTGACGGAAGCCCAGATTCAGGAAGGGCTGGATACCGTCCTAGAGAACCGCACCTCGATTGTCATTGCTCACCGCTTGAGTACGATCAAAAATGCAGATCGAATCATTGTGCTGCGGCAGGGCGAAATCATTGAGGAAGGAACACACGAGTCGCTGCTGCGTGATGGCGGGCATTACGCCGACTTATACAATACCTATTTCCGCCATCAATCGCTGGACTATATTGAAAGCAGCGCGGTATCCCGATACCTCTAGAATAGATTTGCCAGCTCTCTAAATAACACAAACAGCTAAAGGCCTATTGATCAGGCCAATTAACAGTGCAGCTACTATATTGAGGGTCATAGGCTTCTATTGCAAGCTGCCTTAGCAGTACGTTAAGGCTATCGGCAGCGAAAAGAACAGCGAAAATCCGTTCCTCCAACTCGGCTTTTCTCTTACGGGCAAGCTCAAGCCCAGAAGCCACACGAGCAATGAGATAAGCGGATTTAAACTTATGATGTAAACTGCAAATCTTGCTCACTGTTTGCCGAATGGGGCTAAGGAGTATGTTAATACCCACAGATGCGACCCCCAGGTCCGGTATATTGTCAAGTTCAACTCGATTTGCCAGATAACTGGATAAATGGACTAGCTCTGTTCGGTTATATATTGCCGTAGGAGTGCAAGCTGCAAGAATAATGCCTAATTCCATTTGAGCGAAATCGTAAAAGATTAGGTTGGCAGGATCATAGGTATCAAAATCAATCAATTCTGCTTTTGTTTCAGCTTGGTCATTTCTTAATATGTTACGTACATTTAAATCGCCATGGATGCGACCTCGTGGCCATGTGATGCTGGTATCCTTCTGCTGTCTCCAGAGGTCACGATTGTAAAGATAAGCTAAAGGATTGGGGAGTTGCTTCTGTGAGCCCGAAGGTGATCCTTTAAAAGTTATTAATTGACATTGATCTGTGACACCAATATCACCTAAACGAGCGCGGTAACTTCCTTCATCATCTTCTAAACGGTATTGGCTTACTTCGGGGTCTTTGGAGTGTGCCAGAGTATATTTTAGAAGTTCTGTTGGCGCTAATATCTCATAAGAAAAGCTATCCTCTATTTCATCTTCAGTTTCACCAATATTCCAGTTTGTTAAAGCCTTACATGTTTCATCAATCAATTGCTCTGCTTGCTTTGTCCTGTTATGTATCAAATGTTCAAGTGATACAAAATCTCCATTTGTTTCTCCGGGGTAATATAAAAGAGCGATTTTGCTGCTTGGCTGATCCCACTGAGTAGCGGCGATGATTTCAGGCATATGCTTTCTCAAATTGGTACGGTAGGCGTCTTTATGTCTTTGGAAAGGGGTATCCCCACGCGCATGATGGATTTTCAAAAAACAAACTCGCGGATATGCTCCAACTTTAGGCACTGTCGCATTAACAATGAATACTTTAGATTGTGATCGCCCATTGGTCACTTTTTCGGTTATGGCAATCGCCTTGACTTCTGAGAATTGCTCAAGAATCGCCAAATTCTCTTGGCGCTCTCTCTCGTCCTTACCTAGCAGTTCGATTCGCCCCGTAATTTCGCATTTGTTTGTCTTGACATGCGATGGCATTCCGCGCGGAACGTCAGGTATTTGTGTAAGCTGTTCGGGATCAATTTCTACTTTAGCAGTCGCCAAAGCACGTAACAGAATTGCAACGGCTTTTCCTGTAGCCTCTCCTGAAAAGTCAACATAGTGTATACGACTGAGGTACTCAGGGGGATCGGCTGATTTGTCAATAAGAACTGGAATAAGAGGTTTACCTAATTTAATGGCTGTGAAGGTTTCCCACTGACACCATTCTGACGAATTTGAGCGTTTACTGACCGCATATAAAAAAATCTCACATTTTTTGATCTCTTCAAGCAGGCGACTTTGCCAATCTTGCCCAGGTAAAATCTCGGAATCAATCCAGGGGTCATGCCCTGCATCTCGAAGAATCTCTACGATCTGGTTGACAAGAAATTTGTCAGAGCGGGCATAACTTATAAACAATCGCATACATCGTGTCCTAATGAAAATGAGTCAGGAGGTTTAGACTCCGATTGAGAGCCTGATAGGAAATTTAGATTAAAGAGCAAATTCTTAATGAGAAATAGGTAAGAAATTCTAGGCCTCTCACAGGTAATAAATTGCCACCTGAAACTTCTATGATTCATATGAGATGTCTTAGATAACATGAAATCAATTTTAAACATTATATGACTTTCCTAACAAGTCGGGAAATAACCAGGACCTCAATTCACTGAAATTGAGGTCACGAGGAGACTTGGTACTGCTGGAAAGTGGTGAAGCGGATATTTTGTTGATTGGACAGGAGCTCATCAACCAGTTGATCCCACGCATCGAGCAAGGGATGTGGACCTTTCCAATCGTAAAAGAATGACCAGTAATGATTGGTTATGATCAGAAAATCCTGTGCGGCCAGACGTTCCTTGATGCGTGCCAGACAATCTGCTGGTTCATCGCGATGCGTGAAGATATATTCCTCACAGGTAAATATGCTGCGTCCATACGGATGTGCCAAATGAGCGTAGTCTGGGATAGGCTGGGGGAAGGTGTCTGGCGGCACCGATTCTGGACGGGTCGAGAGATGGTATCCAACTTTCAGAACTGTCTCGAATGCTTCGGGCGACAGCTTGTCATATGGCGCAATAAATGTTTCGATAGGGGCCTCAGGTACCGCCTCCGACAAAATCGTCCGTCCCTCTCTCAGTTTTTGTTCAACGCGCTCTGTGTCGCTCATGTCAAATTCCATGTACGCATGATTAAATCCATGCAGGCATACTTCGAGCAAACCTTCTTGAACCTTGTCTTGAAGGAAATCACACAATGCTTGGTTCTGGGTGACAGGGTAGTCCTGGTTCCTTCCGCGATAGCTGGGGGGTATACTGGGATCAAATGGACTGCCAGGGCGGTGTGCTACTCGTACATTAGCATTGTGAGCAGGAATGACAGACAGGCTAATAGGAATACCCTCGCTGAGTAATCTTCCATAGACACGATTTAGCAGGTCAGGCGAAGTGAAAAAGCTGGTATCATCGTCACGGATAATGAGAGTCGTTTGCACTAGAGCAATACCTCAGGTGTTTGAAGCGTGTCTTCATCGGTGATGATCGTATAATCCTTGTTCCGGATGTAGGTCACCGGATAATCATCACCCGAGGTGCCAAACAACGCGATCCGTAGGACCGCATTTGCCCAATCAAACGGGCTGCCATTCCTACAATAGAGGCGAATCCGTTTGGACTGAAGGATTTCTTTCATACCAAGTGTGAATGCTGCACGGGGGAAATTCACCAGATCGCCACCAACATGAGCCCGCACCGCATTCATGGTGACTGTAAAATCATTCAGTTGAACCTTGCGACAAGATAACAAATTAACCCCTGGTTCCGGTTCGTTGAAGGCTATGTGCCCATGAATACCAATACCCCCGTAGCAGGTATCGATACCCCCGGCGTTCTCTATCTGATCGGAAAGTGTGTCAATATTGTGTTCTGTAGGAAATATAACTTGAGTCTCTGCGAGATTGGTATACTCCAGACTACCTAGAAATAACTCGTAAGCGATTCTTCGGAAACTCAAAGGGTGCGTCGGCGAGACCGCCCGACCGTTGTCATCACAGTATTCGTCCATGAAGAAGAATTTACAGTGTGAGAGGTCGTGCTTGTTCTCATTGAGGAGACGGGCTAAATACGGATACTGCCCGGTAGGGCCTACTGGCAAGATCAGATTTAGCGAACGCGCCTCGGCTGCCGCAGAAGCTATCTCAGCAAAAATATCTTCAGCCATTTGTCGATGGAGGGCATCCAGGGTACTGCATACAACGAGGTGCTCACCTGCGCGTTGTTTGACCTCTTCTGGGGACAATCGGAGAAGCGCTCTTACCTCATCTTTGCGATTCATAGGATTCGATCCGGAAGCCCATCTCCGATAGTATTGCAAAAAGCACTTTTGCAAGTATAATGGAAACATTGACTTATTTCAAATATTGAATTAATTCGCCAACCGTACTAATGTTTTTGTGAGGAATACCCCTCTGATGACCTACTTTGGCACCAATAACATCGGAGTCAAGCATCAGAATCTCAGTGCTATCCTGCTTAAACTGCTCCAGACAGAAGACACCTCGCGCAGTCAGCTTGCCCACCAACTTGGTATTGCTTCGTCAACCGTCACTAATCTGGTGGGGGAATTGATTGCTGCGGGGATTGTGTCTGAGTTTGGTGCCATGCAAGCCGACAGTCAGGCGAACATTGGCCGGCCTAAAACGGCGTTGCGGCTCAATCATGATGCGCTTTATGCGGTTGGTGTTCATTTTGATGTCGGGCTCGTGCATATCGCCTTAGTTGACCTTTCTGGAAAGGTTATCAAAACGCATACCATTGGGCATTCGCTGGAAGCCGCCTGGTCGGATGTCCTGGATAAAACTTGCCAGCACGTAACTTTGTTGCTGGACAATACCCGTATTGATCCCGCGAAAATCTTAGGGGTTGGAGTAGCGGCTTCCGGGCTGGTTGACCCCAATACGGGGATCAATGTGTTTGCCCCCAATTTGAAGTGGCACAATGTCCCCATCCAGGATTATGTAGGAAGACGGTTAGGATTTCCTGTTATCGTCGAAAACAATGTGCGTGCTATGGCGTTGGGTGAGTTCCTTTTTGGAATTGCACGTGGTGTACACAGCACGGCCTTTGTCTATGCGAGATATGGTGTGGGGGCGGGTTTTGTGGTAAACGGTCAGTTATTCAGAGGGAGTGGCGCTGGCGCTGGTGAGATTGGACATGCGAAGTTCCTGCTCCAACAAAATGAGAGCAATCGCAACGTTGTGGGTCTGGAAGATTTGATTTCGGAGCCAGCGATACTTCGTGATGTGTATGCGCTTGCAGGTCAGCTACCAAGCGACCTGCAACACCTGGCACAAAACGATCAACTGACCCTACCAGATGTTTTTCGTGCGGCGAGACAGGGCGAGCAGAAAATCCTATATTTTTTGCAGGAACGCGCTTTCTATGCCGGACTCGCCCTGGCTAATCTGGTCAATATCTTCAACCCGGACTTAATTGTTCTGGGGGGGCTGCTGGATCATTATGCCGACATCCTGCTGCTGCAAATCCGAAGGACCGCTACCGAACATGCTTTTGCTGCGCTTGCTGAAACCATTCGAATCGAGCAGACATCTTTAGGAGAGCAGGCAGGGATGATTGGCGCGGCAGCTTTGGTACTCAGCGAGATGTTCTATCGTCCGGGTATACATAGTCAGCGAATTTGGAAGGAGGAGCAAATAAGAAATAACCTGTAATATCCAGTAGGTTTTCGCGTTTGAAGGTACTAATTTGATTAAGGAGACTCAAGTGAAGACGCTTATCATTATTACATTAGTGGCGCTCATGCTGGTGCCTGTAATTGGCACGGGCGCTCAAGGGGATCCAGTCGAAGTACGTTTTACCTGCTATCAGGACGGCAAGGAATGTGAAGTTTATGGCGATTTGCTGGCGACCTTCATGGAAGAAAATCCTGATATTTCTGTGGTCATCGACCAGGTGGAGTACCAGAACATTCTCGATGTCTTGCCTCTCAATGTGGAGACCGGCCAGGGCCCGGATATTGCCCGGTTGACAAACTTTTCTGATCTTTCCGAATACTATCTTGACCTTCGTCCACTGATGGAAGATCCGTCGCTGTTTGATAATTTCAACGCTGCGGTTATTGATGCGTTCCGCCCGGAGGGCGACGACAGCGGATTGTACGGGTATCCGGATGCGCTGACCGTCACGGCCCCGTTTGTTAATGCGTCGCTATTTGAACAAGCGGGCGTCGAATTGCTGGGTGAAGGAGCAACCTGGGAGGAATGGATTGACGCGCTAACCCAGGTCGCTGAGGCGACGGGCACTGAGTATTTGTTCGCAATTGACAATCGGGGTCATCGCTTCGCTGGACCGGCGATGAGTGAAGGCGCTACGTTTTTTGATGACCAGGGTAATTTTGACCTGGCTGGCGATGAAGGATTCTCGACCTTCGCCGAGATGCTCAAATCCTGGCTGGATAATGGGCAATCACCGGCAGATACCTGGGCTTCTGGCGAGGCTCTTGTGGATGCCCGTTCCTATTTCAGCAACGCTCAGACGGTGATGTACTTCAGTGGCAGCTGGCAGGTGGGGGGCTTCGCCGACACAATCGGAGATGCCTTTGACTGGGTTGTTGTCCCCAACCCCACTGGCCCCGGCGGTAGCACAGGTGTAGCCGGTGGCGCGGGTATCGTTGCTTTTGATAACGGCGATGAGGCGAAAGCGCAGGCCACCGCACGTGTCATTGAATATCTGCTGCAACCCGAAGTCTATGCAGAATTCAGCGGGCGCACACTCAACATCCCCGCGCACGCAGGTGCGCTCGAAGTAGGCGTTACGTTTGACACGGACAATCCATTGGTAGAAGCCGCGCTGAATCAGCTTGCCCAAGAAGCGACGAAACTGCAAGACCAGGCCTTGCTGCTGAACATTCACCCGTTTGCGTTTGCCTACTATGGCTCTTCGAATACGCGCCTCCAGCAGTACTTTGCAGGTGAAATCAGTCTGGAGGAAGTAACGGTGCTGATCCAACAAGATATCGACGATGCAATAGCGAACGCCGAATAATCGTAAACAGACTTGGGGTACGCCAGAGAGCGTACCCTGCTGGATTGGTTGAAAATACGAAAGGGTGTCTTTTATGACCCTGAAAACAATTAAGAGCCCCTTAAATGCAGTCAGGAAACCTCTCAACTCATTAATTGACTTTCTTCTCACCGGGTCGGAATTCCTGTTCGCTGGGCTGCAACGGGTCATTGGCGTCAGGGGGATGGGATACTTTTTTGTGCTGCCGAACTTGTTGGTATTCGGGATTTTTATCCTGAGCCCAATGCTGCTCAACTTTGTGTATGCATTTACCGGAAGCGATAACCTGTTCCTGAGCGACCGCCCCTATGTTGGTTTTGATAATCTGGAAAGACTCTTTACCTGTGAAGATTACTTCAAGGTGAATTCGTGCCGCGAAGACCTGTTTATCAGGTCGATACGCAATACGGCTCTATTTGTAGTGACACAGGTCTTCTTTATGATTGTCGTGTCTTTGATTACTGCGCTTGCTCTCAACCGCAAGATTGTATGGCGTGGGTTTTTCCGCAGCGTATACTTTTATCCCGTACTGCTCTCACCTATTGTTGTTGGCCTGATGTGGCGCTGGATATTGCAGGAGAACGGCATCCTCAATTCATTTATTGTGACTTTAGGCGGAAGCAAGGTCGGTTTTCTATCTTCCGCGTCGTGGACACGTTTCTGGGTTGTGGTTATCAGTATCTGGTCATTGATGGGCTTTTATACGCTCATCTTATTGGCAGGCTTGCAGGCAATTCCAGATGAGCTGTATGAAGCGAGTTCAATGGACGGTGCCAGCAACTGGCGAAAATTTTGGAGTATTACGCTGCCGCTTCTCAGGCCAACAATGCTGGTGGTCGTAGTGTTGGCCTTAATCCGCGCTGTACAGGTCTTTGATATTGTCTTTGCCTTCAGCGGCGGTGGGCCAGGAACTTCCACCTTTTACATCGTTCAGTATATCTTTAGAAACGGTTTCGCAGGAGATACGAAAGAACTTGGCCTGGCTGCGGCAGCATCTCTCGTTATGGCAATAACACTGGTTGGTTTCACCTTGATCCAACTGCGGGTACGCGGCGCAGACGATGCCTTGTAAAAGGAAATAGGGTATGGCAACTGATGCGAGGACAAAAGCTGATAACCGCGGTTTCTTCACCCGTACCAAGGGGATTAATCGCCTGGATTGGGCAGATATCATAACCTATCTTTACCTGTTTTTAGGCACCCTTTTGATGTTTGGGCCGGTGGTCTGGATCGTCCTTTCGTCATTTAAGACCGAAGCAGAGCTAATCAGGTTTCCGCCCCGTGCGCTGCCCTATCGCCAGGAAACGGTTGTCGTCGAGGGTTACGAGGATCCCCTGCCGCTGTTTGAAGTCCCAATGGAAGATGGATCAACTGTACAACTGGCACGTGTGCGCCGTGTGGGGTTGGAGGCGCAAATGGTTGACCCTGCCAATCCGGACGAGATCATAAAAGCAGATAACACACAGATTATGCCGGTTGAGGCTGTGGCTTTTGAAGTTTCCAATTACAAGGAAGGCATCCAGAGCTTCAATTTCCTCCGCTATTTTAGAAACAGCGTTGTCGTTACTGTCGCAGCAACTTTTCTTACCCTGTTCATCAATAGCATGGCGGCGTTTTCTTTGAGCAAGTACGAGTATCGTGGCCGCAACGCAGTATTCATCATCATTATCAGCGCACTCATGGTACCGATCTCAGTTATCCTGGTGCCAGCGTTTTTGCTCATTACAGAGATCGGGTGGAACAACAATTTGCTTGGTGTCATTGTGCCGGGTGCGGCAACACCGACCGGAGTGTTTTTGCTTCGGCAGTATATGCTCACAATCCCTGATGATCTGATTGATGCTGCAAGGATCGATGGCGCAACTGAGTGGGGTATCTATGTGCGTATCATTCTCCCTCTTGCTGGGCCCGCGTTGGCGGTTCTGGCTATCTTCTCGGTGATGTGGCGCTGGAATGACTTTTTGTGGCCCAAAATCGTTCTAACCCGTAGTGAAAACTTCACCTTGCAGTTGGGTTTGCAGGCCTTTCAGGGGGATCTGCAAGTTCAGTGGCATCTCATTCTGGCGATGACTGTGTTGACGATCCTGCCAATTACGCTCGTTTTTGCGTTTTTGCAGCGCTTCATTACGACAGGAATTGCGACAACGGGGATGAAATAATATTTACAATGACAATATACCCGGAAAGCACGCTCAAGCAGTTGGCCCTGACACACACCGGAATCACCTGGTTTCGCTAGACTTGCATTTGAGGGAAACGGTTTTCCTTATCCGGGGGCTTCTGAGAAATCATTTTGGGCGGCGGCAGTCATCCATAAACCTCGACATAGCAGAACCGCTCCTGTATACTGAGTTAAGAGACCGCGTAGCATACGATTATAATGGCTGTCACGATAGAAGACCTTCGTTCCATTCCCATTCTGGCGCAGACGGTTCCAGATGATCTGGATACCCTAGCTGAACTTATGGTGACCCGGTTTTATGCTCCTGATGAGCTTATTTTTCTGGAAGGGAACACCCCAAGTGGAATCTGGTTTATTCTGAAAGGGCAGGTCAAAATCATTAAAGTGGGCAGCGGCGGAAGAATCCAGGCGCTCTGTATTGCCAGTTCAGGCAAGTGTTTTGGCACCTGCCCCCTCTTTAATCAGAACGGCAACCCGGCCAATGCCCAAGCGCTAACCGAGGTCACATTGCTGATGCTCCCGCAGGAAGACCTGGAATATCTGATGAAAAATAACATCCGGCTGGCCTGGGTGCTGCTGAAAATCTACAGCCAGTATCTGGCCCAACTTGCCCGCCTCAGCGAAAGTCTGGGGTCGCTTTCGGTCAGCGACCGTATCAACGACTGCCTGCTGCATCATGCCGCGCATACAGACTCCCAACTCGTAGTCTCCCTTACCCACGAAAAGCTGGCCGAGCTGGCGGGGACTGTCCGGGAAGTTGTCTCACGTCACCTGTCAGAGCTTGCTGAACAGAATGTTGTTCAACTTGAATTTGGACGGATTATCCTCCTTAACCCGTCTGCCCTTCATTTGCCCTGTCTGGCAGAGAAAAAGTGATTTCGGTCACAGATTCGCCTGTCGCTGTGTGCTAAGCTCTTGAAAAAGCGATTACTGCTGAGGTGTCTATGGCGGTGACAATGCAAGAACTAAAGGTTTTGCCAGCTTTTAGCCGACTATCACCGCTTGCTCTGGAGCATATTGCGGGTACGGCTCACTATCTTCCATTTGCGGCGGGTTTTGCGTTTTACCAGCAGGGCGATCCTCCCACAGGCCTCTTTAGCCTGCTGTCGGGGCAGGTCAAATTCTATCGTCATTCCAAAGACAAAATCCAGATTCTGTATGTGCTGCATGAAGGCTCAACGTTTGGGGCGGAATCACTGCCCAATGACATGCCTTCACCCTGTGGTGCTCAGGCGCTTACCCCCGGCACATCAATTTATTTACCCCCCAATGAACTGCACAAATTATTGCTGGAGCATCCCGACTTATTGTTCATGCAATTGGAGCTGGTCACCAAGCAGCTTCGTCAATTTACCAGCCTTGTACACAGTCTGGCCTTCCGGGATGTCAGTGCTCGCCTGGCAGAAAATCTGCTCAAACTGAAAAGTTACCCCACAAAAGATGGTTTTTGCATCGAACGAACCTTTTCTCAGCAAGATTTAGCTGCGATGGTTGGGTCAGCCCGCGAAGTTGTATGCCGGACGCTCAAAAAATTTGAAAAAGAGGGCGTGCTGCGCCTGGAACGCAGCAGCATTATTATCTGTGACCTGAATCGGCTGAAAGAAATTGCTGATCAAGAGATTCGTTAAGGCCTCTCGATCCTCCGCATATTCAATCCAGTACCACAATTGATCTGATGAGCCGACTGATATTCAGTCTGGCACGCATGAGTTTTCTCCTGTGTGATTTTAATCACATTTTTCTTGGCTGTTTTCCGGCATCATCTGGATAAACAAGTTCGCTTCCTGGGACAGGAGAATTTATATGAAGAAACTCAAGTTCATTTTCGTTATAGCTCTGGTAATCATGGTAGCATTCAGCGCCGGTCGTTTCTTTTTCCCGCAAAAAGATGTGGAAGCACGATCTTCCGGTTGGGCGCAGATTGCTGATGAACGCGGTCTGACTGAAGACGACATCCGCGCCGCAATGATGACCTATACGCCTAGTGGAATGCTCGATCAATATGTGATGTTTGCTTCTGGCGGTCACAGCGGTCAGGTATTCGCCATCGGGCTGCCGTCGATGCGTTTGCTCCGCACAATTGCCGTGTTTACACCCGAACCCTGGCAGGGATATGGGTATGGTACAGGCAACGACATTCTGGAGGGGGGGAATTCACTGGGTGCGGAGGTCATGTGGGGTGACTCACACCACCCGGCCCTCAGCGAAACAGATGGAGATTACGATGGTCAATGGCTGTTCATTGGCGATAAGGCCAACGGGCGCGTGGCGGTAATCGACCTGCGTGATTTTGAAACCAAACAGATCATCGACAACCCGCTTTACTTCAACGATCACGGCGGTACGTTTGTCACCCCGAACACCGAATATGTAATTGAGGGTGGTCAGTATGCACAGCCGCTTGGCTCGGAATATGCCCCTCTGGACAGCTATGAGAGCGAATACAAAGGACTCATCACATTCTGGAAATTTGACCGCGAAGCCGGACGGATTGATGAGAGCCAGTCCTTTGCCATGGAACTTCCTCCGTACTGGCAGGATTTGTGCGATGCAGGCAAAAAAGTCTCTGAAGGCTGGGTTTTCTGCAACTCCATTAATACGGAGTTGGCGACCGGCGGCGCAGGTAAAGGCCAACCGCCGTTTGAGGCAGGTGTCAGCCAGAATACCACCGACTACCTGCACATGATTAACCTCAAAGCGGCAGAAGAGGTCTTTAAAGCCGGGAATACGGTCGAAGTAGAAGGAATGCAGGTTATCCCGCTGGATGTGGCTGTGCAAAATAATCTGCTTTACTTTGCCCCCGAACCCCGCAGCCCGCACGGTGTTGATGTTGCCCCTGGCGGGGAATATATGGTGGTGGCTGGCAAACTGGATCCGCATGTGACAGTCTACAGTTTCCAGAAAGTCATGGATGCAATTGCGGCAGGCCCGACGGAAACAGATGTTTATGGCGTGCCTGTATTATCTCTGGAATCCGTCAGGGAAGCAGAGGTTGAAGTCGGCTTAGGCCCTCTGCATACCCAGTTTGATAATCAGGGATATGCTTATACCAGCCTGTTCCTTGACTCCGCCGTTGCTCGTTGGAGCCTGGGTGGTGAAGGCTACCGTCCAGAAGATGGTTGGAAATTACAGGCCAAAATCCCGGTGCAGTATAACGTAGGTCACATTGCTGTTGCCGAAGGCGATACCGTCGCACCTGATGGCGCTTATCTGGTTGCACTCAATAAGTGGTCAATTGATCGCTTCCTCTCAACGGGCCCGCTGCTGCCGCAGAATCTCCAATTGATTGATATTTCGCAGGGCGGGGAAACCATGCAGGTGATTTACGATATGCCTATAACGGCTGGGGAACCGCACTATGCCCAGATTATCAAGGCCGATAAGCTGCAACCCTGGGATGTTTATCCCGAAGTTGGTTGGAATCCCATCACACAGTCGGTTGACCCGAACGCGGTCGCTCCTGGCGAGGAAGGTGTGGTGCGGGATGGCAACAATGTCACCGTCAAAATGACGGCGATCCGCAGCCATTTCACGCCGGAACACGTGGAAATCAAGGCTGGCGACCATGTCGTCTGGACGATCACCAATATGGAACGGGCCCGCGATGCCACACACGGTTTTTCTATCCCCTACTACAACATCAACCTGAGCATTGAACCGGGAGAAACCATTACCTTTGAGTTCGATGCGACGAAGTCTGGGGTGTTTTCCTGGTACTGCACCGAGTTTTGTTCTGCACTGCATCTTGAGATGATGGGATATTTACTGGTCGAACCGTAGGGATTTCGTTCTGATTGCCGGGGGTAGCAATACCCCCGGTTTACTCTCAAAGGAGGAACAGAATGGCTGCACTTGCTGAACGTTTTTACATCAAATCCTCAAGTTTCACCTGGCTGAAACACTTGATCATCCCTGGTCTGCTGCTGGTGAGCGTTGCCCTGCTGCTGGGGTCAATTTCCTACCCTTACTGGACGATGCACCTGGATGCACCACAGTACGACTATCGGGACGGTCTGAATATCGAGGTCTATATCAACGAAATGAAGGGGAAAGACCCCGAATTTGACGAGCTGCGTGAATTGAACAATCTGAATCACTACATCGGGATGAGGCAGCTTGATGATGCCGCTGAGTTTGAACGCTCAATTGCCATTCCCAGCCTGCTCATCTTCATTGTTCTGCTGGTTGTCGCGGCAGTGGCTTTCTTGCGGAATTATCGTTACGCATGGCTGCTGACCCTTCCACCATTTGCTTTTCCGTTCGTTTTTGTCGCTGATTTGTACTACTGGCTGCGGGATAGTGGACAGAACCTTGACCCTGCCGCTCCATTTTCCAGTTCGATCAAGCCCTTTACCCCGACCATGATTGGGGAGGGTGTGGTAGGCCAGTTTTCAACAGCGGCCCAACTGGGCACAGGTTGGTATTTGGCCCTGGGTGCGTCCCTTTGTATTGTGGCGGTCTGGGGAATCCTGATCGCAAAGTCGTTTACGAAAAAAGCATAGACATGGGCAAGTTATTCCTTCTGTTCCTGCTTCTCTGGCCTCGCAGCCTCCCTGAAAATACGAGGACTCTTGTGGTGTCGCCTACCGGATCGCTGACCACCATTGAGGAAGCGATTGCAATTGCCCGGAGTGGGGACACCATTGAGGTGCATGGCGGGGTCTACGCCGCGCCCCTGCTCATTGACAAAAGTGTGATCCTGATCGGGGTTGACCACCCGGTGATTGATGGCGGGAATGAAGGCAGTCTGGTTGTGATTACTGCGCCAGATGTGGTGCTGAAGGGGTTCACCCTTCGGAACAGCGGCAGTACCATTCATCATGAGGACACAGGTATCATTGTTCAATCTCCTCATGTCACCCTCGAAGATAATGTGCTGGAAAATGTGCTGTTTGGCATTTACTTCGCCAACGCACCAGATGGAATTGCCCGCCGTAACACGATTCAGGGGCTGAACCGTGACGAATCCTCGCGCGGCGATGGCATCCGTCTTTGGTACAGCGATAACATTCAGATCATTGAGAATGTCATCACCACCAGCCGTGATATGCTGGTGTCGTACTCGAATAACCTAAAAATTGAAGGCAATACCTTCCACCACAACCGCTACGGTCTCCATTTCATGTACAGCAACAATGTGAGCATTCGCCACAACACCATCGAAAACAATTCGGTGGGAGCCTTCCTGATGTACTCACAGCATATTGTTTTGGAGGACAACCGTTTCTCTCACAATCGTGGTTCAAGTGGATACGGGCTGGCACTCAAGGACATGGATGGGGTCACAGTAAACGGCAATGTCTTTGTGGGAAATCAGGTCGGTCTTTACCTGGATAATTCTCCGTCTCTTTACGAGGGATACAACACCTATCGGGGAAACATTTTTGCCTATAACGATGTGGGTGTAGTGACACTCCCCTCCGTAGAACGTAATGTGTTCCAGAAAAACAACTTTCTGCACAACCTGGAACATGTTGGTATCTGGGGGAGAGAAATCGAAAACCGCAATATCTGGTTTCAGGATGGGGTCGGGAACTATTGGAATGATTACGTCGGTTATGACCAGGACGGGGATAATATTGGCGATACACCCTACCGCGCTGACCGCCTCTTTGAAAGTCTGACAGACCGCTACCCGGTGCTGAAACTGTTTGAATACAGCCCCGCGACCCAGGCTATTGAATTTACGGCGTCGGCGTTTCCGGTGCTTCGTCCCATCCCCAAAGTTGAAGACAACGCGCCGCTCATGACACTTTCAATTCCGGCATCTCTAAAACAGTCAGAGACATCGGTTTCTCTCCCATTTTTAGCTCTGTCTTTCCTGCTGATTCTGCTGGCGCTGGGGGTCGTGGGGGCGGCAGGAATAGATTGGCAGTTTACAAAGGCATCCTTACGGGGAAATTCCATGATTGTTGTTAACAACCTGGTCAAAAAATATGGTCAGTTTAATGCCCTGGCGGGCATGTCATTCACTGTTCAACCTGGTGAGTCAGTCGCGCTCTGGGGCATCAACGGCGCGGGCAAAACCTCCACCCTGCGCTGTCTGATGGGCATTCTGTCATTTGAAGGCAGCATCACCATAAACGGTATTGATGTAGCGCGGAACGGCAAAACGGCCAGAGCGGCGATTGGATACATTCCCCAGGAGGCAGCCTTTCCCGATCTTTCGGTGAAAGAAGCGCTCCATTTTTACGCAAGGCTGAAAAAGGTTTCCTCAAAGGAACTGCCGGTTGTACTTGAAAAAGTGGGTCTCACGGAACAGACATATAAACCTGTGTGGGCACTTTCCGGCGGGATGAAACAGCGCTTAGCGCTGGCAATTGCGCTGCTGGGAAATCCGCCGATTTTGCTGCTGGATGAGGCAACCGCCAATTTAGATACACAGGCGCGGCACGACTTTCTGAATCTGGTGGTTTCTCTCAATCGAGCCGGGAAAACGATTGTATTTTCAACCCATCGTGTGGATGAGGTCATGGCCCTGGCACAGCGTGTGTTGGTACTTAAGGATGGCCAGGTCAGTGTGGAATGCTCGCCGGGTGAATTGGTAGACAAACTCGGTTTGCAGCGCTGGCTGCGTATCTGGGTAGAGCCGGATCACCAGTCTGAAGCCGTCCACCTGCTCCAACAGCACGGTTTCACGCCTGTCATGAACACCCGCGCTTTTTACGTAAATGTGGGGACGACGGGCAAAATGGCCCCGCTTCGTATTTTGCAGGCCGCCCAGATTACAGTCAATGATTTTGACGTGGTAGAAAGTAAAGATGATGGACTTCACTAATATCTGGACCGTGACTCATAAGGAACTGCGGGACGCCCTGCGGAATCGCTGGTTTCTGCTCTATACCCTGATTTTTGGTGGATTGGCGCTGGCGCTCTCGATGACCGCACAACCGGACATCGCCTTCACGAAGCTGGCAGGTTATGACCGTACAGTGACGAGTCTGGTGAATCTTGTGCTGCTTTTTGTGCCGTTGATGGGTTTGATGTTTGGTGCAACCAGCCTCGCCAGTGACCAGGAAACGGGGGTTCTCAACACACTGTTGGCACAGCCAATTACACGCACAGAAATTCTGTTAGGCAAATATTTCGGGGTTGCGACAGCGCTGCTGAGTTCCTTGATTATGGGTTTTGGTCTTGCTGGGTTTGCCCTGGCACTGGATGGGGGAGGGCGGGTGAAAGGCTATGCGGTGATGATCGTCTTTGCCTGCCTGTTGGGGCTGGCGATGCTCAGTGTCGGCTTTCTCATTTCCACCATCTCCCAGAAAACATCAACGGCGGTCGGTGGGGCTCTGTTTTTGTGGTTGTTTTTTGTTCTGGTTGGCGACCTGGGGTTGATTGGGGCATCGATTGTGATGGAATTACCCCTCGAAACCACCCTGCTGATTGCGCTGATCAGCCCACTCCAAGAGTTCAAAATGGCGTCTATTTCTACAACCCAGGCATCACTGGACGCACTTGGCCCGGCGGGGCTATACGCTGACGATACCTTTGGTGGACTGTTTCTGCCACTGCTGTTGGCGAGTCTGCTGCTGTGGATATTTGTGCCGCTAGGCGCGGCTCAACTTGTGTTTGCTCAGCGCAAGTGAGGAGGACGAGATGCAAAGTCGATTTCTTGTGATGGGGTTTATTGGTGTAGTAATCGCGCTGCTGGTGGTGATAGGGGCAATTGTAACCCGTTCAATGCAGGAAGCCGCCTCTCATGAATATGTGATTGTTATTCCTGAAGGCACAGGAGAACGTATTGAAGCTGGAGAAGACCCTGATGTAATCCCAGAGGAAATTCATCTGGTGTTAGGCAAAAAGGATGTCCTCGTCATTGAAAACAGGGATTCCGTAGGACATCGGATCAGCGATTTCTGGGTGGGCGCCGGTGAAACACTGCGGCAAGAATTTCATTTCCCGGCTGTTTACCAGGGGGAATGTACCATCCATAAAACTGCACAGGTACACATTATTGTGACCAGACCATAAGGAGTAAAAACGTGAATAGGCATCGAGCACTTGCCCTGATTTTCATTGTATTAGGTGTTGTGACCGCAGGCTGTGGCTTTGCTGGACTGACGTTTTCAACCGCAAAACAGGCGGATGATACTGTTGTAAACGCTGCTTATGTCCCAGGAAGGACACTTTCTCCTAACGCTGCCCTCATTGCAACCGCAAACGCTGCTCCATTCCGTCCCACTAGGGTACCGCCAACGGCTGAAGTCGCTCAACTGGCGGAGGATAGCACAGCGGCAGTTCTCTACGACTCGGCTTTAATCGAAGCAGGGCAAACCAGTTTCACTGCCTACTGCTCAGCCTGTCATGGGCCAGATGCAAAAGGCATCGCCGGGCTGGGCAAAGATCTGGTTGCCAGTGAGTTTGTCCACAGCTTGACCGATGAAGAGCTGCTCAATTTTGTCAAAACCGGACGGCCCATCTGGGATGCGGCCAATACGACGGGTGTGGATATGCCCCCCAAGGGCGGTAATCCTGGTTTGACGGATGAGGATATTCTCAACATTATCGCCTATCTGCGTACTTTGAATGCAGGAGCATCAACTGAAAACCCTGTTTCTGCATATGATCCGGCAGTGTTGGAGGCGGGCAGTGCTGCTTTCACTGCCTACTGCTCAGCCTGTCATGGGCCAGATGCAAGAGGGATTGCAGGACTGGGCAAAGATCTGGTTGCCAGTGAGTTTGTCCACAGCTTGACCGATGAAGAGCTGCTCAATTTTGTTAAAACCGGACGGCCCATCTGGGATGCGGCCAATACGACGGGTGTGGATATGCCCCCCAAGGGTGGCAACCCTGGCCTCACGGATGAAGAACTCCTCAATATCGTCACGTTTATCCGGTCACTGGGACAGTAAACTCATGAGCAAGATATTGTTTCCACTTTTTTTGTGTCTGGTGCTGGTAGGTTGCGGCGGTGGCGCGAGAGCGGATAATCAGCCATCTAACCCTGACTATCTCGGTGAACTGCGCGGAGCTGTTGTAAATCCGCCGCGCAAGATCAACGATTTTACGCTGCCTGCGACTTCTGGAGAGGATTTCACATTGAGCGAACATCAGGGTAAGGTGGTGTTGTTTTATTTCGGTTACATGACCTGCCCGGATGTCTGCCCAACCACCTTTGCCGATTTACGTCAGGTATATACCCATTTAGGGGAACTGGCGGAAAAAGTTAAGGTCGTGTTTGTGACAGTTGATCCAGAGCGCGACACCCTGGATCGTCTGACACTTTACACTCAGGGTTTTCATGAGGATTTCATTGCCTTGCGCGGAGAAGGGGAAAGCTTGCAGGCTATAATGGATGACTTTGGTGTAAAAGCCACACGCCGCGTTGTTGGGGAATCTGCCCTCAGTTATTTGATCGACCATACCGCCTCGATTTTTCTGGTCGGGCCTCAGGGTCGCCTCGTAGAACAGTTTCTCTACGGCACACGTTATCAGGATATCGTCCATGACATTAACCTGATCCTGTCATCAAAGGAATAGGGACACCGCCCCTCGGCTATCTTGTTTCTGTTCAAACCAGAGACTTTACTCAAATGGCACTTCGACCGGGCAGATTACCCCTCAGGATGGTGGCGGCATTATCCAGGAGGCAGTTTTCAAAAAATCCTGTTCAGCCTCGGCTAAATTAGCCCTGGGGTCAATCAAATAAGCAGGCGGGTGATCATTCAGTGAGACAACCACAATCGCATAAATCCCCGCCACTTCAAAGCCATTTTCCTGTTCCATCATCGCCGCCACATGGTGGGCAAATTGCAGCAGCATTGCTGGACGGTCACTCATCTGCTGAATCTGGCGTTCCGTCAAATAATCTGGCAAATGGACTTCCCATTGGGTTTCGGAATAGGTATCGATCACTGTAATTTGTAGCGCCAGCACCTCTTTGTCACGCAGTTTCATGTGCCACGCAAACATGTGCCCTTCCTCCGACCAGCTTACATTATTGTCATATAAATGATGGCGTAAGGGAAAAAGCAGTTGGAAGGCAAAATAGAGCGTCAGGAATCCAGTGGTAATCCGATGAGAGGTGGTGGTTTTTGTAGGGACAGCATATATTCTGTCGGTTCCTTGCTGCCCAAATTTGTTCCACCATGCTGACGGCACGAACAGCACAAGGGAAGCCAGCATAAAATATGGAAAAATGCCGATGTTAAATAACTGTGCATTCGTGAAATGAAATCCGCCTGCCAAAAGCAGTCCTAAAAGAAAAGTCCTCCGCCAAAGCAAAATCGGAAAAATCAGCAGATCAAACAGCAGTCCCCCATAGCTGAAGAGATAAGCCATCCACATATCGCCAAAATATCGCCCAATCAAGGGGAAATCCTGGTTTTCAGAGAGCCACAGATGCATCGGCTGACCATGCAGCCAATCCGTATTCAGTTTTGCCAGTCCACCATAAAAATAAACGATCCCAAGTTGAGCAACCAGAATCCAGTATGTCCAACGCGGTGCAAAATCCGCACGAAGTTGGGGACGCAATAACATATCTACCGAAAAACGTGTATGGGCAGGAACAAAAATCATCAAAAAACTCATCAGGATGATGAGGTAAAAATGGTTGAGGTAGTTAGTCTGGTCAAGCAGAAACACGTAGAGAAAACCAACGCAGAATAGGGCCATGCTCAAGCGATAAAAAAGACCCAGTGCGATACACCCTGCCAAAAGACCCAGGATGTAAAAATGGAGATACATCCCATTTCCATCCCAGGGCTTGACCCAATCAAAACCGGCGTAAGTGAAGAAGAAACTTGGCTGGATGTAATAGCGATCAATCCAGCCGTTTTGGAAATAACGTCCGACTTCCCAGAGCATGATCACGCCGAAAAGAACCCGAAAGCATACCATTGGCAGCACTGAAATGGGAAAGAATAGGGAAGCAAAATGTTTTTGCCATCCGTTATCCACAGCCATTGCACCTCAGCGCGGCAATATGCATAGGGTCAGATTGTCCGGTTTAGGTACGGGGCAGGTACGGCGCTGGTTATCGGTGGTACTATTGATGTCAAAAGCCGCGTTCCAGAAAGCGGTTTGTGGGTTCAAATCCACCCGCACAAGTACATCACAATCTTCAGGCGGATTCTCGCGGAGGGGTGCTCCATTCGTAAAGAAAATGCACTGATTCGGCGCGAGGCGGTCTACCCTGCCAATTATCTGCTGCCCCCCGTAGAGGGAAGGGTCCCCTACCCGAATAGGCGTACCTTCTGCTGAAATCAGGGTGTTGTAAATCACGGTTTCGGCCAGAGGCATCCACTGATCTGGCGATGTATTTTTGATAATAAGGCGGTCAGCTGTGTAAGCGAGATAAATATAGGCCGTATTGGCGCTGTTTGTCCCGCCGCCGATCCCTTCTAAGTAAAATTCGCAGCGTCTCTCTGCAATCGTACACACGGCCCGCTGTTCGCCATTTTGTGCCACATTAAATTGAGTTGCCCCATTCGTACCCGTCCAAAAATGTTCGGCAGGGTTGGTTGTGGAACGGTTATACTGGATAAGCCCGCACTCATCAATTGCTTTGGGCGTTGAGCGAAACTCCGACCAGAGTTGAGCGCATCTGTTCGCCCGCATATCATTTGACCACGTACTCGCCGCGTAGGATGCTGCTGCGCTGCCGTCTATCGAGCTAAAGCGGATTGTCGTTAAATCGAGGGGTAAACCCGTATTATTGACCAAGGTAATGTCATTGTCATCCCATACTAGCAGTGCATTCGCCGTTTGCAGCAAGGTTATATCTATGGAAGTGCCTATCCCGGCTTGCTCACCAGCAGAGATGGATTGAGCACCAATGGTGTTCGGCGGGGCAGGTGAGAGAGCTGTCCAGAGTTGATTGCTTTGGTCACCGAGCAAAAGCCCATTGCGATTGAGCAGGGCGGCGGCCTGTGGCACACCCAACCCGGTTAAATCCGGTACGACTCCGAAGCCAGCGGAAACTGGATTTTCATGTGAGACAGGCGTTGGCTGGATATTAACCAGTGGTGCGCCAGGAATCTGAGGCCGCCATTGTGCATGATCATCACTGGCGGTATTTTCGGTCAGACGCTGCACATCGCTCCCATCCACATTCATGACGTAGATTTCGGTGTTACCGTCTCGGTCAGAAGTAAACACGATCTGTGTTCCATCCGGCGACCACGATGGGTTCCAGTCATTGGCGGGGTGATTCGTCAGATTTATCTGGTTGCTTCCGTCTGCATTCATTACGTAGATTTCTTGATTCCCGTCCCGTCCAGAGGTGAAGACAATCATGGGTTGTTCCTGTTGGGCATGGACTGAACCACCTAATACCAGGAGCCCCAAGACAAAGAGCTGGACGAATTTTTTGTTTTTGATTGAGAATTTCATTTTTTCCTCTTCATTTGGAAGCTTTAACCGCGTGAACTAATCATCATCGTCATCTGCGCCATCCTCATTTTCGCCGCCTGAGGGGATTTCCTCCCCTCCGCTGCCCCTGTTATTGTTTGGAGAGGTTGGTTGGATAACTTCCATCGTAATTGCGATGAAAATATTGCCCTCTGAAACCGCTGCCTCGATCCGTACCATATCTCCAACACGCAGTTCAGCGAGGTCATCTGGCGCAAGTTCGATTTCAATCCCGTACACGCGAATGACATTGACGTTAATCGCTTCCACAGACCCTTCTATAATTAATGTCACTGGTAAGTCGGTTTCCAGGGTAGGTGCCGTAGCAGATGGGATGACCTGCGCTGTAGGAACAGCGGTGCTTTCCTGGGTCGCTGTCAGGGTTGCACTGGGGACGGGCGATACGGTGACAATCATAGTCGGACTTTCTGTTGGAGAAATAGTTTCTGCCATATCAGGTGTAGTTAGTCTGTCGGATTTGTCCTCGTTTTCTGACAGCAGGAAAATCACGCTGATCACTAGGACAAGGACAACAAGAAAGGTTGCCGCAAACACAGCCCACGGGGGGTGGAAGTGTGGCACTCCTATTCTTTCCGCTTCAATTCGCACCGCACGCTCAATTTTCAGAAAGTCTTCCTCCGAAAGCGGTGTCTGGGGAACAGGCAGTTGGGCGATTTCCTGGGCAATTTCTACCAGACGATTTCCCTTAGCGTCACCCAAACGATTGCTGTCTGCTGGGACAGCCGCTTCTAGCAAGTCAAGGAGCTGGCGAAGTTCATCGTCCATGATTATTCTCCTCTCTCTATCATCGCTGCTAACCGTTTGAGGGCACGATGCTGTAGCACTGCTACCGCCTGTGGCGTTTTGCCCAACTTCTGAGCAACTTCTTCATGCTTTTTACGCTCAACAAAACGTAAGAACAGGATTGTTTGCTCCTGCTCACTGAGTTGGTTGATCGCAAGCTGAAGTCGCCTGCGATACTCTTGATCTTGCACCATTGTTTCCAATGACGGATGCCCATTAGCATGGGATTCTGACAGGGTTTCTTGAGGGCGTTTTTTCAAGGTACGGTAATAATCCGCCACCTGAGCGCTGGCAATGCGGTAGAGCCACGCCTCAAAAGGAGCGCCTGTATCCTGATAGCGGGGGAGTTTTTCGACCATAATCAAGAAGACATTTGCCGTTAAATCTTCGACCACCGCAGAATCTGATACCCGATAGTAAATATAGCGGGCAATTTTCTGGGCGTACTGGTGATAGAGTTCAGCAATCGCCTCCGAATCTCGTCTCCGGGCCAGTTCAAGAAGTTGGCGGGCGTCATCGGTCATGAGTTGTCTCAATGAGCAAGTCCGTTAAAGTCAGGTCAATTAGATTATGCACAAGGCTGGGCCTGTGGCCTAATCGTCGTCATCGTCGCCACCACCGCCATTTCCTCCTCCTGAAGGTGCGCCGCCACCTGCCGGAGGTGAACCCCCACCGCCAGAATTAACATTTACCTCGATGTTGACGATAGCGACATTGACCGCCACCACGATAACGGTAGCACCGTCACGCTGGAAATTCCCTTCCACACGCAGCAAATCGCCTATTTTAAGGTCTTTTAGAACATCATCGTCTTGTCTGAGCTGAATATCGAAGTCATAAATGGTGATGATGTTGATGTTAATAGCAGTAACAGGGCCCTCGATCACGATGTCCACATCGCCGAAGTCGTCATCATCGTCGTCAGGGGTCGCTTGCTCAGTTGCTTTTGTCGTGCCATTGTCATCATCATTCCCGCCAATCTGGAGGGTAATCTTGGTGATGGCAACCAGTTTGCCATTTGTGAACTGAATTTTGGTGCGAACGCGAACTCCAACGAAAAGCGGCGCATCAGTAGGGTTGTCGGAAGTATCAATTGCCTGGTTGCTAATAGTGACAATCGTGGCATTAATTTGCCGAACTGTGCCAATCAGGATAACCTGGCCGGGTTGAAGGTCATCATCATCATCATCATCGTTGTCGTCAATTTTGCTGGCGGCCCATCCGCCGTTTGCAGCAGGCCTGGCGGTCATTTTTACCTTGATGCCGAGCGCAATTTCAACCTTGCGTTCGGCAGTAGAGGTATCAACTATGTGACCGCCAACGATGATCAAGGTTCCCTGAATCGCTTCAACAAAACCAATGATCTGAACCTCTTCGGGTGATTTGTCAGTGATTTCAAGGTCATTTGCTGTGATGGTGTTGTTCGCGTTCAGCTCGCCCTTAAGTTCCACAGTCACGCCAATCTGTAACGGTATCGCAGGAGAGACAGCGCTAAGCTTTACCAATGTGTCATTGACGCGAATATCGGTCGGGCTTTGGATATCAGTAACTGTGCCTATCATTTCAACAGGTGTTCCCGATTGTATTGGTGGGGTGGACGCCTGCGCGATAAAGGCTGCTGGCACAACCAGCAGTATTACGCAAACCAGGTAGAATACTGTACGCTTGGTCATGGTGAACTCCTTTTGCAAGCTATATCGCTAAAAGGAGATTTTTATTACAAGGAAAGGGGCGTCCCGCAGCAACACGAGACAGCTTGGCATGGTGGGCTGTATCTTCAAAAGGTCATTCGATTCGCACCATGCCTACGCTAGCGGGTTTGGGGCTGCTTGACCCGCGCCACAGAAGCGAACAGACACATGACCACTTCTGTGGCATTTCCGGGGATAGGTCTATTGATTGAAGTCTATCAGATACTTACCGTCAAATTCCGCCTGCGAAGTAATCCGCCCGCCCGGCACAACCGTACCGTTGATTGTCATGCTGGTTGGCGCGAGTTCCGCTTTCCAGTGGGTGATCAGGCGCACACTGAATTGGTTATTGCCAAGGTTTTGAATCTCGACAATCTGCGCGTTGGCAGTGTCACCCAGGGCTACCGAAGGCTGTCCATCGTAGAGCACATTGGTGCCCGTCATGATCCAGTGCAAGTTGCGCGTAACTTCGCCTGTAGTCAGATTAACCTGCATGGTACTGGGTTGGCTGGGGTCTAGCGTAATACGCTGGGGTGCGATACTCAAGCCACCGGGCAGGTGTATCGTTCCAACCTCGTAGGTGATTTCAGTGAAGGTGAAAAGAAGGTTATCGCCCTCTCTGGTCATTGTACCAATCTGTCCCCCATCACCACTGATAATCTGGGTCATAATTTGTGCCCCGCCTAACGCATCGAGCGTCATGATGAGCGAGCCTCGTTCCGCTTTCTCTTCCCGGCTCACTGAAGCAGGGATTAGGTCGAGCGGAAGCGTTTGAAACGCCGCAATGGTATCAGAGGCGTCCCAGGCGGTTGCTGTGCTTTGGACAATCCCGCAGGCAATCCGTGATCCGGCATCGCCGGTGGCGAGTGTCTCTTCATCAGGAGCACCGTATCGCTCCGGGATATTGGCATAGTTGTCCGCGTTGGCATGGATAATTACCGCACTGCCATCAGCATCGATCAAATCCGCGACTGCGAAACGGTCTGTGAAGGTTGTCAGATAGCCTGTTCCATTATTCAGGACAAGCAGCGCAGGGAGATCACCTGCGTGACTGCCATGTGTAACACCTCCGGGATTATAGTGAGACCCTGCTGAAGCAAACGGCGATTCGCCAGTGCTTTCACACAGCCCCACTTCATGAACGTGCAACCCATGTGGGCCGGGTGGCAACCCTGTGACCTGCGCGACGACCGCGACATTGGTATTGACCTGGGTAAAGGTCACTGTGCCTATAAAGAGACCGTTGGCATCTTGAAGCCGCGCAACGGCAACACGAATTTCTGTTTGAGCCAGTACATGCATCGGCGCAAGGACAGAACCAATCAAAACCAGGAGTGTAATTAGGCGCTTCATTGATTCTCCTTAAATGATGTGATCTACCGCATCTTATTCCCTGAAAAGTTCCAGCAAAAGCACGATCGGTGGTGCGATATACCCCTCCTGCTGGGTAAACACAGACCATATCACCGAGCATAGGAATTTTTCCTCACCACCATCCGCGCTTCAAATCGATAACAAACACCTGTGCTGGATGATCCAGCGGACTTTTGTCGGTTTCGTTGTTTACATCCCCTTGTGGCGAAAGTTCAGTAACGTTATTTACTCTGGCGCACCCGAACAACCAATCGTTAAACATAAGCGTGTGCCGGGGCGCTCAAGCGTCGCGGGGAATAACTCTCCAGTGGATTTGACAAAGCCCGCACCGCGTAACGAGCCATCCGCCAGAACCAGCCAGCCAAGCACGAATTCTTCATCACCAAACGCAAAGTCGGAGCGATACAGGGCGGCTTCACCCTCTGCCAGCGCCAGGACGAAATCCCTGGTGCTGCCGTCGGTGAAGGTGAATGTCCCTGTGGCAGCATCCTCCGTCAACGTTACCTGAACGCGGTTGCCGTTAGGCGCAGTGATGTCAATCGTGTTATCGGCCACTGTGCCAACAAACCACTGTGCAATCGAAACTGTGCCCTCGTCGGCTTTGCCATCGCAGATGTAGAGTGTGACGTTTTCGCCTTCAACCGCCAGTCCCACAAATTCATCAGGTACCCCCGTAACTGTTCCAATAAACAGCACGAGGCTTTCTTCTCCGCTGTCCTGTGCATAGCCCATAACAGGGATACTCAATACAGCCAGCATGACCAGCACCAACATTTTTCTGAAGAACATCTGTCCCTCCTTGGGATCAGTACATCTATACGATTTTTGTTGCGTTTCAATCACTATAAGGGCTCGGAAGCGATGCCAGAAGTAGGTGGATGCACATCTTTTTTTAGGGGTGAGCACCTATTCCAAATTTGTGGCACGCCCACTATGCAAGATTTCAAAAACAGCGATATTATCAGAATCAATGACCAGGCACTTAAAGGCGTGGGTACTTATGAGCCTCAAATTCAAGGTGGTTATGGTTAAACGTGCTGTTTTGATACTTATTCTTGTTTCTGCTCTTGTGGCAATATCGCCAGTTGGCGCTCAGTTACCTGTCAGCGCTGATGTCGCAGCCTATCAATTGGGCCTGGTGGCGGAAGCGCTGCCCGGCTCAAGTCTGACCTATACCATCACAGTAACCAACTATGGGCCTTCAGTGGTGCAATCGTTTTACATTCTGGACGGTTGGTCTGTGGACGATGAAGGGATCAGCGGATTTGCAGCACCGATCGTTGACCCGGACTTTGGATCATTCGCGCTGGTAGGGGCGTGGCAGCAGGATCGTGAAGATCAGGAAGTCCTCGCTTGGTTACTGGAGGGAGAGCTTGCTCCTGGTGATACCATCCAGTTTGACTGGACGGTACGAGTGGACAGCGCCTATCAGGGGATTCTTGTAAACTGGGCCCGTATCCTGACAGATGGTGAACTTGAGGGAACCTGGCAGGCCAGACCCTCAACAGCGATCACAACACCACCTCCCGTTGAGAGTGCAGTTGATCTGAATCCTGATAATAATCGCACAACAGACGGTGTTACGGTAGTCACCCCCACTCCCAGAGGCGAAGGCATTGATTTAGCCCTGTACCAGACAGGGGTGCTGACCACGATGGCCGCCGGGCATCCTTTGGCTTCGACCTGGCTGGTTGCCAATCATGGCCCTCAACCAATCCGGCAGTTTTATCTGGTAGCGGGCTGGTCTTTAAATACTGATGGAGGCAGTTTGCTGGCGCAACCCGTTGTGGATCCGGATTTCGGCAGTTTTCAGGTGATGGGGCGCTGGAAGCAGCTCCGGCAAGATGAAGAAGTATGGCTGTGGTTGTTACAGGGTGAACTGCTCCCTGGAGAGAGTGTTGTCTTTCAATGGGAGCGCGGTGTTGTTCCAGACTATCGAGGCGACCTGATCAACTGGGCAGGGCTTTCTGTACGCGATGTCCCTGAAGGCGAATGGGCAGCACGCGAGGGAACAACCACGCTGCCACAACCGCTAGTCAACCTGGCAGATACATTTCCTGGTGATAATCGTTCAATAGATGCGCTTACAACAATAAACGGGTGAGTACCTTTTTCAGAGCGGGGCTGTATTACGGTTTGTTGATTCTGTCGCTGGTCATCTGTGTGGGCTGGCACGGACTATTGTTCTCTACGCCCACCGATACTCTGACCGGCAGTGCCGATTTTCGCGGCGGTCAGTATCACTTAAACTATTTCGCGCCTCCGGGCTCGCCCTGGTCGGATAATGGTGTGGCAACCTATCAGGTCATTCTGCGCGTCGATGCTCGTGATGTTACGGAATGGCTGGCGCGGGCAATTCAGCCGAACAAGGAGTGGCCCACAGACTGGGAAATAGGAAGTAGCCATCAATATCTGGTTGAAAGGCGTGATGGGGATGGGAAACGTGTCATCAATACCCAGATGAGGTTACCACGTGCGACCCAATTGCCACACCACCTCGCACTCGCTTTGCTGGCGGTGGCTGGCAGCGTGATTGCGGCCATGGCAATATCACTGCAAAAACCCCGCCCGGACATCGCGGTGCCGCTCATGTTCATGGCCTGCGGCGGTCTTCTGAACCTTTCGTGGCTAACCCTGGGGGTTCCATTTAGCTATGTTGCCCTCCGGGTGCCGTTTTTCATTCAGGTTGCTCTGCATGTCGTGGCGGGTATCCTTTATACTGGCGCAGTTGTGCATACGGCGCTGACATTTCCCGTGCCACTTGTGTGGTACACCCATCGACGCTGGTTGGTGCTGGCGACCCTCTATGGGGCATATCCGGCAGGTCTGCTGTTCATTATCCTGATGCAGCCGACGCTGGTCGATAAGTTCGTCGGATTTTTTGAATGGGAACAGCAAATCACTGTGACTCTTAAAGCTGCTGCCTATATGATCTGGGCGGCTCAGTATCGCCGGGCAAGCGTCAGCCAGCGTGGACAAATGCACTGGATACTCATCGTTATCGCCGCCTATGACCTCGTTTACATGGCTCAGATTTTTTCCAGAAGCCCGAAGTTCATCCAGCCTCAACTATGGTTGAGCCTGCTGCTTCCGGCAGGATATGTGATGGCCGTGCTGCCACGTCGCTCACTACGGCTGACGCTGGGGCCCATTTCAGGCTTTATTCACGGTGTCGCTACAACACTGACTCTGGCGTTGTTTCTATCCGGGTTGGGGCTGGCTGCCAGCCTCCTGACCCCCTGGAAAAACGCAACGGCCTTGCCCGTCATGACCATTTTACTGTCGATCATTTTTGCGTTGACGACGGTGCCCCTGGCAAACCTGCTGCGCGAGCAATTTGATAGCTGGTTTCATGGCACACGCAGCGCACAACGGGCATTGCTGCACCAATTCACTGACAGGGTGAGCCAGCATATCACACTAAGCGAAGTCACCAGGGTATTCTACGAGACGCTGGACCAAGGAGTGCAGCCATCCGATAAAGCCTTATGGCTGTGGAATGATGAGACCCAGGCGCTGCAACCGATAGGCGCTTCCGGGGTGTTCATTCCGGTGGACAGAGCCCGGTACGAGCAGTTGCTGGCACTCCGAGTGTTTACACCTGTCGAACAGATCAACCCCTGGCAGGAATTACAGGGCTATTTGGGCTTGATTTCACTCATCGCTTCCCGAAAACTGGTGGGGGTATGTGCCATTGGTACCCGTGTTGATGGGCGCGGTTATCCCGGTGATGTCATTCGTTTTTTTGAAACACTAACTCGCTCAGCAACCCTGGGGTTTCACAATGCCCGGCTGGTTGAGCAACTGGAGGATAAAATCATCGCCCTCCGGCAGGCCTACCAACAGCATATCAATGTGCAGGAAAGTGAGCGCCGTCGGCTGGCTGCCGAACTCCATGATGAAACCTTACAACAATTGGCGCATCTCAATCTGCTGGCAGGTGGGTTACAGGGGTGTATTGCAGGAGCCTCCGCTGAAACCTTGTTGCAGGAATTACATGCTACCTTACTTTCAACGGAGCGCCATCTTCGTGAAATTTTACGCGGTGTTCATCCAGTGGTGTTGACCGATCTCGGTTTAATTCCTGCCTTGTTATCGTGGCTCCCGCGTCCTCCTGGCATCCTGATTGAACTCACCGCCGCTGGATTTGAAGGCAAACGTCTGCCGGATGCGATGTTAGAATTGACCCTCTATCGGCTCTGTCAGGAAAGTGTCAATAATGCGCTCAAGCACGCCCAGGCTCGTCGCATTGATTTAAAACTCATCTGGAAAGAAGACACGGTAATTCTTGAAGTAGCAGACGACGGGGTCGGTTTTGAACCGGCGGCTCTGGCCTCGAAGCACCGGGCGGAAAATGGGCATTTTGGTTTGACGAATCTTCGGGAGCGGGTGAATGCTCTAAACGGGCAACTGGTGATCAGATCACAGCCGAATTGTGGAACGACCATTCAGGCAGTATTGCCACTTCAAGCCGAAGCTTCTCACATTAACAGGGGTGAGCAGTATGGACAATGACGAATCACCGAAATTAATCAGAATTTTGATTGCTGAAGACCAGGAATATCTGCGCGAGGGCATCCGCCGAATTTTAACATCACAACCCGGCATGGAAGTACCCGGAGTGGCAAAAGATGGTTTGGAGGCGCTCCAACTCCAGAACGAGTTGCAGCCTGACATTCTGCTCCTGGATATTCATATGCCTGGTATGAATGGCATCGAAGTCGCTCAGCGCGTTCGGGCACATCAGCCGGCCATCGCTCTTCTCCTGCTGTCTCAATACGATGATCTTGCTTACGTTCACCAATTTCTTGGAAGTGACTCCGCCGGAAAAGGTTACCTGCTCAAAAGCACACTTGGAGATATAAAAACACTGGTACAGGCGATCAAAGCGGTAATCGCGGGACAGCTTGTGCTGGACCCCCAGCTGGCTGAACGACTGCTGCAAACCGCCGTTTCCGGATTGAATCAATTGACGAAACGGGAGCAACGCATCTTAGCGGAAATGGCACGCGGGCTGGACAATCAGGCTATCGCAGACACCCTGGCGATTGAGCAAAGTACCGTTGAAAATCACATCAATTCAATTTATGGCAAACTGGACATTGGACAGAAACCTGGGCAGCACCGTCGCGTTGAAGCGGTCTTGCGCTTTCTTAAAGGCTCATGAATATAAGCAAAAGAGTTGTGGATAAATCAATTAGACTTCAGAAAATATAGACGGGCATGATTGTTCAAGTCAATCAACATGAAAAGCGCTAAAGCGTGTTATGCACTTTTTACCCCTCATCCCCCAAGCAGAGACGCTTTTTGTCCCTCTCCTTGCGTGCGTGGGAGAGGGACGGCTCGCCGTAGGGGAGCAGGGTGAGGGGGAAATCACCACACCCAAGTGCATCACAGGCGCTAGGTGGCGGTATCGTGAATGATCCCCTGTGCCAGTGCTTGTTCAGCCTGCTACAGCCACTCTGCCCGGATATATGTTAAAGCTGCACAGGCCTATTACGGGGCAGTAAAACAATCGTGCATTTGACCCAAATTTCTTTCATCAAAGCTAGAAAAAATACCAAAAGCCTGTGCAAATTTACCTATAGACTATCTTCTATAACACATGATTTGCCCTGTCAGGCAGGAGATACCAATGAGGCGGAAAAAGTTGTGGCGTCGTTTAGCGGTGGTTGCAGTGGCTTCGCTACTGCTAGCGGTCTTTGGGGTTTCGGTTCACGCTCAGGAAGATACAACTGCCCCTGAGGAAGCTGTTGAGACAGATACGACAGCATTAGAAGCGCAAGTGGGTAGTGTGCTGGTGTCTGTGGATACCGTGTGGGTGCTGGCAACAGGATTCCTCGTATTCTTTATGCAGTGCGGGTTTGCACTCCTGGAAACCGGTCTTATCCGTCATACAGGAGCGGTCAATGCGCTGCTGGAAAACTTCATTGACGCGGGTTTAACGGCCATCATCTTCTGGGCAGTTGGTTTTGGCATTGCTTTTGGAACGGATGAAAGCGGCATTCTTGGTACGGATAACTTTTTCCTGAATAAGGCCGTTGAAATCGATAACGGTGCTATCAGCTTCCCCAGTATTGCTGACGCGAACCCGGATGTCGCTTACCCGAATCTGGCGGTGCTGACTTTCTTCTTCTTTCAGTTTGCGTTTGCAGCAACGGCCAGCACCATCACCACCGGGGCGATGGCGGAACGTACAGACTTCATCGGTGATTTGATTTACACGGGTTTGATGGCAGCCTTCACTTATCCAGTGATTGTTCACTGGGTCTGGGGCGGTGGTTGGCTTTTTGACCGGAGTTTCCACGACTTCGCGGGCAGTACTGTTGTCCATACGGTTGGCGGTGTGACTGCTCTGGTCGGTGCGTGGATGCTGGGGCCGCGTGCCAATCGTCCCAAATGGGGAGAGATGCCACCTGCTCATAACCTGGCGTATGCCACGCTGGGCACCATGATTTTGTGGTTTGGCTGGTATGGCTTCAATCCTGGCTCGACTCTAGGCACCGGAAACACAGGTTTGATTGGTCTGGTGACCCTGAACACGACCCTTGGGGCGGGGGCGGGCTGTGTGTCAGCGATGTTTTTCCAGTGGGGATGGACGGGCAAATGGGATTTGGGCATTACCCTGAACGGTTCATTGGCCGGGCTGGTCGCAATCACAGCAGGCTGTGCGTTTGTCATGCCGTGGGCGGCAGTTGTGATCGGTGCAGCAGCGGGTGTGCTGGTTATCCTGGCCGTAGACGCGATTGAGCGGATCAGAATTGATGATCCGGTGGGGGCGTTTGCTGTGCATGGTGTGTGTGGCATCTGGGGCACGCTGGCAATTGGTCTATTTGGTCAGCCGGAGCTGACTTTTGGTGATGCCGCGGGCAATGGCGGGCTGCTGTTGGGCGGTGGTGTCGATTTGATCATCATCCAACTTATGGGTTCAGCCGCAACAGTAGCCTTTATTGCCGTGACCGCAGTTCTCATGTTTGGGGCGCTCAAGGCGATCAATCGTCTGCGTGTTCACCCGACGGCTGATGTGGTCGGGATTGATATTTATGAGCATGGCGCAAGCATCTGGCCTGATGTTCTCCCCCTTCCCGGTTCCACAACGGAAAGCCCAGCAGGTGCAAGCACAATCAGTGCTCCTGCCATGAGCGGCGATTAAATCAGTTGCCACACCATTTGAGGATAATGGCTGGACAGTGTCCAGCCGTTTTTTTCTCCCGCAAAAGTTGTAGGACGAATCTGCCCAATGGATGTGGCAGAAACGCTGAAGATTTTTTAGAATTAATTAAAGTATTTACAATTTCCATTGCAACCCACCCTCTATCAGTTTCGTATTAAGAGGTGAACAAAGTCGCTAGGGGGAAGTTATGCTGGATGTAGTGATCAATCTCATCCGAAACCCAAATTATGAAAAGCTGTCAAAAACCATCAAAACGTATGACTGGTTTGGTGATGGGCTGCGCCAGCGACTGCCTCTTTTGGTGTTCCTGCTGGCATTTCAATGTTTGTATTTCCCGATCAACCAGATTCATGAAGGCGGATTCACTGCGAACATACCGACCATTGATAGCAAGCTGCCGCTGATCCCGGAGTTTGTTGTTGCCTATGTGATGAGCATTCTGTTGATGCCGCTGTTTCCCCTATATGCTGCCTGGAAATTCCCGCGTGAGCTATTCCGGGAATACATGGTCGCCTTTTTTGCGATTATGGTGATGGGATATACTCTCTGGATTCTCATTCCAGCGTATGTGGAAAAACAACCTGTCAAAGAAACCGGATACTTCGCAAACATGGTGGAGGAACTGCATGAGGGGGATGAAGGCTACGGAACGCACAACGCCTTGCCCAGCAGCCATGTATATTATATGACGCTGGCGATCTGCTATTATATTCTGTATAACAAAAAGCTGTTCTGGCCTGGTGTCATCTTTGCCGCCATCAACGGCCTCAGTACCATGTTTACCCACCAGCATTATTTCCTGGATGTTGTTGCAGGCTTGCTGCTTACCGCAGTGGCTTATGAACTTTCCAAATGGGTGCTTGTCCCAGCATTAGTGAAGCGAGAAGCCGCGCTCCTGGAATCGTAAGCAGGGCAGGCCGCCCTGCTTGTTATTTTTGCTGGGCGAAAAACCACTGTAGTCCTACGAGCGTTTTGGAATCCATGAATTCGCCCGCGTCTAATTTTGCACGTGCTTCATCAATGGGCATTTTCAAAACACGTACATTTTCGTCTTCTTCTTCTAAACCGCCGCCTTCCGCTTTTTTGTCCTGTGTCGTGACTGTGACGTAATATAAATAGATTCGTTCTGAACTGCCCCCCGGACTCAAGTAAAAGGTGTAGATGTGGCGGAAGCGGCTGGCTTCGACCTGATAGCCTGTTTCTTCTTCAGTTTCACGACAGACTGTTTCCAGTGGATCATCACCCGGATCAATAATGCCTGCTGGAAGTTCGATCAACCAGCCTGGACCGTTTTCATAGGTTGGATAGCGAAACTGCTCGGTGAAAATAAGAGAGTTACTGTCTGTTTCATGGAGAATCACCGCCACCCCATGCCGGCGATGTAGACACAGGCGTGTCATGGGTTTGGTCATGCCGCCGTCGAATTTTTCGTGCCTCAATCTTGCTTCTTCTACCGTGAAAAACAGGCGTGTCAGAATGTTCGTTCGGCGGAACAGATCAACTTTTCTGGCGGACATATTTAACGGAGTCCCAATTCTGCGCGGCGTTTTTCTTCGTCAGGATGAAGACGCCAGCCGCCATTACTAGCGATAACACCTGTTAGTGGCATCAGATATTCTAAAACCGCCGCTCGTCCTCGGGTCACCCGAAAACCTGTCTGTGCTCGCATCCGCCGCTGGGCATCAATCATGGTGTCGGGGGCATCTTTGGGCGTTTCAATCGGTAGGGAACGATGGAATGCGAGAAAATCGTCATCCGCATATTTAGTCTGAAGCGTTTCGAACAATTCCGGCAGCCTGTCGTTCGGGACCGTTTCAAGATAGGCTGGGACAGTCTGAAAGTCCGGGGTAAAACCCAACAGGATCGCGATTTCTGGTTGTAACGCTTCCTGCCCCTGCTTTCTTACATCCCCTTCCCAATAGCCCCGATAACCCAGCGTGATCTTTTCGTAAGAGGCATCAGGCAGGTCAAGGTACTGCCACTCGTCAACCACCTGAGCCGTCAGCACGAAATCTCCGTATTGATACCGTTGGTGGCGGGAAATTCGTTCGACCAGGATGATCTGTTCATCTCCCTGTACACTGATGCGGCTGGTTGGCCAGATTTCGTAGCGCCAGCCAACCTGCTGTTCGATCCCATTAGCAAGTTTCGTCCAGTTCCCCAGGTCTTCGTATAAATAGGGCAAATCGCCTTTTGTAAACGCCATGCGAGAATACTCCCAAAAACTAGGGTTCAGCAGCAAATCTTTATTAGTTGTATTATAGGAGTAATGGTTGTCTGACGCGAACAGGAAAATCGTAGGACTATCGTCACATTGACGGAGATACCTGAGCAACCGACAATCATAGTACGACCATAGAGTTTAAAGGTGCCACTTATCTATGCTAACCGTCACCCCAAGTGAACTTTTGAAACTGCTGAAAAGTGTGGCTCTGGTACGCCCTGTATTTATCTGGGGGCCGCCCGGGATCGGTAAGAGCGCTCTGGTTGAGCAGTTCGCCATGTCGATTGGCTTAGAATGTGTCTCGTTATTGGGGTCACAACTTGCACCGGAAGATTTAATTGGCGTGCCACAGATTATTGATGGCAAGAGCCGTTTTTGCCCGCCGACGATGATTGCGCGTTCTGAACCGTATGTGCTGTTCCTGGACGAGCTCAATGCGTGCACTCCGGAGGTTCAGAAAGCGTTTTATAGTCTGATTCATGATCGCCGTATTGGTGAATATCGCTTGCCTTCTGGCTCGATTGTCATTGGTGCGGGCAACCGCAAACAGGACAAAGCGCTGGCTCGCCCGATTGCGTCAGCGCTCGTCAACCGCCTGATCCATGTTGAGCTGGAAGTGAATACGGAAGAATGGCTTGAATGGGGCCGCAGCAGTAACATTCACAGCAGCATTTTGCAGTATATCCAGATGCGCCCTGACCAACTGCTGGCGCCCGAAGCGCAGGATGATATGCCTTTCACGACACCCCGCTCGTGGCATATGTTGAGCGATGCGCTGCATAGCTGGGCTGTGGATCTTACTCCAGCTATGATTCAGGTGCTGGCTTCCGGGTGTCTTTCACCGCAGCACGCAGGGCAGTATGCTGCCTTTGCCCGTAACTGGATGGCACCCTATAAACCGGAACAGATTTTAAGCGGTGAAGAGCAAATCCCCTTCGACAACTACGAAGAGGCGACCTTTATGCTTGCCAGCGTGCGAGCGCATCTGATCGATCACCTGCCGCGTCAGGCCGAGAATCTCAACGGCGAAACCGAATGGATCGCGCTTCAGGCAATTGAACTGCTGGAAAAAACTGCTCAGCATGATATGGAATTGGTGCGGTATTTCATCACGCCAGAAAACGAAGATCATTTGCCAAAGTGGTTTATCGATGAAATCACGCGGCTGTGGAACGATTTACTCCAGATCCCTGAACCGCCGCCGCCTACCCCGTTTACAGGGTTAACGCCGCCAGCAGGGTCTCGGTTTGGGCGCCCTCAGCCACCTGCTGCGCCCAATCAGGACAATACATCACGTATTGGCAGCTTGTTCCGCCGTACCCAGAATGACGATGATACGATACCATCGACATCGTTCCGTCCGTCACTGCGCCGTCCGGGTGGTCAAAATGACAATGATGAGGCGGGAACCGTGCGCTCACGGTTTGGAGCATTCCGCCGCGCACCTTCCGATGATCAGGAGGATGCAAAAAATGACCAGTAGATTAGGGCGTTCTCTTTTTGGGCTGCGGCGTCCGTTTGGGCTGCGGCAGCGCCCCAAACCGGAAGAATTCAGCAAAGGCTATCGCGCTGCGAGGTCTCGTGATCGTGACAGCATCCACTCTGATCTGGATGCCAACGAGGAGCCACCAGTTTTCCCAAGTTTTCAGAAAACACGCCCCGGCTTTCTCAGTCCGACCCCGCCGCCCCCCGAATCTCCGGCGGTGCGTCAGCCACCCCCTTTGATTCCGGGCTGGCGGTTTGTGGAAAGTATGCGAACGCTGTACCAGCCGCGCAATCTGCCCCGCGAATTGACCAGCCTGTGGCAGATGGTTGACTTTGAGCTGGATTACAATACCGACCAGCCTCGTACCAGCTATATGTACATTACAACGGACGGGGTTATTCGGGTGCAGCCTCACAAGCGGGCGATTTATGAGAAATGGTACTTTACAACCTTGCACCTGATCTATCATCTGGCGCTGGGGTATGTTGACCCGCCTCCTGACTGCGAAGATGTTGATTTGTGGGTCATGGCCTGTGAGATGGTGGTTAACCAGCATGTGACCGTGACGGCAGGGCTCGTGCCGCCGCGCGGTTTTCAGGCTATTTCACCCGTATCACGATTTTCGCCGTTCCGATTTGGGCGCCCCGCGCCAGGCAACCAGACGGAACCCATCCCTACCGCGAATCAGCTTCTAAAAAAGTGGCGAGAGGAAGGTTTGCCGCCGCTGCCAGAGCAGTGGCGCACCTCGGCTGGTCCGTTGACCTGGGATGTGCTGGTGACAACCACTTCATCGCTGGTGAATTTTCGGTCTGCCTATGCGCTGGATAAAGTCAAATCGCTGGCGCCGAATATCCGCGCCAGGGAACCTTATTTTGATACCCCTCCGGCGCGTGCTATCCAGTGGTTTAAAGATAATTTCCCGCTGTTAAGTGCGGCGGCAGCAGAATTCTCGATTGATTACGAAAATGCGGATAAATTTGATGTAAATATCGCGGCGGTGGATGCGAACAACCAGATTATATTTGTAAATCTGGAAGCCGACATGACCGAACTGGAATGGCGGTTTGTCATGGCGCATGAGATACTGCATGTGGTTCTGGAGCATCAGAAGCGCAAGGGTAACCGTGATGCATTCGTATGGAACATTGCCTGCGACTATGTCATTAATAACTGGCTTGTGCAGATGGGTGTTGGAACCCTGCCCCCCAGAGGAGGTCTGTACAAAGAGGAATATGCCGGACTGGATTCGGAAACGATTTACGACCAGTTGATAGAAAATGGCGGCAATGACCAGTTGACCTTCCGGGGTAAGGGGTTGGGGGATCTCCTTGATCTTGATCCGGATTACCAGCCAGGAAATGGGCAGATTCGTCGGCGTTTCCCCTTCCGGACAACGGTGCGGCAGCATACGCAGAATGCGGCGCGTCGGATGATGGAGGATCAAGGGAATGGGTTGGGGCGTGGTTACCTGCCCGGCGGTCTGATTGAGGAACTGGATTTACGGGCAGTTGCCGAAGAATTGGTGCAGGTTCCTGAATGGAAAGCGGAACTGGCGGAATGGTTCAACTTGCAGTTCACACCCAAGCCGCCCCGTCGCAGTTATGCCCGTATCAGCCGGCGCCAATCTTCCACACCCGATATACCACGACCAGGGATGTCGCCCCTTGAGCTGCATTCGCCTACTTTTGGCGTGATCCTGGATACATCTGGCTCAATGAGTCATGAACTCCTGCAAAAAGGGCTGTCGGCGGTGGTCGCTTTTTCGGAGCGACATGGCGTCCGGAGGGTGCGATTTGTGATGTGCGATACCCAGCCGTATGACGAGGGGTTTATCCCGGTGGAGGACTTAAAGAAACCCTACCGCATCTGGGGACGCGGCGGCACGATTTTGCAGCCCAGTGTGGATTTGCTGCTCAACGCAAAGGATTTTCCAAAGGAAGCCCCGATTCTGATTGTTACAGACGGGGAAATTGATGTTCTGTCCGTTGACCGGGAACATGCCTTCCTGCTGCCTGGGGATGGCAAACTGCCGTTTGAGCCTCAGGGGCCAGTGTTCCGTGTTCTGGGGGACAATCGCGGTGGGTCGCCTTTCCGTCGGCGTTTCCCAGCACCGCCTGCTCGACCGCCTGCCAGCCAGAATTACAGGCACGTGCAGCGCCTGATTGACCACATAAAAAAGCTCTGACAAATCAACAGGGGTGAACAACCCCTGTTTTATTTTCTCTGGGCGAGCCCTGACTCCCCAAAATAACCTTCTATCTCATAGTAAATGTCGGGCAGCGTGTCATCCTTCGTCTGCGCCAGTTCCCATTGGAAGTGGCCGAGCTTGCTTCGGTAGGCTTTTTCCAGCTCTTCCTCTGTTAAATCCTGGAAGTAATACAGATAGATGGTCAGGTGCTCATTAAAATCAATCCGTTTGCGATGGAAAGCCTCGCGGGTAGTGGGCCAGTCATTGGACTGTCCATTCACCTCAAAAAAGGCCACCAGTTCATCCGCCGTACCATTGATATGTTCCTGACCGCTGTCTTCATTATTGGTGTCGCTGGGGCGGCGGAAGCGCACACAGGCATGGAGAATCTTCTTCATTGCGTTTCGTTATCCTCCCATGCATCAAGATTATCCTAATTTTGTAATTTTTCACAAACATCTGCCTTGACGAGTTCCCCTCTGTTTCCTTATCCTTATCTTGGACTTGAGTAAATTGTCGGTAGAATCTCGATGATCTTGAATGTCAGTACCTTTAAGAAGTGCACAAAGCCCTCCCGAATGAGTGGCGTGCTTCGTGCTGGATGCTGATTTTCAACATCACAGAACAAAGTCTCAGGCCACTCGCAAAAAACGGGTGGTTTTTTTGTTTAAAGAGATAGACACGGGTATGTCTCACATTAGCAGCATTAAAAAGGCCAAGAAGGAAGCGCGAACTTAGCGGTAAACCCGGTAGGCTTTTTCATGTTGCCCTGAACCCCACCTGGTTTACCGCAGGCGGGGTTTTTATTTTGTTCGTTTCAAGGCGATGAAGGAGAAATCGAAATGAGTCACAGTGTTGAATGTATCGAATGCGGCGCCAGCCTCAGCCTTCCTGATAATGTGATGCAGGGCGAAATTCTGCCGTGCAGCGACTGTGGGGCGGAACTGGAAGTGATCAGTCTGAACCCGCTCACAGTTGATCTTGCTCCCATGGAAATGGAAGACTGGGGCGAATAGGCTGATGCGAGTCGGGATTCTGTGCAGCCGGGTGCGGGTTGAGGAGAAACTGCTTTTCACCGCGTTTGAAAATCTGGGCATCACGCCGGACCGTCTGGATGAGCGAATGATGACCGTGCGTGTCGGAGAATATGCTCCTCCATTTGATGTGATCCTGGAACGCAGTGTCAGCACGAGCGCAGGGCTGGTCGCAACGCAGCTTTTTGAAGCGGCGGGTGTACTGATGATCAATAGCTTTGCCACTTCAAGCACCTGTGCCGATAAACTCCGTACCACGCTGGCGCTTTCTGCCGCCCAGGTGCCTCAGCCGCATACCGAAATTGCGTTGAGCGGTGAAGCGGCCTTAGAAGCGATAGAACGGATGGGTTACCCCGTCGTCCTGAAACCTGTCATTGGTTCATGGGGACGGCTGCTGGCGCGGGTGAATGATCGAGACGCGGCGGAAGCGCTGATCGAACACAAGGAAGTGCTGGGCGGCGTCGGGCATCATATTTTTTACATTCAGGAACTTGTACAGAAACCCTCGCGGGATATTCGTGCCTTTGTGGTGGGGACCGAAACCATCTGCGCTATTTACCGTTCCTCTGAGCACTGGATCACCAACACGGCACGCGGGGGCAAAGCCTCTAACTGCCCTGTTACCCCTGAACTGGCAGCATTGTGTCAGCGGGCAGCCCTGGCGGTCAGCGGCGGTCAAGGAGGCGTTCTGGCGATTGATGTGCTGGAAGACCCGGAACGTGGTTTTCTGGTTTGCGAAGTGAACCACACCATGGAATTTCGCAACAGCATTGATACGACGGGCGTGAATATCCCTGAACATATCGCTCGCTTTGTCATTGAAAGCGCAAGGGTAATTGCATGAAGGTTGGAATTGTCGGAGCGTCTGGCTACACAGGTGGCGAACTGCTGCGTTTACTGCTGCCGCATCCCCACGTCGAAGTGACCCAGGTCACTGCGGAACGCAACGCGGGCAAATTTGTGCATCAGGTTCATCCGCATTTGCGTGGGCAAACTGAACTGCGTTTTGTCACAGCAGGTGTACTGGAACCGTGTGATGTGTTGTTTCTGGCACTGCCGCATGGCGAGGCACAGCAGCATATTTCTCATTACGCGCATCTCGCAGAGCGGATCATTGATTTAAGTGCGGATTTCCGCCTGAACAGCGCGGAAATTTACGCGGCAGCCTATGGCAGTCCTCATGCTGCCCCAGAATGGCTGCCGCGTTTTGTTTATGGCCTGCCAGAACTCTGCCGGGAGCAGCTTCGTGGCGCAAATTACGCGAGCGGTGTCGGCTGCAACGCCACTGCAACGACCATAGCGCTATGGGCACTGGTAAAAGCGGGCATCGTGACGGATACCCAACCGCTGTTTGTGGATATTAAAGTGGGCAGCAGTGAAGGTGGCAGCACGCCTAACGCGGGAAGTCACCATCCGGTAAGAAGTGGCATTGTCCGCCCTTTCGCCCTGACAGGACATCGCCACGAAGCCGAAGTCCGGCAGAGTCTGGCTGAATGCGGGAATTTTGATGTAAGGATGGCAATTAGCAGCGTAGAAATGGTGCGCGGCGTATCGGCGGCGGTGCATCTGTCCTTTCCCGTTGGCTTATCCGAAAAAGACTTCTGGAAAGCGTATCGTGAGGCGTGGAACAGCGAGCCATTTGTAAGGATTGTGCATGACAAAACCAGTCTGCATGGGCATCCTGAGCCGCGTTTGTTGGCAGGCACCAATTACGCCGATGTAGGCTGGGAATATGACCCGGCGTCGGGGCGTGCGATCTTACTCTGTGCGATTGATAACCTCGGCAAAGGCGCAGCGGGCAGCGCTGTGCAGTGCATGAATCTGATGTGCGGCTTTGAAGAAAACACCGGACTAACTTTTGGAGGGATTTTTCCGTAATGACGATCAAGGTAATCAAACTCGGCGGCGGCGCAGGTGTTAATCACCAGACCGTTTTACGCAATCTGGCGGAACGTATTCAGCACGGCGAACAATGGATATTAGTCCATGGGTGCAGTGATGCTGCCAACCAACTGGCGGAGCAGGTTGGCTACCCGGCGCAAACGATTACCAGCCCTGGCGGACATACCAGCCGCTATACGGACGCACGCACGCTGGAGATTTTCAGCGCGGCAGCCGGCATGGTGAACCAGCAGCTCGCCGCCGAACTCATGTCATATCGTGTTCATGCAGTGGGTTTATCCGGCCCGAACGTGATTCGCGCCGAGCGTAAAAAAGCCATTCGTGCTATTCGCAATGGGCGGCAGATTATCATCCGGGATGATTATTCCGGCAAAATCACGGGTATTAACACACAGGTTTTAGTTCCCCTGTTAGAAAACGATCTGACTCCAGTGGTCGCGCCGCTGGCCTTAGGAGATGAGTACGAACGCCTCAATGTAGATGGCGATCTGGCGGCGGCACAGCTTGCCCATGAACTTCGCGCCGATACCCTCGTCATTTTGAGTAATGTTCCTGGTTTGCTGCGTGATGTGAACGACCCCGCTTCCCTGATTTCTCAGTTTTCCCTTTCCGAACTTGATCGTTATGCTGATTTCGCTGGGGGAAGGATGAAGAAAAAACTGCTGGCGGCGGAGGCGGCACAAGTCAGCCGAGTCATTCTGGCGGACTCTCGCCTGGAAAATCCCATTGATGCAGCGCTGGCGGGCGCTGGCACCCATATCATAAATGAGGCGGTTTATGTTTATCACGCTTGAACAACAGCATTCCAGCGGCACCTATATCAAACGTGATCTGCAAATTGTGCGCGGGGAAGGGGCGCGGCTGTTCGATGCCGAAGGAAACAGTTATATCGACTGTGTGAGTGGGCAGGGGTCATCAAATTTAGGCCATGCACACCCGGCGATTGTCAGCGCGATTCAGCAGCAGGCGTCAGAACTGATTGCCTGCACTGAGATTTTTCATAATCCGGTGCGGGCCAGCTACCAGGCGGCGCTGTGCGCTGCCGCGCGTATGCCGCGTGTATTTCTGTGTAACAGCGGGGCGGAAGCGATTGAGGGCGCTTTAAAATTTGCCCGGCTGGGGACTGGCCGCACCGGAATCGTTTCTACCATGCGCGGTTTCCATGGCCGGACGATGGGCGCTCTCAGTACGACCTGGGAGAAAAAATATCGTGAGCCCTTCCACCCCCTGATACCAGATGTGATACATGTCCCGTACAACAACATCGAACGGTTGGAACAGGTGATGGATAACACCATCGGCGCGGTGATTGTCGAAGTGGTGCAGGGTGAAGGTGGTGTGCATCCGGCGGAAGCGGGATACCTGCGGGCAGTGCAGGAATTATGCCATGCACACGGCGCACTTCTGATCCTGGATGAGGTGCAAACTGGATTTGGACGCACAGGCTATCTTTTCGCTCATGAGTATGACGGCATCCAGCCGGATTTGATGTGCCTTGCCAAAAGTATCGCGGGCGGTTTGCCGATGGGTGCGGTCTTGATTGGGGAACGAGTCGGGGAGATTCCGCCTGCCTCTCACGGCAGCACCTTCGGCGGGAATCCTTTGGCCTGTGCCGCCGCTTTAGCCGCCTTAGAGGTCTACCAGAATACAGATCTAATCCAGAGGGCGCGGGAACGTGGTGCGGCAGTGATGACCTATTTCCGCGAAAATTTGCCGGAAAACATCATACGGGAGGTTCGCGGGCGCGGCTTCATGGTTGGGATTGAATTGCGTGGCAAAGTTGCCCCAGTGTTGAGTGCTTTGCAGGCACAGGGAGTCCTGGCGCTGCCTGCGGGCGCAACCGTACTGCGTTTGTTACCGCCGCTGGTCATCTCCGATGACGATTTGTGGCAGATGGTTGATACAGTCAGGGAAGTCTTGCATCATGCCGTTTGACAATTACAGCATTATTGAAAGTACCTTGCGCGAAGGGGAACAGTTCAGCACCGCGACCTTTTCTACCGCGCAAAAAATCGAAATTGCCGGCCTGCTGGATGAGTTCGGCGTAGAAATGATCGAGATGACCTCGCCGTGTGCCTCGCCCCAGAGTGAAGCCGATATACGCGCGGTGGTGCGGGAAAATCTGAAGGCTCGCATTTTGACCCATATTCGCTGTAATCGTGACGATGCGCTGCGGGCGCTGGATACAGGCGTACAGGGGCTGGATGTCGTGATTGGCACCTCGCCACAGCTAATCCGGCACAGTCATGGCAAAAGTATTCGCCAGATCATTGATCTGGCTGAAGATGTGATGGGTTACATCCGTTCGCAGGCACCCGACATCATTTTACGTTTCAGCACGGAGGATACCTTCCGCAGCCGCGAGGCTGACTTGCTTCGGGTATACCTCGCGGTAGCAGACCTGGGCCTGGTCAACCGGCTTGGGGTGGCGGATACCGTTGGGGTGGCACTGCCCACGCAGGTTTATGCGATGGTGCATCAACTGGTACGCCTGACCGGACTCGATATTGAATTTCATGGGCATAACGACAGCGGCTGCGCGATTGCTAATGCCTGTGCAGCGCTGGAAGCCGGAGCCACTCACATCGATACAACCATTTTAGGTATCGGCGAGCGCAACGGTATTACCCCTCTGGGCGGTTTGGTTGCGCGTCTGTACACCATCAACCGAGCTTATGTGCAGAAATACAAGCTCAGGTTGCTGCCCCAATTAGATACATTCATCGCGGAAAGCTGCGGAATCCAGATTCCGTTTAGCAATTACATCACGGGTTCAAGCGCGTTTATTCACAAGGCAGGGATTCATGCCAAAGCGGTGCTGGCGGATCCAACAACCTATGAAATTATCAACCCGGAAGATTTCGGATTGACACGGGAAGTGGCGATGGGGCATCGACTGACAGGCTGGAATACTGTCCGTGACCGGGCATTAAAACTGGGATTGGTGCTGGACGATTCGACCCTCAAAGCGGTGACCCAAACCATCAAACAACGAGCGGACATTCGCCCGTTAGCGCTGGCCGAAATTGATCATTTGCTCTATCAGGCGGCAGGGCAGGCCTTATGAGTGGATATACCTTTGCGGAAAAGGCGCTGGCGCGGGCGGCAGGCGTCTCCTCAGCGCGGGCAGGTGATATTTTGGATGTCAGGCCGGATTTAATGTTCAGCCACGATAATTCAGCCGCGATTCGACGAATTTTCCTGGAAATGGGCGCGAAAAAAATCGCCCGCCCTGATCGAATCGCGATAACTTTTGACCATGCTGTGCCCGCTCCAACAACCAAACATGCCCAGAATCATGCGGAAATCCGCGAGTGGGTCAAGGAGCAGGGAATTGCTCATCTCTTCGAGGTGGGGCGGGGTATTTGTCATCAGGTCATCAGCGAAGAAGTGCTGATTCTCCCTGGCGAAACGATTCTCGGCGCGGACAGTCACAGCACTCATTTCGGCTGGCTGGGCGCGTTTGGGGCAGGGGTCGGGCGGACAGAAATGGCGGCGCTGTGGGCAACGGGTGAACTCTGGATGCGCGTGCCGGACTCGATGCGAATTGCGCTGACCGGAACCCTGACACCAGGGGTAACCGCCAAAGATGTTTCGCTGCGGATTCTGGGCAATTACGGCGTAGAGGGGGGAATTTATGCTTCAGTTGAGTTTGCCGGGGATACCATTTCTACACTGTCTCTGGATCAACGGGCTGTGTTGCCCAACATGATGGCGGAGTTTGGCGCGAAAAATGCTTATCTGCCGCCAGATAAGGCCGTTTTTGACTATCTGGATGCCAGACGGACCCGCGATTATACCCCTCTTTATCCTGACCCGGACGCGGTTTATGCCCATGATTACACGATAGATGTGAGCCAGCTTGAACCGCAGATTGCGCTGCCGAATCAACCGGACAATGTGGTTAATCTCTCAGAAGCACTGGGCGAGCCAATTCAGCAGGCATTCATCGGGACCTGTACGAATGGGCGGCTGGAAGATATTCAGGCGGCAGCGGAAGTCTTGCGGGGTCACAAAGTACGCTGTCGATTGGTGGTCATTCCGGCGAGTTCGGAAGTGTACCTGGCTGCAACTCGTGCTGGTTATATTGAAACGCTCATTGAAGCTGGTGCGGCGATAGCGACTCCTGGCTGTGGGCCATGTATGGGAAATCATCTGGGTGTGCCTGCGCCAAATGAAGCAACCATTAGCAGCGCGAATCGCAATTTTAAGGGCCGTATGGGAACGCCCGACGCGCCAGTTTATCTTGCCAGCCCGTATGTGGTTGCGGCGAGCGCGGTTGCCGGAAAAATCGCCGACCCACGAGAGGTGCTTCCCCTGAGTCGCTGATAAAATCTTTTCAACGATATTCAAAGGAAACCACATGAGAATCCTTATCATCGGCGGAACCCGATTTGTCGGGCGGCATATGGCGGAAGCTGCTTTGAAGCGCGGGCATGAACTGACCCTGTTCCATCGGGGCAAAACCAACCCTGGCCTGTTTCCGGAGGCTGAGCATTTACATGGCGACAGGGACGGGTACTTAGATGCACTAAGAAGTCGCTCATGGGATGTGGTGATTGATACGAGCGGTTATGTACCGCGTGTCGTGCGCCAATCCGTTGAAATGCTGCAAGGCAGCAGCCTGTACATCTTCATTTCTTCCATTTCGGTCTACCGCGACCTGGATACTAAAGAAAATGAGGATGAAAACGGCGCTCTGCAAACATTAGAAGATGCAACCATCGAAGAAATCACCGCACAAACTTACGGGGCGCTGAAAGCTCTGTGCGAAAAAGTGGTTCAGCGTGTGATGCCGGGGCAGGCGCTCGTAATTCGTCCGGGGTTTGTGGTCGGGCCTGAAGATCATACATTCCGCTTCACATACTGGCCGGTGCGAGTCTCACACGGCGGCGATATGCTGGTTCCGCCTGAATTTGCCATGCAGTTCATTGACGGGCGCGACCTGGCCGAATGGACCATCGACATGGCGGAAAAAAAACAGAACGGTGTTTTTAATGCGACAGGCTATCCCGTTTCCTTAAAAAAGATTCTGGAAACCAGCCAGGAGATTACGAACAGTAACATCCAATTTATCCCTGTTAACGAGGAATTTCTACAGGAAAACGAAGTCAGCCTGCCATTGTGGTTCCCGTCGTCATGGGTGGGAGTGAATTGTGTCAACATCGACCGTGCTGTGAACGCTGGGCTAAAATTCCGCCCGCTGGCTGACACCCTACAGGATACGCTGATGTGGGCAAAAACACTTCAGGGGGAGAATTTGCTGGTCGCAGGGCTGACACCGGAACGCGAGATCGAATTGTTACAGAAATGGCAGGAGAGGATCGAAGGATGACCATACATCGCTGCTGGGTATATGGCGATCATATCAACACGGATGTAATTTTTCCCGGCAAATATACGTATACCCTCAAAACGCCGGAGGAAATCGCTGCACACGCGCTGGAAGACCTGGACCCGACCTTTGCCGCGCAGGTTCAGCCGGGAGATGTGATTGTGGCGGGGAAAAATTGGGGATGCGGCAGCAGTCGTGAACAGGCTGTGACTGCGCTGAGATATGCGGGTGTGCCCATGATTATTGCGGCATCATTCAGCCGAATTTACTTCCGCAACTGCATTAATCAGGGAGTTCTGCCAATTGTCTGCCCTGAACTCAATGTGCTGCTGCAAACAGGCGACATGCTTGAAATTGATACGGATTCAGGACAAATCGCCGTGCACGGACAGCGATTCTCGATACCAAAACTTTCCCCCTCAGTGCAGGCGATTTTAGACGCAGGGGGTCTTGTGCCAATGCTGCAAAAAAGATTCGGGAAAGTTTGAATATGTCCAAAGTAGTTTTGATTAACGGCGATGGTATCGGGCAGGAAGTTATTCCGGCAGCACGGGCGGTGCTTACGGTGCTGAATCTCCCGCTTGAATTTCTGGAAGCCGAGGCGGGATTCGGTACATTTGAAAAAACCGGGAATGCGCTTCCGCTGGAGACGCTGGAAATGTGCGAGAGCAGCGATGCCGTGCTGTTTGGCGCGACGGGTTCTCCGATGGTCAAAGTCGAAGGTTATCAAAGCCCGATTCTCACCCTACGTCGGCATTTTGATTTGTTCGCTAATTTGCGCCCGGCATTGTTACCACATCAGGGAATTGATATGCTGATCGTGCGGGAAAACACCGAAGGGTTATACAGCAGGCGCGAACGGGTAGAAGATAACGGGCAAACTGCCATTGCCGAACGGGTCATCACAGCACGTGCCTCTGAGCGAATTGTTCGTGTGGCGTGTGAACAGGCCATGCAGCGCCGCAAAAAACTGACCCTGGTACATAAAGCGAATGTCTTAAAAGAAACCTGCGGGTTGTTCCGGCAGATTGGCTGGGAGATTGTCAAAGATTTTCCGGAGCTTGAAGTTGACGAAGTGCTGGTCGATGCGGCGGCCATGTTTATGGTAGAGAATCCGGGGCGCTTCGATGTGATGGTGACCACGAATCTTTTTGGGGATATTTTGAGTGATTTAGCCGCCGGGTTAACGGGAGGGCTGGGCATCGCGCCATCGGCGAATGTGGGCGCAAAGAAACCCGCCGTTTTTGAACCTGTTCACGGCAGCGCTCCCGATATTGCAGGCAGAGGGGTCGCTGATCCGCGTGCAGCAATTTTAAGCGCAGCGATGATGCTGGATTTCCTCGGTCATATGACTGCGGCTGAAACGATCCGCAGAATTACTTACGCGACTTCCCACACCGGCGATACTACCCGCACCACGTACACTATCATTCAACAATTGGAACAGCAGTATGTCCGCTGAACTCATTACTGAACTTGTCAAACGCTACAGTCCCTCTGAGCAAGAAAGCGACGCTGTGCGCTATCTGGTGGACTGGATGACAAAAAACGGGTTTGAGGCGTCGGTGGATACCGTAGGAAATGCCGTCGGATGGCGCGGCGCTCCTGATGCCCCCTATACGTTAATGCTTTTAGGACATATCGACACGGTACGAGGAGAAATTCCTGTCCGGGTCGAGGATGGGATTTTGTATGGACGCGGGAGTGTGGATGCCAAAGGGCCGCTGTGTGCCTTTGCAGCCGCAGCCGCACAAGCTGTGATTCCCGAAGGCTGGCGGGTAATTGTAGCAGGTGCGGTGGAGGAAGAAGTCACCAGCAGCAAGGGAGCCCGGCATATCGCCAAAACTTATACACCTGATCTGTGCATCATTGGCGAACCCAGCAGCGCCGACCGGATTACCCTGGGATACAAAGGGCGGCTGATTGTGGAGTACACCTATACTCGCACGGTCTCGCATACTGCCCATCCGGAACCCAGTGCCGGCGCGATGGGGGTTGAGTTCTGGAAGTCGGTGCAGGATTGGGCAGCACACGAAAATGAAAATCACGAACGTTATTTTGATCAGATCATGCCCACCCTCCAGAGCATCAACACCAGCAGTGACGGGTTTAATGAGGCGGTGACGATGATGGTTGGGTTTCGTCTGCCGCCGCGCCAGGGGCCAGAAGAAGTGGTTGCGGCAGTCTCGCGTTTTGCTGCCCCCAATAGTGAACTGCGTGCGTATGGTGCGGAAAAAGCCTTCCAGAGCGACAAAAACACCCCGCTGGTGCGGAACATGCTGGCTGCGATCCGCGCTCAAGGAGAGCGTCCGGGCTTTGTGTATAAAACGGGGACCAGCGACATGAATATTGTGGGGGCGGTCTGGGGCTGTCCTATCATCGCCTATGGCCCCGGCGACAGCAGGCTGGATCATACACCCAATGAGCATCTGTCGCTTGCAGAATATGAGCAGGCAGTGGCTGTTCTCAGGCACTTCATTGAACACCTCAGCTACTGAATCGAAAATCGGCACTCCCCGGCGGCAATCGTACAGGTGGTGATTTCGCGGACACCTTCATAGACAGTGAATGTATCTGCACCCTCCTCAAATGCCCGCCAGAACTGGCTGCTGCGGCCCTTAAAAATCCAGCCGTTAAAGCTGCAAAAGCCCGGTCGGGTATCCACGTAGGAACTGTCCCGCACAAGCTGATAACACCCATTGGGATGCACGGATTGCACACCGCCCCATTCTGATGCTCTGAACTCAAGAGAACTGCCGTTCTGTACAAAACGCAGATCGCCCAGGTCCAGGGTTTCGTCAGAAATATTCTGAAGGAACAGCCAGTCGTCACTATAAATCAGCGCGACCTGGGCACGAATGGCTGCTGTTGGTGTTACAGGAGGCGGCGTGTCTGTTGCGGCGGCGGCTTCCTCGGTAGCTTCTAAGATTTCTTCAGGCCTGACAAAGATACCAAAGGCAAAGGCTGCCCCTAGAATTGCTAGGGTCATTACAAGCGAACCTATCAGAACCAGCAGGCAGTTCAGACTGCGCCCCGTGCTGCGCCTCGTGGGGCGAGGCCCCGGCGCAAGGGGAAACGTATCCGGGTAGAGTGTACGGTCTGGATAAGAAGGCGGGCGGGATGGCTGAGTCTCCGGCCTACTACTGTGCGTCAATTTCATGTACCCCAGCGCATTAAGCTGTTCCTGGGCGACCTCCTCCAGAAAGCGCTCCCGCGAGGCGGCCAGATCATGTGGTGTTCCCAGATGTACCCCGTGTTCGCTCAATCGCGCAATCAAACTGAGCATAGATTGGTCGTAATCTGTGTATTCCTTGCGAAAATCCACATACTGTAACCGCCTCAGTTGAAAATGAGGTTCACAGTCTCGCCAGTAGACCGGGATAATGGGTTTATTCTTGTCGAGAAAATACTGCCATTCATCTTCCACATTCACGGATTCCATTGAATCGGGTGAAATGATCAGAATCAAGACATCACAGGTGCGGAGTCCTTCCTGGATAGCCGTACTCCACTTTGCCCCCGCAGGAATATCGTCGACATCAATCCAGATGCCTGCGCCGGATTCCTGTAAATCGGCTGCCAGGCAGCGTGCAAAGTATTCGTCTCGGCGGCTGTATGAAATAAAAATGTTGTCCATAAGTATCCTTGAGATGGGTTCGCGTATGGATTTAATACACCTATTATAAGATGCTGGTACAAGCGGGCAATAAGGTTTGTCTATTCAAAATGGCGACCGAGGGCTGGACAAGATGCACAAAAAACGCAATCTACCCGTTAGACAATTTGACAGCTTTCTGCTAATATGGCAGATTTACCCCAACTAGCCAGGGTACTTCACAAAGAAGCGGTTTAGCGGTATCACAGACCGAAGGAATTTTTAGCTATGACAATCACGGACGTACTTGAACGAGGCCCTGCCACTGGCAGTCCAGCGGTACGGGTCAACGATTTTTCCATTAATGTTGCATCGCCAAACGGATCAGGCAGCCAGACCAGCAACATGGTCATCATCCGGGCGCTGTTCCAGATGGGCATTCCAGTAGTTGGTAAAAACCTGTTCCCATCCAACATTCAGGGGCTGCCCACCTGGTACATCATCCGGTTGAGTAAAGAGGGCTATCTGGCACGGAAAGAGGGTACTGACATCCTGGCCGCCTGGAACCAGCAAACGCTGGCACAGGATGTCGCGGAACTTGCTCCTGGGAGTGTGGTTATTTACCCGCTGGATTGGAAGCAGGAAATCAGCCGCGATGATTTGTATATCTACCGGATGCCGATCAAAGAACTCATGGACACTTTCGATATTCCGCGTGAATTAAAGTCCAGGGTAGCCAACATGGTTTATGTCGGCGGTGTGTCGTATCTGCTTAGTATTGATCTGGATGCCGTTGAAAAAGCTCTGAGCTATGAGCTGCACGGCAAAGAAAAAGCCGTCCGCCTCAATAAACAGGTGGTTCAGGCGGCTTATGATTGGGCGAAAGCCAACTGGTCAACAAAAATTCCCTACCGTGCCGAGCCCATGGAAAACAGCCCGGTGAAGGGTAAATTCTTGGCGGAAGGGAATGCAGCAGCGGGACTGGGCGCGGCTTTTGGCGGCGTCAGCGTGGTCGCCTGGTATCCGATTACGCCCAGCACCAGTCTGATTGACGCAACCCGCATCTTTCTTAAAAGATACCGTCACTCGTCGGATGGAAAGCCCACCTACGCGGTTATACAGGCTGAAGACGAGCTGGCAGCCCTGGGGATTGTTGTTGGCGCAGGCTGGGCGGGGGCTCGTGCGATGACTTCAACCAGCGGCCCTGGCATTTCACTGATGGCGGAGTTTGCGGGGATGGGATTTTTTGCAGAAATTCCGGCGGTCATCTGGGATGTGCAGCGGGTAGGCCCCAGCACGGGTTTGCCGACTCGCACTTCGCAGGGCGATGTCATGTTCACACACTACCTCGGACATGGGGATACCAAGCACATCTGCCTGTTCCCGGCAAGTCCGGCAGAATGTTTCCGTTTTGGCTGGGAGTCTTTCGATATCGCTGAACGTTTTCAGACGCCAGTGTTTGTACTCACTGACCTTGATCTTGGCATGAATTACTGGACAAGCGAGGATTTTGAATATCCTGACAAGCCGCTGGATCGGGGTAAGGTGGTGCCTGCCGAAGACATCAAGAAGCCGGGTGATTTTTACCGCTTTGTTGATGTTGATGGTGATGGCATAACCCGGCGCACTCTGCCTGGTACAGACAGTCCTTACGCGGCGTATTTTGCACGCGGTACGGGGCATAATAAATATGGTGTCTACAGCGAACGCTCCGATGATTGGGAAGAAAACCTCCAGCGTATTTTCCGCAAAATTGATGGATCGCGTGATAAGTTGCCCCAACCTGTAGTAAGCCGAATGGATGGAGCGCAGGTCGGCATCATCTCCTACGGCTCAAACGAGCCCGCCATTGTGGAAGCACGGGACATGTTGGCGGCTCAGGGGATTTCGACGGATTATCTCCGACTGCGTGCCTTGCCTGCGGCGCATTCTGTGCATGAGTTTATTCGCAGCTTCGATCATGTCTATGTGGTCGAAAACAATCTGGAAGGGCAGATGGCGCAAATCCTGCGGTTGGATGTGCCTGAAAAGGCGGATCGAATCCTGTCAATTAATAAACAAGATGGGCTGCCGCTCACCGCGAAGTTCATTGTCAGTAAATTCCTGGAAATGGAGGGCTAATCTCATGGGAAGACGTGATCAGGTCAATGTACTTGGCCTTACCAAAAAAGATTATGATGGCGCACCTTCGACTCTGTGTGTCGGTTGTGGGCATAACTCCATAGCCAACCAGATTCAACAGATCGCCTGGGAACTGGGCTTACCGCAGCATCAGGTCATCAAGCTGAGTGGGATTGGCTGTTCTTCCAAGAGCCCGGCCTATTTCCTGGGGCACTCTCATGGATTCAATGCCCTGCACGGACGTATGCCCAGTGTGGCAACGGGCGCCGTTACTGCGAACCACAGCTTAATCGCAATAGGCGTTTCTGGTGACGGAGACACGGGGAGCATCGGTATGGGGCAGTTCAAGCACCTGATTCGCCGCAATGTGCCGATGGTGTATGTGGTCGAAAACAACGGCGTCTATGGCCTCACCAAAGGCCAGTTTTCTGCCACCGCTGACCAGGGGCAGTTTAACAAATATGCAGGGGGCATAAACGAACTTACCCCGATTGATCTGTGTTTTGAAGCCATTATCAGCGGTTGTGGGTTTGTAGCACGTTCCTTTAGCGGCGACAAGCATCAGGTGCAGGAGCTTTTGAAAGCCGCCGTCAACTACGATGGAACTGCCCTGATTGACATTATCAGCCCGTGTGTGACCTTCAATGACCATGAGGGCAGCAGCAAGAGTTATGCCTGGGTGCAGGAATATAATGAGGTTATCAATGATATTTCCTTCATCCCGGAGCAGCCAGAAATCATGGTCAATTACCAGGAAGGGGAATCCATTTCAGTGAAACTGCATGATGGGGGGATTGTGCATCTGACCAAGTTGGACAAGTCCTACGACCCGCGTGACCGAGAGGCGGCTATCACGCTGCTCGAACGCTATCAGGATCCTGATAAAATCGTGACGGGTCTGATCTACATCAACGAGGACAAAAAGACCAGCACGCAGATCCTTGACCTGCCAGAAACCCCGCTGGTTCATCTCGCGCAGAGTGATTTGCGGCCTTCCCGTGAAGCGCTTGCCGACGCGCTGAATACTTTCCGTATGTAAGCAGCCCTTAGCGCCCTGTAGTTGATGCAGGGCGTTTTTTATTTCACCCCGAACGATGCCGCCACATAACAAAGCTCAGGCGAATGGGTATCGCCATCAGTCCTATCAGCAGCAGCACATACAGGGCTTGTAATCCCAGCGGCATTTTGTCCACGACGACCAATGACAGCGCTGCATAGTGGTAATATCCACTCAGCAGAGGCATGGACGCTCGCAGTGCCCGAAAAGAGGTGATTTGCAGCAGCATCCGCAGGTGCAGGCCGCTGTATAGGGTAAGCAGGGCAATCAACCCGGCGAGCAATAACGGAGGGCGAACGTAAAAAATTAAAAGCCCTATGCACGCCACGATACTCATTTGTAAAAATCCACTGTACCAGCGCAGACGTGCAGGCAAACTATAGTGGTCGTCGTCCAGCATCCTGCCGCCTGCCGCCAGAACAAAACTCTGGACACCGGATTCTGTATCCGTTCTGATGTCTTTTAATCCGCTTGGAACACTGTTCAGCAGCAGCAGGATCAGGCTCAGAACCAGGGCAAAGAGGTACGATTGGGGAGGCAGTTCATCCGTTTGCGTGTAAGCTCCAGCGAGACACAGAAACCCGACAGACACCGCCAGAGCGATTTCTGCCCCCAGACGCGAAAAAGCGCCGCGCTTGCTGAACAGGTTGTAAATCACGCTCAGGCACATGCTCAAAACCAGCACCCCCAGGCCAATGGCTGACCCGACGGTGCTGTAGACGGCCAGCGCAACTGGAATCTGCAACAGAACAAAAGCCCATGCTTCCCAGCGTCTGATGTAACCTGTTGTCAGGGGGTGGCGCTGGCGGTAGGGAAGGTCACGGTCAATTGGATGGTCGATGATGTCATTCAGCCCAAAGCCAAAAAAGTGAGCCGCTAATCCAACAAGCAGCAGTTGTACTGGCAATGAATTTGATGCTGTCAGTGTGCCCAGCACCGGAACGCTCATCGTAAGAGGAGACATCCCGACACGTCCTAATCGTAAAAAAGCCATCGGTTTTCTGAGCATCATCAGATCTTACCCTCACATTGACAATTTTGCTGCGCCTGCCTACACTCGCCATTATGCAAAAGCCAACCGCGAGTTCGTTTATCCTGATGGTGCTGAGTTTAATCTTGCTGTCTCTGGCGCTGTGGAGTTTACCTATGGGTGCCCGTCTGGATGACGGCAAGATGCTGCAAAAAGGGGCGGTGCTGGCCGTCTATGGGGTTGGATTGCTGGTTTTTGCGCTGTTTGCCAGGTTGCGCCCGCGCCGGATCATGGTAGTAGGCATGGTCGTCGTGCTGGCAGGTGGCGAGGCCTTTACCCGGCTGACTGCCGAGCCTGCTGAAGACCCTGACTTTCGGCAGGGGGTGCCCTATCTCATGTTTGCCGGGCAGCCCAATGGGGAAATCGAGTCTCTGAATATTTCCCTGAGCGAGCTGGGCTATCGGGACGAGGTTCCCATGCCCAAACCGGTGAACGAATACCGGATTATCATGCTCGGCGGATCAGCCTTGTTTCAGGGGACGCCGCGTGTATCTTCGATTGTGGGCTCTCTTGAGTTTTCTTTTTCCCGGCAGGGCTATACGAATATTCGGGTTTACAACTGGGGTGTTTATTCAACGGTTTCCGGTCAGGAGCTTGCCACTATGCTCTTTCGCGCTGTGGATTTCGCGCCGGACATGATTGTTGTTTATGACGGAAGTAATGATCTGACTGAACCCTATTTTTTTGACCCGCGCCCCGGTTATCCTTTCGATTATATGGCATCCGAAGGCGGCAGGCGGATTATCGAAGGAGAATTTGGCCTGTTTGACCTCTACGCGGTGCTCCTGCGCCCGACGCGCCTGGGTTATACCCTGTTCCAGTTTGAAATTGAGGAACAAATCACACGCCGCAGCCGCCTGCAAGATGAGATAAACGCGGGTTCGGATTCCTGGCGTGAGGCAATTGTGATGGAGTACGCGGCGAATCTCGCTAAAATGTGCAGGGTTGCCCGCGCCTTTGATGTGGAATTTGTGGCGCTGCTTCAACCAATGATTTTTTTCAAGGATACGCTCATCGGTAAAGAATCCGCGCTGCTCGGCCCGAAGGAATATCAGGATCACACACGGGCTATGTATGAGCTGGCGCGGGAAGAATATCAGGTGCTGGCTGAGCAGTTTCCGGAGTGTGCCTTTCGTGATGTCAGCCGCTTGCTCGCACCGGATGACCAGGAACTTTTTATGGATCCGGTGCACCTGACCAATGAGGGTTATGCTTTGGTCGGGCGGCGGTTGGCAGACATCTTGATCCCGTTGTTAGAACCGTAGAAGGGTAAAATGCGGAAGCCTTACTTCTGGACAATGCAGGTTCGAACCTATGAAACCAATCGTTTTGGGATGGTGAACAATGTGTCCTATCTCAACTTTCTGGAAGAAGCCGCGACCCAGGCCAGTGCCGCCGCCGGGTATCCGATGGAATGGTATTGGAGTCAACAATGTATGTGGCTCATCCGAAAAATGACCATACGTTACGAACGCCCAGCCTTTCATGGCGATGAATTGGAAATTGAAACATGGGTCTCAGATTTTCAGCGTGTGCGCTCTAACCGCGACTACGTGATTCGCCGTCAGGGGCAGCGGATCGTTCGTGCTCGTGCCAACTGGGTATTTGTCAATGCAGAAACGCTGCGTCCGCAGCGGCTTGACTCAGGATTTGCTGCTTCTTTTGGAAAGCCGGATGGGGCGCTGGAGTCTATCCCTGTTCGTCTGCGTCATCCACACATTATTGACAGGCCCCGCATGTTTATCACCGAACATGAAGTGAAATCTTATGAGATTGACATGGTAGGGCATGTCAATAACAGTATGTATCCTCGCTGGACGGAACACGCCGCGCTAAGTGCTCTGCGCCAGATTGGCTGGTCTTTTGAACGGCAGCAGGCAGAACTCAACGCGGTCTTTGTTATGGTGGGACGGGAAATAGAGTATTTTCAGTCAGTAAAAGAGGGTGACACAGTGCGAATTTTCACGCACCTGGCGGAAGTGACCCGTGCCCGTGCCGCTATGGTTCATGAGGTTCGCCACGCGGAAACCAACGAACTGCTGGTGCAGGATTACAGCGTTGGGGCGCTGGTCAACCACGCCACCATGCGACCTGTCATTCTGCCATCCTCGCTTTTAGACGGATTCACTGCCCAATAGTATAAGTTGTGGTCACGGGTGGGCTGTCGTTAACAGTGTAAGAAACGGTATAAGTTCCGGCTTCCCAACCTACCGCATCTGGTTGGATTTTGTACCAGCGGCAGAAAGTGCCGGGGACTTGAACCGTGAAGCTTTCCTGGTAAATCACTTGGTCACCAAAATCAAAGCTGACCACCAGATTGATGCCGACTTCCATATCAGCCAGCACTGCCACGCCGTAAATGGTGTCAAAAGCCGTAAATGTAGTGGTTGGATTTACGGCACAGCCAACGCCGTCTACGCTAGTGCTGACCTGCACCGCTGTCACACGTGGCCCGGAAGATTCAACAACCACAGGCTGGGGAATGTCCGGGGTTGGTGTTGCAGGATTCGTAGTGGCAGCCAGACTATCATTGACGACGGCATTGAGAGTCGCGTCGATGGTCGGGGACGCAGTGGGCGATTGGGTCACACGACCCAGTAGCAGATCATTGGTCGCCTGCAACCCAGCCACCCGCGTTTCCAGAATTTCGACCTTCTCGCCACCCGTTGGCACCGTAATCAAAAAATAAAAACCCACTGCCAGGGTGACAATTAACATGAACCAGGATGCCATTTCGCGCATAGCGGCGATTATAGCGGGAGGAAAGCAGGTTTAGATCCAGCGTAGAGGGAACGTCAGGCAAAAAACAGGAATGCCTTTTGTTGTCCTGTGATGCCAGGGCGGGGAGAACATGAGGGCCCGCCCTGGTTGGCGCGTTCATGCTAGGACTTTGTAGAGTTTCCGGTAGTTGTGGTAGCGCCACTCCGCAATCTGACCTTTTGCAACGGCTTCTCGCACCGCGCAGTCAGGTTCGTGGATGTGGGAGCAGTTCCCGAAGCGGCAGAAATTAGTAAAGCGCAGGAATTCGGGATAAAACTCGGCCAGTTCTGAACGTTCCAATTCTGAAAGGCCAAATTCTCGAATGCCTGGTGTATCAACAACATAACCATCATCGCCAAAAGGCAGCATAACGGCCTGTGTGGTGGTGTGTTGACCTTCGCCGCTGGCATCGCTGACTTCGTGGGTTCGCAGTTCAAAACCAGGCTGAATGGCGGAAAGCAGTGACGACTTGCCGACCCCTGACATGCCCGACAGCACGGTAATTTTGCCACTCAGCATGTCGCCCAGTTCCTGTAAGCCGTCTCCTGTAACCACACTTGTCAGAATGAGATTGTGCCCCAACATCCGATACGGTTTGAGGTAGATGTCTAATTCTTGCCGATTTTCCGCGAGATCCACTTTATTAATGCAGATGATCGGGGTGATGTCGTTCAGTCCGGCTGTAATCAGATAGCGGTCAATCAGTTCCGGCCAGAGGTGCGGTTGACGCCATGAAGCGACAATGAGAAGTTGGTCAACATTGGCAGCGAGAATTTGGCGTAAGTGGCTGTAGAAGGTATCCGGACGAGCCAGCATGTTTCGACGCGGTAAGACCGCTTCCACCACGCCGCCGCCCTGTCCGTCTTCAGTGATAATGACTTTATCACCGACGGCAACCACATTCATAAAACCCGTTTCTTCTGCGCTGAGTGAGCCCCGTAAACGGCACAACACAATCTGACCATTGAGGCTGACCCGGCACATGCCTGTGCTGACTTCCGTCACCGTTGCCTGGAGGCCTTCCAGCAGTTCAATATTGTCATTTTTGTTCTCGAAGGCAGTGGTTTCGACCCGGTGGCGGCGCTCTCGTTCGCCGCGCGGCATAATGCGCTCAAAACCGCCATCGATTTCATCGGATTCTGACCAGCTTTTCTGGCGGGGCGTGCGGTCATCGCGGTTGCGCTTCATGGTTTTGACCGTCTTGCGTAAGTCCCGGCGCTGTTTTTCCTTTTCAAAACCGCGCATGATTTTCTTCAGTTGTTTGTTATCCACTGTTGTTTTCCTGAATATCAAAGTATGTGCATGGGCAGTCAGCAGGCAAAATTACATGACCGCAGGCAAAACCGACGGCTGCACACCGGATATTCAGCTACTGAAAATTAGCAGACAGTCTGAAGGCAGGCGTGCAGAGCGCTGAGGACAAACTTTTCGGCTTGCATAAATCACGCCTCCTTCTGAAGAATTTTGTGGTGCGAAAATACTCTTGTTCAAAATAACACAAGTTCGCCAGTGCTGTCAAGCGCCTTATTTGACACAGCGAAAGCCCACATTAGGCAGTGCCCAGCTTGCATCTACAAAGGTCACATTTTGTACGGCTTTTTCCAGAGTAGCGGCGTCGTCTTCAAAGGAGCCGCCGATGTAGCCAAAGGTATTTTCATCGATCTGAACCCATTCCGCCAGATTACCTGCCATATCAAACACACCAATCCAACTCCGCCCCTCGACGTACTGCCCGACGGTGGTCGGTTCTTTTTCCCCAAACCAGGCGCGGGTTTTGTCCGGCGGCGCTGCGCCCCAGGGGAAGGGGCGCAGCGGGTTTTCTTCTGACCACAGCGCCGCCTGCTTCCACTCTTCCGGGGTAGGCAGCCTGCCGCCGCGATTGGCGCAGTAAGCCCGTGCCGCCAACGCTGATACCCATCTTGCCGGAGAATGATCGCCGCGCTGAACGTACCAGTTGCCATTGTCGTCCTGCTTTAATGGCGCTTCCGGTTTAAAGGTATCAATCCATTTCGCAAATTCGCTGGGCCAGTAATCCAGCGAAATGCTGGTCAGGCGGCTGGCATTCAGATAGGTCACCAGTTGAGCGTTGGTTACTTCATACATATCAATATAAAACGCGGCACTGCTGATATTTCCGGCGGCCGGAAAACCAACCATGATATGTCCGCTGTCCTGTAATTCGCCGTACCGCCCATAGTGGCGCACGCCGCCTGTGATCGCCGCTGGAATGTTCACCGCCACAACAGGCGGCAGAGGCGGCAGCTCTGGGGCGGGAGTGTCTAAAATGAGGGTAGGGGGTAACAGGGTGGGGCTCGATGTCACGGTAACCGTATGGGTAACGGTCGGAGATGGGCTGGCGGTGCCTGTGGCGGTTACGGTAGCTGTATGAGTCGCGGTAGCGGATTGTTCCGGCGTGAGCAAGGTTGGGCGCACGGTGGGGGCAAAAATCTCCGTGTCCGTGTCGCGGGTGCTGAGAAGGAAAAACAAAAGCATGGCCATCAGCAGCAAAACTAATAAAAAAATCATTAATCCGGTTTGAGATTTATTACGGTTGCTCATGCCTGCCTTCTAACTTGCTACAATAGACGTGTGGTTGGAGGCTGCTTTGTCGAATAATTTTCTGGAACGCCTGCACGAGTCTAAACCGTTGCTGCTGGATGGCGCAATGGGAACAGAGCTGACCCGGCGCGGTGTCGATACAAGACTGCCATTATGGTCTGCCGGGGCGCTGGTGACTAATCCGGAGGTGGTGAAGCAAATCCATATTGACTACCTGACTGCGGGTGCGGATATCATCACCACCAATACGTTCCGTACTCATGCCCGGAATATCCGCAACACCGCCGAAGCCAGACGGCTGACCCATCTGGCGGTCCAGTTGGCAAAAGAGGCCGTTCAGCAGGCCGGACGACCCGCTTTTGTGGCTGGTAGTGTCGCTCCTCTGGAGGACTGCTACTCACCGCATTTAACCCCACATGAGGGTTACTGCCAGCGTGAGCAGGCTGAAATGGTGTCTCATCTGGCGGAGGCAGGGGTCGATGTTTTGTTGATCGAAACAATGAATACCGTTCATGAGGCTGTCGCGGCGGCTCGTCCGGCCCATTACCTGAAAATTCCCTATATGGTTAGTTTTGTAACCAACGAACGGCATGAATTATTAAGCGGCGAATCGCTTCAAAAAGCAGTTGATGCAATTACCCCTTTTGAACCCGCTGCGTTTTTAATTAACTGCATCCCGACACACCATATCGGCGAGGCGGTAAGGGCACTGCGGGCCTGTACGGATTTGCCGATTGGCGCCTATGGGAACATGGGAACTCCGGATAATGTGGTCGGGTGGGCATCAGCCGATAATATGCCGCCGGAAGCGTACTGCTTCCACGCTGAAACATGGCTTATGCTAGGGCTGAAGATCGTCGGAAGCTGCTGTGGTTCAACCCCTGCACATACGGCTGCTCTGCGTCAGTTGATTGACCGGGAACTTTCGCCCGCTGTAGAACGTTCATAATGTTGCAACTTTGGGTAAATGTGAGTACCCTTCTTAACGAACAAGCGTAAATGAGAGTCTTCTATGACCGACTATTCGGGTAAGTCACTCGGTCAGTATCAGATCAAAGAACGCATCGGCAAAGGTGGGATGGCGGTCGTCTACCGTGCTTACCAGGCCAGTATGAAACGCGATGTTGCCATCAAGGTTATGGCAACCGAACTAGGACGTGATCCGGATTTTGTCGAACGATTCAAACGCGAAGCCGAGTTGTTTGCCGTTTTGCAGCATCCTCATATCCTGCCCGTCATTGATTTCGGTCATCATGGTGATGCGGTATTTATCGTGATGCGTCTTGTTGAAGGTGGCAGTCTGGATGATCGCATCAAGAAAGCCAAGATTGATCTGCCGCTTGCGTCACGGATGCTGGAGCAAATTGGCAGCGCCCTGTCTTTTGCCCATGACAAAGGCATTGTTCATCGGGACTTAAAGCCCAATAACGTGCTGCTGGATGCCCAGGCCAACACCTATCTGACCGACTTCGGCATCGCTAAAATGCTGGCAGGGACGACCAAACTGACGGCGACAAATGCGGTGCTCGGTACCCCTTCGTACATGGCGCCGGAACAGTGGCGCGGCGACAACATTGATGCCCGAACAGACATTTACTCGATGGGCATCATGGCCTACGAGATCGTCACCGGGCGTTTGCCCTTTGAGGCAGATACGTCATTTACCTTGATGTACAAGCATTTTAACGATCTGCCGCCTGAAGAATACATGGCGCATCTGCCGCCTCCGGTGAAAACGACTATCCTGAAGGCGTTGATGAAAAACCCGGAAGACCGCTTTAATTCGGCCCAGGAATTTGGGCAGGTGTTCCGGGCAGCGGTTGAAGGGAGGCCTGTCCAGATCAGTCTGGAAAAATCCGAGACCGATGCGACCATGATAGGCGGGGTGGAATCGCCTGTGCCAACGGCTGGCCGCACCGCCGCGACGGATCAGTACACAACACCCCTGCCAAGCTCCAAAATTTCTCAGTCCGGAGCTGTCTCTGGTCCGGGCGCTGCTGCCCCTGTGGATAGGAGGAAAGGCGGTAATGGGCTGCTGATTGGCGGAATTGGTGTTTTGCTGGCGCTGGTCATTGGCGCCGCGCTGTTTTTCCTGGTGATTAACAAACCAGATGATCAGGAAGTCGGAAAAGTGGATACTGCCACGCCGACGAATACGCCGACAGAAATCCCATCCGATACCCCGACTCCGACGGATACCCCTACCGACACGCCAACGCCGACGGATACCCCTACCCCGACCGATACCGATACGCCTGAACCGCAGAATGCAACAGCAACAGTTCTGACCCAGCGGAGTTCGGTCAGATCGGGTCCCGGCGAACAATACCCGCAGACATTTGTGCTGCTGCGGGGCACAGAATTAGAGGTCATTGCCGTGACCACGGAGGGAGATTGGTATCAGGTCAATGCGGGCGGAGAAGTGGGTTGGATTCTGGCGGATACGGTCAGTATTTCCGGTAATCAATCGGTGATCGAGGTGGTTGAAAAACCAACGGCAACCTTTACGCCGACGCCGACCGACACGCCAACGGATACTCCCACCCCGACGGATACCCCAACAGATACGCCAACGGCTACGGACACGCCGACGGATGTTCCAACTGACACCCTGACGCCGCGTCCAACGAATACAGCATCGGAAACGCCGGATATTCCTATTCCATTCACGCCAACCCCGACTTTTGGGCTGGGCGGGACTGAGGTGGCGGTTGATGAACCCCTGACTCCGGAACAGGAGCGTGAGTTGGCATCGCGTCTGCCGCTCCAGGCAACTGAACTTCTGGTTGACTCCTTCGATACGAACGTTAACAACTGGGAAGGTGTTGGTGGCTCGGTGAATAACGGAACGCTGGAAATCATTTCCCAGGGTGAATTTGCCGGATTTGCTGCCCCGACCGCTGCGCCCGCTGTGCGTGACTTTTTCCTGAATGTGGATTTTTCAGGCAGTTCCGCCGAACCCAATTATGCCCTGGCGCTCTGGTTCCGCTATCAGGAAGATGATGCAGGGTATGTTCTCGCGCTGGATAACAACGGCTTTGTGCAGGTCGGTTATACCTCGTCGGCAGGTTACGAGGAAATTGACGAGGTGTCCGGTTTGGATGTTGATTTTACGCAGCCTACCCGGCTGACGGTGCTGGCAGTGAATGATTTTCTGGAAATCTACGTGAATGGAGAGTATATCAAAGCGGTTCGTCTGAACCGGGCAAACATCCCCGGCACAGTTGAATTGGGTGTTTATACTTTTGAACCGACCGACCCCACGGTAACCATGTTTGTGGATAATGTCCACGTTTATGAGCTGCGCCTGCGGGGGCCTTTGGATCCTCAGGGGGTCGTTCTTGGCTCAGTGGTAACACCGACCAGCCTGACACGTGTTCCCGATGGACGCTTGACGCCACGTCGCCTGATGCGGGGAGATACGGTGTGGGTGCTGGGTCGTGCGCGTAGAGCCGATCAATGGTTATACGTTTATACGGGTCGTGCTTTTGGCTGGCTGCCAGCCAACGCGCTGGATATTCAAGTCAATGGTACGCCTGTCCCGGTGAACACCCTGCCCGAAATTGATGCGGAAGGTTTTGTCATCCGTGAGTTCGGGCCGTTCATACAATTCCTGGCAGGCCAGGGGACGATAACCACTGAACCTGTTACCCGTGACATTCAAATTAACAATCCGACTGAGGCTGAGTTAGCGGCAGGTGAAGTCCAGGCCTGGCGGTTTACGGCAGCACCAGGCCATGCCTACCTGATTACCATGCAACAAACGGATCTTAAGCTTGACCCCTACTTGAGGGTCAAGGATATGGCCGGAAATATTCTTGCTGAAGACGACGACAGCGGTGGTAATCTCAACTCGCTGGTGCGCCTGGAAACCCAGCAGGGCGGTGAATTCATTATCGAGGCTAGTTCCGTGAGTGCCACCGATTCGGGAGCGTATCGCCTCGAAGTGCAGGATGTGGGAACACTGGAACCCGTCACGGATCGTGTGGTCACGGTCGGGCAGGTCATGGAAGATACCCTTGAACTGGGCGATGTGCATAGCTGGCAGCTCACGGTGCAGGCGGGTGAAACGTACCGGATGACGATGGAGCGTACCAACGATGATGTTGACCCCTATTTAACACTGACAGACGCAGGCGGCGGCATCTTAATGGAAGATGACGACAGCGCCGGTAATCTGAACGCACAGATGACTTACACCTTCACGACGGCAGGTACCTATTTTATTGAAGCCCGTTCGTATACTTTAACGACCTCCGGGGGGTACATTTTGCGTGTGGAACCCGTAGAACAGGGGATCACTGAGGAGCGCGTACTGGAAGTTGGCGTCTCACAGCGCGTTTTACTGAATGTGACCGAAGTGCATATCTGGCAGTTTGAAGCGCAGGCCGGGCAGACCTACGTGATTATGATGGACAATGCCTCAGGTACCATTGATCCGCGATTAACCTTGAAAGATGCTACTGGCAGCATCCTGGCGGAAAATGACGACAAACCCGGCAGTTTCAATTCGCTGATCACCTTTACACCAACGACCAGCGGGCTATATTTTGTGGAAGCGTCTACCTACAGTCCGGATGAATCGGGCGAATATATCATCCAGGTTGCCCTGGAGGGCTAAAAGAATGGTAAAAGGGGCAGAAGCCCCTTTTTTGTTCCTGTCTCTAAATCTGAAAAAAGCATGAAATATTCGTTATTAAACGGATTTCGAACCGAAGCCTGAAATTTTTTACAGTACAATGAGTATTACATAGGTCTCAAGGACGTTGCGATGCGGCGCGTTTTAATTGTTGAGGACGATCCTGATATGCGTCGTCTGCTGGAACTGTATATTGAGCCGCTTGGCTTTGAGGTGATTCAGGCGGTGGATGGGCTGGAAGCGCTTTATCAGGCCCAGTATTACGAGCCTGACCTGGTGATCCTTGACCTGATGATGCCTGTTGCGTCTGGTGACCTGGTGCTGGGGTTTATCCGCAGCACCGAAAAACTCAAAAAAATCCCCGTGCTGGTGGTCAGTGCCCACGCCAATATCGCGGCGCTCGCCGAACAATATGAAGCGGATGCGTATCTTCAGAAACCGTTCAGCCCACAGGATTTGCGCTTCGTCATGCAGCAATTTCTCACTAAAGAATAATCGCATATAATATTCCCTGACTCTGACAATTTAGCCTGGATATTAGCTGGATGAAGCCGGAATTGATAGGAAAACAAATTCCTGTTCTGGATAAGGGGTTTGTCGAGCTTCAGGATATGATGGGCGATGATTTAGCCATCGTGAATGCTGCTCGCACGTCCTTTTTAGGGGAATCTAAAGGGGGGGATAAAGATAAAAAGTTACTCTTCTATCTGATGGAACACCATCACGACGGGCCATTTGAATTTGTTCAGTTTCGTTTTCGGATTAAAGCGCCGATTATGATTTGGTGGCAGTTCGTCCGGCATCGAACGATGAGCTATAACCTTCAGTCAGGCCGTTATGTGGAATATGACGAAAACGAGTTTTATATCCCCGAAACCTGGCGATTGCAGGCGAAATCCAACAAACAGGGCAGTGATGGGGTGTTAGTGGACGCTGTTGAACTCACTGCACTGCTGGAAGAACATTACAACAAGTCATATGCTTTGTATGAGCAGGCGCTGGCTCAAGGGGTTGCCCGTGAACAGGCGCGGCTCTTTTTGCCTGCTTTTGCGGCCTATCATACAGGCTGTGTATCAGTGGATGCGCGGAATCTGCTGCACTTTCTGAAACTGCGAACTGCTCCCGATGCTCAGTGGGAAATCCGGCAGGTTGCGCTGGCAATTCAGGAAATTGTTAAAGAGGGACTCCCCTGGACATTTGAAGCGTATCAAAAATTCCATCTTGGGGTGAGCCAACCGTGAAATTTTCTCGCCGGCGGTTTTTGGCGACCGCTGCTGCGCTGGGTACCCAATTGCTCGTGGGGAAGGGGGTAGCTGCCCAGGGCAGAACCTACCGCCGTATTCACTGTCCCATCTTGATGTATCATTATGTGGATTATCCACCTGAAGATGCCGATGCAGTACGGATGGATTTGACCGTGACCCCGGAATTGTTCAGCGAGCATCTGCTGCATCTTCAGACCTTCGGTTACACAAGTGTGACGCTCAGGCAGTTGTGGGATGCGCTGGAAAAAGGCAGAAAACTCCCTCCCAAACCCGTGATTTTGACCTTTGACGATGGCTACGACGATGCCCACCAGCACGCTTTTCCCCGATTACAGGAAATGGACATGGTTGGGACGTTTTTCATCATTGGCAATTTCATGGATCAACCGGGGTATTTGACCTGGGAACAGGCGTTGGAAATGAAAAAAGCGGGTATGGAAATTGGCAACCACAGTCTCACCCATCCCGATATGTCAAAAATGCAGCCAAGTGACCAGTTTAATGAAGCCAACATCACCGCTGATAAGATCAAAGAAGCACTTGGGGAACGGCCCGAATTTTTCTGTTATCCCCTGGGCAGATATAACGATATGACCATGAATGTGGTTAAGCAAACGGGCCATCTAGCCGCCCTAACCACTGCCGACGGCACCCTTCATTTTAATGGCAACCTGTATCGTCTAACTCGGGTTCGTGTCCGGAACACCACCAATCCTACCGCGCTGGAATGGTTGATTAATCGTTGGATTTGAGCTGTTAGCAATAACTGGCAAAAAATGGTACAATATAAGGTAAGGGACGCCCGCAACCAACGGGCGTTTTCGTGATCAGAAATTGTCCGATTAACTAACTTGTAGGTGAGGAGGTAAGCGCCGCAATGCCTCATCGGGGGCGGCGTTTATTTATGGATATAGGTGCAGTACGGCAAGTCAAAATAGACGAAGAAATGCGGGGCGCATATCTCGATTACGCCATGAGCGTGATCGTCTCTCGTGCTCTGCCAGACGCCCGTGACGGTCTGAAACCCGTTCATCGCCGCATTCTTTTTGCCATGTGGGATATGGGCGTGCGGGCAAATTCGGGTTACCGCAAGAGTGCCCGTATTGTCGGCGAGGTGCTGGGGAAATTCCATCCTCATGGGGATAGCTCAGTCTATGACGCGATGGTGCGGATGGCGCAGGATTTTTCGATGCGCTACCCTCTGATAGACGGGCAGGGAAACTTTGGCAGTCTGGATAATGACCCACCGGCCGCCATGCGTTATACCGAAGCCCGGATGCAGCGCGTTGCGGAAGAGATGATGATCGACATTGACGCTGAAACGGTCGATTTCGTCCCTAACTTTGACGATACCCTGGAAGAACCCACCGTTTTGCCCGCCCGTCTTCCTAATCTGCTGCTGAACGGGACGAGCGGGATTGCTGTTGGGATGGCTACCAATATCCCACCTCACAATTTGCGGGAAATCGCAGCCGCCATCAGCTATCTGATTGACATTATGGTCAATGCAGAAGGTGATGATCTGGAAGCGCCGCTGGAGGAAGTGACGGTCGATGACCTGATGCAGTTCGTGAAAGGGCCGGATTTCCCCACCGGGGCGCTGATGGGTGGGGCGGAGCTGCGCGAAATTTATGCGACGGGCAAAGGCCGTGTAGTGATTCGCGCCAAGTGTGAGATTGAAGAATACAAGGACGGGCGCTATCGGGTTGTTGTGTCTGAAATCCCCTACCAGCTAAGCAAATCAAGTATTCTGGAGCGGATCGCTGAACTGGCACGAGAAGGCCGTCTGACTCATATCAACGACCTACGCGATGAATCTGACCGTAACGGGCTGCGAATCGTGCTCGAACTCACGCGCGATGCCCAACCGAACCTGATTCTGAACCGCCTGTTCAAATATACCCAGTTGCAGACCCCTTTCCATGTGCAGATGCTGGCGCTGGTGGATGGTGAACCGCGTCTGCTGAGCCTCAAACGTGCTTTGCAGATTTACATTCAGCATCGACAGGTAGTCATCCAGCGGCGCAGCGAATTTGACCTGCGGAAGGCGCGTGCCCGTGCCCATATTCTGGAAGGCCTGCTGGCGGCACTGGCAAATCTGGATGACATTATTCAAACGATTCGGAATGCAGACAGCGCAGAAGATGCCCGCAACCAGCTAACGGCACGTTTTAACCTGACCGAACCCCAGGCCCAGGCGATTCTGGATATGCAGCTTCGACGGCTGGCCGCCCTGGAACGCCAAAAAATCGAGGACGAATATCGTCAGGTCAGGGCGCAAATCGAATATCTGGAAGACCTCCTGGCTTCACCACGCAAAGTTCTGCGCGTTATTCAAACCGATTTAAACGAGCTGGTCGATAAATTCGGGGATGAACGCCGCACCTCGTTTGCCCCACATATTGACGCCGAATTTGATGAATCCGATCTGGTGCGGGAAGAAGATGTTCTCATCAGCCTGACCCAGCGCGGGTATATCAAATGTACATCGGCCAGCACCTATCGCGCTCAGAAACGCGGCGGTAAGGGTGTCACCGGTATTGCGACCCGTGACGAAGATGTCGTACAGCAGATTTTTGCGGCCAATACCCTCGATTACATCCTCTTTTTCACTAATCATGGGAAGGTCTACAGCCTGCGGACGTTCCAGCTTCCGCTGCGCGAACGAGCGGCCAGGGGTGTGACAATCAACTCCATTTTGCCGTTCCAGCCTGAAGAAAAAGTCACGGCGGCGCTGGTCGTGCCGGACTTTGAACAGGAAGGTTTCTTCACGCTTTGCACACGCTTTGGACGAATCAAGCGTGTGATGTTCGAAGAATTCTCGTCGGTGCGACCTTCGGGCTTGATTGCCATGTCTCTGGACGAAGGCGATGAGCTGCGCTGGGTGCGACATACCAGCGGCAATGATGATCTGCTGCTAGTGACGGCAGAAGGCCAGTCGATTCGCTTTAGTGAGAACGATGTTCGTGTGATGGGCCGTCCGGCGGCGGGGGTGAACGCCATCCGTCTGATGGGAGGTGATGTCCTGGCAGGCGTTGATGTCATTTCGGCTGACCATGTTGACCATGATTTGCTCATTGTGACCGAATATGGTTATGGCAAACGGACTGCCGTTTCGGAATTTCGCCAGCAGGGGCGTTTTGGTATGGGGATTCGAGCCATTGGTAGTGACCTGGAGCGCACGGGCAAAGTCATTGGCGCGATGCTGTGCGATGGCATGGAAGATGCGACTGTGATTACCGTGAATGGTATTACGCTGCGAACTCCGGTGAGCAGCATCAACCGTTACAGCCGTACTGCGATGGGAGTGCGAGTGATGAATATCGCGGAGGATGACGCGATTGCATCCGTTACGCTGGTGACGGCCGAGGAAGAAGAGGAAATCCTTGCTCCAGATGACAAGAGCAATGGGCATGGGGATCTTGCCGAAACTGCCCCGATAGATGAGCCCGAAGCATGACGTTTTCGAAGGAAAAACTGTGCGAAACCATCCGGATGCTGTCAGTGGAGATTGGGCCGCGTCAGGCGACGTCAGCCGCCGAGCGTGCTGCGGCTGAATATGTTCAAAAAACCTTACTGGATTTCGGGTTAACTCCTGAAGTCCAGACTTATGCCAGCATCAACAGCTTTTCTAAACGGCTGTTTACCCAGGAGTTGGTCAGTGCGGCAGTGCTGGCCGCAGGAATGAAATCTACTGGACAAGTCCGCCGCTTTCTAGGACTTGCTGGACTTGGTTTGGCGCTGCATGATGTTCGTCTCTGGCACGGGCGGCCTGCTTTGTGGGATGGACTGCTGCCCAGAGGGCAAACTCAGAACGTTGTTGCCCGCATTCCTGCCAGGCACACCTCACAAAACCGGATTGTCGTGGTCGCGCATCTCGATACCAGTCAGGATCGGATTACGGCCCATCCAAAAATCGTCCAATATTTACCGAACTTTCTCGGCTGGATGGGTATTCCAGTGTTGTTGGGTGGTTTTATGACGCTCTTTGCGCCGGATAACCGATGGACCCGGTTTGTTAAAGGGAGCATGGTCGTCCACCTGCTGCTGGGTGGGGTTTTGTCGCTCATTGATGAAATTGGCGACCCGATTGCCGGGGCCAATGCGAATGCATCCGGCGCGGCGGTGCTGCTTGGTCTGGCAGAATACCTGGCGCAGAACCCGCTTCCGAGTACAGAAGTCTGGTGTGTTTTTACGGGTGGGGCAGAAGCTGGCTGTACGGGAATTGAACATTTCCTCCAAAAACACGCGGCGGAGCTGTGGGATGCCCGCTTTGTGGTGCTGAACCGGGTCGGCACAGGGGAATTGTGCTGGGTCACGGATCACAGCCTGAGTCCGGCTGTGCATTATCAACCTGACGCTGATACCGCGTGTGCCGCTGAAATCGTGGCTCGTCAGCATCCTGAATGGGGTATTATGGGTCGTCCGATGATGACGCTGGATGAACTGGCCAATGTGCGCCAGTATAATTTTAAAGGGTTGTGCCTGATGGGATATGATCGGGTAACAGGGCTGTCCCCCAATTGGCACCGGGAAACAGATCAAATCGAGCATATCAACCCTGAGGCTGTTCATAAAGCCGCCGAATTTACCCTGGCACTGCTGAAAAAGTTGGACAGTGGTTAATTTTGCCTTGCATTGGCTCTGTCTCTTTGTGATACTCTTAGTCATAGACTTTTTCAGGAAAGAGATTCATGACTACTATTTCTCAAGTTCAACCCAGCGAGGATTTTGAAACCCGCTGCCGCGAGATACAACTCGCATGGCGCTCTGCCGCCCTTCCCTTTGACGAAGCCATTAAACAAATGAATAGGCTGGTTGAAGAAGCCAAAAATCTTTCACATCAGGCAAATTATGCACGTGCGTTGAATTTTTTAGGGACGATGCACGGGTATCGTGGCAAGTACAAGGCTGCCCTCACGTGTTTCCAGCAGGCGCATGGGATTTTTGCTGAGCTGGGGAATAAACGCCATATGGCGATTGCCGATTTGAACCTGGGCGAAACCTATCGCAACCAGGGGCAGTATCATCTGGCGCAGCGGTTGTTTCATTCGGCCTATGAAACAGCTAAAGAATTTAACGACGCCACTCTTCAGATGGTCTCGATTGTCAACGAAGGGCTGATGCTGCTCAATCTTGGGCATCTGGACAGTGCCAACCGTGCTTTTGAAAAAGGTTACCAGTTAGCGAACCTTGTGCCAGAAACCGAGAGTGTCCGTAATGCGACTCTGTGTGAAATTCATTATGGCCTGGCGGCGATTCACCTGGAAAATGGCCGTCTTCCGAACGCCTACTATCATGCACAGCAGGCTGTCCTGGAAGCCCAAAAGACCCATCAACCCCTTAGTATTGGGATCGCCTTTCGCACAATGGGAACGGTGCTTGCTGCGTTTGACCCACAGCCGGACGATCCGGAGGCCGCTTTTAACGAGGCTTATGCTGCCTTTCGGAAAATTGAGGCTGAAGGTGAACTGGCCCGCACCATGTACGAGCATGGGCGTTATCTGATTAAGAGTGGTCAGCGCCTGCGTGCGGGTAAGCGTCTGCAAAACGCAATGGTAATTTTTGCACGATTAGGGATGACCGCAGAGGCTGCCAAAGCTGCCGAAGCCCAGAATGCGGTGTTTTAAAAATTGTTAAATCCGCATAAAAACGGAGGTTCCATATAGAATTTCGCAGAAAATACCACTATGATTTGAATCATTGGTGGTTAATCTGCGAGCTATGCTGCGATTCAAGTTGCCTGACCCCATAACCAAACCGTACAACCCATGGCTGCTGGTATTTGTTTTCCTGCTGTTTCTGTCGTTGTGGGGTATATGCGACACGGACGGGATGGACATCAACCTCTGGCAGGGCAGGTTGGACCCCCTGTTTCAATGGATTGATCATCTGCTTTACAGCATTATCGTGCCGTTTGGTAAGCTGGGGGTAATTACCCCCCTTATGGTGTGGGCGGGATGCCATTATTTTATGACTCGCCGCCGACATATGCCTTTATGCTGCATGATCCCTTCACATTCGCCTCCCCTGGTGTAATTTTTCATGACAGAGCCGATTTTGTGATTTAGATAGTTGTACACAAGGGGAAAAATCAACGCTATGAATATATCCGATATGCGCCGTGTCATTCTGGGGGCACCGATTCCTACCACCGAGGCTGCTCATCAGCGTTTGAGTAAGGCCAAAGCGCTGGCGGTATTTTCATCTGACGCGCTGTCGTCAACCGCTTATGCGACGGAAGCTATCTTGCTGGTGCTGATAGCCGCTGGAACGGGATCGCTGGGGGTTTCGATGTGGATCGCGCTGGGAATTGCGGCACTGCTGCTGATTGTGGCATTCTCGTATTACCAGACCATCCACGCCTATCCCAACGGGGGGGGCGCATATATCGTCTCCAAAGATAACCTCGGCAAGATGCCAGGGCTGGTAGCTGCGTCGTCACTGCTGATCGACTATATTTTAACGGTTGCGGTGAGTGTTTCTGCCGGGGTTGCTGCGCTGACTTCGGCTTTCCATGGCCTGGACCCACTGCGAATTGAAATCGCCCTGGTGATTGTGATCTTCATTACCGTTATGAATCTACGTGGTGTCAAGGAAAGTGGTACCTTTTTCGCCATCCCGACGTATGCTTTTGTCGTGGGCATCATGACCATGATTGTTATCGGCGTGGCAAAGGTGATTATGGGAGATGTGACCCCGGTTCAGCCGCCTGACGCTGAGACCCTGGCCGAAGCGACCACGGCTTCTGGGGGGCTAACGCTGTTTCTGGTGCTGCGTGCCTATGCGGGTGGGTGTACCGCCCTCACCGGGGTAGAGGCTATTTCTAACGGGATTCCCGCCTTTAGGAGTCCGGAAAGTAGAAATGCGGGCCAGACCCTTCTTATTATGGTCGCGCTGTTGACGACGATGTTCCTGGGCATAACTTTCCTGGCGAATCAGTATGATGTGGTGGCTGTTGAAGGTTCGGAACAGACGGTCGTTGCCCAGATTGCCGAGGCGGTGCTTGGGGAAAATATCGCATTTTACTATCTGCAACTTGCAACGCTGCTGATTCTCTCGCTGGCGGCTAACACTGCTTTTGCCGATTTCCCACGCCTGGCTTCTTTGATCGCTCGTGACCGCTATCTGCCGCGCCAGTTGACCAACCTGGGCGATAGACTGGTCTTCAGCAATGGGATAATTTCACTGGCTGTCCTCGCCAGTGCTCTGATCGTGATTTTTGGCGCAGAGGAACACAATTTGCTGCCGCTTTACGCCGTAGGGGTATTTCTCAGTTTTACCCTGTCCCAGACCGGCATGGTCGTTCACTGGCTGAAAGAACGTCATGAGGAGGGCTTTACCCCGGATTGGGAATGGCGTTTTCACATCGGGCTGAACGCTTTTGGTGCGTTCTGTACGTTCATCGTGTTAATCATTCTCGCAGTAACCAAATTTGTGGAAGGGGCCTGGATTGTCACGGTTCTGATTCCCATGCTGGTGTTCCTGTTCATTCGCATTCACAAACACTATGACAAAGTTGCAGCGTCGCTGACCCTGGATGGGTTACAGCCCGGTCATATCCGCGAATTATTTCCTGATCAGGGCCATGTGCCAGTGGTGGTGCTGGCGAACAGCCTGAATCGCTGTTCCTTACAGGCGATTGAATATGCAGTGCGATTTTCAGACAACGTGCGCGTCTGTGCTATCGAGGTTGAGCCGGACGCAGTCATTCGCCTGAAACAAAAATGGCAGGAATGGCATCTCAATGTCCCGCTGGATGTGGTGCCATCGCCTTACCGCGCAATTGGCGCTCCGCTTATTGAGTATCTGCACAAACGCGACATCGAAAATCCACAGGGCGATCCAACAACGGTGGTGCTTCCTGAATTTGTGGTCTCCACCTGGTGGGAAAAGCTGCTGCATAACCAGACCAGCACCGCGATTCGTGATGCGCTGTACCGTGATCAGATTGCGCGAGGCCGGGGGCGACCGGTGATCAATGTCCCTTACCGGATTGGGGACGAACTTTACGAACCCATTGCAGTTGAGCCGCTCAAAAAAGGCGTTACCGGGAAACTCCGTCCACCCACTACGGATTAGTGTATCCTCTCATGGGCAGATGTGATGGAATCACACTGCCCTTGTTTAAGGCTTGCTCATAGCGATAAATGAGCGTTCTATGCTATCCTGTGCTGTGGAAGTGGAATGAAGGATTGGCATGTCGGAACGGATTGACGTGATGATCAGCAGCACTGCCCATGATCTGCCGGATTATCGGCAGCAGGCGCTGGATGCGTGCGTGCGGCAGGGGATGTTCCCGATCATGATGGAACATTTGCCTGCGATGGCCTCGGATGCAATTACTGTATCATTGGCGATGGTTGAGGAAGCAGAAATCTACCTGGGGATTTTTGCCCGGCGCTACGGATACGTCCCTGAGGGATATGAGATTTCAATTACAGAGATGGAATATAACCGGGCCAGAGAGCGCGATATTCCCTGTCTGATTTTTCTGATGGATGACGATCATGACTATGACCCTGGCCCACCGGAGAGGCCAGAGCTTCAAGAGCGCTTAAAGGTTTTCCATAATCGGCTGAAACGCGAAAACGTCGTCAATTTTTTCACATCGCCAGATAATTTCCGGGCACAGGTGATTAACAGTCTTTCCCAGCACCGACAGCCAGACTTGACCGCGCTGCACCGTCTGAGCACCGCCGCGATCCCATCACCCCCTGACCCCTACATCGCACACCCCTATACCTTGCTCGATACACGCGGTTTATTCGGGCGAAAATCGGAGTTGCAGCTTTTGACGGATTGGTTAGCGAATCCGTATCATGAAATTTACCAATCTCGTGTCGTGAGTCTCATTGCAATTGGCGGGATGGGCAAGAGTGCCCTCTCGTGGAAGTGGTTTAACGAAGTGGCGCCGCAGCACATCAACTTGGCCGGGCGGATGTGGTGGAGTTTTTACGAAGCCGATGCCCGTTATGAGAGTTTTATCACCCGTGCCTTGGCTTATGTAACTGATGTGCCGGAAAAGACGGTCCAAAAGTTGAATGTGGCGCAGCGCGAGGATAAATTACTCAGCATCCTCGACCACCAGCCGTTTTTGCTGGTCTTGGACGGATTAGAACGGCTGCTGATGGCATATGTCTATCCTAATGCCTCTCGAAAAATTGATAATCTACTGGATACCCAATCTATCCCTGTCATTGGCGGAATGCTGGATACCCGTCTGCGAAAGGCCTATGATCCGCGTGCCAGTGCTTTTTTGGGTAAACTTGCCAGTGTGAAGGCCTCCCGCATTCTCATCAGTACACGACTGCATCCCGTGGAATTGGAAACCCCGACCGGGGATACCCGACCGGGGGCGTATGTGCTTCATCTTCATGGGTTGGATCATGAGGACGCCCTGGAATTATGGCGCTCGTTTGGGGTGACCGGTTCGAAAGAAGCGCTGAAAAAACTGTTTAGCTCATTTGACAATTACCCTTTGCTGATTCGAGCGCTGGCAGGGGAGGTTGCCCGCTATCGTCGTGCTCCCGGTGATTTTAATCGCTGGAAGCGCTCCAATCGGGATTTCAGCCCCTTTCAACTGCCGATGGTGCAGCGTCAGTCTCACGTCCTGCAATTTGCATTGGCGGGCTTGGATGAAAAGCAGCTTCAGGTGCTGCGTACCATTGCCGCGTTTAGTTCTCCCTCCAGTTATGATACGCTGGCGGATGTGTTGGTCGGAGAGATGAAAATTTTCACCAGTGAACATGCGCTTGACGAAGCCCTTTCTGAGCTTGAAGACCGGGGTGTGCTGGGCTGGGATCGAGATGCGAATCGCTACGATCTGCATCCGGTGGTACGGGGTGTGGTATGGGGCAGTTTGCCGCAGGACGATAAGAAAATAATTTACGAGAAATTACATGCTCATTTTGATGCGCTGCCGCCCATTGAAAACTGGCGTGAAATCCACAGCCACAGCGATTTAAACGCTCCGCTGGAATTATTTCATACATTGATGGGGCTGGAACGGTATGATGAGGCGTGTGAGGTGTTTCAGCGGCGTTTGTATCGCCCTCTGCGTTATCGTTTGAGCGATGGTCAGATGCTGGCGACTCTGCTGGAACAGTTTTTCCCGGAGGGGACAGACTATGCCCCGCGCTTGAAACAGTTAAGCGACCAGGCCTGGACTCTCAACGCACTGGCGCAGGCTTATCAGATGATCGGCCAGCCAGGACGTGCGGTGCCGTTTTTCCGCCGTTCCAATCATCTCAAGGAACGCGCCAGTTACACGGTTGACTTAAGCGGCGGGTGGCGCGATTTGAGCTATGCCCTGCGATTGTGTGGCAGTCTTCGGGAAGCAGAAGCCGCAGCACGGCAGGCACTGGTGATTGACCGCCGGGAAGATAATCGCCTTTTGGAAGCGATTAGCTTGCAGGTCTTAGGGTTGGCACTGGCGGTGCGCGGAAATTTTACAGATAGTGCCATCGCCCTGGATCGTTCGCTGGATTTGGCAGATAGAACCAACGCAAACCGGGCGTACAACCATCAGTCAATGCGGTCGATCTGGTCAGGGGATTTTGAGGCTGGCTCAGATTGGGCACAAAAAGGGATGCTCTACTGCCGCAGGCGCGGGCTGGAGGCCGGTCTGATTCTCTCGAAACGTTTGCAAGGGCAGGCGGCTTTAGGGCTGGGCGATATTGAAAAAGCAGAAAAATTCCTGCATGATGCCCTGCTGCACGCGCGTAGTGTCAAGCTGGTTGAAGAAGAACTGGCGGCGCTGGTTGCGCTGGCGGAGCTGCGGCGGCAGCAAATGGATTTGCAGCTTGCCCGTGAACTGCTGGCAGATGTATGGGCTGCGGCGGAGGATGGGCCGTATCCGCTCATTCATGCGGACGCCTGCAATGTGCTGGCGCATATTGAGCGGAATGCGCTTGAATTCCCTATCGGGATTCTCACAAAGGCTGAGAAAGATAAGTATTATCGGGCGGCGGTTACAGCGGCGGAAAAAGCCTATCGGTTGGCATGGTGTGATGGCACACCCTATGCCTACCATGCCGGTCTGGAACGTGCTCTTACTCAGCTTAATATCCTCAATGCCCCTGAGCCAGAGATGCCCGTCTTCGATGAATCTGCGACAGTGCCGTTGGTATCGGTCGAGATTAACCCTATATAGGGAAACCAAGATGTGGAAATCGACCTGGTTGTTATTATCCCTCTTAATGATTCTGGCGGCGTGTGGGGAAGATAAAAAAAGTGAGGAACCCGCAACAGATGTACCGATCAGGCCAACAGAAATTCGCCTGCCTATTACACCTGGAATTCGCCCCTTTGATGATCTGGAAGTAGCACACTCCAACTTTTACCTGAGTCCTGACGGTACGCACGGATGGATTGTCCTGGAAATCAGGAATAACAATCCGTTTCACGTGACGAATTATGAGGTAACGGTTAGCCTGCTTGATGAAAATAACCTGGAAATCGAAACCTTCGCGGCCAGCACACCGTTTTTGAAGATTCCTGCGGGTTATAGTCTTCCGTTTGTTATTGATTTTTCTGTGCCCCAGGGCTATACGAATTTTATGGCCCAGGTTGAAATGGATACCGAATATAACCCCAGCTCGCAGGCGCTGACGGCAGAGTTTGACCTGCCTTATACGATAGACCCGGTTACCAGCCTGGAATTACCTCTGACGGTCACTGGCACAATCACCAATGACCGCCCGAATGATCTTATTACACCCGTCATTGTTGTCGCGCTGTATGATGAGAGCGGAGCGATCATCAGTGTGGCAGGGGCGACCAGCAAAGCCAGCTTTGCTGCTGGCGAGACAGTGCCGTTTCAGGCAACCTTTTCTACGCTGCCTACCACGCTCTTGGGCGAAATTCGCGTGGTCAGCGCGGGATATTGGTTTGAGTCAGATTAAGCGTGTTACGGAGACGGGAGGTAAGCATCTGGATAATGCCTTCCATAATTTCAATGCGGCTTGCCATAAGTTCAAAAAACTCGGTGCGATTGATTTTTAGCAGGATGCTGTCCGCTGTTGCTGTAGCAGAGGCAGAACGCGGCTCTCGATCCAGAATCGCCATTTCACCCAGCACATAACCTTTTTCCAGTACCGCGATTTCAACCCCCTCACGATTGTGGATTCGAATCTGACCCTCAGAAATGACGTACATATCATCGCCGGGTTCACCTTCCTCAAAGAGTCTTTCCCCCGCCCTGATTTCAACTTCTCTGGCAATTTGCGCCAGGTGAGAGATGTCACGTGCTGGAATGGACTGGAAGAGTTCAACATGCTTCAGCAGGATGGTTTTTTCTAGCGTTGAGTACATACTCATAATCCTTGTGTTCTCAGGGAAGAGCTGTATTGGGAAGGTTCTGAGGCTCCTCAGTACCGCTCCATTTTCGGCCAGATGGCGTGTCACCATGTCCTTCCGGGTGCGGGAGCGCAGAAGTTCCTTCCAGTTCAGATTTTGCAGTAAATCGATTCGCTGGTGTCGGATGGCATAATCCAGCGCGATAACAGACCGCCATGTATCATTTGAGTGAATATACGCCCGCAGTTCGTCGTCAAGTTTGCGCGGCATATTTTCGAAGTGACGATACCCGCGCAGGCAGCGCTCCTCCAGGTCGATGTTTTCAAACAGGGGAGTGATGACGGTGCGTTCCTCTTTGGTGAAGATGTTATCAAGGAATTCCAGCACATTTCCCATGTTAGCGTTGTGTTCGATGTTGTAAATCACGGTTTCGATAGGTGTTTCCGGGTCATTCATCACCGTGAGTTTAAGGAGCGCCGGGGTAGCACGATGAATGTCTTCATCGATCAGATCCATCAGCAGGAACTTGTCGCTGCTGTCCCGCAAAAAATACTGGGTCTGGAAGCGGCGGTACAAAAATTGTGCCATACGGAACATCTGGTGGCGCAGAATCTGGATCGCCTCATGGGGCAGCCTGCCCTGCCGGGCAATATCCAGCAGCGTATTGACGGCCGTGCTGTAAATGCCGATGTCTTCATCATCCAGGATTTTGATCAGAAAGTTGATGACTGCCTGTTCCGGGTAGTCACGCAGGGTTGAAATAATTCCTATGCGTAGGGTTCGATCTGAGGTTCTGTCAGCTGCCAGCGACAGCAGGACATTAATGACTTCCTGATCCGGGTAGTTTTTGAGCACTTGTCGTGCTAACAGGGCGGTGCGAGGTCTGCGGAGGTTATAGGCAATATCCGCAATTGCCAGTCCGTTATCGCTGGATTGAAGCTGCTGAGCAACCGCCAGCGACAGTTTGACGACATGAGTGGTATTCCGGTGCAGATACTGGCGCATTAAATCACGCGGGAATTCTTTGGGCATATCCACCAGCATATTCAATGCGAGGGTATTGAGCTTGGTATCCGGCTCGCGCAGCATTTTTTCCAGGGTTTCGCGGGCTTTCTCCAGCGGTCCCTGCTGCATGACGAGGGTTCCTTTGGCTGCTGCCGCTCGTGTTTCCGGGCTTGGGTCATCCAGGTAGCGTTCCAGCAGCGGCACCAGACCAGGGATTTTACGTCGGGCTGCCATCAAAATAGCTTCATCGGTCAGGCCGCTGTTGGTATAGATCAGTTTCATCAGCTCAGTGTCGCTTACGATAGTGGGCAAATCCGCAGCCAGTTGCAGGATGTTCTGTTTGATGTGGATGTCGCCGCTGTCAAACAAGGCACGCAAGTCCTGATGCCAGGGACGCAGATCAAGTTCCTGGATGAGTTCCAACCCAAATGCCTGGTCACGTTCGTCCTGGCTGCGTAAAAGCTGGCGTATATTTTCGACGATGGTGTTGTCCCGAATATCCAGGGTCAGGTCTTCGAGCTTAAGCTGACGTTTCTGGATGCTGGTCAGGAGCTGGTCAACATAGCCTTTGCGAATGATAAAAACGGCTGGTATCCAGAAGACCGTGAGGACAAGCAGAATCGCACCAACATAGCTGAAGTCCAGATTGGCCTGGACAAACAGGAACATCAGGACTGCTGCCATTCCCTTAAACATGGACGAAATCACGCCATTGACGACGGGCTTCGCGCGGATTTTTCGCTGTGGTTCGATGGGAACCCAGACCAATTCGGTAGCTGTGTCATAGACGGTGTAACGTACTATTTGATCGCCGCCTTTGGTCAGCAGGGCTGCGATAAAAAGCGGAGCCATGTTGACCAATTCTCCTGAAATGAATGGAGAAATCAGCATTCCGACCGCCCCTATCATCAGGATAATGGGCAGAGAAAGCAGGCTTGCCAGCACCCCACCGTTCGTCAAAATGCGATTGACCACAAATAACCGCATCAGCAGGGCAAGAAGGCCGACTGCTACGTAAAAAAGGTTAAAGAAGGTAGCGAGGTCGTCCTGCCCCTTAATTTCGCTTTTTGTCACAATCTGGAACTGGTATTCCAGAATGGCTGCCGCCATCAGGGTTATCCCTACGACAATGGCAATGGTGACAAGATAATTGTCAAAGAGTTTGCCTTTCGGGCTGGCTTGTGCGGGTTCTCCTTTTTTGGGGGAAGTATCTTTGATATAAGGGCGAGAACGAATAGCCATTACAAGACACACCACCAGCAGTACCGCTGTCATAAACAGCAGGGCGTTCGCCCCAAATTGGCTGACCAGTGGGGTGGCAATCAGGCCGATAATGATTGAACCGAGAGTGCCGCCGATTCCGATGATGCTGAACAGGCGTTTGGCCTGGCGAGTATCGAAAATTAACCCTGCGATGAGCCAGAACTGAACTGCCACCAGTGTGCTGATAACATCAGCCCAACCATATAGAAAAACGACTGTAGCTTTAGTATTGACTCCGCGTGCCAGTGCCTGCTCCACCAGTAGAAGCGACCCCGCAAAAATCGCGCTGGTTACCACGACCAGCGGCACAAGTTTGATAGACCGCGCGAGGCGATTCAGAACTGCCACCACCAGCAGCCCCAGAAACGGGATGGTTAGCATGATGAGTGGTAAAATCTCCTGGGCGTTGTCGTAAGTATCCAGGAAATAAGCTGACCGCGCCGAACGCATCAACAGTGGGATGGCCTGCACAAAAAAATAGTAAGTCAGCAGAGTCACGACTGGACGCCATTCACCAGGTTTGATGTTCAGTGCTGTTTGCAAGCGTGTCATACGGAATGCCCATGAAGAATTCGGCAAATCATACTATATCCTGAATCAATTTTGGCTAGCAACACTCAGGTGGCTGCCAGCGTAATAAGAATGCACGATAATTAATTGGTGTACCGGACTAAAACGAAGGAGAGACAATGGTTGTTCAGCTCTTGATTTTTATCCTCATGCTGGTGATGGGGTTTCCTCTTGTGAGTCAGCCGATTGACTGCACTGGTTTAGCAGAAGCCGACTGTCAGTTTTTACAGGATGCGGCGGAGGCGATGAAAGAGGCGGGTTCATATAACAATAGTCAATTCACTGGTGAATTAGGCGGTTCTGGGGGAACCAGCACGGGCAACACCGGAAGGGTTTCTGGTTCTGGCCCGGTGGTGCTTGATTCCGATGGGTTGACGGACTCTGCTGATTGGGAGTTCAGCCTGGATTTTAACGACGGGGAGAGGATTCCAGGTCGATTTGTGCTGAAAGACGGGTACTTTTACTTAGCCAGCGAAGATGAAAACGGTGATCTGGTCTGGTCAGGGAGTGAGTACAATACCAACGACATCGTGAATGACCTGATTGGCGGGAAACTGGTTGCGGAAGCGCTGGCCTCACCTGGCGTGCTGACGACAGTTCGTCTGGAAGACACGGAGTTGGACGGTCAAACGATGCAGGTTTATACCAGCAACGTGGATTTGGTCACCTTTCTGATGTCGCCTTCCGTGCTGGCGATGTTGAGAGAAGTGGTTGCTAACATGCCGGAAGACCAGCGTGGCGGGATGACCGGGCAAACTGGCGGCGATGTGGCGGGCGCGATACCCCTTCTGTCCTTCCTGCTGACTGATGATACGATACGATACACGCTCTGGGTGGGGGCAGATGACGGTCTTGTACATCATCTGGAACTGTATATGAACATTGTTTTGGATGCGACTTTGATCGACCCGAACATTGGCGAGGTGACGTTAAACGTGGATTTTAAGACAGACCTTGATGGGGTGGGCGAATCATATACCGTTGAGGCACCTGCCGAATTTGAGCCAATGGATTTTGATGTCAATGCGCTCGTAAGCGCGGGGTTAGCCGGTGCCGAAGGCGAGGCCGAAGAGGACTATCCGGCGGAGTTCTCGATTGCTTATGGGGAATCAGTCACAGGTACGTTGTCCAGGGAAAATCAGTGGGATGTGTATTTTTTTGAAGCGGCTGAAGGTGACGTGATTACCATTTCCCTGAAAGCCCCGTCTGTCGAGAGCAGCTTTGATGCTCAGGTGCTTCTGATCAATGCCAATGGCGAAGAGCTGGCTTTCAATGACGATCATGATTCTGACCGTGAGGATCTGGGAGTATTTGACTCCCTCATCAGCGAGTTTGAAATTCCTGCGGACGGTGAATACCGGATTGTGGCCACCTGGCTGACCGAAACCAGAGATGGCGATTATGAGCTGGTGCTGGAAACAACGGAGTAAGTAGAATGCGGGGGCAAGGTTTTTGGCCTGCCCCTGCGCGATTCTCATAATCGTTGAATGGCATCTCTCAGACGTGCCAGCGACACTTCCTTGCCCAGCACTTCCATCGACTCAAACAACGGCGGTGAGACTTCCTGAGCAATCGTTGCCCAGCGTAACGGACTGAAGACCTGCCCTGTTTTTAACCCCGTTTCCTCAACCAGTGCCCGGATATGTTTATCCTGAGCCGCGGCGCTGAAATCTTCCAGGTTATTCAGAACGTCGTAACAGCGCTGCAAGATCGTTTTGACCTGTGCGGCATCCATTTTCCTGGGAATCATTTGTTCTGTCGTCGCGGGTACAAATTCCTTCGCAAATAGGAATTTGACCAGCGGCACAGCATCCCGCATGGGATTAATGCGTGCTTTGATGTGCGGAATAATGCCCAGCAGTTTGTTGGTATCAATTTCGCCATATACTGCTTCCAGCATGGGATGCAGCTCTTGCGCGATGCGTTCGTCGCTCATGGCCCGGATATGTTCCCCATTGAGTGCCTTAAGTTTGGAAAGCGGCACTTTAGCGGGCGCGGGGTTAATCCGGTCAAAATTGAAACGCTGGATGGTTTCGTGGACATAGAAAAATTCACGATCATCGCCAAAGCTCCAACCCAGGTTGGTGAGCCAGTTGACGACCGCTTCCGGTTCGTACCCGGCGTCAATGTATTCATCCACTGATACAGGGATCGTTTCACCTTCTTCGCTTTTGCAGGGTTTTCGCTTGGACATTTTCCCCCCGCCAGGGCAAAGAATCACAGGAAGATGCACCCATTCTGGCTGTTCCCAGCCAAACGCCTCATAGATTCGGGCGTGGAGTGGGAACGATGGCAGCCATTCTGTGGTACGGGTGACATGGCTGATTTGCATCAGGTAGTCATCGACGACCACAGCCAGATGGTAGGTTGGGAAACCGTCCGATTTGAGCAGCACCGCGTCATTGAGTTCACTGTTATCAAATACGATTTTGCCGCGCACCTTGTCATATACCTCGGTGGTGCCTTCCAGCGGCATGGCGAAGCGAATGACGTACTTGCCCCCACGTTCGTCATGCAGACGAGCCCGTTCCCTATCGCTTAAAAAGCGGTGCATCCGTTCGTACCCTGCGCCGCGCTTCCCTGCTTTTTCTGCCAATTCCTTTGCGCGGGCGAGCTCTTGTGGCGTGGCGTAGCAGCGATAGGCTTTACCCTGTTCTACCAGCCAGTTGGCCCATTTTTGATAGTGCTCCAGCCGTTCACTCTGGACATACGGGCCGTAATTGCCACCTTTATCCGGGCCTTCATCCCACTCCAGACCCAGCCATCGCAGACTCCGCATCATCTGTTGCAGCGAGTCCTCAACAAAGCGATTCTGATCTGTATCCTCGATGCGTAGAATAAACACTCCGTCATTGGCTCTGGCGTATAACCAGGTAAAAAGTGCCGTTCGTGCTGACCCAATATGCAGGTAGCCCGTCGGACTCGGCGCAAACCGCACGCGCACAGGTTTGTTGCTCAAAATAGAATATCTCCTTGTCTGGGCAGGCATTCTATCAAACTGCGGTCACTTTTTTGAGAGAAGACTTTGGATGTGTCAAACAACATTTGCTTTCGGTATCCGTTTAACGCAAAATTAAATCTGAAATTATCGAAGGGAAACGCAAATGCGAAAATTCCTCCTACTGGTCGTTATGCTTAGCCTGGTGGCAGTGAGTGCTCCCTTGCAGGCGCAGGAGGCCTATAATGCGCCTGTTGTGCCAAGCCTTAGCGGTCGTGTCCGCCAGATTTACCTGGCCGGTCAGCGCATGGGCAACCGTGCTGATGTATTTGCTGAAGTGGGGGACAGCATCACGATTACCCGTGAATTTATGTGGAATATTGGGGTCGGTGGGCTACATCTGGACACTTACACCAATTTGCAGCCGGTGGTCGATTTTTTTACCCGTTCACACAATTCTTTTGAATGGAAGGGGCTGGCTGCCCGTTCTGGTTGGACCTCGTTCAATGTGCTTGACCCGAATGCCGCGCCTGATGAAATCTGTGCGCCAGAAGAAAACCCCCTGGTGTGCGAACTGCGGATTTTACATCCTTCAATCGCACTCATCATGATTGGCACGAATGATGCCATGTTCGGTATTCCTGCCGATCAGTATCGCCAGAATTTGCGGGCGATTGTGCAAACATGCATTGATAAAGGGGTGATTCCGGTTCTCAGTACCATTCCTGATAACTTTACCTCGCCAGAAACCGGACAGCGCGTGCACGAAATTAACGCTATCATCATCAGTGTGGCACGGGAATACAGCATTCCGTTATGGAATTACTGGTTGGCGCTTCAAAGTCTCCCTAACAAGGGCATCAGTGGGGACAGCATTCATCCCAGTTCACCGCCTAATGGTGAAGCCGGCATTTTCACCCCGGAGGGTTTAGGTCACGGGTATAATGTCCGGAATCTGACCGGGTTGCAAGTCCTGGACGCCATCTGGCGGGGTGCGATGTACTAACCCCTATGTTCAAAGTCCGACCTGGTTATCCCCGACCTCTCGGCGCAACGGTTGTGCCGGGAGGCGTCAATTTTTCGCTGTGTGCACTTCATGCAACGGGGGTGCAAATTCTTTTTTTTGAGTATCCCCACGACGAAAAACCGATGTGGACGTATAAATTTGATCCTGTGAACAACCGCACCTACGACTTCTGGCATGTACTGGTCGAGGGAGTCAAGGCGGGGATGTTCTATGCTTACCGTGTGGAAGGCCCCTGGGATATTAAAAAAGGTCACCGCTACAACCCCAGCAAGGTACTGGTTGATCCTTACGCACGCGGTTATGTCCTGGATTATTACTCGCGTAAATTGGCTTGCCAGCGCGGGGACAATGTTCATGCTGCCCCCAAAAGTGTGATTATTGATCTTGCCGACTATGATTGGGAAGGAGACACACCGCTTAATTACCCCTTCACCCAGACGATCATCTATGAAATGCACGTTCGTGGGTTCACCCGCGACTCGTCTTCTGAAGTCAGACATCCGGGAACTTATCACGGTGTGATTGAGAAAATCCCCTACCTGCAAGAACTGGGGGTGACAGCAGTCGAACTGCTGCCTGTTCATGAGTACGACCAGACGGACGTGATCCACTCGAATCCCATTACTGGGGTGCCGCTGCTGAATTACTGGGGGTACAGCACGGTCGGCTTTTTCGCGCCGGAATCATCCTATTCGCACGACTGGGATACCGGGCAGCAGGTGCGCGAATTCCGGGATCTGGTTAAAGCGCTGCATCGCGCTGGAATCGAGGTGATTCTGGATGTGGTATACAACCATACGACCGAAGGCGATGAGAATGGCCCTACCCTCTGTTATCGTGGAATTGATAACAGCATGTACTACATCCTGAATGAACGTGGGCAGTATATGAACTACAGTGGCACGGGGAATACGCTCAATACCAATCATCCGATTGTGCGAACCATGATTATGGATAGTCTGCGCTACTGGGTCGAGGAAATGCACGTGGATGGTTTTCGCTTTGATCTGGCCTCCATTCTTTCCCGTGATGAACTTGGACGCCCGTTGAAGGACCCACCGATTATCTGGGCGATTGAAAATGACCCGGTCTTACAAAATACGAAGCTGATTGCCGAAGCCTGGGATGCGGGTGGGCTGTATCAGGTGGGTGGTTTTCCGGGGTATCACTGGGCAGAATGGAATGGGAAATTTCGTGACGATGTCCGGAGTTTTATCCGGGGTGATGATGGATATGCCTGGAATTTTGCGAATCGTATCATGGGCAGCCATGATGTCTATGCCGGACGGCGCAGTTTGCCGCATCAGAGCATCAATTTCGTGACCAGCCACGACGGCTTTACCCTGAACGATCTGGTGTCGTACAACGACAAACACAACTTTTTTAACGGGGAAAACAATCAAGACGGCAGCAGCGACAATCGCAGTTGGAACTGCGGTGAAGAGGGGCCCAGTGACGATCCACAGGTAGAAGGTCTACGCAGCCGCCAGATCCGTAACTTTCTCACGATCCTGCTGATTTCGCAGGGGACGCCGATGATTCTAGGTGGGGATGAAATTCGGCGGACCCAGTTGGGCAACAACAACGCCTACTGTCAGGATAATCAGATTAGCTGGTATGACTGGACGCTTCTTGATCATTACGGTGACCTGTTCCGTTTCACCAAATGGATGATTCAGCTTCGGAAGGATCATCCTGTGTTCCAACGGGAGCGCTATTTTAGTGGGGAAATTGACCCCACAACCAATTTCCCCGATATTGAATGGCATGGGATTCGCCTGCACAAACCGGATTTTGGTCACTATTCGCACGCCCTGGCTTTTACGCTGGCGGGGTTGGGTGTTGATAACACGTTTCATGTTATCGTAAATTCGTACTGGGAAAGTCTGGAATTTGAGCTGCCGGAACTGCCGCGTGGATGGTACTGGCTGCGACTGGTTGATACAACACTGCCATCGCCAGAGGATATTTGCGAACCTGGTGGGGAAATTCCTGTAACGACCTCTACGTACTGGGCAGGAGCGCGTTCAATTGTCATTTTGATGACGAATGACAGGTAACAATTGATTATAGAATTGAACGCGGTAAACTCGTAGTCCGTACTCATGAAAATTTACGGTGATCTATGAACGAAACGTTTCAGGTGATATCTGTTCTTATTGCGGCACTGTGGTGGGGCGGGTTGGTAACGCTGGATTTGATTTTTATCCCCGCAGTTACGCGAACTCCGAATGTGCCGTCTGACCATCTGGTGGATGGGTATCGCTATGTAGGAAAACTTTACGGATACGCTCAGATCGTGCTTGGCATCTTGTTAGTAATTGTGGTGATTGTGGGCAGCGCAGAAGTTAATGTGGTGGTGCTGGCGGTGTTCATGCTGCTGCTGACGATGCTGGACAGTTTTGTGATTGAGCCTGTGCTGGCAGCTTTCCGCCATCAGTCGCTGAATACAGCGGTCACGGTGCCGGATGAAGATCAGGCCAAACTCGCGCAGTATCGTTATCGCCAGTTGCAGCTTTCATATTATGCAATTGATGTTTTCAAGATTTTGTTTGGTGGAACCTTGATTGCCTTGCTGGTAACGGCATGATGAGTTGCCTCCCTTTCCGCAAAGGAGAGGGGGGAACCGCAAATAGTCATGTAAGAAATCCCATCCTAACTAATCTTTAGCAGACTTTTACCTGGACTTTAGGGTTTGCAGTCTATGAAACGATTTGTGTGTCAGGTGCAGGAACTACCCATCGATAAACCACGCTGTTTCCGCGTAGAAGGCGTGGATGTGTTCGTCGTGCGGACGGCACAAGGCGTTTTTGCCCTCCAAAATCGCTGCGGGCATATGAATGCCCCACTTCATGAAGGCGATTATACGGATGGGTTGGTGGTTTGTGGTTTGCATGGTGCAGGGTTTCGGATTACAGACGGTGGAGTGGAATGGGGTGCTGTCTTACCGCCGCCGATTTCTGAATACAGCACCAGCGAGAATGAGCGTTTACGCCGCTTCGGAAAGCTGATTGAGTCGATAGAGACGCACCCCGTTCATGCCTATCTGGTGACGGTGATGGATGAACAGGTTATGATTGAAATGGAGTGATGCCTTTGGTTGCGATTAAGGATGTTCACGAACTCAAAGCGTTGATGCACGCCCACGAAATTGACCTCTCACGGTGGGGACATGGGGATGCCAAATCGTTGGATGATCTGTGGCGTGAAATCTCATCCGGCGAGATTTATATGCAGGCCAACCCCTTCCGTCGGGTTCTGACAGGGGTTGTTTCAGTGATTATTCGTCGAGGCGATAAGGTGCTTGTGGAGCATGAGCAGGTGCTTGCTGATGGGCGAACCCGCCAGCGGGATATTCTTCCTTCAGAAAAAATGAAAAATGATGAAAGCTATGTGGATGCAGTGACACGATGTTTAAGGGAAGAACTCCATGTATGCCCGGAAAATGTGGAAATACTGAAGTCGTCCTACCAACAAAAATGCGAACTTCGCCAGTCTACGTCTTATCCGGGTTTACTGAGCGAATATATTATCCATTCGGTTGAAGTGCGGGTCGTTGGACTGCCGGATACCGATTTCTGGATAGCTGAACACAATCCTGTAGAAGGCCAGCATCATTGGGTTTGGAAGGATGCCTGCGACTTTGCTCCATTGGATCCTTATTAAGGTGTATTCTCCGACCCAGAAGACTTCCTGAAAAAACACCAGACGAGTCAGAGCTCGCCTGGTGTGAGGCGGGTGTTACGATTTGGTCATTCCCCTCAAAAGCACTTCAAAAAGCTCGATAGGCAGAGGGAAGACGATGGTTGAGTTTTTCTCCTGTGCAATTTCGTTGAGCGTTTCCAGATAACGGAGCTGCATTGACCCCGGTGAGGTTGCCATCTGCTGTGCAGCCGCGACCAATTTTTCCGCTGCGCTTAGTTCACCTTCCGCACGGATAATCTTGGCACGACGTTCGCGTTCGGCTTCAGCCTGTTTTGCCATCGAACGTTTCATCGTATCGGGAAGCTGAACATCTTTGATTTCCACCAACGTTACTTTTACGCCCCAGGGATCAGTGTGTTCGTCTAGCACTGTACGGATGTGCTCATTAATACGTTCACGATCTGCCAGGAGTTCATCCAGATTTACCTGACCGATGATGCTCCGAAGAGTCGTCTGGGCGATCTGGAAGGTAGCCATATGATAGTTTTTGACGTAAATGACCGCTCGCATAGCATCTACCACGCGGAAATAGGTAACGGCATCAACCCGCACTGTGACATTATCGTGGGTGATGCAGTCCTGAGGCGGCACATCAAGGGTGATGACACGAATATCGACCACTGATTCCACCCACTCAAAAAGCGGGATAATCCAGAACCACCCCGGCCCTTTGAGCCCCTTGTAACGCCCCAATCGGAATACTACTGCACGTTCGTATTCATCGATCACCCGGAACCCCAGCAGAAAAATGACCAGGGCAGCGAGAATCGGAGTCCCCACAAAGCAAAGCAAGGCTTCCATAGCCGCCTTCCTCATTCATATTTGTCAATAATATTGTATGACAAAATACGGTGGGCCAGAATCCCAATTGTTAGGATGTTGTCAGTTGAGCGTAATGCGTGGGTTCAATGCTGCATACAGCAAATCGGCCACAAAGTTGGCAATCAGGATCACAGACACAGTGACCATGACCACTGCCTGAATCATGGGTAAGTCACGGCGTTCTATGGCAGTAATCAACAGACTTCCGAGGCCAGGATAGCCAAATACAAACTCGATAACCACCAGTCCGCTAATCAACCAGCCTGTGCTGATGGCAATAACTGTGACGGTCGGCAGCAGGGCATTTCTCAGGATGTGTTTGAAGATTACCACGGGGTAGGGCAGTCCCTTGAGAACTGCTGTGCGAACGTATTCGCTTTTCTTTTCTTCAATCACACCTGCACGGGTCAGCCGAGCGATATAGGCCAGCAGTACCAGGGTGGCTGCAATCGCAGGCAGCCACAGACTCGGCAGGGCGTCACGGAACGAAGCATCCGCCCTTACTGCTGAACTAGACGGAAACCACCCGATTTTTTCTGCAATAGGGTTGTCTGCCCATTTCAGCGCAACTGTGTTAATGAGGAACAAGCCAGTAACAAATTCCGGCAGACTGACCACAGACAGCGAAAACACGGAAATGAGGTTATCTGGCAGCTTTCCTTCGGTAAGACCAGCAATGACCCCCAGTGTAATTGACACAGGGATTGCGATGAGCATAGAAATTAATCCTAAGCGTGCGGAGTTAACGAGCCGTTGGGTCACCAGCTCCCGAATATCCTGCCCACGGAAGGCAAACGACTCACCCCAATCGCCGCGCACGAAATCGGTAATCCAGGTGAAGTACTGTACGAAAAGCGGGTCATTTAAACCAAGTTCTTCTCGTTTGGCCTCCACCTGTGTTTCGGATGCGTCACGTCCCAGAATAACCCGTGCTACGTCCCCTGGCAGAACGCGAACCAGCAGAAAAATCATGACTGAGGTCATCCATAACGTAACCAGAAAGAAGGCCAATCGCCGTGCCATGAATCGTCCCATTAGCTGGATGCCTCCGCCATGACTAATTGCTGCTGCATGGCTTGCAGGTCTTCAAGGGGGATGTGGCAGCGAATGAAATGCCCCTCGCCGTCATCACGCCAGGGGGGATCCTCCGTCTCACAGATTGCCCCGATTTTGCGTGGGCAGCGGGTATGAAAACGGCATCCTGTCGGGAGGCTGCGCGGGCTGGGAATGTCCCCCTGCAATCGGATCCGCTGTGACACGTGGGATGGGTCAGGCACGGGGATCGCTGAGATCAGTGCTTCCGTATAGGGGTGATACGGGGGTTCAAATAGATCGTGCCCATAACCGACTTCAAAAAGCTGACCCAGATACATTACGGCAATGTAATCCGCCAGATAACCCACCACCGCTAGATCGTGCGAGATAAAAATGTAGGCGGTATCGCGGTCTTCCTGCAAGCGTGCGAGCAGATTCAACACCGCTGCCTGTACCGACACATCCAGCGCGGACACCGGTTCGTCGCAGATAATCAGTTCCGGATTGGAAGCGAACGCCCGCGCAATCGCCACACGCTGTTTTTCGCCGCCGCTCAGTTCACCGGGGAAACGTGAAGCGTAGTCATCCTGCAAATTCACGGCACGCAGCAGGCGATAGACCTCTTGAGCTGCCTCGTCGTGTTTCATTTTTGCCAGTTTCATGAGGGGGCGTCGAATCTGCTGGCCGACTGTGAGATAAGGATTAAGCGAATTCTGCGGATTTTGAAAGATCATCTGCATTTGCGCCAGAACGTCGGCGCTGCGTTCCCGAACATTGCTGCGGATTTTGATCTTCATGAGTTCAATCTCGCCGTCGGTGCGTTCCGTTAAGCCGATGATCAGGCGCGAGAGGGTAGTTTTGCCGCTTCCACTTTCTCCGACTAATCCGAGTGTGCGGCCTTTTTGCACACCAAAATTGACACCATCCACCGCCCGAATAGGGGCGGGTTTTTTGCCCTGTATAACCTCCATCAAACTGCGCCGTACCCCGAAATGCTTAGTCATGTTTTCCACCTTGAGCAGTGATTCACGTTCCAGTCGTTCGACCTGCTCCACATCTGCCTGTGTTTCGGGGATGATGTCCAGTACCCCTGAATGGATTTCCTGCCAGCGATGACAGCGTACCAGACGACCTTCGTGTGTGTGTTCCAGTTCAGGTTTTTCAGTGTAACATTTTTCCACTGCCGCCGGGCATCGCTGGGCAAACACACACCCTTTCGGAGGATTTTTGAGGGACGGTGGACTGCCCTCAATGGATTGCAGAGCGCCCTGTCGTTTGGATTGGCCCAGTTTTGGGATGCTGTTCAGCAGGCCGATGGTATAAGGGTGAATCGGCTCGATAAACACCTTCTTGACCGATCCATCTGCCATGATTTCACCCGCGTACATGACAATGACCTGGTCGCAGACCTGTGCCACCACCCCCAAATTGTGGGTAATGTACAGGGCGGCAGCCTGCATGTCGTCAATCAGATCACGAATCAGGTCGAGGATTACGGCCTCAGTTGTTACGTCTAAGCCAGTGGTGGGCTCGTCCAGGATCAACAACCGGGGCCGGGTAATCAACGCCATTGCAATGACCACGCGCTGCTGCATCCCACCGCTTAATTCATGCGGGTAGCGGAAGACCACACTTTCCGGGTCAGCAAGCTGGACTTTGCCAAACATTTCCACCGCCGCTTTTCGGGCGTCGTGGCGATTCATGCCCAGGTGGTAGCGGGCGATTTCGGCAAGCTGTTCACCGACTTTAATTGATGGATTCAGGGCGGCAGCCGGATTCTGCGGGACGAGCTTAATCTGGGTGCCCCAGAGTGACTGCATCGCAAGGCGGCCTTTGGTGGTGAGTTCCTCACCAGAAAAACGAATCGAGCTGCCTTTTTCAATCCGTCCATTGTCACTGAGATAGCCGATAATGGCGGTCGCTACTGTCGATTTGCCTGAGCCAGATTCCCCTACAATGCCGCAAATATCGCCGCGCCTGATTTGTGCGTGAAAATCACGGACTGCTCGCAGCCAACCGCCGTTGACCCGGTAGCTTACGTTTAAGTTTTCAACGTGGAGCAGTATTTCTTTGTCCATCCTCACCCGCTTTTCTGCACAGTGCGCTTAATGCCATCTGACATGAGATTGACACCGATCACCAGAAGCGCAATCGCGCCCGCCGGATATTCCAGCGCCCATGGGGTGAGCGCGTACAGGCCCCCGCGATTTTCGCTAACCATCAATCCCCAATCCGGGGAGGGCGGGCGTGCCCCAAACCCCAGAAAACCCAGCGAAGCGACCAAAAAAATCGCGTAGGAAAATCGCAGCGCTCCTTCGACGACCAGCGCCGGAATGACCGAGGGGAAAATTTCACGGAAGATGATATACAGCGGCGATTCCCCGCGAATTTGTGCCGCTTCCACAAACTGGCGCGACTTAATTTCCAGGGTGGCGCTGCGGACTACCCGCGCTACAATCGGTGCGTACACAATCGCAATAACAATGAGTACCGCGTTGTCGGCCACCTCAGACTGCCAGCTATTCGGTTCAAAATTCAGATTGCGGATGATGCCGATAATAACCAGCGCCAACAGCAGCGCTGGAATCGCCAGTATCGCATCGATAATCCGCCCGACAATTTCATCAACCCATGCCCCCTGATACCCGATGAACAACCCCACGAATGTGCCTACAATCACTGCGATCAGGGTGCCCAAGCCGGCGGCCCGGAAAATGCTGCGCGTACCGAGAATCACGCGGCTGAAGACATCTCGTCCTAAGCGGTCGGTTCCGAAAGGGTAGTCACCCAGCCGAAATTCTCGCAGATTCAGTGTAGGGGCTTCCTGGCTGGGGTTTTTCTGAAAATTGGGATCCGGGTAAGGCGCAATCTGCGGCCCAAACACCGCCAGAAACAGGAAGAACAGCACCGTTAAGGTTCCGGCTGCCGTGGGTGGGCGGCTGAACAGTTCGCGGGCAAATTTCCCTACCGCTTTTAAACTGCGCCGCAGCCCGACAAGGGTAGGTGTTGGTGTGAAGAATTGCATAGGGAGTCTGCCATGTTCCCCACCACCACCCTCTCCCCCAAAGAAGAAGGGGAGAGGGGAATAAGGAGGGAATCCTATCCAATGGTGACCGTGTTGAAATTGGTGCGCCCAGGGAAGGGGTGCATATTGAAGCTTTGCACACTTTCCGCCGAAATGCCCAGCGAAGCGAAGAAATATGGAACGATGATCGGGCCGCGCTCAATCAGGATGCGTTGAATTTCCTTGTAGGTGTCGATCCGTTCCTGTTCATCCAGCGTTGTGCCTGCGGTCGCTATCAGGGCGTCCAGTTCGTCATCGCTGAAGTGGGATTCGTTCCATACGGCGCCGGTCTTGAGCGAGGTTTCCAGATAAAACTGCGGGCGGGGACGTGATCCCCAGGGCGTGATCCCCAGGTCAACTTCCAGCCAGCCGTTTTCGCCGTAATAAGTAGCTTCGTCTTGCAGTTCAATCTGAATGCGGATTCCTGCTTCCTCCCATTGTGCCTGAAGCACTTCACCCAGCGTTGGCCTGTCGCCCGTATTCGGAATATACAGTGTCATATCCAGTCCATCAGGATAACCAGCCTCTGCCAGCAGCGCTTTGGCGGCTTCAGGGTCACGGGCTGGGAGGGGCGTGTCTTCGCTGTAATAATCACCAAACAGCGGCCCGATTGGTGAGTCACGCCCGACTGCTCCCAGGCCAAGCTGCACCCGGTTGAAGATTTCATCGCGGTCAGTAGCGAGCTTAAATGCCTGGCGCACCTTTTCGTTATTCCCCGGCTCACGGTCAGAGCGCAGCCGCACCAGGTCGTGTCCATTGGTGGGGAGGCTTACCGAACTCAAGCCCGTTTCATCTGCCAGCGCGAGGAAAGTGGCATTATCCATGCGGACCGCAACATCCACGATCCCGCCGCGCAGAGCATCAACGGCAGCCTGATTGTCATCAAAGTAGATAAATTCCAGCGTTTCGACGCCAGGGGCACCGCCCCAGTAATCAGTATTGGCGGAAAAGACTGCCCGGTCAGCCGCTAAAAATTCAGCGAGTTTAAATGGCCCTGTGCCGTTAAATTCCACACCAATATCCGGTGCCTCGGCTTTTAGTATGACAGCATGATTGTCAGACAGATCATACAGGAAATCCGGGTTAGTATTGGTCAGCTTGAAGACCACCGAGTTATTTTCACCCGCTTCGATGCTTTCAATGTTGGCGTATAAATTGCCGGTCGGGGTTTCCGGTGTTTTGAGGCGGTTAAATGTCCAGATAACATCATCAACGGTCAAGTCGCTGCCATCATGAAATTTGACGCCTTCCCGAATTTTCAGCGTATAGGCCAGTCCATCGTCGCTGATCGCCCATTCCGAGGCCAGGCGCGGCACCAGGGCTGACTGGGCATCCGTATCAATTAAATAATCGTATACTGCATTCAAAAAGGAGATTTCACTGTCGGCAGATGCGCTCAAGGGATCCAGGGTAAATGTTGGATTCCAGGCAATACGCAGCGTTCCGCTTTGACGACGCGCAGCAAGAGAGGCGGCCTGCTCAGGCGTTAAATCCAGCCCGATTGGCCCGACGACGCTGGCTGCCACACCCGCAGCCGTGAACTTAAGGAAATGACGACGTGAGAATTTCATGACTTCTTCCTTATTTGAACACGCCCAAGCAGGAAGTCATGACCCCAGCGCCTGGCTCGAAGGAATTAAGCAGGCGCAGCAAACCAGCCGGCGGCGCAAGCTGACGCTCACGGCGCTGACGAATCAGATCACGCAGGGTGAGCATAAGCGCCCGCAGGGAAGGTTTGGGCATGGCATCCGAGAGATACATAGGCGTAAGAACAGAAAATATTTCCACAGAAGCCTAGACGATACGGCCACTGTGGATATTACCAGATTTAGCTCATTTGTTCAAATGGGCTAATGTTATCTATTAGTCTCGGCAGGTGGTCATTCCGTTACAGGATTGGGGAGTTTTTCTCCCCGCAGCCCGGCAATCAGGTTTTCTGCTGCCATTTCTGCCATTCTATTCCGAGTCTGGATGCTGGCACTGCCAATATGCGGCACCACAATCACGTTCGGCATGGTCAGCAGGGGATCATTCATGGGTATCGGTTCCGGATCGGTTACATCCAGCGCTGCGCCGCCAATGATCTTATTTTGCAGCGCCTCTATCAGAGCTTTCTGGTCAACAATGGGGCCACGTGCCGTATTGATCAGCAGTCCGGTGGGCTTCATCATCTGAAGGCGTTCCCGGTTCATCAGGTGATGGGTTTCGGGGGTATAGGGCGTGTGAATCGTCACAAAATCGGATTCATGAAGCAAGGATTCTAAATCGACAGTCTGTGCATGAACCTCAGCGGCTTCATCAGGAGTCAGGTCAATACTATGGGCCAGAATTCGCATCTCGAAGCCAAAAGCCCGTCTTGCAACGGCTTTTCCTATCCGCCCCAACCCGATAATGCCGAGTGTCGCACCCCGTAAATCGGGCCCCAGCAGCAGTTCCGGCCCCCATGTTTTCCACCGACCTGCCCGCACGTAATCCACCCCCTCGACAATTCGCCGTGTGAGTGCCAACAGCAGCGCGAAGGCTAAATCGGCGGTAGCGTCGGTCAGCACACCGGGGGTATTCCCGACCTTAATTCCCCGCGCTTTGGCAGCCTGAATATCGATATTATCGACCCCCACCGCCATCTGACTGATGATCTTGAGCTGCTTTCCGGCGGTGTCCATGATGTCCCCATCGATCTTATCCGTGACAAGGCTGACGATGCCATCCACGCCGCGCACCCGCTGCGCTAACTGGTCTTGGGTAGGAGGTAAATCGCCTTCCCATATATCCGCCTCGCACGCAGCAGTGATTTTATCCAGCCCGGCTGCCGGGATTTTACGACATACAAAAACTTTCATGAGTCACCTTTTTTCTTTTGTTCGCTTCGCTGGCGCATACTCCGCGCCCGTGAGGATAAATTTTGAAAATAATCGTTCTCTGTGATTTCTTTGACCTGCTCATGTACCTGCTTTTCATCGATCTGAATACGCAGGCGCTGGACTTCCCGGCGAGCTTCCGCCAGATCATCTTTGACCTGTTCAAACAGGCGGGCGTTGGCAATCGCAATGGCGGCCTGGTTTGCAAACGCACTGAGCAGAGGGATGATGTCATCTTGAAACACCCCCATCATCAGGCGGTTATCCGCATAAAGAACCCCCTGGGGTTTTTCCTGCCAGATGAGAGGCGTCACGATAATTGAGCGCAGGTCATGCCTAACAACACTTGCCAGACCACTAAAACGATCATCTTCCTGCGCGTTGGTGGTAATCAGGGGAGTCCGCTGTTCCATCGCGGCGTTGATAATACTCCGGCTGAAGCTGATTTCATCATCGGAGAGGCTTTCTTTATCCCAATCGCGAGCCGCATGGACCCTGAAGTCGTCTCCCACGCGCAGCATCAGAAACGCCCGTTCCGCTCCGGTCAGGGAAATCACCGTGTCGATAACATCCTGTAACACATGCTCCAGGTCAAGGGAAGAGGTCATCAGAGCGGAAGTACGTACCAATTCTTGCAGTTGATTCAACTGGCGGCTGACCCGGCGAGAATTGCGCTGCAAGCGTTTTTTCTCCAGATCTGCTAACCCGACCAGCCGATCTACATCAATAGGGGATTGCACGCCAACTTGGTGAAGTTTGACGGCACTTTGGGCGAGACCCATCCCCATCTGGTTGAGGTACTGCTCAATGCGGGTGATGTTTTCTTCCAGTTCGACAATCGCTTGATTTTCTTCAGCCACCGTATTTATCTCCTTCATCCTGATGGGCAGGCAGGGTTACAAAGAATTTTGACCCTGCGCCCAGTTCACTGGTTGCGCTGATCGTACCGTTGTGCCGTTCAACAATTTTGCGGCAGATTGCCAGCCCAATACCGGTTCCTTCGTATTCGCTGCGCCCGTGCAGCCGTTCAAACAAGTTGAAGATGCGCTCGGCATATTTTTCCTCAAAACCAATGCCGTTATCTTCAACGCATATTTGATAACTGTTGATTGTACCGCTTTCGGTGGTGTCGCTGGTGGCAGTAGGAATGGTGTAAATTTTAATCTGCGGTGTGCGTTCTGGATGCTGATACTTCATGGCGTTGCTGAGCAGATTCTGGAACAACTGGTGAATCTGCACAGGATCGGCTTCCAGCTTGGGGAGTTTCTCAACCACAATCGTGGCATGGGTCTGTTCGATTTTCGTTTCCAGATCGGTCTGTACTTCCTGCAAGGCAAGGTTCAGATCAACTTCTGCGAAGGGTTTGGCCTGACTGGTGACACGGGAATAGGACAGCAAATCCCGAATCAACTGCTGCATCCGGCTGGTGGCAGACATCATCCGATTTAAATAATCGACTCCCTCTTCCCCCAGGGTGTGGATATATTTATCCTGAAGCCGTGTGCCGAAGGCCTGCACCTTTCTTAGAGGCTCTTGCAGGTCATGAGACGCAATATAGGCGAAGTTCTCCAGCGCGGCATTACTTTCCCGCAGGCGAACGGCGTTGCGGGTGAGCTGTTGTTCAATGCGGCGGCGAAGCTGGATTTCACCCTGTAATTTTTCATTGATTTCACGGAGTTCGTGAGTACGCTGTTCGACCCGCTGTTCGATTGAATTTGCCATGGCATTAAAGGTTGCGGCAAGCTGGCTGATTTCGGGAATAGTGCTCTTGATGTCCACACGGGCGGATAAATCCCCCTTTTCCAGATTTTGTGATGCCTGCACCAGATTACGAACGGGGTCAGTAATCATCCGGCTGGAAGTCCAGGCCATGAGCGCCGCTATCAGGATGACTCCAAGCAGCACAATCAGACTCCGGTCACGAATGTTGGCGACGTCGGCAAAGGCGACGTCATCGCCAATACTAACGACGATATAGGTGCCCGAATTCTCAGGTTGCAGGGGCAAAAAGCTGTACAGACGATTGTCGCCACCAGCATCCGTGGCATGAAGGATACCCTCCTCTTGTTTGGCAATGGCATCCAGCACGGGTTGGTTGGGATATACCTGGCCGATGGCGAAGCGTTCACTTATCGGATGTCGGGCCAGGATAGTCGCATCTCTATCCAAGATGGTGACATAGCCATTGTCTGGCAATTCCGGGCTGCCAATAAAATCACTGAACCACTTGAGGGACAGGACAAGGGAAACCGCCCCTTTCAGGTTTCCCCTGTCATCCAACACCGGGTAGTTGAGAGGAATCACCGGCTCTTGGGAGACACGCCCAACCCTGAAATTACCAAAAGTCATAGTACGGGTCCGAGTCAGCTCCTGAAACCAGGATTCCTCGGCAAAATTTAGGGACATTGCCTCTTCGAGAGCACTGCATGTGACATTGCCCTGGGCATCTACCAGTGCAATATTGGTATACCCCTCGTAAGCTTCGAGCAAGCCGGCGAATAGACGCTGGCACGCTTCCCGGTCATTGTTTTGGATGATAGGAAGCTGAGAGAGGGTCATCAGGAGTTGGCGGGAACTCTCAATCTGCTGGCTCTGATCCTTGGCAAGCACACGGGTCAACAACAGAACATCTTCTTTAGCTTCGTTTTCGGCGTAAAGGCGGTGCTCCCAGGAAATCAGAAAAATCAAACCGACGATGGGCAAAAAAGTCAAAAACAGGATGGCTAATAGGCGTGTTCGCAAATTCAGCGCCCGCATGATACCTCATTCTCGATCATTGACCTCTTTCTTGATTATCCTCAGGCTGCCAGCAATGGACAAAATTAAGGTGAAATCAGCCAAGACGTGTTATATTGGAACCTGGCTTCTTGTGACTGTAACAATCGATTTTTTGGAGGTACGGCAGATTCGCCGAGACCTGAAATTTTTACTCTCTATTATTTGTTTGAGGAGCAAAAAGATGGAATTTGGCATTACATTTAAGGGGGATATGTCCCCGGAACGCACCCTGAACCTGATTCAACAGGCAGAAGCTGCTGGGTTTGACTACGTGTGGTTTTTTGATTCACATGTGCTGTGGCAGGACTGCTATGCTTATATGGGTGCCGCCTCTCAATTAACCAAGCGTGTCCGCTTTGGGCCGTTCGTGACCAACCCAGCGGTGCGCGACTGGTCGGTTACCGCGAGTATGCACGCCTCGCTGGCACGCCTGACCGGAGGGCGGATTGATATGGGGGTCGGGCGTGGCGACAGTTCACAGCGGATGCTGGGACGCAAACCCGTTACTTACAAAGAAATGGGTGAATTTGTAGAAGTGGTGCGGAAGCTGGTGAAAGGTGAGGAAGCGCCCGTTTTGGGTTACCCTACCACCCTTACCTGGTCGCACTACGACATGCCTATCTGGATCGCTGCGTATGGGCCGTTAGCCCTGAAGACGGCGGGCATCCATGCCGATGGACTGATTATTCAGCTTGGCGATCCATTCCTGAGCAAGTGGTTTATCGAGCAGTTCCACGCAGCCGCAAAGGAAACCGGACGGGATGTATCCAAACTGCGGGTATGCGCGGCGGCTCCAGTGTATATTTCCGAGGATATGGCCCTCTGCCGTGCCCAGACTCGCTGGTTTCCGGCGATGGTGGGCAACCATGTCGCGGATCTGGTTGAAAAATATCATTCGGGGAGCAATATTCCGGCAGATTTTCTGGCGTATATAGAAGGTCGTAAGGGGTATGATTACCGAGAACACGCTGATAAAGATGCTGACCATCTGGATTTTATCACTGACAGTGTTATTGACCGGTTTGGTATTCTGGGGCCACTGGATAAGCACGTTGAAAAAATAGGTGAGCTGAAAGCGGTTGGGGTGACACAGTTTAATATTTACTTGATGTGCGGGGACGAAGAAAATATCGTTGAACAGTACGGAAAGTATGTCATTCCAGCGTTCCGGTAACAGATGGATATTTTGGAGTTATGAAGAACTGAAAACAGGAGATTTCTTATGGGAACAGTGTTTAAGAACGGTACGGTGATTACCGCCAGTGAGATGTTTAAGGCCGATGTGCTGGTCGAGGGCGAAGTGATTATGCTCATCGGGCTGAATATTCCGGCGGGGGGGCATGAGGTGGTGGACTGCACCGGAAAATATCTCATGCCAGGCGGAATTGATGTTCATACACACCTTGACCTGCCTTTTGGCGGCACGATCAGCAACGATGACTTTGAAAGCGGCCACATTGCAGCGGCTTTTGGCGGCACCACCAGCCATATTGATTTTGTGATTCAGCCGATTGGCGGCAGCCTTGCCGACGGGTTGAAGGTCTGGCGCGAAAAAGCCACAAAAGCCTGTGTTGACTACGGGTTTCATCTGGCGGTGACGGATTTACGCGACGAAGTGATGGCGGAAATCCCATCGCTGCTTGATGAAGGCATTACCAGCCTGAAATTGTTTATGGCGTATAAAAATGTTTTTATGATTGATGACGATACGCTGTTTCGTGCCATGCAAACCGCCGCAAAACATGGCATGATCGTGATGGTACACGCTGAGAACGGGGATGTCGAAGCCCTGCTGCGTCCACAGCTTTTGGCAGAAGGTAAAAACGACCCGAAATATCACGCCAATTCACGTCCGCCTGAAATTGAGGGCGAAGCGACGAATCGCGCCGTCGTGATGGCGGGGATGACGGGCTGCCCGCTGTATGTCGTCCACATGACCTGCGAACCCGCGATTCAAGCGATGGCACGTGGTCGGGCGCTTGGTTATCCGGTGATGGGCGAAACCTGTACCCAGTATCTTTTTCTGACCGTCGAAGAGCATCTCGCCGCGCCGGGTTTTGAGGGTGCGAAATATGTTTGCTCGCCGCCGATCCGCACCAAGCACGACCAGGAGGTATTGTGGAAAGCGCTCCAGAACGGCACGCTTCAGGCGGTTAGCACCGACCATTGTGACTTCTGGTATGAAGGCGGGGTTGGTCCCTGGCAGGAATGGCAGGAAAAGCATAAAGGGATGGATTGGATCGGTTACGAAGCCCAGAATCCATCTTACCGCCGTCCAGGAAAAGAACTGGGTAAGGGCAACTTCGCTAAAATTCCGAATGGGATGCCAGGCCTGGAAGACCGGATGATGGTGGGCTGGCATCACGGGGTGAATGGTGGACGCTTCAGTGCCAGCCGTTTTGTTGAACTCCACTGTACCAATCCGGCGAAAATCTTTGGCATGTACCCGAAGAAAGGCACCATTGCAGTAGGTGCCGATGCTGATATTGTGGTCTGGGATCCCGATAAGGAACATACTATCAGCGCCAGGACCCATCATATGCGTGTCGATTATAACGTCTATGAGGGCATGAAGGTGCGCGGCGTGCCGGAAAAAGTCTATCTACGCGGTAAAAAAGTGGTAGATGGCAGCCAGTGGACGGGTGAGAAGGGCAAGGGTCAGTTCATTCACCGTAAGCCTCACGCACCTGTCGTGTAGATCAGGCAGCGGGGCGGGCACTGACCCGCCCCGGTATCATGGACTCGGCGGCGGTGGTGGCGTTATAAACGGGATCAGGCTGGTATCCCCTTCCAGCCTAACCACACTCGGCGCGATCCATCCTTCCCGACCATCGGGTAGTTTAATGAAATACCATTGTTCGGGAACACTGCTGATTCCTAAAATTGCGAGGCGTGTGTTGGGTTCAAGCTGGGTAATCAGGGGAAACCCTCTGCCATTCCCTGAGCGCACACCAGCGGTCACAGTGGTGATTACGTAGGCTGTTACAGGTGCAGCTTCCAGCACAATGCTTTCGGCGATCCAACCTTCCTGTTCAGCAAAAGGACCATCCAAGACCTGCACTTTCACGTAGTTAGCTGTGCGTATGTCCAGAAATCTGATACGAGTGGCGGAAGGCAGTGTCAGTCGTGTGATAGGGTGGAGGGGATTGCGCGAGATAACATGAAGGGTGGTATCTGAGGCAAGCGCGACGCCGATTTCGGCGAGTTCCAGAACTGCTTCCGGTGCAAGTGTTGGTGTGAATGTCGCAGAGGGGGTAAAGGTTATACTGGGCGTGAAGGTGAGACTCGGCGTCAAGGTCACAGTCGGGGTGAAAGTGAGACTCGGCGCAGGTGTAGGCGTGTAGGTTACCAGTGTTGGATTAAGAGTGGGCGTTGGCGGCTGGCTGGCGATCTGAAACGCAAGCTGTGTGGCAGCCTGCGCGGTTACTTCTTCTACCAGGGTAGCTGCTACGACAACAGCCTGCGTTTCTGTAGCGGGCAGGTAGGTGGCTGCTGCAATGGCGGTCTGGGTTCGGACGGAAAAAACGGTTGCCGCTTGAATTGCGCCTAATGTTGCCTCAGCCTGACCAGTAGCGCGAGCATCAGCGGACGCTGTTGCCTGGGCGTTAGCTGTTGCTTCTGCGCTCATGGTTTCTCCGGCGATGATCGTCGCTTCGGCCTGCGAAGTCACAAACGCATTGGCCGTGCGTGTCAGGTTCCTATCGGCGGTAGGAGAGGGTATTGCTGAATTTGTTGCTACCGGGGATGGTGTCACGCTGCCGGTTTCTGATTCTCCTACGAGCTGTTCCGAACCACTTTCAGTGGCAGAAGTGGGTGATTCATCTTCACGGATCAGCAAAAATGCTCCTAATGCCAGGGCTGCGATCAGGACGAGTGCCAGCAGGAGACGGGGCAGCAGACTTCGCCCGCCGATGTCGGTACCAAGCCGGACGATAACCATCGTGACGTTGTCGCGTGCACCGCGTTCATGCACCATTTGCAGCAGCATCTCGGCAGCGGTCTCGGCGGGATGACGCTGAACAACCTTGAGAATTCTCTTTTCTTCAATCAGGCCCCATAACCCATCCGAGCAGATGACGAATACATCTCCCTTTTTGGTTTTCACACGGCGGTTAAAGGGTGGAAAGGGCGCGGACTGACCGATAAAGGCCGTAAGCTTGGTTTTCCCCGCGTCCTGCGACATGGTTGCATGGTCACGACTTAATAATTCGATGGAACCACCACGAATCCTGTATACGCGGCTGTCGCCCACGTTAAAAATGACTGCATCCTGTGTCGGGGTCAGAATGATACCCGCGATGGTGGTTCCCATGTGAGAAAGTTCATAATCACGAGAGCGATCAAAAACAGCCTGGTTTGCGATTTTTAGGGCTGAGACGATTCTTTTGGTTTCATCCTGTTCTCGGTTCGATCCATCGTAATACCAGTCCTCAATGGTCTGTGTGGCAAGCTGGCTGGCGACTTCGCCCATGCCAAGACTGCCAATCCCATCCGCGACCAGGAACAGACTCCCTAACTGCGACTCAGGCGTGTCAGGATCGGGAATTCTGACCAGACAGTGATCTTCATTGCGCTGCCGTTTTAAGCCCCGATCAGTAAGGAATGCATAGTCCAGTTGAATCATAAGGTTTAGTTTTTGCTGCCTCAAATATCTGCATTATCACTCCCATTTGCCTCACGATGCAACTTTTCTAATAGGTCGGGGGGACGAGCGAAACCTCTGTTGTGGCGAAGGTAGCACGGGCGCTTCTGTCTACGGTGATCGGCACGGTAATGTGACGCTCATCCACAAAGCACAGCGATTCGTTGACTGCTTCACACCAGTAAATTGTTAAGTCCAGGGTGAGGATGGATGCACCCTCGTTCAGCGTAAGGGGAATTTGAAGCGGCATAGTAGGTTCAATTTGCTCATACCTTGTCCAGGCGGAATCAACGATCACATTGGAACCAGTTGCCGCCACCTGCGCTTTGAACGGGGCAAGGTTGTTAAATTTGTACCCGATGGGCATAGAAACATTCACAATCAGGGTGCCTTGACCGGGGGCAAGGGTCTGTGGGTCAAGGGTGATATTTTCAGCTTCACTTACTGCGATCACGGTTGTCGGGGTCAGGGTCGGCGATACGTCCGGTTCTGTGTTGTCTTTTTCGCAGGCTGCAAGGATGACAAAAAAAGCGAGTGCCAGCAGAGTCAGCTTTCTTGGCATGGTATAACTCCTTCTTCCAACGCTATAAGCGATAACCAGAATTAAACGAACATTAAACAATTTACTAAAACGTTAGGCTTTGTAAAAATTTCGTGAATTTACGTATAGTTATACAAAATCATGTTTATAATAGAATTAGCTGGCCTCTTATCCGAGTAGTATTGTCGGGGGGATTCATTATTTGGTTAGCGCAAAAGTCATTTTGGGCTGCTCTGTTATATGCCTGTTTCTATCAGGAGGTTATCTTAAATGATTCGTTTCCGTTTTGCTATGATCTTACTCGCTGCATGGCAGATATTCCTGTTCAACCTGGAACGCCCTGATATTACAGGTTTTGGTAATATTGACCTTGCCTCAATGACTTATGTGGTCTGTGCTATTGCGACGATGGCCATCTTGCTGCTGCCAGACTTGAGTCAGATTCATTTCTTAAAGGTCTTTTTACCGATTATGGGGTTGTACATCGGCTCTAAATTGGTGTTTGGTTATGAGCAAGACCCCGATACCATGTTTTACATTACGGCAACAGAAATCCTTGTCATCTTTGTCACAGTTATTATCGCACGGCAGACCTCGCTTTCCTTTCTGAATATGGAAGTTGCCGTTGAGGATACGGTGCTAGAAAAGGAAAACTCCCGTATCACCAGTATGGCAGAAGGCGAGGAAATGATAAACAACGAATTATTCCGTGCCCGCCGCTATAACAGCAAATTGGCCATTATCTACCTGAGTTTGACTTCCCTGGAAGAAATGAAAGCCTCCTATGCCGATCCCTTTGATGTGCAAAGCGCCTTCAAACGTCGTTACATCCAGGGGCAGGTGGCAAAAAATGTTGAAGTGATGCTGTACAGAGACGACCTGATCACGTGGTTTAATGATAATCTGGTTATTTGCCTTCCGGGTGCTGATCGTGAAGCAGCCAACAATCTCGCACAGGATATTCATACCCGTTTGAAGGTGCGCCTGAGAATCGATATGAAAATTGGTATCTCCACTTTTCCTGATGAGGCGCTTATTTATGAAGATTTGATGGATATGGCGATTCAGGGTCGTGTTCAGTTCAGCAAAGACGGTAAATCCGGCCATGATGATATGCCGCCGTCCGGTTCCAATGGAAATGGCCAATCGCCCATTACCCGTCCTGAAAAAAGTGCCAGCGATAGAAAACGGGATACGCTGGTCATTACCAAAGACAGCCAGTACTACAAGCCCTTTTGGAGTAAGGTGCTGGATGGGCTCAGGAGCACCGTCACTCCGATTGAAATTATTTCTGGCAATATGGAGGATGTTTTTCCCGCAGACCCTTACGCGGATGCCGGTGGCTGGATTGAGGAAATTCCAGTGCAAAGCGGCAGTTCCAAAGTCATCTACAGACGCATCAAGCGTGCCATTGATATCATGTTGGTTTTAATGGCTTTGCCGGTAGGGGTATTTCTCGGTGTTCTGGTGGCGCTGCTCGTCTATCTGGAAGACGGTCAGCCGATCTTTTTTTCCCAGAAACGCACAGGCCTGGGAGGAAGACGCTTCAAAATGTATAAGTTCCGCACGATGGTGGTGAATGCGGAAGAGATGCTCAAAGAGCTTGCCGCCCAGGGGTTGGCTAAACTGGATGACAATGGCAAACTGGCCGAGCCTCTCAAGCTAGAACGTGACCCCCGCATTACGCGAGTTGGCCGTATTTTGCGGAAGACCAGTCTGGATGAAATCCCACAGCTTTTTAACGTCTTGCGGGGGGATATGAGTCTGGTCGGGCCACGCCCAACGAGTTGGGATGTGGAAAGTTACAACTTATTTCAGACAGAGCGTTTGAGTGTCCGACCAGGTATTACCGGATTGTGGCAGATTTACAGCCGGGGCAACACAGATTTTAACAACTGGCTCTACTGGGATGTGAAGTATATCGACCGCATGAGTTTTTATCTGGATTTTCGCATCATCCTGGAAACCTTCTTGCGGGTCGCTTTCAGACGGCAAAAGGGTGCACGCTAGCTTATGGCTGTTGTAATTCTTTTTGCGTGTCTGTTCTGGGTCAGTTTTATACTTATGCTCTGGACATATTTCGGCTATCCGTTGCTGATGTATGTGTGGTCGAAAGTTGCGCCCAAGCCAATCAAAAAAGAAACGTTTTATCCTTCGATTACGATGCTGATTCCGGCTTATAATGAAGCCGATGTGATCGGCAAAAAGCTGGAGAATACTGTTTCTTTAGAATATCCCAAAGACAAACTGCAAATCCTGGTCATTGACGATGGCAGTGACGATGGGACCGCAGAAATTGTGCAAAGCTTCGCTGACCGGGGTGTGACGCTGCTGAAACAGCCAGTGCGCGGTGGCAAAATGGGGGCGGTGAACATGGGCTTTGAACATGCCACCGGAGAGATTGTTCTGCTTAGCGATGCTTCCCCCATTTATGAAAAAGAGGCGCTGCAAAAGCTGGTACGCGGATTTGCCGACCCATCCGTTGGTGTGATTGTTGGTACCCTGGCAATCTGGGATACAGATCGTGGCGTGGCAAAGCAGGCGGGGATGTATTGGAAGTATGAAGCTGCCCTGCGAAAATGGGAAAGTAGAACAGGCAGCACGGTGGCGGTCCATGGCAATATGTTTGCCATTCGCCGTCACCTCCATAAACCCCTCCAAAAAGGTACCATTAACGATGAGTTCAGCCTGGCGATGGAAGCTAACGCTCAGGGATACCGTGTCGTTTATGAGCCAGAAGCCATAAGTTATGATGAAGCCAGCAGCAGCATGGCAGACGAATATAACCGGCGGGTGCGGATTAACGCAGGGCGCTACCAAGCGTTATTTAACGCTGGGTATTTGCGTGCGCCAAGTTTGCAAATGGCGTTTCGCCTGTTTTCCCACAAGTTCCTGCGGCCCCTTTCTCCTGTCCTGATGATCATCATATTTGCGGCTAACCTTCTGACTGTCGTCCTTTGGGGTGAGGAGGGCAGTGATTTTTTGCTGCTGCGGCGCGGATGGGGGCTGCTGTTTCTTGTTGGACAAATTGGTTTTTATCTGCTAGCATGGCTGGGCGCTATTTTTGAAAAACGCGGCTACCGCAAAGTCCTGATTTTCAGTGTGCCTTACTTTTTTGTCGGCTCTAACTTCGCTGCCCTGATGGGCTTGTGGCGTTGGGCGAGTGGGCGACAAAAAGTCACCTGGAAGAAACGCTCAGCTTCATCATAAAAGAAAAAATCCATGTCAGAGTCGATTACAAAAAAAACCGTCACTGGTGTTGCCTGGACGTATCTGAGTTATATCCTCACAAAGGGGGTAGTGCTTGTCACTACCGCTGTACTGACCCGCCTCATCAGCCAATCCGAATTTGGGATTGTCGGCTTTGCTATTACGACCATGAGTTTTCTGGATGCCGTGCGCGATCTGGGGATCAGCTTTGCCCTTATCCAGCGGCGTGGCGATATTAAAGAAGCTGCAACGACTGCTTTCTGGATCAGTATGGCAACTAATGCCGTGATGTGGGGCATTACGATCGGGATTTCACCGTTTGTGGCTGATTTCTTCCGTGAACCTCAGATCACCACGGTGCTTCCGGTTCTCAGTGCAAGTTTTTTCCTGAGCAGTCTTGGCGGAACACACGATACGATACTACATCGAGAAATGAAGTTTTCGCGCCGGATGATTCCGGTCCTGGCGGAATCATTCTCTAAAGGAGTGGTGAGTATTGGGTTAGCCATGTCGGGAAATGGCATCTGGGCGTTGGTGATCGGACAGATTGTGGGGCGTACTGCTTTCACCATTGTGGCGTGGATCATTGTTCCCTGGCGGCCTGGTTTTTCTTTCTCGGTGCCGATTGCAAAGGAACTCTTCAGCTATGGCTACAAAATAGCTATTGATAATCTGATTTCCAATTTTCAGGCTAATATCGACTATGTGTTCATCGGGCGTTTTCTGGGTGATGCCTCTCTTGGTCTGTATACGATTGCATTCCGACTACCCGAAATTGTGATTATCAACCTGTGTAACGTCATTGCACAGGTGCTGTTTCCGGCGTATTCGATTTTGCAGGAAAACCGTAAACAGCTCCAGGATGGCATGTTGATGGCAATTCGATATGTATCGCTGGTAACGTTTCCCGCTGGCGTGGGGATGGCCCTGGTCTCAAGACCGTTTACCGAAGTTGTTTTTGGCAAAGATTGGGTCGATGCAGCGCCCATTATGGCAGCCTTGGCGTTTTACGGGGTGTTTTTGTCTGTATCCTGGAATATTGGGGACATCTACAAAGCTGTTGGCCGACCTGATATCCTATGGAAAACGGCTGCTTTTGAATTTGCTTTGCTGGGACCCGTATTGTATTTTCTGGCGCATGAGAGTGCTTTTGCGGTCTCGCTGGGTCATGCGGTCGTCGCGTTTATTGTGAGCACCACGCGCCTGATTATTGGGTCGTGGCTGATCGAGGTACCGATGCCCAAAATTCTCCGCCAATTTGTTCCAGCAACCGTCGGCAGTGCGGTCATGGGGTTGGCAGTAGCTGGTATGCTTATCTTAACCGCCGAATGGCCCCGGGCGCTGGCGCTTCTTCTGCTGATCCTGACGGGTGCTGTAACCTACGGAATTGCCATGTGGGGTCTTGAGCGCGACAAAATCATGGAACTGCGGATGCAGTTTTCCAGCTCAAACTGATAAGGGGCTTGAAGAATGACTGAAACTTATGTGGTGACAGGTGGGGCGGGTTTCATTGGTTCGCATATTGCGACTAAACTTCTGGAACAGGGGCATTTTGTCCGTGTCGTCGATAATTTCTCTACCGGAAAACGCGAAAATCTCGATCATCTCGCCAGTGACCCGAATCTGACGGTTTATGAAATGAGCGTCACTGACAAAGACGCCCTCGACAAAGCCTTTAAGGGAGCTGATTATGTGTTTCATGAAGCGGCGTTAGCCTCTGTGCCGCTGAGTGTGGAAGACCCTCTTCGGTCTCATGAGCACTGTGCAACCGGGACGTTGAAAGTCCTGCTGGCAGCGCGGGATGCAGGAGTGAAACGGGTGGTCTATGCAGCATCATCAGCAGCTTATGGGGATATCGAAGTTGAGTATACCGACGAAACGATGCCAACCCATCCCAAGTCCCCTTATGGGGCGGCGAAACTCGCTGGTGAGTATTACTGCCAGGTGTTTGCAGAGGTGTTCAACCTTGAAACAGTTTGTCTGCGCTATTTTAATGTGTTTGGCCCCCGGCAGGATCCGACTTCTCACTATGCGGCAGTCATCCCGATTTTTATTTCGCTCATGACCTTAGATCGTCAGCCCACGATTTTTGGTGATGGCCTGCAAACCCGTGATTTCACCTATATTGATAATGTGGTCCATGGCAATTTGCTGGCGGCCAAAGCCCAGGGAGTATCCGGCAAGGTCTTGAACATGGCAACAGGTGAGAGTGTCAATCTGTTGCAATTGGTGGATGCTCTGAACCGCATCATGGGTAAATCGCTTCAGCCAATTCATGCGCCTGAACGGGCAGGGGACATCAAACATTCACGTTCCAGCATCGAACTCGCGCGGCAGTATCTTCATTTTGATACGGTTGTAGATTTTGAAACGGGTCTGGCCCGTACTGTCGAGTGGTACAAAGAATATGCAGCGAAAAAGGTATGAGAATGCCTACAGGCTTTTCTCAAACGCTTTTTTGATAATATCTCCAACGACCATCCATGAATAACGTGATTCAGCCAGATGGCGGGCATATTTGCCCATTTCGCGCAGTTTATCTTTGTTGTCAAGCGCTGTAATAATCGCCTGTGCGAGAGAGTCCGGATTTTGTGGGTCAGCGAGCAGGCCGCTTTTGCCTTCCTCAACAATGTCTGGCAGACCGCCGACTCGTGTGGCGACCACAGGTTTGCCACAGGCATACGCGATTTGAATCACGGCGCTCTGGGTAATAGCGCGGTAGGGCAAAATAACTACATCACTGATTTCCATCATGGGAGCAACCCATTCATTAGGAACATAATCTAAGAACCAGGTGGTGTAGTCGTTCATGTCAAGACTCTGCACAATGCCCTTGAGCTCTGGCACATCAACATCTTTCCCGGGAAAACCTGCAATGAGAAGCTGAGCGTTAGTCGCCTGATGAATCGCGGGGAAGGCACGGATTAAATCGACCAATCCCTTGTACTTGGTAATAGTGCCAAAAAACAGTACGATTGGGCGGTCATCAGGAATGCCCAGGTGATCTCGTAAACCTTCCGGGGTATAAGCCGGTTTGACTTCCAGCACCAGTTCATTGGTCGCCATTGGGATTTCAAACACACGCTCGGCAGGGATGTCGTACAGATTGAGGAACAACTCCCGGTTGCTGCGATCATGCACAAAGAGATAGTTGAACTGAGCATACATTTTGTTGTACTGCGCGAGGTGTTTTTCCGACTGATGTAGGATGTTGTCTGACCCCTTACGGGTATCATATGCCTGAACATCATGGACGATGTCTGCTAACTTAATTCCTGAACGGCGCAGCATTTGCAGGAAGTAGGTTTCAAAGGCAAAACGCATTTCTCCAAACAACACGACATCCGGTTTTTCGCGCTTCAGAAAGTTGACCAGTCGATACCACTGGTAAATATATTGGAGACCGCGTAATCCCCTTCGCGCTTTGTGCCACAATGGATTGCCGCTTTTGCTGGCACGGGGATCCCAAAGGTGCAAAAATTCCACCACCCTAAAGGGATGCTCCAGGTCGCGCAGCTCATACGCGGTGGATGTTACCAGGGTAGTTTCCACGCCGCAGCGCTGCAAGCCCCGACTCAAATGATACGAATAATGAATCAACCCGCCTTTGCCAGAGGCTTCGACTACGTAAACGCGCACTATTTCGCCTCCACATATGCCGGGGGTTCACCGAAAGCTGATGCCCCCATTGCTTTCATGACAAAAACTTCAAAGTTATCTCGGCGGCCCAGATAAACACGGCGAATTTCCAGAGGGTGCTTTTTGACATCGCCATTTGGCATCGGTCCAGAGGTCAGCGTAAAGGCTACTTTGTACCCATATTCCCGTAGGGCGTTGAGTGCTGCCTGATTGTAATCTGCCACACGTCCATTTGGATAGGCAAACGCCACGATGTCCTGCCCGGTTTCCTGCTGGATATGGTCGCGCGACTGCTTGATTTCCTCATACACCTGCGTCTCTGAGATACGTGTCAAAATCGGATGGTTGACTGTATGGGGCTGGCAGGTGATCCCATTGGCGACCAGTTCCCGTACCTGTTCCCAGTTCATGAAGATTTGCCCGTTCATGCTGGGCGAAGGGACTTCCAGGACGTGTTGGAGTTTGTCCAGGCTGGCGCGTTTTTCGGCTTCGGGGATCAACTTCAACTGTTTCATTAGTTTTTCGCGGACGTTTTCGCGTTCCTGCGGCGTAGGAAATTCCAGCTTCCCGATGAGGGGCAAGTCTGCACTGGTTTTCCTGGTGTGGAAGAAATAATATGCACATTCATCCCACCAGGGGCGTTCATTCGTGTTTGTCATCCCACGGGTCATCAGGAAAATGACGGCTGGAAAGCCGTATTTTTTCAAAGAAGGGAAGGCGAACTCATAATTGTCCAGATATCCATCATCAAAGGTGATCAATAAGGGGCGGGCGGGCAGAGGTTTACCGTTTTCGACAAAATCCACCACCGCCTGCAAATCCACCACATTGAAGTTTTTGCCGATGTATTCCAGATGGCGCTCGAACATTTCCGGTGTGGCGCTGACGTTGGGCCCGTAAAAGTCAAAATCGGGCGCATACGAATCATTAATTCGATGGTAAGCGAGAACTGTCAGGCGTGACCGCCCCCAGTAGGCATCCATGAACTTGTCGGCTTTAACACGGTAGAGGACTTTGGCAAGCATTGGTGATCTCTTTGTCATTTCACTGCGTTGTCGTACACTTTCAGAATTTTATCAATCATCACTTCTGTGCTAAAGGAGTTTTTTACCAGTTCATAGGCGGCCAACCCAAGCTGTCGGGTCTGTTCCGGGCGCGTGACCAGTTCTCGGAGCCCATTCGCCAGAGCGGCAGCGTCCTGTGGGGGAACCAGCAGTGCCGTTTTGTGATCCTCAAGCAGGGTTGCCATTCCCCCCACCGCCGTGACCAGGAGTGGGCGGGCATACGAGCCAGCTTCCAGAACCGCATAGGGCAGCGCTTCGGATAAAGAGGCCATACATACACTGTCGACTGATTGCAGAATCGCTGGGATATCCTGCCGAAAACCCGCAAAATGAACACGATCAGCCAGGTTCAGAGCATTGACCTGTGCTTCCAGCTCCGGTTGCAGGGGGCCGTCCCCTGCAATCAGTAGTTTCACCTGGGGGAAATCGTCTAGTTGTGCAAAAGCATCAATCAGGTAGCGGTGGCCTTTGACCGGCTTCAACCGTGCTGGTATAACCACAATAAAATCATCAGGCGAGAACCCCCATGAGCGGATCAGGTCAGGATTTTTAGGAGGTAAGGGAAGTTCAGGAATGGGCACGGCATTATGAATCAGGGTGCTGGAAATCAGAGCGGCATATTTTTCTTGCAGCACTTCTGTGACCGTAATGTATTCCCGCGCGATACGACGATTCAACCAGAGGGTGCTTTCGTAAAAAATGCCTTTCAGTCCCGGATACTCTTTGCCGTAGTCGCTGTGCATTGTCGAGACCAGACCCCTTGTGCCTCCCAGGTAGCCACCCAGATGTCCCCACAAAATCGAATGGACATTATGGGCATCGATCAACTGATATTTGCCGTGTTGAGCGATGTGGCGTAGGGCTAACCCCATGCGTGGGCTGCCGCGTCCAATCGACAGAGGTTCACAGGGTAGATTCATTTCTTGGAGTCGCTGATGAAGCGGGCTGTTCTGCAAGACCGCTACCGCGCAGTGGGCGACACGGTCTTGCAGGTATTTTGCCTGAGTTATCACCCTGACTTCTGCTCCCCCGTAACTTTGTGCCAGGTCTACCAGTAAAACGCGGTAGTCTCGTTTCATCGCACCAGCACAAAATTGTCAAAGATCAGAGTCCGTGTGCCAAGCGGATAAGTATTAATTTCTCCGAAGCCATTGGTCCAGGTCGTTGTAAGTGCGACCTCAATGCTCATATATTCAACGGTCGTCCAGTCGAATAATTTTTCTTCGTCCAAAGGCTGCACGAGAGGCATGGTAATCGTTCGGCTGGTATACGGCCCAATGAGGATCGCCCCGCCGCGAAGCAAATTGTAGCTGCCCGCATCGTCGGAAAGGCCGATGTCGAGGAGCGTAAAATAAGGGCTGTCACTGGTAACCGTGACCTGAAGGGCTGTCCAGTTACTCCAATCCTGTTCACCGAAATAGAAACCTGCAAAACCGCCCGATTCGCCATTAAAAGTGACCTGAAGCGCAGAACCATCGTCTGAGGGTATGAACTGGCCCTCCGCTCCATCAAATTCCCATTCACGAAGCGAATCCCCACTGGAGTCCATATCTAACACCACTTGCTGATCCTCATAAGCGGGTGCAGGAAGGCACAGTGTTCCTTCAGGGATGGCCTGGTTGTTTGCCAGTGCTGTGAGCAAGGCAGTGTGAGCATCGTCAAAGAGGTTAGCGGGGGGATTCTGATCTGCTAGTAAACCAGGCGTCAGACAGGCAGCAAATCCCTGCGCCGCTTCTAAGCCGAACGCTTCCGCGTACAGGTCGAGCAGCCGTGTATCTTCAATACCTTCCCGCAGGGTCTTTATCCGCAGCGATGGAAATGGTCCGGGCCAGATGAGCGCCCCACCACCATAGCCAGATTTGGGCACGACCAGTTCGGGGTTTTTCCAGGGATCAACCAGGTCATAGGTTGCGTTGACCCATTCCATATCTGCATAACCCATGATCAGATGAATATTGTTCCCATAGGCGTGCCAGAGCAGCCCCCGCTGGATCGCGGCAGGCATATCAATCATATCGCCATATTCATTCAGATAAACACTGGCGTCATAACCCTGATCTATATATTCCTGATAGTGTTCCGGTGCGGCGTCAAAGTAGTCCTGGTGGACATGGAAGTTGTCAGCGACTGCGGTTCCAGGCAGCCAACCGTAGGCAGGATCGCCAATTGGGGCGGGATATACCCAGGACGCAATCACTTTCAAGCCAGCTTCCCGGATGATTTGGGTCCACTGTGCGAGATGCTGGAAGCCCTGTGGCCCGTTATGGATAGGTTCGTCTGCGAGCCAGCGGGTTTCGTCGGTAGGATATACGAGCGCGTCTTCTAACCGTCCTGCTGCTCGTAGGGCAGAGGCCAAATCCACAAAATAGTCTTTCAGTTGCAGCACAAAACTTGAGTTGTTGAAATCGGTATAGGTGTAGGGAACACCCATCGGATCTTCAAAGAGATACTGTTCGCCAACATATGGGATGGGCGTCAGGAATTTTGTGCCGACAGGCAGGTTCTGAATTTCCTGGATAAATCCGGAAAAGTCCCATCCCGTCGGGGTATAACGCGGTTGGCTGACCCAGTCTCCCGGAATGATGTAATGGTCTAGAAGCAGTTTGTTGATGGCGCGGTGAAAGGCCTGGGGACTTTCAGGGGCAAAAAAAGGAACTGACCATTCTTCCCCGACGGGGATAATCACATCTACTGCCGCCTTGAGAGGCATATCCACCGGGTAAACCCTGATGAATACCTGGCGAGACCCAGCGGTATCCGTGTTGATGGTAAGCTCATAGTCACCTGCCGGGGTGTCTTTTTTCACAAAGACATCCACCCAGACGACACCTGGCAGTTCCGGATTAATTTCCAGATTGCCGTCTAACGGACTCAGTCCATCGGGTAAGGCAGGGGCCTGGATGAGATTCTGAGCGAAAAACTCGTCCTCAGACCTCATCAGAGTTGGAAGATAGGTTTCCTCGTACAGGGTGACCTCGAAATATTCTGATGGATAATCCAGCGCCAGGTTGACCGAGTGTGCGGTGCGGCTGCGGAAAACGACCTGAAAAGGGGCATATTCCTGACGGGCAGCATGGATTTCCAGTGGGGAATTCGAGGCGGCGGCAGCATCCGGCGTGATTTTAATGGTTGGCCCAGTGAGCCACCACTCCACGGCATCATGCTGAGAAAGGGCGGTGTTTGCACCGCCCGTAATCAGTAAGACCAAGACAAGAAGAAATCTGCGAATCATAACGCTTTATGCTCTACGTCTGCGGGCAAAGGTGAACAACGCATAGAGTAAGGCTACCCCAAGCACCACGACCGTTGCAATGCCGAGGAAGTTGACCCATTCCGGTGTTGTTACGTCAACACCGCTGATCTGATCAGAAGCCACTGGGGCATAGGTTGGGATGGGTGTTGGCGAAGCTACCGTCGGCGTTGTGGTGAAAATCGAGGTTGGTGTATATGTCATCGAAGGAGTCCGCGTCAATGTCGGTGTCAGCGTTGGTCCGGGAGTCGCGGTGAAGTTCAAATCCGGTAATGGTGATGCTGAAGCCTGCTGCGCCGAGGCAGTTTCCAGTTGAGGAATGCCCTCTTCCAGAACTTCTGTCCTGCGTTCAAGGGCAGCCGTATTAATCGGATAGATGGCCGTTGCACTGACAAAAACCACATCCCCTGCAAAATCATCACCACCGTACTGTGCCCCGGTCATAGCAGTTGCTGCTACCGCCTGACCCTGTGGCCCTGTTCCTGTAACCACCAGAATCACGCGCCCTGGCTGCCAGGGAGATGGAAGCGTTTCTATAACACCGACCTCATAGCCGGGAGGTAAACGGAATGTCACATCATCCAGTACCTGTTCGAGCTGATCTGTGCCGTCAGCAAAAGGCTGTGGCAGATTCTTATTGATGCTGGAAAGGAATGGATTGGTGGTGTTTCTCCCAACAACAATGAAGTGATATGCACTCAGATCAATGCCAGGAGGAAGCTCACCCAGATTGACGGTCGGGGCAAATCCTTCACCGCCGATGGTCGCCGAACCCAGCGCAGCCAGAATTTTCAGGGTTTGTTCAATATCTTGCAGAGTGGGTTCTTCAGGCAGCGAAACAAAAACATCACGCAGATCACGCTGGTCATTGAATGGGAAGGGGAATTGACCCACCAGCGTTGGCTGGGTGGACACATCAAGGGGCTGGGTGGGCAAATGCAGTACGCTGTCCCGACTGATAGTAAACCATGTAATGGAATCATCCGGTGGGTCACACTGCCAATTTCCAGAGGCATTCAGGACAATATTTATGGTGTTGATGGTGCCCGGAACAATACCACTTGGCGGGATGAGCCCGCGCAGCGTAAAGGGGCCTGTTCCCGCATCCGGAAGCAGTTGGCGGCTGGCAATTGGAATCTCATCGTTAAGCAGCAGCGTCAGGGTCGAGCCGCCCGTTGCCAGAACCTCGGAGTAATTGTAGTAAATTTCAATGTAGGCATCATCGGCAAGTCGTTGACCAGAGGGGATCGAAAACTCGATTTCCGCCACCTGAGTGCCAATGCCATTCAGCACAATGTTATCAATGCCTAGATCCGCCAGTGTCAGGTCATTTTTGAAGACGGTTGCGGTGACTCCGGTTGCGGCGCGAGCATCGGAAATAAGAGTCACGGGGCCGCCAATACCCATAATCGAAGGTGGGCCGCCCAATGACTGCGCTGCCCGGAGCAGGGCTTCTGGCGTTTGCCCGGTTGCGGTTATGATACCCCGCAGCGGATTCTGGGGATTGGTAATAATCTGTACGACGCCGTCGCCTTTAGCAACGGGTACGCCTTCAATGGTCAATCTGCCGTCTTCGTCCCGTTGGGTGGGATACAGCCCTCGTTCGTAGTATTCCTGGATGAGGCTGTTTTCTTCTGGCAGGCCAATCAGCAGCAAATTGTAGTTCTGACGCTGTTCGGGCGTGATGGCGTCATCGGTTGTGATTTGCAGTTGAACGCCGTTTCCGGTCAGAAGACCAAGCCCACTTGCCACACGCGCAGCAGCATCCAGGTTGTGCTGTGTCATCTCTGAAGGCAGCACGATAACCACCGTTTCAGTCTGATTGGGCAGCAGGGCGTTGGATAATGGTCGAGGATAAACGGCCAGATTCAACACAGGGCTGTTTTCCCGATATTCAAAATGAAAATAGGACTGGTCGCTGCGGATAAAAACCCGCGCCAGCGAGTTGAGTTCACAGTAATCATCACCGACCAAACGAAGCTGGATCGTGTGGCTGCGGAGTCTGAGATTTTGCAATTTATCCAGGGGAAGGGGAATAGCCAGTATCTGCGGGCCTACCACATTTTTGTCCAGCGTGACTGTCGAAATCAAATCCCCGTCCATCAGCACTTCAAAAGTGCTGACAAGCGCACTTTCTACCCCTAGCTGCTCGGCGTTAGTAGCGATTTGCTCAAAGTACTCAAAATTCAGATACAGGACGTTGCTGCCTTCCGGTGTCCAGTTATCAGGGATACGGAAGCGGAACTGGGTGCTGCCCAACGGCGAAAACAATTCGATATTGCGGACGCGCAGTGCCGCCAGCGGAATCTCGTGTGCCGTCAGTGGGCCAACGGGGACACCCACCGCTATCGGGGCCTCTGTGGGGGTTGGCGTACCTGTGTCTGCTCCCGGAGTCAGTGTGAAAACAGGTGGCAGCGTTACGGTTGGGGTTTCCGTGAAGATCGGCGTCGGACTGAGATTCGGGTCAACGGTGTTCGTTGGAGTGGTTGTTGGGACTGTCGGGCTGGGGGTCAGCGAGGCTTCTTGGGCGACCAGGATGGTCTCGCCGCTGACGGGTTCAACCACTTTCTGCCCAATATACGCGACCTGGTCAGTCGGGTCACCCGGTGTCAGGTCAACGATAAACCAATCACTGCTCTCAGGATTGACCCCTAGAACACAGATTTCTGTGCCGCGTGTCAGAACCCCCATATTCGCACAACCTGTGGAAGCACATTCTCGAACTGCTGCCGACGATACGTTTACCCTGAAAGGAACGCAGGCCGATACACTGGACACAGCCACCTCAGTAACCGGTGTCTCGTTGAGTAGGGCGGCGGTCGCCGTTGGTGTTGAGGCAGCGGGGCTGGGGAAGAAGACCGGTGTTTGAGATAGGGAGTAGGAAACTTCGGTGCCGAATGGGGTAGGCGTGGTTCCTTCCAGATCAGCGCGGTAGCGCAGCGCGGCACCGTGCACCCAGACATTTCTTGCCCCATCAGGAACATCAGCTTGCAGCCATTCCTGATATTCACCGCCATAACCGAAAACACAAATCCATGTTCCTGGTTCAAGGGCATCCAATGCGGGGCAGGTGACACTGGGGCACTGCCGCGCCAATGCACGAACTGACGAAGCGACCTCATAAATTTCGCAATAGCTTCGGTTGGCTGCACGGGGTGCAGCGCCGGGTTCGACAACGGATTTGTTCACTGCATAGAGTTCAGAAGAGGTTTCTTCCGGCGACAGGTCAATATATAACCAGTCAGGATTTTCCATCACACCCCGAATACAGACGGTTTCATTCTGCTCAATCCGTTCTACAACCGGGCAGTCTTCACCCGCGCAGGAACGGATATTGGCTCTGACCGCAGTCACAAAGTACTGCTGGCACAATGGCATTGGGCTGAGAGTCAGCGTGCCGGGCGCAGGAGTAATTGTAGGATTCACCGGAACAAAAACGGCACCTCCGGTCGCCTGGGCAAAACCCGGTGTGGGGCCAATACTTCCATCCGGCGGCTGATTGGGATTGCTTCTGCCGGGTCTCAGGTTGCTGACCTGTATCCAGCCCACTAATCCGCTGTCTGAGTCATCAGCGTAAATCCAGCCTGCATACTGCCCGCCGTAATTGCGACCACAGACCCAGTCTTCAAATGGCATCGAACCGAGCACCGGGCAGTCAAATCCCGCACACTGATAGACAACCGCTTCGCCAACATTGACGAGATAGGAAAAACAACCAGTCGGTGCATTGGTTTGTCCGGCACGTCCGGGCGCAATTTCAGAACGGCTCATGTAATACAGGGGCGAGTTCGGGTCTGAGGTGTTGATATCGACGCTCAGGTAGGCGCTGTTATCTGCTGACCCACGCACGCACACCTCGGTATTTAGAATAAGCGGGGTAATGACCCCACAACTTGCCCCCGCGCAAGAGTACACGTTTGCTGTGGGGACGGTGACATGATAGATCTGGCAGGCCGGTTCAGCCGTGCGAAGTTCAGGCCCCGATGTTGCTGTTGGCTGTACCCCCTCCTGAGCGAAAGTGGTCAGTGCTACAGTAAATAAAGTCAGCAGCAGCATTAAACTGCCAAGTGGCAGCACTATGTAACGAAGAGTTCTCACACTCACAAGCTTTTTCCTAGCCTACTACGTAAGTTTCTTGTTGGAGATCAATGACTGCATTTTGTCTTTGCGCTTCGTACTGGCGGTATTTTTCGGCAGCGAGCACACTGCATCCCAGGGCCATCGCCACCACCAGCCAGAAGTAACGCTCGTAGTCAGAATGCAAGAAAATACTGCACATAAGATACCCGACCAGCCCAAGCTGAATCCCTGTAACACGATGCACAAGGTCATGCCGTCCCGTAATACGGAGCAGCTTCTTGGCAGTGAAGGTTTCTCGAAAAACAACGAACATCATGATTCCAAAAACCATCAACCCCACAGTGCCGCCTTCTGCCGCAGTTTCCAGATACAAACTGTGTGCCTGGCGGTCTTCCAGCCGGTCATCGAGTCCCAGTCTGGATGAATATTGGAGATAATTTTTGGCATAATTTCTTTTGCCTACGCCCAAAATCGGATTGTCAGCGTACATCTGGACGGCGACCAGCGCCTCACTGGTACGCCCCCGAAAGGAAGACTCGGTCTGCATTTTAGCGTCGCCCTGAGGGAGGATCCCGCCAAGGGTCGCCATGCGATCCGTGAATCCTTTGGGCATGACCGGGGACAGGATGGCAATCAACAGTGCACCCATGAGAGCTATTTTGTAAGGATTTAACTTTAAATCTCTAATAGTGAGTATCCCGATAACCACCAGCCCTAAAAAGGCCCCGCGAGAGAAGGTGAACAAGATGGTTCCGAGAATCAGCATCCCCAGAACGGCGGCAATGGCCTTGCCTATATAACTTTTTGTGCTCACGAAAAGGTATACAGCGGTTGGGAGGGCCATGACATGAATCATGGCGTAGTAATTAGGATCGTCAAGTGGCCCGGTGAGGCGAACGCTGTCATTCCCCGCCGTGATTTCATGAACCGGTGCTTTTGCCAGCCCATAAAAGTCGTTTTTGTAGTCTTTACTGACGGTCTGGTATACACTGAGTGCTGCCAGAAAACCTGCCGCACAAATCAGTATCCAGTGGGTATTCTTCCAGACTCTTTCTGTCGTGCTCAACTGAACAATTACGAAAAGGATGGCGAAGTCTTTGAACCAGTCAATCATGATGTCGGCCATGTCGGGCGTTTTAGTAAAAATAGCTTCGCCGGTCTCCGCATCAACCGAGGGCGGCGGCGGCGGAACCACGTTTGTGTCGCGTTCGGCTGCAAAGAGGGACAGGAGAATAGCCATACCAAACGCCAACACTGCAATTTCCGGCCCGCGGAAAATGAGGGGTTTGTTATAAAGCACAACGCTGGCAATTGTCCCTACGAAAATCAAAGCAACAAGGGCCTTGTTGCTGTCAGGGATGTCAAACGCGACTTCCAATACATCGGACATATTCGTGAAGACGAAGAAAATGAGAATGTACAGGCCAAACTGTGGGCGCAACCCAATGACAATGCCCGCGATTCCGGCGACCATACCACCAACAACGAAGATGCCAAATTTCGTTGCGCCAATCGCATATCCGCCCATCATTGCCAGCAGATAGGCACCTGCAATGATGACAAATGGATAGAGGCGCTCGCGTAAGCCGTCGTTATTAAGCCAGTTCCGAAGACGTTGAAATCGGGACAGGCGGGTTCGTTGGGCGTACTGCATAGAGCTCTCCCCTATTCGTTATTTTTAGGGTTGTCTTTATCAGTCAAACGGCGCAGCAGGCTGCTGCTCACGTTCCGCTTCATGGCGCGAAGTTCTTCGCGTTTTTTTTCCTCTTCATCAGCCTGATGAATTTCTGGACGGGCAATTTCATCCGCAAGTTCAAGCAGCGACTCGATGTTGGCGCTGGGCTCCAGGGTAACTGTCGGCGTATTTTCGTTCAGCGGAATTCGTGAGGTTGGGTTCTGTGTTGGTGTGTCTTCGTCTAAATCCCAACCCGACCCAACACCATAATCATCCGCCTCAGCCGTAAAGGGGCTGGATGCAGCTCCTTTGCCGCGCGGCTTCAGGTCGATCTGCTGGGTTTCCTGAGTAGAAAGGAAGGGCGGCGGTGTGGCGTTGATAAGGTGGACGGTGTTCTCGCCGTTTTGTTCGGCAACACGCAGGGCTTCCATTGCCTTATCGTACATATCGTTAAAGCCCAGCAGACTGCCACTGCTTGAGACCAGACCGCTGTTGGCGCTGAAGTTGGTCACGAAGCCGCCCTCTGCCTCGAACGGCTGCGAACGAATAGCCACATGCAGACGATTGATGACGTTGACCGCTTCTTCACCCGGCGTTTCTGTCAGGAGAATGCCAAACGTTTGACCGCGCAAATAGGCGACCATGTTGCCCTGCCCGACACTATCTTCTAGTTTTAAGGCTGCACCACGAATCACTACCCGTTGAGCTGCTTCAGGGAAGAGTGCGAAGTCTTCATCCGGATGAAGTTTCAAAACAGCCATACTGATGGGACGCATCCGGACACTGGCGCGTTCCAGTTCTTCTGCAAAGCGCTGGCGGAAGTATCGTTCATTGTAAATTCCGATTTCCCGGTTGCGAATCGACAGATCATGAATAGCATCACCAGGCCGCCGCAGATACTCGATCATCAAGGCTGCCGTTATGCCCAGAATCAGTCCAAAGGCGCCGCCGAGTGCCCCCGTTTGCATGTATTTAGGGGAAACAGGGTCTTCTTCCAGATAGACCGGATCAAGGCGCTGGACAGGAAAGTAAGTGTAGAGTCGATTGGCATGTGCCATCCCTACCAGGCCAATCGCGTCATTCATATTAGTGACAAGTTGAGGGGAAGGCCCTTGCACAGTCAGCAGCAGGATGTTCGTTTCCGGCAGGTTGGTGCAGACCACCTTATAATCTTTGAGTATTTTCGCTGTTGCCGGATCATTCGGGTTTAAATTGAGTAGACTATACACTTCCTGCCGCACACTATCGCTGACTATGACCTCGCAGTACGTCACAAAAATGCGCTGGCGTCCTGCAAGTGTATCCAGGGCATAAATGGTCGCGTCGCTGTCTCCTGAGAAATTCTGACTCAGCGTGGCCACGTACTTGGAAGTGGATTCATAAATCGGCGTTTGCGAATACGCGAAGAGAAATGCCCCCGTGAGCGAAATGAATATCAGGGGCACAATAATCCACCACCGTCGTATAAATATGTTGAGATATGTCCTGAGTTCCATGAAACTCCTCAATTTCTTCAACGAGACCGTTACTATTCTAATGTATATCCGTGTGAAAAAGGAAATACTTTTGAAACCGTATTAGCAAAAACAAGTAATTTGCGTCGTTTATGATACTCTATTATGAGAATAATAAAGTTATCTTAGCTCACTTTGAGTGTTTTGGGTACTTACAAAGCTGTGAAAATAGTTGGGAAATTGTAAAAATTCGTGAAAAATTCAGAAAAGGAACGCCACCTGTTCTTAGTCCTTTTACTTCCAGTATTCATCAGCGAGGGATTGTGCCTCAGCCTGCACTTGTGCCATGTAAGCTGCTATATTCGTGTCGGCCAGTTCGTTATTCTGAAGTTTATAAAACACTCCATCTAACAATATGTCGATTTCCTCGTTTGGCAGCCAGCTTTCGGGGTTCGGCATGAGGGCATTTTCAATCGAGGCAAAAATCACCTCAGTGTCTACCTGTGGGAAGCGTTCCTTGATATATGTGGTCGTGGCTTCGCGTAACGAGAGGTTTGCCGGAAGGCAGTCAAAGAGGTTTCCCATGACGCATAACTGTGTCTGCTGCTCCGGTTCGAGCAGCCAGGTAATGACCTGCCACGCTTCCTCTTGATACATCGAGGCTTTAAGAATGCTGAATGCATCAATATGGATGCGCGGATTGGCTGTGCCGTCAGGGGCGGTGGGCACGGCGGCCACATTCCAGTCAAAGTCAAAATTTTCAGCCTCATCGAACAAAAACCAGGTATGCGAATAAAACATAGCAATTTGTCCAGTCTCAAACGGGCTAGCGATTCCGGTATCGTAAAGCGTATTACTTTCTTCCATGCTCGGAATAAAATGCTCGTTATAAAGACCATTTTGATACCATGTGAGGGCCTCGATGATGATAGGGTCATCTAACTGCATGGTGTGTCGGTCGTCCGAGACGCCTGCGTGTTTAAGCCCCCACAGCGACAGATATTCCCGCATGGATGCCCACGAATCGTCAAAGCCCCATTGGATTGTCTGAGCCGGATCGAATTCCGGTTCAGACGCAACAAATCCGTAGTCATCCACCGTTAGTTCCAGCGAAATCTCGCGCAGCGTATCAAATGTCCATTCCGGTGTGCCGAATTCGTGGGGTGGGTAGTCCAGATTAGCCTCATCAAAAAGCTCGGCGTTGTAAAACAGCATCGAAGGGTATACCCCCAGGGGGAGCCCGATTTGCCGATTCTCGAACTGAAGTGGCGCCAAACTGGAGGGATAAAATTGTTCCAAAGAATACCCGCTTTCCTCAATATAGGGGGTCATATCCGCCCAAAATTCATGCAGGTCTTGCAGAATTCGAATGTTGATCGGGCCAGCAATATCTGGCGTGCTGCCCGATTCGATAGATGCCAGCAGGGTTTCAAGGGTAGTGTCCTGTTCGACGATGTCAAACTCAATTTTCAGGTCGTTGTGTTGGGCATTGAACGATTCAGCCAGCACTGCCAGCCGGTCAGCCTGGTCGCCATCAACCTGTCGCCCCAGCCCTACCATAATATGAATCGTCACTGTTGACTGGGCGGCTGCTGGAAAGGAAAAAAACGTGAGAATCAGCAGTCCAATGATCCAGATTCTCCACATGATTCTTGCTCCTTGGCTAACGGCCAGACTATACCATTGATAGAATCAAGATGCTAAATGTAGACTGCGTTAAGATTTTTCTTAGTAGTTGAATTTAGATGTGAAAATTGTATATAATTGTGAAAATTGTGATTGACGGAAAATTACATGGCAGTTGAGAATCCGATAGATTTAGAGTATGAGTCGGCGGTTTCGGGGTTGTTGGAAGCCCTTCATCAATATGAAGACAAAGAACTGCGCCGCCGGATTGTCTCTACCCTCAGACGTATCAGTCAGCAAAGTAAAGCCGCCGTGCAAGGATTGACGGCAGTCCTTCAAGATGATCAGGTTGATGAAGAATCTCAGCAGGCTGCCGCCTACGCGCTGGGGGTCATTGGCAGTCGGGAGGCGGTGCAGGGTTTGGTGACTGCCCTGAATAATGCCAACTGTCATGCCAAAGAATCCGCTGTGCGTGTGCTGGCAGCGATTGGCAGTCGGGACGCAATTCGCGGGTTAATTACAGGCTTAACCATCCAGAATATGAAACTGCGGGAAACTATACTGAAAGCTTTTTCGAGCGTTAACCGACAGTTTTTTGAAGCCGAACTGCTTATGGCCCTGCTTCATGAGGATGAAACTGTACAAATCATCGCAGCGCGTATCCTCGAACGTATGGGGACGACAAATGGTTTACCCCCCATATAAATGAACATCGGGACGGCTTTCATCCCGACGTTGTTTCCTCTACTCCTCGCTTGTTCCTGCTGTAAACCGATAGGCCAGTAAAATAGGAATGGTTGTCGTGGCGATCACAAACACTGCCGCCACATTGGTAACGGGGCGGTCGCGTGGACGAGTAAGCTTGTTCAATATCCAGATGGGCAGCGTTTCATCCCCAGAGGCGGACGTGAAAGTTGTCACCACGATTTCATCAAAGGACAGCGCGAAGGCCAGCATTGCACCCGCCAGCAGAGCAGTCGCTATATTGGGCAGTACGACGTACAAAAAGGTCTGAAACGACGACGCCCCCAGATCCATTGAGGCTTCGATTTGTGAATAGGAAGTGCGCCGGAAGCGGGCTATGACGTTGTTATACACGGTCACAATACAAAAGGTGGCATGACCGACCACAATCGTCCACAAACTGAAATCAATCTCTGTAAGACTCATTGCTGAACGCAGTGCAATACCCGTCACAATGCCTGGCAGGGCAATGGGCAGGATGATCAGCAGGGAAACGGCATCTTTGCCAAAAAAACTGCTGCGATACAGCGCCGCCGCTGCCAGGGTTCCCAGGACAATTGCCATGACCGTTGCAATGCCCGCCACTCGCAGGGATAGAAGGAGAGCATTGCGGAAGCTTTCATTCTCCCAGGTGACCTCAAACCATCGGAGCGTGAAACTCCTGGGAGGGAACTCGAATGTACCGGTTTCTTCGGACATCGAATAAAGGATAATCAACGCGACGGGAAAATGCAGAAATAAAATCACGGCAGCCGTTGCCAGCTTTAAACCCCAGGAAGCTTTAGAGGGCATCAAACGCTCCTAATCTTCTGGCGATCAGCAGATAAATGACCATGATCACCACTGAAACCACCGTAAAGGCCGCCGAGAGCGGGATATTAAAACTCAGGTTTGAGGATACCGCTGGCCCGATATAGAAAACAGAGTTGCCGATGACTCTTGCGACAATGTAATCCCCCAGCGTGAGCGAAAATGTAAAAATGGACCCTGCCACCACCCCTGGAAAAGCCAGGGGAAAAATCACCCGGCGGAAGGTGTATCCCGGCCGCGCCCCTAAATCGCTGGAAGCGTCAATCAGGGACTTGGGCACCCGTTCCAGCGCAGCATGAATGGGTAGGATCATATAGGGCAGCCAGATATAGACAAAGACCAGAAACATACCGAGGTAGGTTGATGCCAGAGATGTGCCCGTGCCGCCGATGTACGGGCGGTCAATGACCCACTCGACCACTGACCCCAGCCCCAACTGCTCAAAAACGCTGTTGATGACACCTTCTTTGACCAGAATCAAGCGCCACGCATAGACACGCACAAGGTAGCTTGACCAGAGCGGCAGCATCACCGCGAGATAAAGAAGTCCTTTGATGCGACGGTTGGCGTAGCGTGCCATGTAATAGGCCAGGGGAAAAGCCAGCACCGCGCAGCCAACGGTCACTGCCGCTGCCAGGTAAACGGTACGTTTAATCACATCGATGTTGGCGGCGGTAAACAATTCCTCATAGGTGGAGAGGGTAAATTCTTCTTTGACCAGCATTGACATCGGGTCAATTGTATAAAAACTCTGCACCAGCAGCGCCGCCAGCGACCCAATATACACAATCAGCAGCCACGCAAGGGGAGGCAGCAGCAGTAAGAACAGACTCAGACCCGGATAATGGTAGAAAAACGTTGAGATACGCCGGGTTATAGAGGGTCTACGTGTTATGGTTGCCATCATTTACCCCTCGTTAATCACATGACGATTATGCGTCTTCTGCCAGATGAGCTTGACCGGACGACCTCGCGCCGCCAGCACGTCCATTGAGGTCGCTTCAAGATTCTGCTGCACCACGTTGATGTCTATCCCATCGCCAATCTCAATCAGGTAACGGGTATTGACACCAAGGTAGATAACATCGCGCACGGTGCCATTGATACCACAGGAATCATCGGACACTGTTGAATCAGGCGGGCAGATGCGGATTTTTTCGGGCCGGATCGAAAACGGCTGTGCTGACCCGGTGATTTTTTCCGCTGCTGCGCCGCTGAGGATATTGGAAATGCCGACAAAACTGGCGACAAAACTGGTCGCCGGATTTTCGTAGACTTCAGAAGGCGTGCCCACCTGTTCGATTTTGCCATGATTAAACACCGCCAGCCGGTCACTCATGGTCAGGGCTTCTTCCTGGTCATGGGTAACGTAGATAAAGGTAATCCCGACGCGCTGCTGGATCGCTTTCAGTTCGATCTGCATTTGCTGGCGCAGTTTGAGGTCGAGCGCTCCTAACGGCTCATCAAGCAGCAGTACATGGGGATGATTGACAAGCGCCCGCGCCAGGGCTACACGCTGACGCTGCCCGCCTGAAAGCTGGGAAGGTTTGCGTTTTTCCAGGCCTTTCAGACGCACCATTTCAAGCACATCTGCAACGCGAATTTCCCGCTCTTTTTTGGGGACTTTTTTCACCATCAAGCCATAGGCAATGTTCTGCCAGATGTTCATGTGAGGGAAAAGCGCGTAATCCTGAAAAACCGTGTTGACATCGCGCTCATAAGGTGGCAGCCGGGTTACATTTTGCCCGTAAAGCTCGATGACCCCCTCTGAAGGATGTTCGAATCCGGCAATCAGGCGCAGGCTGGTGGTTTTGCCAGACCCCGAAGGGCCCAGCAGGGAAAAAAATTCTTTGTCGTAAATATCGAGATTCAGATGGTCTACCGCTTTGACATCCCCAAAATGCCGGGATACGTCCCGAAAACGGACGGCCACCGCAGGCTGGTCGTTCATAAATACCTTATGTGTTCTTAATCATCACATGTTTAGTGATACGATAATCATTGACTGCTTCGGCGGAAAGGTCTTTGCCAAACCCGGACTGCTTGAAGCCGCCGTGCGGGGTCTCCGAAGTAAGCGGAATATGGTCGTTAATCCAGACCGTGCCGAATTCCAGTTCACCAGCAATCCGCATCGCTCGCCCGATGTCTTTTGTCCACAGTGAGGCCGCCAGCCCGTACAGCACATCATTTCCCAATCGAACGGCCTCGGCTTCATCTTTAAAGGAGTTAATCGTGAGCACCGGGCCAAATACTTCCTGCTGGATAATTTCGGATTTCTGGTCAGCCTCTATAATGACAGTGGGCTCGAAGTAGTAGCCTTTGGCGTAGCCCTTTGGCACACTGCCTCCTGTGACAATTTTCGCGCCGGATGCCTTGGCTCGTTCGACAAAGCCCTGGACACGTTCGCGCTGCACACTGGAAATCAGTGGCCCCATCGCCGTGCCTTCCTCAAAAGGCTGGCCGATTTTGACATTTCGCATGGCCTCCACAACCGCCTCTTCAACCTGTTTACGGCGGCTGGCTTCCACATAGACACGAGTGGCGGCGGTGCAGTCCTGGCCAGTGTTAAACGTTGAGGTGAGGGCTGCTACCGCCGCCACGTTTTCGACATCTACGTCATCGAATACAATAAACGGCGCCTTCCCGCCCAGTTCCAGATGGACACGCTTGAGGGTATCGGCGGCGGTTTTCATAATTTTCTTGCCGGTGCTGGTCGAACCCGTCAAACTGACCATACGCACATCAGGGTGTTCGACCAGCGCCTGTCCGGTATCATTCCCGCCTGAAATAATGTTGACCGCACCGTCAGGAATACCCGCTTCTTGAATTAATTCGGCCAGCATGAGGGTAGTAAGTGGAGTTGCGGGGGCGGGTTTAAGGATGACCGTGCAGCCTGCCGCCAGCGCAGGGCCGATTTTCCAGATCGCCATCATCAAGGGGTAATTCCAGGGGGCAATCTGCCCGACTACACCTACAGGCTCACGGCGGTAAATCGAGGAATACCCTTTCATGTACTCGCCTGAAGAGTAGCCGTGTGTATCCCGTGCTGCCGCCGCGAAAAAACGCAAATTATCCACACTGAAAGGCAAATCTGCACCGAGACTGACCATGCTATAGGGTTTGCCTGTATTTTCCGATTCCACACGGGCAAAGTCTTCCGCCTTAGCGGCCAGCAGGTCCGCCAGTTTCCAGAGGGCGGTTGACCGTTCGCCTGGCGTTAATTTTGACCAGCGCCCATCATAAAAGGCTTGATGAGCGGCTTTGACGGCCGCGTCTACATCCTCACGGCTGGCGTCCACTACTTCCGCGATTTTTTCGCCTGTTGCTGGATTTTCAATCGCCATCCGGCGGCCATTTTTGCTATCTGCCCAGCGACCATTAATCCACAGCTTGTATTCCATCATGTTCACTTCCTATGAATATTTGATTAAGGGAGATGCCCCTAAGTCCCTCTCCCTGATGGGGAGAGGGACTGTTCTTGAGGGAAATTAACGTCCACCAATGATGGCGATATAGTTGGTTACCCATTCATAATAGGGGACGCACACATCACCGCGATCATCACCGCAGTCGGTCGTGGGGGTCTTCCAGAAGAAGATTTTGTCGAAGTTTTCAATACCGTTGGTGACACAGCCTTCTGGCCCCAGCAGCTCATTGCCTTCGCAAGCCGAGGGAACAGCCGGAACTGAACCGAACCACGCGGCAAGATCGCCCTGCAACTTGGGATTCAGGGAGTGTTCCAGCCACAGATAGGCACAGTTCGGGTGCGGGGCATTGACATGCATCATGGTGGTGTCCGCCCAACCTGTTGCGCCTTCCACCGGAATTACACTGTCAATGGGTGTCCCCTGTGCTTTCAGGATATTAACCTGGAAAGGCCACGAACTGGATGCGACAAATCCTTCGTTCACGAAGTCATCCATCTGGATGAAGGCGTCATGCCAGTAGCGGGGCACGATTTCGCGTTGTTGGCGCAGCAGATCAAGGGCGGCGTTGAACTGGTCTCGGTCAAGCGCGTAAGGGTCGTTAATGCCAAGATCGGGGTTATGATACTTCAAATACAGCGCGGCGTCAGCAATGTAAATCGGGCCATCGTAGGCCTGCACGCGCCCGGCGTTTGACTCACCGTCGGGGAGTTCTTGTTCTTCAAAGACCACGCTCCAGCTTTCGGGCGCGGTGGGGAAGACTTCCGTGTTGTACATCAACACATTGGCACCCCATTGGTACGGCACGCCGTAGTGTTTGCCGTCCACAAAATGCCAGGGGGCCTCCTTCAGGCGGTCATCAACTGTGTCCCAACTTGGGATTCTGGTGATGTCCACTTCCTGAACACGCCCACCCGCCACCAGGCGCAAACTGGCATCGCCGGAAGCGGTCACGAGGTCAAATGTGCCTTCGTTCATCAGCGCGACCATTTCATCCGAAGTTGCCGCAGTTTTGACGTTGACCTGGCAACCCGTCGCTTCCTCAAAATCCGTGACCCAGTCGAAAGCGGGATCGGTTTCACCGCGCTCGATATAGCCAGGCCAGGCCACAATCGAAACTTCGCCTTCACCCTCTTGCAGGAAAAGCTGTTTGCTGCCATAGGTAAATCCGGTAGGGACAACAACAGCAAGCACCACCAGGAGCAAAAATACTTTCTTCAACATATAAACCTTTCCTAAAATTCATTAATTGTCTGCGAGATCAATTATATAGCTCACCATGCGCCTTGCCAAAGAATTGAAATTGAATGTCTAATAGAATCCGTTATAATTTGTTTCATCTGAAGGTTAAACGATTAAATACAATGGCTAAGGGATTTATCTTCGACTTAGACGGGGTGATTACGGATACCGCAGAATACCATTTTCGAGCCTGGAAGCGGTTGGCTGACGAAGAAGGGATTCAATTCAGCCGTGAGGACAACGAAGCCCTGCGCGGTGTTTCCCGCGAGGAAAGTTTTCGCCGTTTTTTGCGGGGGCAGCGCCAACTCGATGATTCAACGGCAAAAGCCTGGATGGATCGGAAAAACAGCTATTACCAAGACCTGATTGCAACGACCACCCCCGATGATTTGCTGCCGGGGGTGCGGGAGTTTCTGGAATCCGCCCGCCATCAGGGCATCAAACTGGGGCTGGGATCAGCGAGTAAAAATGCCCGTATGGTGCTTGATGGTTTACAGGTCGAGGAGTTGTTCGATGTCCTTGGTGATGGGTATGCGGTCATGAATACCAAACCCGCGGTTGATCTGTTTGTCTGGGTGGCGGGTGGATTTGGACTTCCTGTCACTGACTGTGTGGTGTTTGAGGATGCCGAAGCGGGTGTTGATGCCGCCCTCAAAGCTGGGATGAAGTGTGTCGGCATTGGCCCGAAAGAGCGCGTTGGACATGGGCATCTGGTGTGTAACGGCCTGCATGAGTTGACCGTGGCGCAGGTGTTAGCCCTTTGATTTCGTGCCAAGCCCTTCTTCTTGGATGAGGAAGGGCTTGCTTTCGCTGGGCGGGGGTTACGATTTCAGGGTGACCGTCTGTTTTTCCCCGCGATAATAAAACGAAAAGGTCATGGATTTCCACCAGGCTGGCAGACGCGGGTCAACTTTCCAGCCTCCTTTTTCATCCAACTGCAAGCCCGCGAATCCGAAGATGAGTGCCTGATACAGTCCGCCGTTCGCTGCACCGTGAATTCCATCTCGGACATTGCCTTTGGTGTCTTCCAGGTCAATGCCAGCAGCATCTACCCAGTGTTCATAAGCTTCTTCAACCAATCCCAACCGTGCCGCAGCCCAGGCGTGCATGGCCTGACTAAGCGATGACCCATGTGCAGTGCGGGGCACATAGACACGCCAGTTTCGCATCAGTTCCTCGTGATCTCCCAGTTCATCGCCTAACAGGGCGATCATCATGACCACATCAGCCTGCTTGATGACCTGAGATGCATTCGTGCGCTGGTGTCCCAGAATGACATCCATTGCGGTCACACGAGGGGTATATAGGGCGAGATTAACTTCGTCCTTGTCGAAAAAACCATCAAACTGCTCGTACACGTTCAACGGTTCGTAGCGCGGGATGTACATTTTTGCAATAATATCCTGCCATTTTGCCTGCACTTCATCGGTAATATGGAGAGTCGATTGAAGCGCCTGCGCTTTTTCCGGCAGGTTGGTTCTGAGCCAGTTCAGCGTTTTGAAGGCGTGCTGCAAATGCCAGACGACCATCCGGTTAGTATAAACCGGATTATTGATGTTCTCGTGGTATTCGTCCGGGCCAATCTGCTCTGAGAGTTCATAGCGCTGTTTTTTGGCATTCCATTCCACACGGCTGTACCAGAATACGGCGGTATCCAAAATCATTTCCGCGCCATGTTTCACGAAAAACTCATTGTCGCCTGTCCATTTCCAGTATTGCCAGACCGCATAGGCTATGTCCGATGAAATGTGCTGCTCGTGGTCGCCAGTCCAGATGCGGATGCGGTTGCCGTGTTTGTCGGGCAGCGTCCATTTGGGGGTAGTTTCCTCTCCGGTGTCGGTGCTTTCCCAGGGGTACATCGCGCCCAGGAATCCTTCGTCTTTCGCTTTTTTTCGTGCACCCGGCAGATTGTGGTAGCGGTACATCAGCAAATTGCGAGCAATGCCGGGTTGTGTCAGGGTGAAGGGAGGCAGCATGAACAATTCTGTGTCCCAGAACACGTGTCCCTTATAGCCGGGGCCGCTGAGGGTCTTTGCCCCGATGCTGACCCGTTCATCTTTCTGCGGTGCGGCGATGATCAATTGATAGGCGGCAAACCGGGCGGCTTTTTGCACATATTCGTCACCTTCAATCAGGATGTCCATGTCTTCCCAGATGGCTGCCCAGGCGGCGCAGTGTTCGGTTTTCAGTGTGTTATAGCCTTTTTCGACTGCCTGACCTAGCTTTTCCTCCAGAAATGGGCTCAGCGCTTTCGTATCACGGCTGGTGGCGATACCTACGAGACGTGTAACAGTGACACGCTGCTCTGGTTTGAGGGAAACCTGAAAGCGATTGCCGGGGCGGTTGCTGCTTTCGGTGGCTCGAAAATCGGCGCCGCTGACCTGCTGCAATATCCCAACCCGGTAGCCGCTCTGGGTGGTCTCGCCCTGCCAGCCCGATTGATCCGGAGCAGGGTAAGTTATTGAGGCATTTTTCCAGTGCGAAACCAGCACCGGCCCTTCTGCGGTGTAGGCGATATTGAGAGCCGTTTCGGTATTAAAATCCAGGACGCAGTCAAGCACCTGGACTTCGTCTAATGCAGTGATCTCAATTTGCTGTGCGAGGATGTGCTGGTCAGCCATGCTGGCGAAGCGCTCGAAGGTAAAACGCAGGATTTTCCCACCGGGGGACTGCCACAACACCTGGCGGCTGAGAATGCCGTTTTTCATGTCCAGTTCACGGACGTAACCCAGGATGCGACCTTCATTCAGGCGAAAGGGTTCCCCATCGACGGTAATCTGCACAGCAAACCAGGCCGGAACATTGGCTAAATCCGGCACTAAATCCTGTTCATGATGGTTGAAAATCCCATGCAGCAGCGTGGCGGCAATTTCATCCGGGTAGCCTTCTTCAAAGGTTGCGCGGCTGCCCAGATAACCGTTGCCGATAGTAAAGATGGTTTCGCTGTGGAACAGGTGAGTTGGGTTAAAGGGTTTTTCTGTTAATTTCCAGGTGCGAATTTCGGGTCTCATAACTCCGTCACTTTAAGGTACTGTACTTTGTCGGACGACAAGATTCGGTTTAAGCAGCAGGTGACGTTCCATCGGTGGAGGAGCGTCTTCCATCACGGAAACCAGCATTGTGATCAGATTCTGTACCACCTGCTGGATCGGCTGCTGCACACTGGTCAGAGGAGGGGTGATGTACTGCGCGAGGGGGGTATCATCGAATCCAGTCACGGCAATGTCAACGCCAACCCGGTAATGGGCTTCGGTCAGGTAGCGCATGGCACCAATGGCCAGCACATCGCTGACACAAACAATTGCTGTTGGTGGATTTTCCAGGAGTGATCTGGCAGCATGGTAGCCCTGTTCAATATCATTTTCAACCCGCCGCACACGAGGCACTTCGGGCACGAAATGCCGGTAGGCGTTATAGCGCGTATCACCGCTGTATGATCCTTCAGGCCAGCCAATGAAGGCGATTTTCTGATGTCCCAGTTCCAGAAGATGTTCCATGACCTGGCGAATACCCTCATAGCCATCGACATCAACAAACGGGAATTCCAGTTCCAGGTCAGAACGTCCGAATGACACAAACGGGAATTCCGCTTCCATCAGGAATTTCAGGCGTTTGTCGTGCCAATTGGTATTGGAAATCACGAATCCATCAATCCGGCTGGAAAGGATCAACTGCCGGTAAATATCAAGGGGTTTTGCCGTATCGCTGGGAGCAAAGGTAATCAGATGATAGCCATGATGCTCCGCCGCCAGCGTCAGATCATAGGTAAAGCGCTGCATGAATAACGACATGTCCCCCGGCAGCGGAATCGGGAGTTCATACCCGATGATGTGAGTCTGGTTCCGCCTTAAATTTTGAGCCGCAGCGTTAGGGCGGTATTGCAGGGTTTCGGCGGCCTGCCGCACGCGCTGTTCAACCTCTTCGCCAATCCGTTTGGTGCCGTTTAAAACATAAGAAACCGTAGCTGTGGAGACCCCCGCAGCTTTCGCCACATCTTTTATTGTTGCCATAGGATTCTGCTAACCCTTTCGTTCCTATAGTATATATGAACGAGGCAACGTACAGTTCCGAGCAGCAAATTTCCCCCCTAACGTGATACCAGCGGCGATTGGCGATGCGGTTTGAGCACATCAAACACCAGCAGCGTTGCCATCAGGGTGATGATCGGCATGGTGGCAAAGGTCAGCAGGACGCCAGTCATTACAGAAAACATGCCATAGACAATCGTGAACACGACGACAAAAGCCGCCCGCCCTGTATGAACCGCCAGCATAACCAGCACGTTGCGATAGGTGTTCATGATGCGGCGATCTTCCTCCTGGAAGAAAAAAGGCCAGTAGAAGATGTTCAGCACAGTGAGGGTGAACAATACGAAAAACCAGATCAAACGCAGCACGACCCACAAATCGCCTTCCGCGTAGGAATAGTACAGGAAATTGAACATTCCCACGCCATAGATAATCAGTTGCAGCAGCCCCCAGCGCCATGCCGCTATGAAATTGTGTCTGAAAGCCGCCAGAAATTTCCGCCAGTCCACAAGATCACGTTCAACAGAGTGGGCGGCCATCTGGTACATGGCTGCCAGCGCTGGGGGCAAACCTATCAGCGTAAAGGTCAGGGCAAGCCAGAGCAGGTTCACGATGAAAAAGTCAATCATATCATCCCACCAGGCAACAACAGCTCGCCACAGAATGCCCATCGGCTAGCCTTTCACACCCGCGTAGCTCACACCTTCAACAAAATAGCGATTGAAGATGAGGAATATCACCAGCACCGGAATTGCGTTAAACATGGAACCAATCAACGTTAAATTCCACTGCTGGCGGAAATTCTGCTGGAAGTATTGCAAGCCGACGGGCAGGGTAAAAACCTTCGGGTCACCGCGCAGATATAGCAGCGGCGTCAGGAAGTTGTTCCATGATCCCTGGAAGGCGTTAATGGCGAGTACAATCAGCGCCGGACGCACCAGGGGAATCACGATTTTCCAGATTATTTGCCATTGGGTCGCGCCATCCACGCGGGCCGCTTCCTCCAAATCTTTCGGGATGGACTTCAGAAACTGGGTCATCAGAAAAATGCCAAAGACTTCAACCGCGCTGGGGATTATCAACGACCAGAATGTCCCAACCCAGCCAATGTCCGCGATCAGCACATAGCCGGGAATGAGGGTGACCGCGCCAGGAATCATCAGCGTCGCCAGCATAAATGTGAAAATTGCGTCTTTACCAGGAAAATTCATCCGGGCAAAGGCATATCCCGCCAGAGTCGCCAGGAAAACACGGGTCGTGACATTCAAAATCGCCAGGAAAATGCTGTTCCATAACCAGTAGGGGAAGCAGTAGCCTCCCAACCAACCCCGCTGACATTCGCCCGCCTTAAACACGTTCACCCAATTTGAAAGGCCATACTGGTCACGCACGGTCCAGCCAACCTGTGACTCGCCGCGCAGGGTGAACGGGGATTGTGAAAGGTCACGCGGGTCAGTGATGACCGCATCCGAACTAAATGGTATGAGTTCGCTGTTGAATAGGTCGGTCAGGGGGTAATGTTCCGGTGCATTTTCCTCGTTATAGCGCCCGCCTCCTGTCCATCCGTCAGGCAGAATGCGCGGCGGAAAGTCGAAAATTTCCCGGTCTGTTTTGAAACCGCCGAGGAACGCCAGCAGGAAGGGCATCATGAAGGTCAGGCCAATGGCAATGAGCAGGATGTAACGCAAGACCATCCCAACGATACGAGTATTGAACTGAGGTAAAGCTGTAGTTTTTTGGGTAACCGCTGCCATTTAGTATCCCTCCGTGCCTTCTTCCAGGTAGCGGCGCTGGATGTATGTAAACGCGAAGATGATCGCGCCCAGGATGAACGCCATCGCGGACGCATATCCCACTCGTGCCTGAATCTGACTGCCAAGCGCTGTCGTGTAGATAAGATAGACAGGAACGAGAGTCGTATCCAGGGGGCCGCCGCGTGTGATGATGGCGATCTGGTCGAAAAGTTGCAGGGTTCCGATGGTACTCAGGACGACGACCAGCAGCGTAACGGGACGCAGCAGCGGGACGGTGATTTTGGTGAAGCGCTGCCAGGGATTCGCACCGTCGATCTGTGCGGCTTCATACAGGGTGGGTGAAACATCCTGCAAAGCCGCCAGATACATCAGCATGAAAGTGGGCGCAGTGGTAAAAATGTTCTGGAGCATAATCGTCATGAAGGCCACACTGGGGCCGCGCATCAGCAGCGCATCAAAATCCTTGTCGCCCAGATTCGAACCCTGTTGCAGACCGTAGGCTTTGGTAGCAATCCACGCCCCAAGCGCGGTAAACAGTGCCAGTAAAACAGGCAGACCCACGCCGCCAAATTCGGAAAGACGTTCCACCAGCGTTGGATTTTCGCTGACGAGTATTTCCTGCTGGGGTTTTCGGCTCTGTGTATAAGAAACGTTGGCAGCAATCGCACCTGCCAGCAGCCCGAACATCGCGCCGCCGATGGCAAGCACACCAGCGTTGATACCGTTGATTTCCCCGCCAAGAAACAGGTTCGCCACGACCATCACCAGCATCCAGGCGGTTCCACCCATAAGCGTGCTGCGAATAGCGTAGGCAGCAGGGGAAGCGAGCTTTAAGCGGTTCATCATGACCGTGCTGATGACCAGGCCGAGCGCAGACAGCAAAATGGCCGAGCGGACAATTTCCTCTGTGCCAGCCAGCCCCTGCCAGGCTGCATACAAACTGACCAGAATTACGGTCAAGGCAGCAGCAGCGATGAAAATGGTTCGTGCAGCCTTCGGGCTGTAGGCGTTTTGTTTGATCCAGACGATGACCCGCGACCCCATCAGTACGGCCAGTGCCAGCAGCAGTAATCCATAAACGTAGAACCATGTATCACCAAAGAATGGTTTGAGATAGCTGATGTCACCCAGGCGGTTAGGGGTGTTGTACCACTGTAAGCCTGGGCTACCGGGGGGAATACGAATTCCCAGACCCTCAATAAAGCCACCTAAGCCCAGCCAGTTAAACACGATTTGGTTGACAAAACCGCGTCCGCTGAACAACCACAGAAAGATCAGCGAAATGACCACTGATGAGGTGACGCTTGGCGCGTAGAATACCGTGCGGAAGAAGCGCCGCCCCCCGAATTTTTCATTCATCAGAACGGCTAACCCGAAGGCGATGATCGTCTGGGCCACAACAACAATCAGCGCATACCAGACCACATTTGAAATAGAAACAAGGAACTTCTCGTCTTCCAGCGCTTCCTGGTAATTCTCCAGTCCGACCCAGTTCACCGGCCCGTACAGGTCAAGGTCATTGAAGCTGAGATAAAACGCCATAATGAGCAGACCGATGGTGAAAATAGAGGCCAGCAGAAGGTAGGGCGAAATATACAGGTAGGCGAACAGGGCTTCGCGCTGGTCAAGGGTTTCCTGGTACACTTTGCCGACCCTCTGTCCGAACAAAGTCCAGGTTGCCAGACCAAACAGCAGCACCAGAGGCAGAACTTCCGCCCCTTGTAGGAGTCTTTCTACAAACAGGCTGTTGTCTGCTTTTCCGCCTATTGCTTTGAGCAGCATAGCTTCGTTAACGGTCATCTGGCGGAGCATGTAAAAAGCGCTGAGCAGTGCCCCTACATAATTCAGCGCAAGACTTGCCAGGCGGGCACGAGACCGGTGCTGGAGCAGACCGGGGACAAATCCCAGCATGGCAGCACCGAATACTACAAAGAACACGAGCAGAAAGCCGTCAATGAAGCCTTCCGGTGACCAGCGAAAGATTGCGGACTCTGAAATATCGGTGAGGGTGTTTCCGGTATTTTCCAGGAAAGTACTCTCAAAAATAGATGGCGCAAGCATCATCAGGGCAAAGACCAGACTGATGATGCCGCACACAAGATGCCAGACAATGACGTAATAAATGCGGAGCGACACCGCCAATTCGTCAATATTCTTAATGGGTTGCTGTGTGTGTTGTAGGCTGTTCTCTACTGCCATCGCAACTCCAAATGTATCATAATGAAACTTATTTAATCGTTTAACCGATTATACCTGGAATTGTTTCTAATCAAAAAAATTGGTCAGAAGTCAATTGCAGGTAAAAGGCTTAGTTGCCGCCGCTGCCAAAGGGGTTGGAGGGCTGATCTACATTATAGGTGGGCGTAGCCTGTGGGCCGCCAAACGGATTTGTCGGGTTGTCGATGTCAAATTCCCCCTCGCCTGCCTGTTCTTCTTCGGTTTCTGTGGCGCCTTCGGGAATATCACCTTCGACATTAAACGCAACCTGATCGACCTGTTTACCGTCCAGACGTATTTCAACATTCCATTCGCCGGGTGTCCAGTAGGTGCGTCCGCTTTGCGCGAGATCAAGACCAATCACCAGTGAACTGGTGTCCGCGGGCACGATGACCTCCAGCGCTTCACGGAACGAATTTTCCGGGCCGACCCATCTCACATCCAAAGGCAGCGACTCGGTACGTTGGTCAAGCTGGACGACCAGTTGGATCGAAGCTTCGGTCGTGGAAAAAGTGGATGTTTTTTCCATATCCTTCACCGCGACTTCCTCACCGCCGCGTGCGGTATAGGCTTCCTTAAAAGGTTCATCCCCAAGACAGCCCGCCAGCGCAAACATGGCGAACATCATCAGGACAAACCGTCGTGACGAGAGCATCACAAACTCCTTTCTTTCAATTTGCTGTAGATTTAATCAAGTTTGGAGCGTAAATGCAAAAAGACCAGTCCTCTCAATCGGGAGGACTGGTTCAGGGGACTCTATTTTTTAACCGTCTGGGGGTCAAAAGCGTCGCGCAGGCCGTCACCAATGATGTACAGGCACAGCACCGTCACGCCGATCAGTGTGCCTGGGATGAGCAGCAGATGCAGCCCGCGTGTGAAGAAGGTCTGGGCATCCGTCAGCATGTTTCCCCAGCTTGGAGTAGGTTCTTGCACACCTAACCCCAGATAGCTTAATGTAGACTCGACCAGAATCAGATTCCCAATGTCTATCGCCAGTGAAACGATGATCACCGAGAAGACGTTGGGAAGAATGTGTGAGAACATAATGCGCCAGGTGCTGACCCCAATCGCATGGGCAGCGACAATATATTCGCGGTTTTTCTGGGAAATTGTTTCGCCGCGTACCAGACGGAGTGTCCCTGTCCATCCCAGCAAACTCAGGATAAGTACCAGACTCAAAACGGACAGGGAAACGGAGGAGCGTACACTGGTGCTGTTTCCGCCCATCGCTGCCACCAGGATAATCAGCAGGTACAGTGTAGGAATAGAATTCAGCGTGGTAATGAACCACATCATCGTATCGTCAACGATTTTCAGAGGGCCGCCCTGGTAATAACCGGAAATTAATCCCAGCGTGATGCCGATCAAAATTGAAATGACCGCAGAGGAAAACGCGATCCCCATCGAAACCCGCCCGCCGTAGAGCAGGCGCGAAAAATAATCTCGACCAATATCATCCGTGCCCAGGATGTGACCCGCTGAACCAATCGGCAGGAAAATGTCACGGCTGGTTTTGGTGTAATTCACATTGAGAATCTGATTGGAAATAACCGGGGCCAGCAGCGCCAGCAGCGCGATGATGAGAATCACCACGATGGCAGCAATTGTCAGGTAGTCCCGCCGCAGCCGCCGCAACCCCAACTGCCACAGGCTGGCATCCAGCCGCTGTTCGTCCATGGTGATGTCACTGGCGGTGAGTTGGACAATTCGAGATTCGCTCATGATCTGCCTGCTCCTGCATCCAGGCTGATGCGGGGATCAACCAGAGCATACATGATGTCTGAAAGCAGGTAGCCAATCACGGTGCTGACTCCACCGAACATGACAAATGCCATCACAACGGGGTAATCCTGGGTGGTCACTGCTTCCAGCGCCAGCCGTCCTAAACCCTGCCATGAGAAAATACGTTCCACGACCACCGCACCCCCCAGGATGCCCGGAATCGATGGGCCAAGCAGGGTGACAATGGGAATGAGCATATTGCGTCCGACGTGGCGGAACGTGATTTGCCGACTATGCAGTCCCTTCGCGCGGGCAGTACGGACGTAGTCCTGATTCAATACATCCAGGGTCGCCGCACGCGCATAACGTGAGAGCACTGCAATAAAGCCTGTCGCAATCGTGAACACCGGAAGGATCAGTCGCTCAGCGCGGTCTGTGAGGGAACATTCGCCAGATACGGAAATCGGGCAGCGGTTGCCCATCGGCAGCAGTTCGAGATATGAACCAAAAACCAGAATCAGCAGCAGCCCCATGTAGAAGGCAGGGAGCGCGTTAAAAACAACTGCGACAACACGGGTAAGATTATCAAATTTGCCACCCTGATTCAGCGCGGAAAGAATGCCAATGGGCACGCCCAGCCCGAACCCTACCAGCAGCGAGAGCAAACCCAGTTCTGCGGTCGGTTGAAGCTTTTCCTTGATCAAGTCCACTACGGGCATCTTGTAGGTGAAGGAGCGCCCAAAATCTCCGCGTAAAATCCCTTTGTTTTCGCCTTTTTCGCGGACGACGTTGCCATCGTTGTCAACGGTTTCGTAGGTTTTCCAGTCATCGCCGATCAGCCATCGGATGTACTGGACAAAGAAGGGATCATTGACACCCAGGCGGTCAGCGGCGGCTTCGCGCTGTTTCACGGTCAGGTGGGGGTCGAGTTTCATTGCGGCGGTGGGGCCACCGGGAGCAGCGGTCATAATGGCAAAAGAAAGAAAGCTGATTCCAAACAAAGTCGGAATCGCCTGAAGAATCCGGCGAAGAATAAACCTGAGCATGGCATTATCCTTAATAAACAGGTCGAGAGTTTAACTCCCGACCTGTTAGAACTGCGAGGGACTAACGTGGCTGGTCAATCTGCCAGGTTTCTACATTCCAGAAGGGCTGGTTGGCAAAAGGTGAAAAACCTTCGACTTCAGCACGCGCCGCGTACATATCATTGGCCGTATATAGCCATAAATAAGGCTGGTCATTCTGAAGGGTTTCCTGAACCTGCCAGTATAGGGCCGCCCGTTCCGCCGGATCGCAGCCAGGGAGGACCCGGGCCTGTTCATTCAAAGCTTCCATATCAGGGTTTCTGTAGGAGGTGAAATTGAAACCGGCACCCACCACATCGGCGCTGGCGTTGAAAATCTGAGCAACATCGGGGTTAACTGGGTATCCGTTCGACCACGCCAGCAGTACCGCATCGAAGGTCTGTCCGGTAATCTGACTGACCACCGTGTTGAAATCCAGGATTTGCACATCGACTTCTACCCCGACGGCTTTGAGTTGATCCTGGAACAGCAGTGCAATCCGTTCCGCGTTGACTGACCCATCCGGGACGAGCAGTGCAAAGCGCAGAGGTGTTCCTTCTTCGGCATACTCGCAGCCCTGGCAGACACGCACCCCATCATCGCCTAACACCCATCCGGCTTCGTCCAGCATCGCGGCAGCGGCGTCGGGATCATGGGGAATCGGCTGCAAATCCGGGCTGATCGCCCAGGAGCTGGGGATTTCGTTGGCGGCCATCTGAACGCCCTGACCGAGGGATACAATATCAATCATTTCTTGCACATTCATCGCAAGCTGCAAGGCACGACGCACCTGCACATCACCAAGGATAGGGTGATGTCCCTGGTCAATTGGGTTACCATCTTCATCCAGGCCGTTCTGGGGGTTAGTCGGGTCAGCCAGGTTCAAACCAATGTAGTTCCAGCCATTGGCTGGGAATTCAAAGGTCTGCACATCCGGGCTGTCAATGAGTTCCTGACGCCGCTGGCGTTCTGGGCCATCCAAAAAGTTGATTTCGCCGCTCAGCAGACGCTCAACGGCGACTGTTGTGTCAGGCACATCAACGTAAATGAATCCTTCGGGGATGACGACATCATTGATTACGCCCCAGGCGTTCGGGTTAGCAGTCAGCACGATCTGATCGCCATCGAAACGCCCAAAGTTAAAAATGCCACCTGTGACTGCCGGGCTGCGGTCAAATTCGGGGTCAACCATTTTGGTGAAATCCCCGCCAAAATATTGTGAGGGCAGCGGGTAAACCGCGCCTGCCAGCGACAGCGCATCGCAGGAGGCTTCGCCGAACGTAAATTTGACGGTGTAATCATCAATCACTTCGACACTTTGAACGAAGGCATCTACGTAGCCGCTCAGGTCGGATTCGATTTCGCCGCTGGCTATCGCGTCAAATGAAAATTTCACGTCATTTGCCGTAATGGGGTTGCCATCTGACCAGAAGGCATCATCCCGCATGTAAAAAGTATACTCTTTGCCGTCTTCCGAGATTTCCCAACGCAGCGCCAGTGCGGTACTGGGGAACTGTTCCGCCGAGGCGAAATCACCTGTTTCGGGGTTCACGCCGACCAGGCCAGGGAACAAAAATTGTCCAATGCGTGCACAATCCGTGCCGCTGCACCGCAGCAGGTTAAATGAACCGATGTTAGCATTGCCACTGATGTTGGCTTCAATAACGGGCCCGCCAGAACCGGGTTCCTGAGCAAGGGCGCTCAGGGGCAGCACTGTTATCAGGGCGAGAATAACCAAAATTTTCCTCATTATGAAATCCCTTTCTCATTGAATAAACAGGATGATTCTAACGGGAGAATATAAAGATTTCGTGAAATTTCGGATTGTATTCTAACTTGCTACAATCTATGCGCCTATTCTAATTCTGGTGATACGTGAGGTAAATAAGGCCAATGCACAAGATTCTGTTGATCATCTCTCTTTTGATTCTGATGCTGGCTGCGTGTGGCGGCGGCGACGAGGATAACGGAAGCGGTGGGTCATCCAATGAAGCATCGGCGACTGCCACCCCTGTACCTACCGTCAATGTTCCTGAACCCAGCCTGTCTTCGGCAGATGTGGCTGCTGGGACTTTTACCGTGCTGCTCACCGGGCAGTCGGAACAAACCATTGAGGAAAGCAAACTGGGGCGTGACAATCGCAACCAGGATGAGCACGTGCTTATGTTGATTGATACTTTTTCTGGTTTTGGGGCAACCCTGTATTTCCCCTTTGATATTCAGCCAGGAACTTATACGATGTCACGCTTCCAACCGACTCATACTGAAGATCGCTACAGCGCAACGGTGACCACCCGTGCCACTGGAGTTTATTATGCTGTAGGGGGAGTGTTAGTTGTTGAGGAAGTAGAAAACGGCCTGATTTCTGGCAAGTTTTCCTTTATCGCTTCAGACCAGAGCGGTGCACGGACTTATAATGCAGAAGGTGCTTTCAACCAGATTCCATTGAAACAAAATTAGCGGGTTATTTTCAATCGCTTCTGGTCACATCGGCCAGAAGCGCCCAATTGCTACTCCTCAATTTCGTTGGCTTGCCGTGACGCTTTTACAAGCCCAAGACCCGTTCCGCCAGTGCTAACAGTTCATCCGGATCAAAGGGTTTGGTCATGTAAATATCGGCCCCGGCTTCTTCTCCGCGCTGTTTGTCAAATTCCTGGCCTTTGGCCGTCAGCATGACGATGTAAACGCTGTCCATCCCTAGCTCATGCTTGACTTGATGGCATACATCGAATCCATTCATGCGGGGCATCATCACGTCCAGAAATACGAGTGACGGATGTTCGGCCCGGATAATTTTCAGGGCGCTTTCCCCATTATCAGCGTACAGAATTTCCACGCCGGAGTCTTCTAAATCCTCGACACTCTGTTCGATCAACTGGCGAATATGCGCCTCGTCATCTGCGATTAATATTTTTTGAGTCATGAAAACTGCCTCTTGATGATAAATAAGGTCAGGTCATCGGACTGGGCGTAATCCCCAATAAACTGTCTCACGGCGTCCATGATGGCAGTCAGTAATTCGTTGGCAGTGGCGCTGCTCCCGGCCTCAACGACAGCTTTCAGGCGTTCTTCCCCAAAAAACTGCCCGTGCTGGTTCATCGCTTCCGTTACCCCATCTGTATACAACACCAGGCAATCTCCAGGAGCGAGGTTAAGCTGCTGCTCGGTAAGGGTAATCGACTTAAAAGCGCCCAGCATCAAACCCTGGGTTTTGACAAATTCACAGTGGCCCGGTTGTGTATGCAGCCACAGGGGATAATCATGACCAGCGTTCGCACACACAAGCTGTCCGGTCGGGGTATCCAGGGTGGCATAAAAAGCCGTCATGAACAGGTTCGAACGGTTGTCATCTACAATAAGCCGATTGCTGCGTTGTAATACTTCTGTCGGCGGATCCCCGGTTCTCGATTCGGCCCGAATGATCGTGCGGCTCAATGCCATAAACATGGCGGCCGGGACCCCTTTGCCCGTCACATCGGCGATGACGATGCCTAAGCGGTGGGGCTGGTCAGGAATATGGAAAAAATCATACAAATCACCGCCGACCTGTCGTGCCGCCTCATAGGTGGCAGCAAATTCCCAGCCCGGAATATCAGGAAAAGAGGTCGGCAGCAGACCCAATTGAATCTGGCGACCTACGGACAGCTCTTTTTCGAGGAGCTGCCGTTCAATTTCCTGCTGATACAGTCGGTGTGTTTCCAGGGCAATGGCAGCCTGATGGGTCATCGCCATCAGGAGTTTTTCATCTCCAGCGGTGAACATATCCTGGCCGTCAAAACGACCCATCAGCACAAAGCCCATGAGGTGTTCCTGGACTTTTAATGGGGCACACAGAACGGTGCCTTCACGGGACTCCTGAATATATACCTGGGTAGCAATATCCGCCCGCCCAATTTCCGCGACCCGCTGGAGCAAACTTTCTGAGACAGCCCACAATGTATGACTGAACTCAACTGCGCCACGACAGGATTTGATCACCAATTCATGATCACTGCTGTACAACAAAACCATACTGACTTCGGAATCAATTATTCGGCTGACTTCGTCCAGCATAGCTTCGGGGATGATAGCCGGGGCAACATGAATGCCCATCGTTTCGCCAAGCTGGTAGAGCAGATTAATTTCCCGATACCTGTCCAGCGTTTCTTCAACCAGATCACGTTTTTCCTGAGCTTCACTGAGCAGGAGCGATAAACTGGTATACAGCGCGTGGAGAATTTCCGGATGCTTTGCCTGCCGCGCGACCAGCATTCCGGCTGGCTTCGACCTGACTGCCAGTGGGAGCCGCACCGCATCAGCGGGGAGTTCAGCCATGGAATGCCCGGCAAAGACCCGTCCATCAACTTCGATCAGGGCGAGCTCCGCACCGGGCAGCAGCGTCTCAAAACTCGCCAGCAGGGCGTGGACGGTATCTTTTTCCAGCAGGCGGCGTAGGCGGATCATGCTTGCTCCTTAAAAAGAGGAAACCGCCGCTTCCAAATCGGTATGAATGTCGAAAAACTGTTTCATTCCTGTCCGTTCCAGACCACGATCTACCGAGGGCTGCGGGCTGAGGATTTTGACGTTGTTTTGTTTGCCTGCCTCGGCGGCGCTGCTGGCAGCGTGCAGGGCTGACCATCCATCTTCCGATTCAGGTACTTGTTTTTCCTGCATGAGTAGCGCCAGGTTGTGCAGTGCTACTAATCCTGCGCTGCCCATGAAAGGAACTCCGCTCATATCGATGAGCAAGTACCGTGCGCCCGCGGTATAGAGCTCTTTGCCTTTTGCAATGACCTCCTGATAATTCGACCCGTCCAGGTTCCCATTTAGCTTCATGATCGTTACCGGGACCCGTCCCTGCTGCTGCTCAACCGTGATGTCCATTTTGCTAATCCTCCCTCTGTTTTTTTACTAGTGTAAGTTCGTTGCCGCCCTGTGACGTGATACAGTATTTCACCTCGTCTGTCAGGGTTTTAATTAAGTGTACTCCCATGCCGCCAAAAGGTCGTTTTTCGAGGGGCAGCGACAAGTCGGGAGGGGGAATATTGGTAGGATCAAAGAGCGGTGCCTGGTCACGGATACACACATGCAGGCTGTCATCCAGGCCGCCTTTAATCTCAATCTGTATCATGCCCGGCTTGTATCTATAGCCATGTACGATCACATTCGTGGCTGCCTCGTTTACGGCCAGGATCAAATCTTCAAGCGCTTCCTCGGAAAGTGCAAAATCTGTAACCTGCTCACGCACAAAATCTCGCACCACTTCAAGGTTATTTAAATCCGCCGGGATTTCTAAAACAGAATTTTTCACCCTTCATACCTTACTGGTAAAGAAAAACCGACAAACTGTCTTTCCTTGTACGCAGCTTTTCCATAATGTCATGGTGTTCTGTCAGATGGGTACTGCTCATCACCATATGCGGGCTGATCGTTTCGATTTGCTCTATGAGCTCTTCTGTTTGAATACAGACTACATCATGTCCCTGCTGGCTCAGCATATCCGACAAAATCCGAACGAGTTCCACATTTTCATCCGCAATCAGAATCTTTCTTTTAGGATACCCTCTTTCGAAGACCTTTTCGATTTCTTGAAGCAGGGCATCCGAATCAATGGGTTTCAACAGATAGCTATCTGCACCCATTCGCAGTCCCTTATCTTTATCTTCGACGATAGAGAGGACGATAATCGGCAAATTCATGAACTGGGGTATGCTCCGGATCAGGGTGATGATTTCAAACCCACTCATATCTGGCAGGAGAATATCGAGAATCATCAGGTCGGGTTGATGCAGTTTTACCCCCGTGATAGCTTCCTGGCCGGTCTTGGCGCTCTCCACCAGATAGCCCGCCGACCGCAATTCCTGTTGAAGCATTTCTCGAATGGCTGTGTCATCATCCACAATGAGAATATTTTTCTGTCGCATTGAAGATTTGAGCATTTGTTCTTTTAGGGTCTCTACAAGCACTGTAAAATCACCTTCGGTGATTCTGACGGTATTGGTCGCCAAAATGGGAATAGCAAAAGAGAAGTTGCTTCCCTGGCCTGGCGTGCTTTCAACCCAGATCCGCCCACCATGATATTCAATGATTTCTTTGCAGATGGGCAGGCCCAGACCTGTTCCCTGGGGCTTGTCGGTCAGGGTATCGCCAACCTGTTTGAATTTTTCAAAGACGGTCTGCTGGTCTTCGCTGGCAATTCCAATGCCGGTGTCCATGATGCTGAGTACGATTTCACCGTATACCTGCCGTGCACGGCAGGTGACTGATCCCTCTGGCGTGAATTTGACCGCGTTGGAAATGAGATTCACGACCACCTGAATCAAACGATCCCTATCCCCTGTAATAAGAGGGAGAGTATCTGGCACATCATAAATAAGGTTTAGATTCTTGTGCACAAACAATGCTTTTGTTGCGGCAACCGCTCGTTCTGCCACTGCTGCAATGGACAGCGGCTGCATATCCCACTCCACCTTACCTGCCTCGATCTTGGACAAATCCAGGACGTTGTTGATGAGGGCTGTCAAGCGGTCGCCTTCTTCCACAATAATCTGAACATTTTCTGCGATCTGGGTGATGGTGCGTTCCGTGCGAGCATCACGTTCTTTGATCAGAGGGAAGATGCGTTCATCCAGCCGTTTCTGGATAATCTTGGCGAAGCCCAGTACTGAGGTGAGTGGGGTGCGGAGTTCATGGCTCACACTTGCCAGGAAGGCACTTTTGGATTCGTTCGCTTCCTCGGCAGCGGCACGCGCGTCCTGTGCTTCGGTGTACAGGCGAGCTCTTTCAATGGCTACCGCGATTTGACCTGCTACCGTTTCTGCCAGGGAGACTTCTGCCGGAGTAAATTCTCGACCTGGCTGGTCTGTGCCGATACCAATGGTCCCGATGACTTCACCCCGTGCAAGTAGTGGGACCATCATCAGACATTCTACCTGCTGGCGGCGCATAACGCCGTGAATCAGAGTGGCTATAGGGTTCGTCTGAGCATTGGGGACGACCATAGACCGCCCGCTGAGAATCGCTTCCTGGAAGGAGGAGTTATCAGCCAGTGGTATCTTAACGCCGATCGTACTGGTTAAACCTTCTCCACCAAAATAATCCGCTACCACAGTCAGTGCTGTGTGTTCCTCATCCAGCAGGGCAATCCCGCAGTCGTGCCCGTGAAAAAGCTGAACCATTTCTTGCGCGACTGCCCCCAGTGCGGTTTCCAGGTCATGAAACGAAGCAACCGTCTGAGTGATCCGATTCAGGGTGGCAAGCTGTTCAACACGGGCTTCAAGCTGGGCAGTGCGCTGCTCCACCTGGTCTTGCAGACTGCTGATCAGGGAGCGAAGCTGCCCGGTTAGTGTATTAAACGATTCCGCCAGCGTGACCAGTTCAATTGGCCCAACAGGTCTGGCACGCTGGTCAAGACTGCCCGCGCTCATTGCGGCGGCGGTGGTTGTCAGAGCTTCTATCGGTCGAGTCAGCACCCGCGCAATGGCAATGGCCGCCAGAACAACCATCGCTGTGACCAGGAGCCCAACCAGCCCGGCGATTTTTGAAGAACGTGTGACCTGTGCCAGCGCGTTTTGCTGAGTATCACTCACCAGAATATGCAGCTCCAGGGTGCGAATCGGGTCTAATTTGACCCCGCTGGTCGTTTTCAAAGGGGCATAAGCGAGCACTGCCGGATGGTCTTCTCTATCTTGTCCCAAAAGCCAGTCGGATTTTGTCGATAGGCGCCCATCTTCTGGCAGGATAATTTCTGATGAAAATAGATCTGACCAGGCCTTTTCACCAATTAGACTCTCATTTTGCCCTGCGACAACCCGCCCGTCCGAAGTCAACAGGGTCACCTGCCCCGTCCCCCGTGAGGTCGCCACCTTGATTTCATGCTGGACAGCGCGTAAATCATATTGTGAGGCGAGGATGCCTACGGTGCGGTTGGTTTGTGGGCTAATGATTGCCACGGCAATAAATATTGTGGTGACTTTTGTATCTGGATCAATTTGCAGATTGCCCAGGTATATATCACCCTGACCCTTATTCCAGGCGATCTGCCACCAGGTTTCATCCCCGAAGTAATACCTTTCCGGCTTTTCCCCCTGGGCAGCGACCAGGCCGCCTTTCACATCGGTCAGTAGAACGTTGTTATAGAGCAAATCTGCACCCCGAAATCGGCTCAATTCAATTGTTTGGGGATTACTGCGATATTGCAGAACAAATTCACTGGTTTCAGGCGATGTTTGCCAGAGCCGTTCCCTTTCGGCAAGGAGTTTTTGAGTTTCCTCCCGCGATTCGGGGTAGGCGGCGTTGGCGGCCTCCAGCCCTTCTTGCAGAACAATTTCGCGCCGCCCCAATGAGAGTAACTCATCCACCTGTTCTTCCAGGGTATTGCCCACACGTTCTGCGTTAATTTCCGCGAGAATCTGGAAGTTTTCTCCCACCTGCTCAATTTGCGATTGCCGTATCTGGTTAACAAGTACCCCGGTGACAACCACAATGGAAGCGGCGGCAATCGCTGCGAAAAATAATGACTGCTGTGTGGCAAGGTCATAATGCACCCGGTGGCTGGCCCGGGGTCGCAGCCGAAACAGCCACAGCAGAAAACAGAGGGTAATAATGGAAAGCATAGAAAGGGCAATAACCAGCACTTTAACGATGGGCTGCCCAAAAATTGCAATGCGGTCAGACAGCGCCAGCAAATCCACCGCCAGCATTCCTGCCGCGCCAAAAAGGGTAAAGACCACAAACATTGGCATCCGGCGCAGTTGATCAGAAATGCCAATTTGAATCGGTACCGCTGCCAGGAGAAATGGCCCAATCAGCCAGTAATCTGTCATAAAAAGAGGGGCAGCTACTGCACTGAGAACCTGAGTTGTCGCAATGAGCCAGGTGGCAAAATCAACATGTGACCATTTCCACGCGATAAACCAGGCCGCCCCATGTATCAGTGTAATTCCACCTGCGATTCCTGCCAGGGCAGGATACTGCCAGTCCGGTGTTTGCCAGTAAAGCAGCAGAAGGATCAAGGTTGCCACAATCGGCGGTATCGCAGAAGCCAGGGTTACAATCCAGAAAGGCTGCCGCCGAAAGCGAACAAACAGACGGTTTATCACCATGCCCTTTATTTTGCGCCTGTGATCGTCGGATCAGCGATAACTGCTTCTTTAGCCTTTTCCACCGCTGTTTTGCATTCCTGGGGAATTTTTTCTTCCCAGTCATGGTAAGGCGCTAAACCGACACCACCGTTTGCCAGGGTGAAGGTGCGTATCCCGCCCTCAAGCTTGCCCTGTGCAAAATCGTTGACCGCAGTTTCAACGGCCACATCCATATTTTTGGCCGCGCTGCTAAGGAGGGTCGTTTTTACCTCCTCGTAAGTGAAATACTGGTCAACATCCACGCCAATTGCCATCAGGCCAGCTTCGTGAGCCGCCAGCAAACCGCCGTTACCGGTATTGCCACCCGCGCCAAAAATCACATCGGCGCCCTGGCTGATGAAATCCTGTGCGACCACCTTGCCTGTTGCTGGATCGTTAAAGTCGGGTACGTATTGGTGAAGGGCAGTCACTTCTGGGTTGAAGGATTTTGCGCCGCTCTCGAAACCTGTCACGAAGCGCACCACAGGTGGAATCTCAATGCCGGCCACCACTGCTATGATGTCTGCCTCGCTGACACACGCGGCAAGTGTTCCTGCCAGATAGGCAACCTCATCTTCGGCGAACATCAGGCTGGTGACGTTTGCAAGGCCGCCTTCCTGGCTGTAGCAGTCGGTGGCGTTTTCTGGGCATCCTGCTCCGGGAAAATAGGCGTTATCGACAATCGCAAATTTGACATTGGGATGGCGTTGGGCGGATTTTGATGTGGCGTCTCCCATCCTGAATCCCACCGTGACGACCATATCCGCCCCGTCCTGAATCAGACTCTCGACATGACTTTCGTAATCTTCTACAGATTGTGATGTGAGGAAGGAAAATTCCAGCCCGTTTTCCTCAGACGCCCGTTGAGCGCCTTCCAGACTGTACTGGTTGAAGGAGCGATCCAGTTCTGTACCAGAATCAATCACAAGGCCAACTTTGAGTTTTTCCTTCGGTTTGTCTTCGTTTTTTTTATCTTCTTTGCAGGCTGATAATACCAGCACCATGACCAGTATGATAATGGCAATTTTTGGGATTTTACTGCCGCGCATAACGCCATTCCCCAACAATCTATTTCAAATGGATCGATTACAAGTATGACGCCTATTTTAGGGATATTTGGCAAATAGCGAAAGTTTTTGGAATTATTAATGAAAAGCTGTTGGGACGATTCTCAGATCGTCCCGGTAACTACTGTTAAGTTTTATTCCTGGATCGTTACTTCCCGGTTTCCAGCGTCATGCCCAGATCCGCAAAGCCGGCTTCCAACCACTGTCTGATTTCCTGATACTTAGGGTCATCAAACGGTGGGAGCTGCATCGGCTTGCGGGGGAAACCTGCGTCAAAACCTCTTGCATGAAGGGCCATCAGAGAAGCAATAGTGCTATCTGTGAAGTGCAATTTCGCGCTCAAATCCATCATGCCAAGATACACTTTTTCAGATTTTTCCTGGTCACCATCCTGTGTTGCCTTAACCAGGGCGGTGATGATTTCAGGCGCCCAGTTATTCATACCCGCAATCATGGCGCGAACTCCCATATAGTAAAACGGCAGCCAGCCCGATGATGTGCCCAGGATCATCTGGAAATTCTTTTTATTCACTTTGGCATCGTAGAACACCCGGCTGACAAATCCGACAGCAAGTGGACTGTCCTTCATTCCGGCTAAGCCCATCTCCTGAAGCTTCCGCACCGTATTCATGGTAAAGGTGAAACGAGAGGTCTCCGGGTTATTATAGGCAAAAACAGGTAAGGTCGTGGATGAGATAATGTCCTTATAGAACTGGAGAATCAGTTCCTCACTGTGTTTGTAATAGAAGGGGGGCACTGCGCTGATCGCATCAACACCAATTTCTTCTGCCGCTTTTGCCAGGGCAATTGTGGACCTGGTATCGATGCAGCCTACATGAGCCAGGAGTGTTTTCCCTTCGTATCGAGCGGCTACTTCTTTGGCTGTCTTAAAAACGGTAACCCGTTCTTCATGAGTCATCATCGGCCCGGAACCATATGATCCTGTGAGAAAAAGGCCATCCGCCCCTTTTTTGAGCATCCAGTCCATGTGCCATCGGTTTTTTTCGATGTCCAGATTGCCCTCTTTGTCAAAGATCGTAATGTTCGGAACCAGTGATCCGGTAATCATTGTCCAGTCTCCTCGTTGGTTAAAAATGTTTGTAAGCGCTTGTTCAAAGCACAAAACGCTTCGTACTTTTGTTGGTAATAAGCATGGAGTTCACTGTCTGGCGACAGCACAGGTTCCGCCTCTGAGGCGTGAAATTCTGCATAATCTTTTGCCTGACCGAGGGCCAACCAGCCCAGAATCGCAGCTCCCCGTGCTGAACTTTCTGACGACTGCGGGATGACCACCGATGCTCCGAAGATATGTGTGATAATCTGAAGCCATACTCTGGAAGTGGTTAAACCGCCCGTCACATAGATCTTCTTTGCTGGGGTGTGTCTGACCTCTTCAATCGTCCGGGCAACACGGAACAGCGCAAACGTGATCCCTTCCAGTGCAGCGCGGATGCTGTGCCGGGCTTCGTGTTGGAGGGTCATCCCGTAGATAAGCCCTTTAGCGTTCGGATTCCAGCCAGGACTCTGCTCGCCGGAAAAATAGGGAATGAAAAATAAACCGTCGGCGCCCGGTGCAACACTCTCGGATAACCGGTCTGCTTCTTCATAATCCTGTTGCTGACCGGAAAAAAGCAGCTTACTCAGCAGCCAGTCATAGACAGCTCCACCGCCGCCGATGATGCCCCCCATGATCCATTTGTCCACATCGGCAACATATGTCCAGAGGCGGCCGGTAGCATCAATTTGAGGGTTTGAAATTAACACCCTTGCAGCAGCACTGGTTCCCACATTAACCGCCAGGGTATCCGGAGTAATGGCCCCAACGCCGATATTCGCCAGCGGCGCGTCGCCAGCGCCAATAATCAGGGGAGTATGGGATGGGAGGCCGATGTATTTGCTGATGTCCGGCAGCCATTGGGTGATGATGTGACGAGGGGATGCAAGTTCAGGTAGATGATCTGGCGTAATCTGGCAAATAGACAGGGCTTCATCATCCCATTCGTGACGGGTAATATCCAACAGCCCTGAAGCCGACGCTGTTGACCAATCCGCGAGGAGCTGACCCGTCAGGCGAAGCAGCACATAGTCCTTGATTGAAACGAATTTTACAGTGTCCGGCAGCGTCAGATTTTCCTTGAGCCAGCGGATTTTTGACATCGGGTAAAGGGGCTGAAGCGGGCATCCCGTTCGGGCCATAAGTGTGTTCGATGCAAATCGCTTCCTCAGAGAGGCCGCCAGGTCAGCGCTGCGCGTATCTCCCCACGTTAAGGAATTTGACAAGGGAATCCCGTCTTTGTTCAGGGCGAGAATACTGTAAAACTGCGAGCAAAAAACCACGCCCTCCAGATGACCGTCTGCTGGGAGAGCCATAACCGACTCTCGCAGGGCTTCGATGACGGCATTCGTAATGGTATCCGGGTCTTGTTCATTCCAATCCGGTTGAGGAAACAACATCGGGTATGGTTTGCGTACCTGCGAAATCAGGTTGGCCTTGCGGTCGAACAGCAAAGCCCGCGCTGCGCTGGTTCCGATGTCAACTGCAAGGAGCTGGCCCTTCATACGGCATACAGATAGGACTTTACATCCTCGCCCACAAAGGCTTTCCAGACCACCAGATTGTATTCGTAACTCCAATCCAGGTCGCCGCCAAATAATTCATGCAGGCGGTTGGTGTTAAAAATCAGATGTCCTTTGTTATCAAATGTCATCCCATCGACCCAGATCATTCGCTCATCGGTGATAAATGGACGATATGCCCCGGTTGCAGGATTATAGATGCCAATTCCCTGCCCTTCAAGCATCGTGTAATAGATATTCCCCTTGTTATCCGCGCCCATGCCATCGGTATTGGTTCCCTTGTCTCCTAGATTCATAACCGCCGCGTCTATTTTTGTGTGAGGCGTGGAGAAATTCTGGATGATGGCCGTATTAATGGCATACAGATTCCGCGAGGTCAGCGGGCACCAGTACAGGGTCTTACGATCTGCGGACAGCGCAATGCCATCTGCGCCCGTTCGCATGGGGCGATCTTTCCAGACCGGCTTACCGGCTATCTTGAACCAGTAATTGGGAGCGTCCTGAGTGCTTTCGTGCTGATGCAAAATACGGCGGAGTTCTTTCGTCCGCATATTGTAGACAATCAGCCCTCCCTGAAGCGGATCGGTGAAGATGCCGGAGTCAGCGATATAGACAAAGCCATTGGCATTATCCACCATGACATCGTTGAGAAATGAGGCCTCATAGGAGGCGATATCGTCGGGTATCTTGATAGATTCGACCAGTTTGTTCTCGGTGATATCCCAGCAGACCAGCTTCTGTGCTCCATCGATACATGGTTTGCCTTCGATATGGCCCTGATCCAGAAACCAGGCCCGGTTCAGCTCATCAATTTCCCAGCCAAGAACACTTTGCAGTGCATTGGGGTCGCCTATCCGGTTCATTTCCCAGCTAGGATAGGCAGCCAACATGGGTTTGCCCTCAACCATCTCGATCTTGTTGACCGTTGCCGGAATACCCGGTGCCCATCGAGGCACAGAGAGATAATAATTGCCGCTGCGGTCTGTCTTGAACCCGGCTGCCATTGCCCCTTTCCAGTATTCTTGCTGATAAAAATCTTTTTTCATCGCCTCCTCAGGGAAAATCCATTCCAGATGGCTCCAATGAAAGAGAATTTCGTAGTCTCCTACCTGTTTATTATCCATGCCTCTGAACCTCCTTTTCTGTTGTGTTCACAGTCATGCTTTGCTGCCATTATGACCGACGAGCGCAAGCTGGCTGTGCGGATCGAAGCCAACCATGTAGTCCGGGTCAAGGGCCAGCCAGATGTCATCACCGGATTTCAGGGCTGGGGTGTGTTCCAGGCTGACCTGGAGTCGTGTGTCGTCGGTATCAATACTGATGACCGTAGCATCACCCAGGGATTCTACAATGAAGACCCGTCCGGGTAATGTGTGCTGCTCATCGGGAGTGCCACTCACACCGATGTAAAAGGGGCGAATCCCGATGGTGATTTTCTCCGGTAGGGCTTGGACATTTGCCTTCAGGTTAGCCGGAATCGCAATGCGATGGCCATGTACCTCCAGGTGATAACTTCCATTGTCGTGCACCACCTGACTTTCCAGGAAATTCATCGGTGGTTCGCCAATAAAACCCGCCACAAACAGATCGTTGGGGTGATGAAAGACCTCGTCAGGGGTGCCAATCTGCCGGATGATTCCCTGATCCATAATTGCAATGCGATCTGCCAGCGCCATCGCCTCTTCCTGGTCATGTGTGACGTAAAGCATCGTGTAGCCCAGATCAATGTGCAGGCGCTTGATATAGGAACGCATTCGGCTGCGGAGGCGTGTATCCAGGTGCGAGATGGGTTCGTCCATCACGAAAACATTGGGCTGTCGCATCAACGCACGCCCCAGACCCACCAACTGAGACTGACCACTGCTGAGGTCACGCGGCTTGTGCATCAGCAGATGCTCGACCTGCAAAATATCGACGATTTCACGCACCCGCCGTTCAATATCCTCGTTTTTCCATCCTGCCGACCTCAGTGGAAAGGCAAGATTCTCATAGACGCTGAGAGTGGGATAGAGGGCATAGGTCTCAAAAACCATCGCCACATTCCGGTGTTTGGGGGTGACACGATTCATCAACTGATCGCCAAAGTAGATTTTGCCGGAGGTGAGTTCTTCCAACCCGGCAATCATCCGCATGGTTGAGGATTTACCACAACCGGAAGGCCCCAACAGGGCCATCAGTTCGCCGTCGGCAATTTGGAGTGAGATACCGTTCACCGCCCAGTATTTTTTGTCATAAGTTTTGCGGAGTTCTTCCAGGGTTACTGATGCCATTTTAGCCCCCTATCTCTTCGGCAAGTTGTTGGGATTGTCGTACCGGATGGCAGAAGGCGATGCCGTCGCCGAAAAGGTGATACCTGCCTGACTGAATGTCGAGATAGATGGTGTCTCTGACTTTCAGTTTGACATCAGGGGAGGTAATGACTTTGATCTGATCCGCGCCGATGCGGGTGGTGACGATGTTGCGATGCCCCAGTGTTTCGATGACATAGACCTCAGTCGGGATGGTGTGAGTCGTGTCGGGTTCATAAGCGACAGTGATTTCCTTCGCTCGAACGCCTACCCGAAACTGTTTTGGGAGTACACGCTGCTTAATGGCAGACTTTTCGTGGTCGCCAATGGTCAGCCGAATGTCGCTGCCCTCTACCTGAAAGGCCGCTTTCCCCCCTTCCTCTATATAGGCCACATCCAGAAAACTCATCGGAGGTTCACCGACAAAACTGGCGACGAACTCGTTTTGGGGATAGTGAAAAATCTCATCAGGGGTACCGAACTGCATCAGCCTGCCCATATTAATGACCGCAATGCGATCTGAAAGCGCCATCGCCTCACGGTAGTCGTGGGTGACGTGCATAACCGTTGCTTCCTTCTTGGCGCAAATGGCCTTGAGTTCCCCGCGCATCCGGTGGCGAAGTTTGGCGTCAAGATGCGAAATGGGTTCGTCCAGCAGGTATACATCGGCATCACGGATAAGAGCACGCCCCAGCGCAACACGCTGCCGCTGCCCGCCGCTCAGGAAACCGGGACGCCGCTGAAGAAAGGGCGCGATTTGCAGAACTTCTGCCATATCCTGAACCCGCTGTTTGATTTCCTGAGATTTGACCTTGTGCGCTCTCAAAGGAAACGCGAGGTTGTCATAGACAGTAAGATGCGAGTACAGCGCGTAGTTTTCGAACACCATGGACATGTTGCGATTCTCTGGGGGAACCCCCGTCAGAGCATGTCCGTGCAGATAAATGTCCCCTTCGCTGGGTTTAATGATGCCCGCAATTAAACGCAGGGTCGTTGATTTGCCTGCACCTGCCGGCCCGAAGATAACAACAAATTCATTGATGGCGCAGTCTAACGTAAGTTGTTGGACGGCCACTGTTTTCCCAAAACGCTTGGTCACAGAATCTAGCTTTAGCATTTCACAGTAAGTCCTCTGGAATCTGAGCGGCGTCACTGGCAGTCTGACTATCGCGTTTCTTCTGTCGGTTTGCCTGATACCATCCACTGGAAAAAAAGGCAATGCCGACAGAAATTGCGACAACAAGTCCAATGCTCTCGCAGGCGGCTGTTTCCTGGAGAAATTTCATCCAGAGCAGACCGACAAAAATCGTGATCATAACGGACCAGAACATCCGATCCCAGGCTTGTGAGAGAGACATAGCAACCTTCTTTCCTTATCCACGTACTGCGCCAAAGGTCAGGCCGCGAACCATGTAGCGCTGTAGAAACAGGGCAACGACCAGCATGGGAACAACACAAACCACCGCCGCCGCTGTGAGCGGCCCCCAAAGGATACCTTGCTGGGTCTGGAAGCTCGACACTCCCACCGTAATCGTTCGTGCATCATCACGGGTCAGCACAAAAGCAAACAGGAATTCGTTCCACGCAAACAGCAAACTGAAGATCGCAGTAACCGCGATCCCCGGCGCGGCAAGGGGCAGCACGACGCGAAAGAATACCTGCAAGCGGCTGTATCCATCCAGACGAGCGGAGTCTTCCAGTTCCATCGGAATATCCTGAAAGAAGGAATGCATCAGCCAGATGGCAAATGGCAGGTTGAAAACCGTGTAGGCGACTACCAGCGCCCCAGGTTGATCTAATCCCAGGTAAAACCGATTGCCAATGTCTGTTTTGCCCAGATCTCTGAAGATCAGAAAGAAGGGCATGATGACCGCAATAGCAGGCATCATCCGTGTGGTCAGGATGAAGAACATGATATGGCCATCACCAGGATTCCAGCGTGCGAAGCTGTAAGAGGCGATAGAACCAAAGGTTACGACCAGAATCGTTGACAGTCCTGCCACGATAATCGTGTTTCGAATGAACTTGGTGAAGTCAGCTTCTTCAAATGCAAACCGATAGTTATCAAGGGTCGGCTCAAACACGAATTTAGGAGGGCGAGTCAGAATGTCTTCGGACGACTTGAAGGAGGTTGTGATCATCCAGTAGATAGGAAACAGAAACACAATCAGGATAATCAAAATCAGGAAGTGCCGAAAAAAGAGACCAAAACTAATTCTTTGCGTTTCCATCTGAAATTGCTCCTAAGACGCCATCTGACGGGTTCTGGCGGCAATATTTCGCATGAAGCGGCGCATGACTAACCCTGTGAACACAACGGTCACGTAAAGGAACAGCAGGGCCATGGCACTGGCGCGATCCATACGGAAGAAACGGAGTCCTGTACGATAAAGATAATAGGTGAGGACTTCCGTGGTTGTTCCTGGGCCGCCGCTGGTCAGGGAAAAGACCGCGTCATAAAGACGGATCGCATCAATAGTCCGCAGGACAAAAACCAGCGTCAGCACCGGGGTTAGCATGGGGAAAGTCAGTGTTCGTAAGACACGCCAGGTTGATGCGCCATCCAACTGTGCAGCTTCAAAAGGCTCTTTCGGGAGCGCCTGCAAGCCTGCGAGCGTGATCAGGATGACAAAAGGGGTCCACTGCCATACATCGAAGATAATGACACTATACATTGCCAGGTCAGGATCACCCAGCCAGTTTTGTTCGGAAATCCCCAGCAGTGAAACCAGATAGTTATAGACGCCAAAATCCGGATGATACATGTTGCGCCAGATCAAACCGACGGCAACTGGAGAGGCCGCCAAGGGAAGGATTATCAGACTGCGTGTAATTCCCTTAAACCAGCGCATTTCATGAAGCAAAAAGGCAATCGCAACGCCTGCAATCATCTCTACCGCAACGGCGATAACGGCGAAAAACAGGGTGCGCTGTGCAGCTTCCCAGAAAAAATCGTCGTTCAGGACAAAATGGTAGTTTTCTAGCCCGACGTAATTGTCTACCCCTCTGGGACTGGTCAAATCGGCAAACCGAAACGAGACATTAATGGCGTAGCCAAGAGGAATAAGGGCAAAAAATAGTATCAGAACCAGAGCAGGGGCTATCAACAAAACGGAATATACTGTATCTGAAATCAACTGTTTTTTAGGGGCTGCTCTGGCAGTCTGTTTCAAATCAGAATCTGCCTGGTAGACTGCGCTATTTGTGCTCATAAGGGTTTGTCCTCTTTTTGAATGCTCTCGAAAGGCTGGGGGTCTCTGGCACAGAGACCCCATGCCACTGATTAAGCTTCGGGTTTAGTTGCCCTGATTGGCAATCCAGACATCAATGTCATATGCGCCGGATGCCAGGAAGGTTTCATAGTCGAACGGCATCGGGACAGGAGTGTAGTTTTCTCCCAGTGCATCATTCGCGATTTCACAGAGGCCGTCGCACTGCCGTTCAATTGCTTCTGCCATTTTCTCCATTGCGCCTTCGGGGGATTCATCGCCACTGGCGGCAGCGGAGTACCAGGTAGTCATTTCATCGTATATCTTGCCGCCCTGGGGCACAAACAGGTAGTTTGGATAGAAGTTGGATTTTGCGGTGTGGTCTAGAACAAATTGGAGGGTTGGATAGTGACCGGCGGTCAGCGGGTGTTCGGCAATGAACGCGGCATCGGTCAGAATGCTGACGCGGGAGGTGCTGCCACCGCCAGCGGCAAAGGCACGCTGGGCTTCGGGGCCGGCCAGCCAGGCGACAAAGTCAAATGCTTCCTGCGGGTGTTCCGAGTCGGAGGATACACCCAGACCAAAAGCGCCTACCCAGGTATGGGCACCGGGAGCCGGGGCGGTGCAGATGCGGGCGCCCTCAACTTCTTCTTCGGTCTTCACCATATTGGGATACTGATCCAGATAAAAGGCGGCGGTCTGGGCAATCAACCCTTGACGCATCTGGGCTACCACCTGGTCAAAAGCGGAGCTGGTCGCGCCGGGTGGTGCATACGGCAGCAGCTCATTGACATACAGATTGACTGCTTTCAGAAAGCCTTCGCTGGTCACACCAGGCGTGCCATCGTCCTCAATGACTTTGTAGCCCCAACTCCAGGCAATGGAGTTGATTTCATCCTGTACGTGCGGGGCACGGGCCGCCATCAGACCAATGCCATAGAAGTCGGCTTCCACGGTTTTGCCCGCCAGGGTTTCACCGGGTTCACGGCGGAAAAATTCAGCAATATCCGCAAGTTGTTCGTATGTCTGAGGAATGCCCAACGGATAGCCGTATTCTGCTTCAAAGGCTACCATTTCGTCCGGATTCTCAAAAAGATCGCAGCGATAGAAGTAGCCCATCGTGAAGGTATAGTAAGGCAGACCGAAGGTTTTGCCACGCCACTTGCTGGTAGTTTCGGTCAGCGCCGGGGAAATATCATCAAACGCAATGACTGCGGGGTCTGCGTTCGCAATATAATCGTCCAGGGGCAGCAGATACCCGGATTCGGAAAATTCCGCTTTCCAACCCACATCATACGTCAGGATGTCATATGCGCCCGTATCGGCAACCGCTTCCAGAACCTGGTTCTCATAGAGCGAGGGGAAGTCAATATCAATGATTTCAACATTGACACCAGTGCTTTCTTCGTACTGTCTGGCGACTTCTTCCGCCCAGTCAGTGTAGAACCCGGCGATGGTTGCCCAGGTAATCGTCACATCTTGTGCCTTTGCCGGAGTTACAGGCCGGGGTGCGATGACCAGTGCCAGGGCAAAAACAAGGGCTAAAATCGCTAGTTTTCTAATCATGATTAATCCTCCTAATCGGTACAGCTTAAATTTTTTTGGAACAGAAACCGCTTTATTGCCCACAGTCCTCCTTTTGTATTAGTTCACCTGATTAATCGGCTCGCCCCGCAGGGCGGAGATCACGTTCTGGGCCGCCATAATGCTGACATTAGTGATCGCTTCAGTGCTGTGTGCCCCGATGTGCGGCGTGGCAACAACATTCGGTAAATTGATGAGGTCGTGTCGCAAGGGCGGCTCATGGGTATAAACATCCAGCGCTGCTCCGGCGATTTGCCTGTTTTTCAGGGCGTGGTATAGCGCCTCCTCATTGACCAGCTCGCCACGCGATGTATTGATAAGATAGGCGGTAGATTTCATTTTGCTGAGGGTATCGGCATTAATGAGATTGTGGGATTTGTCGGTTGCCGGGGCATGAAGACTAATGTAATCCGACTCGGCCAGCAGTTCTTCGAATGAAACCGCCCTGGCACCAATTTCTGTGATGGTGTCTGAGGAGATGAACGGGTCGTAAACCAGAATCCGCATCTGGAAACCGGTCGCACGCTGTACAACTCCGCGTCCAATCTGCCCCATACCGATCAGCCCCAGGGTTTTTTGCCAGATGAGCTTGCCGGAATAACGTCCCCATTCACCGCGTTTGAGTGAGGCGTTGGCGTTCACCAGGTCACGAGAGACCGCCAGCATCAGGCACAAGGTGAGGTCAGCAACACTGTCCGCATTAGCACCGGGGCAGTTGCACACAATCACCTGGTGAGCTTTTGCGGCCCCCAGATCAATGTGGTCTACACCGACACCGTGCATACAGATCACTTTTAAGCGTGGTGCTCCAGCGATCAGTTCAGCGGTAATCGGACGGCTGCCAACAATCGCCGCATCAACACTTTGCAGGGCTTCAGCAAGCTCTTTATCCGTCGCTTTGCTGATGTCTACCTGGATAATCTCAGACTGGTTTTCTTCCAGGAGCTTCCAGGGTATCTCAGACGTGCTGCCAAAAGATCGGGTGGCAATCAGAATTCGAGTGGACATCGCTACCCAATCTCCAACAAGAGATGTTTAACGTTCATATACTCATTCATCCCGTGCCGGGAAAGCTCCAATCCCGTGCCACTGAGCTTCCACGCGGGATAAGGAGCATAGAGCGAGTCCGGACTGACCGTGTTAATGGCAACGGTTCCTGATTCAACCCCTTCTCCAAAGGCAAATGCTGTTGAAAGGCTTTCGGTATAGCCGTAGGTCACGAGGCCAAAATCGGTGCTGTTCGCCAGTGCGATAGCCTCTTCAACCCCTTTGAAGGTGGCTATCCCGACCAGGGGGCCAAAGGTTTCTTCGTGCATGACCAGCATATCTTGCCTGACCTCGGTCAGGACGGTGGGTTTATAGAAGTAACCTGCCTGAAGTTCGGGAGCATCCGGTTTGCCGCCGCCGGTTGCCAGCCGAGCGCCTTTTTGTAAGGCATCGTCAACATGGCGTTGGGTTCTCACGATGCCCGATTGATCGATCATCGGCCCCAGATCAATGGACGGATTCGCCAGGCCGTCGCCGATTGTCATCTGTTCCGTCATTTTCACGAAGCGGTCAATGAATACCTCAGCGATGTCCTGTTCAACGTAAATACGATTAACCGCATTACAGATCTGTCCCATATTACGGAAGGAACGTTTGACACCATCTTTTAGCGCACGTTCCAGGTTGGCGTCCTTAAAAACCACCATGGGCGTATGGCCGCCCAGCTCCAGGATCAGCTTTTTGATACCATCCGAGGCAACCCGCATGATATGAGCACCGATTTCCGTTGAACCTGTCAAGGCGACTACCCGTGTAATCGGATGGCTCACCAGAAAATCCCCGATTTCGCTGGCTTTTCCTGTGACGACATTGACCGCACCGGTGGGCAGTCCAGCGCTGCTGAGGACTTCTATCGTTTTTGTGGTTGCGAGGGGAGCGAGTTCAGGGGGTTTAACCACCACCGTACAGCCTGCTGCAAGGGCAGGCGCGACTTTCCAACTCATCAAAGAGACGGGATAGTTCCAGGGAACGATGGCTGCAACGACCCCAATTGGCTGTCGGATGACGAGGCTGCGGCTGGTTGCAGATTTTGCCGGGGCGATTTCCCCGCTGATCCGGCGTGCCTCTTCGCCGTAATATTCAAATGCGCTGGCTGTTCCCTGGATTTCTTTCAGGGCGTCATTCAGTGGTTTGCCATGTTCGGCAGTCAGGATGTGTGCCAGTTCTTGTTCGTGATCGCGGATTGCCGCCGCCGCCGTCTTTAGTCTGGCTGCTCGTTCATCACCGTTTGTGCGCGACCATTTTTTGAAGGCAGTCTGGGCGGCTTCGAGGGCATGTTCAACATCAGCAGTACTGGCTTTGGCTGCCTGGCCCATCGGTTGGGCATTGACCGGATTGATGACATCAAAGGTTCTTCTGGTTTCAGAAGGGATATACTGACCATCAATAAACAGTTCAGTTTTGATCAAAGAAACCCCCTTATTGATGAATATTTTTGGCCGCCAAATGTTATCTTTGTACATATGATAATACATTTTGGGAAAACTTCAAGGAAATTGCGAAAAATTTAAACAAAAAATTGGTAAAATATGTTACATTTGTAACATATGATTAGCAGGTAGGTATTTGTATGAGAGCTTGTTTATGAGCCAGATGCGGAATTTGTTCTCTTCAAGAATGCTGCTAAAATGCAACAAATTCCATGTCGGCCAACAGCAGAAAGAATTTGTCAATTATGCCAAAACTTCCTAAAGAGGAACGGATTGCCCGACTGCAATCTATCATTACGGAACGGCATACAGTTTCGACAGCCGAGTTACAAGACCTGGCCAAAGTCTCCAGGATGACACTGCACCGCGATCTTGAGGTGTTGGAGGAGCGCGGGGTCATTGAGAAAATGCACGGAAGTGTCAGATTGAGCAATGGGGCCTACAACATCAAGACCTACATGGGAGTCCAGGTCGAGGCCAAGCAGGAAATTGCCAGAAAAGCGGCCACCTACATTGAGAAGCACGATACCCTGTTTATCTCTACGGGGACAACGGCGCTGGAGCTGGTGCGGGTGCTGACGGATACTGACCTTGCTGTGACGATTGTGACGGGCTCGATTCCCGTCGCGGATTTGTGCCAGAGTACCCTCAATACACAGTTAATCATGACGGGCGGGGATTACCATCGCCGCACGCAATCGCTCATCGGGGCGCTGGCGCGTCACTCATTGGAAAGCCTCACGGGTCGCATTCTGTTTATGAGTGCGAATTACGTTGACTTACAGGGAGGGTTTACTACTTCGTTTAACCAGATTGCCGAACTGCTGCGCCTGATGCGTTCGCGGTGCAAATTGACCATCGCCCTGATGGACTCGTCCAAATTCGGGCGGGTGAATGCTCATCATGTCTATGATGTTGACGAGGTGGACGCGATTATCACGGACAGTAATATTGATCCGGAGGTCTACCATACGTGGCGCGAAGCCGGGGTGAATCTGATTCGTGCTGATGAATAGACTACCAGCCTTCGATGAGGAACGCTGGTAGTTGAATCGGTGTTACTTGTAGTTGTGAACGACTTTCCCAAGCGGAAGGTACAAATCTCCCTTGCCAAAAAATGCTCCCAGGATGCGCTTGGGTTCAAGCAGATACGTGGGGTCAATTTCTGATCGCTCGTACACCACAGAACCACGCCCACCAAAAAATTTCCCTTCCTGAGCAGTGAATTCTCCGGGTGTAAGGACGAGTTCACGCAGAGGCGTTCCGCCTTCCTCGACCGCCGGAATGTATTTGAGGGAGAACACCCCATGAGGACTCCAGGGGATTTCACTCATATTGGCGATGTATTCTGGTACCACCAACCCCTTATAAATCTGATGTCCAAGACGATTGACCTGTGCCCGCACCGCTTCATGCTCGTGATGCAGGCTGATGTCTGCCATTTTCTTTTGATAGCCCCAGATTTCACGGCCAGCCGTTAATGGAAGATGCGAATTGACGTAGAGGAAGGGTTCATAATCGCCTTCCCAACTCTGATATTTGACCTGCACATAAACGGCAAACTCGCCAAATGCGCCCTGGGTTGTCCCCAGTTTAAAATCAGAAACCCAGGTAATTACGAGGTTGGAGCGTGCTTCCAATGGCGCCGGGATAACCCTTTTTACATTCTCGATGTCGGTTTCATAGACCACGAGATGAATGTCCATATCCTTCCAGACAAGAGGTGGTTTGCCGTAAAGCGAGGATACTGCCGGGTTAGTGTAGCCCCACTCTTCAGGTTTTAATGGCATTGTTAAATATTCCTTTCTTCAACGAGTAAAAGTTTTATTGACCGTCTTGATAGCCTAGTTTTTCGGACACAGTATGGCAGCCCTTCCGCACGAGAGGAATCATTTGCTGGATGTATGCTTCCGTCATTGTCACATTCCAGCCAGTGATACTGATAGCAGCGACGACTTTCCCCAGATGATTGTAAATGGGAGCGGCGACACAGCGGATGCCTTCCTCATTTTCAAGGTTGTCGATGGCGTATCCTTGTTCTCGCACCTTACGAAGATGATTGATAAAAACATCGGGTTGTGTGATCGTGTGCGGGGTGCAGGCGGGTAATCCGGTTTGTTGGATATATTGTAACCACTGATTTTCTGGCTGGTTTGCCAGCATGGCTTTCCCGACGGATGTGCTGTGTACAGGTGCCCTCGAACCGATAAAAGATGCCATCCGTACCGCCTGCTGACCATCGATTTTGTCGATGTACATGATTTCATGTTGATCCAGGATTGCCAGGTGGATTGTCTCTCCACTTGCTTCAGCAAGCTGCTCAAGGATAGGGTGGGCAAGATGCCGGACATCAATCGCTTCCAGAAATTGGGCCGCGAGCCAGGCGGTTTTTGCCCCCAGTCGGTAGCGTCCGGTATCTTCTTCTTTCCCCACGTACCCCTTCTGTGCCAATGTGGTTAAAAATCGGTGCAGGGTACTCTTGTTCATTTTCAAATCGCGGCTGATGGTGGAGAGATCGCAGGGGCGTTTTGCCACCGCAAGATATTCCAGGATTTCAATGGCACGCAGCACTGAGGCATTCATCACAACTCCGACCATTTTGATATGCAAAAAGCTGTTTCACCATGTAAAATGCTAACATACGTGAGAATCATAGTCAACCAACTCAGCGAAAGGAAACTCGCATGGAATTAGACCTTAAATCTCTTAAGACTTTTCTCCTCGATGGCGATGGTGTCTTGTATGAAGAAAACCGACCCTTTCCTGGTATCAACCGCTTCTTCGATTTTCTTGAGCATCGTGGCTTTCGATGGGCGCTTCTTACCAATAACTCTACACAAAGCGTTAATGCATTTCGGGAACGCTTGGCCCGATTTAACGTCAAAGCCACCAACGACCAGATTTTCACCAGTTCGAGTGTCCTTGGTGCGATGCTTGCTGAGCGTTTTGGTCCGGGTGCTCCAGTCTATGTCATTGGGGAGCATGGGCTGAAACAAACACTGCGCGACTCTGGTTTGACCGTGTATCAGGATAACGATGTCCCCGGACAGGTTGCCGCCGTTGCTGCTGCTATTGACCGCCAGCTAACCTACCAGAAACTTCAGATCGCAACACGCTTGATTCGTGCGGGGGCCGCCTTTGTCACAACCAACACGGATCGCACCCTCCCGACTCCCGAAGGGCATATTCCGGGTTCCGGCGCGGTGGTAGCCTCACTGATTGCCAGCACGGATGTAACCCCTATTGTGATGGGAAAGCCTGAGCCGACCATGTATGAAGTTGCGCTCAAACAAATGGGTGCAGATCCAAACACGACGGTTGCGATTGGGGATCGCCTTGAAACGGATATACTTGGCGGAATTCGTGCTGGCATCAAAACCATTTTTGTCCTGAGCGGTGCCGGCACCCAGGGGGAACTTCAAAGTGCAGACTATGCTCCCGACCTGGTGATTAAAGACATTGCCACTCTGACCGACGAACTCGAAAAAGCCTGGTAACAGAATTTCAGTGGAGATGGCAGTTTTGTTGACTCGCCTTTCTGCGTATATTACAATTTTACTGAGTAAAAAGATGTTTCAACTATTGAAACAACTTGACCCTGGCGACCAGAGAGGTTAACAATGCCCCCGTCACGCCGCTTTGATATTCTCTCAAAGAGGGATGTCAACAAAGAAACCTTCATTAAACCCTTTCCTGAAGCCGGACTGATGGTCACTGACAGCCCTGCCGATCCGCAGCCCAGTCTGCGAATTGAGGGGGGGCAGGTGATCGAGCTGGATGGGAAGCTCCGTTCTGAATTTGATGCAATTGATCAGTTCATTGCCCTACACGGGCTGGATTTATCGGTGGCGGAGGAAGCAGTTGCTACTCCATCTCAACAGCTTGCGCGAATGCTCGTCGATATTAACGTTCCCCGTGCCGAAATTCTGCGGCTGACAGTTGGATGCACCCCAGCAAAAATGGTCGAAATCGTCCGGCATATGACCGTCTTAGAGATGATGATGGGACTTGCCAAAATGCGGGTCCGGCGCACGCCTGCGAATCAAGCGCACGTCACCAACTGGCGCGAGAATCCGGCACTGCTGGCGGCGGATGCGGCAGAAGCGGCGCTGCGAGGGTTCGCGGAAGTTGAAACCACCGTTCGGGTGGCACGCTTCGCGCCACTAAATGCGCTGGCTATTCTGGTGGGTACCCAGACAGGGCGCGGCGGTGTCCTGACCCAGTGCGCTGTTGAGGAGTCATTGGGACTCCGATTGGCGATGAAAGGGCTGACCACCTATGCCGAGACACTCTCGGTGTATGGTACAGAACGCACGTTCGTAGATGGCGATGATACCCCCTGGTCAAAAGCTTTTCTGGCCTCAGCTTATGCCTCACGCGGGGTCAAAATTCGCTGCACATCGGGCACCGGTTCTGAAGCCCTGATGGGGCAATCTCAGGGATGCTCGATGCTGTACCTGGAGGCACGCTGCCTGCTGGTCATACGTGGGATTGGCAGCCAGGGTGTCCAGAATGGATCGATTTCGTGCATCGCACTGCCGGAAGCGCTTCCGGGCGGCGTGCGGATTGTCCTCGCCGAGAATTTGCTGGCAACCCTGCTGGGACTTGAAGTGGCGTCAGGGAATGATGCGATTTCTTCTCACTCTGATATGCGGAAAACTGCCAAACTGATGATGCAGTTCATACCGGGCACGGATTTTATCTGTTCTGGTTACAGCGCAGTGCCGCGTGAGGATAACCTGTTCGGCGGCGGAAACTTTGATGCCAGTGAGTTTGATGACTGGAATGTGCTCCAGCGCGATATGCAAATTGATGGGGGAATGCGCCCCATCAGCGAGGGCGATGCCCTTGCTGTCCGCCGGAAGGCAGCGCGGGCTGTTCAAGCACTGTATCAGGAAGTGGGTTTCCCACCTATTACGAACGAAGAAGTCGAAGCAGCCGTGGTGGCGCATGGCAGTCACGATATGCCCGAAAGAAATCCCATTCTGGATCTGGAAGCCGCGGACAAGTTTCTGACCAGCGATGTCACCCTGCTGACCGTTGCACGTGTGCTTCAGCAGAGTGGTTTTGAAGAAGTTGCACGTAATATCCTGGAGATGGGACGGCAACGGCTCACTGGCGATTACCTGCAACCTGCCGCCATTTTTGACCGGGATTTTCATGTCCTGAGTGGGATTAATGACCTCAACGACTATGAAGGGCCCGGTACAGGTTACCGGCCAGAAAATGAACGATGGGAAGAAATTCAGCGGCTGCCCCAGGAACAGTCTCCCCACGAGTTTATCAAAGATCACATTGGGACACCTTCAGATAGACTGGTGGAGTTAGGGCCTGCCGAGCGGGGTTCACAGCAGGAAGTGGTTGTTGGGATTGGGCCGGCATTTGGAACTGCCCTTAACTACACCATCGGCGGATTTTCGCATGAGGACGTGTTAACCGCTATCTTAACGGGGATTGCCCACGAAGGGTTGGTCGCCAGGGTGGTCAAAGTCTATCATTCCTCGGACTGCGCCGCGATAGGCTATGTTGCCGCGCATCTGAGTGGGAGTGGAATTGGTATCGGCATCCAATCGCGGGGAACGACGGTCATCCATAAGCGTGGACTGGCGATGTTGAGCAACCTCGAACTTTTTTCGCAGTCGCCCAGCCTGACGCTCGACAATTACGAGCAAATTGGGCGTAATGCGGCACTCTACGCCAGAGGATTGTCTCCGATCCCGGTGGCAGTCAAAATTGACAGCGGCGCAAGGCTGCGGTTGATCGTGAAAACCACCTTGCTGCACCGCCGCGAAACAGAGGAAGTTCAACATGACAAACTGCCTGTTGAAGTCCGTTTCGATTGGGAGCCTGACCTGTGAAATATCCATTGATGCAACATGCTGAAGAGATTCGGGCCGCGAGCGGGCGCTCGCTGAATGAAATCACACTGGAAACCCTCGCCAGTCTCTCCCCGGAAGATTTGCAGATTCACGCAAACACCCTGCGTGCCCAGGCCGAGATTGCCCATCGGGCAGGGTATTCCCAGCTTGCTGCTAATCTGATGCGAGCGGCTGAATTGACAATTGTCCCAAATGAGGAAATTCTGAAAATGTATGAGATGCTGCGTCCAGAACGTGCCTCGTTTGAAAAACTCATGGAATTGGCGGCGTATCTTGAAACAACTTACCACGCTGTCGAAACGGCACAGCTTGTCCGGGAAGCCGCACAGGTTTATCGTGAACGAGAGCTGTTACGAAGATAAAGAGGAGTCTGATACAACAGAAAGGGAAATGAAAAATGCAAGATGAGAAAGTTATTCTGACGGCCGCGAATGAACTCAAGGTAACCGAGGGCGGCAGCGCGTTCGCCAGTTTGCTCCGTGAAAAAGGGGACGAAATTCGCCGGGACGTTTTTATGCTGCTCAACCCCGATCAATCAACTTCCGGGCGGATTCAAGCAGGTTACACGATAGTTTATCCACGCTGCTCTACAAGAGGCCATGACCATGCTGATCGTGAAGAAGTTTATTATTTTGTCAAAGGGTCGGGGGTGATGGTGGTTGACGGGCAGGAGTATGCGGTGACGGCAGGCGATACATTCTACCTGCGTCCAGGACCGTTCCACACCACCCGCAATCCGAACGATTTCCCGCTGGAATTTTTCTGGATCACGATCAACGTAGAGGATCAGCCGAAGTAATATCAGAAGCGTTGTGCTAAAAATTATTTTTTGTCATTGGGAGTATAAAAATGGCACGTCAGTTGTTGATGGGTGTGGACATAGGAACCCAGAGCAGTCGAGTCGCTTTTATTGATCAGCGGGGGTATGTGGTTGCCAGCGCAAGCACCGAGCAGGAACTCATTACCCCCAGACCGGGTTGGGCGGAGCAGGATCCGGAGATGTGGTGGCAAAACACCCTTCAGAATATCCGGAAAGCTATGGCCTCCGGAGACGTTTCTGGCGAAGAGGTGGTGGCCATCGGGGTTGCCGGGCAGATGCACGCGACGGTTCCTATTTCGACGACAGGCGAGCTTCTCAGTCATGGTGTCCTTCTCTGGTGCGACAAACGCAGCGCTGATCTGGTTGACCGGATGAAGGCCCATTCCGATTGTGAAATCGCTATGCGTCTGGCAGCAAATCCGCCGGTTCCCAGTTGGCTGGGTTTCCACATCCAATGGGTCAAAGTTCACCAGCCTGATATTTACGCAAAAACATGGAAATTTCTGCCTTCAAAAGATTACATCACGTATCGCCTGACGAGTGCCGTCGCAACGGATTATTCGGAAGCCTCCGGGTCGTTTTTGATGGATGCCCGAACAAAATCATGGTCGCCGCAGCTCGCAGATTATCTTGAAATCGATGTTAACAAGCTCCCCGACCTCAGACCTGCTCACGAAGTTATTGGAACTGTGACGCCTGAAGCGGCATCCGTCACAGGGTTGCTGGCTGGCACACCGGTAGTGGTAGGGGCAGGGGATATGATGTGTATGCTGATTTCCTCTGGACTGAGCGCGTCAGGGCGGGCTTCCGACATTACAGGCACGGCCTCCATCATGGCAGTTTATGTGGATGAGCCTGTCGAAGACTACCGCCTGATGAATTTGCATCACGCGATGCCGGGGTGGGTGCCGTTTGGTATTATTGATTCAGGGGGTGGGTCCCTGAGCTGGTTTGTCGATTCGATATGCTACGCGCAGGTTGAAGAGGCCCGGCGTACCGGACAGAATATACACGCTATCCTGAATCCGCTGGCAACTGCTGTGGAACCAGGCTGTGAAGGACTGCTCTTTTTCCCGTATTTGCTTGGTGAGCGTTCACTGGGAACGCCTCATGCACGAGGAAACTTTTTCGGGATCACTCCGCGTACCGGGATTGGGGCGATGGTGCGAGCCATCATGGAAGGGGTTACCTTTGAACTGCGCCGTCCGCTGGAAATTGTTGAGGCGTCAGGCAATACCATTACCGAAGTTTATACCATTGGCGGTGGCGCAAACAGCGATCTGTGGTCGCAGATTAAGGCCGATATTTACCAGAAGCCGGTGCATACATTTAGAGAATCAGAAGGTGGCATTCTGGGAGCCTCGATCCTGGCTGGTGTAGGAGTAGGCATTTATCCGGATGTTCAGACCGGCGCCGCCCAGACACAAAGGCTTGACAAAACCTTCCAGCCCAACCCAGAGCTTGCCGAACGATACCATGCCCTGTATGAGCTTTTTAAGGATGTGCATGACCGTTTGCAGCAGCCATTTGATAGACTCGCGCTCATACCCTAGCGTTGCTAAACCCGCTTAAGGATAGGGAATGAGTTTGATCTGGGGCAAAAAGCGTTCGACATCCTCTGGGCGGCAGTCTGCGGTTCCTGGCATGAGCACGACGGCGGTGGCGGCGGCAAAGCCTAACCGTAACCCTTCTTCGACTGGCTGCTGGCGATCAATCGACGCCGCCAGTCCAGCCAGAATGGCATCGCCAGCTCCCGATGCGCTGGCGACTTCCACGCGAATCGAGGGGATAAAATAGGCGCGGTCAGGCAGGACAACCAACCCGCCTTCAACCCCCATCGTAATAATCGGGCATGTGCCGTAGGTTTCTAACAACTGGCGCCCCGCTGCATAAGCTGCCTGCACATCCGGGATAGGGTGCCCTGTTAAAGCTTCTAATTCGTGCTGGTTAGGCTTGATATATGTGGGCCGAGATTGCAGCCCTGCGCTCAGATTGGGTTCATCGGCATCGAAAATCACGGGGATGTTTCGCTGGCGGGCGATGCCGATCAATTCTGTATACATGGCAGGTTGGGTACCCTGGGGTAGCGTGCCGCCAAGCACCACCACGCTGGTCTTGTCCAGTGCCATTTCGTACCGCCGCCGTAGTTCGATAAGATGTTCTGGCGCGACCGCCAGTGTGTTGGTCGTGATGGTGATCTGGCCGCTGCCATCTTCTACAACAATGACTGTATTCAGACGCGACTCGCCCCCAACTTCGATAAAATCCGTGACAACGCCGCGTGAGTGCAGCATGGAACGGATTTTTTTTCCGTAATCCCCTGCCGCGAAACCCAGCGCTAGGCTGGGAATACCCAGTCTGCCTAAAATCCAGGACGCATCGGTGGGTTTACCTCCCATGCTCTGGACAGTACGACTGGCGCGGATTGTGCGGTTAAGTGCGAGGTAAGGTACAAACAGCGTCTGATCAAAGGTGGTATTGGCGGTCACAGTCAGGATCATTGGTTATGCTTTCTTGAATCGGGCGACCCCTTCGGCGAGTGCGGTGCGCTGTGCGGCAAGCATATCTGATGTTCCCAGAAATGACTGCGCCATCAGGATGCACCGGGCATTCATATCAAACCGTTCGACCGCATCAAACGCTGCATCTAAATCTTTACCCATCAAAAACAACCCATGCCAGGGCGCAATAACGCCAGCGGCTTGTTTCTGGATGCGTTCTTCCTGTCCCCGGATGGCATTCACGATGTTCTCTGCAAGCTGGGTGGTGTGTGCTGGTGCATATTCAACGACCTTCGCTTCGCCAAATTTGAGATTAGCTTCCAGCACGGGGGGCATCGATTTTGCCATCGCCGCAAAAACCATGATGTTCTGCGCGTGAGCATGAATCACTGCGGTACCATAGGAACCAAATTCTCGATGCAGCCGAAAATGGACATTCGACTCGCGGGAAAGTTTCCCGCTACCCTCCAGGATGCTGGCAGATTCTAAATCCACCACCAGCACGTCTTCTGGTTCAAGCTGCCACTGGCGTAAACTGCCTGAATAGGCAGGGGAGAGGCACAGCACATCGCCCACACGGGCGCTGATGTTTCCTCCTGCTGTATCTAGGAGTCGGCGATGGTACAGCATTGCCGCTAAGCGAGCCAATTTAGCCCGCATGTGGGTTACGTTAGCGTTCATAATACAACCCCAATCCTGAAATGGTTCTCAATTATAACGATTGCATCAGAGTGTGGTGAGAAGCGATTGAAAACGGCTGTATGCCTCATCCCATTGATCTGTTTCTTTCGGGTGATAACGGAGGTTGCGAAACGAATGACTGAGAATCTGACGGGCCTGGGCTACATTTCCTATTTCGCCTAAGGCGATGAATTGCACAATCGCATTTCCCAGCGTGGTCGCTTCGACCGGGCCAGTAATTACCTCATGCCCAATGCAGTCGGCGGTCATTTGAGAGAGCAGGGCATTCTGGGAACCGCCCCCGATGATGTGTAATTGTTCAATATCGTTTCCGGTAATCTGGATGAGTTTATCCAACACATGGCGGTATTTCAGCGCCAGGCTTTCATATATGACGCGCAGTATTTGTCCTGCATTTTCCGGCACAGGCTGGTGAGTTTGCTGGCAAAATTCCCGGATACGGGCTGGCATATCGCCGGGGGGTAAAAATAGGGGATCATCGGGATCAATGAAGGCGAAGAACGGTTTTTCAGCCGCTGCCAGTGCAGCCATTTCCTCGTAGCTGTAATCCTTGCCTTCTTTGGCCCATGTTAACCGTGACTGCTGGACAAGCCACATTCCCGCTACATTCTTGAGGAGTCGAAAAGTTCCTTCAACCCCGCCCTCATTGGTGAAATTGGCTGCGTAGGTGGTGTCGTTAATGATGGGATGGTCAACTTCTGCCCCCAGCAGACTCCAGGTTCCGCTGCTCAGATAGGCATAATTCTTCGTTGTGGCTGGTACGGCTACCACCGCGCTGCCAGTATCGTGACACGATGGAGCAATTACCGGAATCCCCTGATAGCTGCCAATTTTTGTTCCTGGTTGCACAATTTCGGGAAAGATATGAGAGGGAATGCCCAATGCCTCCAGTGTTTCGGTATCCCATCGCTGTGCACGGGGATTATAAGTTTGCTGGGTTGTGGCATGGGTGAATTCACAGGTCAGCGCACCACACAGCCAGAAATTGAACAGATCAGCAATGGTCAGGAACGTATGAGCGGCATCCAGGAGTGGGCTGTTCGCCCGCTTATAAGCCGCAAGCTGATAAAGCCCGTTGAGAATCATGAACTGAATCCCGGTCCGTTCAAAAAGAAGGCGGCGCGGCACTCGTTCAAACACCCATTCCATTGCCCCATCACGGTTGGAGTCACGGTAATGAACAGGGTTGGAAATCAGCGTGCCGTTCCGATCCAGCAGGGCAAAGTCAACCCCCCAGGTATCGACACCTATCGACGCAGCCTCAGACAAGACTGCATCCAGCCCTGTTTGAATTTCATGCCAGATTCGGAGAACATCCCAGTGCAGCATTCGATGGGCCTGGACAGGAATATTGGGGAAGCGGTGCGTTTCTTTATATTGCAGGCGGCTGCCGTCGAAGCTTACCAGCATCACCCGCCCTGACTCAGCACCTAGATCAACGGCGGCAACATTTTTAGGCACGATATGAAACTCGCTTACATTTGCTTTTGTTTTCTAACACTTTGTGTCATTTTATAGCATTTCGCCCCAGGGTACAAATCGCAGCACAGCACTTTTTTGGAAACGAATTGTCGGCATGGCTGGCTCGACTTTCATAACGAAACAAACTGAAAGAAAATAATAGCTATTCGGGTGTCCTGCATAAGGCCCTATTCCTATTCTAATGGACGAGCCCAATAAATCTGTACCATTACACTTTCTCGACCTTACCTCTGTTCCGCAAGCAGAGGGATTGGAGTGGTTTGGTGTTTAATTGTTTTGTCCATAAGAGAATTTTCTATCTGCTCGGATGGCATCGAGGACTTGTTGCAAATCACCAAAAACATGATCTGTAATGCCGGTGAAATCAAGCGTGCCCTGCGAATCAGGCACAGCAAAGCAGGTCGCGCCAGCCGCAACAGCAGCCTTTGCACCATTGTGACTGTCTTCAATGACCAGGCACTCCTGCGGTGGTATCCCAAGTTTTTGCGCTGCGTACAAATACAGATCCGGGGCGGGTTTTGGGTTCTTAACATCGTCAGCCGAACAGCGTAGTTCAAGAAAACTCGCCCAGGGGTGGTTTTGCAGGGTGACCTCAATGATTTCATGCGACGAATTTGAAACCAGAGCACGCGGAAGCTGATGGCTCTTAACGTAGTGAAGAATTTCTGCCGCACCCGGTTTGGCGACAGAATGGGCTTTCAACAGGGCTTTTACCTGTGTTGTTACTTCATTCAGGATGGCTTCAGCCTCGTCCTCAATGCCGTAGATTCTACGGATGATGTTCATCGACTCAAGTGCGGCTGTCCCATGGGTCGCCGCGTGGAGCACTGGATCATACACTTTTCCTCGTCGGCGCAGAAAATCCTGTTCAGCCGTTAACCACACGCTTTCGGAATCAACCAGCGTGCCGTCCAGGTCAAAGAGAATTGCAGAAAATTTCATGTCTCACCCTAACGAAAGATTCCCGCCGGGAATCTTATCCTGATAAACGATGCAGTACACCTGGTTTTCTGATTTCTTATTCTGTCTTCAACTCTACCTTTGGTTGTGTATCTGCTAATGAGGTGCTCACAGGCGCCTCAGGGTGGATGGGGTGTGTTTCAAACAACCCCATCTACAAATCCCAGCCCCACTGCTGCTTCACAAGGAGCAAAATCCCCGGAATCTTTGTCCTGACATGGGCTGTTCCTTACGGGTGAACCGCACGCCCTTCAAAAACAAACTGTGACCAGTTTTCCTCAAAGCGGTCGATCCAGTCCTGTGTTAACCTGGACTCAAACAGCTTTTCGAAGATTTCGTACTGCATCACGACGATGTGAGCGCCGGCAAGCAGTGATTTTTCCGCCTGCTCCGGTGACCGGATGCTGGCCGCTGCAATCTGAGTTTCTACGCCATGCAGAGCATAAAGCCGCGCAATGTTCGCCACCAGACCCGAAGCGTCCTCACCTGCATCTTCAATCCGCCCTACATAGGGCGCAATATAGGCCGCCCCTGCGGCAGCGGACATGAACGCCTGACTGACTGTGCTGATGGTGGTAACCAGCGGCCTTAATCCATCCTGAGCAAGGCGCTTAGTCGCTGCGATACCGTCGCGGGTTGCAACCAGTTTCGGGTGAATCTGCTCAGAGATACTGCGTAAGGCATCCATTTCGTACAGAAAATCATCAACAGTGGGCCCGTGCAGTTGAACGTACACCGGCACGCTGACTTTCCGGCAGACTTCTTTAACAACTTCGTCCATGGTCTGCCCATTGGCTGTCCAACGCGCGATGATGGACGGATTCGTGGCGACAGTGGTCGCAAGCCCACTGTCTACTGCCGCTTTAACCTGTTCGATTGAACCTTCAATCCATAATTCCAAGATAACAACTCCTTGAACTCAGCGAGTCCGAATCACTCGGATCCGTTCGAGTATGATACTGGTTAGCTGCTGCATGGCCTCAAAATTGCCTGCATCGAGCCATTCTTTTTTGATGAGATTGCTGCCCATCCCCACACAGGCGACTCCGGCATCAAACCACTTCCGCAAATTGTCTTCTTCTGGGGTGACACCACCAGTTGGCATGATGCGCGACCAGGGGCGTGGAGCAAGTACCGATTTTACAAAATCCGGCCCGCCAATGGATGTTCCCGGAAAGGCCTTGACGATTTCCGCGCCCCATTCCTCTGCGGTTGCAATGTCGTTGAGATTTCCGCATCCGGGAATGTAAGCCAGCTTACGCCGATTGCAGAAACGGGCGGTTTCCTCGCTGAAGGTCGGGCCAACCACAAAGTTCGCACCATGAGCTGCAAACAGGGCGGCCGTGGCGGCATCTTCTACTGAGCCAACACCAATAATCATATCAGGATGGTTCTTCGCGCAGTATTTGACCAGTTCGCTAAAAACCTCGATGGCGAAGTCGCCCCGGTTGGTAAATTCCAGAATATGACTGCCGCCGCCAGCTAAAGCGGCCACAACCTGTGTTGAAATGTCGAGCTTGCCATTATAAAAGAGCGGAATCATGCCCTCTTTGAGCATGGTATTGTAGACTGTGAGCCGATCAAAACGTGCCATAGGGTTTTTAAATCTCCTTATTTGGGGCGAAGCGATGAAGCCGCTTCATCCAGTTGAGCAAATATTTGAGGTGTCAGTTGAATATGAAACACTTCAGCGATGACCTGTGTCCATCCATGCAAAAAGTAGACCCATCCATCTTCGATTCTGAGATGGCGGGTCTGAGCCTGACGTTCAGCCTGACGGAGAAACGCAAGTTCGCCACGATAGTTTAACTCCCATACCAATCCATTTTCAGGGAACCTTCCCCGATCTGTCACGGGTGAACCGGGACGGTCTTTCCCCAATCCGGTGGCGTTGATAACCATAGAACCCGCAGGTAACGCCGCCATCATTTCATCATTGTGTTCCGGTCGATCATTCAGAAAATATTCAAACACAATATCCGTATCAAGTTGGCGGTGGATTTTTGCTAACTCATCCAGGCGCTGCTGGTCAATATCCACTGTGATGAATTTTCTGGGGTGATTCTCCGGAAGATTAGCAACATGAATGCTGATTGCGACGGCTGCACCGCCAGCGCCCAGACAGAGAACATCGGCCTGGGTTCGTTGCCAATGTCCAGGATCGACAAAACCATTCCATGTCGCACCCGACGAAATCGGGTCTTTCGCATGACCACACAGCAGACCATTCTGCTTGGAAATGCAGGAAATTTCTCCACATAGTTCGGCATAAGGGTCGAGATAGTCAAAGAAATCGCGGGCGGCGGCCAACAGGTCAATTTTGTGCGTTGTTACCAGCGCACCCCGCGACAGAGGATCATTTTTGATATGCCTGACAATGGCCCGGTAGACTTCATCGGGCGCGTGAATAGGGGCGTCGTAGCCCACGATTTCCGCGCCAAGCCCCAGAATTTCGGACCATCTGGGGAAAACACTCATAATCGACGATTGCGTTGTGGTCACACCGATAAAGTACATCGTTGGGACAGTACGAGAGACCAATGCTGTCATAGAACTTCCTTCTTCTGAGCCAGCCGCCGGATAACGTTCAATCCGGTCAGTTTGCGAATTTCAATCTCCTCAAGACCCATTGTACGCAGTCGAGGAACGATGTGTGCTGGGAGCGTTACCAACCCTGGTTCGCCGCCATCATGTTTCCACATGGAAAAAAGCGCCAGATCAAGGCAAACAGCGATGTGGTCCCCCATGCCTGCCGCCAGCATGGCTTCCAGCAGTCGCCAGACATTTTTTTCCGGCTTGTACTTGGGGCGCACAAAAGTATCATAACCGAGCAAAACCCCGGCCTGTGCCAGTTCCCGGTGCAGCCCAAAATCGGGGCGTTTGTCCACATGACAAAGATAAAGCTGGGATGGAGGGATTCCGCGTTCCTCAAAAAAGGGCGGCAGAGCTTCGATATTTTTCCCTTGTTCGGTATGAAATAGAATGACCGCCCCGGTTTGGCGTCCCGCTTCAGCCGCTGCTTCCATCAGGATGCGAGTCTGTCCCTCAATACTGCCTTCATACCCTACTTTGATCGTTGTGGCAGGCACGCCGTTGTCTGTTTCCTGCATTCCAACCGTGAGTTCTCGGACAAAATACTTGGCAGCTTCTGTGGCAGTTGCCGACCACAACCAGTGGCCGGTTGGGTAATACTTCCGCTGGTGAAACCCTGTTGTCGCTGTGATTTGCAGTCCGGTAGCATTTGCCAGCCGCACCAACATCCGTGCATCCCGACCACAGTCACCCGGCTGGCAGTCTACGATAGTAGTTCCTCCAGCCCGCGAAAAATCTTTGAGTTCGAGCTCGATCAATTCGGGGTGGTTTAACTCCAGACGAACTTCTGCCCCTTCCGGCGGTTGTATCCAGACATGTCCATGTCCATCTGCAAGACGAACATCTTCGACTGAGGCCAACCCGGTAACCGTTTGGAATCGCATTAGACCTCGGCAATCATGTCGTAGATAGGCAGTAAGGCGTTGTATGTGGCATTAAAGATCGGATAGATTTTTTCATATACCGCCTGTGAATCCGGATTTGGCTCAACGGCCTCAACTACTTGATTCATGGTTTCAATCATCGAAAAATCGGGATACAAACCAACACCTACACCACCCGCCAGGGCTGCTCCCATCGAGGTCGCTTCTTCCAGAATGGCGAGTCGCTGCACAGGCATTCCGTATAAATCCGCCATGATCTGATTCCAGAATCGCCCACGTGCGCCGCCGCCAATCACCCGCATGGCTTCAATGTGTGTCCCCTGCGCTTTGAAAGAGTCAAGGATGACTCGCAAATTCATCGTAACGCCTTCCAGGACAGCACGGAGCATGTCGGCGCGGGTATGCCGAATCGTTAACCCGACGAATGTGCCTCGTGCACGGGGATTCCATCGTGGGCTGCGTTCTCCCATCAGATAGGGCAGATAAAGCAGACCGTTTGCCCCAACAGGAGATTTTTCGGCACTCAGATTCATTAACTCATATGGGCTGATGCCCAGTGCCTGAGCCGTCTGTTTTTCAATGACACCAAGCTGATCTCTCGCCCACTGGTAGGAAGCCCCGGCAGCCTGCATAGTACCTGTTGGCATAAACATATTCGGGATGATATGCCCAAACGTGAACGTCCTATAATCCGGATCATAAATCGGCTTGGGGGTGGAAAGCGCAATCCAGGAAGATGAGCCGATGTAATTGTAAGCTGAACCCTCTCGAATGACCCCCGCGCCTGCCGCCGCGCACGCACCATCTCCGCCGCCAATGACCACAGGTGTTCCTGCCACCACACCGACTTCATCAGCCACTTCAGGGCGAACTTCGCCAACTACATCAATGGACTGACGCACTTCAGGGAGTTGGTCTGGATTCAGCCCTACGGCGTCTATGATTCGTTCCGACCATGTTCCTGCTTCAAGGTCATAGAGATTCATGCTTGATCCATCCGAGGGATCGGTGACAAACGTCCCTGTCAAACGCGCCACAATGGAGTCCTTCGCGTGGACAAATTTATACGTAGATTTATATGTATCCGGTTGATGGTCACGAAACCAGAGAATTTTGCACAGGGAATACGACGCGCTGAGACGATGGCCTGTAATCCTGTAGACATCTGCTGGAGCAATACGCTCGCTCACCCATTGTTCCTGTTTGACCGAACGCTGGTCAGCCCAGATAATCGCTTTTCGGAGAGGACGTGCATTTTTGTCAAGCGGAACGGCTCCCATCATCTGACCACTGAAGGTAATACAGGCGATTTCGTTTCCATGGACTCCGGTTTCGCTCAAGAGCTGGCGGGTCGAGGTGCAGACCGCCCGCCACCAGTCTTCCGGGTCTTGTTCGGCCCAACTGGTGTGTGCATATTCGGTTTCATAAGCATAGAAGGCACTGCCAATTAACCGCCCTTCCCGGTCGTATAAGGTGGCTTTGTTGCCGGTGGTGCCTAAGTCGTGGGCAATGATGTAAGGTTTCATCCTAGACTCGTTTCCGGGTGTACCGCGCAATGAAATCGTAGGGAGAAGGCAGTGGAACCGCGCTGGCCTCATTTAATTGCAGAAGATGCTCTTCCGCCAGTGCCCAACCAACACTTTCCAAATTTTGTTCAAGATGATTCATGGTGCGTGCGCCAAAAATGGGTGCCGTCACCCCAGGCTGTTGCAGCAGCCAATTTAACGCAACTTGCGCCGGACTCTTACCAATTTTCGCGCTAATTTCGAGCAGCGCGTCAACAATCTGCCAGGTGCGCTCACTTTCTCGCTGCTCCGGCATATCATCCCAGCGATCTCCTTCCCCAACACGGCTGTTGGGGGGTGGTGGACTGTTCCTTCTATATTTTCCGGTGAGCCATCCTCCGGCAAGAGGCGACCAGCAGATTACGCCAATCCCCTCTTCCCGGCACAGGGGCAAAATTTCCCACTCAATACTGCGAACCAGCAAGCTGTATTCCGGCTGCAAGCAGTCAAAACGTGTCCATCCGTGCCTTTCACTGAGCATGATGACACGCATCAACTGTGAGGCTGTATAGTTGGAGGCACCGAGGTAACGGACTTTCCCCACCCGGACGAGATCATCCAGGGCACGCAGCGTTTCTTCCAGCGGCGTGGATGCATCCCAGCAGTGCATCTGGTATAAGTCCACATAGTCTGTTTGCAGGCGACGAAGGCTGGCGTCAATCTGGTCAAAAATATGTTTTCTGGATAGCCCGGTGTCGTTCGGGCCCTGACCCGCAGGAAAGAAGACTTTGGTTGCAATGATGTGCTGGGAACGCTGACCGCGCTTCTTAAGCCAGTTGCCCAGGATGGTTTCAGACCGGCCTTCATTATAAATATTGGAGGTGTCAAAGAAGTTCCCACCAGCACCGACAAAACGATCCATCATAAGATGGGCATCGTTTTCTTCTGTTACCCAGCCGAAAGTTTGTGTGCCCATACAGAGTTCAGAGACTTTCAGCCCGGTTTTTCCCATAAAGCGATATTCCATAATGATGCTCCTGATTTTAAGCGTCTCATCACACCTGTCGGCAGGAATGACGGACAATGAGTTCAACTGGCAAAACGATTTCTTCGTAAGTGGTTTTTGTTTGATCCCCGATCTGCTTGAGAAGCAGTTGTGCTGCGGTATATCCCATTTGATAAGGGAATTGATCAACTACCGTCAGAAACGGCTCAGGGGTGAATCTGAAGGTCAGGTCATCAAAAGCAGCCACCGAAACATCTGCCGGAATCTTCAGCCCCAAGTCGTAAATGGCCTTAAATACACCTGCTGCGATCAGGCTGTTACCCGCAAAGATGGCAGTGGGTTTAGGGTGTATTTGCTCAAAGATATTCAAAGTTGTGTGGTAGCCGTGTTCCTGGTTATATTCCCCGCAAAAGATGAGCGAAGGATCAACGGCAATCTGGTGCATCTGACACGCTCTTTTATATCCGGCAGTCCTTTGTTGGCTGGTCGAGGCCTTCTCCGGGCCTGACAATATAGCTATTCGAGAATGCCCCAGGCTGATAAGATACTCGGTTAGTTTGTATGCCCCCACTTCAGAATCGCCGCGCACGATACTGGCTCTGATCGTCTGCGGATGGCGATCTATAAAAACCAGTGGAACTTCCTGTTCCACAAGAGAAATCAAAGTGTCTGTATCATCCGTCGTCGGGGCTATCAGGAAACCATCAACCCGCTTCTGCAACAAAACGTTCACATACTCATCTAATTTTTCCGGACTTTCATCCGTATTACATAGAATCACGTTCAGTCCCTGCTCATGGCAGGCATCTTCTATCCCGCGCGTGATCGTTGTCCAGAATGGGTTAGTGATGTCGGAGACTATCAGCGCAATCACATTGGTTTTCTTAAGTCGCAAACTTCTGGAGATATTGTTGGGGATATATCCCAGTTTCTGAATGGCTTCCTCAACTCTGGCGCGGGTTTCAGAACTCACGTAACCGGAATTGTTCACTACGCGAGATACGGTAATGAGTGATACTCCGGCACGCCTGGCTACTTCACGGATGGTAGGTCGCATCGTTACTCCCCAGCTATTGACAAACACTTAAGGCAAGTATACAATCTGGTAACGTTAACATGGTAACGTTATCAGATTATAACGAAGCACCTTACAAATTTGCATAGCTGTTGTGAGTTTTCATAAAACGAATTTCTTGACAGTCCCTAACCGTTCAAAGTATAATCCCAAAAACCTGTAATGACAAGATGACAGGATGATAGGTTGGGCAGCGGAATAGATCGCAATAGTCCTCTCCCATACTACGCTCAGGTAAAGGAGCTGATTCATGAGCGGATTCGTAAGGGAGATTGGAAAACAGGGGAGCAGCTTCCCGGCGAACCCGAACTATGCCGGATTTTTGAGGTGAGCCGAACTGTTATCAGGCAGGCCCTCGACAGTCTAATGCGTGAAGGGGTGATTGTTCGCATCAAGGGACGTGGTACTTTTGTGGCGGAGCCTAAAATCAGCGAAGGGCTGGTTCAAACACTGACCGGGTTTTATGAAGATATGGTGAGGCAGGGATATGTTCCGGTTTCAAAGGTACTTAAACAGGAAGTCGTCCCGGCTAGTTCGAAGATCGCAAGGTATCTCGAAACTAACGAAGGCGCACCCGTTATTGAAATCTGCCGACTGCGCTATGTTCAGGAGATACCATTAGCGTTGGTGACCACCTATGTGCCACAGGCCCTGTGCCCTTCTGTCCTGTATGCCGATTTAACCCGGCAGTCGCTGTACACCTACCTGGAGAAAACCTGTGAGCTGAGAATCGCACGGGGGCGGCGAATTATTGAGGCGGTACTGGCAAATCAATACGAAGCTCAGCTTCTGGAAATTCCTCGAGACTCGCCGTTAATTTTGTTGGATAGTGTCAGCTATCTGGAAGATGACACCCCGATTGAATATTACCATGCTCTGCACCGTAGTGATCGAGCGCGTTTTGAAGTGGAGCTTGTTCGCGTTCGGGATCACGGTATCCATTAGATGCAGGAAACTGAAATAAAGGAGGTGATATTCGCAGGATTAGCTGTGTGGTTTCTGAAGGTTTCTGTCAAAAAATAGGAGTTTTCAATGAGAAGAGTAGTGATCTTAGTCCTTTTGCTTGCCATGCTTGCGGTTAGCGGCACGGTAACAACAACCGCCCAGGACAAACCTTTTGAAGGCCAAAAAGTGGTCGTCGTTACCCAGACCGGTCGGTCAATAGGCGGCCCCGTAGAAGACTATGCCCCCGAATGGGAAGAAATGACGGGTGGCGAAGTTGAGCTTCAGCAGTTTGCATTTGGCGAACTGTACGAAAAAATGATTACTTCCTTTGAAACCGGATCCATTGACTACGATGTGCTGATTTACCCGGCAGACTGGGCTGGCGACTTTATGGCTCCCGGTTATCTGGAACCCATGTCACAGGAAGCTCTGGAAGCCATTGACGTTGACGATGTTATTCCACTGTACTCACAGCGTATCACAGCCTGGGGTGATACCGTTTATGCCTTCCCCTATGACGGCGATTCGCACATGATGTATTACCGCAAAGACCTGGTGGACGGTGGCGAGTACGCAGCAGAATTTGAGGAAAAGTACGGTTATCCACTGGCTGAGCCAAAGACCTGGCAGCAGTATCGTGATATCGCTGAATTCTTTAATAACCGGGAAGTCGAAACTGCTGGCGAAACCTTCCCCATCTATGGTGTGCTGGAAGCGCAGCGGCGCGGTGCTCAAAGCTATTGGGTGTTCCTCTCCCGTGCAGCCAGCTATGCCAAGATTCCGGGCAACCCCTGCTTCTTCTTTAGCTGTGATGACATGACCCCGCAGGTCAACAATCCTGGCTGGGTACGTGCCCTCGAAGGTTATATGGACATTGCTCAGTTTGGCCCGCCCGAAATGATTAACTACGATGTCGCCGATACCCGCGTTCACTTCCCCGCCGGTACATCCGTCCTGAATATTGACTGGGGCGATGTTGGGCCTATCTCCATTAATCCTGATGCTTCCATCATCAAGGGCGATGTTGGCTTTGGCGTGCTGCCCGGTGTTGATGAATACTGGGATTACGAAAAGGGCGAATGGGTCGCGGAATACAACCAGGCTCCGTTTATCGCCTTCGGTGGATGGATTATCAGCGTTGCGGCTGGCAGCGATGTCAAAGAAGCGGCGCTCGACTTTGCCCAATTTATGGCCCGTCCCGAACTGGTCAAGGTGTTGGCCGTCAGTCCTGACACAGGCATCAACCCGGCGCGGTACAGCCAGCTTGAGGACATCAGCCTGTGGGTTGAAGCTGGTTTTGATGAGGAAAGCGCAGCCGACTATCTGGATGCCATCCTGAACACCATCAACCATCCGAACGCAGTGCTTGATCTGCGTATCACGGGTTCGGCGGAATATCTGGATGCTCTGGATGTTGAAGTAAGCCGTGCCGTCGCCGGTGAAATTTCAGCTCAGGAGGCGCTCGACAACGTCGCCGCGCAGTGGGATGCAATTACTGACCGCCTGGGTCGTGAGGCACAACTGGAACAGTATCGTGCTGCTGTGGGCTGGGAAGGCTAATCCTTTCCGAGCAATTCAATAAAACCAAAAAGGCACTATCCTGCAATATAGTGCCTTTTTGCCATATAAATTTGGTTCTTATACAGATGAGAGTGAAAAATGTTGAGGCGTCAATCACAGGCAGAGCAACCCGAAAGAGGAACACGCGAAGACCGCATCATGAAGCGGGTGTTTCTCTCGCCGACAGTGGCTCTCCTCCTGGCTTTATCTATTTTTCCCATGATCTGGTCGCTGGGAATCAGCATTACCGATATGCAGCGTGGAGGATCAACCACTCAACGCGAAGCTGCCGTTGAAGGCCGCACTGCCGAGGGGGCTGGCTTTTTGGGGCAGAGTTACAGCATCACCACACGAAACTACTCTCAGCTTTTCAAAGATGAACGATTACATATTGCCGCGCGAAATACGCTTTTCTATGTCATTGTAGGGGTAGCGGTTCAATATCTGATTGGTTTTGCGCTGGCAATCGTGCTGAACCAGGAGTTTTTCGGACGTTCGTTTTTCCGCACACTCTTTCTGCTTCCCATGATGATGACCCCTGTCGCCGCCGCTTATACAGGACGCATGATGTTTGATTCCAGAGTCTCCCCTATTGCCCATGTCCTGCGAATGGTTTCACGGTGGCTGGAACGGGATAAAACGATTGTCGCTCCCTGGTTGACGGATACCGACTGGGCCCGTGTGACGATTGTTCTGATCGATAGCTGGCAGTGGATACCCTTTATGACGCTGATTCTGCTGGCGGGTTTGCAGGCTATCCCGGACGATATTTATGAAGCAGCACGGGTTGATGGGGCGAATGCCCTGCAATTATTTCGCAGAATAACTTTTCCTCTCATGCTGCCTGTATCTGCCACCGTCATCTTAATTCGCGGCCTGGAGATTTTCAAAATTATTGACATTATTGTGGTTACCACGGGGGGAGGGCCAGGATCGTCCACCGAATCACTGACGATGTATATTTTCAGTGTCGCGTTAACATTTGGGAACTATGGATATGCGGCTGCGATTTCGTATATGCTGCTGGTGCTGGTCATTATTTTTGCCACCGTGTTCTTGGCGCTGGTACGTCTGGCGCAAACCAGTAGAGTGAGGACTGCTACATGACGCTCAAAAAAGTTATTCAAAAACTGGTGATCTATCTCATCCTCCTGACCTGGTCGTTCATTGTGATATTTCCATTTTATTGGTTGTTCACGACTTCCTTGAAACAGCCGCTGAATGTGAGCCGTGGCCCTAAATATGTTCCTACGTGGGATTACGAACCAACCTGGGAGCACTGGGAATACTTATTTGATGAACAAAAGGACACCACCTGGCGTCACTTCCGCAACAGTTTAATTGCGGCGACGGGGAGCATGTTTCTCTCGGTTTTCATAGGGGCGATGGGAGGATATGGCCTGTCTCGCTTCCAGTATTACTGGAAGCCGCTCAAATGGCGTAACGACAATATCGCGTTCTGGATCATCTCTCAGCGATTTTTACCACCGGCGCTTTTTGTGGTGCCATTTCTCCTGTTGTATACCAAGCTGGATTTGATTGATACACACATTGGCCTCATCATCGCCTATACCATGTTTAATATTCCGTTTGCTGTCTGGATTATGCGCGATTTCTTTAACCAACTGCCTACTGAAATGGAAGACAGTGCGCTGGTGGACGGTGCAACACGCTGGGGAGCGTTTACACGGATTGTCATGCCCCTCAGTACACCCGGCCTTGTGTCAGTGGCAATTTTCTCTTTTGTGTTTTCGTGGAACGAGTTTCTCTACGCGCTGATGCTGACCAATTTTGACGCCATCACCATGCCGATTCTCATCGCTGGTCAGAATAACACACGTGGGGTGCAGTGGTGGTTTATCTCTGCGCTGACCCTGACGGCGGTCGTTCCGGTCATTTTGATGGGGTTGTTCCTACAGCGGTTTATTACACGTGGTCTGGTCGCTGGTGCACTCAAAGGATAACTATTCCAGGTTGGCGTGACGTGCGAACATTTGCTTTGCGTTCACATTGAGATCGGTCATGAGTTGCAGCACCACGATGTCCAGCAGCAGGCCCAGGGCCTGCTCAAAGAGTGACCCCATTGGCAGGATGGATCCGGTCAGTTGTGTGCCTTCTAATTTGGGTGTGGGGGCCGGGAGGCACAGGATGCAGTCCGCATACTGGGCAATAGGTGAAGCTTCGTCAATAGTAATTACTGCCAGACGCGCGTTAAGCGCTCTGGCTTTTTCCGCGTACTGTACCAGAGAAGGGGTTCGCCCGGACCCTGATCCGATCAGCAGCAGGTCATTTTCTGTGATCGCAGGCGTGGTCACCTCATCAACAACATGAACCGGCATTCCCAGGTGGGTCAATCGCATGGCAAAAGCTCGCATTTGCAGACCAGATCGTCCTTTGCCTGCCACAAAAATTCGCTGTGCGTGCAGGATGTCCTGCCGCAAGGGGTAAGTATCAGTCGCCGAATAGAGAGCTGTTCTCAGTTCCTCAACGATCTGGTCAACGGCGCTGCGAAAGTCTGTCATCACGTGTTCATTCGTTCCCTTATAGTCTGCGCGACTCGAACAGGATCAGGAGCATTGGTAATCGCCCCCCCAATAATGATGATTTCCGGTTTCAGAGCGGTCAGGTCATCAAGCTGGTTTAACCCAATGCCCCCAGCAACAGCAAAGGGGGCATTGGGAAATGTTCGCCGCAGCAACTCAAGATCACCTACAGGAGAAGTATGAGTTGTTGAATGTACATCATAGGCGGTATGTACACACAAGTAGTGGCATCCCAGGTCTAGCAGCATTTTTGTACGCGGCAGGAGGTCATTCACCTGCATCATGTCTACCATGATCTGTTTCCCGAAACGTCGGGCAGCGTTTAAGGCACCTTCCAGGGTGGTCATCTGGGTGAGTCCCAGCACCGTAACGATGTCGCTGCCTGCCTCAAACGCAATCGCCGCTTCTTCTTCACCTGCATCCATGATCTTCAGGTCTGCCAGAATGAGGAGATCGGGATATTGATTACGCACCTGACGCACAGCCGACATGCCCTCCCGGTAAATGAGTGGGGTGCCGATTTCCGCAATATCAAGATAGGGATGGATTTTTTGCAGAAGCGATAAACACTGGTGTAAGTCACCATCAAATGCGGCTTGGAGTTTCATAAGCCCAATTATAAACGAAAGGAATGCTTCATGAATATCATGCAGCCTTTTACGACACAGATTGATCTGCATTCGGGGGTCTTTAACCCTGAAAGGCAGATCATACGGAGATACCTCAGCGATATGCAAACCACGTATGCTGATGAATCGGCCGTGCAGGACATTCTAAAACAGGAGGGGAACCGCCTGGTTTATGAGGTGCATGTGACCGATCTGCCAGAGGAAGAAGGTCAACTTCTTCACTGTACAACCATCATCTATCCGGGACGGGTTGGAACCGAGTATCACATGACAAAGGGGCACTATCATTCCCGCCGAGACCGGGGCGAAGTTTATCTGGGACTGGCTGGTGAAGGATATTTGGTGATGCAGACTGAAACTGGTGAAACCAGCACCCTGTCCATCCAGCCTGGAACCGCCGCTTATGTGCCTCCTTATTGGGCACATCGGACAGTGAATACGGGTGTCGTTCCATTTGTTTTTTTTGCAGCATGGGCGGGTGAAGCAGGTCATGATTACGGCACGATAGAGCAACTGGGGTTTGCCAAACTGGTTGTTCAGCACGACGGCCAAGTAGTTGTGATTGATAACGCCAAATATAAGTGAAACGAGCATAAGCTATGAGCAGCAATAAAATCCTCGTAACGACTCGTTCCTTCCGAAAGGTGCCCGGACGACACCAGCAAATTCTGGAAGAAGCTGGTTACGAGATCGTCAACAGCCCCCTTGACCGCCCTTTGGAGGCCGAAGAATTGGCCGAACTTATGCCGGGTGTGGTGGGGGCGATTCTAGGTGTTGATTTTGTGACGGCTGAGGTTTTTGAACAGGCGAAGGAACTGCGGGTAATTTCGCGTTTTGGGGTCGGGGTGGATCGGGTAGACCTGGTTTCTGCTACGGCGCATGGTGTCGTGGTCACAACCACACCAGGGGTGAACAGCGCCGCAGTGGCAGAACTGACCCTCGGTCTGGTGCTGGCGTTGGCAAGGCATATTTCTTATTTTGACCGGGCGTTGAGGCAGGAGAATTGGACGGTAACCCCTGGTACTGAACTTGGGGGACAAACGCTTGGTTTGATTGGTATGGGAAAGATTGGTCGGGAGGTTGCCAGGCGTGCGGCGGCCTTTGACATGAAAATCCTGTATCACGACCCGCTTGTCATGCCAGACGAATTTATTCTGCGGATAGGTGCTCAAAGCAGTTCGCTGGAGGAAGTATTGTCAAACAGCGATGTGATCAGTCTCCATCTCCCGCTCATTGAAGCAACTCGCAATCTGATTGATTGGGAGGCACTCCGTCGTATGAAACCCTCTGCTCTGCTCATCAACACGGCTCGTGGAGGGCTGGTTGACGAGCAGGCCCTGTATGAAGCACTGAAAACGGGGCAGTTGGCGGGGGCGGCCTTTGATGTTTTTTCAAAGGAGCCTTCTATTGGTAATCCACTGCTGGAACTGGAAAACTTTATTGCAACGCCTCACTGCGGTTCCGCTACATCGCAAACAACGCTGCGGATGGGTCTTATGGCGTCAGAGAATGCGCTGGCTGTGCTGCGGGGAGAGCGTCCGGCTGCGGTTGCCAACCCTGAAGTGTACTTACAGGGAGATTTATAACGTGATCTGCTGCGGTATTATCAGCGATCATCCACATGGCCGGGTGGACGAATATACCGGCGCTGGAGGTGGGGTTCGAGTGCGTCTTTGAGGGCGTCTTTCATGATGTTTCCGGAGATGTGCATCAGGGTATCATGATATTGAGGGTCGATTCCCATACTTGCCTGGCACGGATAGTGGTGATGATGCAGTCCTCCCGCTTCAAGGGCGTTCTCCACTGCCGACCCGGTCAGCTTTTCTGCGACGTGGCGGGCACAACCACAGCAGGCATCGCGTGTTACCTGGATAGCCTCGATGGTCTGCGTGGCTTCGTTAACGGTGGCGTGGAATGCTGGCTGTCCAAAATGCTGTGCAAATTCCCTTATCAGGGGGTGGTCGTAGGCGGTTTTGAATCGCAGGGCGTTGTAATGGGTTTCTGTCAATGAACAAAACGGCTTAGGGGTCACACACGCGACATGAACTCGTGCCAGCCATTCGATCAACTGTCGTGCTAAACCGACGGGCAGCCACGCCACATTATCGATGGGGGCGATCACCGCCTGGGCGCTGGTCATCCGGACAATGTCCGGAATAAGTTCGGCGACCCCTTTGACTTCCGCAAGGGAAAGGATGAGATCGGCGGTGGGCAGGTGTTCCGGGAGGTAGTCTTCGGGATAATCCAGTACAGGCGGCAGCACTTTCGGCGTTTCCCATGTTTCAATCTGCCAGGGGGCATGTTTTCTCATATTATGAACATGCCGCCATCCGTATTCGCCTGTGACCAACACCAGAACGCGCATAGGTAACCCTCCGTGTCTTCCCATTATCACACAATATTCATGACATTTCACACATTCGCGCTGTGCGGGTTTTGCGGCAGCATATAATACTGCCAAAAGGAGCAGACGATGCCGTTTGAACCGAATTTCTGGACGACTCACGTGGGGAGTGTCCCACATACTGAGGCCGCCGCCCTGACCGAATTTCTGGCAAATCGCCTGGAGGTTCCGACCTGGCTGCAACTCCCACGCCGTAACTTTCGGGAAAGTATGTACGCACAATTTAGCGCCCGCCTGCCTGGGATCGTGCTGGATGAAAAAAAAGAAAAGGTTTATTTCAATACCGCCAATGATCTGACCCCGGCCTTAGAGACCTTTTACGAAAATTATCTTGCGGACAACGTGGATGCTTTTGCGCTCAGCCCAGAATATTCCGAGGGATTTCAGACCTTTCTTGACCAGATGCGCGGCATTCCCGGTGATTGGATCAAAGGTCAGGTGACAGGCCCGATCAGTTTTGGCCTGACTGTGACCGACCAGGACCTACGCTCTGGCCTGTACAACGACTTGCTGGCTGATGCGATTGTCAAAAATACCGCCATGATTGCTCGCTGGCAAATCCAGCAGTATCGGTCAGTACGCCAGAATATCCTCATTGTGGTTGATGAACCCTACATGGCCTCTTTTGGGTCAGCCTTTATCAGCTTAAGCCGGGAACAGGTTGTCGAAATGCTCAATGAAGTCTTTGCGGCGATTCACCAGGAAGGGGCGTTGGCAGGGGTTCACTGCTGTGCGAACACGGATTGGTCGGTGTTGCTGGAGACCTCGGTCGATATTTTGAATCTGGACAGCTACGGGTATCTGGAAAACCTGGCATTGTACCCTTCTGAACTTCGTGCATTTCTGGATCGTGGTGGGGTTGTCGCGTGGGGTATCGTGCCGAATAACGAATTAATCGACACCGTTACACCGGAAGCCTTGAGTAAACGTCTGCACGCGGGTCTAAAACTCATCTCGGATAAAGCGGCCACGCGGGGTGTGGCCATTCCCCCTCAGGAGCTTTCTACCCGCAGCCTGATTACACCAAGCTGTGGGCTCGGTTCTACAACGGTTGCGGTTACGGAAAAAGTTTTTGAGACCCTGTTAGCGACAAGCCAGCTTCTACGTCAGGCATAATCCGGTGACAAATGGAAAAAAGAAAGGTGAGCATACTCACTGTCTTGTCACCCCTGCGTTTCTGACAATGGTAACAAGGGTGATAGACGCTCTGTATATATAGTTTAAAGTTTTTTAACGCCATGATTGCTGGGCAGTCCAGCAAACAGGCCGAGTAAAGGCGGATATCTATGGCTGTTTTAATGCTAGATGTCCCGGCAATGTATGGAGATCACCATGTCATTGAAGTGCATCGGCTCCTGCTTACATTGCCCGGCATCACCGAGGTTTATGCAAGTAGTTATTTGAAGACGGTAGAAGTCGAATACGACCCCGCGCAAGTTACCCCCGACGCAATCACAGCTAAACTCGAAAACGCTGGATACCTACAAGACCTTGCACACCCGCAAGAGACCGGAATTCCTGCCTATGGTGAGGATGGAAGCACGTTTTTCCGTCATACGGCGGCCTATGCTCAGACTGGAAAGACTGTCAGCTTTGCACAGGCATTCACCTCTCCACAGCGTCCCTTGATTCCCTGTCCAGGCATGGATCGGATGAGCAGCATGGAAGAGGAGGCCTAGCAAGATGCCCAGGCAAAAACGTACCCCTGAAGAATACTCGATTGACCCCGCAGCGCAACAGATGCTGATCCGCGCTGAGGAAATCGGCATCGGAACTGCTTTTACGCGGGCGGATGATATGGTTCCCTGCAATATTGGCGGCGCTGGGATGTGCTGTAAACTGTGTGGGATGGGGCCGTGTCGTCTGACCAAGGAAGGTCAAACCGGGGTTTGCGGCGCGACGATTGATACCATCCAGGCGCGTAATTTTATCCGTGCCATTGCGGCAGGTTCAGCCGCCCATTCCGATCATGGACGTGACATGGCCTTTACCCTCAAGGCAGTTGCCAAAGGTGAAGCCGAAGGGTATATGATCCGCGATGTTGCCAAGTTACGGATGGTCGCGGCACACTACAACATTCCGATTGAAGGACGGGCCCCGGAAGAAATCGCCAACGATCTGGCTGACTTGTATATCGCTCAATTTGGACAGCAGCGCGGCGAACTTGCCCCGGTCATTCGTGCCCCCAAGAAACGCCAGCAGCTCTGGAGAGAACGTGGGCTTATCCCGCGTGGCATTGATCGAGAGGTGGTTGAAGCTCTGCACCGCACCCATATTGGTGACGATCAAGACCCTGAACACATTCTGCAACATGCGATCCGTACTGCATTGGCGGATGGATGGGGCGGCAGTATGATCGCCACCGACATTTCTGACATCCTGTTTGGAACACCCGCGCCGATTCTTGGTAAGGCTAATCTGGGTGTCCTCAAACAAAATATGGTGAACGTGATTGTTCATGGTCACGAGCCAACGTTGAGCCAGATGATTGTGGCGGCTTCACAAGACCCGGAAGTTATCGAATATGCCCGAAATGCGGGCGCAGAAGGGATCAATCTCTCCGGCATCTGCTGTACTGCCAACGAAATCCTGATGCGGCAGGGGATTCCGGCTGCTGGAAACTTTTTGCAGCAGGAACTGGCGATCCTGACCGGGGCTGTAGAAGCGATGGTCGTGGATGTTCAGTGTATCATGCAGGCGTTGGTGGGGTTGGCGGCAAACTTCCACACGAAAATTATCACCACCTCACCGAAAGTGAAGATCAAGGGTGCCACTCACATCGAGTTTGATGAGCACCGGGCGCTGACGATTGCCAAGCAAATCCTGAAAGCTGCGATAGATAACTTCCAGAATCGCGGTGAAACCAAAATCCCGGATGTTCGGGAAGACCTGATTCCTGGTTTCTCCCACGAATACATCAACTACATGCTGGGTGGGACGTACCGGGCTTCGTTCCGTCCCTTAAACGATGCCGTCATGTCGGGCCGTATTCGTGGTGTTGCGGCAATTGTGGGCTGCAACAATCCCCGCAGCCGCCAGGATTATCTGCATACCTATGTGACCCAAGAGCTCCTCAAGCAGGATGTGCTGGTCGTCGAGACCGGATGCGGCGCGATAGCCAGTGCAAAACTTGGCCTGCTGCTGGGCGAAGCGGGGTTGGATAAGGTCGGCCCCGGTCTGCGGGAAATCTGTGAGACAGTCGGGATACCGCCTGTACTTCATATGGGTTCGTGTGTGGATAACACCCGCATCCTGACCGTTTTGACTCAGATGGTCGCTGATGGCGGTCTGGGAGATGACATTGACGAAGTTCCGGCGGTTGGGTTGGCTCCTGAATGGATGAGCGAAAAAGCGCTGTCTATCGGTGCGTACTGTGTCGCTTCCGGTGCCTACGTCATATTTGGCGGTTCTTCTCCGGTCAGTGGGATGCCCGATAAAGTTTCCGACAGCGATCTGGTTCTGCACTATCTGAGCGAGGGGTGGCAGGAAATTTACGGCGGCAAGATGGAATTTGTTGCCGACCCCAACGAGATGATCCAGCGGACACTCGACCACATTGACAAAAAACGCGCAGCTCTTGGCCTGCCTGCCTATGATCCGGCTCGTTTCGGAAGAAGCGGGGATTCCAGAGTCCGCGAACTTGAACAACTGCCACTCAATGAACGCCGCACAGCTCTGTACGGTGTGAGTGAATAGCAGGAGGTGATGAGAGATGTCACGTTATATTGCGACCCGCGCTATTCGCGGCGCGAATGCAATTGTCACTGAAGCCGAATGGATGCTGGGACGGGCTATTCAGGAAAAAGGCCCGGATACCCCGGTTGCTTTCCCGAATACGGCCTATTATCTTCCCGTGATTTTCGGGATGACAGGCACCGAAGTCACCACTCTTGGTCAACTTGAGCAGGCGATGAAACATGCCCGTGAACTGCTTCATCCTGTGCCAGCCCATACCCATTGGACACCTTATCTCGGCGAAACGCTGGACAGCGGCATGGCGACGCTGCTGGCTGCTGAAGTCATCGAAGCGATACGGTATGTGTATGGGCTGCAACCGGAACCCATGCCAGGTTTTCATCTGGCGGGGGGCACGAGCTTTACCAGCCCGGATGTCAACGGCGGTGGGAATGGCGCAGATGGTCATCTCAACGGCGCTATTGATGATATTCAACTGCGTTCCTGGGGAATCCAGTTGGTTGATGGTCGTATGCCTGGTTTCGCGGCCATTGTTGGTGCTGCGAAATCCAATGAGGTAGCAGTTAAAATTATCCGCGAATTCCAGCGGCGCAACATTCTGTGCTTCCTTTCCGGGAATGTCAACGGACGCAGCATTATTCATCAGCTTGCCGAAGAGGGCGTTGAACTCGGTTACGATACCTATACGGTACCGTTTGGAACCGATACCCTCAGCGCGATTTATGCCCTGGGATTTGCGACCCGTTCCGCCCTCACTTTTGGAGGGCTGAAACCTGGTCAGGCGCGTGAAATCTTGCTGTATAACCGTGAACGTGTTTTTGCCTTTGTGTTGGCGCTTGGCGAAGTCGATGACCTGAAGTATGCCGCCGCCGCAGGGGCCATCAATTTTGGCTTCCCGGTGATTGCCGATACGGTGATCCCTGAAATTCTCCCCACAGGGATTACCACTTACGAGCATGTCGTCAGTATGCCCTTCAACGAGATTGAAGGGGGAGATGATCTGGAACGTGCGGAGCGCCTGGTGCAAAAGTGCATTGAGGTACGCGGTGTAAAGGTCAAAGTCGCTAATATTCCCGTCCCCGTTCCATATGGATCAGCGTTTGAAGGCGAAGTCGTCCGCAAAGCCGATATGCGTGTTGAGTTCGGCGGTAAGCATTCGCGCTGCTTTGAGTACCTGCGGATGGCGAATCTGGACGAAGTGACCGATGGCAAGATCGATGTGGTTGGCAGCAATTTCGACTCGGTTCCCGAACAGGGACATATGGATGTCGGTATTGTTGTGACCGTTGCCGGACGAGAGATGCAGAAAGATTTCGAGCCGGTGCTGGAACGGCAAATCCACTACTTTGTCAACGGCGCATCGGGCATCCAGCATATTGGTCAGCGGGATATTGCCTGGATTCGCATTTCAACTGCGGCTGCGGATAAGGGATTTAATCTGGAACATCTGGGAAAAATCCTGCACGCTCGTTTTCATGCAGACTTTGGCGCAATTGTGGACAAGGTGCAGGTTACGATTTACACCGAACCCGATAAACTCGATTATTGGTTGGCGGAAGCTCGTGCTGCCTATGACTACCGTAATAAACGGCTGGCCGATTTGACCGATTTAGCGGTTGATGAGTTTTACTCATGTACGTTGTGCCAGTCATTCGCTCCGAATCATGTTTGCATCGTCAGCCCAGAACGGCTTGGGTTATGCGGTGCGTACAACTGGTTGGACTGCAAGGCATCCTTTAGCATCAATCCCACCGGGCCGAACCAGCCAATCAAACTTGGCAAACTGGTTGACCCGTCCAAAGGTTACTGGGAAGGGACAAACGCCTATGCCAAGATCGGCTCGCATGGTTCCGTTGAAGAAGTTTCCATGTACTCGATCATGGAAAATCCCATGACGGCCTGTGGGTGTTTTGAATGTATCGTCATGCTGATCCCTGAAGCCAACGGTGTGATGGTTGTCAGCCGTGAGGATACCAGCATGACCCCCAGCGGCATGACCTTTAGCACCCTGGCGGGTATGGCGGGCGGGGGTATCCAGACCCCTGGTGTAATGGGAGTTGGCAAGTATTACCTGGTAAGTCCGAAATTTATCTCAGCAGATGGTGGGTTCAAGCGTGTTATCTGGATGAGCAGTGTCTTGAAGGAAACGATGGCTGCTGAGCTCCAGGCGGTTGCTGAGCGTGAGGGCGATCCTGATTTGATTGAGCGGATCGCAGATGAGCGCCACGCGACGACTGTGGAGGATCTGCTGATGTGGTTGGAGCAGCATAACCATCCAGCCTTGATGATGGATCCGATTTTCTAGCCGTGTGGGGTGTTACATCCCCGCAAACTAAAGGAATAGGACAATGAGTGAGCGCCTGCTCGTTCGTGACCTGATGACCATTGGGGTCAAAACCTGCCCGACAGATACACCTATCCGCGGCATTGCCCATATGCTGTTAGAGGGTGTGGTGGTTCTCGATGAGGAAGGTCATGGAGTAGGCGTTGTCACACAGGATGAACTCGTCAAAGCATATGCGCGGCATGATGTACCGCACATTCCACCCGATATTCCCCTCAAAACTGCTGCCCAGTTGATGCATCACGGGTACCCGGCAGCAGCCATTTCATATAAGCATTTTTTACGGCATCTGGCAGCCAGGGAGGACAGTGAATTAAGCGATCTGGGGTATGCCTCAGAGCGATTAATTCCTGCTGCTCGCCGCCAGATCTCTTAACAGGAGTATAAGTTTATGCCAGTTGAAATTCCGAAGGATACATGGGCGGGTCAGGTACGTACCATCACACTGGGTGCAACAGCCGCCGAAGGGGGAACACGGTCTCATACCGTTACCATCGGTGGTCAAAAAAGCCTGCCTTTTATGCATTTTGAACATGAGGCCCCTTACCCGCCGCTGGTCGCCCTGGAGATTAAAGACCGCCGCCCCGACGATTGGTCGGCGCTGCTCTTGGAGCGATGGGGCGATGTCGTCAATGCGCCGGGTGATTGGGCAAAAGCAGCAGAGGCAGCCGGTGCGGAACTCATTGTTCTGGCACTGAGTTTGACGGATGCCAATGGTGAACCAACCAGGCCAGAGGCGGCAGTAGCGGCCACCAAAGCGGTGCTGGCCTCGACCGGCCTGCCTCTGATTGTCTGGGGGCCGGGTCAGGCGGAAGCAGACAATGAACTGCTTGTGCCGGTTGCAGAGGCGACCAAAGGGGAACGCATTGCGATAGGACTCTGTGAAGACAAGAACTATCGCACCCTGGTGGCAACCGCGATGGCAAACAATCATCTGGTCATTGCGCGTTCGCCGATGGATGTGAATCTTGCCAAGCAGTTGAACATCCTGATCAGCGACATGGGGTTGCCATTGGATCGCATTTTGATGGACCCTACAACCGGGGCATTGGGTTATGGCATTGAATACGGATATTCCGTCATGGAGCGCCTGCGGCTGGCGGCCCTGCAAGGTGATGGGATGACTCAGCTTCCGATGATTGTCACCCCCGGCTATGAAGCCTGGAAAACCAAAGAATCGAAAGTTGGCGCGGGAATGCCGGACGCCTGGGGCAGTTGGGAAGAACGTGCCATCACCTGGGAAACGATCACTGCGATGACGCTCATTGAATCGGGCGCTGATATTGTGGTGCTGCGGCATCCCGAAAGCGTGCGACGTGTTCAAACCGCCATCAAAGATCTGAACTCTGTTCGTGAAATGGCCTAAAGGAGACCAACAATGCCACTCTCCGGGATTGAAATTTACAAACTGCTTCCCCAGACCAACTGTAAGGATTGTGGTTTTCCGACCTGCCTTGCATTTTCGATGAAGTTGGCTGCTAAGCAGGTCGAACTTTCCACCTGTCCGCATGTCAGTGATGAGTCAAAGGCAAAACTGGCGTCGGCGGCAGAACCTCCTATTCGCTTAGTGACTCTCAAGTCCAACGGATACGAGGTCAAAGCCGGAAATGAAACCGTTCTCTTTCGGCATGAAAAAACATTTTACCACAAGCCCGGTCTGTTCATCCGCGTGCGTGATAACGAGCCGCTGGAAGACATCAAAAGCAGAGTCAGAGCCATTGATGTTTATTCTGTCGATTATGTTGGTATGACGTTAACACTGGAGGGTATAGCAGTCGAATCAGCTACTGGCGATCCAGCAGCCTTTTCGGCGGCGGTTCGTGCGGTACGAGAAGCAACCCGACGACCATTAATTCTCATCAGTTTTGATCCGGCAGTTATGGCTGCTGGATTGCAGGCAATAGACGGCGAAACAGCCCTTGTTCACGGTGCGACCACCGCGAACTGGGAAGCAATGGCCGGATTGGCGAAGCAGCATCAGGCGGTGTTATCCGTACAGGCTGATTCGCTGGATGGCTTGGCCGAACTGACTGCAAAACTCAAGGAAGCCGGGGTTCAAGACCTGGTATTAAGTCCTGTTACAGGCAGCCTGAGCACTTCTCTAAATCTTAGCACGCAAATTCGGCGGTTAGCGCTCAAGAAGAATTTTCGTCCATTGGGTTACCCGATCATGACTTTTCCCGGCGATCTGAAAGACCCCGACCAGGAAATGATTATGGCGGCGCAGTCGATTGCCAAGTATGCCGGTTTCGTCGTGCTGGATCATTTCTTGCCAGAAACTGCTTACCCGCTGTTGGTGCTGCGGGAAAATGTCTTTACCGATCCGCAGAAGCCGATCCAGGTGCAGCCAGGACTGTATGAGATTAATAATCCCACCCCAGCATCACCTGTCCTGGTAACCACTAATTTCAGTATTACGTACTTCAGCGTGGCAAACGAGGTCGAAAGCTCCGGACTGCCTGCCTGGTTGGTTGTAACCGATGCCGAAGGGATGAGTGTTCTTACCGCATGGGCCGCTGGAAAATTTGACGCTGAACGGATTGCCAAAGCTGTTAAGGAGTTCGGCGTGGCGGACAAAGTGAGTCAAAAGCGTGTCGTTATTCCTGGTCATGTTGCGACTCTGTCTGGTGAACTGGAAGAAGAACTCCCGAATTGGGAAGTGCGGGTTGGCCCGCGCGAGGCGGTTGACCTGCCCGCGTTCATGAAGCAGGCGCTTTAACGGATGCACACGGTACGGTTTAATTCAGCGCCTGAAGCGGCTCATGTTCCAACAGGCACGCTGCTGGTTGAGGCGGCGGGTCAGGTCGGGATTGATATTCAGCAACCCTGTGGTGGTCAGGGGCGCTGTGGGCGCTGCGCGGTGATCGTCGATTCCGGTGCGGTTCGCCGTCGAAGTACGCTCCGACTTTCCAGCGCGGATATTGAGGCGGGATACGCCCTGGCGTGCCAGACGGTGATTGAGGGAGATGCTGCGATTACTGTTCCTCCGCAGGAGCAAATTGAGCGTCGTCTGACGACTGACCTGACCGCCCGTGAGGTTCCAATCCCGGCGGGGTACAACCCGTTTGAGGCGCAGCCAATTCGACGCCTGTCTTTGACCCTTTCTCCACCTACGATGGATGACCAGACTGATGACTGGTCACGTTTGCAGACGGCAGCTCGGCAGCAGACAGGCGTAGAGAATCTGCGGGTTTCTCTCCTGCTGCTTCAGAAACTTGGGCATGTTCTGCGAGAGGGCGGCTGGCAGGTTGAAGTGCTTCTGGATACAGACGAAGCGCGATTAATTGACGTGAAAGCAGGTTATCCTGCCGATGATGCCCCTCTGTGGGGCATTGCGATAGACATTGGCACGACCACCGTGACGGTCTGGCTTGTTAATCTGCTGACTGGCGAGGTCAAAGCGCAGGTTGCGGAATACAATGGACAAATCGCACGTGGTGAAGATGTCATCTCGCGGATTATCTACAGCGGCAAAAACAATGGCGGGGCGGAACTCCGCCGATTGATTCTGAACACCATCAACACCCTGATTGAAACGGCCTGCCAGCGTACCACTATTTCTGCCGATGACATTCTCAAAGCCACTATCGCGGGCAACAGTACCATGATGCACCTCCTTCTCGGTATTCCAGCGCAAACGATACGGCTTACCCCGTTTGTGACCGCTGTAAATACGGTGCCTTGTCTGACTGCTCAGGAGGTTGGCCTTGCGATTCACCCGGAAGCGACGGTTGACTGCCTGCCCGGTGTTGCCAGCTATGTAGGCGCGGACATCAGTGCCGGCGTGCTGGCATCGGGTTTAGATGATACTGAAGCCATCACTCTGTTTATTGATATTGGCACGAATGGCGAGATCGTGATGGGCAACAAAGAGTGGTTGGTGACGTGTGCCTGTTCTGCTGGCCCTGCTTTTGAGGGCAGCGGCGTATTACACGGAATGCGGGCAACGAAAGGCGCGATAGAGGAAGTCTGGATTCATACGACCACACATGAACCGACGTTCCGCGTGATAGGCAATGTACGACCACGTGGCATCTGTGGCAGCGGCCTTATTTCTCTGCTGGCGGAGATGTTCCTCACTGGCGTGGTGGACAAGGGCGGCAATATCAACCTGTCACTGCAAAATCCACGTGTCAGAATGGGCGAACATGGCGCAGAATATGTCATTGCCTATGCCAAAGAGACCGGACACAACCAGGACATCGTTATTACCCGCGTCGATATAGACAATTTGCTGCGTGCCAAAGCTGCCATCTATGCCGGATTCACAGTTCTTGCTGATCGCGTTGGGGTCCCACTTGCGGCAGTGGAGCAGGTGTTGGTCGGCGGAGCGTTTGGCAAGTATATCAATGTGGAAAAAGCCGTTGAAATTGGTTTGCTGCCCGATATGTCGTGGGATCAATTCCACTTTCTGGGCAATACATCCATCAAGGGAGCATACCTGGCCCTGCTGGATCGCCGTGCCCGCACGCGAATTCAACACATCGCTGGGCGTATGACCTATATTGAGCTTTCCGCAGACAATTCGTTTTATGAAGCCTTTACCTCTGCGCTTTTCCTGCCTCATACCGATCTCGCAAGATTTCCCAGTGTAAAGGTAAATTAGGAGCATGGTAGATGTATATCATAGGTGAAAATATACACATTATTTCTGAAAAAGTGAAAGCCGCACTCTCCGAAAAAGACACTAAATTCTTTCAGGACTTGGCGGTGCGGCAGGTGGAAGCGGGCGCACAGGCTCTGGATTTGAACCTTGGCCCACGCAAAAAAGACTGGGGAGAAGTTTTCCCCTGGATCGTTAAAACGATTGAAGCGGTTGTTGATGTTCCCCTGAGCATCGACACCACCAATGTGGAGGGTATGGAGGCAGCGCTCAAGACCATCAGCAAAGCACAGCCCATCCTGAATTCCGCTTCCGCTGAGCCGGAACGGCTCGAAAAAGTGCCGCTGCTGGCGAAGAAATACAATGCGCGTCTGATCGCCCTGACGATGGGTGAAAGCGGCATTCCAGTAGGCGCTGACCAGCGGGTCAACATCGCGCTGGAAAAACTGATTCCCCGTGCTCTGGAAGTGGATCTTCCCATTAAGGATTTGCTGATTGATCCGCTTGTGCTCACGGTTTCTGGCTGTCAGCAGTACTGCCCGGAACTAATCGAAGCGGTTCGCACCCTGCAATATGCCTGGGATCCGCCGCCTTCGATCTCGGTAGGGCTTTCCAATGTCTCAAATGCGGTGCCGCGTGAGAATCGTCCCCTCATCAACCGGACTTACTGTGCCATGCTGATGGGGGCCGGATTAAAGATGATGATTGCCGACCCATTTGACGCTGAGCTGAAAGAAGTGATTCGGGTGATCGAGACACGCGACGAAAATACGTCACTTGGTCGTCTTTACCTGAAACTGCATGATCGCATTGCTGCGATGGAACATCTGACCCCTGAAGATGTCAATATGACGGACGCACAGCAGGTATCCATCTGGAAGACTGTTCAGATACTGCGGAATCAGGTCATTTACGCAGATTCTTATTTGCAGCAGGAGGCTGCATAGCATCGGGAAGGAGCAGGTGCAATGCCACTCTTTACACCGGGGCGCCGTTGGCAGCCCCCATACTACCCTTTCAAACGCGAACCCTTTGGACGCCGGATGCTGGCAAGAGTGGAACGCTGGGTCAAAGGCCCGCTCTGGGGCTGCCGCATGTGCGGCAACTGTCTTTTGCAGGAAACCGCCTTTATCTGCCCGATGCAGTGCCCGAAGGGAGCCCGAAACGGCCCCTGTGGGGGTTCGACCTCTGAATACTGCTATGTGGATCATACCCGTCCCTGCATCTGGTACGAAATCTACGAACGTGCCCATAAGATGGGGCGTGAGGAGATGCTGCTGGAGGTTCTCCCGCCGCTTGACTGGGATCTGGTTGGGACAGAAACCTGGGCCGGTGTGGTGAAGCGCGTGCGGGAAGTTGGCGTTTCCCAGTTCAGCCGTGCGATGGTCTCTCGGCATCCCGGTAAGCGGGCCAAGATGTGGGATTCGGTTTTTCGCACCATCCGCCAGCCTCTCTGGTGGGAAGGGGATGCTGAATACCATCCCCCTGCCTACAGCAAACCGGTCTCCCAGTTGGAGCAGCGCTTACATGACGGCGAATTTGTCGTGACTGCCGAGGTTGCGCCGCCCCTGAGCACCGCTACAGGGAAACTGTGCCGTAACGTGGATATGGTTAAGCCTTACGTGGCAGCGGTAAACTTCACGGATAATCCTTCTGCGACCCCGCGTATGTCGAGTCTGGCGTGCAGTGTAATGGCGATTCAGAATGGCGCAGAGCCTGTCATGCAAATTGCGGCCCGTGACCGGACGCGGATGGGCTTGCAGTCGGAAGTTATTGGCGCCAGCACGCTTGGTGTGCGGAATATTCTTTGCCTTTCCGGGGATCATGCCCGCATGGGGCCGCCACCGCTGGGGCGCTCTGATGTGATTGACATCGACTCGATACAGATGCTCTGGATTCTGCGCCGGATGCGTGATGAAGGGCGTTATCTGGATGGCCGTGAAATCAAGAATCCGCCGCAGTATTTTCTGGGAGCCGCCGCTGCGCCGTTTGCTTCTCGGCCTGAATTCCAGGCGATCCGTGAGCACAAAAAAATCAATGCAGGGGCGCAGTTCTTCCAGACCAACCTGGTTTATGATCCCGATGGGCTTGAAATCTGGCTGAACGAACTTGCCAAGCGGAACATCCTGGACAAAATCTATATTCTGATTGGCATTACCCCACTCAAGACCCTGAAGATGGCACAGTACATGCACCATGATGTGCCCGGTGTGTTCATTCCGGAAAAAATCCTTAAACGATTGGAGGCCGCAGGAGACGGGGCGCAGGAAGAAGGCGTCGCTATCGCGCTTGAGCTCATTGAGGCTATCCGGAATAAACAGGGTGTGAATGGTATTCATATTATGGCGGTGGGATGGGAGGAAATCGTTCCGCGTATCGTTACTGAAGCGGGATTATTGCCAAAAGACTTTAGCCCACCCGTTCAGGACACGCAAAAAACAGCAGCTTAGTCATGAGGGGACACAGGTGTGTCCCTTCGTGATTCAGTGAGGAGAGATGGCATTGCATGTGCTTGAAGAAGGGCGTGGCGAACTGATCCAGGTGCCGGATATAGAAGCGTTTCGGGAGTGGAATCGCACCCGGAAATCTCGCCGGCTGGAAGATAAACGCATGACCGAGCAGGAAGCGATCCGGGCGTTTGTCACTGATGGTTGTTATATTGGCACCGAGCTGTACGGCACTGTGCGCTGCCCTATGTCCCTGTCCCGCGAGGTTGTGCGCCAGAGTCCTAAAAATCTGCGGGTTGCGGGGCAGGGCGTGTTAGAACTTGATCTCTGGCTGGCGGCGGGCCTGGTCGAAGCGCTTGATATTACCTACATTGGCCTGGAAGTTTATGGGACGAGTCATGTGCTGCGGCGGGCGGTCGAAAGCCAGCAGGTGAAACGTACCGCAGAGTGGAGCAATGCCGCGATTTCGTGGCGGTTAAAAGCAGCAGCGATGGGGATTCCCTTTTTGCCCATACGATCCATGCTTGGAACCGATACTTTCAGATACAGCGCGGCGAAGGTAGTAGAAGACCCGTTTACCCATCAAAAAATCTGCCTGCTGCCTGCACTCATCCTTGACGTGGGGTTGATCCACGTTCACCGCGCAGATCGATTTGGGAATGCCCAGATTGAGGGCATCAGCGGTTTTGCCTTTGAGCTTGCCCGTGCCAGCAAGCGCCTGATCATCAGCGCAGAAGAGATCGTGGAGACAGAGCAAATCCGCCAGTATCCGGATCGGACGATCATCCCGTACTATCTTGTCGATGCAGTTGTTCATGCGCCTTTTGGCTCGCATCCTGGCGAAATGGTGTATGTTTATGCCCGTGACGAAGAGGAGATCCGCGCGTGGGTTGAGGCCTCACAGACGGTAGATGGGGCATCTGGTTATCTGAATCGTTTCATTCATAGTGTTCCCGATCATATGGCCTATCTTAACCTGATTGGTGAAGAACGGTTGGCAAAACTCAGGGGAGAGGCTGAAAGACGATGACGGCAGATTATTCAGCCACAGAGATGATGATCTGTGTGACGGCGCGTATCATGCAGGATGATTCCACCGCGTTTATCGGAACAGGGATTCCTATGCTGGCGGCTTCGCTGGCGCAGCGCCTTTATGCTCCTAATCTCATTCCCATTTTTGAGTTCGGGGGCACAGGGGCACAACTTGAACAACTGCCACGTGCGGTCGGGGAAGCACGAACCTTTCATCGTGCGGTCGCTGCGTCCGGGATTTGCGACATCATGGAAACGGCACAGCGCGGTTTCATCGATTACGGATTCCTGGGCGGGGCACAAATCGACATGTATGGAAATTTGAACAGCACCGTTATCGGCAGCTACTATCCCCCCCAAGTGAGGCTTCCTGGAAGCGGTGGTGGGAATGATGTCGGCTCGCTCTGCTGGCGCACGATTTCGGTGATGCGTCACGATAAACGGCGATTTGTTCCCCGATGTGATTTTGTGACCACCCCTGGCTACCTGACCGGGTGCGGTGCCCGCGAAGCCGCCGGACTGCCCAGAAACACCGGGCCGATACAGGTCATCAGCACGCTGGGGAAAATGGGATTTGATGTTGGTAATACCTACCGTATGACTCTGGAAGCTGTTTTCCCGAATATCACTATCCAGGACATTATCGAGAATACGGGTTTTGAACTCTTGATCCTGGGTGATGTGGAAACACTTGACCCACCAACTGCGGAAGAACTACGAATACTGCGGGAAGAAATCGACCCTGACCGCCTATACATCTGACACTGAAAACATCTGCTGCATGGCACTAGAAGCATTTCTGTCAGATGTTACATTATAAAGAAAGTATTCAGGACAGATATAGATGAAACTGGCTGTCAGTGGAAAAGGCGGGGTCGGAAAGACCACCGTGACGGCACTCCTCGCTCAGGTTTATGCGGATGCCGGACGTGATGTGCTGGCAGTGGACGCTGACCCGGCGCCCTGTTTGGCAGAGGCGTTAGGTTTTCCCCGCGAACTTCGCGCCCAACTCAGTCCCATTTCCGAAATGGATGCACTCATCGAAGAACGAACGGGGGCTAAGCCCGGCACAGTGGGCGGTTTTTTCACGCTCAATCCCCGTGTAGACGACCTGCCAGACCGTTTCAGTGTGCTGCACCGGGGGGTGCGGCTTTTGGAAATGGGGGCGGTTGATATGGGTGGGTCTGGCTGTATTTGTCCAGAAAGTGCGATGCTGCACACGCTGTTTACACATCTGCTTTTCCGTAAAGATGATATTCTTCTGCTGGATATGTATGCGGGAGTGGAACATTTAGGACGGGCGACGGTGGATTTTGTGGATGCGATGCTGGTCGTAGTAGAGCCAAGCCGCCGCAGTCTGACCACTGCCGCGCAAATCAAAAAACTGGCTGCCGACATTGGGCTGAAACGCCTCTGGCTGGTCGGAAATAAAATCCGAGGCGAGGAAGATTCCGCCTTCCTGAAGCAGGAAACGCCCGGAATTCCTATTCTCGGTTTCCTGCCCGCCCATCCGGGTGTACAGGATGCAGATCGGCTGGGCATTGCGGTGCATGACCATGTGCCACTACTGAGAGAAGCCGCGCAGCAGATGACACAGACGCTTTCAGAACGCTTACAACAGGACAAAACCTCATGACAACAACCATCGCACTTGCGGGCAAAGGCGGGGTCGGAAAAACCACGATTGCCGGCATGGTCATTAGATATCTGATGGACACCCAATCCGGCGCTATTCTGGCGATTGATGCCGATCCGAGCAGCAATTTAAACATGGTGCTGGGTCTGGATCTGGACTGGACGGTGGGTGACATCCGCGAAAATCTGTTGGAAGAGGTCAAATCGTCGCTTCTGGCGGGTGGCGCGGCCATGGGAACCCTGGCAGGCGGCGCCACTAAACGAGAATATCTTGATCATCAGGTCAGAACTTCCATTGCTGAAGGCAGCCGTTTTGACCTGATTGCGATGGGACGATCCGAAGGGCCAGGTTGCTACTGTGCTGTGAATCACAACCTGCGCGAGGTTATTGATGGGCTCAGCAAAAATTACCGCTATGTGGTCGTTGATAACGAGGCCGGGATGGAGCATCTCAGCCGCCGGACAACCCGTGATGTGGAATTTTTGCTTGTCGTTTCCGACCCGACCCAGCGTGGTATTGTGGCTGCTGAGCGGATTGCTGGTTTTCGTCATGAATTGAATATCAATATCAAACAGACCTATCTTATCCTGAATGGCTTACGTTCAGAGACTATCCCGCTTCCATTGCAGGAGCGAATTGAGCAGATGGATATTCCTCTCCTTGGGGTTGTTCCGTATAACCAGGAACTGGTGGAATTTGAGTTCAGCGGGCGACCTCTGATTGAGTTAGGAACTGAGTCGTTGGTCTATCAAGCTGTTGCTGACATGATGAAAAAAATCTTATAGGAGAAGCATTAGATGGGACAGGTTATTGGCGTTCCACGCGAACATCGTCCGTTTGAATATCGGGTTGGGATGCTGCCGAAGGGGGTGGCGCTCCTGACCGAAATGGGACATCAGGTGTATGTTGAAACCGGGGCTGGCCTGGGCAGTGGATTTCCTGATGAAGAGTATGAGAAAGCGGGAGCGCGGATTGTTTACTCGAAAGATGAGGCCTTCCGCCGGGCTGATTTACTGCTGAAAGTTCAGCGCCCTACCGAGGAAGAAGTATCGTGGATGAAAGAAGGACAGGTTGTTCTTGCATTCATGATGATGGCAAATATGCCAAACTCCCGCTTGAGGGTGCTCTCGGAAAAGCAGATCACGACCATCGCCTACGAGTTGATTGAAGAGGATGATGGAACGCTGCCAGTTCTGCAACCCTTGAGCGCCATTGGCGGCAGAATGGCCGGGCAAATCGCGGCCCATCATCTCCAGAATGATAAGGGGGGAACCGGTACTTTTATCGGAGGTATCGCGGGTGTTCCTCCGGCGGATGTGGCAGTCGTGGGCGCTGGTGTGGTGGGTATGAATGCGGCGGAAGCCTTCCTGGATATGGGGGCTCGTGTTTTCCTTTTAGATATCGACCTGAAGAAACTTCAGAAGGCCCACAAGCAGTTCAATGGACGAGTAACAACAATGGTTGCCTACAAGTTTAACCTGGAGAAAGTATGTACCTTTGCTGATGTACTGGTCAGTGCGGTGCAAATTCCGGGTCAGCACGCTCCGCAGGTCATCACCCGCCAGATGGTGCAGTTGATGCACAAAGGGGCCCTGATTATCGATATGAGCATTGACCAGGGAGGAAGTGTCGAAACCAGCCGGCTGACCTTCCATGACCAGCCCACTTTTGAGGTGGATGGCGTGATCCATTACTGCGTACCGAATGTTCCTGGCGTTGTCGGCCGCACCGCTACTCACGCTTTTCTGAATGCGGCATGGAACTATATTGAATTAGTCGCGGAAGAAGGTATAGAGGCAGCGTTGGCACAACTGCCTGCACTGCGCCGCGCTGTAGTTTCACAGCATGATTTCGCCACGATTTGATTTGTCATCAACTTGAGGGGCAAAGGCAGGTGTCTTTGCCCCTGGCACAAGTCTAGGATACAGCCGCGCAGACCTGTATGTCAACAAGCACGAACAGAGTCCCGCCGTAATTGTCCAGCAAAATCAGGCCAAATTCGTCCACAACGGTGGGGAGAAATGTAAATTTCTGATACCCGGCCTGAAGGGAAAGCTCGGAGTCAATCGCTGTTACAATCTCCGCCTGGTTAGCATCAGGAAAGCGAACCGCAAAGCGCTTAAGGGAGTTAATCTCTGTGCCATCCACTGCCTGGGCATATCCGTTAATGCGAATCTGGCTAATGGGGCGATCTTCCAGCAGACCCACCACCACAAACGCATTTTGATCGCGGGAGCCTGTTGAAGGATTGATAGGTGGCGCACCGGTGACCCAGAAGGTCAAAGGGTCGCCGTCAATGATATTTTCAAGTTTGTACGCCGGGTTGTACGCCGGGGATGAGTCCCGCAGTTCAATTTCGACCGGATCGCAAATAAAAGCGTCGGTAGCGACTGCTCCAGGTGCAATCCCGGTCATGATCACGATGTAATCACCAGTCGCAGTGCTGGTAGCATCTCTAAATGTATAAGTGAGTTCAGCGTCCTTGTAGACGCTCATGATTCCAGCATCAAAATCATCACCTGCGTAAACACTGCCATCCGGAAAGAGTGCCCCCCGGTCTTTCATGTTAGGGGTATTCGGACAGGTTTGTGTTCCCGCATTATCACATTGGCTGAGGGGGCGCCCCTGCGGTTCTCCAGCATACACAGCCAGGACAGGGTCAATGGCCGCTGTCGCGCCAATCATAAAGACCCCAATCCATTCGCGGGAGGCAGAGAAAGGGATTTGCAAGCGCATGGTGTCCGTTTCGCCAGCCGAATCAATGCCCAAGTTTTCGACAACAAGGGCATACTGACCACTTAGTCCGGCAAAGCCGCCCACGATGACTTCGATTTTTCGATCTCCCCCCGCTGAGATGGAACGCTGTGCTGCAAAGCTGTTGGCGTCTACACGCCCAATACTGGGGACAGCGACGGTTGTGGTTGCGACTTCCGGGGTGTTTATGGCGCATTCAGGGTTGTTAGGGTCATCCACGAATGCCATAGCCGGATCAAAACCATCCTTACCAACCACTGTGAAGCGGAGGGTATCGGTAGGCGCCAGATTCTCAAAGATGAGATGATGTCCTACAATCTGGCGTCCATCTGGACAGAGGGTAACAAAAAAAGCCGGGGGTGTTTCTTGCCCCACAACTGCGAGCGTTGGCATCGCAACAAGGATCACGAAAATAATAATTCCTATTGAACGCATCAATAAAACCCACCTGTATTTCAGGATGAAACTATATCCTATTTTCCCCGATTTATCACTGACCCAGGCTTGCTAAACCTGCTTGGGCCTGGGTATTTTCCGGGTCTATGGCAAGTGCCTGTTCATAAGCAGCACGGGCAGCGTCGATTTGCCCTGTTCCTGCCAGCGCGTCGCCGAGTGTGCGATGAGCAAGGGACATACCCGGTGCCATTTCAACGGCACGCTGGGCAATGGGCAGCGCATCGGCTGGCAGCCCAAACAGCAGCAGGACATGTGCTGTCCGGCCTAGTATCAACCCGTTGTCAGGCTCTAAGGCCAGGGCTTGATTGCAGGCATTAATGGCCGCCTCCTGGTTTTCCCGCAGCTCGCCTAAGGCCAGACAGTAATTGCTGTATCCACGAGCATCCAACTGGGCGTTCAACCGCAGGGCGCTATCATAGGCATCGCGTGTTAAGGCATAATCCTGCAAAACGACAGCAACATCACCCAGATTGACCCAGGCGCGTGCATAAAACGGATCTAACTCCAAGGCTTTATAGTATGCTGCCAGGGCTTGGTCATATCTGCCAATAGTAAATAGAGTAAAACCAATATTATTGTGCAAGATTGGCTCGTTGGGAATGAGTTCCAGTGCTTTTATATACGCATCCAGGGTTGCAGCATAATCACCCTGGTCAAAGGCGCTGACCCCCATCTGAAGATACGCAACACCCAGGTCATCAGCTAAGCCATGATTAGTGGGATTGGCTGCAATCGCTCTTTGATATCGCGCAATCGCAGTGGGGTAATCCTGTTGCAGCAGGGCGATGTTCCCAAACATCTGGTTGCCTTGATAATCATTCGGGTAGATTCGAAGCAGGGTCGCCAGCGTATCAGTGGCTTTGCTGAAATTCTGCTGGCGGTAGTAGTAAACACTCAGGTTGGTGAGTCCTGTAATACTGCTTGGGTAATCTTCCAGATGATCTGTCCAGAGCACCTCACTGTTTTTCCAGACAGCATTGCGCTGAAGAGTGATGGTGCCGAGAACAGCAAGGATGATTCCCGCCACCGCGACCAGCACATAACGTATCTCCATCGTCTGAAAGCGCTGCCAGAGCTTATCAAAAAGAATCCCGATTAAGAGAAAGACGGCCACCAAAGGGAAATACATGAAGCGGTCAGCACGCTGAGCCGCGATAGGGATGATGTTGGATACAGGCAGCATAAACAGCACAATCCACAGAATGGAAAACGCCGTGATAGGTCTGCCGAAGGGTTGCAGCACCGCCAGAACGACGAGCAGGATCAGTACCCCAAAGCCGAGCCAGATACCAATGTCGCCATCACGTAAGTCGGGCAGCGAATAGATGTATAGATTATTAAGATTAACCGGTGCGAAAATTGAGGCGAAATAATCCCAGAATGCCCGTGCCATGATCTGAACATTTTCCCAGAGCCCATCCCCCGGCGCTTTTCGGATACCGCCCCAGTGTTTATCGGCCTGGTACATGATGACCGCACCAATCATTGACATGATGAAGTAGGGAAGATTGCGGAAAACCAGCATCCCGATGCGCGGTCGTTCTTCCAGGATGTCATAGAGGACAAACAGAAAAGGGGTTAAAACAGCGGCTGGTTTGGATAACATCGACAATAGAAAACATACCCAGGCCATGATAAGGACTCGGGTTGACTTTTTCTCCAGGCTTCTCATGTGATTCAGGAACGCTAGTAAGAAAAAGCATAAACTCAGCAGGTTTTTGCGTTGGGAGACCCAGGCCACTGTTTCTACCTGAAGAGGATGGGCTATAAACAAGAGCGCGGTCCCGGAAGCAACCACCGTGCTTCCATGCAGCCTTTTGATAAGCCAGTAAACCAGGATGCCGTTCAGACCGTGCAAGATAACGTTTACCACATGGTATCCGGCGCTGTTGGTTCCCCAGAGCTGACGTTCCAGGACGAAGTTGGTCAGTGTAACGGGAAGATACTCACCATTGTACGATTTTGTCCAGATGTCGATGAGGTTGCCAAAACTGAAATCAATCACAAGAGGATTCTGGGAGATATAGATATTGTCGTCCCAACTTTCCAATAGTTCCGCGTTCATTGTATTCGCAAAAATGACCAGCGCAGCCACAAATAACAACATGGGGAATAAATAGGGGCGAAGCCGGGGGCTTATTGCATTTTTGCTGGACTGTTGTTCAACAGGAGGACGTTTTTGTCGTAGAACCCTTGGTTGTAAATCCATTTTGCCTCCCACATTTCTTGGCTGTAGACTACAGATACTGTTATAACAGGGTTTTACTTTTGGCAAAAGTGCCGTGAAATGTTCTAAGATTTTGAAAAATGATAGGTTACCTGTGTCCATGCGTAATCGATTGTCACAAATCCTTCTCATCTTTTTTGTCATGATGATTCTAAATGCCTGTAAACAAGAAGATGTTGTAATTCCTACGGAAGTTGTGTTGCTTACCTGGACACCCTCCTATACCCCCACACCCAGCAATACACCCACTGCAACTGATACGATGACACCCACGCTTACGCCTACTTTTACCCGAACCTCCTCACCGACCCCTACTAGCACAGACACCGTGGTGCCGACCGAAACACTGACCCCGACCGAAACACTAAGCCCAACTGCTACGATAGCGATCAGTACGCTGGCCGGTAGAGGGACGATCTCCGTCCGGAGTGGCCCTGACGATGATTTTGAAGTGCTTTTCCGCATGGATGCTGGTGAGCTTTTTATGGCCCGTTCAGCGGTTGAAAATTATGATGGAGAGATATGGTTTCTGGTTGAATTCGGCAATGGGGAGACCGGGTGGGTTGATGGCGAGGCGGTAGCACTTGTCCCTGAAGCAGATGTCCCCCAGATGGAAATTGCTGAGGTGGTTTCGCCGACCGCTTCGCCGACTTCGAGTGATACCCCTACCCCGACGGATACGCCGACCCTGACCTATACCCCTACATCGACTTTTACCCAGACACCGTCTGCGACCCCAACCGCAACGCTTACTTTTACCCCGTCTCCCACCCTGCCCCCGTTTGCGAATGCCTGGATTTTTAGCCAGCAGTTTGATCGAGTGAGTTTGCGAACCGGTCCCGGTACAGAATTTGAAATCATCACCGCACTGCAAAATGATGATCCAGTGACAGTGGTTGGGCGCAGCGTTGATGGCAGATGGTATCAGGTCGTCACCTATGGCGCGAACGCAGTTGTGGGTTGGGTGAGTGCCAGCCTTCTCCGGCAATCAGAGGAAATTCCTGCGGACTTGAACACGTCCGGCCTCGTGGATGCAGGCACAGTGGAGCTAAGCTGCGGTATCAATGTAAATCCAGTAGCAGATGCAAACTGGACAAACTTCCGGCGCAATGTGACGGCGATTCAGTATGTGCGGATTCCGGTCGTAATGAGCTCTGAGGACTTTGCTTCTCGGCAGGAGGCGATTGACTTTTACGACCAAACGCTGGACGAATTCGCAAGTCTGAATATTCAGGTAGTTCTTGTGCTCGATGAACGGATGCTGAATGTGCCTGACGACGATTGGGAAGAATACATTCGTGAATTTCTTTCAACCGTGGAGCTTATGGCGCAGCAGTACGGCAATAGGGTAGGCGGATACCAGATCTGGGATGATCCGGAAGAAACTTTGCCCGCCGAAGTCTATGCACGTCTGCTTAATATCACTTCTCAGGTGATCCGTTCCTATGCTCCCACCCCCTTGATTATCATGGGGTCAATTTACACAGACAACTATCTGAATCAGGTACTCAGGCAGTTAAATGATCTTCTGCCTGTGGATGTCGTCTCGCTCGAAATTGGCAGCGAGACGTTTACCGAACCGGAAAATCTCAAGCCGTTGGTTAACCGATACGCCAGTTTTGTGCCCGGTTTTCCCATCTGGTTGACCAATGCAGCGCCGCAAGAGGTGGATGATCTTGATTCAGTGACAGAGGATTTAGAAAACCTGGTGACTTACATCCGGGCCTACTATCCTAATTTTATTCAGGTATTCATGTGGTCACCCTGGACAGACGGACTGGTGGATGCGAGTGGATCGCCAAGAAATCCGCTTTATGAGACCTTCTTTCGCCTGTGTAACGAGTTTTGAGTTATGTGTTGCAGACCGGAGTGTTAGTTAAAAATAGGCTTAAGGATAGAATTTGTTATAAATATAAGACAATTTTTCCCAAATGCTTTTATATTGCGTACAATAAGGTAGGCAATTTTGCTAATTTCGATTAGCGGGGGACAACGCATGTCCAAATACATTTTTCAGATCAGACTTACCCTAATAGTTCTGCTTATCCTGAGCCTATTATCAACGAACCTCTTTATTGTCACAGCTCAGGATCCTTCTGGCGGAGACGGGGACGAAAATGGAGAAACCGACTCTAATCAGGAGGAGGGAGATGATGAGGGAGAGGGAAGTAGTACCAGCACTTCCTCTTCACGTTCTGGCGGAGGCAGTGTGCGAACACCTCCCACGCTGCAAACCGTGTTGCAACTTCCCCTCTGCGAAAATCTCACGTTTACCTCGCCTCCTTTAGGGCTGAAGTACCAGGTTTTTACCCGGAATGTTGGGTATAGCTGGACATCTGAGCCACCTAATGCGGCACGGCGAGACCTCTTTGTTTATGATCTGGCGCAGGGCGGGGGACGCCTGCCGATCTTCCAACTCATCAGGAATACCGCGAATATTCTGTTTGGCTGGAAGGGCAACCTTGTTCGTGTCCCAGGGCAGCAGGCTACGATCCCTGGTAATGGGCAGGGCGCGTTCAATCCATTCCTCGTTGCCCCGGTCATTAACCCCGGTGAGGTACAGATTTATAACCTTGTTGTTGTGTTCTCCGATGCCAATGGCCGCCCGATCTGCCGCAGTGGCAACAATAACTGGGTTCAGGCGGTTGTTGACGCGAATGGTACGCCGCTGGTTTGCGGTTCAAACTCACTGGCTGATTTGCTCACCTCGTGTGATGCGGTTGGTCAGGCGCAGGGTGGGCCAGGCGGACCAGGTGGCGGAGCAGCGGGTGCTTCAGGATCGGGAGGAGGTGGTGGCCCATTGCCAGTCGATGCGGACGGGGATGGCTTTGCGCCTCCAGCAGACTGCAATGACGCTAATCCGGCGATCAATCCTGGTGCTGCCGACCTGACAGTGGATGGAGTTGACCAGAACTGCGATGGGGTCGATGGGCCGCCGCCTGTAGACGCGGACGGGGATGGCTTTGCACCCCCTGCGGACTGTGATGACACGAACCCGGCAATTAATCCTGGTGCTGCCGACCTGACGGTGGATGGGATCGACCAGAACTGCGATGGGGTTGATGGCCATCCGCCTGTAGATGCGGATGGCGATGGGTTCTCACCTCCTGCGGACTGTGATGACACGAATCCGGCGATCAATCCCGGTGCTGCTGACCTGACAGTGGATGGGATCGATCAGAACTGCGATGGGGTCGATGGGCCGCCAGTGGATGCGGATGGCGACGGGTTCCCAGTTCCTGCGGACTGCGATGATACGAATCCGGCGATCAACCCTGGTGCGGCCGACCTGACAGTGGATGGGATCGACCAGAACTGCGATGGGATTGATGGGCCGCCGCCTGTAGACGCGGACGGCGACGGGTTCCCACCCCCTGCGGACTGCAATGACGCTAATCCGGCGATCAATCCTGGAGCACCCGACCTGACAGTGGATGGGGTTGACCAGAACTGCGATGGGGTCGATGGGCCAGCCGGGGCCGACACGGATGGTGATGGGATACCCAACGCCATCGATAACTGTCCTTCAGTCCCCAACCCGCTCCAGGAAAATAACGATGTTGATGCGCTGGGTGATGTCTGTGACCCGGATGATGATAACGACACCTTCCCCGATATTGGGGATGCCTGCCCATTGGTACCAGGTGTTGCTCCGAATGGCTGTCCTGCCGCTGATACCGATGCGGATGGTGTGCCCGATGCAACGGACAACTGTCCTCTCGTACCGAATGGTCTTTTGGAAGGAGGCATACCGGGTGTCGGCAACCAAACCGACTCGGATGGTGACGGCATAGGGGATGCTTGCGATCCCGACGATGATAATGACACTGTCCCGGACGGGGCCGATAATTGTCCTTTTGTCTCTAATGTGGGGCAGGTTGACACCGACGGCGATGGACAGGGAGATGCCTGCGACCTCGACTCCGACGGGGATACTGTCCCTGACGCGACGGATAACTGCCCGACCACGCCTAACCCGACTCAGGATGACTCCGATGGCGACGGCATTGGCGATGTCTGCGATCCGCTCCCTGTCGGCTGCGGCGTGCCGACCCATGTTGTTGATGTAGCAGGAGGTCTGCCTGACCCGGCAGGGGTACCGAATGAAACGGTCACAGGCAATAACTACACGGCCAACCCGGAATGTGCTACCAGCAATATGGATATTTACGGCAATCCGAACAACAATATCCTGAGTGGTGGTGCCAACAACGACACCATTCGTGGCGGTGATGGCAACGACCAGTTAAACGGCAATGGCGGTGATGATCGTCTTGACGGTGGTGCCGGGAACGACACCCTGAATGGGGGGCTCGGCACGGATACGGCGGTTGTTCAGCTCATTACCCCGACTGAAAATGTCACGATCAACATGGATTTAAGCGGCAACGGGACGGTTGTGGGTGATCCTGCTGGCGTTGGTTCGGACAGCCTCACCAGCATTGAGCGGATTGAATCCACCGGGACTGCCGGGGATAACGTTTTCAATGTCACCAATCCGCTTGTGGATGTGATTGATGGCGCAGGCGGAAATAACACGCTGAATGTGACGCTTTTTGGCAACACAGGCGGGACAGTTGACTTCACGCTTTCTGGCGGCGCTGGTTCGGCCACAGATGTTGTTGGAAATCTGGTAGGGACGGATACCTTCCTCAATATCAATGTTCTGAACATCACCGGAACTTCCAGCGCGGATGTCATTCAGGTGACAGACGTGGGGAATAACAACATCAACGCGGGCGGTGGTATAGATACCTACGCTGTTGTGACCGGAAATAATGCCGATACGACGGTCAACATGACCTCCGGTTCGGGAACGGTTACCGGGCTGGATGTGGGGACGGATACGCTGACCAGTGTCGAGAATGTAAGCACCGGAGCAGGGAATGATACCTTCAATATCTCGGATGCGAACAACAATATTTTCGACGGCGGTGGAAACAGCAATGATGTTTATAACGGCACGATGATAGGAACAAGCGGTGCAGTTACAATTAACCGCACCAGCCCAACTGCCGCGACCGTTTCTGGCGCGGGCATCGGGACGGACACACTCAATAACATCGAGGCGATTAACATCATTGGTTCGGCAGGGGACGATACCTTCAACGTTAACGACACCAGCAGCAATACCCTGACGGGTGGTGGTGGCAATGACAGCTACACAATTGCGCCCATCGCTGCTGACCTGACCGTTGACCAGATTACACCGCCCCCGGCTGAAGTGGTAACCATTACAGGTCCGGGTTTTGCGACGGATACGCTGAATAACATCAACAACATCACAACCAGCAATGGGAATGACACCTTCATTTTCGATACCATCATCGCAGCGAACAGAATCCTGGACGCGGCAGGCAATGGCGCGACAGGCGATCTGTTCAATTACGATGGGGCAAACGGTGTAACACTAGATATCGTGGATGGCGATGGCACCGTGACTGATAACGTCACGGCCAATGTCAATACCCTGGCGAATTTTGAGCATTTCACAACCTCCGGCGGTAACGATACCTTCATCATTGATGATCCGACCAACAACACGCTGACTGCGAATGGCGGTATTGACACCTATGACGCCAGCAGCTTCAGCACAGGTGCTGCGGATAACATCACTATCAACATTACAGGTGGAACGGGTACGGCCACTGGAACGACTGTCGGAACGGATACTCTCTCTGGCTTTGAGACCTTCATTACAGGTGCCGGGGTTGATTTGTTCCGGCTTGATGCCGTCAGTGGCGGCGGCTCATACCAAGCCGGAGCAAACACAGATACCTACCAGTTCCTCGGTGGAACGAACATTGCGATTACCCATACGACGACCAGTGCCACGAACAGCAATGGGACGATCAGCGACGGCGTGAACACCGATACCTTCAACGATATCGAAAACTTCACGACCAATACCGGCAATGACAGCTTTGACACCACCGATACCTTCGGTGTGGCAAACAGCTTTAATGCTGGTGCAGGGACTGATACCTACACGATTAATGCTGCCAGTGGCGCGGCCAATGTGACCGTTAATCTGGATAATGGAACAGGAACTGCGACCGGTACAAATATCGGCACAGACAGCCTAACCTCCGTCGAAAATATCACGACAGCAGGTGGCAATGATACCATTACGCTGCTGACCAGTACTGCCGGATTCTCCTACGGGACGATTAACTCCGGCGCTGGCGATGATAACATCCAGATCACGGACAGTGGGGATAACGTTATTGATGGCGGTGCGGGGACAAATCTCCTGCACATCTTCGTAGACAGTACCGCAGCGACCAACAATGTAGTTCTGGTTATGGCAGGAACAAATGGTACTGCTTCGGGCGACGGGGTCGCCGTCACAAACGACACGCTGACCAACATCAATCGTGTGGACATCACTGGTACGGCGGGTAATGAGGTCTTCAACATTACGGACGCCAACAGCCAGACGATTACGGGCTTGGGCGGAACAGACACCTACATTGCGACCGGGGCGACCAATGCCATTACGGTGACACTTGACACCAACAATGATGGTACGATCGTCGGTGCTGACACGGGTAATGATACGGTTGACAGCATCGAAAATGTCACCACAGGAACGGGGAACGATACCTTCAACCTCGGCGACGCTCAGGGACGTATTCTGGATGCAGGCGATGCTCCGGGTGACAGCGACACCTACGTTTACACGGGAACAACCGACAGCGTGACCGTTACCATGATTGATGGAGATGGCACGGTGCAGGTTGGCGCAGGGACGGATACGATTGCGGGCTTTGAGAATTTCACGACAGCCGCTGGTAACGACACGTTCAATATTCAGGATGCCGCTAACAATGTCGTCAACGCGGATGGCGGAACGGATATTGCCAACATTACGATGGCTGCGCCAGATAATGTGGAAGTATCGCGTGCCGGTGCCAATGTAACCGTTGATGATGTAACGGGCACCAGCACTGGAACTGACACGCTTAATAACGTAGAGCAGGTCAACATTATCGGTACAACAGGTAACGACAATATCTTCGTCAATGATACCAGCGCGAATACGATTACAGGTGGAACGGGCACAGACGGCTACTACGCGGCTGCTACCGCAGGTACTTCGCCGCTGGGTGGCGCCTACGACACCCCCTATAATCTGTCCGTTGTTCTAAACGCGACCAACAATGGCACAGTCAGTGAAATTGGTGGCCCTGTCAATTTTGCAACGGATACCCTGAACAGCGTTGAAAATGTTACAACCGGGTCGGGCAATGATACCTTTAGCGCGGCTTCGATTGACAACCGTACCTTCAACGCAGATGGAACGGGTGTTAATGCAGATATTGACAGCTACACGTATACTGGCGCTGCAAACACGACGGTAACTGGCTCAGGGTCATCGCTCACGATCCAGGACAATGCCACAACCAACACAGACAACCTGGAGAATTTTGAAAATATCACGACCAGTACGGGCGATGATACTTTCAATATGTCGGACTCCAACAATCGCAATCTGGACGCCGGTGCGAATACAGCAGTTGGTGACAGCTACCTCTACAGCGGGCCAAATGCCACCTTTACGATCGGGACGACAGTTACGGTTGATGATGGTAGTGCCAACCCTGACTCGCTGACGAATTTTGAAAACTTCGGCACGGGTACTGGTAACCTGAACAGCATTTTCGACATCTATCTTGACCAGATCAGCGACTACTATGTCATTGACGCTCGTGGGTCAAGCACAAGTGCGACCTTCCGTTTCTTCAACAGCACCTTTGATAACCCACTGGCTGCCATTCATGGGATTGAAGTTCTGGTCGATGAAACTGCGAACACGACGCTTGATTTCTCAAGTGCGACGATCCCGCATAACGTGAACGTTGACCTGAATAACACGACCGATCAGCAGGCGATCTTCGGTGCGCTGAGTAATTTCCGCTTGAAACTCACGGCTGGCTTCAATGTCGCTAATGTCGTTGGCACCCAGCAGAGCGATACCATTTACGGGAACGCCCTGGCAAATAACATTGACGGCAGTGGTGGAAATGACACCATTCGCGGTGGCGCCGGGAATGACACCCTAGCTGGTGGCGCCGGGATAGACACGATTGATGAAAGCACTGCGACGGCAGGTGTGAATATTGACCTCACCACGAATACGGCCAGCGGCGCGAGCATCGGCAACGATACCCTGAGCGGCTTCGAGAATATCGAAGGCAGCAATTTCGATGATACGCTGGTTGGCAGCGCGGACGCGAACACCATCAATGGGAACGGCGGCGCGGACACCATCGAAGGTCGTGCGGGCAATGACAATCTGACGGGTGGTGCAGGCAACGATACGATCTACGGTGGTGCAGGTAACGACACCATCGATGGTCAGGAAGGTGTTGACCTGATATTCGGTGGTACGCGGGATGAAGGCGTTGCCGACGGTAACGATACGATCACCGACAGCGGTACAAGCGGCGGCGACATCATTTATGGTGGTAATCAGAACCTGACGAGTTCGGGTAATGATGGTGATGACAATATCAGCTTCACCAATGGCGTTGCCTCTCGCACGGTGTACGGTGGTAATCAGAATGCGGGTGCAGTTACAGGCGCCGACGGCAGCGATACCATTTCTGACGGCAGCAGTGCAGCCGACGTTATTTATGGTGGTAACCAGAACGTTGGTGGCACTGGCAACGACGCCGGCGATTCCATCATTATCAGCAGTGCCAGTGGTAATGGCAACACCGTCTACGGCGATAACAACAACGTCGCTGGTGGAAACGGTGATGGTACAGCCGCCGACAATATTGTTGTGAGCCAGAGCAACAACAATACAATCTATGGTGGGAATAACAACCTGGGTGGTTCCAATAACACCGATACAGGTGACCAGATCATCGTAGATAATGCGAACAACAATACGGTTTACGCTGGTAACTACAATGCTTCCGGCACCGGCAACGATGATGGCAATGACAATGTCACGGTCAGCAACAGCAGCCAGAACAACACAGTTTACGCAGGGAACAATAACATCGGTGGCGCTGGCAACGATGGCAGCGACACAGTTCTGAATGCTGGCGCAGGGAACAACACCATTTACGGCGGTAATGCGAATGCCAGCGGCGCTATCTGCAACGGGGCAACCTGTAATGATGCGGCTGATAACATTACCGATGTTTCCGGCGCTAACGATGTGTTGTACGGTGGTAACAACAATACCAGCGGCATAGGGAACGACGTTGGCAGCGACCAGATCGAAATCGTTGGTGATAACAACACCGGGGTCTACGGCGGTAACCTGAATACAGGTGGCGGTACGGGCACGGACGGTGGCGACCAGTTCAATGTGATCTCAGCCAACAACAACGTCTATGGTGGCAACCTCAATAACAGCGGTGCCTGTACAGGGGCAGCCTGTGACGACGGTGCTGACACGCTGGGTGTCCTGGGCAACAACAACACTATTGCTGGCGGTAACAACAACCAGCTTGGTAACGGGAATGATGCGGGCGACCAGGTGACGTTGAATTCTGGTGGAAACACGCTCTTTGGCGGTAATGTGAATTCGCCGAATGGTACAGGCAATGACGGTAGTGATGTTATCAACAACACTATTGTCGGAACCTCTGGAAATACTATCTACGGTGGTAACAGCAACAATAACGCTGCTTGCGGTATTGGGCTAACCTGCGATGACGCTGGCGACACGATTACGGACACGAACCCGAATGCAGATACCATCTTTGGTGGAAACAATAACCTGGCTGGTACGGGCAATGACACGGGTGGTGATACCATTAATCTGAACCTGGACGGCACGGCTGGAAACACCATCTATGGTGGTAACAATAACACTGGAGGCCTGGGCCTCGACGGTGGTAATGATACAATTACCGACAATAACAGTGTTGGCGACACGATCTTTGGGGGAAATAATAACCAGAGCGGCGGCTGTACTGCGGGTAACTGTAGCGATACCGGCAGTGACACGATTACCCTCAATCAGAATCCCAACGGCAATGGTGGTAACCTGGTGTTTGGCGGTAACGACAATGTAACCGGTACCGGCAACGACACGGGCAATGATGTCATCAATGACCTCACCCAGCAGATTGATGAAATCTACACCGGGAATGACAACAGTGGTCCAGGCACCGGCAACGACACTGGCAATAACCAGCTTGATACTACTGATGGCGCGAATGACACCTACTGTTTGGGACATCGTGGTACGGACGGCACCAACTCCGGCACCAATACAGCGAACGTAGACCCAGGGGATACGGAAGCTGCACAGTGTGCGGACTCGTAGAATAGTAATTAAAGTAAGTAAAAAAGAGGCGCTTCCAGCAGGCGTCTCTTTTTTTGTGTAACAAAGATTGTGCTGGGAGGGGGGAAGTTTTTTCTCGACAATTTTAGAACATATGATCTAAACTCGAAAAGATGCGGGATAGAGTATTCCCCAAAAAACAGCAAACAGGGATCATGACATGATATTTGAAAACATTAGTTTTCGCCGTCTGGTCAGCCAGCGTATTGGCGGAGAAAAATTTGAAACCCCTGAGGCGGTGGTGAAGTGGATGGGTGCTATCCAGGCACAGGATTATATGCAGTCGTTGTGGGCGATTGGGTTACGCACGCAGGCCAGGACCGTAGCGGATGTTGAGCAAGCTATTGCGAACAGAAAAATTGTCCGAACCTGGCCGATGCGCGGGACGATTCATTTTGTCCCGGCAGAAGATGCTAAATGGATGCTCAGCCTGTCGGCTTCCCGCATCATTGCTGCTGATAGCCGCAGACTGAGGCAGCTAGAATTTACTGTTGAATTGATGAAGCGCTGTCAGGATCTGTTTTGTGATGCACTGAACGGAGGCAGACAACGCTCCCGTCCGGAAATGATGAGCCTGCTGGAGGAGGCGGGCATTCCCACCAATGGGCAGCGCGGGTATCATATTTTATGGTACGCCGCTCAGTCTGGTGTTATTTGCCTGGGGCCAATGCAAGACAAACAGCAAACGTTTGTGCTGCTGGATGAGTGGGTGCCGGAATCCAGGGCGCTTTCACATGAGGAAGCGCTTGCCGAACTTGTAGGTCGTTTTTTTGCCAGTCATGGGCCAGCAACCCTTCATGACTTTGCCCGATGGTCAGGATTAACAATGGCCGATGCCAGGCTTGGCCTTGAGTTCACAAAAACGAATCTGGTTTCAGAGGAAATCGAGGGCACTGTGTACTGGATGGCAGGCGACGAGGCAGTTTCTATAAGTAATGATGGCGTCTATTTACTTCCCGGCTTCGATGAATATTTACTCGGCTACAAAGACCGCAGCGCTGTTCTTGCCGCTCAACATGCCCAGAAAATTGTTCCGGGCAGCAATGGCATTTTCCTGCCTATGATTGTCATCGCAGGCCAGGTCGTGGGTACCTGGAAGCGAAGCCTCAGGAAAAAGGCGATTGACATCACTTTCAACCCTTTCGCTCCACTTGGTAATTTGGAAGAGAGACTTGTTGAAGCGGCCAGCGCTTACAGTGACTTTATGGGACTGCCATTGTCCTCTGCTGTAATCGCTTGAAGTAAGCAGGACAGCCCCTTTCTGCAAGGATGCTGCCCTGAAACGCATTTGACACACCGCTTGTTCCGTGGTGTCAGGGACTGTAACCTGGCTCCAACTGCTGCCGGAGTCCAAAGGTATACTGGCGCGTGCTCAGGAACTTTTGCAGCACAATAAACACAAAAAGCAGCACGCCGATAACGATCTTAATCCACCAGGGAGAGAGTGATCCATCTAAAATAAGGTAGGTATGGATAACCCCTGGAACCAACACGCCAATAAAAGTGCCAACGACATAGCCAACCCCACCTGTTAAGAGGGTGCCACCTATCACCACCGCAGCGATAATATCCAATTCAGCACCCATAGCGATAGTCGAGTCGCCTGAGCGTTTGGACAGTGAGAGGACAATACCGGCAAAAGTGGCTAGAAAGCTGCTGAGGGTGTAGACGCCGATAATGGTACTCCTGACCGGTACGCCCAGCAGGAGTGCGGCGTTTTCATTCCCCCCAACCGCATAGACATTACGTCCGAAGCGCGTGAAGTGGGCAAGCAGGATACCAAGTATCAGCACTACCAAAAAAGCGCCTGCGGCAAAGGTGAATCGGCCTTTGTCTGGAAAGATATAAACCAGTTTTGAAACCCGAACATAAAACGGGTGTGTTATTCTGATGGAATCTGTGGTTAAGACATAGGCGCCTCCCCGTGCCAGGAACATTCCGGAGAGAGTCACAATAAACGCTGGAATCTTGAACGTATGGATAATAAACCCCATCGTAGCACCAAAAATCGTGCCAATCGAAAGGATTATCGCAAAGACAACCAGGGGGTGCATCCCTTTTCGGTCAATCATTAAGGCGCAAAAGACCCCTGTAAAAGCGATGACTGAACCGACTGACAGATCAATTCCCCCGGAGATAATCACGAAGGTCATTCCTATGGCGGGAATCCCGATATAGGCGTTATCCCTGAGCAAGTTGCATACAACCCGCATACTGCCAAAACTGGAGAACTGAGTATAGCAAAGCCCATAGAGTATAATGAACACAATAAAGGTGACTATCAGGGGCAAAAACCGAGCCTTCATGTTTTTCTCCTAACAGGTTGTGTAATATATTGTCTGAATTCCTTTGACTGAAGCAGAAGAACAAGCAAAACCACGATTGCCTTGACCACCAGGTTAGCGGTAGGGTGTAACTTACTGACATAGAGACCGGTCAGGAGACTCTGGATGATCAGTGCCCCTACAACGCTCAGACCCAGATTAAAACGTCCGCCGCTCAGCAGCGTCCCGCCGATGCTAACCGCTAGGATAGCATCAAGTTCTGACCACTCGCCGGCCTTGTGTGGGTCGGCTGACTTTACCTCCCCCGCAACGATCATCCCTGCCATTGCAGCACACATCCCCGAAAGGACATAAACGAATAATTTAATCAGCGTAGCATTGATGCCCGTGTAGTAGCTGGCCCGTGCATTCACGCCGACAGATTCAATGAGCATACCAATAGCAGTCCACCGTACAAGCAGATAGACGACCAGAAAAACGATCAAGGAAAGGTAGACGGGAAAGGGAACCCCTAACAAGACGCCCCGCCCGATATAGGCTAAGGTCTCATTGGTGAACGTTGGAGACTGCCCTTTAGTGATCATCTGAGCAACGCCACGACCCGCCACCATCAAGATGAGCGTGGCAATGATGGGCTGTATATCCAGTATTGCGACCAGGACACCATTCCAGAGTCCGCACAGCGCCCCCACGCCGAGGGTAATGAGAATCACAAAGAGAGGCTTATAAATGATTTCATCCGCGCCGTTCTCATACCTTCTGATAAATACAACAGCAACAGCAGCACTGATTGCCATCACAGCACCCACAGACAGGTCAACACCTTTGGTCGCAATGACCAGGGTCATGCCAATCGCAAGCAGCATTATCGGAGAGGCACCATCCAGAATATTAATCAGACTGCCAGTCAGGCGACCATTAACCATGCGGATCGTAAAAAAATTGGGTGAAATGAGTCTGTTTACGACCAGAATAAGTATCAGTGCTAAGACGGTCCAAAGAACGCGAGAGTCACCACTAAAGAGGTTGTTTACTTTGATATTGGCTATCCTGTTTTTGATCGGGGTCATTAATTGTTCACTCATCCTTACCTCTCAGCAATCACTTGCATAATCGTATTTTCACTAATCTGATCACCCTCTAATTCTGTTATTTTTTTGTGGTCACGCAGGACCACAACCCGATCACTATAATCTACCACCTCAGCGAGTTCTGAGGAAATAATCAGCATGGCTTTGCCCTCTTTGGCAAGGCGTTTGATGATACTGATAATCTCGGCATGAGCACCCACATCAATTCCGCGTGTAGGTTCATCCAGGATAAGGAGTTCAGGGTTAGAGGCCAGCCAGCGAGCAAGAATAACCTTTTGTTGGTTGCCGCCTGAGAGGTCTCGAACAGGGGTTTCTGGACTGGGGGTGACAATATGCAGGGCATTGATCATCTCCAGGGCAAGCTGCGCCTGCTTTTTATAGGAAAGATAGTTGAACCACCCCATTTTAGCCTGGAGAGCCAGGATGATATTTTCACGTACCGTCAGATCAGCAATGATGCCTTCCGCTTTGCGATCTTCTGGGCAAAGCCCAAAGCCATGTTGTACGGCTTTACGCGGTGAAGTCAGGCTGACTTTTGCTCCTTTGACATACGCTTCCCCTTTTTCACTTTTCACAATGCCAAAGATGAGATGTGCCGCTTCGGTTCGGCCTGAACCAAGCAGTCCCGCCAGACCGACAATTTCCCCTTTTCTGATCTCCAGATCGAAGGGTTCTATCATGCCGCGTTTGGCAAACCCATGCACCTGCAAGAAGATTTCATGTCCGTTGGTCTTGGAGACGGACACCTCATGACCCTGTTCCAGTTCTTCCGTTAATTCTCTCCCCAACATTTCGGAGATGAGCTTTACTTTGGAGAGTTCTTTAGTCTTGTGTTCACCAACTTTCAACCCATTACGCAATACCGTGATACGATCTGAGATTTCGTAGACTTGATCTAAAAAGTGGGTAATGAGCAGGATACCGATCCCGCGCTCTTTGAGGGAACGGATGACCGAAAAAAGTGTTTCGACCTCGTGCCTGTCCAGACTGGAAGTCGGCTCGTCCAGAATGAGGACTTTTGCGGAGAGATCAACCCCGCGCACAATGGCAATAATCTGCTGGATAGCAATGGAATAAGAGGAAAGATCACGAGTTACATCAATATCAATGTGGAATGTTTTCAGGAGATCGCGTGCCTTGCGGTTGGCTGCTCGCATATTAACCATACCCAGTCGCATTGGCTGGCGGCCCAGAAAAATATTCTCAGCAACCGAAAGAGTCGGGATGAGGTTAATTTCCTGATATACTGCGCTGATCCCTAATTCCTGTGCGTGGCCCGGACTTCGGGGCTCGATTTCTTTTCCCTCTAAAAAAATGGTTCCCGCATCTTTTTTGTGGACACCAGTGATCAACTTAATCAGGGTCGATTTGCCAGCGCCGTTTTCCCCTAGCAGGGCGTGAACTTCGCCAGAGTATAAACTAAAGTCAACATCTGATAACGCCGGGGTTGCCGTGAAAGTCTTGGTCAGGCCCCGCACCTCTAATAACGGTAACTGTTTTTGCTCATTGACACTCATAACTCGTTTACCTAAAATCTCAATTTGTTGAAGTGCGGGGAGAAGCAACTCGCAAGGCTCATCCTACAAAGTTGATTCCCCCCTCTGTCGTATGTAGGAGGGAAAGGCCGACTTATCCTCCTACAACGACATCATTTATTCATAGCGTGTTTTCTAATGATCCGCATCATAAGCTGCTCTAGAGGTGTACAGCTTACCAGCGACAGGGATCCACTTCGGAAGTTCTTCGCCGTTCAAGTGTGCCACCACAGCATCAAAAGCAGGGGCACCCATAAAGGGGCTGAGTTCGACGGTTGCATTGGCTTCCCCAGCATCCAGCGAATCGAAGATGTCAGGAATAGCGTCCACAGAAACGATCAGAATATCTTGTCCAGGGACAAGTCCAGCTTCCTTGATGGCTTCAATTGCACCAATTGCCATGTCGTCATTGTGCGCCCAGACTGCACAAATATTGGCAGGGTCTTCAGCGCTCAGGAAACTTTCCATGACTTGTTTGCCTTCGGTGCGAACGAAGTTACCGGTTTCGGAACGGATAATCTTCATATCCGGGAACATCGCAATGACTTCATTAAAGCCCGTTTGACGATCAGACGCTGCTGCTGAGCCAACTGTACCTTGCAGTTCAACGATATTGCACTGCCCTGAAGTGGCCTGAACAAGCCATGCAGCTGCCAACCGGCCTTCGTGAACAAAGTCCGACGAAACGCGGGTTACAAACAGGTCGGGATCAGAATCCACATTACGGTCTACAATCACCACCGGGATCCCAGCATCCTGGGCTTCCTGGAGTACGTCGTCCCAACCACTTTCCACGACGGGGGCGAGGACAATGGCATCGACATCACCCTGGGCGATCCAGGCACGCATAGCAGCAATCTGGTTTTCCTGCTCCTGCTGGGCATCGGAGAACAGTAAATTGATCCCTCGTGCTTCAGCTTCAGCTTTGACGGCTTCGGTAAAAGCCGTGCGCCAGGCGCTTTCCGAACCGATCTGAGAAAATCCGATAGTGAGGCCTTCGCCTCCGTCCTGGGCCTGCGCCATGGGAACAACAAATCCCAAGAGCAAGCAAATCAACAACCCCAATTTTATGAAACGCATGTTAATAATCTCCTGAAACTGCTTGAAGTGAAACGATTTGTTTACAGAACTCAAAGCTTTGCAGATTCTTTTTGGTCCTCCACTGGCTAAATCTTCTACGGAGATCGGCAAAACCGATCATCGTATTCAAATCTTGGAGCTGAACAATAGAGATACCAGGGTCGTCATTGGAACGAGGGGCTAAAAGAGTGAATAGAGACTTTTGAAGCATAATGAAGAACATTTCATCACTCTATTACAGCAGTTAAGAAAATCTATTGCTCAGACTTGTGACCGTTCACACTTTGTGATTTAATTAATGTGAACGTTCACATTTAAGATGACACATTTCAAGGAAAAAGTCAAGCATTTTTCAGTAACTGGTGGTTCAAGTAATATGTTCTAGAATGTAACGGGGTAGATAATAGAAAGTTCATGAAAAGACAGCGATATACACTCAACGACGTTGCCGAGTATGCCGGCGTTTCTTATCAGACCGTTTCACGGGTGGTCAATAACCATCCCAGTGTGTCTCCCAAAACACGTGCACGGGTACAAAAAGTGATCCGAGAACTGGGCTATCACCCGAACAAGGTCGCTAAGAGCCTGGTCGCAAATCAATCGAACACCCTTGCCATCATGACTTTCGGGATGAACCATTACGGTCCGACTCAGATGGTGCTGAACACAGAACGTGCAGCGAAAAATTTAGGGTATGATTTGATTTTTTCCAATATCAATGAACCCACTTATGATCAAATCCGGAAGGCGCTAAGCAGTTTGATTGGCCGCCAGGTAGATGGAATCCTGGCTATTTCGCCTGTTGTGGGAATTACCTATGAAGAGATGCTCGAACTTTGCTGGGATATTCCGATTGTTCAAATTGATCCTCAATTAGGGTTGGAAGTACCTTCTGTTATTGTGGATCAAAAGTATGGGAGTCGAATCATTACTGAGCATCTGATTAACCTGGGTCATCAAAAAATTGCTGAAATCAGTGGCCCACTGAATTGGTTTGGCGCCATTGCGCGTCATGAGCAGTGGTTGGAAACCATGCATGAAGCCGGACTGACTCCGATGATGAGTGTTGAAGGCGATTGGTCCGCGAACAGCGGGTATGAAGCTGCACGAAAATTATTGATGGAAGACCCGGGTTTTACGGCCCTTGTTGTTGGCAACGACCAAATGACCTTAGGCGCAATTTACGCTTTGTATCAGCATAACCTAAGCGTGCCGGGAGATGTTTCTGTTGTTGGGTTTGATGACATTCCCGAATCTGCTTTCTTTAGTCCACCGCTCACAACAGTCAAACAGGATTTCAATCAATTAGGAGAAATTGGGGTCAAATATTTGCTGGAACGCATTCACAACCCGGATACACCCATCGAGCAGCATGTGATTTTACCAAAACTCATTGTCCGCCAAAGTACAAAGACTCCGAGTTTGCACGAACAGTATCCTGTTCAAAAAGCAAATTCGTGATCGACGCTGCTTAATTGTTGGAGGTGGATCAAAGGCAATGGTCAGCCCTTGAAAATCTGCGGCGTATCTTCTTATGTTGCTGTCACCATCAAGTAAGTTGGGAGTTCATTAACTTTGACTGTCTACGAACCCGTGTAGGCGATAAATCGGTTTTTATTCCAAAAATCCAATCATGAAGCCGTAGCCCTCCTTTTCCCATTGACTGCTCAAAAGAAATATTTGGCTCAGCTATAAATTCATCCAGTGACGGGTTGGGGTAGAATGCTCCTGCTCATCGAGAAAATCAGTGAAATTTTGAGCACGTGGCGGTGAACCCAGGCGACGCAGATAGAGACAGATCCGCGTGCGGCTTTCGGCTGCATGGCTGACGATTTGCAGCAGAATTTCCCATACTCTTGGAGATCCACCCATATCCAAGAAAGTCAGCCCAACCTGTCTATTCAACTCGGCGGGACTTAATTCGTCGATAAAATCGTGTATTTCCTCTTCCAGTGCCTCCCATTCCTCTTGAATACTGGCTCGAGTTGGAAGATGAAATTCCTGGAGGAATTCCACTTCGCCGTGCCATAGAAAATTCACCCATAGATTCTCGTTTGCGACCATGTGAACAATCTGGGTCCGGATGGAAGGACTGCCATCACTCTGTGCCTGAGTAAACTGCTGCTCGCTGAGTGCCATTACGGAAGACCAGAGTTGCCGGTTAGCATAATAGTGGTAATTGAAGAGTCTTTTGAGAGATCGCTTATCCACTGCATTTCCTTCCAGTCAACGGTACACTGGGACCCGCGATATGAACATATGTTCTATATAATACGTCAGGAGCTTTAAGAAGTCAAGCAGTCTATTCAAAAAATGAGGCAGAGGGTATCAACCAGTTCTGCGCTCTGGTCTATGCGACGCCTCTTTTCACTCAGAACAGGTGCAGGGAGTCAGTGAAACCTATGAGCTGCATCTGGGTGATGAAGTTCTACGGGTGTGGGTAGATGGTGGTGAGATTCACGTTCAGCGAGGACAAGCCCAAGAGCCAGACGAGGCCATTTTATTCTGAGCATCAGGTTGTTTCTTCAAAGGTGGAGGTGGCGCGAAAACAGACACCACCTTGCCGGGCTACCTTTTCATTCATTTCTCTTGGGCTGGTAGTGAAGAGCAGCAACGCCTGAACTGAACGTTCTTGTATCGATAAGTTTTAGGACGGTCTTGCTGAGATTTTCAAAGATGTGTGCTCCGTTTGGCACTACAACCGGATAGACAAGGAGTCGAATCTCATCGACGAGGCCATGCTGGATCAGGGTATGTGTCAGTTCACCACTCCCATATTGCAGAATGTTTTTGCCTGGTTGCTGTTTCAACCTGGCAACCTCTTCCTCGATATCCCCTTCGAGCAGCGTTGCATTCCACCTGAGCGGAGCTTTTAAGGTTCTTGAAGCAACGAACTTAGGAAGGCTGTTTATTCTATCGGCAAAGTCATCTGTTCCTGCACGCGCGGACCAGGCTTCTGCAAACCCTTCATACGTTACTCTTCCCATCAAAAGCGTATCTGCCGCAAAGAGCTGATCATAAGCATATTTTGCAATTTCGTCATTCATGAAGTCGAAAGACCACAAATGTGGGTTTTCCATGACTGCATTCAGAGTCACCATTGTTGATACAATTATTTTTCTCATGCTGTTTTCCTTTCGTTTCTTACCAACGATGACATCATAAACTGGCAAAAAGGGGCTGTCTTGTATAAAAACGAAAGCGCCGCACCTCGTTCAAAGGGGAGTGTTTTGGCAGACGTAAAATATGTCGTGAACGTTGAAGGGGCTGTTGTACGGGATCGCCAGTATTTGATGATTATCCGTGGTCAAGCGGAAACTCACGCGGGTGGGATGCTGTCGTTTGTTGATGGCAAAGTCGAAGTTGCCCGCCATGCCGAAAATGTGCTGGAAGAGGTCGGCGTACAAATCGGTGAGATGGCTTATGTGCAAAGCAGCCATTTCATCGCCAATGATGGCGACCTGGTGATTGATGTAATTTTCTTGTGTCGCTACAAATCAGGCGAGTCGCATATTCATAATGTTGGGGAAGTCGGGGCAATCCTATGGCTGGACATCTCAGAAATCCTACAGCATCTCTCTTCTCTGCCATGGCTCAAGCAGGGCATCCAGCGTGTAGAAGAACTTCGTCGTCAACTCAATTGGTAGAACTGGCTTGCTGCGGTAGTATTCGCTGTAAGATTGGAACAAAAATTATGTAACGTCAAACATGTGCCAGCCAGCGTTGTGAATTGCTTTTTTGACGCCATAAAATTCCTCGTGGATGTCGAATTCAAAGCGAACAGGAGGAATTTTATGGAACTCAACGAAGGGCTTATCAGAATGAGGCCAACCGTCGAAATTTCGATAAGCAATCTCCCGCAGTTATCCTTTGGCAGCATTTCCCGTTCATCGTGAATAATTTTCCCCGTGCTCGTGGGATCGACTTTTGGAAGGTACGTGTTGTTATCCATTGTAGCAGTGAAAGCCCTGAGATTGGCATTTAGCATATGTTGCCCTTTATGATATAGTGTTATGGATTACTGGTAGGAGAACTAATGATTAAATTATCTCCATCCGATTTTTACAAAGTCCGCCCATTGTTTGAACCACTTATGGCCTATCAGATGTTTTGTGCGGGCGTTCTGAATGGTCTCTACTCCGGACAGGTATTTGTTGATGATAGTGACAATCCGCGGAATGGACTTGTATCCAAAGATAGTATGTGGTGGTTTCTTGCTGGTGATGCACAAAATGAGGGATTTAACAAAGCCATTAATACCGCGATTTTTGATCGCACCCTCAGCGGTGAAAAAGGTTGGGGTGGGATGCTGGTCTGTTATCCTGATGATTGGGATGTCCAGATACCCGTCATTTTTGCACCGCGTATCCCGATCAAAACGAATCGGCTCCATTATCTCTGTCGGCAAATGAAGCTAAACTGGCGCACTCACATCCCTGGTGGATTTGAGGTGCGATTTGTTGATCAGTCACTGGTTGAAGATGGAATAGAGATTCCTGGTACGGTGGCTAATGTCTTAGCACTCCGTAAAGATGATCCGGAACCAGATCATAAAGCGGCTGGATTTGTAGCCTTACACAATCAAAACATTGTAGCATATGCTGTAATCGACTGCATTGTCAATAAAGGTGGCGACATTGGATTGTACACTGATCCAGAATTTCGTCATCGTGGCCTTGCCTATGTGACCTCAGCTGCGATCATTGAATATGCCTTGTCACACGATGTTGAAGTTGTTCATTGGGATTGTGAGTCCTTCAACATGGGTTCAATTCGAACAGCAGAAAAACTAGGGCTTCAACTCAGTCATGAGCATACGATGTACCATCTCATTCTGGATCCAGTGCTGCATGAGGTCAATCGAGCATGGTCACACCTGGATGCGGGACGTTACAAACAGGCTGTAGAAGTCTGCAAGGAGCATGTCGATGCAGGCCATGAGTCTGCACATCCCCATTTTTATTATGTCCTTGCGCGTTGCTGTGCAGAATCGGGCAGACCAGATGAGGCCATGCAAAACCTGGAACTCGCGGCAAAATTTGGCTGGGATTCTGCTGACGAAATGAAAGCCGATTTTCAAGCGATGGCAAATTATAAGACATGGGATAGCATCCTGGAGCAGGTGCAATCCAATGCTCAAGCAAAGGGCCAGTAGTATCGCTTGTCGATCATTTAATCAGCCGAATGATGAGCCCTTCATCGGGACGCAGCGTTACCGTTGACAGATCAACCGTCTCCTCTCGATCCAGATGGGTCGAGAGCAGGATTTTCCCCTGACCTTCAAGAATCAGTTGCTGCTCGCAGTTCGTAAAATTGAGAGCGATCAGATACTGCTCGTCCTCCGCCTCCCGGAGATACGCGAAACACGTCTCAGAATCCTTCAGCACCTCTTGATAGCTGCCGCTGCCCAGGGCAGGACTGTTCCTTCGCAGGCGGATAAGCTGGCGGTAGAGAGACAAGATCGAGTATGGATCACGGCTTTGCACCTCGACGTTGCGAGTAAGATGACCTTCAGCGACAGGAAGCCAGGGTTCAACGATAGAAAATCCGGCGAAACTGTCCGATGACCATTGAAAAGGAGTGCGACAAACATCACGGGTGCGGTCTGCGCCGAGATTGATGCCCTGCGGGTCTTGGATGCGTTCCGGTGGGATCACACCATCAATCATACCGAGTTCTTCACCCATGTAAATGGTTGGCGTGCCGCGCAAGGTGAGGAGCATCATAGCCGCCACACGTATCGCCCGTTCCCCAAAGCGTGTTGCCAGCCGTGAAATATCGTGATTACCCAGCACATAGTTCGGATGAGCTCCCACCGGCAACGCGGCTTCGAGATTATTAACCGCCGTCCGCATCGCACCAGCATCCCAAGGGCACAGCAGGAGGTCAAAGTTAAATGGCAAATGAAGTTCGTCCAGATTTTGGCCATAATATTTGATCCATGCCTCCTGATTGGCGACCCATACCTCGCCAATCAGGACTCGCTGCTGGTATGAATCAAATAGTCTGCGGATGCGACGAATAATATCGTGAGTCTCAGGCTGGTCGATATCATAGAGGTGCTCTAGTTTGCCCCAAAGGTTATTAGGCGCCACTGCCCGCACATCTGGCAGCACAGGGTTGTCTCGGAAATGTTTATCCTTAACGATGTAGCTCATCACGTCGATGCGAAACCCATCAACGCCGCGATCCAACCAGAAGCGCAGCACATCCAGCATCGCCGCCTCCACTTCCGGATTACGCCAGTTCAAGTCGGGTTGTTTATCAAGGAACAGATGCAGGTAATACTGCTGTGTCTGTTCATCCCATGTCCAGGCCTCCCCGCCAAACATGCTGCCCCAGTTATTGGGTGGGCTGCCGTCGGGCTTTGCATCACGCCAGATATACCAGTCCCGCTTGGGGTTGTCCCGCGAAGACCGCGATTCCAGAAACCATTCATGCTCATCTGAGGTGTGGTTCGGCACGAAATCCAGAATTACGCGGATATTGCGGCGGTGTGCTTCGTCGATGAGCCGGTCAAACGCCTCCAGGTTACCAAAAATGGGATGAATGTTCGTGTAATCCGAAATGTCGTAGCCAAAATCAGCCATTGGTGAGGGGAAAATAGGACTAATCCAGATCGCATCTATACCAAGCGACTCAGGTGTGCCGTTCAGATAGTCAAGCTGGCTGATAATGCCCTCCAGATCACCGATGCCATCGCCGTTGCTGTCTTTAAAGCTGCGGGGATAAATCTGATAAATAATCCCGGTCTGCCACCAATCCATGAGCATTACTCCGTGTAAATGAGAGTCCAGTAATCGAGCTGGGGAACGATCAAATCGATGTAACCGTCTTTGATACGATAATCTAACTGCTGCGGGGGCATTTCCTGATCAGGAGAGATGCACCACACCGCCGAAACAGGTTCCTGAATTTTGAGCCCAACGGAGATATTTTGGCGCCGAGCCGGAGTCTCAAGACCCTGTGTCCATCGCAGGAGGGGATCAGCATTTAGCAAGCTGATGACGAGACCTTTATCCCAGCGCCTGCTGATACACCATACGTCTGCTTTGACATCGAGCGAACACGGTTCCGCAAAGGTAAGCAGTTCGCCATAAGCAACCTGGAAATCTGCGATGCGCTTAAGATAAACTGCCAATTCCTGAGAGACTGGCTGCGCTTTTGGGAAGTAGGGATCACACAGGAACAGTCCATTTTCCCCATGCGCGAGATGATATGCGCCCGAAGCTGCAATGACACATTGCGCCAGCTTAATCGTTTCTTCGTTGTCGGGGGAAATATAAGCTGCAATCACAGGGGAAGTCCCGCCGGAAACCTTACGATTCAACTTAGCAACTCGCGCCAGATCGCCGAGGGTGGTCTGTGGTTCCCAGAGCTCGCAGTAAAGAAAATCGAGAGGAGCATCGCCCATTTCTTCCAGGGGATGGTTGTGCACCAGGTTGAACAGCAAGACCTTATCATCCGCCATGATGTGCCGCAGCGCTTTGAGCGTCAGAGTGATGTGCCGCGGGAGGTTGACAGGTTCGCCCGCCTGATTGAAGCCGTATCGCGGTTCCCCATATTGATCAACGTGGATTCCGTCGAACGGCAGTTCGCACAGAATGCGCTTGCATTCATTCACAAAGTGGTCGCGCCATCCAGAGTCGAGATTCATAATTTTTAAGAATCCGGCAGCGAAATCGTACAGCTTTCCATCCACATCATAGAAGCCCCAGTCGGGGTGCTGTGCGGCGAAGTCTGGCGAAGCGGCGTAAATTGCTGTATAGGGCATCGCCGCCATGTGATGATGGTGTGCGGCCTCGATTAACGTCCGTACTGTAATAAGCGACAGTGGACGGTTGAGCGGATCAAGATAGTCGGTTTGTGGGGGGAACGGGGTATCATGGCGGTACAACCAGTCGTAGAATTGCAGCGCGTTGATGTGATGTGCCACCAGCCAGCGCAAATCGCACTTTTCACGCCCCGGACTGAAGTCAAACAGGTAGCCATAGCGCGGCGCGTCTGTCCAATGATCCAGAACATCGAACGCTGTCCATGTCTGCTCCTGCCTCTGCTGGATGTGCACAGCATAACCACGCTTTGCAGTCGGCGGGGGTGTCCATTCCAGTTGATCAATGCCATCCATCTCCGCAACAATATCGCTGAGATGCCAAATCGTCGCGTGAAAGCGTCCCTTTATTGAGATCAACACAGGCTCGTGCGGGTAGTAAAAGGCTTTTGTCGGATGGATCACGTTTTCATCCCTGTGGTCGCGATTCCCGCGATGAAATAACGCTGAAAAACAATATAAACAGCCAGGACGGGCAGGAGAGCGACAATCGACGCCGCAAAGACCTGTCCCCATTCTGTAAGGTGTTGATTCTGGAACAGGGCAATTGCAATTGGCAGCGTTCGTCGGTTAGTTTCCTGAATGGCAACATGTGCCCAGGGGAACTCTTCCCAGCTATACAGGAAGGTAAAGATGATTGTTACTGCCAGCCCATGACGGCTGAGTGGCAGGATAATCCGCCAGAAGATGGTCCACTGGTTCGCGCCATCGATCAGTGCAGCTTCAGTCAATTCTTTCGGGATTGATTTGAAAAATCCTGTCAACAAAAAGGTCTGCATCGACAGATTCATCGTCACATACACCACAATCAACCCCGCCAGCGAGTTCAGCAAATGAAGCTCTTTGGCGATTAAGAATTGAGGAATGATCAGCATCACAGGTGGGATCATCATCCCCAACAGGAGGATAGTAAAAAGCAGGCCCTTCCCGCGAAAGTGCATCCGCCCGAAAGCATACGCCATCATGGACGAGATCAAAACCGTGAGTGTGGTAGCGCCCACAGCGACGATCACGCTGTTCAAAAAGTATAGCCCGAACTGGTCGGTATCCAGTGCTTCCGTGTAGTTGCGCGTGGTGATTTCGGCAGGGATCAGACGCGGTGGCATCTCGAATACATATGACTGCGGCTTAATCGATGACGAGAACATATACACAAAGGGAATTAGAACGACGGCAATTCCCAGTATAAGCAGGGCATAGGTAATGGTCGCGTGCAGGCGTCTGGTTTTTCTCATCGTTGGACGATCCTAATACTCTATTTCCCGCTGCAAGAGCCTGATCTGCACGAGGCTGATAAGGAAAACCAGTCCCGTCAGCAGGTAGCTGATCGCTGCCCCGCGCCCAAATTCAAAGTAATCGAAGGTTTCCTCATACATCAGGGTCAGGACAAAATGCGTTCTATCCAGCGGATTGCCGCCATCGGTCAGCAGCAGCCCGGAAATATAAACATTCAACGCGCCGATGGTCAGGAAAACCAGGAGGAATACCAGCGTTGGACGCATTAACGGGAGAGTGATACGGCGGAACTGTGCCCACACGTCAGCCCCATCAACCGCGGCCGCCTCATATAAGACTCTGGGGATTGACTGTAATCCAGCAAGCATTACCACCGCCGTCCAGCCCAAACCTTTCCAGATGCCGAGCAGATGAATTGGAACCATCGCCAGTTTTTCGTCTGCAAACCACCGCACAGGGTCATCAATAATTCCGGCCCGCTGTAACCAGTAATTGATCAGGCCAGCCTGACTGTTGAACAGATACTCAAAAAGCAGGGTCACAATGACCCATGAGGTAATCACAGGCAGGTAATACACAGTTCGGAAGAAAGTCTGTCCCGGTATTTTTTGATTGAGCAGGAGCGCTAGCCCTAATCCCAGAATGATCTGGGCAGGAACAGTGACAGCGGCATAAGCCAGGGTATTGACCACTGCCCGACGGAAGATAGGCCACTCAATGATGTCCTGGTAATTTTTCAGTTCCAGATATTCACTGCGCTCCGGACGGATGATGTTCCAGTCATAAAAGCTAATGCGGAACGAATACGCCATCGGCAGCAAAATAAATGCAGCAAACAAGATGAGACCCGGCACCAGAAAAAGATAGGGCGTTACCGCCTGCCCAAGCTGCTGCCGCAAAGCGCGAAATTTACTGGGCAGCGTGAGACCCCCTAGAGTCTCACGCTGAGTCGCTTTAACAGGAACCATTGTTACCGGCTCAAGAGCGCGTTGATTTCTGCGACGGCATCATCCAGCGCCTGCTGCACTGACTTTTCATCGCGCAGCATGTACTGAAAAGCGTTATTGATGATGTTATCAATCTCGCTCCAATGCGGGCTTGGCGTGCGTGCCTGGGCAGTTTCGAGCTGCTCCATAAACACACCGAAGTATTCTGGCAGGGCCTCATTACCTGCCAGACTGGACAAGGTCGGAATAACGCCAACCTCTGCCATACCCAATTGATATTCCTCACTCAGCAGAAAGTCGATCCAGGCAAGCGCGGCGTCTTTCTCGGCAGCGTCGGCAAAGAGCACCACATTTTCACCACCCACAACGCTGCTGGTTGTGCCATCGGGGCCTGCTGGAATGGGCGCAAAGTTGACTTCAAAATCCGGATAGTCATTGGCGTAAATATCGACCATCCAGGGGCCGTCAATGATCATACTGTACAACCCATCTGCGTGACCACTCGCTGTGCCAATCCCACCCCCCAGGAGATTCGGCGAGATGCAGCCCGCTTTGTACATATCAACCAGCGTTTGGAAAGCGGCAACGCTGGCGTCACTGTTCAGGTAGCCATCCGCCGTAGTGACCTCTTCGTCAGTGATCGAGCCACCTTGGGCATAGAAAAGGGGAGCTGGAGCCCAGAAGTAGGTACCGCCCAGCGCATAGCCATACCGCTCCTCGCCACTGCTCAAGGTACAGGCCGCTTCGGCAAAATCTGTAACTGTGGTAGGTGGCTCCAGGCCGGCTTCTTCAAACTGTGCTTTGTTGTAAAGCAAAACCTGGGTATTGGTGTTCAGGGGCAGTCCCCAGTAATGACCGTCCCAGTAGTTGGTCGCCAGCGGGCCGGGGAAAAATCCAGAGGCGCGTTCCTCAAAATCCGGCAGCACTTCATCCATCGCTTCCAGGGCGCCAAGATCCGCGAATTCGGGAACCCACACGATGTCCAGACGGGCAACATCCGGGGGGTCGCCTCCGGCAAGCCCGGTCAATAATGCCTGGCGGAAGTCGTCATACGCATAGCGAGTCGCTTCAATGTCAATTTCTGGATGGGCTGCTTCAAAGGTGGCAATTAGCTCCTCAAGTTTGGCGGTTTCCGGATCGCTCATGGTGTGCCAATAACGTACCGTTGTTTTATCCTGAGCCTGAACAGTCGGCATGGCAAAAGCCATGAAAAGCATCAACAAGATCGTTAAGGTAAAAGCTTTAGTTTTCACAGCGTCTTATCTCCTAAACTATAGCCGAGCAATGTGTCCTGATAGTAAGTTTTCCCTCAATAACTGCTCCTTTCATTAAATTGAAACGGTTCAATTCCAATCCAAAATTTTTAGCGGACTTACCTCGTTGATTCACGAATCTGAAGTTCGGGTTTGATAAGCTGTGCCCCCAATCCGTCAGTGGGTAAACCTTCTATGACTGCCAACAACAGATGGAATAGTGCCTGACCTATTTCACGGATAGGCTGCCGGATAGTCGTCAGCGGCGGATGCCAGTAACGTGACAGGGTGATGTCATCAAAACCCACGACGGCAATATCATGTCCCACTGTGTAGCCTCGTGACTGAATTGCCCGCATCGCTCCAAACGCCATCCGGTCGTTGTTGCAGACGATAGCTGTCGGCGGATATTCCAGGTCAAGCAGTTGGTGGGTGTTGATCTCCCCCGATCGTTCAGTGAAATCTCCTTCGAGGACAAGCTGCATATCGATGTCTGCGCCGATCTTCTTTATCCCGCTCAAAAATCCCTGCCAGCGCAGTCGGGTCAGGAACTGCTCTCCGGGCGGTGAAAGATAGCCAATTCGTTGATGGCCGAGTTTGCCCAGATAGGTGACTGCTAATTCGATACCATGGGCACCATCCACGTCGATCCAGTTGGTTTCTGTCATTGAATCGGGACGGCCAAAAACAACAAACGGAAATTGTTTTTCCCGCAGGAAAGCTAACCGAGGATCATTGTCGCGCAAAGCAAAAACGATCAGCCCATCGACCTGACGGCTTAAGACTACATCCCGATAGAGTTCCATTTCTGCCGACCCAACAGGAATAGTCCAGAAGGTGACCCCGGTTCTGGTTTCCTCCGCCGCGCTGCTCACACCGTCTATCAGGTCGAGGATGAAAGGATCGGATTCCGCGCCGGGAAAGTGATGGCGCAGTTCAGTTCGGATCATGCCAATCGTATTGGTCCGTTGCGTAGTCAGGCTGCGGGCAATGGCAGAAGGATGAAAATTGAGCGCCTCAATTGCGTCAAGTACCCGCTGGCGTGTTTCCTCGCGCACATTGTTATTGCCGTTGAGGACGTTAGAAACTGTCCCCACCGAGACCTTAGCATGTTTGGCAACGTCGCGTATTGTCGGCATTAGTCCTCTTTTGAACCGGTTCAATTTTGATTCTATAGTGATTTCGTGGTTGTGTCAACCACTTTGACTGTCCACCCATTCAGAAGGCGCAGGCGAGAAGCGGTTTATTTCACACTGCATAATCCCTGAGACATCGGTCCAGCCAACCGACTACGGCGTTCATCTCACGCTTGCGGAATTCGAGCACCAGTTCCAGATCTTTGTTATCGGTATTGACGATAGCTTGATCCAATGACCCAATACGCGCCTGGAGCAGCGTTTTTTGCGTGACAACGAGCTGCCCCAGACCTGGCATTTCGAAACGTTGGAAAAAGTAAAGGTGCGTCAGAAATTCAAGCCGATATGGCGCACGTGGTGTGAAGGCTGATGCAGCCAGTGAAGAATACCTCTTGCCCTTGGGGTGTAATGTGATAGACCGTGTGATTCGGGCGGTTTGCCTGCGTCTTACTGTCACCAGCCCAGCTGCCTTTGAGGCTGCACACGCTTACCGAGTTTTCTCAGTAAAAACCCTCCACGAAAACGGGTCAAACTCAAAAATCGCAATGTACCGCGATCAAGTGGACGCAGTCGTTCACTTGGTTTACACTATGCAGATTAAAGGAGCAGTTCTCATGAAAAGACTACGTTTACTTTTGGTTTTGATAGTCATTTTGTTAATGACTACGGTCGGGTTTATGCAATCGTCCGCACAAGAGGAAGTGACACTGGTTGTGTGGGACAACTTCACCCGTGAAGCTGAACAGGCGATGATAGAAGAACTCAATGCACGCTTTGAAGAAGCCCATCCGGGAGTAACGATCCAGCGCGAAATTTATGAAACCAGCGACCTCACCCAGCTAGCGCCTCGTGCTTTGTCCGAAGCGAATGGCCCGGATGTCATCATGGTCAATCAGGGTTACACCGGCATGGGGGCGCTGGTAGAAGCCGGACTGCTGCTTCCCTTGAATGCCTACGCTGACCAATATGGTTGGTGGGATCGTTACGCGGAAGGCTTACATGCCCGCAACAGTTTCTCAGAGGATGGTCAGGAATTCGGGACTGGTAATCTCTACGGTGTTTCCAACACGGCGGAAGTGGTAGGGGTCTACTATCACAAGGACATCTTTGAAGAAGTGGGACTTTCGGTTCCAGCCACATGGGAGGAATTTGAAGCCGCGCTCCAAACCCTCGCCGATGCTGGCTACACACCAATCGTTTTTGGTAGTTTGGATGGATGGCCTGCGATTCATACCTGGGGCGCCATTGAACACGCCTACTCCTCCCTGAATGAAATTGACGATTTTATCTATCGCCGTGAGGGTGGAACATTTGTCACCGAAGCAAATATAACGGCGGCAGAAAAAATGCGCGAGTGGATTGAAGCGGGTTATTTTACGCCGGGTTTTGAAGGCATGGATTACGACAATGCCACGTACGGGGACTTCATTAACAAAGCGGGTGCAATGTGGATCACAGGCAGTTGGATGACCGGCTCCATCATTGCTGACCTCGGTGAAGATGCCGATAACGTTGGCTTTTTCCTGCTGCCCTCCGCAACCGGAGAAGAAGTGCCGCTAACGATTGGTGGTGTAGGGCTGCCCTATGCGATCCGTGCGACATCTGAACATCCCGATCTGGCGGCTGAATATATTGATCTTGTAACGAGCCCGGACGCGGCTGCCCTGTTGTTTGAGCAAGGCTACCTGCCTGCGGTTGCTCCAGAAAGTGTTGAAGAAAACACCCTGGCGGGCGATGTCGTTGCCGCCTGGAATCTGATCAGCAGCAACAACAAGGTCGGTCACTATCTGGACTGGACAGCCCCTGATATTGCGGCGGACATTCAGGAAATGATGGCCGGCCAGGTTAGCCCTGAAGAATTTGTCAACAATGTCGAAGAAGATTACAAATCTTCTGAGTAGTCATGTGCAGAATTTGAGCGGGAACGGCGCTTTGCCGTCCCGCACTTTTATGCAGCGACTGCGTCGTAAGTCTGTTGTTCCGTTTTCCAACAAAAGCCAGGCGATTTTGTTTATCTTGCCCGGCCTGGTGATTTATCTGACTTTCGTACTGCTGCCTATCTTAGGCACCGTTCGCTACAGCCTCCACGACTGGACGGGATTCAGCCCACCCGAATATATTGGATTCGACAATTACCGTGAACTCTATCGGGATGAAGACTTCCGTAAAGCGATTGGCAATAACTTCTTCTTTGTAATTTTTTATACCATTATTCCCATCTTGCTCGGATTGTTTCTAACATCGCTCATGTCCCGGAGCAAACTCAAAGGCATGGCAATTTTTCGCACAGGGCTGTTTGTGCCACAAGTGATGAGCCCTGTGGTAGTTGGGATCATCTGGCGCTGGCTGTTTGAATATCGTGGTCCTATCAATCAAACCCTGACCCTGATAGGCCTCAGCGAATGGATAAAGCCCTGGTTGGGTGACTTTACCTATGCCCCTTACGCGGTTGGATCGGTCGGATCATGGGTACAGTACGGCCTGTGCATGATTTTGTTCCTTGCGGGTATTCAGGCCATCAATGAAGAACTTTACGATACGGCGATAGTCTTTGGTGCAAATCCGCTTCAGCAGTTCTGGTACGTGAGTTTACCTGGTTTGCGTCAGCAGATTCTGGTGGCGTTTGTACTGACCTTTATTTCTGCCCTGCGTGTTTTTGACCTTGTTTTTGTGCTGACCCGCGGGGGAGGGCCAGGAAAAGAAACCATTGTGACCAGCATTCTGGTCTATCAAAACACCTTTAATCTTAATCGCGCTGGTTATGGGGCGGCAATGGCAGTCACTTTAGCCACGATCATCGTGGCGATTTCGGCAGCGGTATTCTGGTTACAATCAAGGAATGACGATACAAATGCCACCTAACCATTCTCACAGAGATGTGCTGCGTAAGCGAACACAAATCGGATTTACTTATCTGATTCTTATCGTATTTCTTTTTATCGCCATCCTGCCGTTTGTCGGGATCGTTCTCACTTCCTTTAAGGAGCAGCGTGAACTCCGGGATAGCCCTTTCACACTGCCGCAAGACTGGAAACTTGAAAACTACACCGATGCATGGCGCGGCGCGCGTTTTTCAGCATATTTCAAAAGCAGTATCATTATCGTGATTCCTGTCGTCGTTATCTCCTGCATCCTGGCTACCATGTCCGGTTTTGGCTTCGCTATGTATCGTTTTCCCGGCGATAATCTGCTGTTGCTTCTCATCACCTTTGGCCTGATGGTTCCATTTGAAGCCGTGATAATCCCACTCTGGCAGATCATGGGGACACTTGGTATCCGGGATACCTACTGGGCGCTTATTCTGCCCCAGGTGGCGTTGAGTTTTGCCTTTGGTACCTTTTGGATGCGTGCCAATTTTAAGAATATGCCAGCGGATATTGTAGATGCGGCAGTTGTAGATGGATGCACCATCTGGGGTGTCTTATGGCGTATTTTATTTCCCCTCTCGCGCCCCGCGCTGCTTTCGCTGGTTGTGCTGTTGTTCATGTGGACATGGAACGAGTTTTTCCTGATTCTGGTTATGGCCTCTGGCGATCTGCGAACCCTTCCTGTTGGTCTGGCCCTGCTGCGTGGACGTTATGCATCCGATGTGCCCGTCATGGCGGCCGGTTCAGTCATGGTACTGCTGCCTGTCCTTCTCATTTATATCTTATTCCAGCGTCATTTCATTCGGGGAATTCTGTCAGGCTCAGTGAAGGCATAATCAGCGAAATTCACATTGATCGCCGGGGCAGCAAGCAGGCGGTCCGCGGATGGCAGTCGGTGGAGTAGGTTGAAGTCGTTTAGATGACCGACCGGGTGCATTCTGCACTCGACCATTTAACCCCAGCCGAATTTGAGGTTGCTTATTGGGCTGCTCCGGCGGTAGGCGTCACCTTACAAACCTGATTTTTGTCTCCAGATTTTGGGGTGCATTACACAAACCTATCCGTCTTCCTTCTGCTGTAATAAACTGTTTGATTGGATATAATTAATGTCGATGATGCTCTCGGAGATATTCATGAACTCCCAAATGCTCAGATTTGTGATGATCAGCAGTACCAGCCGTGATTTACCTGAATATCGAGATCACGCAAAAGAGGCTGTTATCCGGAAGCGGCTATTTCCGCTAATGATGGAAATAGACACCGCAATGGATATGAATGCGATAACCTATTCGAGGCAGTTGGTCGAAGAAGCTCAGGTTTATATTGGCATATTTGCCCATCGGTACGGGTATGTTCCCGAAGACTCTGAAACCTCAATCACAGAAATGGAGTATCGTTGGGCGATTGAGCGTGGTATTCCCATATTGATCTTTTTAATTGACGAGCGGTATCAGATCCCGGTAAATCAAGACACAATTGATATTTATTTTGAAAGAAGCGATGACAAAAAGGAAAAATTAAGAGCATTAAAAGAAGAGCTTAAGAAGAAACATGTGGTTGGATTCTTTACTACACCGCAGAATTTAGGCGAACAGATTTATCAGGCGCTTAGCAACTTGAGATCCGAGCCAAATGTACCCCCCCCTCCTTCTGATGCTGTTTATCGGAAGTGGCTGCTGGATGAAACCGATACTATTGACATTCGCGGTTTGGGCGGGACCCACGCAGTCACCAGCATTCAACGTTTTTCTCTCCTCAAATTGTATATGCGTTTATCGATCCAACAGCCTCAAAACCCCGTCTCTGAGCAGGCGCCTAAGGTTAGGGTCTTCCTCGAAGATGAGGTCAAAAAACACCGTTGTAATGTTATCCTGGGCGATCCAGGAGCCGGAAAAACCACTTTCCTGCGCTATCTGGCCCGGACTGCTCTGGAAGATCCCAGTAAACCACTGCCATTGTTCATGCGTGCTGCGGATTTATTTAGCTTTATTCAGGAAAGACCCCATGTGGCAGCCGCTCATAATCACAATCAACTGATTAGTTATTGGTTGCATCTGAGTGAGGAATATGGGTGGGGATTTACCAGACCCTGGCTGACCGAACAGTTTCAAGCCGGGAAAGCAGTTATTTTAATGGATGGGCTGGATGAACTGCCTACGCCCAATGATCGTGCTGATATTATGCGTATTGTTGATAGTGGTGCGTCAGTCTGGCAAGGATGCGGCTGGATTTTAACCAGCCGCTACGGGGTTCTGCAAGGGGGGGCGGCTCCACCGCCGCGATTTGTTTTGCATAAAATCGGCGTGCTGGGAGACGCAGAGATCGAACATTTTATCAATGCCTATGTGGATGAGCTGTTCCAAATGGGCAGCACACTTCAAGAAGGGGATAAGTATCACGCGGCACAATACAAGCGTGAGCTGCTCAGTGCTATTCAGAATCGGCGGGATGTGAATTTCCTGGGGCGCAATCCGGTAATGCTGACCTCAATGATCATCGTTCACTGGAATCAGCGTCGCCTGCCATCAGGAAAAGCCGCCTTATATGAGGCTGTGATCCAGTGGCTGATCAGTACACGGGGTAAACGTATCTCGAAGGAAGATAATACGTGGAAACTGAGAAAATGTTATCAGGGTCTGGCCCTTGCCATGTTTTTACATCCCGATGGGCGGCAGACGGCAGTCCCGCGTTTTTGGGCGGCGGAACAAATCAGTAAGTATTTTACCGATGAGGCAGAAGATCAACGCAGCGATAAGGCCTTGGCTTTTTTGGAACAAGGCGAAGTAAACACAGGGCTGATCGTCAGCCGCGAAGGCGGAAAAGTTGCTTTTTGGCACGCTTCATTTCAAGAATTTTTAGCCGCCTCTGAGATTGCAACACGTCCCGACGATCCTGAAATCGGCTGGTGGAACATTATCCGAGACAGGTTATTTGATTCCGAATGGCAGGAAGTGATCAAGTTTATCCCTGTTGTGTTTATGCTGCGGAACATGGGCGAATCAAGAGTCGATCTTTACCTCCAGCGGATTTTGGAAACACGGCAGGCCTCCCATACACTGCCAGAGGCTGCGAAATATATGCAGTTAATGGGCCCTATTCTTCATGATTTGAAGGTATTTAACTATACACCCGCACGCGAGCAGGAAGAATGTGTCCCAGGATTTAAGGATCTACAAGCGGAGGTACTCCGAATCTTTGAGCGGGAAGCTGAAACCGAGCTTGACTTGATAACCCGCCATAAAACGGCGATTGCTCTGGGTCAGGGTGGGGATCCACGTTTGGAGGAACCTGCTGCCAATTGGGTTGCTATTCCGGCCGGGTATACGCAGGTCGGTTCTCAACGCGATTCTTCTGACGAACCCAATTACGATGCCATTGCTGAAGAGGAAGAAAAGCCCGTGCATTGGGTTTATACCGCCGCGTTTGAGATCGGTAAATATCCTGTCACTGTGCAGGAATTTGCCCGTTTTGTAGACAGCGGCGGTTATCATAAGGAAAGTGTGTGGAGTCCTGATGGTTGGAAATGGCGTACAGAGCAAGATTTATACCAGCCGGATCATTGGGATGAACAGCTTGCCTGTCCTAACTGTCCAGTGGTGTATGTAGACTGGTTTGAGGCTCAGGCCTACTGCCAATGGCTTAGCGAACAGGATGAGAGATGGTTATATCGACTCCCGACGGAAGCTGAGTGGGAATATATGGCTCGCTGCGGCTCGCAAACTTACCAGCGCTACGTCTTTGGGAATGTATTTTTGGAGGACGGAGACAGCCAAACCAATTGGGATCGCTGTGGTCTACAGCAATTGGCACCCGTTGGTTTATTTCCCCTGGATCAAACGGCCCATGGCGTCCTGGATGTAAATGGGAATGTATGTGAATGGGTTCAGGACGCTGGCCCCATAGAATACCCCGTTGAGCCAGTGCGTGCCAACCTCTTTATGCCCGTACAGGATATGTCTTTTAGATATTGGCGCGGTGGCGGATGGAACGATTTATCTGAACTCCTGCGAACCGCGAGCCGGACATGTATTCTGCCTCATCTGCGCTACGATGATGGCGGATTCCGGGTGCTGAGAGTTCGGAAGCCCATTTCCGTTAAAGGGAAAATCCCTTTACCTGTGTACCACTTCACTTTAGCCGATGTCTATGCCAAGCACCTCTTTTTACGGCGCGGCGTACCCTATTCTTTGCAGCAAGCTAATGATCTGCTTTCTGCGCTGACCCCGCGGTTACATGCTGAAAACGTTCTTTGGCGGCTTTTTCCACCCGCTGTGCGTCAAGAGGAACGTCCATTCAGACATTTACCCTGTCTGATGCGAGAAATACCTGGGAAACTGGATTTTAACCTGCTCTATCAGGATACACGTCTCAAATTAGCTGTCGAAGAAAAAAAGGGCACGGGTGCGGTTGCTGACCACTATGAGCGTGATGCATCGACCCTGACGGAAATTGCTGCCATCCTTCTCTCCACACAAGATTCAGATGGACATGCTATCTGGGAAAACATGACAGACAATGACTTGGATGCTCTCATTTACATGATCTTAGATGAATACGATCCGTCCCGCTCTGAGAGGCTACTGCAACTGGGATATGAAGCCAATCAGCGGGCATTAGAGGGACTGCCACCACTTCAGGATTTACAGGAATGGAGCCTGGATCGGCTGATTGACTATCAAACTTTTGCCGGGACGGTCTGGTGGCATGAATGTGAGAGCCGCTTTGAGGCGCAGTTTCTCCCTGGACAAAAATTCAGGTTTGGAACCTGCAAAAACGGCAAAAGGCTGAAACAGCTTGCAGAATTCGAGCGTGATATTCTAAGAGAAAAATGCCATCTTGTCTTTCTATTTGATGATAACGGTGAATTAGTTTGGGACCTCGTCCTCATATGGCGCTTGCTACAAATAAATTCCCAGTTACAGATCACGGGAGTCATTAATAACCCAATTGTCGCCAATAATGCCAGTCAAAAGACCGTTTCGCGCTGCTTAGAAGCACCTTTTGGTGTTCAGATATTACAAACCGGGCGATTCCATTTCTTTTATGAGGACAATTTCCGCTCCGCCCCTGACCCAAACTATTGTTCTTCAGCGTTACTTGAGCTCATCCAGAACGCTGACGTGGTTTACATCAAAGGGGTTTCCTTCTTCGAAACCATTCAGAATCTCCCCACTCCCACCTATTATGGTTTTGTCGTCCACAGCGAAGACTCTCAAATTTGCACAGGATTACAAAAAGGAGAGGCAGTGCTGGTTCGGATCCCATCCGGGGAATCAGGCTATACCTATCATCAGCAAACACTAAAAGAAGTTTGTGCTTTATTTGATTAAGGACAAAGACCTATGAAGCTAATCAAGACTCAGGAAGAACTGTTGGCCTACCTAGACAAAATCGGCTACGACAAAACAGATTATCGGGTCGCTGTTGAAGCGCTTATTTTTAACTCAGAGGGGAAACTGTTGCTGGAGGAACGGGGCAAGAAAGTGCAGGATGAAGAGGGAAAACTGGAAGGCGTAGGGGGAAGTCTCCGAATCAACGACTTATTACAGGCACTTCAGGAAGAATTTAACCAGGAATTAGCGGCCAAAGTGGTGGGCCTGGAAATTCAGGTAGATCGCCTATTAGAAGTTCGCCAGGTACAGTTTGAAGAAAAAAAAGCTGGCAGCACGAGCGGCATCTGGCGCGAATGGGTGGTTGTTTCGCATCTTTGCCGGATTGCAAAAGGCACTCCCGCGATTGGAGAACCTGGCAAAGTAGCCAAGCTGCACTATGTTACTCTTGATGAGTTATTTGCTCTGCCCGAAGAACGCCTCAGTCGCTCGGTTATTATGGGACGTGAGGTCTACAAAGCTAAGTACGGCAGTCGTCCATACTATGATCTGCCTGATCCTGATGTGCCATGAACTTCGAGTTGCAAGCTGATTCTTTATTACCGGGTGGGGTTCCTTCTGTTCTGGGTGATTCACAACAGCGCTATATCACGAAGGGCAAGGGAGGCCGCTGCTGGGATCAACTGGGGCAGGAATATATCGATTTTATATGCGGATATGGCCCGATTATCCTGGGGCACGCTCATGCGGAAGTCAATCAGGCCGCTATCGCGCAGATGGAAGCAGGGGTGTTATTTCCCTCTGATTCCCCCCTCCATATGGAATTAGAAAAGGTGCTCAGTGCACTTTTTCCTCATACTACTCGGTGTCTTTTTCTCAAAACTGGCTCAGAAGCTGTCTCAGCAGCAGTACGCTTGGCGCGAGCCTTCACTGGAAAAATGAAAATTATCCGCTGTGGTTTTCATGGCTGGCACGATTCCATGATGGCACAGCATGTAGGGTGGCATCTTTACACTGCTGATATACACCCTCCTCGTTCCACAGTCGGCATTCCTGATAACCTGGAAATCCTGACCTGGAAAGGTGAGAATTTAGAGGAACTGAAGGATTTGTTCCGTCTAAATCGCGGAGAAATTGCTGCGCTCATCCTTGATCCTATCCAGCTTCGTGAGCCATGTGATGACAATTTGCAGGCTTTGCGAGATCTAACCCACACAGAAGAGGCATTGCTGATTCTGGATGAGATTAAAACCGGGTTTCGCGTGCATCTAGGCGGGGTGCAGGGGCTTTACGGAATTCAGGCCGACCTGACTTTGTTAAGCAAGGCGCTTGCCAATGGATTTCCCCTTTCGGTTGTCATAGGTCGTGCAGAACTTGTTGATCTGGCTGGGGTGACCAAGATCATGGGTACTTATAACAATGAGCTGCTTTCCGTAGCTGCCGCCCTAAAAACAATTGCGATCTTGCAGCGACCGGGTATCGTGGATGGCCTGTGGGATCGTGGACAGCAGTTAATTGCAGGATTGAATGGAAGTTTAGCCGAACATGGTTGGGGAGATTTGGTGCAGGCCGTTGCATATCGTTGGCCGTGTATGCCGGCACTCTGGTTTCGGAATGCCTACCTGTTAGAAAAGAAATTACCAAAGGAACTTGCTAAACAGGGAGTATTGATTCTGGCAAACCATCCGAGTTTTGTATGTGTGGAGCATACCGCTGAGGACGTTGAAACAGCCATTCAACGCTTCGATCAAACAGTGGTTTCATTAAAAAAGGACCTACCTTGAAAATCGGGATTATCGGTTTCAGTCGTTATTTTCGACGTGCATATGCCCCTTACTTGAGAAAACACCCGGAACATACGCTCGGTGCGATTTGTGATATCTTGGCGTCGGACGAATTAGAAGCCGTTATCAAAGAGGCAGAACTTCCATCGATCCCAACCTTTGCTGAATTCCAGGAAATGCTTCGCCAGGTTGAGCTGGAGGGGGTTATCATCAGTACCCCTCATATTTATCATTATAGACAGGTCAGGGCCTGCCTGTTAGCGGGTTTGCATGTCTTTGTCGATAAACCGCTGGCGTGTTGTTATGATGAGGCTGCCGAACTGGTTGAAATGGCAAGTTCCCGAAATTTGAAACTGGCCGTCGCAAACCAGCGCCGCTATGAAGCCCCTTATCAGTATGTGCGAAAGCAGATCCAGCACGCCATGTTTGGGGAAATCAAACACATTAATTATCTGTTTTCAAACAGCCCATGGCATAATTACAGCCAACACTGGCGCGGCGACGTTACCTTAAACGGTGGAGGCGCGATGATGGATATAGGATACCTGGCTATTGATACCCTGGCGTGGATCCTTGATCAGCCTTTCCAGGAAGTTTATGCCAGTGCCCATCGCGAGGGGCAATTTGAATACAGTGCTGCTATCTTGGCGAAATTTGCACCAAATACACTGGTTAATTTGACTGTTTCCTATCTGGCTCCCAAGCCGTCTGTACAAGAAATCCTGTCGATTTATGGGACAAAAGGCAGTATTTTTACACGACGCTTCCAGCCAAAAAGATCGCCCAGCCCACCTACTGTCGCTGAACAATACGAAAATGGAGAATTTCATGAAGTGAGTTTTGTCGGTGACGCTGAGAACTGGAGACCCTTAGAGGACTTTTTGCTGGCTGTGGAAAATAAGACTCCAATCGTGTGTGATGGACAAAGCAGTTTGCCAACAATCCAATTCATTGAAGCAGTTTACCAAGCAATCAGCGAATCTTGTATAGTTTATGCTAAGAAATGACTATGATGAGTGGGACTTCCAAGATTTTTATTTCTTATTCAAGAAAAGATGGAGAAGCCTACGCCCAAAAGTTGTTTGCGTACCTGCGTGAGAAAGGATTAAAGGCCTGGTACGATAAACTTATTGTTTCAGGAGGGTGGGAAGAACAGATTGAGCAGGAGTTGGAGGCTTCTTCCCATGTGCTGGTATGTATTACTCCTGAAGTTCATCTTACGCAGAGCTTTGTCCGACGAGAAATCCTGCTGGCGCAGAGGTTAGAAAAAGTAATTATTCCTCTGGTTTTTTCCAGGGTAGACCATATTCCTTTGACTATAATTCATTTGCAGTATGTGGACTTCTCTGATTGGGAAAAGGGGTGTAGCCAGCTTTATGGACTACTTAAGTTCGCAGCCGCTAATCAGCAAAGTCCCCAAACACTGAGAGAGCTGGAGCTTCATTACCTTGCACAGATAGCTCAGCAGTATGAAGCTAATTTATACGATTACACGGAGCTAATGTCCGTAACTAAGAATGAAATTCTTTCCGCTCAAGAAAAGGTTCAGATGTTATTACACCATCAGGTCTCCGACGAGCCGGGATATATACCAGATTGGAACCGTTCGCGGCCACATACAGTGGAGACCTTTGATAGTTTTTTCGAGGCAATTGTTAAATATACACGAGTAGCACTGATCGGCGATCCTGGCGGTGGAAAAACGACCACCATGCAGCGCTTAGCATATGGCTACGCTGTTTTGGCAGCAGAAGAACCTGGAAATCCCCTCCCCTTACTGGTCAATGTAGGAGCTTACAATGGGGGAGGCTTTTCTGTGTTTCTTGATTCGTTTTTTGAGGGGTTAGGGTTAGAGCACTATCTTGGTAATGGCCGTATCGTCCTGCTTCTGGATGGGCTTAATGAAATGCCCCTGGTTCACCTGGACGAAGTTGACCAATGGATAACAGACCATCCAAATATTAATCTCATTGTCTCGTGCCGCAAGCTCGACTATGAAGACCGAAAATTGCAGCTCAGGCAGATCACAATTATGCCACTTGACGTGCTTCGTATCAAAAAGTTCATTCACCAGCATGTTTCCAGCCCAATAGAGGGAGAAAAGCTATTCTGGGCCCTAGCGGGTCAGCAGGCGCAAACCGCCTGGAATTGGTTTAGGGGGTATTCAGATCTGCCCGAACCAGACCTGTTTGAAGGTTTTTGGGGTCTCAACAAGAAGGGAAAGATTGCTCATCATTTGACCCATGAAACCGAAAAGGCTTACGTAAAAAATATCCAGGAAGCGTTAGAATCGCATGGCCTTTTGCCAGAAATGCTCTCCCTTGCGACCAATCCTTTTATGCTGTCGTTAATCGTACAAATCTATAATCGCCGGGCACAGCTACCCCAAAGCAAAGGCCAGCTTTTTGATGAATTTGTGAATATGCTGCTCCAAAAAGCAGCTTCTGACAACCCATCGTCAAGAATTGAGATGACTTCCATAAAACAAGCTCTGGCGACTTTAGCCTATGGAATGTGTATTGAGAACACAGGCACAACCATTACCATGAGGCAAGCAGTAGAATTTATCAATCGGCAAACAATCAACAAGAGTGCAGAGGAAATACTGTCCTTTGCGGCGCAAGCCAACTTGTTGAGCGTGGGAGAGACAGTACGTTTCGCCCATCAACTGCTTCAGGAATTCTTTGCCACCTGGTGGATGCGAGAAGAAATCAAAAAAGGTGTGGATCCTGCTTCATATTGGCCGCGTGTCTATGAGATGAAACCAGGAATATGGTCTGATATTGCTCTGATGTTGGCTGAGGTCGAGGAGGATGTAACATCATTAGTGAACTGGTTAACCCCAGTTCATCCGACCCTTGCGTATCAATGTGCGAAACTTGGCGCAAAGTGCCAATCAGAGACCTTGCAGCTCCTTTATGATCCTCCCCCTCCCTTACCCTACGATCCCATTGCCAGAGCCGAGTGGGGAAGAATGCTCGCCGAACAAGGTGACTCTCGTTCAGGTGTTGGTTTGACAGAGGTAGCTTTACCCGATATTAGCTGGGTCAGCATCCCTGCTGGGGATTGTATTTTTCAGCAGGGGGAAGAAAAAACATTGCCAGAATATTCCATATCATGTTACCCAGTTACGAATGCTCAGTTCCAGGCATTTGTAGCGGCAGAAAACGGCTATTCGAATACAGATTGGTGGGAGACGCCTTATCCCCTATACGAACCGTCTGAGATGTTTTTGGATAATCACCCCTGTGTATGCATCAATTTTTACCAGGCAAAAGCATTTTGTCGCTGGCTGACCGATCAATATGTTCGATATGGGCTGCTCAGCGTGGGTGGGATCATTCGTCTTGCTACAGAAGTTGAGTGGGAAAAAGCTGCACGAGGACAAACAGGCTGGCTTTACCCTTGGGGAAATAGTTATTTCCCGGCGAGGGCCAATGTGAATGAGATTGTGAGTGACGCAGGCCCATACTATTTGGGAAAGCTGACTGCTGTAGGCCTCTATCGGGATGGGGTTTCGCCCTACGGGGTCTCAGATATGTCTGGAAATGTTTGGGAGCTGTGTTCAGATGAGAGGGATTCGGATAGACCTGTCCTGAAAGGGGGTTCTTTTCATTTTAGGGCGGAAGCAGCGACTTGTATTTCAAGGAGCTATATTAGACCTGACCAATATGATTATGATTATGGTTTTAGGGTAGTTATGCAAAAATGAAAATAAAGACGCGGCAAGATGTATTAGATTATCTAAGCCGGATAAATTATTTGAAGAAAAACTATCGCATAGCTGTAGAAGCGCTGATATTTACCCCTGACGGTAGGCTCTTATTGGAAAAACGTGGGCCTGAAGCACGTGACGAAATTGGCAAACTGGAGGGCGTAGGTGGAGGGTTAGGAGAACATGCTGATCTGCTGGAAAAACTCAGGTCAGAAGTTTACGAGGAACTGAAAATAGAGGCATCAGGAATAATCATCGACCGGTTTCTGGAAATCAGACAGGTGCAATTTGATGATCGAGAGCTGGGCTGGCAAGAATGGATGGTTGTTTCCTACCTTTGCCGTATTCTAAGGGGAGATCCCCAGATTGGAAAAGAAGGCAAGATAGAATCTTTACATTACCTTACCTTAGATGAATTATACCAAGTCCCAAAAGAGCAATTGAGCAACTCGACCATCATTGCACGAACCATATATAGATCATTGTATGGCAACATCCCGTATTATGAAGTAAGAAGCTGAGAGTGTCACAACCACGGTTCTTTTGGGGAAAAATCCGGATTGCTGGTCCAGGGATGAACCCGCGCTGGTGGACGCCTTTTAGGAGCAGAATACGGCGCCGCTCTGACTCCCTCAAACAACCGGGACACTGACAGATTTGGAGACCGCCACGCCACTTTCGTGGAAGCAGATGAACCGTTCACAAACGATTTTGGGATGATAACCCGGGGTTTCAGCGATTTCGCGTGCGACTGTTGCCGCTGTTACGCCCCTTCGCCTCATAGCCCAGATGCACGCTCATCTCCTCTTCCACCATCGCGGACAGTGTCTTGCCGAACAGCCGGTCAGGTCGTCTATGCTTTTGGCCTTTGCCAATTCAGGGATGCTTTCTCTCTGCGAATAGCGTAACTTAACTTCTTCATTCCGATTTAGCTTGCGTGGAGTTTTGTAGGATAGGGGGGTGTTGGGTAGCGGTTGCCCAAAATATAACAGCCTCAAAATCACCTTTTGGGCGGTTTCAAGGCTGTGTACGGATATGCTCCTAATGGGGTACAGTCTGGATGAAGCCGTTGATCGTGATCAGGTCAGCACGACAGCATATGACGCGATGGGGCGTGTCATCCGCACGGCTGGCCCGGATGGACGGGTGACGCTGTACGGCTACGATCCCCTGGGTCGGCAGGTCAAAACCATCCGTAGCGCCAGCCAGCCCGACTATGATAGTACGGCTGACCCGGCCTTGAGTGGGTATCCCCCTGGAAACAGTCCTGACGAAGACCTGATTACCTGTACCGCCTATGATGAGGCCGGGCGCACGCTGTATACCGAAGATGTCAATGGACGGCGCACCTGGCTGGCTTATGACGGTCTGGGACGACAGGTCAAAACAATTGTTAATGCGGTTGGGACAGCCACCGATGGCGGGGTGAACGACCCGCGCAGCAGCGCCTATGCCGCGAGTAGTGCCGCCGATAAAGACCTGATTTCCGAAACGCGCTATGATACGGAAGGTCGGGTCAAATGGACAAAGGATGTCCTGGGGCGTTATACCCTGTTTGGCTATGATGATTTCAGCCGTCAGGTGCGGGTTATCCGTCATGCTACCGACCCGGATTATCCTACCGAGCTTGATGCTGATTTGAGCAATTACACCCTGAGCAGCCTGCCTGATGAAGATGTGATGACCCGGGCTGTTTACGACCATCGTGGGCGGGTTGAAAAAACTATCGATTCACGCGGAAATGAAATCCATTATCAATATGACTCCCTGGGTCGACGACAGGCAGTGGTGGTCAACTATGAGGATGGAATCTTCAATTCGGACTATCCCGATGAAGACCTGATCACGGAAACGCTCTATAATGCTCAGGGCCGGCCTGGCAGCCAGATTGATCCAGCAGGCAGGCGGACTGAATACTTTTATGACAAAATGGGTCGGGTGATAAAAACAATTCGCAATTTTGCGGATGGAATCTATGATGACGGGTACCGCGACGAAGATCTCATTACTGAAACCAGCTACAACAAAGGCGGACAGGTTCTCCAGGTCACAGATGTGCGGGGTACAAAAACCGCTTTTACTTACGACAGCCTCGGACGAAGAAGGACGGTGACTGATGCAGCCGGGACAGCTCTTGCGGTCATACACTATACCTGCTATGACCGGGCCGGAAGGGCGCTGCGAACCATCCAGAACTGGATAGACGAGGGTATTTCTCCTGAGGCGAGAGATGAACAGGGAGACTGGCTTTTTAATCCGACTGATCATGGCCTGGCAAATGATCTCAACCTGATCACCGAATTTGTCTGTGACAGGCTGGGGCGCGTAATCAAAATGATCAATCCGGCTGGCGATGAAGCGTTGAAGGATTATGGCAGGGATAGTCAGATTCTGGCTATGACTGACCCTGAAAATGCGGTGACGATCCAGCGCTATGATCAGGTGGGTCGCCTCCGGCGAGTAGTACGCGGGTATCTTGCCAGTGGCGAAGATCCGGCTCTCTGGGTCTGGGATAATGTGGATGGGCGCTGGGAGAAAAGTGATGGCACACCGCTCGGTCATGGCGATGCCAATGACCGCAATCTTATTGTTGATACAACTTATGACAAGGCCGGACATCCTCTTGAACAGCGTAATCCACGCGGTTATCTGACCACTTATCAGTATGATGGACTGGATCGACGGACTCAACTGGCAGACATCCATACTTGGCATACAGCTTATACAGATCTGCCAGATGGCAGTTTAAAGATAACCCTGACTGATCCCATGTCCTTTGAAACCGAACGACGCTTTGATCGAATGGGTCGCTTGAAGGAAATTACTTATCTCGATGAAACTCCCAAAGTGACCCCTGATGTTACTTTCACTTATGATCGGACAGGCAACCGCATCAAAATGAGCGAAACCGATAGCAGCCTCGTCCGAGAAACGCATTATACCTATGATCAGGTGCGCCGATTAACCCAGGTTGGCTTTGATACCGATGGTGACGCGGTAGTGGATGAAACTGTCAGCTACTTTTACGATGCCGGTGGTTTGCGCGTCGCCATCGTGCTGCCCGATGAGCGGACGATAAGCTATGTATATAATGAACTTGGACAGCTTACCCGGTTGAATGACTGGTATGGGCGACCAACCTTCTATTTCTATGATGGGACCGGACGCTTGCAACGGGTCGAACCGCCGCTCCCCATGTACACCAACTACCGCTACGATCCAGCTGGACGTTTACGTGACATCCATTATAGCAAGTTGAGTGATGAAGGCACTACCACCGTCGCCCGGTATCTCTATAACATTGATGGGCGTGGTCATCGAGTGCAAATGCAGGAAATTCTGCCGACAGGTAGCCCGGTGAGCGATACTTTTCTCAGCGACGATGAACGGATTGCGTATGATGGTGGTAGCTGGCAGACCAGTTCCCCCTTTGAAATTAGCCCGAATCTGGATGCCGCCTTACGGCTGAACTTTGTAGGCCGTGAGATTGAAGTCACCCTCGGAACAGGCCCGGATCATGGCATTTGTGATGTTTATCTTGACCGGACGCTCTGGGGTAGTGTGGATACTTATGCAGCGACATCCGGGGAACAGGTCATGACAATTGAGGCTTACGTAGATGGACTGCATGTACTTGGTATTCGTAACCGGGTTGAGAAAAATCTGGCTTCCTCTGGACACCGGCTGAGTTTCAAGCAGGTCGAAGTTAAGGCGACCGATTATGCTACCCGCACCATGCGTTATACCTATGATACCTTATCCCGACTCAAGCAGGCGGATTACTTTGCCGGGGCTGGCACTGCGGGAACACCCTTCCGTCAACACGTTTATGGCTATGACCTTGCGGGTAACAGGACAATGGATAAATTGTACCTGAATGGTGTTCTCAACATCGATCTGGCCTATACTTATAACCAGATCAACCAGCTCACGGGCGATGGGACGAAGACCCATCTCTATGATGACAGGGGCAACCTGATAGGGTATGACGACGGCATGAACACCTACACTACTCATACATGGGATCGCGCCAACCGCCTGCTTCAACTGGACGATGGGACAGATGTTTACGCCTACGCCTACAATGGTTTAGGGCAGCGAATCCGGCAAGCTCTCAACCCCACTGGCAGCAACGTCATCACGGATTATCTGCTGGATGTGCAGCCGGAACTGGCTGTCGTGCTGACTTCCAACACGGACAGTGATGTGACATACTATGTTCATGATCCGCGTGGTATCTACATGCAGGAAAACTCGGACAGTACGTGGCGCTGGATGGTCAGGGATGGCCTGGGGAGTGTGCGGCAGGTGGTGGATAGCGATGGAGATGTGTTGACAGGTGCCGATTTTGACCCCTATGGAGTGGTCTGGCAGCAGGCAGGCACGCCGCAAACCCCTTATGGCTTCACAGGCGAACCGACGGATGAGAATGGCCTCCTCTATCTACGTGCGCGGTACTATGATCCCATGTTGGCGGTCTTCCAGAACCTTGATCCCCTGGAAACACCCAACCGCTATGCCTATGTGGACGGCAATCCCGTCAATCTTGTAGATTCCAGTGGACTTTCTGGGCAATGTGCGCCTCAACAGCAAAGTGAGTGTGCTTCCGAAGCTGCGCTTGAAGGAATTTTCAATACTTATGGAGTAACTCTTAGCCCAGCAAATATTACTCCATGTTGGACAGATGCCATGGCTACAGATGTGATAGCAGCCTTCAACGCAGTTCAGATTAATCTCTCTGGTGCTGGGAGCAGCTTTAAAGCCGTATTTGGTAATTTGAACTTTGTTTCAAGTCCAAATGTGGATTATGGTCTTACAGATAGTGATACTCAGGTAAGGTGGAATCTTTCATCTGTGGAAAAAGATATAGAATTTCAGCGGGTTATTGTTCATGAATTAGGACATGTACTTCGATATCGAACTGACCATCTTTTACTCAATATGGACGTTATAGCTCAAGCTAACACCGCACAGTTACGAATGCCAGCACGAGGCAGTGTCGGAACATTTGACGCGGAAGGTCAGGGCCAAAATCCTGTTTCTGAAGCCGTAGCTGACTACTTCATGTTCTGGGTGTATGAAGCATTTAGAAATGATCGCTTAGGACAAGCGGCCAAGATTTACATGGAGGGTGGATGGATTGTGCATGATCTTAACCTAGATATAGATAACGAACGAGCTTATCCATTTTCTATCCTACAAGAAATGGTAGATACCAATCCTGAGCTTACCAGAATTGCCAGATTTATCAGAGATCAGCTTGGTAGCACTGGGACGATTCTGATTAGTCCTGGCATAGAATACTGGTTGAGACACTCGGCAATTCAATAACCATGAAAGCAGGAATTGATTTCTATTAAACGCTTCCAAGCGAAACTCAACAAATTGTAAGCCCCCCGAAAGTTGAGCCAAGCAAAAGTAGAGTTTTCCAGTAAAGTAAGGCTAGCAAGTAAGGAAAACTCCAGATGAAAAAGAGCAAGTTCAGCGAAACGCAAATCATCCAGATATTAAA
>WBUL01000033.1 GCA_008933735.1 Anaerolineae bacterium | reverse complement strand
CTGCCCGCCAAGCGTGCCCGCCAGATGGCACAGGACTTGGTACGAGCGGGTGTGATTGTCGAACGGCAGAATGGGCGGGCGGAGTGGTACATGGCAGCGGAGTTCGCGGACTGACACTTTCGACATACTGACACATGACGACATTTTGTGTAAGGAGACGCGCTTCTAAGCGCGTTTTTCGTTGCGAGATAATCGCTGTAGAATTTAATCAGGTTCTTGAACACAGGAAATGGCGGTTAATGGTATGCTATTTATGAGTGGGCGTGCCCTTCGCGGAAGTGTGAGGGTTTGCCACGATTCTCTGAAACGATATAAAGCTCCCAGCTTCAGCAAGCCTGCCCGGTCATATGAGAGATAATGCCATAGCATATGCTGGGGCGGACTATTTCTGCCCATACCCTAGCCGAAATCGACGAATTGCTGCATTCGGTGGATGAGATTGTCGCCCAGAGGAATCAGAGCATATATATCGGTTGGGATACTGGCGATCTATTTCGTGCCTGAATGAGGAGCTTCCGGGCCAAACCATTTCCCGGTAGTATACCAGATTTCATAATATCGAAGCCACTCGACCGTCCAGGGCATAATAGTGTAGGCGATTAATTTCTCTGATGACCAGTCCCCGTCATAAGGATAATACAAGCAGAGGGTGTTTTCGTCGAGATACGTATGAGGCGCATCTTGCAAAATTTCAGGCGATAGGACATATACTCGCGGATGATGCCGGAAGCTATACTCGATCCGTATCTTGTACTCCGGAGACTCCTGTCGGGGTTTCAAACTTCCTATCCAGATAAGACAGTTACCATTACGTCGATAGCTAAACTGCGGGAACCACTGGCGCATCGCACCGGCTTGTAGCCCTATTGTCTTTGGATTGATGCGCCTTCCCACTTTCAATGGCATTTTCAGTCACCATAAAAACGATGCGCCGGCGACTGTATCGAGCGTTCAGCCGGTCTTGCTACGTGCAGTGTGCCAGTCGATGTCACAAACTTCGCAGAATTCTGCAATTCCACGCCAGAAACCAGTTCTGACCAATACTCATGCTGAAACACCTTGTTCCAAGACCGGTAAGCCGTGATTTCGTCGCAATCATAGGTATGAAGAGGAGCCAGCCAGTCGAGTGCCTGCTCCAATTTCTCTTCAAAGCAAATTACCTGATTGATGTACTCATCCTTGTAGGTGAGCTTCAGTGACGGATCGACCGGATTCAGTATCTCCGTACTTCGCTGAAGGCGGGTATGAATGGCTGCTATTGTGTTATAGAAAGCCACATCATCCCGGTTCCAATCTGGTCTATAGCACTCGGCAACCAAAACCGATATAAGCAATCCCCCCGGCAGGTTCCAGCTAGAACGGGACTTGGCAAACATTTTTAGAAGCTGAACAACCCGGCGCATCTGTTTTTCTTTGACAGTGGCCCCGTCGCTGGGAGACGGGCTTTGTCTCACTACTTCGTTCCTGAACCAGTCGGTGATCTCCGATGGGTTGCGGTGTGTCCATTCGACCCCTGCATGTTCGATGACTTCGTTGCCAAACATGTCCAGATAGCAACGATACACTGCAAGGTCGATATGATAACCTTCCGCATACCAAACGGTGACAGCATTGGTACGTGCTTCTGGCGGCTTTTTGAAGTTGCCGCCGCCAGCTCCCACACCTGCTAGTACACGTTGACGTGCTCCCAGAGCATCGGACGGCAAATCTTCCCTGACGAAGATGACCGCATTATCAAGGTCATAGTCATTGTCAGGATGCTGCACCATCGTGTGCATAGTATAGCTGCCTTGGCCTACCGTGCGAACAGGGGTGTTGTAATCGAGCTTCGTCAGCCCTTTTTCTAACCTCTCGATATTCGTATCACGGTATCCACGCAACTTGTCCTGTTCATCGGAGCTTAGATGAACGTACTTGTCGTAAAATGTGACCATTTCACAGTGTAAATCGTACATAATACTCACTTTCGCTCTATAATTTCACGGGTTCTTAGGTTTAACGCCCAACGATAGCAGGGTTGGTCGTGACGGGAGTAATTGTAAACAAGGAAATCAGGATCAATATTTGGGTTGATCTGTTGTCCACACCGGAACGCCAGGGTCGGGGGGCCTGCATAGAAAAGGTGTATCCGTCTTGCGGATGGTATGTTGGCGATAATCGCCTTTCGGACATCACGGAAGGCATCGGTAAATGCGTCTAGCACTTCCATACTGTCGATTATGCCTTCCGTTGGGACACTGGCCCGAACGTGGATACGAGCCAGCGGCTCGCTGACGACCTGATCCGGTTCGGGCGAGTTGATTTCGTAACTTACACTCATTAATACCAGCACATCGCCTGATGCCCTGATTGGGTGCTCCGGTAATCCCTCTGTCGTGAAACTTGGTGGATTGCTTTCTTCAGGCAGTTGGAACCAAGCGGCACTCTTATAATCGTTGCCGAACACTTGGACTTCGCTGCGGTTGATTTCGTAACCCAAATGGAACATTAGCGGAATGTGCGCCAAGCCGAAATAGCCTAGCTCGCTGTCGGGGAATTCCTGCATTATCTCATCCAGCCGTGAAAGTGTTGCTTGTTGCCTGTTCAGAGCCTCTGCTGGGTCTAACAACGACCCCTCTGCAAACAGGTCGGTCTGGTCTATGACCACTTCAATTAAATCATAGGGCTGTAGGCTCGTCAGGGAGGTCTGAGCCGCCTGGTGGATCGAAGAACGACGGTGACGCGAGAGATGATGAATAGCGATAAATCTTGGCGCACCGTCGATGATACCTCGGTTTCTGGGGAGGCGACCTGACCTCAGAAATTCCATCAAGAAATCGGCAGCGTTTCGTAGTGCTCTGCTCCTATGGTCGTCATTCTTTTGTTCGTCCGCATGGTCGCTTACACCGCGTACAGCTACGAATTTGGCATCTCCCTGTGATTTGAAAACAGCCAATCCAACGCCATACGATTCCATTTCAATACCAATCATCTTTGGTTGTATCTGACGGATTTCAGCGGCGGCATCGGCACTAGCGATCACCTGCTCGGTGATGGCAAATGGCCCAATCTTGACCTGATAATCTCTACCATTTGCCGTGTCCCAAGAGAAAGTGTGCAGTAATTCGAGGAGAAACGGATCGATTCTCAACGTGTCAATGCGGGTTTCCTGCCTGTCGGGGTACACTTTACCCGGAGCACAGTAAAGGATTTGGTCTGGCAGAATTACATCAGCCAAGCCTACTTCACTCTTGAATCCTCCGGCAATGCCAAACATGAATATGTAGGAAGGTTTCAATTCATGTAAAGCATGGGATGTGGCGATTCCTGCGTTGGTGTTCCCCATCGCTTTCAAACAGAGAAGTGCGACAGAATAGCACTGACCGTCCTCTGTGTGTACAGCGTGTTCATCGAAGTAGTAGGTGAGTGATGTACCTGGAAAGAAGGCTGGCTGCCCGAGGTCAAAAAAGCCCCGAAAAACGTCAAGTTCTTCGGGCAGGGCCGTGATGATTAATACGTCAGTTGTGGAAATCGTGCTATGCCCTTTTCTCAAAATGATCCGCTTACTCCACCATTGTACAAGTAGAACGTTCGTGCGAAAACAACCCCTGCATCAGAATTCCATAAGAAAGCCTCTACCGTAGCGTAAGCAACTCAGGGACGAAATGATCCGACACCAATGCAGTCACCGGGTCGAACCACCAATGCAGTACGCGCAATTATCGTAACCATCTCGCCTAGCCGCTTCGAGCGAGTTATACGGACTGTCATTGCCTGCCTGGATGATTTCATCTATCTGGCAGTTGGTATTCTCGTTATCGAGATCATGGACTTCGCGCTTGCTTGGGCTGGCATTAGCCAGATAACGCTCGCCGTTCATGTTCCCCCTATACCGTCGTGCCATTTCGCCTCCATATCATATTCTTGTATACTGGTTTGATAGGGGCAGCGACAAAAAACTGACTGCCTCAATACCTAATACTGGCGGATCCTTATTTTTCGCCACCCAGATGGCAAAAATCCTGAAATTGCCAGTAGCATTTGGTAGGAAGCAATGGCGGACGAAGAACAGCACAATCAGGAGATTTTCAGGCAGATCGAAGCTCTATATAACGATCCTGACGAACTTAAGAAATTGGTCAAATATGCCCATCGTTTCATGAATATTCATCAATGGGAGACCGGATTAACTGTCCCTCAAGACTATGATGCGGAGGATATAGTCGGAACCGTTATCGAAAAGAACCTCGATGGTTCACGCGGGCAGGGCTTCGACCCGTCACAGGGTACGATCTCAGCATGGTTAAGACGCCAAATTGAGTGGGAAATCAAGAACAAGGCACGCTGGGATCGTAGCGTTTCTGAAGTTCCGATCCCTACGGACAAAGACGGTGAATATCACGATGAGCAATTGCATCATTTGGCCGAGGGCGACCGGATTACACCGCATTTACAACCAGATAATCCTGAAAACATCTTGGTCAGCGAAGAGTGGTCCGAAGCCAAATGGAATGAGCTATATGAGGCCGTAGAAGGCGACAAGGAGTTGGAGGAAATTGTCAAGGCATTGGAAAACGGTTGCGATATGAAGCCGCGTAATCTGGCGGCGGAGTTGGGTTGGGATGTTGAGAGGGTCTATAATGCCAAAAAACGTCTCGACCGGCGAGTGCCACCTCAATCGTTAGGAGAACACCATGAGCCACGATAATTCCCCTGAAACCTACAGAGAGCTTTTACGATTGCTGGTTGAATTTCTTGCTGAGTCCGGTGAAGAAACGCCAGACGAAGTGGATGAATATCTACGTGATGCCGGTTATATCCCGGACGATCTGGTGATGAGAATGCGCCAGAGGATGAAGAAAGCGATGGACGCATCTCCCCTAAACTGGCGGAATCAGACCGAGCGAATTCAGCAGGAGAGAGACACGCTTAGCAGATTCCGCGAAACACTGAGCGGAAGCGTTGACCAGCTAAAAATAGAGATAAACACGCTATTGCATTCTTCGCAGGCACGATTGTCAGTGCATCATCGAAATCTTAATTTGGACGAAATGACCGAGGATGATCTTGCTCAATTGCTTGCTGAACTCCAGTTTCAGTTATCGGAACGCAGGAAGGCTTCAGACAAGAATGAAGATAAATAATGTCAATATCCATAAGTGCCGCCAACAAGCTGCTGGATGCTCTTAGCATCACGCCGTATGACCTGCTGGAACATCTTGATGAGATCGCTAGGGTACGTGGGGCGTTGGTTGTTGAGGGTGATCTGGATGGATCGGAAGCCCGGCTAAATATGGCGGGGAAACCCGCCATTATTACCGTAGCTCGCAGGGTAACAGATATACCTCGTAGACGGTTCAGCACAGCCCATGAACTTGGTCATCTAGAAATGCACCGATGGAAAGTCACGTTATGCACCAGTACGGACATGATGGAGTGGAACGTGAAGGAAGGGAGCCAGAATTTAGAACTAGAAGCCAATGAATTTGCGGCTGCGTTACTGATGCCGGAGCGTTTTTTTGGTTCCTTGTGTGAGGAAGAACCATCCATTGACTACTTTATAGAATTAGCTGACCAGTTTCGAGTTTCGTTGACAGCGGCAGCAATACGTTACACCAACTTCACGCCTGAGCCGGTGGCGATAGTGCTGTCCCAAGATGGCTTTATCAAATGGTTTCGTGCAAGTCGGGAGTTTGAAGAGATGAAACTATTCGTAGATGTGCGAAGCCGGGTTTACCCTGGTAGCCGTGCCAGGTTGTTTTTTGAAGGAAAAACAATGCCTACGACGCCGAAACGCATCGCTGCCGATGCTTGGCTAAGGCCGGGAAATTATAATCGTGATGCCACCTACAGCTAGCAAGGAATGTTTCCTTCCAAGTTGTTTGGTTTGATATCACGCAAAATCATCCAAGTAATCTTGTCGCTATAGTATAGGGAACGCTTACGAGCAGGCGGGGCGAGCGCAGAGAGCCATGGTACAGTGCCTCAACATCGTTAATCAGAAACACATTGTCTTTTCTTGGTTGGGCAATCTTGGAATCAGGGGTGATTGCCATTTGATGATGACATCTGCTTGCTTCCTTTTTCTCCGCCACAATTCTACGCTAGACCTTTGGGCGAAGTTGTCTCATCCATTCTGGCACGGAGGGAAGATAGAAAAAAGCACAGGTACTGGATATTTCATAGGATAATGGAGATAAGCCTGTCAGTTTATTGAACGGCATCGCAGCTTAGTGCTGGTTATACTGGTGAGTTGAAATAGCATCTCAGCGGGTTAAGTTGGTAAGGAGCATCCGCACATGACCGAATGGTGGTATCGACGGGCTGAATATAATCAAGATGACCAGACCTACACGGTTTTGCATGACGACGGCTATCGCGTCACCTACTCATTTGTTTGCCTAGAGGAGGATGATGAGATTCTCCTTGCCCTGCAAAAGAAATGGGAAGACGACAGTCAGAACTTTGAGTTGTACCCCTTTCGCAAGCTGGAAAAAGCAGAGGGCTGGCAGGACATAGTGACCGAGATGGTCGCTCGCGCCCAAGCCACTGCGCCAGAAGAAAATGTCGATGAGTTTCTGTGCTTAATCGACATCGCCAAACGTTGGGCGGTTGAGGCTGACCTAGATGACGAGTTGGTTGAAGAAATGGAGGGTTTGTTCGAGGCAGGACCCGCCGATGCCTACACTTATCGCATGTATGATCCTGACCGCCTACATCATCATGTTGAGCGTCCTGATGATGAATGCTGGCAGCTTGGGGTAGCACGGGTTGTATCAGCCGATGATCCGACCCGTGAGCTTGGTTGGGTCAGCTACGCCATCCACTATCCTGAACTCGTTGCCAGTTCTGATGAAAACGACATCGCCCGGGCGAATCAGGCACGCTTGCTTGATCTGGAGCATCATATTGATGAGGTGGCCGCACAGGTCGCCGCCCTCCATCTGGATAAATTCATGCGGCAGGGATCCCGTGTGCAAGACCCCGAATATGCCTATATGAATGATACTTTTGTCTTGGAGTGTATCTCGGTTTTGAGCCACGATGAAAACGACCACAATCCGACCTGGCAGGTCTTGTCCGGTGATGAATTGCGAGCCTTCCGTGAAAAACCTGTGCTGCACCGCCGCGAGTGGTATCCGCGTGATTTATTTCGAGAACTGACAGAGGAGGCGAAGCTCTCCCCCGGTCATGTCGATCAGATGGCAGCGATGTGGCGTGATCTGTTCGGGATTAAGCCACATCCGTTCAAGGAAGATAGTCCGTTTGAGGAAGTCGATCTTTAGGCAAATTCCTTACTCACCACTTCTCAGCGCGAAGGCTTCATGCACCAACCTTGAGCGGGTCTCTCCAACGGGTTCATGTTTCAATTGGCGTTTGATCGCAATATAGCGTTCACGAACTGCCTGGATTTCTGCTTGATGGTAACTGGCACGCAGCCAATCCAATGTCTCCCCATCCCATAAGCGCACAATTTCATCCGGGATATAGCCAAGATACTCCCGTGTTTCAAGATTAGAGAGATGGGAGATGTCCAGTTCTGGCTGGTCAATCCTCAGTACATGCGGAATGAGATATAGATTGGAAAGCATGGCTTGGCGCAGTTTCCTGAGAGCTGCCTCCAAATCTCCTGCTCGATACAGCACCAGCGTCCAGGTCAACAGATCAAGAGGGTCGCCAATGTCATCACCAAAGGATTTCTCAAACCAGATATAGTGCTTCAGCGCAGCCTCAATATCATTCAACAAAAGATAGAGCGACCCCAATAGATAGCGTTTACCCGCGCCATCATCATATGCACCATACAGGTCATACTCTTTCTTCAAGGCGCGTTCGTAACTGCGGATGCGAGACCGTATTTGCTTTGGGTCGGTTGGAAAGAGTGTCATGGTGCTATCCCATCATCAGATTTGCTTTCTCTGCTTGAATTATCTGTCAGAAAGTTGAACCTTCCAAGTACCCCTTCAAGTCTATCCTTGAGCCGATTTCCTTTCCTTATATAGGGTGTTCAATCAAGGGGTTGGCGTGAAGCGGTTGGTTTTGATCGGGATCATTGTAGGACTTGTCCTTGCTGGGATAGTGGTGGCAGCATTGCTGTTATCCCCATCAGAAGTCCCCCCACAACAGATGAATGTAACGGGAACGGTCACGTCGATTCCAACCGCTAGCCACACGCCAACCCCTTCTCCCTTGCCACCATCAGCAACCGCTACTCCCAGTATCACCGCTACCGCGTCACCAACTGCAACATTGGCGGTACGAGTGGCCGAGACTCACCTCGTCATGCCCGATGTGACACTTCCCGCCACCAGCACACCACTCCCGGACAATTTGCTAATTCTGGCAGAACCGCTCCCGCCAGTTGAACCATTGCCCAATGCCACTTTCGTTCCTTTTCCCTACACCGATTTTACCGGCTGGGCAGCCTTCGAGAGTGACCATCCCGCCATGCAGTATGTGGCAGGTGAATGGATACCCATCGGCTCGCTGCAAGCCAGTCAGGGGCAATATCACTATACCGAAGATACTGATGCTGCTGTGCGGTTCAGCTTCTCTGGCGAAGCGGTGCGGGTGCGTTATGTGGGCTTCACCAATGGCGGGGTCTGGAATGTCGTGCTGGATGGCATGATCGTGGATACCATCGACAGTTATGCGCCCAGTGGCTTGTTCGCGGGGACACAGGTCTACTCGGTGGGTGCGGGCGAACACATTCTGGAACTTCAGAATACTGCCACCACCAACCCCGCCAGCAGTGGACATATGATCGCCTTCGATGCGGTGCAGGTGTATCGCCCGGATGCGTTGACCTTAATCCTGCCCGGCGGCGTTTTGCCCAGCCCTACGCCCTCACCGACACTCATACCTGCCCGTCAGATTGAATTGGTACAGGCACCGCCTTCACCGCAGCCTACCGCGACTGACATCCCCATTCAGGTTGTCAGGGCTTCGCTCCTGATTGGCTATGACGAAAACGCCAATGGGGTGATGGATGTCAGCGAAGGAGTACGCGGGATTTCGGTACGCCTGGTCGAAGTGGGAACCAATCGTGTCCTGGCACAGGGTTTTACCGATGAACGCGGCTTTGCCGAATTACAGGCATCCACCAATTCGCCTGTGCTGCTAGTTGTGCCGTATTTCGGCGAGTCGTGGGCAGCCCGTTCCGGCGGTCAGCAAACCTTCACGCTGCTGCTCTCGCCCGGCAATCAGCCTGGATTAATTCCGTAGAGAGGCCATCCATGAATCAGCGCAAAACCTTTTCCATTGTTACGCTCATCACGCTGCTGCTGATGCTGGCGATTTTGGCGTGCAGTGGTGAACTCACGCCGCAGTCGGTGACGATTGGCAATTTACCGCAGTATGTCTGTCCGTCCGCTACACCCAGAGCAACCGATACACCGCTGCCGACCAGCCCACCGACCTACAATCCCTTCTTCACCGCGAACCTGAGTAACTATCAGGTGGGGGTCAACATCAGCAGTACCAATGTGCAGTGGTACGCGCAGAGTGTGGGGAGCATCTATGTCTCGTACTCTGGCAGCATGACCAGTTATCCCTACTTCTGGTCGGGCGCGAGTGATGTTTATATCGGATTCTCGCCCTACAACCAGCCCGCCAACAGCGGTTCGTATACCATCGCCATTCCTGCTGATGTCACCTACGCGACCATCAACGTCTGGGCAGGAGGCATGTCAAGCAGTTTTACCGTCTATCGGATTTCGGGCTATGTCAGCCAATTCTATCCACCTCCGTCGGGCGGTGCGCCGCCGCCGATTTATCCGACACCGCGTCCGACCTATACTCCTTATCCAACTCCGACACCTTATGTGCGGACGAATGACTATTTTCTGAATGATCCAATTTACACCTCACCGGATGAGCCAGCCCTCAACATTCGTTTTCGGGTGATTGAAATGGAAAGTCGCAGCTTTCAAGGCACACCCACCCCGAATCCGCCCAAAACACCCGTTCCCGGCACAAGCCCTACACCGATCTATGCGGAGTCACTGTACATCTGGACCTTTGTCGTGAAGAACTTCAGCAGCAACCAAGTCTACACCATCTATCCACCGGCACAGAGTTTTGTTTCGACCATTACCTTACCCAATAACACACCGCAAGATGTCCTGCTGTTCCCGACTTATGAGGCGGCGCGATTGGCGGGGTTTAGCGATTTCACGGGCTATGCCGGACATACCCTCCAACCGGGGCAGGAAGTGACCTTGCGCCTTGCCGCTAAGGGTCCCGCAGGCA
>WBUL01000032.1 GCA_008933735.1 Anaerolineae bacterium | reverse complement strand
GTGCTGCTGGCGTCAGTACTTTCAGTACCCTCTCCGGGTCAATGTGGTGGAAAAACCTCAGATAAGCGGGATTATCAAGAGTTAAGTTAGTTCTTTCAGTACCCTCTCCGGGTCAATGTGGTGGAAAAACCCGCCTGTTATCGCGGGTGGCGTTATTGTGACACAACTTTCAGTACCCTCTCCGGGTCAATGTGGTGGAAAAACCGCGGGCGCAAGAACTCAGCCACCTGGCAATGACACCTTTCAGTACCCTCTCCGGGTCAATGTGGTGGAAAAACCCCCGCTCGATTTTGGGACACTTTTTGATGTTTTTGCCACAAGTCGCGCCAAAAACGCATAGAGGCCCACCTGGAAGGGTTTCTTTTTTCAAGATACCGCAAAAAACCGGCTGCGACAAGCCAGGTTGTCGCAACTCGGTCAGCGCGAAAAAACAGGGGGGAGTTGAGACAAGGCTCACACATCATTGCAAAACCGACGAAACTCACAATCCGCACAACGCTGCCGCCAGATGGTGGCGGCGGGCATCGATTCCTTTTCCGCAATGTGGCGCATTTGCACCAGGGCAGTATTGACCTGATCGCGGAGCTTGGCACTGATCGTGATTTTTTCGGCCTTGCGTTTGGCAATCAAGTAGAGGAAACCGTGACTAACATGGACAGCATGAAGGTCTTCCAGCATCATTGCGTAGGCGGCAAGCTGAACTTTGAAATGATCGCCTGCCTGTCGAGCCAGTTTGTAGTCCACAGGAATGAGGCTGTTCTCAGTCGCAATCACTTCGTCAATCTGCCCACTCAATCCCAGACGGGGAGAGTAAACCGGAACGTCAAAGTGCCGCTCTCCAAGCGGCAAATCGTACATATCCAGTGACCGACGTGCTGCCTTAACCCGTTCGGACTCATGCGCCTGAATCCCACGCTCCATTTTGTAAGTCACGGGGCGAATAGATGGCAGACAGGCATGATAGTAAAAAATGCGCGGGCAGTAGATAAACTGCTTTAAGTCGGTAATGGTAAATATGATTTCATTCGACATGCTCGATCTCCAAGCGTGAGTTCCAGTCTTTATCTGAGATGGGAATGAGCTCGACTTTTCCCTCTCCCCCATCCAATAAATCCTCAATCCGGTACATCAACTCCTGCTGAAGGTTGCGGCTCAGACGCCCAGCAAAGGCGCTATACTGAATGCGGTCCAGGCCATAATCCAGGCAGGCATTGGCAATTTTCGTTCGTGCTTTGTCACTCACGATGTCGTAAACCAATAATATCTGCATCATCAGTATGTTCCCCGATACGGGCTGTATTCAGCACAATCACCCCGGAAGAAACTCGCCAGTTGACGTGCCTGCATCTGGATGACAAACCGTAAAGGATACCGTTTGCCATCGTGTCGGACAGAGGCATCAAGGTGGTTCAGGACTTTTTCAGCAAAATCCCGTCGCGTTTCGCTCGCCAGCAGCCCTTTTTCATTCTGCTGGACGATGTAGTCCCGATTTGCCAGCCCGAACACGACCCGATCAACCGCTTCCTGACGGAATTCCTCAATTAAGTCTAACACCAGCGAGGGCTTTCCAGGGCGATCTGCATGAAGAAAGCCTGCATAGGGATCAAGTCCGGCCAGGATAATGGCCTGCTCAATCTGCCCATATAAAATGCCATAGCCATAATTTAACAGGGAATTGATCGGGTCCGCGGCTCCACGATGGTGGCGTTCTGTCCAGCCGTAGGCTGCTGGCAGCACCAGACGCACAGCTTCCCAGTAGCGGCGGGCAGCGCTGCCTTCGATGCCCATGATGTGGGCCCGGACATCTTCGATACCCTGCCCCTGAATTTTCTCCAGAGGAGCGGTCCAGTCCAACACTTCCCCAGCACAGAGGCGAAGTTCTTCGTAAAGCGCCGGATCGCTCTCCTTACGATTTTTCGCCATATATTTGAGAGTAGCGGCCTGATTGTGAATCTTGGCTGCCGCAATGGTCAGCGCAAAATTCACCCCGCGTTCATCATAGTACGACAGCAGTTGGGAGCGGCGAGTCAGCACGGTTCCAGTCAGCCCAGATGCATAGAGTGATGCGTAGCTGTGCCCCTGACTGTCCACAAAGAACACTGGAATCCCGCGCTCGGCGCAGGCTTCGAGTGCATCAGCCGAGATACTCACCCCGCGACTGGTGACGAGCACCGACTGAAGATGCAGCAGTGGTGCCTGAGCCAGTGTGTCGCCGCCCTGAGTGACTTTCAACCGTTCACTGTATTTGCCAATGTGCGTGCCAAACGTATCCGCAATCAGATGCTCAACAATCATCTTGAAGGTCTCCTGCTCAATTGAACCGTACCCTCTGCGGGGAAAAGTCTGCTGCGGCTGAACACCGCAGCAGAGGAAAGTGGTCAGGTCAGAATTTCATACCAGCCGTTGCCTTTGACGACATTTTTGCCGACATGGAGAATGGTTCCCCAGACCATCCACTCCAAAAATGGAGATAAATCTCCTGTGAGACTCATTTCGCCAACAAAACCGCCCATCGCAGAACGTTCTGTGGTACGGCGTGACCCGCTCTCCACCTTGACCCATCGGGTATTAACCAGCGAGCGAATCTGCTTTGCTCTCTCGATGAGGTCAAGATGACGTTCCCGCCACTGACTGGCGGGCTGCGGTGCTGGCGTATAGTAGGCTTCCAAGGATTGGCAGCGTTCCAACAAACGGCCAATGAGTAAAGGCAAGTCGGGGTGTGTCTGTGTTTGCCCATTCGAGGTCAGCGTAGTTGGGGTTAAAAAACGCAGGCGCAACCGATTTGCATCGAGTTTCTTCATCATCTTACGGGTGTCACTGGCGGTTTGTACCAGCGTTGGTCGAGACAGCACCCCTGGTTTCTGCATCAATGCTTGAGTTGTCTTGTCAAGCAAGTTAACCGCCTGTGCATCCCGCACGGTAAAACGCCCTCTCCCGTAGCCAATCCCAATTTGCCCCATCCGATGCACAGCCTTCGCCACATACCCCACCTGATCGTAGGCATCTCCAAAAAGGCTAATCCCTAACTCGAAGGTGTCGCCCCGATCAAACAGGCGATCCTGCTCAGGATGGACGGAGAGCGGTGGGCGAACAGCAAACGGGCGTGCCGGATTCATGCCACGAACGCCCTGCTGGGTTTCGAGATGCATCAAACGGCACATCGGGCAGTGCTGGCTGTGTTCGGCCAGTTCTCTGGGATTCGTACCAGGGCTGGTGCAGGCGAATTCTTTCAGTGCGGCCCCTAATGCCCCACGTATTTGGGCACCCGCCTGCGGTCCTAAATGGACGACGGTTTCCGCCTGCAAAAGAAAACGCAGATGCAAGACAGTTACGCTGAAATTGGTCTGCGTTCCAGTCATGATTCGCTCCGGCGATAATGTGTATAGCCTCGGCTGCTGGCGACCATTTCGTATGGCAAAGTGACATTGTAAAGCAGACGGTCTTTGCCCAACCTCAAAGGCTTTTGTGAGTAAATGTTGACCTGCTCGAACGTTACATTCCCGCTGCTGTCATCAAGTTGGGTCATCAGGGCATTGAGGTCAATGCTGTCTTCCAAATCCCCGTTGATGATGATGTAGTCGAGGTCAAGCTCTGCTGTACGCTGCGGAGGCGTAACCATTTGGAGAAAGCTTCCTCGTTTTCCCAGGTAATTGATATTGACCAGCCAGCGCTCCAGCGCCTCCACATCAGAATGGTCACCGATTTCAAGGGCGATTCCAAACGGCTCAACCAGATGAGCATATTCCCGATAGGTAATGGTACGGTTGAAGTAGCCCGCATCGAGGCTGCCTGGCTCGGCGGGGTTACGACGTGGTTTCAGGATTTTGATGAAGGTGTTGTTGACGACCACTTCTTCTGAGGGCCGCAGGGCAACAACCAGACTCCGAATCCACTCCCATGCCGCTTCTCCCGCCCGTCTGCCTTCCAGGCGACAAGCTGCGTCCAGCAGCGCCATTTTGATAGCAAAAGGGGTTGGGACCAGGAGAGTCTTTCCCCCTGATGCAGTCGCGCTGGCCGGTTTCAGGGTAAAAAGCGTGGTGGCTTCATATTCTGTGACGACCCACATCTTCCACCTCTTTTACTGGTACTGCAAGCGATAAGGTGCATAGTCCTGCATCAAAGCGCCGATGATCTCGGTCAATCCACCTATGGATTGAAAATCCGCCAGCATCACCTTACCAGGGGCAATTCTCTCCAGAGCTTCCTGGGTTTTTTGAATTTCACGCACATAGTCCGTTTTCAGCGGACTCACGGTAGGGGCTGGCACGGCACCTGTACTGATACTGACCACACCTTCAACATTCACAATATGAGGCGCTTGCGACGAGCGCATGGCGCCGGCTGGCTGCATGAAGGTGTACAGCAGACTCTCCATCAGCGCCCGTGCTCGCAAATTCCGCTGTTCATCACTAATGGCGTATTCCTGAGTAATGTCGTTAAATCCGATCCGTGACAGTTCAACATGGGCTACCGCCGCATAAATTCCCGAAGACGCCGGACGATGGAAAATGGCCTGTCCCAAATTTGAGCCAGCATCTTCTTCCGCTTTGCGGCTTTCTGAGGTTTTTGAGCGTTCCGACGGCGCATACTTCACATGAAAATAGCTGTCTGTTTCGACGGAACCCGGCACGCCAACTACCCAACCAAACTCAATCACACTTTTACGTGGAAGACTGCGTTTGCCTTCTGTAATGAGAATTCCCTCGATGTCATCTATGGTGCAAGTGTGCAGCAATTCGCTGATGGTTTGAGCATCACTCATTTCTTTAGTACGCTCAATGAAACTTCCATCCGCATTGATGCGGTTTGCATTGAACTCCCGGCAGCCTGCACACAGAGGTAAGGCAGGTGCTTCCCGTGCAATTTTGAAGAGATGTTCAGCTTGAATATGCTTAAACATATCTCCACTGATTGCGTTGACGTTTTGAAGTTTGCCTTCTTCATCCACAATGTTGACCATGCGGGTCTGAATCTGGTTGCCTTCGCCACCTTCATTGTTGAGGCTGTGCATGTCAATCGTGGCGCGGGCGCTGATCGATAAACTGTAGAGTTGGTTAGCCATTGTCCTCAATCTCCTGTTCCAATTCTGCGATTGCCGTCTCATCGTCTTCTCGCGGCAGGCGGGCATAGCCGTAAGCAACCAGCATGTTCCCCACTACCTCTGAACCGTATTTGTCAATTAATTGAGCGATTTCCTCAATATCCGATGTTTTGAGGCTGCGCCGGTAGGGCCCCCCGCGTGTTTCCATGATCTGAGCGTTTTCTGCGTTGAATTTGTGCATGAAATTGCTTAAGGCCACCATAAAATCGGCGGGGTAACGTGATTTTCGGACCAATTCCTGCCCTAGACCGTAACGTACATCGTACTTCCGGTCTCCCTGTTTTTTGCGGTACTGGGCGGTAATTGTGCTCTGGCGAATGGCATAAGCCACGTTTTGAAAACCTTCGGCCATTAGGATTTCGTAGAGATTTATATCGGTACTCATCATCAACCTCTCAACAAATAAAGTGCTGAACGGACGGACATATTTGTTCCTTTCTTTCATACCCATGTAATAGGACGGGAAAAGGCTGGTAAAGCGGAAAAAGGCCTGTAGATCATCCCCGGAAACAAAATCCCGTAGATGTTGCAGGAGACGAAAAGCATCACTGTTATTCTCATCGAACTGGCGGGTGACAAGTTCGATTTCGTTGAGCAGTTCAACATATAGCCGAGCATCAGCGGCTGAGTTTATGTATATCCATCCCGGTAATGCGATGAAGGAGAGATTCATGGTGGCAACCGCATTACCTAAATCCTTGTAAAAAGCCGTGCGGAAACCAGCCACCTCCTGACGCGGCATCCAACTCTCCCGCAGCCAGGGTTCATCGACATCTTCAGAAGTTAGGTGGTACTCGATGAGCGTGCGCGTATAGCGAATTGCAGCGAGAATATCGAATCGGGTTGAAGTTTCCCTAAACTGCATTGTTTCCCCAAACTGGCTTTTCACCTGCCGAAGCGTGAAAAAATCGATGATTCGGGGCACAACGACGAACGTTTTGCGATCTTTTGCGCCACGTACCAACCGGGTCATGGCTGATTCATAGAACCCGATTGCTTTCAGATACTCGACCAACCAGAAGCTTTTTACATTGCGGATACTCAAGCCATCAGCTTTTGTTTTATTCTGCCCTTTGCCTTGGTCGGGATTGTAAAGCTGCTGGCAGGTAGCCTCTGCACTGATCCCCCAGCCATGTAATTTGTCGAGCTGCTTCCACGCCTCTATTGCACCTTCAATATCATTAGGATGAGCAGCGTACAGATCAAACAACAAGGCCAAGACCTCTGGTAAATGGGATTGAAGACGCCACCAGTTTTCGAGTAAAGCTGTGTAGCTAGGCAAGGCAACCGGATTGATTGCTCGGAAAATATCCCAGTGAGGATGAGGTCTGGCGACACCTGACTTATCCTGTGCGGAGAAATAGAGATTGCGCTGTTCTCTTTCAGCATCGTAATCTACCCCCACTGCCTCTGGCGGCAAATTCTCTTTATTTTTGCCCGTTTGAATGAAGGGGATTGGAAACACCCCGCTTGCTTGATCAAGGGCAGTTTGCTCAAGCGGCAGAGGACTTGTCAGCTCATAGTATGCTCCACAGTCCATGACAGTTACGTTTGCTCCTGTTACTTCCCAGAGCAGGCGAATCAGGCCAAACATCACTAACTCATCAGCGAATGTTTGGGCGGTTTTATCGACATATAGTTTCCGATATTTATTCATAACTAATACCTTTCGCTCTTTATGCGACTGTGCAATTCGAATTACCGACCCGTTGCCCCTTTTGCTGTGCCTTGATTGTCGGCAAGGCGCAGGAGGCGCACGATAAGTAAGTAAGCCAGATACTGCCCTTCGTGCGAGGGATGAGCGATAAAACGCCGGACATATTGCGTTTTCCCATCAAAAGCAAAAAACGGTTTTTGTAACCCAGGTAATCTGTCAAATTTTGGCAGTGTATCGGAAACTGCCAAAACATGGTTCAGGGTGTCATGTTCGAGCTGAAAATCCATGCACTCATCGGAATAAGGGGCGTGATGGCGAGCAATCGCACTGAAAACGGCGGCAGTCAACGGATGGTTACTCCCAAACCGAGCATGAAGAAAAGGCACAGCGGCAATCGCACTTTCTACGGCGTGCCAAGGACGCTTGCCTGTTGTTTTCGCGGCTGCTTTCTGTTCCTCGGAGCCATCAAAATCTGTGTGGGCATAGGCCTTGCCCGATTCAGTTTTGCGCCCAATTGCGGTTTGGTATTTACGTACCCAACCCTGCCAACCCTGGCTAAGTTTGCCTACATCGTGCAGCAGCACGGCTAATTCTGCTGCCTCTCGAACGCTGCCTTCTTCCCATTGGAACCGTTCCTCTAATTTCCTGGCAGCCCAGGCTGCTTCGGCCCAGAATCCCAGAAAGGCCTCATGCACATGCCGGATATGGGTTTCGTAGGTTTCCAGACGGTAGGTGTACGGGCGGCCTTCTGCACTGCGCTGGGGTTTTTCTGATATGGGCGATTCATGTGTCTCTCGCTCGCCGCGATGAGGGATGAACCCTAAGTCCGGATGATAGGTTGCAAAATGGGGATGGACAACCACCAGCTTTGAACCCAGAGCCTCTATCGCATTTTCGCGCACACACCGCCACTCATAGCGGGAAAGGTTGGCCTGAGCATTTTCTTCAGTGAGTGCCTGTTTTTCATGTTCGAACAGGTACTGGGCAAAAAAATCTGGGGCTTCATCGTCGTCTTGAATAGCGTCAAATTTGGTTTTCCATTCTGTAATATATCCCTGCAAAGTACCCGGATGTAAACCAAAGGATGGCACATCAAAGGGGCTGTCCAACAGTGCATCGGGATTTGAATGGATAATGACCTGCCGACTTGCAACCTCCCGAATAAGATGGTGTGGGTCTGAAGCACTGTCGCCTGCCTGTGTCGCCCAGATTCTGAGCTGGTGACTGCCTCTATTCAGGTGCAGCCAGTTCAAAATCTGCTGATCGTCTTTTCCATGAACTGCCGAGACAATCTCTTGCTCATCTGTGAACTTCAGGTGTGCTCCTTGGCGGGCTTGAAATTGCGCCAGCGTGGGATGAAAGAGATCGCACTGCGATTTATAGGGCATAGTCTCTTCGCAGAGGTCAATGATTTCACCCTTTTTCAGGCTATGTTGGTAGATAAAGACATTGCCTTCATCACCTTCATACCGTGCACAGCGCCCCGCTCTCTGCAAAATGGCATTCGCGGGGGCAAGCTCGGTGTGCAAGGTGTCACTGGTGATGTCCACCCCAACTTCAATGGCCTGCGTGGATACAACGATGTAGCTGCCAGTCCCATCGTCGGTTTTTCCAAAAAAGTCTTGGATATGCTTTTCCTTCTTCTCTCGGTCAGCCGGATAGAAGCGGCTGTGAAGGAGCAGCACTTTGGCTTCATTTGGTTTTTCGTGAAGCAGTGCCTCATAGAGCGCCATCGCTCTGTCAACCGTGTTGCAAATCACGACCGTGCGTTGTCGATGCTGGTCAAGGACAGCCCTTGCCGTCAATGGTTCCCCGGCGACATGATAATGTCGCTTCTTATTTTGCTGAGACGGAATTTGGGAAAAATCAATCTCGGCATGAGAAACGACTTCAGCTTCAAGTACTTCTGCCAGGCCCGACAGCATGGCGCTGCTGAAAGTGGCTGTCATTAAAATGAAGGGTGTAATGCCCTGCAACGTTTGTAACATTTGCAAGGCGGTGGGCAGGGTGGATTGAGGGTCAAACAGGTGAAATTCATCAAAGACCAGATAGGAGGACATGACTGCCCCAACATTCAAATTGGCACGGCGTTTGGGAAGGCTGTAGGGCGCATTGAGGAAACTGCTTAGTGTCTGGTCAATGGTGGCAAAAATGAGGTTGGCGGCAAATTCGCGGTCTTCAGGTTGCTCACCCGTTTGAATTGAGACCTCAACGTGCCTATTTCGCCCAGCGCGATTAACAGCTTCCCTATATTGCCCCACAAATTGCTTTGCTAGTACACGCATTGGAACAGAATAAATACATTTCTGAGGGAAATTACGTTTGTTTTCCAATGCATTCAAATATGGCAACATGGCTGCATGTGTTTTCCCGACGCCTGTGGGGGCTTGCAGTATTACATTTTGCTCTTCGATAAGTAAGAGCTCCGCAACACGCTTTTGGAAGGGATAGGCTTGTCTTATCTCCACTTTTGTTCCTTTCAGCCAAAAAAATCGTTAAGGGTAGTGTTTAGACCAAGAGGGTCATCATCTTGTTGCGAAGGCGTAGAGCGATGGACATACCATCCATAAAGTTCAGCTAACCGCCGAGTTTCACCCATCATCTCTTCCCGAAGTGCAGCAGGTTCAAGCACTTCGCAGGCCGCGCCCCAAGAGCGAATCCAGGGCTTGAGGTCTGTAGTGTCAGCCACCTGAAAACGCATAATCAGATGATCTCCATCTGGGATGAGCTCTTCCTGAAAACCAAACCAGGAGTTTTCGCGCAGGCGTGGCACGACAGAAGGCGAGAAACGCAGGACAATTTCTGTCACCTCGTCCCCGCCAATAATGGATGCCGCATTTTTCAGCCATGCCGATGGGTCAAAATCCTCTTCTATTTCAAAGGGTTCAGACAGAAGCCGAACGTCCTGAATACGCTCCAGCTTGTAGGTTCTCATCGCATTGACGATGGTGCTTTTACCATGCGTATAGATCGTCATCCCTATAGGAGAAGGTTCAAAGGTGTAAGGTGCAAAATTAGTTTCAAAAGGTTCTCCATTGTAGGGTTGATAGGTAAGCCGCACCCATCGTCGATTAATATGAGCAGTGAACAATGTTTCCGATTTACGAGAATGAGCAGCATCCTGCTTACGCCTGGTAAGCTGATAGGCAGCCTGCAAAATGTATTCCCCTATCTTTGTGTCCTGGCTAAGTGCCTGGGCGAGATTATGCAGCATCCGCTCGGAAAGAAGACTGCGACGGTCTTGCAGCTTCACCAACAAGCGGACAGCCAGATACAGCATCAATCCTTCTTCTGGCGAAAATGTTAGCGGGCGGAGCTGAGGGCGAGGGTCTTCGAGAGGATACCAGTTGTATTTTTCCTGATAAATCCTCCCTCTGTCTTCCAACCATCTTAGATGTTCGCGCATGGTACGCTCTGGGATATTGATCATTTCGGCAAGTTCGGTTGTACGAATACCTGCTTCACGTGTGATTGTTTGGCAAATCAGCTCTCTGATGGTGTTTAACTCATCCTGAGTGGATCGCATGTAGATTTCCTTTTTATTTTTATCTTAATCTTAAAGTCAAGTCGGCAATTATGCTGCCGACTTTTAAAATCCATCTTAAATTGGCTGATAAACAGAAACGCCTGCATTTATGCTGATTTAGCTCAAAATTGGGGATATTTGTAATGCACCCCAAAATCTGGACACAAAAATCAGGTTTTTAAGGTGACGCCCGTGCCTTGAGCAGCCCAATAAGCAGCTTCAAATTCGGCTGGGGTCGCGTAGTCGAGTGCGGAATGCACCCGGTCGGTCATGTAAACGCCTTCAATCCACTCGGCAATCTGCTGGCAGGCATCTTCATAATCGGCGTAATCACTGTAATCGAGGTGTTCCTCCTTAAAAGTTCGCATGAAGCGTTCGGCAAAAGCATTCTGGGTTGGACAACCCGCTTCCGACATGCTGATCTGAACTTCCTGGGCGTCTAACAGATCGGTGCAACCTTTGGCAGCGTATTGAATCCCCTGATCGGAATGGTGACTATCCGGCTTGCCAGTGGCGAACACAGCGGGTATAGACATCCAGGATCACCGCCAGATAA
>WBUL01000015.1 GCA_008933735.1 Anaerolineae bacterium | reverse complement strand
AAGTAGGGGTTTGGGTAATGGCGGGCGTTGCCGTTGCTGCGGAGGTGGACGTACTAAACGGGGTCAGCTCCTGCCCCGGAAGCGTTGGCGCAAGAACAGGGCTGGGCGACGGGGTAAAGGTAGCGGTCACAATCAAAAACCGGGGTTCCTGGGTCGCCGTTACCACGATGGGCGTTAGCGTCGGCTCTGACCCCACAAGATCACACGCGCCCAGAAAAAAAGTCAATCCCAATAAAACCAGCAAGAAACTTTTTCGCATGATTTGCCAATGATAAAGAAAAAACGCCCATCCGCAAGTGGATAGGCGTTGAAATGGTTGAGACAAGAGGAATCACTGCCGCCGATTGAACGACCCCATCCCGCCAAACAATCCCCTCGGAAGCTCGATTTTCTGTTCCTCAAAGCGGGTGTAGAAGTTAGGCCGCAAGCCTGTCGGTTCAAGCTGACCGCCACCTTCGTGGCTGGGCTGGACTCCGGTGTGACCGGGCGTTTTGTACAGGAAAATATCCTGCAAGGTGATTTGTTGGCCCTCCATGCCCTGAACTTCAGTAATCTGAATGATTTTGCGACTGCCGTCCTTCAAGCGGGCGACCTGGATAAACAGGTCAACGGCGCTGGCAATCTGGGTACGGACGATTTCCACTGGCAAATCCATGCCTGCCATCATCGCCAGGGTTTCCAGGCGAGCAACCGCATCCCGGGGGCTATTAGAGTGAACCGTCGTGAGGGATCCATCATGCCCGGTGTTCATGGCTTGCAGCATATCGAGTGCTGCCCCATCACGAATTTCGCCAACCACGACGCGGTCAGGGCGCATACGCAGACTGCCTTTCACCAGGTCACGGATCACCAACTGCCCTTCTTTGGTTCCCTGCATGGGGGGGCAGGTTTCCAGCCGTACCACATGACGCTGCGAAAGCTGCAACTCTGCCGAGTCTTCGATGGTCACAACACGCTCATCTTCAGGAATGAAGCTGCTGATAACATTCAAAAGGGTCGTTTTTCCCGAACCTGTGCCGCCCGAAACCACAATATTCAAGCGAATCCGAACACATGCCTTGAGGAACATAGCCACTTCTTCGGTTAATGACCCGAAGCTGACCAGATCCTGCCAGGTTAGGCGCTTTTCCGGAAACTTCCGGATGGTAATGGTCGTGCCGCACAATGCGGAGGGCGGCATAATCAGGTGCACGCGGCTGCCGTCCGGTAAACGCGCATCCACCATCGGATTGCGCCGGCTGAAATCACGCTGCATGGGACGTACAATCCGATGGGCTGTCCACTGGATATGATCATCATCATCAAAAACGATTTCCGTTTCCTGTAGTCTGCCCTTGCGCTCGGCAAAAATGATCTCTGGGCCATTCACCATGATTTCCGAAACGGATTTATCCAGGACCAGGGGGTCAATCGCCCCAAAGCCAAGCAGGTCTTTAATCATCGCCTCTTCCAGCTCGTTATATTCGTCCTGAGTCAACTGAATATTTGAGCGCTGGAGCAGCGTTTGCAGTCGTGTTTTAACCATCTTCCGATGTTCGGGGTCAGAGGAGGACAGTCCATCAAATTCGTCTGCCGCAGCTACTAGTTTGGGGCGTAGTTGGGCTCGCAGCTTAGCAATTTTGGGCGTCGTTCGGCGCTTGGGAGGTGGGACATATTCTTCACCCCCTTCCGCCAGATAAGTATATTTGGATTTAGGAGGTGCATCGACTGCCTTTGGTGGTTCAGGAACCATCCGCGCTTCCGGCTCTGCAAGCACAGGTTCAGGCGACGGGTCGCGCAGTTCATCAAGCATTTTGATTTGTTTGTCATCCGGTGGTTTGTTGCCGCCCGTCAGTCTGGAGAGTCGGGAACCCATAAGAACACCCTCATAGAATAGATAACAGCTTCTACAAAGTTTAGTGCCACTTGTTGACTAAGACAACCCACCTCAACAAAAATCACAGATTATTCACAGATGCCGGGTCTAAATCTCGCCAAGCGTCAAGCCCTCTGGTATGATTATCGATGAAATCGACTTGATGGGTGAGACATCTATGGCAACGAACGCAACAACATGGTTTTATGCAGAACCAGAAACAGGGCGTCCTTATCTTATTGCGGAACGTGTCAACCATACCTTCTGGACAAATCGCATCAATGATCTTTTTTTCACCTGCGTCTCAGCAGAAGCGCCGTACCGGCTGGTTGCCAAATGGCAGGATAGAATAGACGTTGAAATTGAATTCGAAATCAAGAAGGTTTTTATTCTCCGCATGAGTGAGGAATCGATGCCCTTTATTAAAGGTTGCTCGGAAATCCTGGGGTTTAACCCGACGGTTTCCTACACTGATTCCGATAAACGGTTTGTAACTGAATGGTATGCCCAGGATGCAGACAGGCGTCTGAAAGAAGTACAGGGCAACCCCACATTCCAGAACATTAAAAGGTACAAGAAAAAGTAATCATGGATTACGACCCCGCCTCTGATTTACGCGCTTTAGAAGCAATGGCGTCCAATCTGACGCCGTACCTCTACGAAAAAGAACTCTACGGTGTCATTTCCAATGATTTACCCCGTCTGACGGTAGGCGGCCTGCTCATGAGGCTGCATCGTTTAGAAGGCCTGAAGAATAAACTGAGCGAAGAGCAGCGCCAGCGCCTTCACGATGCCCGTTTGAATTTTGAGCAGCTTCGTTCTGAGTGGCGCAGTCACTATGAAGACAAAGTCGTGCAGGAGCTCAATGCCCGCTTGAATAATTTCAGCGCCTTTCTGGAAGATTATGCCGATGACCAGCAGCGAGCGCGGAGCGCCTACCCTGCCGAAGCCACCCACCGCATTATCATTGAACAGCTTCGAATAGAAGCCGAGGAACTTGAACTCTGGGAAGAAACAGACCTTGAGGACAAACTCTACCGGTTGGATCGGCGTTTGCGGGGCATTCTGGATCGAGATGACAAAATGTTTGTCCCCCCGAACGGCCTTCAGGAAGTATATCCTGAAGAACAATATTGGTGGCTGTACGCCTATCCAGAAGTGGACAACTAATGTTGTGGGGCGAACTTACGCGCCCCACGCGATCTGTTGCCGGAAGAATTCAACCGTCTCGGCAATGCCTTCTTCGAGTTTAACCTGTGCCCGCCAGTGCAAAATCTCGTGAGCACGTTGGCAGTCCAGGATGATTTTGTAAACTTCCCCTTTTTTTGCCTCGGCATAACGATGCGGATAGGGATAGTGGGTCGCGTGCCTGACGAGTTCATAAATCCTGTTCACGCTGGTCCCGATGCCCGTGCCAATATTAAATGTCCCGGCAATTCGCTGTTCTATGGCAGCTAAATTTGCTGCTACGACATCCGTCACATACACGAAATCGCGTTCCTGGTTCCCATCCCCGTAGATAACGGTTTCCTGTTCTTTAAACATACGCTCGGTAAAAATGGCAATCACACCTGCTTCGCCATGTGGACTCTGGCGCGGACCGTAGACATTAGCATAACGCAGAATCGTGTGCCGCAGCCCACTGATCCGCAGGTAGTGCTCAAACGTCAATTTGCTGATTCCGTAGGGGCTGAGGGGGAGTAGAGGATCGTTTTCCGCAGAAGGGAGACGGGTCGGCTCGCCATACACAGTTCCACCGGACGAAGCAAACACAAAATGCTGTACTCCGACGTGTTTCGCTGCATTCAGCAGATTCACGCTGCCCAGAATATTCGTTGACGCATCCAGGAGGGGTTCACGGACAGAAATCAGGACACTCATCTGCGCGGCATGATGACAGACCACATCTGGCTTTTCCGCTTCAAAGATTTCCACAAGTTTCGGATCACGAATGTCCATCTCATAAAACACAACCTCAGCGGGGACATAGGCACGATTGCCAGTAGAGAGGTCATCGATCACCACAATGTCATGACCGTTGCGGAGCATGGCTTCTATCAGGTGTGACCCGATAAAACCTGCCCCTCCTGTCAGCAGAATTTTCATTTTTTCCCGAATCCTACTTCGTAAAGCTGTGCTTCCGTAATGGGGCCAACACGAAAGATCTGAATTTTATCGTCCTGTACCTGCGCCACCGTCGAGGCCTGTCCACCAGGGCACCTCCCACCATCCACATAAAAGGCTACACTGTCTCCAAGCTGGCGTTGAGCCTCTGCTGCCGTACAGGCAGCGGGTTGGCCGGAAAGATTCGCGCTGGTAACCGCCAGTGCACCCCCTGCTTGTTCAATAATGGCACGAGTGAGGGCATGGTCAGGAATCCGAACCCCAATGGTATCCGTTTGAGACAGCAAGGCAGGAACACCCGATCTTTTTGCAACCACCAGCGTCAGTGCTCCAGGCCAGAAGGCATCCATAAGTGCCCGTTCGATTTCAGAAATGTGGGAGGCAACCTGAATAACGTATTCCGGCGCGGAGAGCAGTACAGGGATTGCCTTACCTAAATCGCGCTGTTTGGCTTCGTAAAGGCGCTGCAAGGCCACCTCATGAATCAGGGCGGCCACGCCATAGACGGTATCGGTTGGCAGGACGACCAGTTCATGCCGCCGCAAATGCTCGACGGCAGTTTCAATCACTTTCATAGCTGAACAGAAACGACCCGATCATGATTTCCCAAATCTTTATCGACAGTAATCACCGCATCAGGAAAAGTCTGCCGTGCCAGCTCACTCACATGGTATGACTGGGACGCTCCAATTTCCAACAGAATCGCCCCACGTGGGCGCAGTACAAACGGTGCTTCTGCAAACAGCCGACGGAAATAATCTAACCCATCCGACCCGCCGTTCAGGGCGATAATTGGCTCGTATTTTGAGACTTCGAGTTGCCCTAACACTTCCGTTTCAATGTAAGGCAAATTTGCAACAATCAAATCCACAAAATCGTGCATTTGAATCAACGGCTGAAGCAAATCCCCATGCAGCCAGCGTACCCGGTTAGCAACCCCCAGGGTCTCCCCGTTTTTCTGTGCGACATCCAGGGCAGTTTGCGAAACGTCAACGGCGGTGATATGAGCATTCCGAAGATGTTTCGCCAGTACCAGCGCAATAATACCGCTGCCCGTCCCCACATCAACGATAAAGCTGTGCTGGCGGTTGGATGCCCATTCCAGCGCCTTTTCAACCAGCAGTTCTGTTTCAGGACGGGGAATCAGCACATCCGGATTAACCGCAACTTCAATATCATAAAACCCTTGATACCCCAGCAGATACGCCATTGGCATCCCTCTGGCACGTTCAGCAGCAAGCTGGCTAAAACGCGCCGCTTCCTCAATCGTCAGGACTTTATCTTCGTACTGAATTAAATACTCTGGCTGGGCATCCAGAACATGGCACAGCAGCAGGCGGGCTTCCCGGCTCGGATTGTCCGCCACACCTTTTAAAACATGATGTGCCCAGGTTAGGGCAGATTTGATCGTGGTTATCCGAGAAGTCGTATCTTCCAAGTGGGTCTCACTTCCGTATGACAGCTTCCTCGTACCAAGCAAGCGTGCGAGCTAACCCTTCACTAAAACTAATCTGAGGTTCATATTCCAAAAACCGCCGCGCTTTATCTATCGCCGCTCTGGAATGGCGAATATCACCGGGACGGGGAGAACCAAAAATAGGCACTATCGACTTCCCAAGCAGTTCATTTAGCTGATTCACCAGGTCTAACAGGCTGATCCGATCGCCGCAGGCGATGTTAAAAATTTCTCCTGGAGCGTGCGGCGAGTGCATCGCCAGCATATTGCCATGCACCACATTGTCAATATAGGTGAAATCCCGCGATTGCGTCCCGTCGCCGTGAATGACCGGACGCCGATCATCGATCATTGCTGTAGCGAATAGGGGAATCACTGCCGCATAAGGCGATTCAGGATCCTGGCGGGGGCCAAACACATTAAAATAGCGAACAATAACGGTTTCCAGATCATAAATTTCGTTAAACACCCGGCAGTAATCTTCAGCGATCACTTTAGAGGCCGCATAGGGGGATTTTACACGCGGCGGCATTTCCTCATGCTTAAACTCAGATTCCACATCACCATAAGTCGAAGAGGACCCGGCAAAAACCACCCGCTTCACTCCCGCATCCCGCGCAGTTAACAGAACATTCAGTGTACCTGTGGTATTTATCTCATGGCTGGCAAGCGGGTTATCAATCGAGCGCGGCACAGAAGGCAGTGCTGCCTGATGAAACACATACTCAACACCCTGCATGGCTTTCGCCAGTGCATCCCGATCACGAATATCAATCTCGTGCAGTTCGACATCCTGATGCGCGATATTTTCCCGCCGTCCGGTCAGGAAATTATCAACTGTGACTACGGAATGACCCTCAATGAGCAGGCGATCTGCCAGATGAGAACCGATAAAACCGCCGCCGCCTGTAATGAGATATTTACTCATACAACCCTTTGTTTGCTGTTTTTGTAGATATGCTCTAGCACGATAAAAAGCGCCGTTCCCACAAGTCCCGTACTTACAATGATGCCAAGCGCCACCGCCACACTGGAACGACTGATGATGAGGGCCAGACCGCCCAGCGTAATTCCCGCCGCGTACATGATCACCACAGTGCGCCGCTGGCTGAAACCCAGACTTGCGATACGATGAGATGTATGATCCTGACCCCCCTGGAACGGCGAACGCCCTTCACGCAATCGGGTAAAGGTAACCAGCGAGGTATCCAGAATCGGAATTCCAAGCACCAGAATCGGAATCGCCCAGGAAACCAGCTTCGTCTGCGTCTGGAAGTCCAATTTAATCCCCAGCACTGCCAGAATAAACCCAATCACCAGACTGCCAGTATCTCCCATGAATGTACTGGCCGGGTTAAAGTTGTAGCGCAAGAAACCAAAAGATGCACCACACAACGCCGCTGCCAGGCTGCCAACCAGAGACAATTCCTGCGAGGCCGCCAGAATAAAAAAGGAACCCGCAGCGATCCCGGCGATCCCGGCAGCAAGGCCATCCATGTTGTCCATCAAATTCATCGCATTGGTGATACCGACCACCCAGAAAATAGTCAAAGCGTAGTCCAGAATGGGGTATGCAAAAAGCTGCGTGCGGATGCCTGCCAGCATTAATAGCAAAGCAGCGATAATCTGGGCAGAAAATTTAACACGCGGTTCCATGCCCTTGCGATCATCTACATAGCCAACCATCGCCAGCCAGACTGTCCCGGCACTTACCGCACCAAATTCTCTGAGATACTGCGGCGTCCCCGCAAAAAAAGCAAAAATCAGCGTCGCAAACAGAAACGCTCCCAGAATTGCTACCCCGCCTAACAGAGGGATTGGTTCTCGATGAATTTTGCGTGCGCTGGGTTGGTCAACGATGTTCCAGTAGAGCGCCAGTCGCTTGGTAATCGGAGTAAAGCCATACGCGGCGGCAAAACCTATTGCCAGCACCGGCATAAACTGAACCATATAAAGCAGTCCATCTATCATAAAACCCCGGCAAGTATAACGTGCCCCTCGTGGAATGTGTACCCCTGTCATCCGGGCATTGGCTAATGGTACAATGGCGTGCCGTTTTTTCAATTAGAATTTCCCAAAAGGGAATCCGCCCATGCCGAGTTTCGGGAAACCGGTGATACTCTCTTTCTGCCTGTTCAGTATTTTGCTGGGAGGGTATTGGCTTACCTATCGGGGGATGCCTCTTTCTGGCGACGAATTGGCGATGTTTTCTGCTGCCGAATCGCTGGTGAAGTATGATGAATCCCGGCTTTACAGTGTTTACTATCAGTACCCCGGTGCAGGCGATATTCCCTGGAGTCAACCTGTCCACGAACCGATGCAAATTGTGCTGTCGATTCCTCTTTACTGGGTGGCTTATCACCTTGATGGCGTCGGGATGTTACATACAGTCTGGGCCTTAAGCGCTCTGGTCACCGCCGCAACAGGTGTGGTGATCTTCTGGACCGGGTTAACACTCAATTACCGACCAATGGTCAGTTTTGTGGCTGCGCTGGTGGTTGGTCTATCCACTATGCTCTGGCCGTATACCCAGACCGCTTTCCGTGAACCCGTCGCCGCTTTCTGGGTTATGCTGGCATTCTGGCTTGCCTTTCAATTACACAAACGCTGGCGCTGGTGGCAGACTGGCGTGCTGGTGCTGGTCTGTGCGGCTGCACTGCTGACCAAAGAAATTATGTTCCTGGCTTTTCCTGCCCTGATGGTCGTCCTCTGGCCTGCCCACCCCACTCGCCGCACACTGATCATAGGTACAGGAACCGTATTGCTCGGATTAATCTTCATCATCGCCGTATTTTCTCTGGCTTCGGAAACCAATTTTGGCAGCAACCGCTTCGACAGCCGGGGATATCTTGGGCGGATTGAAGGCAGCAGTCTGGATTATTTTCTCACTGTGATGGGTGCCTACCTGCTCAGTCCGGGACGCAGCTTATGGGCTACCAGTCCGATTCTGCTGCTGAGTCTGTACGGGGCATGGCTGGCACACCGCGAGGGTAACTGGCGGCTGGCGCTGGCGCCTTTTGTGCTGCTGCTGACCGTCACCGCAGGCTATGGGGTCGGTGGTTGGGATTGGCATGGTGGGTTGGGCTGGGGAACACGTTACCTGATTCATGTCGTTCCCGTGATGGGGCTGCTGCTGCTGCCCGTGCTGCAACATTTATCCGATGGGAAAATCCACCGCGTCGGATGGTTTGCCGGGGCCGCTTTGCTGATTTTTTCTGTCCTGATTCAGCTTGGCGGGGTATTAGTTCCAACGCAGCTCGCTTTTGACATTCTGTTAGCGGAATTTCCTGAAAAAGGCGCGCGTGCCTTTCAGGACGAAGCGACCTGGAATCCTCAATATACCCAGTGGTATTTACATCTCAAAAACGTGGATTTCGACAATCTGAGCATCGCATGGCGCTACGCCAAAATTGGTTGGCTGGCAGGCGGATTGTTTATCGCGCTGGGTCTTGGGCTGGCCTGGCAAAAAACGGTCTCCAGAAGGGCATTTCTGCTGCAAATTTCCTTGTTTCCAATCGTCTGGATTCTGGGAATCGGCTTCTCGCTTCACGCAATGGAAGATGACCCACGCTTCGAGGCTAATCGGCCAGAGTTACAAAATCTGCTGGCGTCAGTAGAGCAGCAGGCAGGCGAAAAAGATATGGTGCTGTTGGCGAACCCCACCTATCTTTATTTTTTTCTCAACAGCTATCGTGGTGAGGGTGTTGTCGTGACCCTGCCGTATCTCGCAGGAGAACGTTACAGCCCAGACCAGCCCGATCCTGTGGTAGAAGACGCAGATCGCGGCGGCGGAATTACACCCAATGAACGGATCGATTTTGCGACCAGCCGGGTAATCAATTACCTGAATATGCGGTATGCGAATATCTGGCTGGTTATGAACAGTGGGCCTTTTTTCCCCTGGGCTTATCGCCCTGTTGAAGAAATTCTGACCTCAAACTATTTTCCGGTATCGGAGACAAAATGGGCAGAGGATGCCCGGTTGATCCGAGTTTACCCTTACTACAATTACCGCCTTCCAACATTGGTTACCCGACATCACCCGTTTACTTTTGGTGAAAATCTGACCCTGGCCGGATACGACGCTGCCGAACGCATCGAAGCAGGCTCAATTCTGCCTGTTGTGCTGGTCTGGCAAAAGGATGGCCTTGTGGATTTTAACTATAACATTGGGGTTGCTCTGGTTGATGAAAACGGCATACTGCGGGCACAACATGATGGCGCCCCTCAGGGCACGTTTGGTAACACCGCCGAATGGGAAAACGGAATCCTGTATTTTGACGCGCATGGTCTGGCTTTACCTGACGATTTGTCCCCCGGTCAATACTCGCTGCGTGTGGCTATGTACGACTGGCGTGATGCCGCTCGACTGCCCGTGTGGTTTGAGAGAAATTTCATCGAAGGTGATTATGCTGAAATTGCGACTGTCGAAGTCGTTTCTCCCGGCCAATATACGCCACTCCAGACCAATGAAATCACAGAACACCTGCCAGTGCAGGAAACGGTCTACCGTTTTGGCGACCATATCCAACTAACCGGATACCTATTTTCAGATATGGTTGAAACAGGGTCAGGGCTGATTGTAACAACCACGTGGGATATTCAACAGACGGGCAATCATAACGCCACCCTTACTCTGTATCAAAACAACGAAACGCAAACAGCGGTCAATGGGCTGGCTGTTTCCCTGTATAACGAAAAATTCCATGACGGTGTTCAGACTTATCGCCATGAAATCTATGTGCCGGAAGATTTACCCCCCGGCACCTATTCCCTGATTGCTTCGGTCACAGATTGGGCGGTTCCCGCGTTGTATCAGGTCACACCACAGGGAACAGGCAAAGGTTATGAAGTGCTTCTTGGCACCGTAGAAGTTATCACTTCTCCCTGACTGCCCAGAAAATCACGGATCGCATATGGCCCCTTGCCCTGTGATTCGTAATAGGTTCGCATGAGCATTTCAATCAGAAGACCGAGCAAAATATTCTGGAAACTGCCAAAAATAAGCAGGACACCCAAAACAAGAAATGCCAACGGCCATTCGAGCAAAGATTCACTTGCCGCTACGCTGTATACGAGGGCAAACAGGCAGGATAGAGCACCCAAAAACCCAAAAATAAACCCCGATCCGCCAAAAATATACATCGGGCGCGTGTTGTAGCGGGTTAAGAAGGTTACCGTCATCAAATCGAGAACCACTTTGATCGTGCGCCACAGGGTATATTTGCTTTTGCCAAAGCGCCGTGCTCGATGATTCACCACCATTTCATCAATTTTAGCGCCTGCCGCATACGCCAGCACCGGAATAAAACGGTGCATCTCACCGTACAGCCGCACATGATCAAGCACCTCGCGGCGGTACATTTTCAGCGTACATCCGTAATCGTGCAAACGAACACCGGTCACCGCTGAAATCAGCCGATTCGCCATGATTGAGGGAATGCGGCGAATGATTTTGTCCTGCCGTTTTTTGCGCCACCCACTGACCAGATCCAGACCCTCTTCCATACGAGCATACATACGGGGAATTTCGTTCGGGTCATTTTGCAGGTCGGAATCCATCAGGGTGATAATCGCACCAGTCGCCTTATCAATCCCGGCTTGAATTGCGGCGGTTTGTCCGAAATTCCGGCGCAAAAACACCACCTTAACCTCTGGATTCTGGTCATAGAGGTCTTGCAGCAGGTGTGGGCTGGCATCTTTGCTGCCATCATCTACATAGATAATCTCATAGCGCAGTCCCATGTGCTTCAGAACGCGGTTGAGTTCGTCGTGCAGCTCGTGCAGGCTGCCTTCCTCGTTATAAACAGGGAGTACCAGGGAAATATCATAGGGAAATTCGCGGTGCAACTTTGTATCTCCGCATCAACGCTTTAGATCCGCATTAGGATAACTAGCCGCCGCGTAGGTGTAAATATCGGTTTCGACAGGATAATTTTTTTCCTGTTTTTTCATCCGGCTGCGGACAGTTTCCAGCAAGCGCAGCGCTTCCATACGGGGGTTAAGGCCGATGGAGTGTTGAAGCAGAATCGCGGACTGGGGGATCGTTTCTTCCTCTGTTGACAGCAGCCGTCCCAATTCAAATGTTAAATCGCTGATGGCAATCCCATCGCGGGCAAGAATCGCCAGATAAAGCGCCTGACGGTTGTAGTTCACTGCCCAATTGAGCAGCCCTTCCGCTTCCGCCACATATGCCAGATTACGAAGCTGGAAAAGTTCCTCATCCCCATCGCCTAATTCTCGCGCCAGATGCAGGGCAGCGGCATGACGCTGTCCGGCCTCACGCCAGCGGCCCAGATGGCCTAACGCTGTCCCAAGGTTGCCAAGTGCTCGCCCGTGTAAATCCTTGCGCCCAATTTCGTTAAACAATGAAATCGCCTGAGAAAGCGCGGCGGCGGCTTCGCGGTAGCGGTTGCAGTCCATATAAATGGACGCCAGTTTACCGAGCGCAATACCCGTTTCTTCCTGGTTGTTCATATTGCGGTGAATTTTGACCGCTTGTTTGTATCCATTGATAGCATTATTCGTATCTCCCAGCATCGCATAAGCCTCTGCTGAAAGGATCAAAAAACGCGCCATGGTCGCATGATCGCTTAACTGACGAGCGATATTAAAGCCTCGGCGTGTGTGCTTGAGCGTTTGTTCCGGTCCCTCAACGATCTGGCTGATGAGCGCCAGATGTTCCAGCGCAAACAGCATGTTAGCGAGATCGCCCATCTCCTGATACAGATCAATCGCCTGCTGGTAAAAAAGCATCGCCCGGTCAGGCTGATTCTGTTCTGCGTGACAGCGGCCCGTTTCTACAGACAGCCGCGCCATCTCCGGCTTGTCCTGCCGATTGCTGGCGGCTTGAAGCGCAATTTCCAGAGTTTGACAGGTGATTAAGGGTGAATCTGCGGGAATCAGCGCCGTTGAATTGAGTTCTTTGGGCAGTGTCGCTTCCAGACTGCGGACATCCGTATCTCTCAGTGCAGCATCGATCAGCGGCAGAGACGAGGGTGGAGAGGAAGGCTTGTCTGTAGCTGCTTCAGAGGCTTCTTCTTCAATCACTTCTCCATCAATCACCTCTTCAGGAATAGATACCGAATTTCCGAGGTACGCTGTGAGCCGCTGAGTATCAGATGCATAGCCCCGCCGTTCCGTTAACCCTGCCTGTTGATTCAGAACCCCGACCAGCACCCGCAGCGCCTCAGGTTGGCCGGTTTCAATCGCGTATTCCGCAGCACCAATGAAGTTATCCATTTCGAGAACGAACAGGTCACGGGAAACTGTGTTCGATTTCGCAAATTTGGTGATCGAGTCCAGGAGGCGATTTTTGGCCTGAGCATAGCGATTGTTGGCGTGCAGTTCTGCGACCGCGAATTCCTGAATCAAAGGGTGAGTCCTATAGTAAATATGGTCGCCTACCGTCCGAAGTGTGATGAATCCACGCCGGGCAACTCCCTGGCAGAGCTGCTGCGTGATGCCCAGCGATGAGTTAATCACAACACGGATTACATCCGCACTGATGCCATGCGAAAAATTGGCACATAGCGCCAATAAAAGTCCTTGATTGCCTGTGTCCAGTGTATGAAACGCTGCGTCCATCACCGCCAGAACACGCTGACGGAGTGTTGTATACGAAGTCGGCAGTTTGGTCATCAGGGTGGGCAGATCAATTGCCCGGCTTGCAATTTGCCGTGCCGCGAGTTCAATACTCAGGGGATGCCCGTCGCAGTAGTCTATGAAACTGCCTGATTCTGGAGGCTGTGTTCCGGTGATGCTGGTAAAAAGCTGCTGGCTGTCGCTTGACCCTAATCGCCGTACCAGCACCGGCTCCCAGGGACCATCTGTCGCCGTCTCGTTGACCAACAGGACGGCTGATTGGTTACGGGCACACGACCAGATGAACTGGGCAGCCTCCTCATGCCGATGAGTATCATGCAGGATGACCAGCGGTTGGTATTTTTTCAGAACACTGGAAACCTGTGCGGCAATATCCTGCTCTGCCCGAATTTCGTACAGCCACAGAATCTGGCGCAGTATCTTGTCCAGCGTATCTGCGTGCAGCCAGATAACCGTTTGTCCCTTCTGGATTGCCTGGGCCGCCAGCGACGCAGCAACAGCGGTCTTGCCCATCCCCGCGACGCCATACAATAACACAGCCTGCTTTGCAGTAAGAAACTGCTCGACCTGTGCAAGCAGTTCCGCCCGTCCGAACAGGGTTTTCGGTGGTTGAAACGGGAGTTCAGAAACGTTCTTAATCAGGCTCATCCCTATATCCGGCTACGACACTTATATTTTGCATTACTGTGCCTGTGAATGCTAATCTTTACGCAGGAGAAAATCATGCCCAAAGTCGAACGTTCCCACTGGTTACCCTATCCACAGGAGATCGTTTATACCACACTGACTGATGTGAACATCCTTGCCTCTGTTATTAAGCGCATTCAGAAGATCGAAGTCATCAGACAACAGGAAAATGAAGGAGAAGTCAAGGTTATCTTAGATATTCCCTTCCATAAATTGAGCGAAAGCATAGGTTACGTCAAAGGCATCCCACAGGAGCAACTCTTCTTCCGCACCGAAAAACCCTTCCAGATGGAATTTACCTGGAAGCTCATCCCAAAAGAGAAAAGTGGAAGCGCGGGTACCGAGGTGCAGGGCAGCATGGAGATTGACCTGAGCAGCTTTGTGCCCGGTTTCTCGAATTTCCTTGTGGAAGCACTGTTAGCGTCCGAACTGGATGCCGATTTAAAACGCCTTGAGGAATGGATGAAAAAACATGCCTGACGCAATTACACGAAACTGAACTCTATTCCACGACTGTCAGGGCTTCTCTACCCAACCGCTCCAGCACCTCAAGCAGCATGACCATCCATTTTGCCTCGTCATCGTCGCGGTCGATGAAAATAGCAGTACGGCTAACTCGAACCCCTGAGCCAAGTTCCACCTGCAAGCGTTCACGATCAACCTGACCGAGATAGGGCAGCTTAATCGCAATTTTACTTTGCTCGATGACCACTGCCGTCGCCCGTGCGCGAGAAGCCAGGATTTTTACCTGCAACTGGTACAGCAGGCATTCCACTGCACGCGGAATCGGGCCAAAGCGGTCGGTTAATTCCGTCTCCATTTCTTTAACCTGCTGAATTTCATGCAAATCCGCTAAACGGCGGTAAAGCTGGATTCGCAGCGCAGTATCCTCAATATACTCCGGCGGGATATAGGTGGGCAAAGGCAGATCGATGATAAGGGATGTAGGCGGCGGAACTTCTTTTTTACCAGTGTCCCGATTCTTGTATTTTTGAATCGCCTGTGCCAGCAGCCGGGTATACAGGTGAAAACCCACCGCCGCGATATGCCCACTCTGCCGCCTGCCGAGAATATCCCCTGCGCCGCGAATTTCAAGATCACGCATCGCAATAGACAATCCGGCCCCCAACTGCGTTTCCTCACCGATGGTTTCCAGGCGCGAACGGGCTTCATCGGTCAATTTGCTGGTTGGGAGATGAAAGAAATACGCATAGGCCTGATTAGCACTGCGTCCGACCCGCCCACGCAGTTGATACAATTCCGCAAGCCCGAACCAATCCGCCCGGTCAATAATGATGGTATTGGCGTTGGGAATATCCAGCCCACTTTCAATGATCGAAGTCGAAATCAGCACATCATAGTCCCCATGAGAGAAATCACGCATGACCCGTTCAAGCTGGTGTTCGTTAAGCTGTCCATGGGCGACGGCAAAGGTCGCTTCCGGCACCAGATTTTCCAACTGGCGTGCGATGGCTTTGATGCTGCGAACGCGATTGTGCACAAAAAACACCTGTCCGCCGCGCTCAACTTCCCGCAAAATCGCCTGCCGCACCAGATTTTCATCGTAGCTGCCTACATGCGTCGCTACCGGCAGGCGTTCTTCCGGCGCGGTTTGAATGATGCTGATGTCTCGCAGGCCTGTAACGCTCAGATACAAGGTGCGTGGGATCGGCGTCGCGGTCAGGGTCAGGATGTCGATGTTCGCCCGCAGCTTCTTCAACTGCTCTTTGTGGGTAATCCCGAAACGCTGTTCTTCATCAATGACCAGAAGCCCCAGGTCTTTAAACTTCACATCCTGGCTCAGCAGACGATGAGTCCCAATAACAATATCAACGGTGCCATCTTCCAGCGCCTTAATAACCGCGTCCTGTTCTCCCTCTGTACGGAAGCGGGAAATGATTTCTACTTTGATGGGGAAATTGACCATCCGCTCGGTAAAGGTCTGGTAATGCTGCTGAGCGAGGATCGTGGTGGGGACAAGCACCGCCACCTGTTTACCATCCATGACCGCTTTGAAGGCAGCCCGCACCGCGATTTCCGTTTTGCCAAAGCCCACATCGCCACAAATCAGCCTGTCCATTGGCTGCGGTGCTTCCATGTCCTGTTTGACTTCGCGGATCGCTTGAAGTTGGTCATCGGTTTCGACGTAGGGGAACGAAGCTTCCAGCTCATGCTGCCAGGGTGTGTCAGGGTTAAATGCATAGCCCCGCGCAACAGAGCGTTTGGCGTAAAGTTCCAGCAGTTCTTTTGCATAGGCCTCCGCGGCTTCGCTGGCCTTTTTCCGTACCTGAATCCATTCCTGTGTGCCTAAGCGATGGAGTTTTGGTGGTGCCGCCCCATCTGATCCCACATAGCGGGTTACCCGTTCGGCCTGATGAATCGGCACAAACAGGGTATCCCCTTCAGCATATTCCAGCTTGAGAAATTCCCGATCCTGTCCTTCGACGGTGCGGCGGAGCAACCCCGCAAACCGTCCGATGCCAAATTCAACATGAACCACATAATCGCCCAGTTCCAGGTCAGCAAAGGCCATCTCTGGTGTAACCGCTTTTGGGCGCTGATGCCGACGCGGTTCGGGGCGTTTCCAACCAAAGATCTCCGCGTCAGTCAGCAGATGCAGTGCTTTTTTGCCCTGCATCACCCAGCCTTCACCCAGTTCGCCCTGCACAAAACTGGTCAGCCCCAGATCATCCAGCGTGCGAATGTCTTCTACGGGTGGAATATAACTGCTGGCTTCCGACCACAGCAGCGCGAGGTGCTCAGCCTGCCGCGTGACAGTCACAGCTTGTTCTGCGCTGCGGCGCAGTTGGCGTAAATGATCGAGCACCAATCGAATCTGCCCACCGAAGCGCTGACCGGGGATAAATAACGCCCCGATCTCTGACTGCTGACCAATTGCAGGGGTTTCTGCCTGTCCCAGATACAATGTCTGGAAGGATTCCAGCCGCTCCGCAAGCGCATCCCAGGTGTGATACGCTAATGGCGCGTCGGCGGGCAGGGTATTCAGACGGATTTTTTCTTCCCGCAGAGCAAGCGCCTGTTCTTCCTGATGCGCGATGCTGTCATGCAGGTTTTGCCAGTCCTCAACCAGCACGAGCACATTGTGCGGAAGATAGTCCAGTAAGCTGGCGGGCTGGTCATATAGCCAGGGTAAATAGAATTCAAGCGCAGGGAAGGGCGATCCCTGCTGCAAGGACTCGTAATCCGGACGCAGGGAAGTGGCTTCATCGTCGATGGTCTGACTCATGAACCAGTCAGCAAGCTGCGCCGCGACTCTCGGCGCATATTTGGGCAGGGCTTCGCGGGTCGGGGAAAATGTCAGAGCCTCTACCCGTTCCAACGAACGCTGCGTTGCCGCATCAAAGCGCCGCATACTCTCGATTTCGTCCCCGAAAAATTCAATCCGGACAGGAACCGATTCGGTTGCGGGAAACACATCAACAATCCCGCCGCGCCGCGAAAACTGTCCGGGTTGGGCAACAATACTGGCGGCTTCATAACCCAAATCCAGCCACAAACGCATGAGCTTTTCCGGGTCTTGCCGCTGTCCTACCCGCAGTTTACGCGACCCCACCCGAAATTCACGGACAGGCAGAGTTTTTTGCATGAGCGCCTGAGTTGAAGTCACGACAAACGGCGGGGAAGCGCCTTTCTCGTAGTGAAACCACATTCCCAGCGTATTCAGCCTTGACCGCAAAACTTCTTCTGACCAGGGAGTGCGTTCATAAAACGCGGCTGATGGTTCCAGGAAGCGAGTGATCTCACGATTGGGCATCCAGACGGGGAGCTGTTCCGTGATGTTATAGGCTCGCTCTACCCGATCTGTGATGAACAAGACCGGGCGATTCAGGTATCGTGACAGCGCCGCTGCTACATAAGGACGCGCCGACCGCAAGATTTGCTGTCCGGCCAAAGGCCGTCGCTTTTCGATTGACTCAAGCAAAGACTGAAAAGCCCCGGTTTGACCGAGGGCAGATAAAAGACCATCCAACTGCATGGGACTATTCTTCTGGATCTTTTTCCACTATTTTTTCGGGCTTAGGTTGGGCGGCAGCAGCCTGTTCAGCCGTGCCATTCTGACGGTTCATCGCCATTTCGATGCCCTCCGCCAGCCAGATTTCCACCCCTTTGATGACACGGTCAATGGTTTCGCGCACCAGCGGCACTTCGTCCTTGATAAATTCTTGCAGCACATAGGCAGCGGCGTCCATTTTCCCTGGGGGGCGTCCGATCCCAAATCGAACGCGGGGGAAGTTCTCCGTACCAAGATGCTCAATAGTGCTGCGGACACCCTTTTGACCACCCGCACCACCACCGGCACGGATTCTCAGAGTGCCCACAGGCGTATCCAAATCGTCGTAGATGAGCAGAATTTGTTCCGGTGGAATTTTGTAGAAACTGGCAAGCCCGCGCACCGCCACGCCGCTCGCATTCATATAGGTCTGAGGTTTGACCAGTACCACGCGATGATCGACAATCGTGCCTTCACCAAATTTCGCCTGGAATTTTACGTTGTCAACAGCAATTTCATACCGGGCTGCAAGCGCATCCACGCACATGAATCCGATGTTATGACGGGTGTATGCATACTTTTTGCCGGGATTGCCCAGCCCCACAATCATAAACCGTTCCATCGATTAGTAATCCTGGTCGTTGTCAAACTCACTTCGAATCTGCCACCACAAACGGCGCGTGAATGGGCTTATTTGCTTACGAAGCACCAGATAGGCAACGATGAGCATAAAAAATGCCATGCTGAAGTAAACACCGAGACAAAATGCCCCCTCAACCGCCGAGAAGTTAACCACACTCTCTTCTTCCTCCGGTGTGGAGGAGGTGTTATTCTGATCCAGATCAACAGGGTTTTCGAAGGTTGGGCGCGGGGTCACCGTTGGTGGCTGCTGGATCAAAGGAGTTGGTGACGGGCCAGAAGTCGGCAAAGATTGAACTGTCGCAGTTGGAACTGCCGGAAGCGGTGTCGGGACGACCGTGGGTGCGGAATTGATCAGCACCAGGTTATTGACCTGAAAATCCTGCACGGTACCGTCTGCCAGAAACAGGCGGAGTCGAATCTGGTAAATTCCATCTGGCACGCTGGCACTAACCGTATCCCACTGGCCCAAAATCCCATTATTAACCTGCTGGTTTACCCGCTGCTGAATTGGCAGCCAGACCTCAGGATTCTGAATATTACTCCATTCCAGGATATACCCGTCAAACAGGCTGGGATGGATCGCTGTCCCGACCATCTCCACCAGCCCGAAAAGCTGCTGTCCATCGACCGGGCTGGTGATCATCACCACACCCGGTTCAGTGGTGGGCGTAGCATCCTGTGCCTGCGCCGTTAGTACCGGAACAAGCACCCATAAGGCAATCAAAACGAGTTTTCGCATGGCCTCATTTTCTGAAGAATTACCAAATTATGCAGTCTAGCAATGCTGAGGCAAAATCACAAGCCCATGAGCCGCCACTGCTCATAGACCACCCCTAACCGACGAATGGAGAGGGAAACTTTTTCCACCAGATAATTCTGGATATAGGGATAATCTGCTCTATTCCTGAATAAGGACCCCAATAGACTGTCAGCGAGGATCCACAGCGAAAAAATACTCAGCTTAAGTATGACACGCAGCAGCCCCGGAGGTTTTTGGGGGGGATACAGACGGTTCATGGTGCGTCCCAGTAAGAATTGATGCCAGAGCAGGTGAGGTAATCGCATTTTTTCCGGTCTGACAAGATGATACACGACTAACTGAGGCGCGAAGAAAATCGCTGCGGCTGGCTTTCGCTGGCGAATCCGGCTGAGCAAATCGGCCTCCTCCCCATAGAAAAAATCCGACCCTTTCGGGCCATAATCGGGGCTGAATCCGCCGACCTCCTGCAAAAGCTGAACGCGAAACACCATATTCGGACCATACAAAATTTCCTCTTTGTCCAGGGGGCGGAATTCCTCCACATGCTGCCCTTTGGATCGGTAGCTGTCCTTGTACCATCGGGGTTTTTCCGCCGTATAAAAGGCAAAGTATGGCCCGCCAAAAGCGTCAGGGGAATACATTTTGATAATGGAGAGTGCTGTTCCCACCCAGTTTTCAGGAAGTTTGCAGTCATCATCGACATAGCCAATATAAACACTTCGCGCCTCCAGCCATCCCCGGTTTCGTGCCACAGAGACGCCGGGGCGCGGTTCATAGATGTAACGTATTTGATGTTCAGGGAACTGTGTTTGATAGTGTTTGACGACAGCACGGGTATGATCGGTAGAAGCGTTGTCAACGACCAGGATTTCGTAATCCTGTGTGGAAGCAGTTTGCTGGCACAAACTTTCCAGAGGGAAATTTAAAATATCCGCCCGGTTATAGGTTGCAATCGCAATCGACAACATTACAGCCAGTGTGCTCCCTTGCGTCGGCAGCGTGCATAGTGCTGCGTGATTTGCGGCAGCCGCCACAAAGTTGTAATCAGTGCCATCCACAGAGCAAAAAATTCCGGTAAATTCCGGTCGATGATCGCCTTGAGAACAGCATAACCGATGTCCAGTCCCCAGAAAGCAAGATTGATGACCAGACGCCGCTGCGGCTGCTTAAGGGGGAACAGAAAATCGGCATACAGACGCTGGCTGCGACGCGGAATCCCGGACCAACCCGGATGTTTTCGATAGACTTTATCGTGAAAGATCACCGCTGATGGAACAACCCCAATTTTCCAGCCATGATGCAGCACGCGGTTGCACAGATCGAAATCCTCGCCGTACATGAAAAACAGAGGGTCAAAACCGCCGACTTCCCGCAGGCAGGCACTTGAAAGCAGCCAAGCCGCTGCGTTAACCCTCTCTACAGAATAAACGACCTGGGTTTTTCCCATGTATAGATCGGAGAAAAAGTCTTTGTTTCCCTGGTTTAGAATTTCACTGGAAAACCCCGCTTCGACGGCAATCCCTGATGCCAGTAAATGTACCGGACTCAATAAACCGAACGCTGGATTTTGCTCTGCCTGAGCAACCAGCGTTTCGATAGCATCCGGCGCTACCCACGCATCCTGGTTCAACAAAAACACGTAGTCAGCACCATTGTCCAGTGCATGGCGGATGCCGATATTATTTGCCCGACCAAAACCCAGATTTTTACTCAGGCGGATGTGTGGAAAAGGCGTGAGGATTTCCGAAGTGTGATCAGTCGAGGCGTTATCAATCACAATAACCTGATGATTCGCTAAACTGTTTAGGCATGTTTTAAGCCAGTGTTCGCCGTTATGTGTCACCACGACCACCCAGACCGTCATCACGCAACCAACTGCTGATACGTGATCTTGATTGACGGGCAGAGCAGTTCACAGGTTCTGGACAGGATGGGGTAATTCCCCTGGTGAAGTAAATTGGCCTCAAAAACGGCTTCTACCGGACAGATTTCTAAATGAATATCCCACTTCTGATTAATCAGGTTAATCAAATTCTCGGATTCGCCCAGCACCCTTTGAAGCTCCACCAGCAGAATATCATCAGGATATTTTGCCGCAAAACGCAGTACATCCTGGTTGTACCGCTGCCATGCCAGCACATAGCGACGTAGATTTTTACAGGCAGTAAGCGGCGGATCACGCTTCACCAGTGAATGCACCACCTGCCCATAGTGCCGAAATACAACCACCGCTTTCAGATTGGGGATCAGCTTTTTCCAGAAGTCCAGAAACAGGCAGGTGCGTGGGTCTTTCCAGCCCCACTGCCGGAAATTTTCGCGCTCCGCAATCAGTTTTTGCGCGGCAGCATAATCGTGCTCGTGCAGCAAAATCCGATCATGCGGTCGCACCAGATATCCCAACCCGTTATCTTTCAAAATCCGGCGCTGAAAACGCATAAAATGAACATCCTCAAAATGTCCTTGCGGATTTGAGGGGTAAGCAGGGAGAAGGTCATCACCAATGTACAGCCCACAGGTTTGCAGCCAATGGGCAATCAGCGAAGTGCCCGAACGGTGCATCCCTGTGAGCGCCAGCACTTTATTCATTAGCCACTTCCCATTCGAAAAGCGGTGTCACCAATCCGCCTCGTCTGTCATTTAATTTTGAGGCCACCGATCCTGTTTCCTCGATTCTAAAGCGAATCACATGGAAAGCATCTGCGTGCGACTCGCGCTGCTGACCTGTCCGTTTGCCCCACACGCGGACGTTCAGAGTATAAGTTCCTACGTTCAAAAAGTGCGCCGGAATCCTGACCCGTGCGTGATACTGACCAGGAAACAGGGAAATATCTGCGCCTTCCAGGGTGTCCGCATGAGTGGTCACAAAAACAACCACTCCATCAGCCGCGACCACCGCCACCGCAAGCTGTGCTGCGTCAATACGCTCCCGTATCTCACACACCACCCAGAAAAAAAACACCTGATTTGCGCCGATCACCGGGCTGAATTCCCCCAGGTGGTTCTGGACGCCGACCTCATGAATTATAGCGGTATCTGTACCTGCATTTAGCTTCACCAAGCCGGATTCGGACGCTCCGAGCGAAAGGTAGTGTGTGATCAGGGTTTCAATATCCCCCTGTAGATAAAGCTGACCGTTTTTGAGCAGAATTCCGATCTCGCACAACCGATTGACCGCTCCCATATTATGACTGACAAACAGCACGGTGCGCCCCTGCTGGCTGACTTCGTTCATCTTACCCAGGCATTTTTGCTGAAATGCATAATCCCCTACCGCCAGCACTTCATCCACCAGCAGGATTTCCGGCTCCAGGTGCGCGGCAACAGCAAAGGCCAGCCGTACAATCATCCCACTGGAAAAATGCTTGATTGGGGTATCAATAAACTTTTCGACCTCAGCGAAGGCGACAATTTCATCAAACCTGCGGTCAATTTCGCGTTTCCGCATCCCAAGAATCGCGCCGTTGAGATAGACATTTTCCCGTCCGGTGAGTTCAGAATGAAAGCCCGTGCCAACCTCCAGCAGCGACCCCACGCGCCCGTCAATCAAGATTCGTCCCTCTGTAGGGGCGGTAATACGCGAGAGAATCCGCAGAAGAGTGCTTTTGCCTGCCCCATTATGACCGATAACTGCCGCCGCTTCGCCATGTTTCACTTCAAACGAGACATCCTTGAGCGCCCAGATGGTTGCATCCTGGCGTTGGAATGGCACGGATACCAGATTCACAAGGGTTTCACGCAGAGTCGCATAGTGGGCTCGCGCCCCGATCCGGTATTTCTTGCTGATGCCTTCTACCCGAATTGCAATGTTACCCATGCCGTTTTTGAATCAGCGTTTTGTAATAGGCCAGCATCTCTTTGTCCTGCTGGTCACCCCAGATCATGGGTTCACGGCTGATCTCTAACCCCATGTTATCGGATTTGCCATAGCGCTGGGAGAGGCCAACTTCCGTCCCATAGTAGATAATCGGTGGGTTGGGCAAGCGCATCTGTACGGCGGCGGCTCGTTTAAGGGCGGCTTTGTCACCCTTTGCTATATACAAAAACCGATCCATATCGTGGTTGTCAAGAAAGCTGGGAAGAATGAAATTTTCCGGAAAGTACGCCTGATGTCGTTCGAGAAATCGTTCAAAATCCGCTTCCGTCCACGTTTTATAGGCATAGGTTTTTCGCAGCGTTTCCCCAAGATGAAAATCCAGACAGCCATCCAGCCGTCCTACATACCGCAAAAAAGTATGAGGGGCATCAACAATTTCGCCAAAACAAAACGCATCCGGTTTTTCAGCCTTACATGCCGCCCAGAAATCACTCCAGAAACCAGGGCCGGGGCCATTGGCGTAATCAAGCCGATAGCCATCGATTTTAAATTCACGCAGCCAGTAGCGGGCCGTATCAATCATCCACTGTCTGGCATCCGGGTTAGTGAAATTCAATTCCGGCATAAAGGGCGTGCCAAAAAAAGTGCGGTAACCGACTTCTGAATCATCAAAGGTGAACCAGCACCGATAGGGGCTGTGGGGGTCGCTGCGGGCATCCCGAAAAAACGGATGCTCGTTGGACAGATGATTGCACACCATATCCAATAACACGCGAATTCCTCGTGAATGAGCGGCTTCAACAACCGCATGGAGGGCCTCGTCCCCTCCCAAACGGGGTTCAACGCGGGTGTAATCCGTCACATCATACCCATGATGAGATGGGCTCACCCACGTTGGACTGAGCCAGATGCAGGTCGCGCCCAGATCCGCAATGTAATCCATTTTATCCCGCACGCCCCATAGGGTTCCGCCATAAAAATCCATCAATGTTTGAGCGTTGTTCCAGGTTTTCCCGTCACCAGGGTAAAAACGATCCACAAAAATGTGGTAGATAATCGCTTTCCGCGCCCAATCCGGCGGAGTAAGGGTATCCACCCGATACTGAAAAATGACCCCCTCGGATGGACTGCCTTTGAGGGTGTCGAGAAACGGCTCATTCTTGAAAAAAGCTGATGCGGCCTGTTCTGCTGTCGCTGTCACATCAGGCCAATCGGCGAAAATTTCACTTCCCGCCCCTGACCAGGCACTGATTTTATAGCGGATAATCGCGCCGTCCGGCTGCGGGGGAAAAACACCTCGCCAGATGCTCAAATACCCCCAGTTCAGCACATCCCAGATTGTGTCTGCTTTGTCTAGGAGCAGCACCATACCATTTTTTGCCACGCCCCGCGAGCCATCAGGTTCACTTCCATCGATAGTAAAATAACAGGCAACCTGTGAAACAGTCGTGTCCGTACCGATTTGAACTGTGAGCGTTACCGGTTGGTTGGGCAGGGCGTCACGTGGGGATAATTCATAGGCGTGCTGCACACCCCGCCGACTCATTCGATGGTGCAGGAGCTTCAGATCATCGGTGGCATAGGTTCCGAAAATGAAATCCATCGTCTATCCTTTGTTCAGACCCGAAAAGAAATAGCGGCACAGGGCCGCTATCAATATTTGTTCCATCTTGCGGACGAATTATCCCTTGACCGCGCCTTCGGTCAGCCCGCCTACCAGGAAACGCTGGAAGGTCAGAATGATGACAACTGTCGGGATCGCGCCCAAAATCGCGCCTGCTGAGAATACACCCCATTCCTGGTTGAAGTTGTCGCGGATAAACCGCGCCAGCCCCACAGCCAGCGTCTGGATTTCTTTGTCCTTAAGCAGCGTCAGGGCAATGATCACGTCCCCGTAAACACCAATGAAGGTCAAAATCCCGACCACGGCCAGTACCGGGCGCACCAGCGGGAAAATAATCCGCCAGAAAATCAACCAGTCGGATGCACCGTCAATCCGGGCAGATTCGTCCAGATCGCGCGGAATTGAGTCAAAGAAGCCTTTCATCAACCAGGTGTTGATCCCTAGCGCCCCGCCCAGATAGACCAGCAGCGCTCCACCGTAAGAATTCAAACCCAGTTCAGGAATATGGGTTCCTATTTCCTGAATTAATAGGAAGGTCGCCACAATTGTCAGGGAATTTGGAAATACCTGGATCAGAAATACGGTCAGCATTAAGCCTCGCCGTCCGGTAAAACGGAAGCGGGAGAAGGAATAAGCTGCCAGCGCACCAATAATCACCGAAAGAATCGACGCCACGGAAGAGAGAAAGATGGAATTCAGCATCCATCTGTCGAAAGGACGAACATTATTCGTCAGCAGTTCCTCGTAGTTCTCAAAGCCTGCCTGCCGGGGAATCAAGCGCTGCGTGTTCAGGGTACCGGTCTCATTAACAGAGGCAGAAATCACCCAGACCAGAGGGAAAAAAGCGAACAGAAGCGCCAGAAACACAATGAAGAGGCGCGTAAAATAGCCTGTCCATCGTTTGCGTTTTGCCGGGTTGGATAGGATATTGGCCGCTGCACTAAACATTTTCGGAAATCTCCTCCCAGGATCTCGTAAAGCGGAAGTTGAACACCGTGATCGTCGCCACCAGCAAGAAAATCACGATGCTAATTGTTGAGGCAAAAGCATAGTCCGCGCCGCGTCCGCTCCCGAAAGCCAATGCGTAAGTATAAGTAATCAAAATATCCGTATGCCCAGCGACTCCACCACCTGGAATGGGCGGCCCGCCTTCAAAGTAATACTCGATGATGGTGAAGTTGTTAAAGTTGAAGGCAAACGAGGCAATCAGCAGGGGCCCTACCGCCACCAACAGCAGCGGCAACGTCAGAGTCCGGAATTTCTGGAAAGCATTCGCCCCATCCACTTCTGCGGCGCTGTAAATATCGCGCGGGATAGATTGAAGTGCGCCGCTGCAAATGAGCATCATGTAGGGGAACCCAAGCCAGAGCTGGATCAGCAAAATTCCGGCCTTTGCCCAGAGGGGGTCAGAAAACCAATCCGGACCCCAACCGAACAGGCTTTCAAATCCCTTGTTGACAACCCCAAGTTCTTCGTTGAGAAGACCCCGCCATACCAGCACGGTCACAAAAGCAGGCAGTGTATAGGGAACAAGCAGCATGGTACGAAACACTGCCCTCCCTGGCATAAAATCAGCATTCAGGACAATCGCCAGGAACAGACCCAGCGCGAAAGTCAGGAACACACTTAAAAAGGCATAGGAAATGGTCCAGATAAACACCCGCAAAAACGGCTCACGGATTGCCCTGCTTTCGATCAGACGCTGAAAGTTATCAAAACCCGTGACCACATAAAATCCTGTGATCGGCGTCGGGGCGGGTTCTCCATCTGGCCCGTAGTAGCTGCCTTCCTTTGGCTTATAGAGCGTATCGGTGGACTTGTCCAGGATGCTGTTGTCATCATTAAATTCAAATCGTGTGATGAACTTGGCAGCAAAATCCTGCGGGCGCTGGGGATAAAACTGGAAGAGATCATCCCCTTCACCAAATTTAATCCCAGATAAAGTAGGCAGATAGACACCAATCGCCTGGCCGCGTCGGATCCGTTCGTAACCGGGCAGTCCTTCCGGCACGCCATCTTCATCAAGAGCAAAATCCCCCAGATCGACTTCTGATGCCAGAGTCAGTTTGCCCTGTTCTGCCAGCAGGGGTTCACCTTCAACCCCTTCACTGGGAATCAGCCACAGCGCGAATTTTTCCTCGCCCGAAGTAGTCCTAAAAGCCGTCCAGCTATAGGTTGCTGCGTCTTCTGGGAGGTACAGTTCAGGTTCTAATCGATCCCGAAGCTGCGAGGTTGTCAGCAAATTGCCGTCCCGATAGTTCGTAAAGGCCGCGTAGACCGTGAACACGGTCGGGTAGACAATCATCAAAATCATGAGCGTCAGCCCAGGGGCAAACCAGCGATAGGCATACAATTTATCGCTCAGGAAAAATGCATTGATACCCAGCGTAATGGCCGAAACAAAAACAGCCAGAATCCAGGCCTGGTTATCAACGAGATTGATGACAAACCAGACCGCAAAGGCATCGATAATACCCAGTGCTATGATCCGAAATATGATGCCGGAGAGCGACCCCGTAAGCATATCTCGAACTTTGCCAGTCGAAATAGTGTCTTTTATATTTTGGGTTTCTGTCGCCATAAATCTTTATCAACGCGGATTTCTAAAAGGCCGCATCTCCTTTCAAAAAATAGTATCGGAAGCAGGGCTGGCAGGTGCCAGCCCATGAAAGAGTTGTTATTCGCCTGCGATGGCAGCACGAATTTCGGAGGCAGCCGTTGAGAAAGCTTCTTCAGGGGTTTGTGCACCAAGCATCGCGTTGGTAACCGCATCACCCCAGAAGCTCCAGACCGCTGACATTTCGGGGATAGCGGGCATGGGCAGCCCGGTGGCACTGGCTTCAGCAAACGCCGCCGCATACGGGTCTTCAACGCCTTCCATGACGGAAAGCAGGGCTGAAGGGCGCCCACCACGTTCATACAGAAGCTGCTGAACTTCTTCGGAGGCCGCAAATTCGGTCAGGAACACCTGAGCGAGGGGCAGGTTTTCGCTGAACGCGCTGACCATGAAACCCTGCGAGCCAATGAAGGGAGCACCGTTCTCGCCACCTTCTTCAGCCGCCGGAATGGGGGCAATGGCGAAGGGCGTTCCTGCGTCGGTGAAGGCCTGCACGTTCCAGGGGCCCGTGATGTACATGGCGGCTTTGCCATCCTGGAAAAGGGTCTGGGCCGTGTTGCCGTCCAGCCCGGAGGGGATGAGACCGTCGTTAATCATATCCACGACGAACTGCAAACCTGCAATTGCGCCTTCGCTGTCAATACCGACATCTTCAGGGTTATAGTTGCCTTCTTCGTCAACGCCAAAAACGTACCCACCGAAGGAGGTCATCACCGGGAAGAAGTGATAGGGGTCACCCTGTTGAATCACAAAGCCATACTGGCCCGCGTCTGCATCCGTGAGTTCTTCGGAAAGCGCACGAACTTCAGCCCAGGTCTTGGGCGGTTCGGGCACGAGTTCCGTGTTGTAGAACAGAGCGATATTTTCAACCGCATATGGCACACCATAAAGCTGGCTTTCATAGGTGAATGCCTGGATTGCGACTGGCGAGAAGTTATCCACATCTTCGCCCAGATCAACCGGGGCAACCAGACCGTTGGCCACCAGCTCACCCAGCCAGTCATGAGCGCCGATAATGACATCCGGGCCCTCACCCGCCGGGCCAGCGATACGTAGCTGGTCACGAATGTCGCCAAAGGCAAGCTGCTGGACTTCCAGTGATACACCGTATTCCTCTTCAAACGTACCACCGAGTTCTTCGATCACACCGGCGCGGGTTTCATCCGCCCAGATGAGGAGGGTTACTTCATCCTGAGCCGAGGCCAGGCTGCCAAAGCTGCTTACCAGCAGGGCAAAAAGGACAAACAAAGTCAAACGACGTTTCATTTTCTAAACTCTCCACTACTTAAGGTTATTCATTGCGAATGACAGCAAGCTGCCACTCCTTGTAAAAATGCTATCCCAAATCGTGATGTCCACCCAACTCCTTTGATTGATTCAACACAGCCATCAACTCCGCACAACGCAGACGACTCTATACGGTTGTCCGTACACAGTGGAAAAAGGTAAATAAGAGGAGTTTTTGCCCATGTTTCAGAACGAATATTTTCTACAATTATAGTTCGCCGAAAGGGGCTGTCAATGAATTCGCTAAACCGATTTAATAATTTGTGCTAAATGACATCTGCAAAGGTGATTTCCATCCGCTTGAAATACAGGAGCCCGGTTATGAGCAGCCCCAATGCAACCAGCGTGGATGCCAGAAAGATCGACTGGGGTGCAGTATCCGTGCCCAGCAGCGACCAGCGTACCCCTTCCACTACACCGACCATCGGATTCAGCCCATAGATCGTGCGCCAGGGGGTATCCAGCAGACTGCTGGGATAGGCAATCGGGGTAATAAACAACCACAACTGGATCAAAAATGGCACCGTATAGCGCACATCCCGAAACTGTACGTTCAAAGCGGCCATCCAGATGCCTACCCCCAGCGCTGTTACCGCCGCAAGCAGCATAAAAAACGGCAGAAACAGGAGGTTTCCTGTGGGCACAATTCCATAGGCCAGCACCATCCCCAACAGCACGCCAAAAGCCAGTACAAAATCCACCACGCCGGATAAAATCGCGGACAGCGGAATAATCAGCCGGGGAAAATACACACGGGTAATGAGGGTCGTATTCAGAACAAGACTCTCCGATGACTGTCGCAAACCATTGCTAAAAAATGTCCAGGGTACCAGCGCCGCATAGCTGAATACAGGATAAGGAATGCCGTCAGAGGGAATTTCTGCCAGACGGCCAAAAAAAATGCTGAAAACAATCATCGTGCTGACAGGCTGAATCACCGCCCACGCTATTCCCAGCACGGTTTGTTTATAACGGACTTTAACATCACGCCACGTTAAGAAATACAGCAGCTCGCGGTATTCCCAGAGCTCTTTGAAGTTGGGAGCAGGCCATCCCCTGGAAGGGGTGATTTCTTTCATCTCACAATTTCACCAAAAACCACATCTTCACGAGAGGCATACCCCGCCTGACGGACAGCCTGCACCAGCGCCGTCCCCCCAAACCCCCGGAAACGCGGCTGACCTGTGCGCGGTAAAAACCAGGTGCACAGCAGCGCCACCATAATCGCTGCCAGAACAACGATGATCCCTATCACAACGGCCATATCTGCAAGGATATAGTCGTATTCCAGCAAGCCAGTCCAGCGCAGCAGATTCCACCAATCGTGCGCGTCCTTATCCAATCCAAACAGCAGATCCAGATCGCGGGCACGGGCATCACGAATATAAACAGAAAGATTGATAAAACTATGTCCGGCGATCAGCCACATGAGCATGGCTGTTCCTATGCGGTGTCGTACCAGCAGGACAAATGTACCGAGGCCCGCCCAGAATAGTACCTGCCAGATTGATCCACCTGCGACGGAGATAAAACGCCCAAAAGGGAGACATATCACATGCCCAATTTCGTGCGGGCCAATGGTCAGATACCACACCCAGGCAGCCGTATTTCCGCTGCGGGGATTCAACACATTATCGAACAGAGGGAACAGCATCAACAGCCAGAAAATCGTTTCTAACACTGCCAGGGAGGGGTTGGGATGATGCCGCCGTACATATCCACAGGCAGAGATAAAGTTCCGCAGGCCGTATACAATATCACGCAGCAGGCCATTAAAGGTCTGACGGCGCACTTCTGCCGCCACCCCCAACGAAATTAATCCGATGACTCCCATTCCGGCAGTAACCAGCAGCAGACCAATCATCGCGTATCCGACACAAACTTCTGAACTCGCCCAACCTGCCCATCCTGGAGGCGCACTTTGATGCCGTGTGGGTGATATGACGACTTGGTCAGGATGTTTTGAACAATACCTCTGGTCAGTTTTCCGGTGCGCTGATCTTGTTTTAGGACTATATACACTTCCATACCGGGTTGAATATCGCTGCGGCTACGCCCGTCCATAAGGATGGCTCCTTTTTCTCTGAATAGTAGCATATTTTGTCAGGCAGACGTGGGTAGACGCCGGAACCCGGAAAGTGTTACCCTTAAATCGTTTTGATAAAGATGGTGGACAGCATATGCTAGACCCTGCTTTCTGGGAAAAACGGTGCGTCACGGTCACGGGCGGCGCGGGCTTTGTGGGTTCGTTTGTGGTCAAGGCACTGGAAAAGGCCGGCGCAAAAGCAATTTCGGTACCGCGCAAACAGGACTATGATTTGCGGTATCGGGAAGCGGTGCTGGACTTGCTGAACGATTCACAGCCAGACATTCTGATCCATCTTGCCGCAACGGTGGGTGGCATCGGGGATAACCGCGCACGCCCGGCTGAATACTTCTATGATAACCTGATCATGGGTGTTCATCTGATGCACGAATCCTGGCGGTTTGGCATCGAGAAATTCGTGAATATTGGAACCGTCTGCGCCTATCCGAAATTTACACCTGTGCCATTCAGAGAAGAAGATTTATGGGACGGCTACCCGGAAGAAACTAATGCGCCTTACGGATTGGCAAAAAAAATGCTCCTGGTGCAGGGGGAAGCCTACCGCCAGCAGTATGGATTTAAATCCATTTACCTGCTGCCAACCAACCTCTATGGGCCGGGAGATAATTTTGATTTGCAGACCTCGCACGTGATCCCCGCCACGATTCGCAAACTTCACGAAGCCACCCTGCGCGGCGATCAGGAGATGATCGCATGGGGAACAGGTTCAGCCACACGGGAATTCCTCTATGTGGAAGATGCTGCCCTGGGCATCTTGCTGGCGGCGGAACGTTATCATGACCCCGATCCCGTAAATCTGGGGTCAGGAAGTGAGATCAGCATCAAAGAACTGGTACACCTGATTGCGAAAATCCTGGATTTTAATGGCCAGATTATCTGGGACAGCAGCAAACCGGATGGGCAGCCGCGTCGAGGATTGGATACCAGCCGCGCCGAACAGCGTTTTGGTTTCCGGGCACAAACACCCTTCGAGGAAGGTTTGCGGAAAACCATTACATGGTATCTGGAAAATGCTGCTAACATTGAACAAAAAGGAGTCGCGCATGGTCATTAACCTGGAAAATGTGATTGACTGGTTTATCCTCCCTTTGCTGGTCATCGCAGTGGTGATTGTATTTATCCGGTTGGTTAAAGGGCCAGAGCTTCCTGATCGTGTCGTATCGCTGGACTTAATGACCAGTATCGGGATTGGCATCATTGCCACCTACGCTATGGCAACTGGTGAACAGGTTCTTATCGATGTGGCGATTATCCTGGCGCTGATTTCCTTCCTGGGAACAGTCGCCTTTGCCTATTATATCGAACGCCGTGCCAGCTAGCTTTGATCGTCTTGCCCGCACGTATGATGCTGAATTTACGCATTCCGCGATTGCCCAATGGCTGCGGGCAAGAGTCTGGCAGCGCCTTGATGCCCTGTTTTCCCCTGGCATGCGTGTTCTTGAAATTGGCTGTGGCACGGGTGAGGACGCGCTCCATCTGGCACAGCGCGGTGTAGAAGTCGTTGCTACCGACGCCAGTCTCGTCATGCTGGCTGTGGCCGCGCAAAAAATCCTCGCTGCCGGACTCACAGCAACCTTCCATCATTTCGATCTGAACGACCCTCAAAACTGGAAGCTCGATAGCATATTTGACGGCGTATACAGCAATTTTGGGCCGCTAAACTGCACCCATCACTGGAAACCGCTGGCAGATTTTCTGGAGCAAAAAACCACCGCACAGGCTTATCTGGCCTTTGGAGTCATGGGTAGATTCTGCCTGTGGGAAACCCTATGGCATGGTTTCCATCTGGATTGGCGCACCGCCACGCGGCGTTGGTCAGGGAAAAGTACGGCCCAGGTGCACGATGGAAATCCTTTTACGGTCTATTACCCCTCATCGAGACAGCTTGCCCAGGCATTTGCACCGGTTTTCTCACCTGTCCGAAAAACAGGTTTGGGTGTATTTTTACCGCCATCCGACATTTTTCCGGTGATTGAGACCCGGCCAACACTGATGAATTTGCTTATGAATCTGGAAAGTCGCCTTGCACCGCCCGTGCTAGCAGACCACTACTGGTTGGAGCTTCAAAAAATATGAAACTGACAATTGTAGGATTGGGCCCCGGACATGAAGATGACATCACCCGCCGTGCGTGGCGTATTTTGCACGAAGCTAAACATCTTTACCTCCGCACAGCGCGTCACCCCGCAGTGGCAGCAATTCAGCGCGATTATGAGAGCTTCGATGGGCTGTACGAAACCGCTAACAATTTTGAAAGTCTGTATGAAACGATTGCCGGGCATGTTTTACAGATGGTACAAGAACATGAGGAAGTCGCCTATGCTGTGCCAGGGCATCCACTGGTGGGAGAACAAACAGTGACCCTGCTGCTGCAAAAAGCGGGTGAAATTCCTGTAGAAATCGTTGATGGGATGAGTTTTATAGAGCCATCACTCAAATTACTAAGCATTGATGCAATGGCGGGGCTGCAAATTCATGATGCGGCGGAAATTGCCCAGATGCACCACCCACCCTTGAATCCCGACCAGCCAGCATTGATTGGTCAGGTCTACAGCAAGGCGGTCGCCTCTGACGTGAAATTAACGCTGATGAACCAGTACCCCGATGAACATCCGGTGGTTTTGCTGCACAGGGCAGGGTTACCTGACGGGATTCGAGAAAGTCTCGCCCTGTACGAAATTGACCGCAGCCCTCACATCGCGCATTTAACGACTCTGTATCTTCCTCCTTTACATCGAGCCAGCAGCTTTGAATATTTCCAGGACATCATCGCCCATCTGCGTGCCCCGGATGGCTGTCCCTGGGACAAAGAACAAACCCACCTGAGTCTGCGCCCCTATCTGATGGAAGAGACATATGAGGTGCTGGACGCGCTGGACAAAGAGGATATGACTGCTCTGTGCGAAGAACTGGGCGATTTGCTGCTTCAGGTGGTGCTGCACAGCCAGGTCGCCATTGAAGAGGGGCATTTCACAATGGCGGATATTCTGGCGGGCATCAGTGACAAAATTGTGCGGCGGCATCCGCACGTCTGGGGCGACGTGGAGGTGAAAACGGTGAGTGATTTAAACCGCGTCTGGGAAACGCAGAAACAGGCCGAAAAAACTAACAATGGTGACCAGCCGAAATCATTACTAGAGGGACTTCCAGCCGCACTACCCGCCCTGATACAGGCCTACAAATACCAGAAAAAAGCGGCCAAAGTTGGTTTTGATTGGGGTGACATCGCGCCTGTGTATGAGAAAGTACTCGAAGAGATCGAGGAAATCCGCCATGCTGATAACCCAGATGAGCGCACTAATGAAATTGGCGATCTGTTATTCGCGGTTGTGAATCTGGCCCGCTGGTTGGAAGTCGAGCCGGAAATTGCCCTGCGAGCGGCGAACCAGCGCTTCCGCCGCCGTTTTGAGTACATCGAACAATATGCAGGACGGAATCTGAAAGACATGACCCTGGCGGAAATGGATCTACTCTGGAACGAAGCCAAAAGCAAGGGCTTTTAACTGGCATTTTGAATAAAAAAATGATGCTGTCTGTCCCTTCACACTAAAATTTTCCCCTGCTAGAGTGTTGACGGTTACAGTACGAAAGGAGAGATGCACGTGGTCATTCGTACTGGTTCAACGGCCATATTGGAATACGAAACACTGCGCGATGTAATCGATGTGGCGTTGTGGGCAGGGCAAATGCTTCTGCAAAATGGCGCGGACAGCCAGCGTGTCGAGGAAACAGTTCATCGTATCGGCACCGGGTTGGGCTGCAATTGGATGGATATTTTTGTTTCTCCTAACGCGATTGTGGTGACAACGATCAGTGGTGATGACTTCCGTACCAAAATTCGGAGAATCGTGCGAATTGGGGTCAATATGCATCTGATCGACGCGGTCAATAGCATTTCACGGCGGGTGGAAATTGGCGAACTGGACCGTTTCCAACTGCGGGCAGAGCTCGAAAAACTGGATGCCCTCCCCCACAATTACCACCGCTGGACAGTTGTCGCAATGGTTGGGCTGGCCTGTGCGGCCTTTGCGCGGCTGTTTGGAGGCGATTTCCCGGTAATGGCGATCACTTTTGCAGCCTCCTCGACCGCTATGTACGTCCGGCAGGAATTGAATCGACGATTTTTCAATTCATTCCTCGTGGTCATCGTGACAGCTTTAATCGCCGGGCTGATCGCCAGCCTTGCCACCCGGTATAACATAGGCAAAGAACCGCAGATCGCGCTGGCGGCCTCGGTGCTGCTGCTTGTCCCTGGCGTCCCTCTGATAAACGCGGCGGAAGATGTTATCAATGGGTATGTCGTCATGGGGCTGGTGCGCGGCGTAACAGGAGGAATCATTGCCCTGTGCATCGCGCTGGGACTCCTTATCGCCATGCGGTTGATGGGGGTTGAAGGGCTATGAAAGAGACTTTCGATTTAACCTGGTTGATCGCTCAGGATGCCTTCTGGTCAGGTATTGCCGCGTTAGGTTTTGCAATCCTGTTTAATGTGCCCAAACGTACTTTGTTTGGGTGTGTGATTGGCGGCGCGGCGGGTCATGCCATTCGCACCGGCCTCATGGAAAGTGGAGCAACGATAGAACTGGCAACACTGGCTGGGGCAACGGTGATTGGTTTCCTGGGCACTTACTTTGCACGCAGGTGCAGTGCGCCCGCCGCTATTTTTACCGTGAGTGCTGCCATTCCAATGGTTCCGGGTGTATTTGCATACCGAGCCATGCTGGGCCTTATTAACCTCGCGGATGCAGATGTGGCCTTTGGTCAGGATATTCTCGTAGAAACCATGATCAACGCCACCAAAACCGGTTTTATTCTCGCCGCGATTGCAGGGGGAACAATCATACCTCAGCTACTGTTCCAGCGTGTCAAACCAATCGTATGAAAGAGCGGGCGGTTTTTACGCCGCCCATTCCTATTATTCATATCGGAGGACATTCAGCGGTTTTTCACCAGAAGCGCCCCATACCGAAACAATGGCCGCACCCAGGGCAATAAGAATGCACAGGCCCATTAACATGAAGGCAGTCCCATAGGGAATCGTGTTCCCAAGCTCGCCTTCAAACACAAACACCAGGGCACCTGCCAGCAGCAGCACGCCAATTCCGACTCCGATCAGACCGCCAATCAGACCCATCAGACTGTTTTCAAGCAGCAGCATTCCCAGCACCCGTTCACGCTGTAAACCGATGGCCTTCATGATGCCAATTTCGCGCCGCCTTTCCATAGTGGAGAGGGCAACCGCATTTGCAATCACGATGCCGCCTGTAAACAGCGCCAGCGCCGCGACCAGAATTGGGAACGAGGTGAACTGGTCGATGACGCTCGTGATGAGTTCGTTGAGCAGGCGAGTCTCCAGCACAAAAACGCCGGGGATTTCCGCCAGTTCGCGCCTTACACTGCGAATCTGGCTTTCTTCTATGTCCGCTACACCAAACACCTCTGTGGGTTCGAGACTGCCAAAAGAATCAATCAGCGTATAATTGTCCGAGCCAATGCCACTAACGCTGCCGCCACGTTTATCCAACATTCCGACAATGTGGAAGGTGATTCGATCCGTACGCCTGTCGCCAATCGAGAAGGTAATCAGATCCCCCACATCAATCCCTGCGTCAATCGTCGCCTGGGTCGCAGAAATCACGATGGGCCAGTTGCCATCTGCATCCGGGCCAGTGTCAGTCTGAGGATCAAGCTGGCGCCCCTTGTAAAGTTTCACATCGGGCAGATTCGCATCAAGACGGCGGGCATCCACTGAACTGAAGCTGAAGTCAAGCTGGTCCACAAGATCTTCGCCCATATCTCCAACCCGTTCCTTGCTTAAAATCCGCTCTTCTAGGTCATTCCACTTGAGGGTTTCGTTGGCACTTACATCCACCAGCGAAACAAAGGTCGCCTCGTAATTCCGTATCACCGAGTAACTCTTAACCCCCTGGTGGTTTTCAAGCACATTTTCAACCTGTGCCAGGGTGTCTTCACCGCCCGCCGGGAAGATCAATACGTTCCCCCCAATCTGGTCAACCAGAAGTTCATCAAAAATGTTGAGGATCGAGTCCACCATCATCGTGATAGCACTGAGCGTAAAAATCCCGATGACCAGTGCCAGGAGCATTGACGCCCCACGTCCTTTGGCCGCGACCATCGCCCGCAGCGAAATCTTGAGGTCAAGAAAGCCATAACGCTGTAGAAGCTGACCCAGTACCCACGCGGGCAGCACCAGCGTGACGATGAGCGCCGGGATGTGGATGAAAAAGAACAGACTGAAAATCCCCAGCGCTATGGTCGGCGGTTTCAGCACCACTACAAAAAAGACGATGAATGCCGTCCACAAGGGGAAAAATATGAACGCCAGCACCCTCAACACCGAGGGCAGACCGCCGAGCACTGGAAATTCAGAAAGCGATCCACCGCCTACCGCCCAGATAAGCAGCAGCAGGAGGAGATACAGACTGCCCACCAGAATAAACGTGACCGATACAACAATGATAGAGGTCACGAAGTAGCCAAAGGCAAAGCCGCCCACCAGCGAAAGTACCAGCAGTCCGGGCCAGATGAGGAGCAGGCGGAAAGGCCAACTGCGACTTTTTCTGCCCTTTCTCATATCCAGAAAACCGCCCAGCACAATCGGGATACTCATCAACACACCGATGATTGCACCGTTCGCGCCCGTGATGAGCTGAAATTCGTCCCCAAAATCCAGCAGATTTCCGATGAGGCCCTGGGCCACCAGGCTAATGGCCGCTAATACCAGCATCAGGGCAGCAAACGATTGAAGCCTGCCGCTGCGCGGGATAATGGTTTCGCTGGGTCGGAGCACCGTTGCAGGGCGCACCTGACCGGCGGCGAGCGTCGGGAGAAAGCCGAACACTGCCGTGATGAATACCCCAACGATGAAGCCGTTTAAGGCAGGCTCAGGGGCAACACGGAAGGCCAGGGATTGTGCCACGAAGGTTCCGGCAACACCTTTAAGGCCAAACGCCATCGCCCATCCCAGCAAAATCCCCAGGAAGCCACCTGCAATACCCATCAGAATCGCCTCAATAAGGAACAGAATGGTCACCTGTTCAGGTTCAAGGCCAATGGTTTTTAAGACGGCAACTTCCACTGTCCGGCGGCTGACGATCACCAGCATCGTATTTACGATCCCAATGCCACCAATCAGAATCGACACCAGCCCCATGATGATGACGAGTTCATTCACCGTGTTGGAGATTTTGGAGTTGCGTTCTTCAAGCTCAACGGTGGTCACTGTTCCCAGGTAGGGATAACGTCTCCGGAAAGCGTTATCAACTTCCTCTACCTTGTCAGGATTATCTAATCCAACATAAATTACGGTTGCCTGACCGGGTGTTAAATCCTCAAAGAGCTGCGCCGCAGACACATCCACATAGTAATAGCCAAAAATTGCCCCCAGGATGTTTTCGAAACCACCTTCGGCATCCGTAGCCACAATACCGCGCAGCGTGAAATCTTCGGTCGCCCGACTGAGTCGAATCTTGTCACCCAGTTCCGCTCCTAAGTCGTCGGCAAGGTTGCGGCTGATGACAATATCCGTCGGTGCCTGGAGCACATCACTGAGCAGTTTGTCGTCTTCAGTCCGAATCTCACCGAACAACGGGTACTGTTCGGCCTCAATGAAATAGGGCTGCACGATGCCCTTGTCGCTGTCCCGTGCGGGAACACTGATACTAATTGCGGCATTCGAAGCAAGGGCCTGCTGGTAAGTGAAGTCAATGTCGCCCTCGTAATTGTCTGCGAACCACTGTTTGAGTTTTTCCTGACCTTCCGGCGTAAACTGCCAGCCAAAATCTTCGCTGTCTTCGCTCTCCACGATCCCGTCTCTGCGGCGGGTACTCTCGCTGAAGTTTGCCTCATCTCCGGCAAAACCAGGCGAAGGAACAATGCGTATATCACCCCGGTTGCTTTCGCGCAGGCTGCCTGTCAGGGTATCCTCAATCATCACCCCCAGCGTTTGAAGGCTGACAATCGCCGCTACCCCTGCTGCAATGCAAAGCAGCGCAAACAGGGTGCGCCGCCCATTTGACTTCAGGTCATTCACCGAATGTTTGAAGTAAAAAACGAACTTACCCAGCACTGGCCTACTCCTTTGTTACAATCGGCGCGAGTTCTCCTGTGGAGAGCTTATTCTTCAACTTGGCAAAGCTTTCCTCCTTGACCGATGGAACATCCTGGGCGATCTGACCATCCACGAGAGAGATGATCCTGTCGGCACGGGTGGCAACTTCCATGTCATGTGTGACCACAATAATGGTCGTATTGGTCTGCTTCTGAACCCCACGCAGTGCTTGCAGCACCACTTCACCGCTTTTAGTATCCAGGTTGCCCGTTGGCTCGTCGCAGAGGAGCAGGGGAGGCTCATTCGCCAACGCTCGTGCAATCGCCACACGCTGCTGCTGTCCACCTGAGAGTTGATTGGGACGGTGATGCATTCTGTCCCCCAGGCCAAGCAGTTCCAACAGTTCTGCTGCTCTTCTGTTCGGGTTGAATTTACGCTTCCGTGCGAATTGTATTGGCAGAGCCACATTTTCGAGCGCGGTTAGGGTGGGGATAAGATTAAAGAACTGGAAGATAAAACCTATCTTCTCATTTCTGATCTTGGTCAGGCTTCGTTCGTCAAGTTCAGTTATATCCAGACCATCAATATAAACTTTTCCAGACGTTGGTGTATCCAAGCCACCAATCAAGCCCAGGAGTGTACTCTTGCCGGATCCGCTTGGCCCTATGATGCCCAAGAATTCACCGGAAAGTACATTCATGCTCACCCCCCTCAGCGCGTGTACGGTCACGGTACCCAGACTTAGCTCTTTCTTCAGGTCAATGGTTTGCACGACTGACCGGGGTTTGTGATTATCACCTGGCATTTGGAATTACTCCTTAAAATGGACTTTCAACTTCCATACATTACTATATACGCATTTGCTTGCATTTTGATGCACATAAGTGTAAACTATCCCCAATTAGGTATTTTATAATGTTCTATTAGCACTTTTTCAGAACCACGCAAATTATTTGCTGCCTGTGCACGGTTTTCTATGGCACAATAACGCGGAGCTTGTACCTGTCACCGTGTCACATGGTGGGTCTCAGTGTGTATACTTAGCGTTTTTTTGGCAATCGATTAGCTGTTTCCAGGCTTGTCGCTGCCATTATGTTAGCATATTCGCGGATAAAAAAATAAGTTAACTAACAGAGGTAAACATACTTAGTTAACTTAGCCCTTATAAAAGATAGTGTTAGGTTTGTGTAAGGAGAGATTTTTGGTTAGAAATCACAATTCATAATTGACAAAGCGGCTTTATACTGATAAGCTATAAGTCAAATCTAAAGAGAGAAGACCTATGCTCAGCACACAAGTAGAAAATTTCATCAAGTATCTGGAAGGCAGCAGTCAGTATTCTGAAAATACGACGATTGCCTATCGCAACGATCTAATGCAGTTTGTAAACTTCCTCGCAAGTTACAAGTCCTGGAAAGACCTTGACGTTGCAAAAGTTCAAAGTTACGTCACGGAATTGCAGGAACAAGGTTATGCGTCCTCAACCGTAGCCCGCAAAGTCGCTGCCATCAAGACGTTCCTCGGTTATTTGCACCAGCAAAACGAAACCAAAGAGGACATCAGTCGGCAGATCGTGACCCCTAAAGTCCGGCGGCAGGCGCAGACCCTCCTTTCTGAAGAAGAAGTGACCAATCTGCTCGCCATTCCTGAGCAGTCAGACAGTCCTAAAAATCTTCGCAACCGTGTTTTGCTGAATCTGCTTTATTCGACAGACCTGAGAATCACAGAGCTTGTCGAACTCAAGTTGAAGGATTACGACGGTAAGCGGATCAAATTTACCAATGATAACGGTGTAACCCGCGAATTTGAACTGAATGACGCAACCCGACGGCATTTGGAACGCTATCTCAAAGATGGCCGCCCGTCCCTGGACAAAAACCTGGGTTCGGATGCCTTATTCCTGAATCATCGTGGCAGTGCGCTCTCGCGGCAGGGATTGTGGCTGATTATCAAAGAGTGTGCTCAGCGTGCCGGACTTTCAACGGCGGTTACCCCTCACATTCTCCGCCGCTCGTCGGACGCGCACGTCTAAGTATCAACACCGTTAAATTCTGACTGGCGCCTGGGCGCTGGTTTTTTGGCGTCGCTAAATAGGCATGTTATGCTAGACAGCATAATATGCCTATTGTCATGTCTGGAGAGTCGTTTTTGTATACCCGTGCTGATTATGAGACCGCCGCTGAGATCGTTCGTGTGCAGGTGGATGTCGCACCCCGGATAGGATTAATTTTAGGGTCAGGCCTGGGGCCGCTGGCCGACCGTGTTGAAGATGCCACTATCATCCAGGTTCACGACATTCCCAAATGGCCTCAGCCAACCGTTGAGGGTCATGTAGGGCGTCTGGTCATTGGTCATCTGGAAAAAAAGCCCGTGCTGGTCTTGCAGGGACGGGTTCATTTTTATGAGGGCCACGCTATCCAGGCCGTTGCCTTCCCCATCCGGGTCATGCAAATGCTCGGAATCCATACACTGATCGTTACCAACGCGGCAGGAGGCATTAACCCCAGTTTCAAGGCCGGGGAGCTGATGGTCATTAACGATCATGTTAACTTCCTGGGAATGGCAGGGCACAACCCGCTCATTGGCGTTAATGATGAACGTCTGGGCGTTCGGTTTCCATCGATGACCAGAGCTTATGATCGCACGCTGCGCGAGCTTGCCCTTAAGATAGCGTCGGAGGGGGGCGAGAAAGTGCAGCAGGGAGTTTATGCCTGTGTCGCGGGACCCTCTTTTGAAAGCCCTGCGGAAGTGCGAATGCTGCGTACCCTCGGCATAGATGCAGTTGGCATGTCAACGGTACCTGAGGTCATTGTTGCACTGCACGGTGGAATGCGTGTTCTGGGCATTTCGACGATTACGAATGTTGCGATTGATTCGCTGGACACGGCATTCGATACCACCCACGAAGAGGTGCTCATGATGGGTAAAAGCGTGGTTCCTCGGCTGACCGCCCTGCTGCAAGGTGTACTCAAAGAATTGCCAGACCGGTAAATGAGCAGTCTGCTTCTGTTTATCCAGAATATCTCGCTCGGGCTTTACTTTTTGGCCGGGTTGGGTATTTTGTGGGGCATGTGGTCGTTGTTCAGCGCACGCAGCGAGCTTGCTATTGCCCAGTTTCGCCTGGAGCGCGAAGCAGCCCAGGAGCAGGGTGGGAGGGCGATTACCCTGGTCATCGTCTTAGTGGAAGCTATACTCCTTATCTGGCTCGTTTCCAATGTGACTTATGAGGCGTGGGAAGAATTCACTAATGCGAGTGCGTCCACCCCGGATTCCGCAGAGCGTTTCGCAACAACAGTTCCCCTTGCCGGCGACAGCGCCCTGCAAGTTCCCACTTCCAGCGCGGGAGGAATAGCAATCCCAAAAACACAGCCACCTTCCCCCACTCCGGCTGGAACCGTTCGTCCGGCGGAAGATCGTGTCGGTTGCATCGCAGATCAAGCCAATATCAACATTCCCGATAACGGACAGGTTATCTATCAAGTCGAGGCTGTACTGGGAACGGCGAGCATCCAGAATTTCAGTTATTACCGCTTTGAAATTCGCAGCACGGAGGAGGACAGCTTCCGGGTGATTGGCGGCGCGGATTCGGATTATTTTGCGCCTGTGGTGGATGGGCCTCTGGGGCAGATCGCGCCACAGAATTTTTTACCTGGGGAATATCGTTTTCGACTGGTCGTTTTTGATACCTCAAATACGGTAAGGGCTGCCTGCGAAATCACGATTTTCATCAGTGAACCCCTGCCGACAGCGACTCCCAGCCTGGCCGCGCCCCTTCCAGCGCCAACACAATAAAAAGACCCACCATGCCGTGTGACGCCCCATTTTGAGAACCTGCTTTTGCAGGGTGGGTATCAACCCCAGGTCTCCGCCTTAGCACCCGCAGTGCCTACCGCGTCCACCCGGTGAATGAGATACCCGGATAATTAGGTGTTGGCTCAAACGAGTGATGCGACAAACACGTACATAGTAGGTAGCGCTTTTATATCATTCCCCCCTACGTTTGACAAGGGTGTATCCACGATTACAGGCCTTATGCTAAAATCCCCACGTACAAGGGAGTGAGTTATTTGACGACTAAAAATATGCTGGCAATTTTTGCGCTGATTATCGGTATATTGGGATACGTCGCGCTTTTTTCCAACTCAGAGCAGTTGCACACTGCTGCACAGACCGATCTGCCTCCCTTCCCAACGGCTACCTCCCTGCCCGCCTTTCCGACCGCGACACCGCTCGATGTGCCAACATTCATTCCAACGAATACCAGTCCTGCCCGTACCGCGACCGCTGGTGTCACCGAGGGGACAAAAGGTAATGTTGTGCTGCTCACCTGCCATGCTGAACCCAAATGGAGTTTTCTGGTCAATGTAAGACGCGGGCCAGGGCCAAACTGGGGTATTACACGCCAGCTTGTTCATAATACAAAGACCCAGGAAATGAGGGTTTTCGGGCGTACTAGCGACAATCGATGGTATCATGTTGTACTCCCCGAACCCTATCAGAATGAGGTCGGATGGGCCTATTACGAAACCCTGAATGTTTTTGGGGTGTGCGACGACCTGCCTGTGACTGAGGAAAACCCTGAAATCACCTTCGAGGACGTACCCCCTATACCCGAAAAAGTACCGCTGCCCCCGTTTGCCAGCAACATAAGTCTCTCCGAATATGACCGCGCTTTTCTGGTCAAGCCGGGGATTCTATACATCCGGCGAGACATTACCGGGGGTGACCCGTTACAAGCACATGTACTGGTCATGGATTTGACGGCGCCGCAAATGCGAATCGGCGGTGTGTTAGGAGCCGTTCCAGACGTAAAGGCGGTTACGGTCTCTGAGATGGTACAGGGAACAAATGCCTTTGCCGCGTTGAACGGTGATTACTACGGCGGCAATTATATGCCACAAAATCTGACCATCATTAACGGAGAAATCATCTCCGCGCCGAAACACCGTGCCACTTTCGCCGTTACCAAGGATGGCAAACCCCTCATCAGCTACTTCACCCTGGGCTGGACATGGCCTTCGTATGTGGTTGCAAAAAATCAACAGTCGATCCCCTTACAGTTGATGAACCTGCCCTGCAACCCGGTCTGGCTGTGTCTGTATTCCTGGCATCTGAACAACCGGCTCCCCGTCAAACCCAACGCCTATGATGGGATTCGTGTGCTGCTGGATCATGATTTCAGGGTGGTGGACATCTTCGATAATGTGCCAGTAGACATCCCTGACGGGCACTATGTGCTGCGCGGCGGCGATGAAACTGGCAAATGGCTGCTGGATAATGTTGAGGTGGGCGATCAACTTCAGGTCAATCTCGTCACGGAACCTGATTGGCGCAATTTTGAAACCGCCATTGGCGGCGGGCCGCGCATTATTCTCAACGGCGAATTCTGGCAGGACTGCGACCCGACTGAAGCGCAGCCAGACTGCGAAGAATTTGACGAGCGCCACCGAAACCGTCATTACTATGACAATCATATTCCCCGTTCCGCGATTGGGTATAACCAGGACGGCACAGTTTTATATGCGGTGGTCGTTGAAGGATATGAAGTTGATGACAGCGGCGGCGCGACCCAGCGCGAACTCGCTGACATGATGATCGCGTTTGGTGCATATCAGGCCATGGAATATGACGGCGGAGGGTCGGCCACGCTGTGGATGCGTCCAAATGGCCCGGTCAATGATTTTGGTTATGAGGGCGAACGCCCAATTGCCAATGCCGTTGTATTTTACTGGGAGGAAGAATAATCTTCCTGCGGCTGGCTCTCTTTTTTATCCGCATTCCACAAAATCACGACCAGTAGGAACACACCGATCACAATTGAACTGTCGGCAAAGTTAAAGATGGGCCAGTCGAAGTGCGGCTCATAATACAGATGAATAAAATCCACCACGTAGCCGCGCAGGATGCGATCAATTGCGTTGCCAAGTGCCCCGCCTAGCTGCAACCCCAGCGCAATCCGCACCAGCCATGCCGAAGTTGATATCTGGCGGTAGTAGTAGATGATTGCGAAACTGGCAATCACCGCCAGGGTCAGGAAAAATAAACTTCCCGATTGAAAAATTCCAAACGCGGCACCCGTATTCCGTGTATAGGTGATGCTGAAGACCCGGCTAAGGGCATCGATTGGCATCCAGCGCTCGTACAGAGATAAATTGGCAATGACCAGAGCTTTGGTCACCTGGTCAAGAAGAACCACACCAAAAGCAATCCCAAACAACAGACTCCAGCGGATCATGTTTTGTGTAGAAGATTTCATAGTCCATCAAAAGAGCGGGTGAGCGAAATCTCACCCGCCCCAGGTTAACTTTGCTTTACAATACCGAGGACAAGTTTTTCATTATCAAACTCATCCTTCAGTTGATGCGGGGTGCTGTTGGGCGCTTCCGCCTTAAGTTCATCCGCCAGCGTTTCGCGGCTGATGTAATCCGCAAAATTCTGAATCGCCACCGCCAGTTTTTCGCTGGCCTGATAGTGTACCGCAATGTGGTCACTGATGTTCAGGTCGGCATCCCGGCGCAAATTCTGGATGCGGCGCACGACCTCCCGCGCCAGTCCTTCCTGAACCAGTTCGTCGGTAAGTTCAGTTCTTAAGGCAGCCAGATAACCGGCTGTCTCGGCCACTGCGTACCCGGCGGCCCCCGTTTGCTGGACTATCACCTGATCAGAACCAAGTTCAAATGTCTTACCGTTGGCCTGCACATGGATTTTCTCCCCACGCAGCAGTTGTTGGCCCCAGGACGCCACCTGCTGCCCATCGCCGTTCACAATAGCATTGCGTACCGCCTGAAAATCCTGCCGCAGTTCGCGTCCCAGTGTATCCACAGGTTTGAGTTTGTAATTCACCATACCAGAGGTTCCTGCCTCCAGCACGCGCACCTGCTTAACATTTAGCTCATCCGCGATGATGTCCTTCAGACGCAGCACAACGGCAGCATCCCGGTCAGAGGGCACACCAAAGGCCGCCTCACTCAGCGGCTGGCGCACACGGATATTCTCCGAATGGCGGGCGGAATGCCCCAGGCTGACCAACCGCTTGATCAACCGCATCTCGTCCACCAGCGTCATATCCACTTGAGCATGATTAACCTCAGGCCACAACGCCAGATGCACACTGTCAGGGGCGTCCGGGTCAAGTTCCGCAACCAGATTGATATACAGTTTATCCGCCAGAAACGGCATACTGGGCGCGATCAGTTTGGCAACCCCTACCAGACATTCATAGAGAGTCTGATAGGCTGCCTTTTTGTCGCTGTCATTGCCTGAACGCCAGAAGCGCCGCCGCGACCGCCGCAGATACCAGTTGCTCAACAAATCAACGAATTCTTCGATGGGCCGGGTTGCGCCGGGCGCGTCATAGCTTTCCAGTGCCTGGGCGACCTGTTCCACCAGCAGATTCAATTCGCTCAGAATCCACCTGTCCAGCGGGTCGCGTTCATCAAATGGCACGGGTTTTTCACGCGGGTCAAACTCGTCCAGATTCGCATACGTCGTAAAGAAGCTGAACACATTCCACAATGTCAGGTAAAATCCGCGTACCACATCCCCAACCAGTTCTACCGAAAAACGACGAGACTCACCGGGCGGGGCAGCGGTGTACATATACCATCGGAAAGCATCTGCTCCGTATTTTTCCAATACCGACCAGGGTTCAACGAAAGTTTCCGGGCGGCTTTTGGACATTTTCTGCCCATTCACATCCAGAATGTGCCCCAGGCAGATGACATTTTTAAAGCTGACATGCTCATTGAGCAGGGTCGAAATCGCGTGCAGGCTGTAAAACCAGCCGCGAGTCTGGTCAACCGCTTCACAGATGTAGTCTGCCGGGTACTGTTCCTCAAATTTCTCCTGGTTTTTGAACGGATACCCCCATTGGGCAAATGGCATCGCGCCGCTGTCAAACCACACATCAATCACTTCTGGCACGCGGCGCATGGTACCTTTTTTGCCATCGATTTCCACTTCCCAAGTGATGTCATCCACATAGGGGCGGTGGAGTTCCAGATCGGGCAAACTACGCCCGACATGCTCTTCCAGTTCCTTGATGCTGCCGACACAAACGCTGTAGTTGATGTCGGGATTATCGCATACCCAGACAGGGAGTGGTGTTCCCCAGTAGCGTTCACGTCCAAGTGCCCAGTCCTTGACTTCCGCCAGCCAGTTGCCAAAACGCCCCTCGCCCGCGTGTTCAGGAATCCAGTTGATCGTGTTATTCAACTCTACCAGCTTATCGCGGTATGCCGTCGTGCGGATGTACCATGTCGAGCGGGCGTAATACATCAACGGGCCTTTGTCGCGCCAGCAGAAGGGATACGTATGGCGGTAGGTGCCGCTAAAGAACATCAGACCACGATCCCGCAGATCACGGCTGATCGCTTTGTCCGCCTGCTTGAAATACTCCCCTGCGACCAGCTTGACCTGTTCAATAAAATGCCCGGTTGCATCCACCGTAACCAGAATAGGCAGGTTGAACTTTTTGCCGACTTCAAGATCGTCCGCGCCAAAAGCCGGAGCAATATGGACAATCCCTGTTCCGTCCTCGGTGCTGACGAAATCGCCCCCTACAACGTAACAGTAATCCTGTTCAACGGGGAGATCAGAATACAGCGGCTCGTAATGTTTGCCGAGCAGCTCACGGCCCTTCATTTCCGCTGCAATGGTATAACCGCCGCCATCTTTAACCCGCTTCAAAACGACTTCCTCAAGCAAATCTTTTGCCAGATACAGCCGTTCTGTAGGCATATCCGCGCTCACCTTTCCTTCGATGAGCACGTAGTCAACTTTTTCACCGACCGCCAGCGCGACGTTCCCCGGTAGTGTCCAGGGCGTAGTCGTCCATACCAGAAAATAGGTGTGATCTTCTCCCTGAACCTTAAAACGCACATACACGCTGGGGTCATCCACTTCATCATACCCCTGCGCGACCTCGTGACTGCTCAGAGGCGTGCCACATCGTGGGCAGTAAGGAACAACCTTGTACCCTTGATAAATCAGGCCCTTGTCCCAGAGCTGCTTCAAAATCCACCACACAGTCTGGATGTACTCATTGTGATAGGTGACATAGGCATCTTCCAACGAGACCCAGAAGGCAATGCGTTCCGTCAGGTCTTCCCATTCCTGGATGTAACGGAAGACGCTTTCCTTGCATTTTTCATTAAACGCCGCAATGCCATACGCTTCAATTTCAGCCTTGGACTTGATGCCAAGTTCCTGCTCAACCGCGATTTCGACGGGCAGGCCGTGTGTATCCCATCCGCCTTTTCGCAGCACATAGCGCCCGCGCATGGTCTGGTAGCGGGGGAACATATCCTTAAAGGCACGAGAAATTACATGGTGGCTGCCGGGTCGGCCATTGGCCGTTGGCGGGCCTTCATAAAACACATAGACCGGGCCGCCCTCCCGTTCCTTCATGGAGCGCTCAAAGATGTTTTTCTCGCGCCAATATTGCAGGACACTCAGTTCGTTATCCTGGATATTGATTTTGGGCGTTACCGCTTTAAACATGGACTTCCTCAACGTTCTTTGTATACATATACCCGAAAATAGGTCTGGTAATCGGCACTGCCCGTGCTGACCAACACTTCATAGGAATAGCCGGAAACTTCAGCAGGTTTTTCACCTGTGCATCGTGCTACCATTGCAGCGGGCTCATCCATGATGAGATAAGGAATATTGTCTTCCCCAACATCACACATGGTGGGCATGAAGTTGCAGCTTGCCCCGGCCTCCTGATAAAACCAGCTTACCCGGCAAGCATCTTCGTCAACACCGTACAGCCATTCCTCGTCCGCCGTTTTTGAGTCTTCGATATGATCTATTTCGACAGCGCCCGACGGCAAAGGCACATCCACCGCTTCTGGAAACACCAGATCAACCAGCGTCCCCAGCACATTGGACATGATAATTCCTGCCAGTATCAGCGCAACAGCTAATGCCGCCAGTGCCACCCAGATCGGTATATGTAAACCCGTTTCTTCGTGTTCGGTCGTCGGCTTTTGTTCGTCTGACATTAGTTTCCAATTCCGCCATTTGAACCCCAACTGCGACGCACATCGATCCCCACGTCGCCGGTTAAATTGTTGTTTTCGTCGCGCAAAGGCACGATCATAATCCGATTAAAACGGTCAAAACCCAGGAAATTTGTTTTTTCCAGCAAACACGTTGAGTACACATACACGCTGTTATCGTACAAAGCACGGCAGGTATATTCCTCATCCCGGTAAAATCTTTCAACTCTCTGTGCCAGCCCATCAACTCCGCCTACATCATCGGAGTCGATCTCGTAATACAGGCGGTCACTCCCATCGAGCAGTTTCTCTTCAAAGACGAGCTGTGCATCTGGATACTTATTGACTTCCATTGGTTTATCCAGCCGCGTGCGCGTCACATTATAATAGATAACAAACACGACAGCCGCAATGATAACTAGAATAATCAGCCCCAGAACAACACGAACGTTCCAGCTTAACCGCCGCATGTTTTTGTTACTCCTTTGGTAAAAGGCTCTTAAGATGATTTACTTCCCCCATTAGTATCGTCCCATACGGTGTAGCTGCAAAACGCTCGGCTTCGGCGTGCCAGTAGGGGAGCGCATCAGCGACCCGCGCCATCATATTTACCGCCTTAGAATTGTTCCGGGTCTGATGCAAAATATAGTTCACCATCAAAACCCGATAGGCTTCCATTTGCAGCAGACGCGCCGCTTTTTCGGCGGCCTGGCCTGCTTGTTCTGCATCCTTATTAAGATAGTGGGCGAGTGCCAGTTCCGCCCGTAAAACCTTCTGCCCGCCGCCGTCTAGAGCTTTTTGTATCCAGTTGGCGGCCTCCGCAAATTTTCCCTGCACCAACAGGGTTCGACCCAGCCCATACAAGGGGAATGGGTTATCGGGTTGCAGCAGAACCGCCTCCCGCAGTGTCTTTTCGCTGTCTACGAGCTGTCCCATTTGACGGTAGGTGTTTCCAAGCAGGGTAAGTGCCTGCACATCACCATCACTTAAATGGGATTGCAGTTCGTCAACAGCTTCCTGGAAACGCCCTTCGCGGAATAGCTGCTGCGCTTTTGCCAATGGGCTGCGACGACGATAAAACAGCGCATAAAACTGCACCGCACTGGCGACAATCACCACCGCCAGCACCATCGGGAATTGGTCGGCGCTGCCAAATACAGCAGCCCCTGCCACGAACAGCCATTCCAGCAGGCTGATTCCCGCAGCAAGCAGCACCCGTCGATCACGCAGCAGCAAAGACATCGCTTAACGCTTTTCCATTGATAAGGGCTTCCGCCTGTTCAACATCCGCCGCCAGAAGTTCCCGGATCGTCGCAGCGGCTTCATCGCTTTCCATGATGATTTTCCAGTCGTGAAGTCCGGCTTTTTCCTTCTTTAACTCGCGCAGGGTATCCTCGGCCTGTTCATCACTCCCCTGCCGAAAATAGGCCCGCGCCAGCCAGAGTTTGGTCAGCAAACGGTAGCGGCCATCCGGTAGGGTCATTTCCAGGGCACGCCTTAGAAAATCGATTGCGGCGGAATCGTCATGCTGGCGTTCCGCCACCATCCCCAGGTTATAGAGGGCAACCCAATCTTCCGGTACACGTTCGTAGGCTTTTTGTCCCCATTCACGGGCAGCCGCTAAATCACCCATTTGCAGATACAGTTCGGCCAATCCGTTTTGACCCACGCCTGTTTCTGGTGAGAGGGCAACGATTTTTTCATAATCGCGTCTGGCACGTTTTAATTCTCTGTTCAGGCGGTAAAGCTGGGCGCGAAACTGATAATGTTCCGGGACTTCGGGCTCCTGCTTGATGAGATGACTCATCATCTCTATCGCCTTTTCATAGTCTTTTTGCCGCATCGCCCGAATCGCCAGTTTGTATTCACGCTTCTCGGTATTCCGCATCAGAATCTGTGCGGTGAGCAGCCAGCCCAGCGCCGCCCCCAGAAACAACCGCAGCAGGCTTGGGACAATCAGCCCCAGCCCTACCGCACCCATCGCGGGCAGGGTCACAATGAGCATTCGGCGGCGTGTTTCGGGCGACATTCGACGGCCCACGATGTAAACCACACCGCCCACAAAAATGAGCACCAGCGCGGTCTGCAAGCTCAGCGACCACGACTCATTGGGAGCAGCGATTTGTAAGATCAGGCTGGCAAGCCCGGTCGCAATCAGCAGACCGATCAGCAGATGAAAACTCCGCCTGCCTAGCCAGCGTTCCAGTTCACGTAACACGTCACTCTAACCTGTACCACATATGGTCATAATAATCCGACGCACCGCTGGCCCGCCAGAAGGCCTGTTCTATCGCCTGTAAGTGCGGCACGCGAACTTCAATGTAGGTCAAATTCTGGCATTTGAACCAGGTTTTTAGTGCGGCCAGCAGCGCCGTCCCAACGCCGCCCTGTTTGCAGTGTCCGTCTACGCTGAGTTCGCTCACCAATCCGTAGTGAGTGGGGGTTATACCAGGCAAATTTTGCCGCACCCAGCCAATAATATAGCCAATCAACTGATCCTCTCGGTCAGCCACAAGCACCCGCACATCCTCACGCAGCAGCCAACCCAACACGGCCCCGCGCCAGGTATCCGCAGACAGTTTGATGCGCGGGTCTTTGATATAGACTTCGCTGCGTTCCTTCCATAACCTCAGCAGCTCATCCAGATCATTTCCATTGGCTTGACGCACACTAAAACCCATTGTTACTCCTAACAACAAAAACGCCCTGCAAAATGACCCAGAGCGTTTGAATTAGCTAATAATAATGTAGACAGGCAGGGGGTATTGACGGGCGGTTGAACTGCCCCTTAAGAACATTACCATCACAGAAGTTTCACTGTCCATTTTTAAAGCATAAATTCACTGGTCGTCTTTGACAAGTCCCTTTAACAAAACCTCTCAATTCTGGATTGTGTTTTCAACATGACCGTGTATGATACCAGCCCAGCGAAATTAGGAAACCCGTGTTTTATGGATTCGATTCGGCGTGGCGTAGTAAATGTGCTGGTCAGCGCATTTTTTATTTCCGGGTTCAGCGCTCTGCTCTATCAGGTTGTCTGGCAGCGGATGTTAGGATTGTTTTCCGGCTCGGATGTGCGATCTGTCACCATCCTGACCAGCGCTTATCTCGCCGGGTTGGGGGTCGGGAGTCTGCTGGGAACCACTTATGCTGATCGCTTAACCAGCCGCCGCGCCGTACAGGTCTATGGTCTGTGCAACCTGGGAATCGCCATTTACGCCATATTGAGCCGTTTCCTGTACTATGATCTGCTTTTCCTTGAGCTGAACACCCTGGCGCGTTCGCCTGTAGTGCTGCTGGTCATTGTATTCATCAGCCTGCTCCTGCCAACTGCATTAATGGGACTTTCACTCCCACTGCTTTCCAAGGCAGTCGTCCGCAGTGTCGAAAACGCCGCAAAGCTGATTACCCGGTTTTACGGTATCAACACGCTGGGGGCGGGTGTTGGCACCGTACTTTCCGGTTGGGTGCTTATCGGTTCATTTGGCTACGACGGAACTGTATATATTGGCGCGGCGTTGAGTCTGCTCGTCGGGCTGGTGGCACTGGCAATCGCAGGGCAGTTTCCCGGAGATGACCAGCGTCGTACTGGCGCAGACCTCCACTTCAACCCCTGGCATGTGCCAGGTGTGGTATGGGGCTGGTGTTTTCTGGTCTTTGTCTCCGGCTTCATCGTGATTTCTCTGGAAATCCTCTGGTTTCGCATTCTGGATGTCACGCTGCACTCCAATGCGTATACCTTTGCTCACCTGCTGTTCTTTTTCCTGGTTGGGGACGCCCTGGGCAGTTTGGTCGGGGCGTATTTTGTCCATCGTATTCAGAATCCTCGCCGGGTTTTTCTCTGGATTCAGGGTTTGGTCGCTCTGTATTCGGTGATTTCAATCGGGGTCGTCACAATTCTGGCGAATCACTACCCTCTTGAAATTTACCTGAGAGATGCCAGCAGCAGGATCGAACTTGTTCTTGAGGACAATTTACTGACCTGGTTTGTCTATCTGGTGATTCCGACCGTCATCATGCTGCCACCAGCGTTCATGATTGGCTTTTACTTCCCCATTGTTCAAAAAGCAGTGCAAACAGATACCCACATCGTTGGACAGCGTGTCGGATTGGTCGATGTCGCTAATATCCTCGGCAATTCACTGGGCGGAATTGTCACAGGGACAATTTTGCTGCATTTTTTGGGAACCGCCGGGTCGCTGCGGTTGATCGCAATCTTAGGGCTGATTTTTGTACTGGTGCTGCTGGCTGAAAACCCCAGCAGGCGACGCTATGCAACAGGATTTTTAGCCACCGGACTGTTGGGCGTTATTTTTTTATTTCCGTCCGGTACCACCTTGTGGTCGCGGCTGCACAGCACCAACTCGGATGAACTTTTTATTGTGGCCGAAGACTCGACAGGCGTTGCAGCAATGCGCGACATCAGTTACGGCGTGGGAATTTACGCTAACGGTACCTTCCAGGGTGGCATCCCGATTGGTCAGGTTCACAGCTTCTTGGGCAGTCTGCCGGCCTTAATACATCCCGATCCTGAAAATGTCATGGTCATCGGGATTGGCTCGACCGGAACGCCTTACAGCGTGGGGGTGAATCCTGAAATCGACCGTATTGTGGCGGTTGAAATCATTGGCGCTGAACTTGATGTTCTGGAAGCATACAACGAAAAAAACAGCACTCCCGTTATCACTTCCCTGCTTACCGATCCGCGTTATGAGATAGTGATTGGGGACGGGCGGCGTGAACTTGCCCTGAGTGACCGTGAATTTGATATTATCGAAGCGGATGCCATTCTGCCGTATGCTTCACACAGTGGACTGCTCTATTCCAAAGATTTTTTTGAGATGGCGCGTTCCAAATTGCGGGAAGGCGGTATCATGTCGCAGTGGATGGCAACTCCTCGTGTAGAACGAACCTTTGTCAGCGTTTTTCCATATGTAATAAACGTGGGGGATCTGGTTTTGCTGGGCAGCAACGAGCCCATTCCATATAACCCGGACGCCCTGTTGGAGAAAATCCAGTCCCCGGAAGTGCAAGCCTATCTGGCTGCCGCTGGGGTGGATGCCGACGATTTTGTCCAGTACATTGAGCTAGAGCCTAAAATCTGGACCCCGGACACGCCGCGCGATAACAGCGACCTGAACACGGATTTATTCCCCAGAGATGAGTATTATCTAAACAATCCTAACGATTAAGCAGGGTCTCATAGATCGCCAGGGTTTCACGGGCGGCACGATCCCAGGAGAATTCCGCCGCGCGGGCTGGCCCTGACAGCGCCATTTCACGTCGCCTATCATCCTGATCCAGCACATCCAACAGCACCGCCGCCATATGCTCAACATCATAGGGATCAAAATAAGCAGCAGTTTCACCGCCAAGTTCTGCCAGACTAGCGGTTTCACCGCTGCATACAACGGCAGTGCCGCAGGCCATGGCCTCTAGAATAGGCAGACCGAATCCTTCATAGACCGATGGCATCGCCGCCAGTTTTGCCCCTGCGTACACCGCAGGTAAATCGGCGTCAGGGACAAAGCCGGGGAAAATCACCCATTCAAAGGCGTCCAACTCCTCCAGTCGTTTGAAAAACGGCTCATACAGCCAGCCTTTACTGCCCACCACGACCAGATGCAAACGAGGATATTTTTTCCGTACCTCGATGAGCGCTTCAACCAACCGCGTGTAATTTTTGCGCGGCTCAATGGTGCCCACCACCAGCACGTAATCATCCGGCAGATGATAGCGTCTTTTGACAGTGTCTATGGCGGCGCTGGGCTGCGGCTGAAAGTGAGGTTCGGCCGCCTCATACACCACCGTAATTTTTTCTGGCGGGGTACCGTAATAGGCCACAAGGTCGTCTTTGGTGGATTCAGAGATAGCGATAATCGCGTCCGCACGTTTAACAAAGAGGGGCATAGCAGCATTCAGAAACCAGTAATTCAGCCGCTTGTGATGTTCCGGAAACAACCGAAAAATCAGGTCATGCACCGTCAGCACGGTTTTGACATCACGCAGAGGCATCAAAAGGTGTTCCGTCGCGTGGAAAATCGTCGTATCCGGCACGTAGCGGTTAAACGGAATATGCCCTATTTGTCCGAGCCAGATCGCCATTCGCCAGCGCTTATATCCCATCTCGACGTTGTATGTGGTCAGATGGCTGAATTCAGGAATGAGCTGAGTGCGTCCAGGAATGCGGTTGTAAAAAAGCTGCGGCTGTTCATAGGGAAGCATCGCTTTAACGAGAGAACGCGCATAACGTCCTAATCCAGCCTGAATGTTGACCCCGGCGGAAATATCAATCGTGAGCGCCATCGCGTTTCTTTCTGGTTAGATTCTCACCATACCACAGCGCATAGAATGCGAACAATGGCAGGCGTAACATCCGCCGCCAGCGCGACGGCTGCAAATACAGGCGGTACAGCCATTCTAACCCTGTGCGGCGGAAAAATCGGGGCGCACGCGGAACAGCCCCTGTAATAAAATCCAGGGTGCCGCCAATGCCCATGGCTACTTTGACCTGGAGTTCCCCTTTGTGCTGATAAATCCAGATGTCCTGCTTTGGGGCGCCATAAGCCACCAGCAAAATATCCGGTTGGGCGGTGTTGACAAGCTGGATAATTTTTTCGGCTTCTTCGGGGCGCGGGCTGCCTTCGTAGGTGCCGACAATTTTCAGCAGGGGATATTGGTCATGCAGGAACTGCGCGGCCTGTTTAGCAACGCCTGGCCCCGCGCCAAGCAGAAATAACCGCCATCCTTTACCCGCAGCACGTTCAGCGATCATCGGCACCCCATCCGAACCTGTCACCCGTTCTGGCACATGAATCCCCCGCATTCGCAGCGCCCATACCACGCCCCAGCCATCCGGCACACACAAATCCGCGTGCTGTAATACTTCATAGAAAACAGGGTCATTTTGCGCTACGATGACAAATTCTGGATTTACGGTACAAATCTGATGCAGCCCCGTGCTCGCAGCCCATTCCCCGATTTTTTGCAGCATCTCCTCAAATGTGACAGGATCAACTGGAACACCCAGGATGCGGGGGCGCGTCATGCTTCCTCCAGTGCGGCAAGAGCAGCCTCAGCCGCCTTCTGCCAGGTAAATGCCTTCACCTGGTCACGCCCACGCTCAATGAGACTCTGGCGGGTGATGGGGTCTTCTACCAACTGTCGGATGCCGTTTTCAATCGCTGTCACACTTTCAGGATTGACCAGAATCGCCGCATCACCAGCCAGTTCCGGTAGGGACGAGGTGCTGGAACATAATACGGGGGTCTCACAGCACATTGCTTCCAGCACAGGAAACCCGAAGCCCTCGTACAACGACGGGAATACTAACCCTAACGCGCCGGAATAGAGGGCGGCAATATCTGCATCATCGATATAACCCAGCAGGCGGACGTTTTTTTTCCCCTCCGCCCAGGCAGGTTCATATAACCAGCCAGGTTTGCCAGCCAGTGCCAATAGGACATCCTGCCGCCGCGAGTTCTCCTGCCATTTGCTAAAAGCATTCACCAGACGTTCGATATTTTTACGGGGTTGCAGCGTCCCGATAAACAGCAGGTAGTTTTCCGGCAAGCGATATTTTCGTCGCATCGCCTCCACCCCTGATTTTTGGCGCACAGGAGCAAGATTTTCATCAATCCCAGGATACACCACGCGGGTTTTTTCCGGCAGAACATCATAAAAATAGACTAAATCCTGCTGCGTGGCGATTGAATCGGTCAGCACAATACTGGCACGGTGAGCGCTGTGCCGAGTCGTTAAATCCAGATAGTGATATTCGCGGCGTGGATGGGCCTGCGGGAAATACAAATAGCCCAGATCATGCACAGTAACGACCGCTTTACCGGGGAAGGCCGCAGGCAAGGTGTGGGCAGGCACAAAAGTCACATCCGGGCGAATGCGCCACACCTCGCTGGCAAAACGGACATGTGTCCACGCACGTAAAAACGGTATCACATGGGGGGTGTAATTTTTTGTAGGGAATAAGTGATCTGGCGGCTCGTCACGGAAATACAGGTGAAATTCATGGGAAGTGTCTAAAGCCAGGAGGCGACGAATCAATTGAAGCGCGTAATTTTCTGTTCCTGTACGCTGATGAACCGTTGTACGGCTGGCATCAATCGCAATCCGCACCGTTTTATCCCCGCCGGAACGCCAGTGGAATCAGCGTCACCCCCATAAAGGCCACCAGGAGCGGCCAGTAATCTTTCACAGTGTCGATGACTTCCTGCGGAATGACATCGGAAGTAACCAGCAGCGCCACCACCGCCGCAATCATCACCAGCAGTCCTACCCCCACCAGACCAATTTCATGCTGGCGTTCAAACGCATAGGTGGCAAAAAAGGATAATGAGATGCCAACCAACACCAGCGGCCACCATTCTGCCGGGTCAGCATCCTGAATATTCACAATAACTGCCAATACCACCCCAAAAGAAATCAGCACCAGCGCCAGAAAATATAACCCACGCTCCCGCCGTCCAGAAGCGAAAAATCGGAACAGATTAGTCAGCACAAAGGCCGCCACAATAATCAACAGGGCAATCGGCAGGGTCACGTCAAACCCTTCGATTTCCGGTGCCAGCAGGAGCAGTACTCCCAGCGCAATCAGTCCCAGGGCAAAGGGAAAGGTCACGATTCTCCCCCGTGCCGCCTGACGGTACGGCTTGTCTTCTGACTGCTCTACACTGCCGCTTGAAGGGACTAGCTGGCGTTCTTCAACACTCTCGGTCATGGTGTTTTCCTGATTCACCTCAATGGTGCTGATTGTAAAAACAAGTTCCCCTGTCGCGCAAGACTCCTACTTTAGTCGGATATTTCTTCTGCTTTTTTGAAAGGATGTTATAGTACTATCTTAAAAATCCACATACACTTAAGGAAAGCGCGTTTCTATGCCAATCCGTCTCTTACTTGCAGATGACCATGCCGTGGTGCGTCAGGGCTTACGGATGTTCCTGTCGCTGGATGATGATTTTGAGATCGTGGGTGAGGCGATGAACGGGAATCAAGCGGTACAGCTTGCCCGTCAATTGCAGCCCGATGTCGTACTGATGGATTTGCTGATGCCCGAAATGGATGGCGTAACCGCCATCGGGATCATTCGTAAAGAATTGCCAGATACGGAAGTTATCGCGCTGACCAGCGTGCTTGAAGATAATGCTGTGATCGGCGCGATTCGGGCGGGCGCCATAGGCTATCTGCTGAAAGACACGGAATCTGATGAACTGACTCGCGCTATCAAAGCAGCAGCGATGGGACAGGTGCAGCTTTCTCCCAAAGCAGCCGAGCGCCTGATGCGTGAAGTCCGAACCCCGGACAGCCCCGAAGCCCTCACTGAACGGGAAACGGAGGTACTACGTTTGCTGGCAAAAGGCAAGGCCAACAAAGAAATCGCCCAGATTTTGACGATTGGCGAAAAAACCGTTAAAACGCACGTCAGCAACATCCTGAGTAAACTGAATGTGTCCAGCCGAACGCAGGCGGCACTGTATGCCGTTCGGATAGGACTGGTCGAGAGCTTAAGCGAGTGAGTTTATGGCAGGTTTATTCAAGGACGAAATTGACATCCTGTATACCGCCTCCAATAAGCTGACCCAGGCGTCCACCCCCGTCGAACAATTGGAGGCCGCCAGCGACTACGCCCGCAGCAACGGTGCCAGCACGGGCGTTTTGTTTCATATGGACTCGATGGAACTGGAAGTCGTTGCAGAGTGGTATGTCGGGCAGGGTGTTCCTCTGGGGATCGGGTCACGTTACCAGACAGCCACCCTGGATTTTACAAAGGTCTGGCTGGCACAGCCAGGACGCCCAACCCTGATTTATGACACCCTGTCCGATAATCGAATAGACCCGCAAACCCGTGATTTTTTTGTTCACCATCAGATCATTGCCGTAGCAGTTTTGCCATTAAACAACAAGGGGCGCTGGATGGGTGTTCTGATGTTTGGCTGGAGCGACCCATATCTGTTTGATGAGCGTGATTTGCGGATTTTTACCGCCCTTCAACAGCAGGCGGCACCCGTCATTGATTCGGTACGCCTGTTTGAGCAAACGCAAAAACGCGCTTTTGAATTAGAAATCGCAAAAAATGAAATTGATATTCTGTATGCAGCATCCAACAAACTCACGCGGGCACTCACCCCACCTGACCTGCTGGAAGCCGTCAGTGATTATGCACGTGAACATGGTGCAACCGCCGGACTGCTGGCTTTTCTGTATGTGGATGCCTCCGGTCAGTTTGAGTGGGCCAAGTTAGCCGCCGAGTGGACAACTGGGTTAAGCCTTCCCTGGGGAGTCGGCAATCGATTCCCAGTTTCTGATTATGTGACCAGCTTCTGGGAAAAGTCCCCTGACCAACCGATACTGATCTCTGACTCGCTTCATTCGGAGCACTATAATGAAAACATGCGGAAAAATGCGATGATTTATCACATCGCCAGTTCCGCCTTTTTGCCCTTGAACAATCAGGGACGCTGGGTTGGCATTGTTGTTTTTAATTGGAGTAAACCCTACCAGTTTACCGAACGAGATCATCGCATCTACAAATCACTTCAGCAGCAGGCGGCGGCGGCAATCGACTCTGTCCAGCTCTTTGAGCAGGCGCAACGCCGCGCAATGGAGGTAGAAACCGCCAAAAACGAGATTGACATCCTGTATCGGGCATCCAGCCGTCTGACTCGTGCGGCAACTCCGGCGGAGCTCCTGGAAGCTGCCAGCGAATACCCCCAGGAACGAAATGCGAATGCAGCGCTGCTGATCTACATTCATCTGGATTCGGCGGGCGAAGTATTATCGGGTGAATTGGTCGCAGAGTGGGCACAAGACGATGCTGTTCCCTGGGGCATCGGGACTGTTTTCCCGGTCACAAAGCATGATAACCGATTCTGGATGCAGCACCCCGATCAGCCAGTATTTATCGAGGAACCCGCCAATTCCCCTTTTTATAATGGCCTATTGCGAGAAATTACAGCAGGGCATCAAATTGGCAGCGCGGTTTTTCTCCCTCTCAGCAATCAGGGGCGCTGGGTTGGCCTGATGATTTTCCACTGGGGTAATCCCTATACTTTTGGCGAACGCGATGAGCGAATCTTCCAATCATTACTTCAGCAGGCTGCTCCAGTTATCGACTCAGTGCGCTTGTTTGAGCAGGTACAAAAACGTGCGGTTGAGCTGGAAAACGCCAAAAACGAAATCGACCTCCTGTATGAAGCCTCAAATCAACTGACTCGTGCGGCAACCCCGGCGGAACTTCTGGAAGCCGCCAGCAGCTATGCACGGGAAAACGGCGCGTCAGCAGGTTTGCTGGCCTACCTTTTTACGGATTCATCGAGCAAAGTTGAATGGGCAGAACTTATTGCCGAATGGACAGCCGATAATGCGGTGCCAATGGGCATCGGCGCTCGTTTTCCCACGGTGGATTATGCCGCCGATTTCTGGGAAAACAGCCCGGACAGTCCTTTTCTTATTTCTCTTTCGCCAGACATGATGGGGTATGCTACTCACGAGGAATCTTCCGCATATCGCATTGTGAGTTCGGCCTTTCTACCGCTCAAGAATCGTGGCCGCTGGGTTGGACTGCTGGTGTTCAACTGGAGCAGACCCTATCAATTCACCGAACAGGACACCCGAGTTTACCAGTCGCTCATCCAGCAGATCGCGCCCGTTATTGATTCCATGCGTCTGCTTGAAGAAAATCGTGAGCGTGCCGCACGCGCGGAATATCTGCTGCGAGTCAATACCGCCCTGTCGCAGGCCACCAATGAGGTAGAAATCCTTGAGGCTGTCGCGTTATATACCAACCAGCACCATGTCTATGGCATGATCTTATCCTATGTGGATTACGACGAAGCTACCGAAACAGGAGATTCTCGCAGCGTTGCGATTTACAAAGATGGCAAAGCACATATTTTTGAGAAAGAACAGCATTCTACCGTTATGCTGCGTGATGAAAGCATCCGCCAGTGGTGGATTCATCAGCCAAACCGGGTGTTATTCATCGAAAATGTGACCACCGACAGCCGCCTCTCACAGGAAAATCGTCATCTGGTACAGGAAAACGCCGCTGCCCGCGCGCTGGCGCTCCTGCCGCTGTACAGTGGGCGTGGTTACAAAGGCATTCTGACCATTTACTGGGATGAGTCACATGTTTTTTCTGAGGAAGAAAAATATATTTACACGGAACTCATTCAGCCCATCTCCTCGATTGTTGCCAGCCGCCGGGCTTATCTGGCGGAAGAAGAAGCCCGTCAGGAAAGCGAATTTCTCTACCGCATGAGCAAAAAAATCAACGTGGCCAGGTCTTTTGAGGAGATTGTGCAGGCGGTTGCAAGCATTGACCCTGCGGCGCAGGCGGTCATCCTGAACATCTGGGAAAATTATGATTATGATAAAGCGACCTATCTGGAAGTCGCTGCCATTACTCGTGGGGACGGCACCCATCTGCCCTTTGCTGGGCAGCGTTACCCCAAAGCGGCTTTCCCGATTGCAGAAATCATGCCGCGCGATGAAATATGGGTCATTGAAGACATCTGGACTGACCCGCGTGTTGATCCGGTCACCGCAAAAAACTGGGAATCGATTAAAACGCGGGCACTCATTGGTACCACCCTGTGGATTAACAATCGCTGGGTGGGTGGGCTGACCTTTCACAGCAGCCGCACCCGCAAATATACCGCACAGGACATCCGCCTGACAGCAGGTATCGGAGAATTGGTGGTGGCGGCATTTGAGCGCATCCGTTTACAGGCTGAAACCGAGGCTTCACGTCAGCAGGCCGAAGCGCTGGCCCAGGTTAATGCCGCACTGTCTCAGGCACGGGATGAGCGTGACATCCTGGCGGCGGTCTCGACACTGGCGGAACGTTACGGCGCAAAATTCTCAAGCCTGAGTTATGCCAGAGGGCAAAATCACAATGCGACGGAGGTTGAGGTGGTCGCCATACGCTCCGCTGATGAGTTTGTTCCTCTGGAATCCCTGCCAAAACGTATCTACCGGATTGATGAGCTGCCCTTTTTGCATATGGCGCACCAGAATCCGGATGAGCTGGTATTTGTGGAAAATGTGTTCACCGACTCACGTGCTGAGGTTATCCAGGCACGCACGCTGCCACAAGCAGAAGAAGCCCCCGCAATCATTGACATCCCATTGAAAGCACGTGACCAGTGGCATGGTATGCTGAGCTTTATCTGGACAGAGCCGCAGACGTTTAACGCGGAAATGCGGACTTTGTTCAAAGCGATTCAACCCACCGCCTCAGCCATTGTAGCCACCCGGCGGGCCTATCTCATTGAACAGCAGCGGGCACATGAGTTGGAAACCGTTGCCAAAGTCAGCGCGGCGGCTTCCCAACTGCTGGATGTTCAAGAACTCCTGGATACCGTCGTGCTGCTAGGCCGCGTTAACTTCGAGCGTTACCATATCTTTATTTACCTTGTGGATGAGACAGGCGATGAATTGGTACAGGCGACAGGCATCCAAAATAACAAACCGCTGCACGTGGAGGTGAACTGCAAAACTTCGCTTGTCGCTCAAGCCGCCTGTTCACGCCGGGGGATGTTCATCAATGATACCAGCTCTTCAGAATTTGAACTGACCCCTACGCTGCCCAATGCTCGTTCAGAAGTGGCTGTACCCATGATTGTGGGAGATAAATTTATAGGCGTACTGGATGTGCAGTCCAGTGAAGTCGGCTATTTCTCTGAATCCGACATCTGGGTTATGGGGATTTTAGCCGATCTGACCGCTGTTGCTATCGAGAACGCCCGTCTTTATACCCAGGCTCAAGAACTCGCGGTGCTGGAAGAACGCAACCGATTGGCCCGTGAACTGCACGATTCGGTGTCGCAGGCGCTTTACGGCATTGCGCTGGGCGCACGCACCGCCCGTGCGCTCCTGGATCGCAATCCGGCACGACTGCATGAGCCGCTGGATTACGTCTTGGCACTGGCGGAAGGGGGTCTGACAGAAATGCGGGCACTTATTTTTGAACTGCGCCCCGAATCACTGGAAAATGAAGGGCTGATCACGGCGCTTTCCAAGCAGGCTGCTGCGTTACAGGTACGGCATGGGCTGAAAGTCAATGTCGATCTGTGCAATGAGCCAGATATTCCCCTGGACATGAAGGAATCGCTGTACCGGATTGCCCGCGAAGCACTCCACAATACCATCAAACATGCCCAGGCCAGCGAGGTGAATTTAACCATTAAACGGACAGACACAGCGATTACGCTGCAAGTCTCCGACAACGGCATCGGTTTTGAAATGCTAGACTCCTTTCCCGGTCATCTTGGTCTGCAATCCATGCGCGAACGTACACTGCGAATGAATGGCACTATTGAAGTAGAAAGTTCCCCTGGTCAGGGAACACGGATTTTTGTCAGCATTCCGGCAGATTACAAAACCCGCACCATGACTATGAATCCAGTACGCGGGTAATGCAACCATTCTGATAGTGTTTCGTATTCTCCCTCCGACTTTCGACTTAGCTCTGCCCACACCCCAAGCCTGAATAACAATTCCGCCTTCAGCTTGGTGAAGCCCAACCGGTTTTCCTCTTCAATAAGGATATTGTGAAGGAGAGGAGAAAAAAGCCATGCCCAAGATCAGTTTGATGCTTCTTGTTATGGTGCTGCTGGCAGCCTGCTCCGGCGGCGAGAAAAAAGACCCGTCAGCTCAAAAGACTGATGAGCCAACACCAGTTGCGATGATGAGCGGCAACCCGGAACGCGGGGCAGAAATTTTTACAAATGGGGTGGATGGTGCACCACCGTGTACTTCCTGTCACGCGGTCGAGCCAAAACCTTCTCGTTTTACGGTTGCGCCGAATCTGGGCGGTATTTCTGACCGCGCTGAAGATCGTGTGCCGGATCTAAGTGCAGAAGAATACCTGTCCGTCAGCATTCTTCGTCCGGGGGCGTATGTCGTCAATGGCTTTAACAATGCTATGTACTCTGATTATGCGAAACACCTTTCATCACAGGATGTGTCCGATTTAATAGCGTTTCTCATGACGCTTTAGGAACAAACACTATGGTCACAAAGTTAGCCACCACATCAGTCACCGCGCGGGCATTAGGGCAGCACGGGCGCACCATTGTCACCGCCAAATCACGTCATTTTGTGGTCGATGCTCCGCTGGTGATGGGTGGCCCGAACGAGGAAGTCAACCCAATTGACCTGTTTCTGGTCTCGCTTGCCAGCCAGGCCCTGTTCATCTGCGAAAAAATCGCCCAGCAGTTGCGTTCGCCCGCCAGCGCCATTGCGGTCAACGCTACGGGGGACTATGACCCACGCGGCGTGGTGGGTGAACCAATTGATCCTGGTTTCAAAAGCGTGAGGATTCGTATTCTCGTAGACGGTTTAACCGACGCTCAGGCAGAACTGATGGTGGATACCTATAAAAAACGCTGCCCGCTTTACACCACGCTGTCACGGGCAGTTCCCATTGATGTCGATGTGATTTTCAACCGGGTGAGTGCGGGATGACTTACTTGCTCAGTGCGGTAACGATAGTCTGCACGTTGTAACGCATCATCTCCAGATATGTACTTGCAGGGCCATCGGTATTACTCAATGTATGATACAGCACATAGAATTCCGCCCCACTCTCGTCCGACACCTGCTGGACTAAGTCGGCATTTACATTCACCTCCGCAAAAATCGCCTTGATGTCATTTGCCTCAATAACATCAATCAGCCTGGCAATATCACCCGCGCTGGGTTCGGCAAGGGTACTGCTGCTGGGAATAACACTTCCAGCTATTTCAAATCCATACGCCGCCGCAAAATAGCCCATTGATTCATGATTCGTCACCAGAACGCGGTTTTCTTCCGGAATTGCAGCCAGGGCGGGCAGTATTTCATCCTTGACCAGGGCATCAAGCTGCTGGATATAGACGGCGGCATTGGCGGTATAGGTGTCTGCGTTCCCAGGATCAAGCTGAATCAAAGCATCCCGGATGAACAACGTCCAGAGAATCACATTCTGCGGGTCAGTCCAGACATGCGGGTCACATACGCCGTGATCATCGGATTCTTCTTCATGCCCGCAGTCCAGGGCATAGAGCATATTAGGTGTCTCTGCTTCACCTATTTCTTCATGATGTTTTTCGCATAGCACGGCGATTTCACTCATGTCTACTTCGTTGTGGGCTTCTCCGTCAGTATGATCCTGCACGCCCGGAAGAATTGGTACGCATTGAGAAACCACCACTAGGTTCATCTTCTCGCCTGCGTTTTCGATCACTTCAAGAAGCCCCTCTTCCAGGTTTGCCCCGTTGATGAAGATAACATCGGCTTCGGCAAGCAGCGCGACATCCTGCGGTGCGGGTTGAAATGCGTGCGGATCTGCGTCCGGGGGAATCAATGAAACAACTTCAGCAGAATCCCCGGCTATGTTTTTGACCACATCCGCCAGAATCGAAAAACTGGCAACAATTTTTAAGGGTTCATCCTGAGCGTGGGTGGGCGCAAATCCCGCCGCCAGCAGTACGAATAAACCGAAAGCGCCAAACAAGCGTTTCATAACCTGCATTCTCCTTTTATAAACGATACAATGTATCATTTGCGGAGTATAACAGTGACCTGCGAAGGCGTCAAGCACCAGGGGACAAAAGACACCCGCGGCCTCTTTTGTCCCTTGACAACAAAACGGCTAATCATTATATTGACCCTCAAAATGGAGAAGTAGCATAGCCCGGCCTAATGCGCTCGCTTGGAGAGCGAGTACGGGTAACTCCCGTCGTGGGTTCGAATCCCACCTTCTCCGCCACCTAAGGGGCAAATGCCCCTTTTTTGTTGGTATGGAAACAGGAAAATGGCAGGTTTTCAAACAAAACATAACCGTCAAATGCGCCGTTTTAATCTGGGAGTGATAGGTCTATTTGTCGTCAGCATCGTGGCAATCTGCGGCCTTTCGGCTTATCTGGTCATCAATTCGCTTCAAGGGGAGCGCCGCGAGCCCAAAACAAACATCCTGGGAGTCAAAGTAGACACCCTGGTTGAACTGGAAGATGACAAGGCCTATCCCGAATCACTCACCATTGGCCCAGATGGCAATATTTACGCTGGCAGCTTTTGCACTGGTGAACTCTGGCGCATTACCCCGGACGGCGAACTCGAAATTTTCATCAAAAAGGACAGCGGCATCGGGGCGGTTTCTGGCATGGCCTTCAGTCCGGATGGTTCCCTATATGTGGTTGATCGAGTGGACTGTGACCCGCGAAAAAGCACTTCAAAATTGAAAAAGATCGCCCCGGACGGAACGATCAGCGATTTCGGCAAAGTGACCGATGATGAAATTCTGAACAGCCTGGTCTTTACACCGGATGGGCTGCTTTATGCAACCGATACTCAGTTAAGCGAGGTACGGGTTTACACCCCCGACGGACAGGGACAAACATGGTGGGAAGTTCCCGAACAAGGTACGGATGATGCCCGGCCTACCGGGTTAGCCTATGATGAGGCAAACAACGCCCTGCTGGTAGCGGATTCCAGCAGTGGCACCATTTTCCGCGTCAGCATCACCCCTGAGGGCGAACCGGGTGAAGTGACCGAACTCTACCATCAGAGCCAGCATGAGCTGGACGGCCTGACGCTGGATAACAGCGGCAATGTAATCTTTACGATTTACGACAGCGGCGAGGTCGCCATGCTGGAAACAAATGGAACGTTCACGATCCTGGCAGAAAACTTCCGGGAACCAAGCGATGTGGCCTATCAGGACGGACGCATTTACGTGACAAACTTCGATCCGGTATCGCTTGCGCCCGTTGTTGGTCTCCTGATTGATCCCTCCCTACCCTTCACGATTGACGTTATCGACATCACAGAATTTGAGGCAGCCCGCCAGTAAGACAGATGCCCCAGACACCTTCTGATAGATTGAGGTTTATCGGAAGGTGTTTTATATGTCACCTAGACTTTTTACTGTAGGGTTTCTGTTTTTTGTCTCGATACTGATTCTGGTCTGTTTTGGTTTTATCCCTGCTTCCGCGCAGGAGGATGAAGGATTTGACCAATTCGCTGACATCTGGGATACCGATTTTTCGCGGACCAGTGTGACCGCTGATGAAATTCTTTTTGGCGGGCCTCCACCGGACGGCATTCCGCCTTATTATCCCGAAGGTTACATCTACCCCCAGAATGCACCTCGCAATGGTGGTCAGCCCCCAAGGTTTTACGTCGAATACACGGATTTTGCGAACACGGATTCGTATTTACCAGATGAACAGCAGGTCATAGTAGTTGAAATCAATGGAGATGTTCGTGCTTACCCACTTCTGCTGCTCAATAATCATGAGATCGTGAACACCGAAATTGGCGGTGTACCCGTTGCGGTGACCTTCTGCCCGCTGTGCAATGCATCCATTGTGTATGAACGGCAGGTCAATGACCAGGTGCTGCATTTCGGGGTCTCCGGCTTACTGCGAAACAGCGATCTCATCATGTGGGATCACGAAACCCAATCCTGGTGGCAGCAGTTCACCGGAGAAGCGATTGTTGGAGAACTTACGGGAACTCAACTGGTCAATGTGCCCTCGGTCGTGGTGAGTTGGGGAGACTTTAAAGCCGAACACCCCAACGGCAAAGTCCTCGCAAACCAGACGGGCAGTCGTGTTGACTTGGTATCGTATGCAGGCTATGATGCTGAGGGCACTGCCTTTTTATTTAGAGGTGAAGTCGATGACCGCCTGTTCACGACAGAGCGCGTGCTGGGTTATTTTGGCGCGGAAGGGGCAATCGCCTATCCATTTGAATGGTTGGCGGCAACGGGCGTGGTCAATGATCGGATTGGCGGCGACCCGGTTGTAATTTTCTGGCAGCCAGGAGCGGTCTCGCTGTTTACGAATACGATGGAGACAGGGTCAGCCGCTATGTACAGTGCAACCTTAGCCGATGATCTGGAACTGACCTTCATTTCCGAGGGAGATGTCATCAAAGATGAGCAGACAGGCAGCACATGGAATGTTTTCGGACGCGCCACAGCGGGCGAACTCGCCGATACCCAATTGGAGTTGATTCTCAGCTATCCCCATTTCTGGTTCGCATGGGCCGCCTTCCGTCCCGACACGCTTGTTTGGGAACCCGGACTGATTGCAGACGCAGCCTGGCAAAATCCGTAGAGCTAGCCCTATAACTGTCCGGCATCCTGGAGCGCTTTCTTCGCCCCAGGAGTCATCCGTGGGTCACCGGGTTCGGGATGGAGTTCATTCAAAATCCGGCGGCCCTCCTTTGCAGGAAAAGTTGTGATGCTGAACTGGCGTGACCCATCCGGCGTCACGGTGGGATTAATCTCAATATAAAATAAACTACCTTTGTGTGCCTGCAAAAACGCTTTGACTTCATCAATCGTACCCACAAAATTGCTGCTGCCCGGTTCCGTCATGATCAGGTTTCCCCTGCTTTATCTTTACCCCTGCTAATGGTATCATGAATGCTCGTAAGTTTCACAAAAAGAGCATCATGGTTGAAAAAACGCCTCATATCCTGGTTATCGATGACGACTGGATGAACCGAGAAGTCATCGAAGCCCATCTGCAAATCGAAAAATATGCTGTCACTACCACTTCGAGCGGCAGTGAGGGATTAAAAATGGCGTTTGCGACCCCACCTGATCTGGTCATTCTGGACGCAATGCTGCCGGATATAAGCGGGTTTGAGGTTTGCCAGCGGTTGAAGAATCACGCTGCCACTCGGATTGTTCCCGTGATGATGGTAACCGCGCTGGAGTCAGATGAAGATAAGCAAAAAGGACTTGAGTCGGGTGCTGATGACTTTTTAACCAAGCCCTTCAGTTTTATTCTGCTGCTCACACGGGTACGGACACTGATCCGTTTAAAACGTCTGCAAGAAAACCTGCGGGACAGCTATGCGCTCCTTGAACGCCTCTTGAACCGTCCCATTGACGCCGAAATCATCCAGAAAACACTGAACAACGACCAACCGTAGGGCAAGCGGATTGGCAGTTCATATTAAACCCGGTATAACATCGCTATATGGTTAGCAAGTATGGGCGTGCCAATCCACCGGCCTGCTTTATTGTTGTCGCCGCTGTGATCCTGGTACTGGGCTGCTACTTGATGTGGAATGGCGCTCTGCAATGGTTTCGGGCAGCGGGCAGTCCCAGCGTGGCGGCTACTCGCGGAGCGCTGGCACAGCTTAGCGCCACACCTACCCGCGCCACGCTGGTATTTGGGCCAACCCGTACCCCTGTCCCGCCATGTCAGGAGTTTGAAATCTGGTCCGCTGATGCGCGGGTGCGGGATTGTCCTTCGCTGCAATGCGAACGGCGCCTGCTATTGTATTATCAGGATAAAGTCTGTGTTTATGGGCGGGCAGAACCGGACACAGATGGCAAGTACCCCACGGCACAGGAATGGTATGTCATTGACCTCAATCCTAATGGTGCATTCCGCGATCTGGCCTATATTCATGAAAGTGTAGTCCGGCCTGTCAATCCAACCCCGCGACCATCTCAGACTTTTACACCGCTTCCTACGGTGACAATCACACCAAGTTACACCCCTCAGCCATCCAGCACACCGGATGGCAGTACGCCCACTCCAACCGAGACTCCCATCCCCGCCCCTTCTCTCACACCTACCATACCCCGCCAGCAGTTTTGACGTTAAAATCAAGTTTTCGCTTATTGAAGTCCGGGGCTGATGTTCTCGTTTATTTGCGGCACGTTTTTTTCGTTTCTCAGTTTTGTCGGGTTTATTTTGGTTTCTGGCGAAATTCTGACCCGCCGCCGCCCCCCTGATCCTGCTGATACACCCTCCAATTATGGTCTGCGGCATGAAGAAGTGACTTTCCCAAGCCGCTATAAAGCACAGATTCGGGGCTGGTGGATTCCGGCTGAACAGCCCATGGGTACAGTTATTTTTTGTCATGGGCAAAACGGCAGCATGGATGGAGATTTGCCACAAGCCGTCCCGTTTTATCACGCAGGCTACAATGTACTGATGTTTAACTTCCGCGCACATGGTAATTCCGATGGTAAAACCGTGACTTTTGGCGTCTTTGAAAAAGAAGATTTGCTCGGAGCAGTCGATTTTCTGGCTCAAGAAAAAGGGATCCATAAAAGTGCGGTCATTGGTTTCAGTATGGGATCCGCCGTCGCAATGATAGGGGCAGCCCTGTCTGACAAAATTTCCGTGCTCATCCTGGATGGTGTATTCTGGCGGTTGTTGGATGTTATGGATTACTGGCTGCGAAGCCGCCATATTCCGCCGCCAATTTCATCTTTCATCGCACGGCTGGCTGTCACAGGAGCCTCTATCCGCACCAACACCCGAATGTTTCAGGTAAGTCCGCGCCTGTGGGCCAAACACCTCAACCATGTCCCGGTGCTGTTCATTCACGGTGAAAAAGATAGGCTTATCCCCCTGGCCGATGTCCAAAAAGTCGCCGCCGATTTGAACGGCCCATTCAAAATCTGGGTCGCACCGGATTGCGATCACCGTGAAGCATTCAAAAAACACGAAGCTGAATACAATCGACAGGTCTTGGGCTGGTTACAAGAACATCATCACGGATAAACAGGAAAAACGACACTTTTACCAGTTTGTGAAACTCATCACAATAAGAGTGAGGTTTTTTGGGAGTTGATGTGATGCGATTCTTATGGAGTATTCTGGTTCTGGGTTTTCTGTTGGCACCCCAGACTGCTGGCGCACAAAGTGATCCGGTAGTCTTCGCAGTTCTGTTTTATTCACCGACTTGTCCCCACTGCCATCAGGTCATTCAAAATGACCTGCCGCCGCTCCAGGAGGAATACGGCGTCCAGTTACAGATCCTGTTTGTGAATGTGACGATGCAGGCTGGTCGGGATCTATTTGGGGCGGCGTGCGAAGCCCTTAATGTTCCCGACGAGCGATGTGGAAGCGTGCCTATGATGGTTGTCGGTTCGACAGTGATGGTCGGATCATACGAGATCCCCAATCAGCTTCCTGACCTGATTGACAAAGGGTTGGCATCCGGCGGAATCGGGCTGCCTGCGATCCCCGGCTTACAGGAAGCGTATAATGCCGCAGTTCAAAGTCAGGAGGCGCCATCCGAATCCGAGACAGAAGCTGCTCCGGAGCCACCTGAGGAAAGCATTATCCAAACTGAAGTGGCAGAGTCTTCCTGGCAGGAACGGTTTCAAGATGACCCGGTTGCGAATGGTATCGCAGTAGCAGTGCTGGTGTTTCTGATTCTCGGTACGGCTGCCCTACTGGTCAATTTTTACACGGTAGTCATTGAAAACCGGGTACAGGCTTGGCTACTTAACCGTCCGGGCTGGTTGGTAACCCTTCTGGTCGCAGTGGTCACAACGATTATTGCGGCAACACTCGTGCTGGAGCAGGATGATTTTTCAATACCAACGTTATTGGCAATGGCGATAACCGGAGCGTTGATGATTATCGCCGGCACCATCTGGAGCAGCCGCAGCAAAGGCCTGCCTAGCAGGTTACTGCCGGCAGTGGCGGTTGTGGGTTTACTGGTGGCCGGGTACATGGTCTATGTGGAAGTAGGTGAAAACGATGCAGTGTGCGGCGCGGTTGGCGACTGCAATACTGTACAGCAGAGCGATTATGCCACATTGCTCGGCTTGATCCCTATAGGTGTACTGGGAATCATCGGCTACCTGACCATTTTGGGGGCATGGTATCTGGGACAGCAACCTGGTGAATCTTTAGCACTCTGGGGGCAGCTCGCAACCTTTGGGCTCACCCTGTTCGGCGCGATTTTCTCGATTTACCTCACCTTCCTCGAACCGTTTGTGATTGGGGCAACCTGTGCGTGGTGTTTAACATCCGCTATGCTGATGCTGCTGCTCCTATGGCTGCAAGCGCCTACAGGCCTGAAAGCAATTCGGACACTTGCCGATCAGCGCTAATCGACCGGGGCGTTTTTTCAGGGCGCCCCGGTACACTTCAAGGATGGATATAAGTGCGAAGATTACCACTGTCATCAATCCAGGCGGCTGCCATATGGGGGGTATTGTGGTAAAAACCCACATTACTATCCTTGTCGATGAGAATCAGCCCGCCGAATCCTTCTACCCGCTTGTACAGATACTCGATAGACATTTTTGCAGCCTGCTGTGCGTTATGCCCATAGCGGATTAAATCGGTGGCATGTTTTGCCAGCACAACTTCCATGATCCGCTCACCATGCCCGGTAGCAGACGCAGCTCCGGTTTCGTTATCAGCAAATGTACCACATCCCACGAGAGGCGAATCGCCTACACGCCCCGGCAGACTATAGGGTGTTCCCCCGGTGGATGTTCCTGCTGCCAGATTACCATCCATGTCCAGAGCTACCGCGCCGACGGTACCACCAGAATGGGCGGCCATAAAACTTTCGACGGTGGGGGTGGGCGGGCTGATTTGATACTGCCGGAAACGCTCAACTTCTCGTGGGACGGTTAACTCGGCCTGGGCCGCCAACCGGAGACCTTTCATCCGGGCAAACTGCCGAGCCCCTGACCCGACCAGAAAATTGTGCTCCGTTTCCTCCATTACCAGACGTGCCAGACGAATTGGATTCTGAATCCCCTGGATCGCCCCTACAGACCCAACCCGCAGGTTACTGCCATCCATAATCATCGCGTCCATTTCGATTTCGCCCACACAGGTGAGAACGCTGCCTCTCCCCGCGTCAAAAGTCGAGTCGTCTTCCATCACCATAATGGCCTTTTCCACCGCATCCAGCGCGATGCCGCCCTGCTGCAAAATTTCCCAGGCTGCCTGTGCTGCCGCCCGAACTCCGTTCAGATGAGCGGCATGTTCGGACTCGTCGATACGCCATGCCCCCCCATGTACGATCAAAGCTGGTTTCATATCGGAACATCCCATTTTTATAGGTTGATTATATTACAAAAAGGATATTACCTTGCGTTTTTTAAGAATGGCTGGCGAAACATCCCAGTTTCGGTACTGATCACCCAGGTTGGATAACGTCAATGGGGAAATTGCTGGCAATACAAAAACCAGCACCCTGGCGGACACTGGTTTGTTTAGTGTCCTTAAGCAGAACAAAAACGAACCGTTTGTATTCCTCTCAAGTAATGTAATCCTCTTTTTGAAGGCAATCGCATATCCTCAACGCGCTCATTTAGAGCCTCTTTTGGTCGCCAGCTACTAGAGCTTTGCGGTGACACAGGGGGCGAGCTTTGCCTAACCCCCAATGCCACCTTGAAGTCAAGCTGGGACTAGCAGCAAGACTCCCGCAAATAGTGTAACACCATTTTGGTGTCGCCCATTTTCGTGAGCAAGCTGCCCTCCAGCAACAAACACAATTCGACCTGTGTGAGTTGACCGATAAGGAGGATATGCAAAATGACTCACATTTTCGTTCTAACCAACCATAAAGGGGGCGTGGGCAAATCTACGTCCGCCACCAATATTGCATTCGGCATTTCACGGGTACTGGCACAATCCAATTCTCGTAACTGCCGAGTGTTGCTCATTGACACCGATAGCCAAGGTCATGCCACATTAGTCACTACTGGGCGCAATGACTTTGGACGTGATGACAGTCTATATTCTGTGATCACCGCTGACAAAAAAGATGCCCCGACTACTCTAGTAAACTGCATTGTGCAGAGCGAATGGGATGAAAATCTCCACGTTTTGCCTGCCTCTCCCCTACTGGAAGCTGCCGAGCGAGAGATGATTGGCATACCGGGTGCGCCCTACCGTCTGACCGATCCTCTGAGTCGTATTTTGAACCGCTATGCGGCGGTGGTGATTGACACGCGCCCTTCATTCTCTTTGATGACCGAAATGGGATTGCTGTGCGGGACAGATGCGTTGATCCCTGTTGAGCCACGTTACCTTGAAACCGTCGGTTTACAGTCGGTGATTGACAAGATCAATGCCATCCGTGAGGGCTGGCGGTGTCCCAACCTCAAAGTCAGTGGGGTGATCGTTACCAAACTGGATAAACGGGTCAGAGGACATCTGGACACGATTGAAAAACTCAAGTCGCACCCCTACTTTGGCAAGCTGTTGTGCGGCATCATCCCCGCCAACGAAGCAGTGGCATATGCTCATACTGCCCATCTAAGCGTCTACCAATACGATCCCAACAGTATTGCCAGTGCTGCCTATGCCATGCTGGTCAAACGCCTTGTGCGGCTGCTAGTTGCTCAGGAAGGTGTGTAATGCCGCCCAAACGGAGCATTGATCGTATCGCCGCCATTCTCGATGACATTGGTGAGTCGGGGAAATTAGACGACCACTTTGGCGTACCGTTGCAGGATGATCGCTTGAAGGTGGAACATCTGCCCATTACTCTGGTCTATCCTGATCCTGCCCAGCCACGACGGGTATTGCCTGAAACCATCTACACTGCCTTCTATCAACATCGGTTGACACCTGTGCAAGCCCTGCGTGAATTCATTCAAATGGTTGGGGTGGTGGCTCGTCAGAAAGGGCGACCATTTACCAATATTCTTGACCTGCTGCCTAATTCTAATGAGGATGCCAGCGATACCGAACCAGAAGACTTCAAGCCTACTCCTGAAGAAACACTGCTGCGCGAACTGGTCACTTTGGCTGTCACCATCCGTGATGATGGACAGGTGAATCCTTTGACTGTTGTGGATAGGAGCGAAGGTGTAACCCAGCTTTTCAAGATCGAAACAGGGGAGCGTCGCTACTGGGCAACATGGGTCATGATGGAATTTCTACCGGGCTATCAAGGTGATGGCACACTCCCTTGCATCATCGTTCTGAACCAGACCGCTTCAGTCTTCCGTCAGGCAAAGGAAAATACCTCCCGCACTGGCTTAAATGCCATTGCACTAGCTCGTCAAGCAGCACTACTGATCTTGCATGTACATGGTATCGAACCCCCTGAAGATGGGCCCGTACCGAATGATTTCTATCGGCAGGCACTTGATCTCGATCTGCGAGGCAAACGGGAATACACATGTGATATTCTCACTGCGATGGGGGGGATCAGTCGCGTTCACTTCAGTCGTCTAAAAGGACTACTCAAGTTATCGGATGAAGCTCTTGAACTCGCTGACAGGTATTCCATAGACGAGTTCCGGCTCCGTCCGAGCTTGTCTTTGGAACCCGAATATCATCTTCAGGTGGTCAGGCAAATCATTGATTTCAACCTCAGTGCCAGACAAGTGCAAGAGTTGTGTGAAGAGCCTACAGAGCAGGATTCACCCGAACCTCTAGCCAAACCATCTCGTCATGCCGTGCAATTCGCACGATCAGTTCTAAAAAGTGACAAGAAAGGTGTTGAAGAGGTTGTCTACGCTATGCTGACCGAAGAGAATGACCATCGGATTATCAAAATGCGCTGGCAGGATTTTGTAAGTCAGGTCGAAGCGTTGTTGGAGAACCTATAAATTGTTACCGCACGGTAACAATTTGGGTGAGGAAAACCAATGATGAGAGCGCGTAGTCCCCCTTTAAATGCGAAACCGCCTGTTCATGTATCGGGGGCAGGCGGGCTCGGCGGGCTATGATCTTTTGAGTGGCATCAAAGATTGTAGCCTGTTCCCCCGTCTGTCTGCAAGCGAATTTCAAGGATTTTTTCAGGCAATTTTCCACCTGGTTCTGCTTTGTGCTGCCAGGTGACAGATAACAAGGAGCATTGAAGAATGTCAGACGCTATCCCGCCTATCGTACAGGCGGCACACTCGAAAACCATCTTGGAGGCAGCCCAAGCCTATGCTGAATTGGGCTTCAGTGTCCTCCCTCTCAATGGCAAACGCCCTGCCCTACCTACCTGGGTGGAGTATCAAAGTCAAGCAGCCACCTTCGTGACCATCAACACTTGGCACTACGCTAGGCTGCTGCAAAATGTGGGGCTGGTCTGTGGAACAGTCTCGAATAATCTGGTGGTGCTGGATATGGATGGAGCAGCAGGCTATCCTGCCTTTGCTGCTACTTTCCCGCACCTCGCTGAAACCTACACCGTTGCCAGCGGCGGTGGGGTAGGCAAGCATGTGTACTGGCAGGCAGATGATTTACCCGAAAGCATCAAAGCCATGACGACCCCCATTGGCAATCTCGAAATCTGTGCTAATGGTCGGCAAGTGGTGGCAGTGCCCAGCGTACATCCCACCACCAAGCATTGCTATACGGTGTACAAGCCGCTGGATATTTTACGGGTAGCTCATTTGGCTGAGGTGCTGGCGTGGATTGAGTCCTTCAAGAGCAACTCCACCCCTGCATCTGCACCTGTCCGCCATGTACCACCTATCTCGCAGAGCGATGCCAAGCTCAATCGGCGTGTGGTAGAGGCATTGGAGAGGCATTTCATCAGTCGAGGTTACAAGCCAATGGATGACTGGCTGCATGGGCAGTGCGTCTTTCCCCATCGTCACAAAAATGGGGATAAAAACCCTTCGTTCGGCTTTAATCGTGTCAGCGGCTATGGCTTTTGCTACGTGTGCGGCACTCTCTTGGCGAAAGACCTGTGTGAAGCTGTCGGGATTGATCCCCATTACTTGGGCGGCTTGGTCGAGAAACCCCATGTATTTCAACAACCCCGTTCGATGGTTAAGCTATCAGATTCACCCTTATCTGATGAATCTATGGAGGTAGCTATCCAGACAGATACACCCCTTCCTGCATCTACACCACCTATACTTGAGGCACAGGAACCTCCTGATCCGCCCAATCCTAATCTGCCTGCTATCGCTGAGTTGAAGCTTCCGCATTGGCTAGCACTGTACATGGACTGGGCAGGCAAAACGGGCAACCAAACACCCCTCAGTTTTCATTTAGCCGCTGGCTTATGGCTGCTGGCAGTGTCAATTGGGCGGCGGTTGTACGGGGAAGCACCTTGGGGCGTGAAAATCTACACTAACCTCTATCTGATGCTGATTGCTGATACCACCTACTATCGCAAATCTACCGCCTATAAACTAGCGGAACAGATTGCACGAGAAGCTATCCCGCACATGCTGATGCCAACACCGGGATCACCTGAACGTTTTCAGGAAGCACTCGCAGGAAGGCAACCTGCTAACTTCGACAAGCTCACCAAGACCCAAAAGGAACGCTTAACGAAGGCGCAGCCCTTCGCTGCTCAACGAGGACTGCTCAAGGATGAGGTCGCTGGGTTGTTTGGGGCGATCAATAAGCGGGATTACATGGTGGGACTCAAGGACATGCTCATGGAATTGTATGACTGTCCTGACTACACTGACAAAGATACCCAAACAGGCTTATCCGTCGTTGAAAACGCTGCCCTATCTATCTTAGGCGTAACCACAGCCGCCGGGCTATCTGCGGCTGTGACCGATACCGATTGGGCAAATGGGCTACTCATCCGCTTCGCTCTGCTCACCCCTGAACCTGACTATCAAGAACGTTCTGCGTTGAAAGTCTTTCAAGCTCCTCCCATTGAATTGGTTGAGGGGCTGCGCCACCTGCATGAAAAGCTACCCCAACCTCAGTTAACCGAGGAGGGTCTATCTAAGCCCACTGCCCTCAAACTAAATGTTGAATGTTGGGAAGCCTGTCAAGCCTACAGTGCGATACTGCGTGAGTTGTGCAATCCGCACCGTGAAACCGATTTGGATGAACGCTTGAAAGGAGTCTATGGGCGGATGCACATTCAAGCCTTCAAATTGGCTGCCCTGCTTGCCACTCTGGATTGGCTCAATAGTGATACCCCCACTCCTACCGTGACAGTGGCACACTGGGAAACTGGCAAAGCCATTGCTGAATTGTGGCGGGCGAGTGCAGGACGCTTGTTGGGTCATTTAGATAAGAGTGGTGATGCAGTGCAGGAACGTCGTGAACAAGACCGCCTGCTGCAAACGATTCGCAAAACAGGGAGTCGTGGCTGCAACCTGCGCGATCTTTACCGCAACCTGAATCTCTCGGCAAAACGCGCTCGTCAACTGGCACAAGATTTGGTGAAGGCTGGCTTGATCGTGGAAACGCTTGTTAACCGTGCTGAATGGTATGTAGCATCTGAATTTCTCCGCGAGAATTGAACTCTTTTACCGACAGCACCGACAAAACTGACACCGACACCTTGTCGGTTTGTCGGTAGTCGGTGCTGTCAGTTTTGTCGGCAAATTGTTGGAATTCACTGGACTTGTGGAACTCACCCTGATCTATCCCCCCAAAAAGGCTCATACGCAAATTGCGTGCTGAGGCAGGATAATCTGCCTAAATCGAATGGAATGGGGGATAAAATGGCCGAGCAAATATTCCTCGATTGGCCGCAGTGTTGTGTGAAGCAGATGATGCAGCAAGGCGATACAGTGAATTTTAGGGTTGAGTCTGAGGTGGAAACCGCAAACTGTCCCGATTGTCAGTTCCCATCGAGGCGGGTTCACAGTTATTACCTACGAACGCTCCGCGATTTACCCATCGGCGAGTCTCGCGTGGTTGCCCATATTGTCAATGCCGGGATAGGAATGGCTCATCCGCACATTTCGTGCAGATAAGGAAAAAGTGCGGATTATACTCTCCCAGTGACTTCGTAACTGGGGAGCTTGCACGTCATCAACACGATTCCATTTGACCTACCGGGCTTTGAGATTGACCACTTAGTCCTCACAGAGGGGTCGGACAGATTGAACTTAATCTTCCCTTCCGGAAACTGTGAATTCCAACGGTCCATTGCTATTTTGACAGCACCAAAAGTAGCTTGCGGATGTACGTTTACTGTAGGAATTAAGTCATCGAGATAGCCAGACTTAGGATTATTAGGGCTCTTTAATACCATAAAGTCGGGCCATTCCCTAAAGTAAAGAGTAGGTCGATCAGTAAATGAATTTGAAAATCCTTTTAACGTATCTCCTACCCCCAATGCGATATCAAAAATAGTAGAATCACAACTTGGGTCTGTTTTAGGATTGCACTCATTTGTTTCTTCCTCTCGTTCTACATCGGGTGCAGAGTCGGGCAATGGGGGAGCCTCGGCATCAGTCGCATAATTGCTATGATCATTCGACCCCATGGGAGGCACATTCGGATCTGTCGATGTATCCGTATCGGGCCTGGGAGGTGTATAAGGCCTGTCATCTGGTATTGGGGGGATGTCCGGGTCACGGTAATCCGGCGGGTCATACGGATTGGGTGGATTGTAGGCAGGTGTCAATGCCAAAACGGCCTGCAAAACCAATTGCTGCCCCTGCCAGCCCGCCCACGACCGTTCCCTGGAGGGTAGCGGTGGCGATGAATTCCTGTTTTTCAGCCTGGCTCAGCCCATAGGCCCACTTGCCCAGGGAGCCGCAGATATCGAGAGACGCCAGCACCAGGATCATGCCTGAGGTGACATAGCCAGCGATTCCACCTGCGAAGGCACCCGCCAGACCGCTGAGGACAGAATTCGCGGCGGCATGACTCGCAAAGGCAAACTGCCCCGATGGGTCATAATTCGTGATAGGGTTATTCGCTGCGTAGGCGTAGCGGTTTAGCTCGATGGGATTTTGGTAGTTGTAGGCGTATGTATCCCGCGATAGGAAGCGGCCATCAGAGGGGTTGTAATACCGCGCTCGCAGGCTGTACAGTCCGGTGACCTCATCGTACTGCTGGCCGGTGTAAAGATAGTTATTGGGCGTTGTGCCTGTTTGCGCGTAGAGTTCCCCAAAAGCGGCGTAATCGTAGGTGTCGGTCAGCGTGCCGATCTTTGCCAGCGCTTTATAGGTGCCCTTGCTCTACTTTTTTGAGGATGAAATTAACCCGGATGACATTGACCATGCCCTGCTGCTGGAGGCCAAGCAAAGCGCCCTTGAATTAGTCCGGGTGCTTGCCAGCGCTCTCCACCACCACATGGAATGATACCAGGGCAGCATCTGTGAGCTGACGGGCATTCAATATTCCTTAACCCAGATCCCCTGATTAACAACTGGCAGTTATTGAAATCCTGCTGACTTAGGAGACCAACCCACTTTGCAGACATAGTAAAGTATTGGCTCAATCAAGTAATTTTTTCTCTATACTCCTTAATTGTCTCTATTAACTCATTGAGAGATACTGTAGTTTTATCACCATAAAAAGAATCAAGATCATCTCCACGCCGATCCAGATATACAACATATTTATCTGGTTCACTCCATAACACATATATCCATTGAGATCGATTTTTGAACTCCATTGCAAGAGAAACATGTTCAATATGAAAGTCTTGAATATTAAGCTCAGGGGCGTGCTGTAGACAAATAATAAAATCCAGCATACCTTGCCCAAAATCTTTAAAAACACTTCTTGTGTCGGATGCAAAATCTTCATAGAATGAAATAATATCTTCCAAAGTAGCCATCCTAACTTCTCCTAACAATTTACAAATCATCAAAATACTGTGCAAGATTAGTGATTATAACTGATACTTCGTTTGGGGCTAATCTCTTTTGAGGAGGAAACGTATAGAATTCGGCTTTATAGGCATAAGTAGATAAAACATATCGAAGTTCCAATAAAGTTACCTTTCTTCGTGCTGTTATGCCGGACAGATTGAACTTAATTTTCCCTTCCGGAAACTGTGAATTCCAACGGTCCATTGCTATTTTGACAGCACCAAAAGTAGCTTGCGGATGTACGTTTACTGTAGGAATTAAGTCATCGAGATAGCCAGACTTAGGATTATTAGGGCTCTTTAATACCATAAAGTCGGGCCATTCCCTAAAGTAAAGAGTAGGTCGATCAGTAAATGAATTTGAAAATCCTTTTAACGTATCTCCTACCCCCAATGCGATATCAAAAATAGTAGAATCACAACTTGGGTCTGTTTTAGGATTGCACTCATTTGTTTCTTCCTCTCGTTCTACATCGGGTGCAGAGTCGGGCAATGGGGGAGCCTCGGCATCAGTCGCATAATTGCTATGTTCATTCGACCCCATGGGAGGCACATTCGGATCTGTCGATGTATCCGTATCGGGCCTGGGAGGTGTATAAGGCCTATCATCTGGTGTTGGGGGGATGTCCGGGTCACGGTAATCCGGCGGGTCATACGGATTGGGTGGATTGTAGGCGGGCGGATTATCTGTATCCAGATCAGGTGTATGTGGAGGGGGAACGTACGGTGAAAGCAGGGAAATGGAAAGCAGTGACGAGAGGAACAAACCGAGCAGAATGCCCGATATGGCTCTTGTGTACAGGCTGTAGGTATATGCTTCATAGCTGCCTTGGGCAAAATTGAGAATAATCCCTCTTTCGGTTTGAAGTGCGGCAGCCTCTTCGACAGAAGATTCGTTTTGCTTAGAGTAGGAGACGAAAAGAAAACCGGTGGGGTCGTAACCATTCGTGGGAGCATTCGCCGCGTAGAGGTAGCGGTTTAACTCAATCGGGTTGTCGTAGTCGTACTGATAAGTATCCCGCGATAGGAAGCGGCCATCAGCGGGGTTATAATACCGTGCTCGCAGGCTGTACAGCCCGGTGACCTCATCGTACTGCTGGCCTGTGTACAGGTAATTATTGGGCGTTGTGCCTGTTTGCGCGTAGAGTTCCCCAAAAGCGGTGTAATCGTAGGTGTCGGTCAGCGTGCCGGTTTCATCCACCAGCGCCCGGATGCTGTGCTGTCCATCCGCCAGATAATACGATGTATCGTTGCCGCGTGTCTGCGCCAGCAGATGTCCATCGGCTAAGGTGTAATTGACCAGCGATTGTGGGGTGTCGTCATATTCGGCGATGACATCGCCGTAAGGGGAAGTGAGGTCCCACAGGAAATGGGTGAGGGTGCCGTTGATGTTTTCCTGGGTGCGCCGCCCGGCGTAGTCGCAGAGGGTCGTGTTTTGGGGATTCTACTTTTTACTACAGCACAGACCGACAGTGATTAAAACTCTATAAGTCATGCGAGAGTGAAATATATTTTCAATGTGACTTTCCAAAATAACGAAATGTTATTCTGATGCATCTTTAAGCTCATTCTTATCCTCGACATGAGGTGTCCATCCTTCATAATATATGTTTCTGAGTTGATCAGGCGTCCCCCTGTTTTCGGCAAGCTGCATAGCAAAAAAACTTGCCATCATGACAGGATTGCAGCTATGTCCCTGCTTGAACCCCCCCAAAACAGGCTGATGGTAATGGATATCCGACTTGGGTTTTGTCACCAGTGTCCAGTATGTGCCTTTCAGGTTTTCCCGAAGTACCTCTCCTAAATACATCCCTGTTTTGATTGACGCAAGCACGGTTTTTTCATCGAGAATAGTATTATCAGTACCCGCCACCATGGAGCGCTGCCTGGGGGTCATTCGGGCATAAAACCTATCAACTTCTTGAGCTGTCATCTGTCGTAAGTGTGATTGTGATTGAAACCATATCCCCAATATATTCAGCGATTCAGCGGATTTATCCGCTGACCAGGATCGATACTCATCCTTAGAGGCCCGGACTTCGGCTTCTAAATCGTGAATTTGCAGCGGGATTTGTTCGATGAACCAGGCCAGGTATTTTTTTGCCTGTCCAGGTGTCATGGCTGAGAAAAGGTCATAGCCCAAAAGAAGTTCGAAATAGGGTCGGAAAGAAAGCTCTACCTCACGTTTTTTTGCCATTTTGCTGCTCCTGGCTGGCTATGAATTGTCATGTATCATGATTTTAATACCTGCTTTGCCCAACTCCTGCCGCAGGCTGTACAGCCCGGTGACCTCATCATACTGCTGACCTGTGTACAGATAGTTATTGGGCGTTGTGCCTGTTTGCGCGTCAATTTCCCCAAAAGCGGTGTAATCGTAGGTGTCCGTAACCGTTACGGCACGGACAACCTCAACACGAAACGCGCTTTTTCTGCAAGAAGTTTGCCAATGACCACTTTAATTGGAATACCTTTTCTTCCATGCCTCAATTTCAATTGTCAATAGCTCTTCCACGATTGAATCATCATCAAGACCGTTCTCAATTAGCGCAGGTAACACACCAGCCGCCGGCAGCCATTTCCATCCCCTTTCTACAACTGCTTGCCTGTAGGCATCATCAAAACCAGAAGGATAACCAAATAATCCACAGGCCATATTAAAGCCTGCCAGCATTGCTTTTAACTCACCTACATTCCTAAAATACATCTTGGGACGCAGACGAATTATACTCAAAGTCTCAATAATTTTTTGAACTATATCTTCCATCTTTTCCCTTCCCTAACGTCTGGGTCCCCTGACAAGGTAGTGTCCTGTTTCCGCATAGGCAAATAAATCATGATAACTATTCCAGTCAATTGCTTTAACTCCATATGATTGATAAACAACGGAGTCAATGTAAAATAAATCTCCATCCACAGTAATCTCTATAACTTCATGGTAGCCCGTATCTGCTATTTCCACGAACTTTTCAGGATTTTCAGGGCTTTTGATGAAAAGGTACTCCCCCTTAAACTCGTCAGTTAATCCTACTATTTTAGCATCGAAGCCTGCTTCACTAATAATAGGTAGGGCTTGGTCAGCACAATAGTTACATTTTTTGGAGCTTGGTGGGTGGGCTTGGTAAATAGGTGCTAATTCATCAGCGATTTCTGACAAATCACATGTATCATTATGTACCAGCCATTGGCCTTCGCCGACGAAGAAGGTATGGGCGGTGTCCACCGTAAGGTTGAACATCGGCTGGTTGAGAATCGTGGCGCTGACGGCTTCCACTACGCCATAGCTGCCATCGGCGCGGCGGATATGATAGCCATCTTTAAGGTCATCCACCTCCGTCCAGCCATTTTCCTCCGTATAGAAGGGATGGTCGGCGGTGGTTTCAATGACCTCGCCATCGATGGTCAGCAGGACAACATCGTCCAGGTGTTCGCCAACAGCGGTAATTTCGTACTCGCCTGTTTCGCCTGTATTTTCGTTATGGGCGAGGACTTTATCCCCGACTTCGATTTGGCTGATGAGGGTGAGGCCATCCTCGGTAGAGACTTTAGTATCAGTGGGGTAACAACCAAACTTCCAAGCAGCTTTGTATGTTTAAAAATTTGAATACTTATAGAACTTCTAATCTTTTAATCGCTTGCTTAGCCTCATAAGATACTGGTACTCCCTCGTGGTCTACGTCGTGGTCATGTTCTGCTGACCACTGAAGCGCTGGTATAGCCTGTTTATCACCAATAGCCCCTAAGGTGATTGCCACCATAAGTCGAATGCCAGGTTCAGGTTCTTCCTTCAACATTTTCACCAATGTTGGTACAACTTGCTCTGTGCCATATTCTCCGAGAAGTCTAACAACTCTAAACCGCTTGTCAGCATCATTTACTTGCAATGCCTCTATCAAAAGATTATTTGCTTTGATACGATCAATTTGGCAAAGTGTTCTAATGGCTGCTATCCACTCCAATCTTCCAAGGGTCGGATCACTTATATAATTTGCAAGAAAATCGAATAATACTTGATGGTCAAACCGGAGTAACTGCTCGCTAATTACCTTGGTTGATACAAAATTCTTTACACCTTCTCTGATTATGGCGTCAATATCATCTTTCACTTCATTCATGGTAGCTACTTCCTATTATAGACTATTTGAACGCCGAGTTCTGGCGTAAAAAAGGTTTGGCAAGCACCTGTACATGGTAGCTACTTCCTATTATAGACTATTTGAACGCCGAGTTCTGGCGTAAAAAAGGTTTGGCAAGCACCTGTACATGGAGCGCCAGATACACCTATTATATTCACTCCGCCTTTATCGCTGAAGTAGTAGTATAAGAACTGCTCAGCATGGTCATTTGTTAATATGCCAGGCAGAGTAGTCATTTTTACATCATTATCCAAATAGGTATATCCGTGATGTTCAGCCCACCGTTTTATATCGGCTCTAATTTTTTTGCTCGCCCCGCCATTTGTAGTAACATAAATTTTGCCATCGACTTTTGTTACAGCAGAGGTGTGTGTGAAAAATGCTTGTTCGTGAGCATCATCTGCAAGATCGGCCAGGGATTCACCTTCTGGCGTGACTGGCATATTAGGCGGCCAAGAGCAGGTTTCATTATGCACCAGCCACTCGCCATCGCCCACAAAGAAGGTATGGGCGGTGTCCACCGTGAGGTTGAACATCGGCTGGCTGAGCATGGTGATGCTGACGGCTTCCACCACGCCATAAGTGCCATCCGCTTGGAGGACGTGGTCGCCGGGCTTAGAAGGTTACGGTGTGGGAAATTTCAACACGAAATGTAGATTTTCTGCAAGCAGTTTGGTACGGAAATGGAGGTAGGCAAGGGTGAACTGCAACTAGCAGTTATAAAGTTCTAAGACTAGGTTTATAGGTAGTTTTATGTTTATGTCTAAAACCTGAGCGCCCCTAGGCAGCCATCGAAATTTTGCGATTGGGATAGTATTCCAAAGATATTTTCAATTGTTAATTGTGTGAAATAATTTTTAATATGCTTTCAATAGCTTGGCGAGCTGTGTCTGCAATGCTACGTCCTTCATAATCTTTGCTATCATCATGTTCTTTAATAAATTGCAATATCTTTAGCGCTCTTTTATCTCCCAGTTTGCCTAAAGAAAAAGCCGCAAGATTTCTAACTTCGGGTATAGGTTCATGCTCAAGGAGATTAATCAAAGGTTCGACAACTTCGTTATTACCATATCTCCCTAGCAGTCCCGTAACATACCACCTTTTGTCGATATTGGTACTGCTGAGAAATGGCAGAAGCAATCTTATTCCCAATGCTAGGTCAAGTTTGATTATCACAAAGCAACTTAGTTCCCACATCCTAAGCTCTATATCATCAGAAGCTAGTAGTTTTGTCAAAACATAAATAAGTTGTTGTCTATCTACTGAAAGCAACTCCTCTAAAGCTGCCTCTGATGAAATTGTTTGATTGACAGACAGCCTTTGAATTAAGTTCTCGACTTCGGAATGATCCATAGCCACCTCACATTAGGGGTTAAATGTGTTGTCATAGGTAATTTCTACATTTTTTCCATTGAAAAATCCCTGACAAGTAGGGCATGGACCTTGATAATGAGAAACTCCTATGACATCTATTTTGCCCTTAAAATCTTTGTAATTATATAAGAACATCTCTGCATGATTATTGGGAATAATGTCGCTTGCTCCTTTAAGGTCATTCTCAAGGTAGCTATAGTTTTTCGCATTTGCATAGGTCTCAATCGAAGAACGAATGGTCGATGATGTCCCTCCATTGACTGCTATGTATATCTTTCCATCTACCTCAACCACTGCAACCGTGGTTGCTGGTTTAAAAGATGAATGCTTTAATGCATCACTGGCTATTTCAGCCAATTTCCTACCTTCGGGCGAAGGCGGATTGCCAGAAGGCCAACTACAGATTTCATTATGTACCAGCCATTGGCCTTCGCCGACGAAGAAGGTATGGGCGGTGTCCACCGTGAGGTTGAACATCGGCTGGCTGAGAATGGTGGCGCTGACGGCTTCCACTACGCCATAGCTGCCATCGGCGCGGCGGATATGATAGCCATCTTTAAGGTCATCCACCTCCGTCCAGCCATTTTCCTCCGTATAGAAGGGATGGTCGGCGGTGGTTTCAATGACCTCGCCATCGATGGTCAGCAGGACAACATCGTCCAGGTGTTCGCCAACAGCGGTAATTTCGTACTCGCCAGTTGCGCCTGTGTTCTGGTCGTAAGCCAGCACTTTGTCGCCGGGTTCAAGCTCGCCAATCGGCACTAAGCCATCTTCAGTGGCAACTTCCGTATCAGCACTGAAACTGCGGCACAGTCCAGTACGGGGCGCATCCTTCTCCTCGGTTTCGTCCCGTCGGTTCTCCGAATCGTCGTCCCGGTAATTGCCCTCTTTATCCGTAGTGCCATCATCCCCGTCGCTGCCTGTCCGGTTATCTCCTTTATCGCCCGAATGGGTATTGTTAGACAGATCGCCGTTCGTGTCTGGCAGATCTGGCGTGGACGGACCTCCGGCCCCACCATCCCCTGTGGCGCTGCTCTTGCCCCCCAAACTGCCATCAAACAACCCGCCGTTCTTGTACGCGCCATACGCGCCCATCCCCACATCCAGCAGCACGGCGGCGGCATCGCACAGGTTGAACTGCTGCCGCTGAATAGCGGAGAAAAGGTCTTTACCCAGGAAGATCCCGTCGAGCACTGCTTCGGCATAACCCGGAAGCCCAACAAAACCCATTGCAGCCCCAACGGCTGCACCGACGGCGAATCCGAACGCGAATTCCTGGGTGAAATACTCAATCGGCAGGAGACCACGTTCTTTGGCCGCTTTTTGAGCGTCATCTCCACACAGGCCGATATAGGAAAAAGCAGTCGTCACAGCCGCAATGGTTCCACGCAGAAAGCCGCCCATTAACCCGCCGACATAACCGCCGGTCATGGCCCGGCTGAAACGAGTCTGGAAAGAGAACTCAAAGAACGAGTTTCCGGTGGGGTCGTAACCATTCGTGGGAGCATTCGCTGCGTAGCCGTAGCGGTTGAGCTCGATGGGATTTTGGTAGTTGTAGGCATAGGTATCCCGCGATAGGAAGCGGCCATCAGCGGGGTCATAGTACCGTGCACGGAGGCTGTAGAGATCAGTGGGGAATCACGCTCCTACGTGTTAAAGAGTGTAAGCCCCCCGAAAGTTGAGCCAAGCAAAAGTAGAGTTTTCCAGTAAAGTAAGGCTAGCAAGTAAGGAAAACTCCAGATGAAAAAGAGCAAGTTCAGCGAAACGCAAATCATCCAGATATTAAA
>WBUL01000005.1 GCA_008933735.1 Anaerolineae bacterium | reverse complement strand
GAAGTGTACAGCGTCGTCGTTGTGGAACAAATGTTTGAACGCGGCAGGATGATCTGGATCGAACCCATTCGTCAGATCTGGGTGCTGACGGGCGAAGAAGTTGATCCCTGGGGTGGGACATGGGAATGTTTTAATGATACCTTCGTGGAGGGACAGATGGAGCGTGACGCAGCCTTTGACCCGCCCGCCAATATCACCACCTCATCAAGTTTGCCTGGCGCGGTTCCCAGCCAACCAATTCGTGGTTTCGGGAAAATCTGGCGTGAAAACCCGGATGTCCGCGAAGCGTTAGGATGGGCGCTGACTTCGGAAACCATGCACACGACCCGCTGGGATTATATTTCCAGTGGGACGATGGAAGACGGTGAATTTGTCCGGAGTCCAGGTGAGTACCGCATTGAGTCACTCTATCAGTACACCCTGATACTGCATGAAGATATAGCAAGAGCCCCCTGTGAACGCCTGAGCGGGGAATGGGAAATCCGGCAGTAACCGCATGGATCTGCTGGCACAGGCAGTCGTAGTTTTTGCCATGACCCTGGCGGTGAACGTCATGTACACCGTCAGGCTGATTGTTATCTTACGTGGACGACGTTACCTGGGTACCGTAATCGCGTTGGTAGAGTCGTTCACGTTTGCCTACAGTTTTGCCCGCGTATTGGGCGATCTGGACGCATGGCCTCTGACCCTGGCCTACTGCCTCGGAACTTCAGCAGGCAGTTATGCGGGCATGGTGATAGAAGAACGTTTTCTTATCGGGCACGTTCGCATTAAAATCATTGTGCCGAATGGCGGTGAGCAAATAGCCACAACTTTACGCAGTAAAGGCTACGAGGTCACCCAGACACTCGGCACGGGAAAACAGGGAATGGTCACGCTCCTGCACAGTATAGTGGACCGCCGTGACGCGGATTATCTGGTAAAACTGGTTGAAGGAGTGAACCCAAAAGCCTTTATCACGATTGAGGAACAAACCGTCTTTCGGAAACTGCTGCGGGCAGCACGGGGGTAGAAAGATTCGATGAGTCTTGAAGAAATGCTGTTTCTAATTCTCCTTTTTATGCTGCGTGTGCTGAACAATGCCATCGGCACGGTACGCATGATCGTGACCGCCAACGGGCGGCGCAATCTGGCGCTGGTGCTGGCCTTCATCGAATCGCTGATTTTTGCCTATGCCGCAGGAAAAGTCCTTACTGACCTGGAAAATATACCCAAAATGATTGCATACGCCGCAGGATTCGCTGTTGGCGGGTATGTGGGCATTTTGATCGAGGAAAAATTCGTTACAGGCTATGTCACAGTTAACATTATCAGCATTGACCAGGGTCACCAAATCGCCACCAGTCTGCGGGAAGCCGGTTTTGGTGTAACGGAGGCCGAAGGCGAAGGACGCGGAGGCACCGTGAAGTTGTTGATGAGCGTCGTTTTACGGCAGGACGCCCATCAAGTCATTGACCACACCCGCAGCATTGATCCTGACGCCTTTATAACGATTGAAGCGGCCCGCAGCGCCCAACGGGGCTATGTACGCAGCATTCGTACTCACTTTCGGTAGCGCTGCTGATTGACAGCGTCCACAAAGTTTTATAACATGATAGGCGTCTAATGAAGTAGGAGACAGCAGGAAGCCCATGTTCATTCAGTAACAAGTCATCCCCTTACGACGTTCCGTTTTGGCGAACTCCCCCGCCTAAGTGTCGTATTTGTTACTGAAAGGCAAACTTCGGTGTTAATTCTCAGCATCACTGAACTGAAAAAATCCTATGGCGCACGGGTCATCCTCGATAATGTGTCCTTTTTGCTCAATCGGACTGACCGCGCCGCGCTGGTCGGGGAAAATGGCGTCGGTAAAACTACGCTGTGCCGTCTCATCCTGGGCCAGGAAAGTTACGACTCCGGCTCGATTCACTGCCAGGCAGAAATCGGCTACCTGCCGCAAGAAGTCGCCGACGGGCATGATCTCACCATCCGCCAATTCGTCGAACGCGCCACCGGTGACCTTGACCGGATGCGCCTTGAAATGCAGACACTTGAGCAGCAGATGTCCGCTTCAGATGTAAATTTGGACGCTATTTTGGAGCGCTATGGGCAACTCCAGGATGAATTTCAGCGGCGGGGTGGGTATGACCTGGACTACCGCCTGGAACAGGTCTTCGCGGGGCTGAAAATCGCCCACCTGGACTCGGAACGGCTGATCGGTTCATTAAGCGGCGGTGAAAAAACCCGCGTCGCAATGGCCGCGCTGCTGCTGTGCTCACCGGAGCTGCTCATTCTGGACGAGCCGACGAACCATCTGGATTTTGAGGCAATGGAATGGCTGGAAACCTATCTTTCAGAATATCAGAACGCCCTGCTGGTCATCTCGCATGACCGCCGCTTCATCAACAAAGTCGTCAACAAAATCATCGAGCTCTCGCCTTTGACCCACAGCGCAGCGGTCTATCACGGCAACTATGACGACTATCTGGCGGAACGGGAACAGCAGTATCAGAAGGATTTAGCGGCGTTCGAGGCTCACCGTGAAGAAGTCAAACGGCTCCAACGTCTGATGAAAATTCAGGCACATTCAACAGGTCGCAAATCGACCCACACGGATAATGATAAATTTATCCTGAATGACAAAATTGCCACTGCCCAGGCCACCCGCAGCAAGGTGATTCGAGATGCAAAACAACGCCTTGCGGTACTGGAAGAAGCAGACATCCAGCGCCCCACCCGTTCCTGGCGCATCGGATTTGAATTTGACCCGCTGCTGCTGCCGAGCGAACAGCCGGTTCGTCTGGAAAATATCAGCAAAAGTTATGGAGAACGCCCCATCCTGCAAAATCTGAATGCCCGTGTGGAAAATGGGGATCGTATTGTCCTGATAGCGCCGAACGGCACGGGCAAAACCACTCTGTTGAACATCATCATGGGTTATCTTCAGCCAGACGAAGGCGTGGTCATCGTGTCCCCTGGTGCGAGATTAGGCTATCTTGACCAGGAGCAGGAAACGCTGGATTTAAGCAGTTCAGTGCTGGAAACTTACCGCGAGGAGGCGGTCGGTACGGAACGCGATCTGCTGGCGCGGCTTCATCGCAGCGGGCTTTTTTCAGATTCGATGTTGGGTGAGCGCAAAGTCAATGCCCTTAGCATCGGGCAGCGGCGCAAATTGCAGCTTGCCAGCCTGATTGCGTCGCGGGCCAATATGCTGCTCCTGGACGAACCTACCAATCATCTGGACTTGACCAGTATTGAAGCGCTGGAAACGGGTCTGAAGGCCTTTCAGGGAGCGCTCATCGCGGTTTCGCATGATCGCTGGTTCATCGACCGCATCGCTACCAAGCTGTGGTACCTGGAAGATGGGAAAATCCGCGAGGAACGACGGACAACCTAGCCATTCTTCTAGTTTATTCAACAGCCGCCCACGCTACAATCTACCTGTCAACAACTGGGTAACAGCACCTGTTACCCTTTTCGTTTTTAACTTAAAAAGGAGCTTATAAGGATGCACATAGGATTGCAGATACCTTCTTTCAAATATCCAGGGGGAACAGCGGCGATTCGTCCCACGTTGATGAATGCCGCCAGAACTGCCGAAGATGCAGGTTTTTACAGTCTGTGGGTGATGGATCATTTTTACCAGATTCAGGGTTTGTTTGGGGAAACGTATCAAGACCCGATGCTGGAAGGGTATACAACGCTCGGTTTTCTGGCAGGTGTAACCGAGAAAATGTACCTGGGAACGATGGTTACAGGGGTCATTTACCGTCATCCGTCGGTACTGCTGAAGACGGTCAGCACGCTGGACATTGTCTCCGGTGGGCGGGCATACTTTGGCGTCGGTGCGGCCTGGTACGAAGGCGAAGCCCAGGGTTTTGGCATCCCCTACCCCAGCACCAGCGAACGGTTTGAGCAGTTGGAAGAAACCCTGCAAATGTCCCGGCAGTTATGGGGAAAAGACGTTGAATCGCGGTTTGAAGGCAAACACTTTAACGCGCCAAAGATGGTTAACAATCCTGCGCCGGTCAGCCAGCCACGCCCGAAGCTGCTGATTGGCGGCACAGGGCCGACCAAAACCCTCCGCATGGTGGCCCAATATGCCGATGCCTGCAATATTTTCGAGGGGCGAGGACATGACCAGATGGTAGAAGCCCTGAATACCCTGCGAGGCCACTGCGAGCGTTTAGGACGCAGCTATGAGGACATCGAAAAAACCAGCCTTGGCACTGTCACGCTGGCAGATGGTCACGACACGGTACAGGGCATCATCGAACGGTGCCGCAAGCTGGCGGATATGGGGTTTACCCATGCTATTTTTAACATGACCAATCTGTATGAAATCAAACCGCTGGAGATTTTCGGCAAGGAAATCATCCCGGTCGTGAAGGCGTTTTAGTACAAAAAGGCCCCTCCAGAAAAGACGGGGCCTATTCCTCACCCCTACGGCACAAATTCTGGTTTTAAGATCGCGCTCAGGTCAGCCAGAGGAATTTCGACCTGCTGCGGGCCAGCCGCATATGCCGCCACCTGATAGGGGGGAAACAGAATAATCAACGAATTTTCGGTCAGCACAAAGGACTGATAATTGGCGAGATTTTCGCCGGAACCCGTTTCAATCCACTGCGGATCAGAATAATCACCGATCAGCTCGGTCAGCTTTTGCTGGACAATCGGGTAAATGGTCGAGAGCGGATCTGACCCTTCAACAAACAACTCGTCAAAAGCAATCACTCTGTTCTCTGCCAGATCAAAAGTAAAGGTCTGAAAGTAGCTGTTGGGATGAGCGCCGCCCGTGTAATCCGAAATCGTGAAGCTCAGGCTGATCACCGTATCTGAAAATTGATATTCCTCGTACTCAATCCACAATCCCCAGGGGGCAGGAACCCCTGGAAAGAAGCCGCCTTCGGAGAAAAACTGGATAAACTCCGTTTTGCGCTGCTGGATAAATTCGTCTACTGTCTGCTCAACAAAATCGTACTGCATGACAGAAAGCGGATAATCAATGTTAATCTCCAAACTGCCCTGCACCACACACTGCTGCTGGCTGGCATCCCACATGCCGCCTTTTTCAAAACAATCGTCCTCCTGTGCGATGACAGGGGCAGTCAGCATGAATACAGCGCAGATGATGAGCAAGATTTTTTTCATGAGAGACCTCATTTTCTGTAACCTTCTTCATCTTAGCAGAAGTTTTTGTACATGGGCTGTGCTTCCAGCAGCGCCAACAAGCGGGCATTATTTTCCACGACCAGCGCAGGCGTTAACCCAAATGCCCACAACAGATCTGCCGTGCCCGCCCCAATACACAAAATATCGGTGGAAGAAACATCTATCGTATACCGCTCAACAAAATTGGCAAATGCAAACCCTTCGTCCATGCTGGTCAAAATGACTTTATCAACCTGTGATCGATTCCAGAGACGACTATCTGAACCCTCGAAGCCTGTTCGCAAAACGTGGGCACCATAAGCAGTCAGCGCATGAACTAAAAAGTCATGATCGTTCCGAGCAAGCAAAATCAAATCGCCCGCGACAGGGGAGGATTTCTTCCATGTCAACCCTAATCCAGCCACCTCTCCTACGACGATAATCGACGGTGGTTTGAGGTCGGCGGCCATCGCTGTGATCGTTGCCAGTGTGCCGCTGACCGTGCGCTGGTGATCGTATGTCCCTGATTCAATGCACACAACAGGAGTTTCCGGCGAACGCCCATGCAGTATCAAGGAGGAGGTAATATCAGGTAAATTTTTGACTCCCATCAGGAACACCAGAGTATCCAGCTTAGCCAGTGCCGCATAATTGAGTGTCGATTGGCCGTCACGCTCATGTCCGGTCACCACCGTGAACGACCTGCTGACCTCGCGGTGGGTGATCGGAACCCCTGCGTAGGCTGGAACGCCGATAGCACTGCTGACCCCTGGCACCACTTCTACCGGAATCCCCGCCTGATGGCAGGCCATCATTTCTTCGCCGCCGCGCCCAAACACAAAAGGGTCACCCCCCTTTAGCCGCACCACACATGGTTTTTGATGACCATATTCGATCAGCAAATCGTTAATCTGTTCCTGCGGAACACTTCTCCCATGCGGATTTTTGCCGACGTTGATCAGCAGAGCGTCCGATTTTGCCAGCAGAAGCAGTTCATCCGAGATCAGGCGATCATATAAAATCACATCGGCCACGCGCAGAAGTGCCTGCCCGCGCACGGTAATTAGACCGGGGTCGCCTGGCCCGGCCCCAATCAGATAAACGGTCATGGCTTGATAGCCTCCTCTAACCAGACACTGCACGGCTCGATGCACCCTGGCACACTTTCCAGATTCTGGTCATGCCACGAGGGATGCCGCACGCAATGCAAGCACACACTTTGCACTAGAGAATCGACTTTTTTCCGGGATATGTCCCTTACCGGACGATATTTACCCTGCTGTCGTGCCCCAACCTCGTGTGGGGAACAGGTACGTTCAACTTTCCACACACCCGGATAAATCATTTGAAGCGCTGCCCAACGCGAGACATCACCTGGCGCCGGAATTTTCCATCCGTGTGGCAAATCGCGGCGCGTCGGGAGGGGGCGAAATTCGCCTGAATCAGTAAACCGCAGTTTTGCCCGAATCGCTTCCGGCGTGTCCAGGATTTCAAGGTCTGGCGCATTGACATCATCGTCCACATGGCAAAGCGCATCAGCATGGAGGGATACCTGTCCAAACTGCGCCAGTTGATGGCTGGTCCAATAAAGTTCCGATGATAATCCGGGATCAGCGGCAGCCTCACTGTCTGAATATTCATTTGCCAGAGCCAGCACCACTGTATAAAGATTGTCTTCTAGCCCCACCGGGGGTGTATATAAGACACGATGATTCTGAATGACCTGCGATTCATAAAGTGGATCGGACAGCCCCAACGCATCGGGGATGTCATCCTGCGTATGCAATCCTTCAGCCACGAAAAATGGCACAACAACAAGATTGGGGCAGGTCACTGTCCGAACCAAATCCGCAACATAAGGTTCGTCATCCAGATAGGCGGTGTGAACTTCTGCGAATTTTCCTCTCAGAAGTCCCGCTTGCGATTCGGTTGTCTGCCTGCTGTCCAGATGGCGCACAGTGCCATGCCCCACCAGCGCCACCGCAGTTTCAGCCGGAGGGAAATTTGCCTTCACCAGCGCCTTCTGGATGCGATCAGCCACAACAGCCGTGAAAAATGCGCTGCTGCCCACGACGCTCGTGATCCGGATGGCTTGCCCTACACGCGGCTGCAATTCCGCAGGTAAAACCGACTGGCTAAAATATCCTTCGCTGCTGAATAACGGCACCACAATCACCTGATTGGAGCGCAGCCCATCTAACACCGTGCTGAAGGAAGGCTGCTCTTTCCAGAAGGCGGCAGTGACTTCATCAAACAATCCAGTTTGCCGAATGTGATCCACACAGCGCCATGCAGGAAGCGCAGTGCCAGGGTTGTAATGCGACCCGTGTGCCGCTACGACCAGTGCCCGTGTCATATGTCGGACTCTGGTAAATGCTGTGCCAATTCCGCGCCAAGAATTTCAAGCAGTGTCGCTCTGGCAGCGGCCAGGTCTCCAGATTCTATATACTTCATCACCGGACTGTTAAAAATGCGCTCCCACAACGCAGCCCGATCCGGTTGACTCGCCACTGCGCGTTTGACGTGGGGACGCAAGTTTTTTAACCAGTGCGCCAGTGTAAGCAGTTCTGGTGTAATCTGCCCGGAAAACTTGTCCAGCAGGTAGCGGGAAAGCAAAGGGGTACCACTTGCTGCCATCAATTGGATTTCTCCCAGATCAGCCGACATGATTCCTTTCACATCCGCCGCGCCGGGATTATCCACGCGCATCGTCAAAATATTGGCCTGCTGTGCGTCCCCAACAATCTGGCTGTTGATCTCGCTTTTATTAGTTGCGGCAACCACCAGAAATGGTCTGGTTTCCAGCACAAGTTCACGGTTATACCGTGCCTGGATATATTGGATGCCGGCAATATTCTTCGCCAGGGACGGCCCAATCACAATGACAACCGCGCCGGCTTGCAGGCATTTTTGGGCCTGCCGCACCCCCACCTTCCCCCCACCGACAATCACACAGCGCCTGTTTTCGAGATTCAGCAGCACCGGAAGCCCCATTTACATCCTCCAAAAAATCAGGCCGAGCGGCAGCAAAAACAGCCCTGCAAGATACAGTTTCATGACTTTGTCATGCTCCAGCAGAAGGTCTGTCAGGCGCTCAATGAGGCGCTCATAGGCGGGATAGGCAAACAACAGTACCAGCAGCGACACCAGCGCGACCCACCCTGCCACCATCAGCACCATCCCCTGCCCTGCCTCATCCTGTAACAGACTGGCCGCGAAATAGGTATCGATAAAAGTCGAGACCCCCGCCCCCATGATGTAGGGCAGGGCATAACGATGATGCACAATACCCCGCGCGATCAACGGGGTCAGCAGCGCCAGAGAAATGGATACGGAAAGAGTCACCGCCGTCACCAGAAGGCCAATCAGGAACAGAGTCACCGGGTAATAAAACCAGTCCGGCAGCCGTTCAAACAACGACGCATCCTGATAGGCAACAGCGGATTTGATGCTTTTATCGAACAGGCTGAAACTGTAAAGCAGCCCGGCAAATCCGATGGGCAGCAGCGTCCACCCCGGCAGTACGGTCTCAATCAACGCCAGCGGTTCATTCAGGAAAAATTCAAGGATGGATGTTCCAATCACCACGCGGGTGATTGGAATTTCGGGCACTCCTGACCGCGCCAGCAGCAGATAGCCGATGATAAATGCAGGCAGATGAACTGTTTGGGCAACCAGCAGGGTTTGCACCCCTGTACTGAGGGCGTCCTTCCGATTCGCGCCGCGCAACTGGTAGAGCACGCCCAAAAGCAGTACCATGAATCCCGCCCCCAGGCGCGACCCATGAATCATGCCAAACCCGGTATTGACTGTGATCACATCGGCATTAAACAACGCAACGGAAGTTGCAGCTACGGCTGACCCATTCAGCGTGAGCATAGCGACAATCCAGCCAACCCCCAGCCCACCTAAAACGCCGTTGTCGGTGTACTTGAGGGCAGGGGCAAGAACAACAATGCCTTCCTTGACCAGCGACAGCATCATGACAAACAACAGCAGGCTGGCGATAAGCTGAACAGCGCTGGTCACCTGCACAACCGATTTTGTAGCTTTCAGGGCAGCCAACATTAATCTGCCCCTACCGTTGAAAAATGGATCCCGCATTCTGTCTTACTGTGCCCTGACCAACGTCCGGCGCGTTTATCTTCACCCGCCTGAACCGCCCGCGTGCACGGCAGGCACCCGATGCTAGGGTATCCCCGATCATGCAGGGGATTATAAGGCAGTTCATAAGCATGAATATAGGTCCAGAGCATTTCTTCTGTCCAGGTGGCAAACGGCGTTATTTTGACTGCATGATGCTGTTCATCCCAGCTAACAATCGGCACGCTGGCTCGTTTCTGGGATTGGTCACGGCGCAGTCCAGTAATCCAGGCGTCATAACTCTGCATGGCTTTTTGCAGCGGCAGCACCTTCCGCAGATAGCAGCACAGCGCTGGCTCATGCTCCCAAAGCCCAACACCATAGTTTTGATTCTGCTCTACAACGCTGAGTTCCGGGGCAATGCGCGTAATGCTGATCCCCAGCTTCGCTTCAAGCGTATCTATCAGCGCATAGGTTTCCGGAAACAGCAGTCCCGTATCCAACGTCAAAACCGGGGTTTCCGGCGCGATCTGGCTGAGCATATGAAGCGTGACGATTCCAGTAATCTGGAAACTGGTCACAACAGCGAGTTTTTCGCCATACGTTTCCGCCGCCCATCGCAAAATATCCTGTGGATGGGCGGATTCAAATTCTGTAGATAGGTTCTCCATGCGTGATTCCCTTATCAATCATGAGTGACATCATTAATCGGCGGCAGTTTCGCCGACGCCAGTGTAAACAGCGTGCAGGCGTTCAAACCCAATGCGCTGGCAAAAGTCACCAAAAAATTCTCCCTCGCGGCGGTAGTCCCGGTAATAGGTCAAAAGCGGGCGCAGGGTTGGCACAAGCGCATTGATGTGAACCAGATCTAAAAAGGGTTCAGCCAACCGGGTGCCAACCAGATTTCCACCAAGATAGAGTTTGTATTTTTCCAGCGAACGTCCCACAAACGCGATTTCCGCTACATACGGGCGAGCGCACCCGTTCGGGCAGCCCGTCATACGAATAGAGATAGGGTCATCCAGCAGACCCAGTTCTGCCAGCACCATTTCCAGTTCATCCAGAACACCTGGTAAAGCACGCTCGGCTTCGGTGATGGCAAGCCCGCAGGTCGGCAGCGCAGGGCAGGCGATACCATATCGGCGTGCCCCGGAAAACTGCTCAACGGCCTGGATGTGATGGTCGGTTAAAAGGGCTTCAATGGCGGCACGCTGCTCAGGGTGAATATCGACCAGAATCAGATTTTGCTGGGCAGTCAGGCGGACAGGTGAATGGTAACGATGAATGATCTCGCGCAGCCCCGTGCGGAGCCACACCCCACCCCGATCAGCAATGCGTCCGTTTTCAATCGGCAGCCCCAGATAATACTTCCCATCACCCTGTTCATGCCAGCCCAGATGGTCATGAATTTGAAATTCCGGCATCGGGCGGGCAGGCTGCATTTCAAACGAAAGCCGCTCCTGCAATACCTGTATAAAGCGTTCCACGCCCCAATCATGCAAAATATACTTTAAGCGGGCATGTTTGCGATTGGTACGGTCTCCATAGTCACGGTGAATGGTGACAATGGCCGATACCGCTTCAATCACCTGCTCTGGCTTTACAAAGCCCACAACATCCGCCAACCGCGCAAAGGTTTCTTCGTTGTTATGGGTCAGCCCCATACCGCCGCCGACCAGCACGTTAAAACCTTCCAACCTGTTTTGTCCATCAAACAGCGCCACCAACCCGACATCATTGGTAAAAACATCCACACAGTTATCCCCAGGAAAAGCGATAGCAATTTTAAATTTGCGCGGCAGGAAGGTTCTGCCATAAAGCGGCTCATCGACAGGGTCTTCGCGTACCATCGGCTCATCATTCAGCCAGATTTGATGATAGGCTCTGGTCTGTGGTGTGAGTGCAGCGGAAAGCAGGTTGGCAAATCCCTGCACGGCCAGCCGTTGGGGATCAGTCGTCGGCGCGGGACAGGCAACCACATTCCGCACAATATCACCGCACGCACCGAGAGTCGTCAGGAGAGCATGGTTGATGCGACGCAGCGTGTTTTTCAGATCGGTTTTGATAACGCCGTGAAACTGGATGGTCTGCCGGGTGGTCACCCGCAGCGTATCATTTGCATATTCCGACGCCAGTGCATCCAGGGCAAGATACTGCTGCCCGGTCAACTGTCCACCGGGAATCCTGGTGCGAATCATAAAGCTCCACTGTTTGATCTCCTGCTTACGATCATCTCGGTCATGCTGCTGGTAAATCCCATGAAACTTGGAGATTTGTTTGGCAGCCTCCGTCAGGAAGGAGTCGCTGTTGCGGAGTTCCTCGTCCAGCGGCCCGCGCAGGCCCTGGCTTTGCAGCTTGATGGCTTCCACGTTTTGTTTGCTCATTCTCTACGCCCCTTAATAAAATAAAAAACCTCGGCGCTGAAGTCCGAGGTTTGTGACAGGTGACACCCAAAAAAGGTTTAAAAACACACCCCTGAACTTCCGTTCCGCCAGAAAGAGCAACAACAGCTTACAGTGTTCATGGCATGTTCCCCAAAATAAAAAACCCCGCGATCAGGCGGGGTTTTGGATTTCCACATCAAATATCACACGCGATGCAGCATCTAACCCCGCCTGGGTTGGCAAAAACAACAGCAACACGGGGTAGTAAAAAAGATGCGCATCTGGTTTTCCTCTCAAACAACAGTGTAACGCATTTCGAGATTCCGTCAAACAGATGGTCTGTACGATTTGTACAAAATTCAGGCTTGAGGATTTCGCGCTGCCCTGTAAGTAAAAAGGGGTGATAACATCCTACCACCCCTTTGTGTCCGGCTTTTGCTTAGGCCATCGCTTCGACGTTCAGACTTTGCGCCATCCGGGTCAGTTTTTCGTCCGCTGCCCCTTCTTCATCCAGTGTAGTCTGGAGCAATTTAGCGGCGTCCTTATACCCCATCAACTGCGCGTAGGTACGCACTGAACCATAGGCTGCCATTTCGTAGTGTTCAACTTTCTGGGCGGCTACAATCAGGGCAGCATCCAGAACCTCGCCCTTTTTATTTTCTTTGATGAGTTCTTCGCCTTCTTTGACCAGCCCTTCCATCGCAACGCAGGTTTTCCGGCCTTTTTTCTCTCCCAGGATCTCAAACACCTGTTCCAGGCGTTCAATGTGTTTTTCGGTCTGGGAAAGGTGCTGTTCAAAGCCGCTTTTTAACTCCGTTGAGGAAGCGGCCTTTGCCATTTTGGGCAGTGCCTTCGTCATTTGATGCTCAGCATCGTAGATGTCCTTGAGTTCATCAATCATCAGGTCGTGCAGTGTTGACAGTGACATATATACCTCCTGAGTAGTCGTAACTGTGATCTACTTTAGAGGATGTTGATTAGGAGCAGATGATCTGAGGAGAAAAAAAGAGTGAGCAGGGTATGAGAAGAAAATTAAGAGGGGCGGCTGCCCCCCATCATCACTTCTTGAAGTAGATTTTCACTTCACTTTCCGCCAGCGAATCGCGCAGTATCCCACCCTGCACCTCAATATCATAATCATCGGTGTACTCATGCCAGACTCCATCTTCCGGCCAGGAAGCAATCTCAACCTGTCCCAGATACGAATCGTGAAGATTTACCACCACGACGACCACATTTCCCTCCGCATTCCAACGTTTATACGCAAAAAAGCTGCGCTCAGGATTGGCGCAAATCACTTCAAACGAGTCGCCGTGCAGGGCGGGCATGGTTTTCCGCAGGTGAATCAGTCCCGCGTAGGTATTTCGTAAATCGGTATTGCTGTGATTTTGAAGCAGTGACCAGTCAATGGGCTGACGCTCAATGGTCTTTCTATCGCTTTCCCCAAATTCCTGCCCCATCCAGATCATTGGGATTCCAGGAGCAGTTAGCAAAATGGAGGCTCCCATCTTGATGCGCCGGAAAGCTGCGTCATCAAAAATATTGGCCTGCCCTAACTGCCACATGATCCGATTCTGGTCATGATTATCAATGTAATTGATCACATTTAAGGGGCTTTCAAACCCTTCGTGGCGCGGGTCGAGCGTAGAAATAATCGCGTCCAGGTTGTAGGGCTGCCGCCCGTCCTGCTCCCGTCCTACAATGGTCGCCATGATTTGTTTGGAGAAAGTTTCGTGCCAGGCAGCGTCCAGCGGCCCATCCGAACCCGCTACGGTGGGGTCTTGCGGGACATGTTCCGCAATAGTGATAAACGGTTTGATGCCGCCCAAAAATGAAAAAACTTCGTGGTGCAGCCACCCCAGAATCTCATAATTGTTAATCACAGCGGTAGCATCAAAACGAATCCCATCCACATGAAAGTGTTCCAGCCAGAACAGGAGTGAATCCCGAACATATTGGCGGGCAGGCCAGACATTAAGTTTTTCATCGTGGAAGCCAAAATTATACTTTGGCCCCCACTGCAAGTGGGGAGCATCAGGATTCTCCCGATGATACCAGTACGTATAGTCGATTTTTGTCAGGGGCGATTCCATTTCCGCATGGTTCAACACCTTATCCAGAATCACCCGTATCCCGCGTGCATGACATTCATCGACGAAGGCACACAGGTCGTCGGGTGTGCCGTAGTTGTTTTCAACACCAAACAAGATGCGCGGGTTATATCCCCATGACTGGTCGCCAGGATACTCTGTTATGGGCATAAGTTCTACTGCGTTCACGCCCAGCGACGAGAGATAATCCAGCTTGGCAGCAGCTTCTTCAAACGTGCCGGGTGTACCTTCTTTGACATCACCAGGGCCTCCGCAAAAATCCCCGATGTGCATTTCATAAATAACCAGTTGAGGGTTTTGTGGCAGCGGTACCTGATCATGTTTCCACTGGTAGGTTGTTACCACCCGTTTGCCATCTTTAATCACGATAATCGAATTTTCATCCGAGTCGCGGGTGACTCGTGTAGAGTAAGGGTCAGCCACACTCAGGATTTTCCCTTCGGCAAAATAACTTTTGGATTTCACCTGAAACTTGTATTGATGCTCGCCATCCTTAAGCGGCACATCGACACGCCACCAACCGTCATCGCCTTTTTTCATGTCGATGGGTTGCCATTGGTTCCAACTGCCAATGAGTGCAACAAATTCGTTATATGGAGCAAACAAACTGAATTCCATGTTATCCCCTTAATTGTGTTGAATAGGCATTGACGCAGCTTGATAGGTTTCGTGCATCCCTGAAGAAAAAAGCTGAGTTGGAGAATTGTCCTCGAACTCAGCCTGTTAGTATAGAGGAGGAAAATGATGGAGAGATAAAACGGGGGTGAGAACCGGCTAAGGAATTACCAGTCCTGCAAGGGAGGCTGACCGGAGCGCCAATTCCACTCACGATCCTGCATGAAATTTACGACCGCCTGTGGGTGACTAACACCCCAGTCGCGGAAATTGGTTAAACTGTCGGTAAAAGCCTGTGCTGTCGCCTTACACGGCTGCTCCAGCATCGTGTTCATCAGTTCCAGGAAACCTTCGGGCTTTTTCTCAGCGCATTCCACCGCACGTGCAACCCATTTGTGATAAGGATACAGGATGCGGTTGTACGCCAGAACCAGACGCATTCCAAACAGCGCCAGTTCGCCCGACGCATGAGTCATCAGGTAATTGTCGTGCCGTCGTTCAGCCTCGCCCACATACCAGTTGAGCAAAAGCACCTGGCTGTAGAAGGCTTTTAATTTTGCCTCGCGGTCATATTCGGGATACACGGGGATGTGTTTGAGAATATCTGCCAATTTATCCACATGCGAATATGCCAGGAACGCACCGTCGAATGCCGCACGTGCTGGCTCGCTGCCATGGTCGGCCACGTCTTTCAGATACTGCAAATCCACGACCTTGCCATCGACGTAACCGCCAGGATAATCACACAGGGTATCGTCAAAATACAACAGATCGCCACTCTGATAGCGTTTGTGGTATTCGGAGTCACAGGCTACCAGAATAATATCAACATCAGAGTCGTCCGCTGCACAGCCTTTTGCGACTGAACCGCCCACAATCAAACCGAGATAGCGCGGGTCATCATAGAATTTGTCCACCAGACGTTTGATGACCCGTTGGTGATGTTCACGCATTGAGTTATTTGCCTCTTTCAAAACTCCACTGCCAAGCATAGTACAGAATCTTGCAGTAAGATTGTGAAATTTGTCACATGATTTACCTCACAATCGTCCTGAATCAAAAAACGCCGTAGGATTTACGGCATTATTAACATATTTCTATTTGCTTAACACAGGCTGAGCTTTAGATCGCCGTGAGAGGAATGACATCCGGCATGTGTTCGGGTCGATCCTCTCGCCCTGGCAGGCGTCCCTGCATACTCCAGGGGCCAGTCCAGATAACCTCCAGATTTACCAGTTTGCCGCGCCAGTCCTGTGTATCATCGGAGAAAAAGACGAGCTTATTCTGCGGGGTGCGTCCACGCCACTTGTTCTTGACCTTATCCTCAACCAGTACTTCAACCGTTGCACCGAGAAATTTCTGGTTGATTTCCGCTGCAACGCGGCTTTGCAGGTCTTCGATGGCGGTATGGCGGCGTTTCTTTTCTTCTCTGGGGACATCGTCTTCCATGCGGCGGGCAGAAACGGTTCCAGGGCGCGGCGAGTACATTGCGACGTGCACCTTATCCAGCTTCAGTTCCTCCAACAGATTATAGGTATCCTGATACTGCTGGGAGGTTTCGCCAGGAAAACCAACAATGATGTCTGTATTAATCGCCGCATTGGGCACAAACGCACGGATTCGCGCCACTAGGTCACGGTATTCCTGCACGGTATAGCCGCGCTTCATATTTTCCAGCACATCGTCATTACCAGCCTGTACCGGCACCTCAAAATGGGGCATCAGCAGGGGCAGTTCCGCAACTGCCTCCATAATATCTGTCGTAAAATAATTCGGGTGACTGGTCAGAAAACGGATGCGATAGACACCCTCTTCGGCAGCCACGTCATGCACCACACGCAAAAGCTGTGCCAGATTCGGCCCATCGGAAATATCTTTGCCGTAACGATCCACGATTTGTCCCAGCAGCGTGATTTCTTTCACCCCCTGCCGGGCCAGGCTGCGAACTTCCTGCACAATGTCCCCCACCGGGCGCGAACGCTCGATTCCCCGCCGGAAGGGTATGATGCAGAAGGTACAGGCATGGGAACAGCCATAGACAATCGGGATAAAGCCGGACACCAGATGATTTTTTTCATGTTCGGGCAGGATAATCGCGGTATCGTAGCCCGGATACATGTCATCCATGACTGCTTCCAACCGTGCCCGCTGTGCCACCTGTTCGGTCACGATGTCGGCTTCCAGACTGCGATCCTTCAGAAACGCAGTCATGGGTTCAACTTCGCTGGGCGGGATAAAGACATCCACAAAAGGCACTTGTTTTCGCAGTCGCAGGGGGTCGCGCACCCCTACCAGGCAGCCCATTAACCCGATGACCAGCGAGGGGTCTTTTTCCTTCATGCGCTTAAGCTGCTGAAGGCGATTCCAGGCTTTGTCTTCGGCCTGCTGGCGCACCACACAGGTATTGATGACATGGATTTCGGCATCATCGGGTTCAATCGCTGCCCGGTAGCCTAACCGTTCGAGTTCGCTGGCAAGGCGCTGCGAATCTGCAACATTCATCTGACAGCCCAGAGTTTGGATGTGATACTTCATTTTTCGTTACCGCGTTAATTTCTAAGATGCCTGTGAAGTTTATTTTAACGGCAACAGTCAGGCCAATCAATGGCGTCCGGGGAATAAAAAAGGCGAGCCGTGCGACTCGCCTCCAATCAGCGACGAGAACGGATTAAGCGTTTTTCCAGAGTGCCAGTTTGTTGCCAGAGGGGTCTTCAAAATAACGCATCCAACCATATTCACCCACCTGGAATGCGGGGGAAAGGAGTTTGCCACCATGTTGTTCAATCAAGCTGCCGTCCGCTTCCAGATCCGTGCTTTCGATGTAAACAATCACACTGCCTATCGGGTTATCATCAGAAACATCCGGAAAACCACCACCAACATTTCCTGTCTGGAAGGTGGTATATGGTGAGGGTTCTCCCATGTGCTGGCACTCCCAGCCAAACAGCGTATGGTAAAACTTGGCAGCCGCATCACGATCTTTCGCAGGAATTTCGATGTGGGCAAATCCACGCTTGGTCATAGAAACCTTCCTTTTTTCGTCCAAAAAAAGAACTTTTGTTCTATCATCTTAGAACAAAAGTTCCGGTGAGTCAAGCGGTTGAACGACTTATCAGGGCAAAAGGGTTTCCGAAAACCAGGTCTGAAATGTATTCACTGTAGGCCAGTTGCTATAAATACCGTCAAATTCGTCCGCGCCAATAGAAAATGGGCAACCGGAGGTATAACCCTCAATGCCGTCTATTGCCAGCACATCACCCGTTTCAGGATCAAGGACAACCACATGTAGTGAACGGAGGTAAAGCGGCACTTCCTGTGTCCCTGTAATGGTTTGACCACCGCTGCCAAAGGTGGTGAAATTGCAGGTTCCTGTCTGGGTGATTTCCGCCTCGGCATTGTCCAAACGAGAGATACAGACGACAGCATCCAACTCATCGGGGCTGGCGGCCTGCCAATCAACCGGAAGCGCGGCCTGCCACTGGTGCGCCGTGTTATGGGCAATATCAAGCAGCAGCAGTTTTGGCGGGTCATCCAGGCTCAAGGGATTCACACTGGTTTGAGATGGCGGATTTTCGCACAATCCCATAATAGAATCTCCAAAAATCTGCCGCGTCGTGCTCTGGCGATTCTGCTCATCCACCCAGTTGACCAGCACGCTGGCATCCGGCAGTTGCCCAACGACTTCACGGTTTTTAGAATTATCAGGGATCGAAAATGGACAGCCGCCGACCTCCCCACCGGGGATTGTCGCAGCAGCGACGACTTCTCCCGTTGATGGGATCAGCGCGATTACCTGCGGGTCAAGCCGGTAGCGGATGACTACACTGCTGGTTCCTTCATAAGGGCAGCGTTCAATTTCGACTTTCTGCCCCTTCCCTTTCCCGTCCGCACAGATGATTAAATCCACCTGTTCAGTGTTTTCCGGGTAATTCGCCTGACTTTCATGCCAGACATGGGCGTAATCGCTGTTCCGTTCCAACACCAGCAAGCGCGGCGGGTTTTCGAACACAGGGAAATCAGCATTTACAGCAGCATCGACATTTTTGCACATCGACATGAGTTCATCCCCATATTTTTCAAGATGTTCCTCATGCAAATTTTCCCGTTCCTGCCTGGCCTGGTAATCGTTATACAAATCGGTCACAAGTAAATAACCCAGAAAACCCAGAATGCTAAACAACAAACCAAATAAAATGATCCGCGCACAGGTTAAACGCATCGCGCACTTTCCTCAGAAATCGGCACTTCAGTAAGTATTATAAACCTGCCGCGATGTACCTGATTAACCAGAATCAGTAGAAAACCTCTTCAATGCACCGATCAGGCGTATCGTAAACAAATTTGGCGTGGAAGAGAGACCCGTTCCCAGGAAGGACACGCGGCAGATAGACCACATCACTGTACGGCATAGGATATTCAGCAAGACAATCTACGGAAATCCAGCGCAGTTCACCTTCTTCCGTCTGGATCAAGTTCCCTTGAAATTCTTCGGCGCGGAAGATAAACAAGAGCCAATGAACGGGTACCGCCACATCAACCACCGTCACAACGCCTCGCAAAACCGGATTCGGGATCAAAAGGCCTGTTTCTTCGACCATTTCGCGTACAATCCCCTGCTGAGGTGACTCCCCGTGCTCCAGTTTACCGCCAGGTGCAGTCCAGCGGCCCTGATGCGGCGGGCGGTTACGTCTGAGCATCAGGGCCTGCCCGTCCTGAACCACGTAACACAACCCACCTACGATAATCCTGTCGGTTGGGAAAAGACTCACGAGCCTGCTTCTTCCGATACTTCAGCCTGGACTACACGCACCGCAACAAAATCGAATTCCAGCCGGACTTCATCTTCCGTTTCCAGAATCCCAGCCAGACTGATAGGCCCAACATTATAGGTAGACATCAGAATCTGCGTTTTTGCCGACCCCCGCAGCGTGTCCCCTTCCAGCACGGCAGTTACCTCCCAGGTAGTAGGGGCAGTTGTCTCCTTGACGGTCAGATCACCCGCAATCTGGAACTGGTATTCCTGTCCTTCGACCGGGCTTTCAGGAAAATTGATGAGTTCTGTGGTTACGAAGGTCGCTTCGGGATATTTTGAGGACTCCAAAAATTCTTTGCGAATACGCCCGTCACGAAGGCCGCTGTCCGACTTAAACTGTTCAACGTTGATTACAATCGTGCCCACCTGGCTGTTGGCAGGGTTGGCAAAATCAATTAAAACATCCCCGGCGATCCCTTGAGTGACCCCTACCGGACTACCGCTGCGATTCTCCCGCAAGAAAATCTCGTTTGTGTTATAGCGTACTTCAGACTGCCCCGGATCGATCCGGTAAACCACCTGCTGGCTTTCCGCTGCCGCCTGCAAGGTAGGCGCTTCTGGCGGGGTATCATCCGGCCCAGTCAAACCAAAAAGCTGATCGTAAACAAATAAACCTGCCCCAACTGCCACCACCAGAATCAGCAGCACGCCCAAAATAATCGTAGTCCGTGAAGGTCTTCGTTTCATGAACGTATCTCCAAAACAAGGAATTTGTCATACAGAGAATGTAGCAGGAATTTATTGAATTGGTGGAGGAGATGAGCCAGGCAGGTTCATCTCCAAAAACAGGGGGAATTATTCGTCCATCAAGCCTTCTAATTCGGCAAGCAGCGCTTCAAAGTCAATTTCTACATTACTGACCGTTGGGGTTTTGCCTTCAATGGAGCAGTCGCCAACCATGAGTACTTCGCCTGCTGCCGGAACCTGCTCCAGCAGTTCCATCACGTCTTCTTCATCAACTTCAAGCTCTTCCAGGTTCGCTTCCATCGCCAGACCAGAGAGGATGTCCGGCAGCATTTCCATATTCGTCGTATCCAGAATTAAGGCGCCAAAAAAGGTTTCGTGACCTTCTGGCACACCAAGATGCGGGATGACAATTTCCTGTTCACCCGATTCCAGCCCGGTCAAGACGACCTGATTAGCGGATACACCGTATACCTCATTGACATACGCCCAGCCCACAATCAGGACTTCATTTTCGGAAAGGCTGACATTCAGCGTAGCGCTTACCCCGTCGCCACACTCTTCGGCAGAAACAATCGCAAGTTTTTCCTGTGCGCTGGCAGCAGAGACTAAAAAGGCGAGAATCAACAACACGAACGAAACAATTTTCATGTCTCATAACTCCTTACTACTATGTCGATTCTACCGTGCCAGCAGCGTATTTCAAAACAACGCCTTCACACTGCGATAGCTGCCACAGTACAAAACGAATTAAAAACGCACACCCTCAAAAATATCGCGTTCTAATTTTGCACCGTTAAAAACCGCCGGAAATGCACGGTACAACGACTGCCGACGGGTCACGATACGACGCAAAAAACGCGGTATCCCGGTGCGGGGATTGACCTGGCTGGCATGGCACAACGAAGCGGCCTGCCACAGATCGCTGTAGGCGTGGACATCAATTTTGGTGGTTGGGAGAAGCGTATTGTCGAGAATTTCTACGTAGTCTAAATCCTGATTAACGCCTGCTTTGCGTGGATCCACACCACGAAGCCGCATGAGCAGGATAAAAAACCGTAGCTGGCGGCGCGACAGCACCATGTAATAAAGCTTCTGGGGCTGATACACACCTGGAAATTCGGGATACTGTGCCGGGTCAGAAGCCACGTGGAAGGCTCGTGTCGTCGCGTGGTGCATATAAATATGGTCAGGGTGTCCATACCCGCCAAAAGGATCAAACGTAATCACGACCTGGGGTTGTGTCTCGCGCATGATCCCGACGATTTGTCCTGTCACGGCCTGTTCATCGGCCTGAATGAGGCAGTGGGGGTCATCATTAAACGGGCTGCCCCTCATACCGCTGTCGGAATAACCGAGTTTATAGACCTGCCGAAAACCAAGCACTTTCGACGCGCAGTTTAACTCTGCATCGCGCACGGCTTCGACCGACCCATATTTTTGCAGATGTTCATCAGCAATGGTTCCACGGTCGCCTTTTGTGCCGCAGATGTAATCCACCTCAATACCCTGCGCGACATACTTGCCGATCAAACCACCCAGGCCAAATGACTCATCATCAGGGTGAGCCAGCGAAATTAACAATCGTTTACCGGACATCTGCCGCAATCGCCTCCGCGAATTGAATTAATCGCTGTTTTTGGCTTTCTGACTGATTGATAAAGGGGCGCCGCTGGCGCAGGAATGCACGTGCCTGTTCAACACTCATGCCTTCTGAGACCAGATAGGCTGCGGCGACCAGAGGCGCACGCCCCACCCCGGCTGCACAGTGGATGTATACTCCTTCGCCCGCATCAATCCGCGCTTTGACAAACCGGGCGGCCTCAATGAGCTGCTCCACTGTTGGCGAGGTATGGTCAATGGTTGGCAGCCAGAGATAATGATCGGGCTGGATGCCTCTTTCGCGGTCATCCAATTCGACACGCAAATTTACGATGCCGGTCACACCATGCTTTTTGAGAGCCAGCCAGCCCCGCCGCGTCAATTGAGGGCCAACGAACAATTTTGGCGTGATGCGGACAAATGGCATTAAAATTACCCGAAACGGAAGTTGGTCGTTAAAGCGCGAAATCGCCCACAACAGCACCACGATAAACTTGGAATTTACCCATTTGGGGTGGGGAGGTAACATGCTCATAAACCCGATTTTAGTTGCCATTCCTCACAAAATCCACCTGTAACGTGGACTCAGATGGTATCTATTAAACGACAAGCAGGGATAAATGGCCTGAAATGACCCAAGAACAAAACCCCACAATCCGAATGATCTACAAAATTACCCAGGAAATCTTTGACCGTTCGCTGCGAGGCGAGGTACATCTGGAAACTGATACCAAGGCCCTACTCAGGTATATCCCCATCGCTGAGCATTTCCAGGATTATCAGCTTATCGCTCAGGTGTATATGACTCTCGGCATCGTTTATTGGCTGTACGGGCATAACCGCACAGGAGAAGACTATCTCCTGAAGGCTTTTCAAACATATCAGAGCCAGAATTACCACTTTGGTATGGCACGATGCATGAATAATCTGGCGCACTATTTGCGTCTTACCGGAAGAGATGCCGAATCGCTTGAATACTGCAAACGGGGTTTCCGTATTGCCGAGGCAGGTGCTTCTGACGATTACAATATCAAGCGGGTAAAAGCTTACTTACAGAGTAATATGGCTTCCACCTTTTTTGCTATGGAAAACTATGAGCAGGCAGAACACAGTGCCCTGACCTGCCTTGACATTATCGGCGAAGATACGGCGGCCTCAACGACCTCGTATGCGGTCGCTAAATTTATCCTGGCCGAGATTTATCTTCATCGCCAACAGATTGACCTTGCCTGGCCCCTGGTCAACCTGGCGTTTGAATATGCCAGCGGCACAAGAGACGCGGTCATTATCGCTCGGACTTCTTTTGTCCAGGCACATATTGCCGAAAAAGACCCCCACAGTGCCTACCCCCTCGCCCACTATTATACTCAGGGTCGAGAAGCGCTGAGTACGGAACGACTGGCGGTGACACGTGCGCGAGTCTGCATGGAGGAAGCACGCTACCAACTGCGGCACGGCAGTGTAGATCACGCCCGGAAGTGGGCGGAAGAAGCACATGAAATTTTCGTACAGGTCAATTCTCAGGAAGAACGCATAATGGCACAGGCTATTTTATCCTCCTAAGAACCCACCGAATCTCCTACGGTCTGTTTTTGCCAGCAGCGATTCCAGTAAAATTATCTGCCGCATTCTGGATGAGGAAGATTATGCGGCAGCGTTTGTTCGTTTCGTTCGGCCTGTTGATGCTCATCGCCGTTGGGTTAGTCTTTACCGCGCACACCGGCACAGCGCAGCAGGAAACACCAACCTTCATTCCGACCAACACCCCACGCGGAACACCAGCAGAAGCCACTGCATCGCCTACGGCGACGATCACCCCGACGACCATCGGGCCGCGTGAATTTCCCGACAATATCAATCCACTTACCGGACTTCCCTATCCCAACGAAGAAGCCCGCCACCGCCGCACCTTAATTTTGAAAATAAGCAATTTCCCTGAAGTAGTACGCCCGCAGTACGGGTTGAGCTTCGCGGATATTGTGTACGAATATGAAGTTGAAGGTGGTGTGAGCCGTTTCGCCGCGTTTTATCGCAGCCATGCGCCAGAAATGGTCGGCAGCATTCGGTCTGCCCGCCTGATGGATCTGGAGTTGGTCAATGCCTATAACGCGCTGCTCGGATACAGCGGCTCGAATGACTGGATTCGAGAATTTATTCTGGCATCCGACTGGAAATGGCGAGCCTTAAGCCCTCAGATTGGGGTAAACTGTCCCTCGTTCTGCCGTATTCGCTGGGACAGCCGCCCCTTCGAACATACCCTGTTTGCCAACACAGTGGCAATCTGGCAAGAGGCCGAACGCCGTCAGGTTAATGAGGGGATGATTGCAACAGGGTTGGCTTTTAACGAAACTCCCGACCCCGGCGGCGAACTGGCAAATGACATTGAAATTGACTGGTACAGCGACCGTTCTCTGACACGCTGGCAGTATAACCCTGAAGATAACAAATACTATCGCTGGGACAGCGGCCTGCCGCACATCGACGCCGCCACCGGTGAGCAAATCACGACGGACAACGTGGTGATTCTTGAAGTCTGGCATGTTGATCGCCCGGATGTGTACGAAAGTGAAATCGGGGGTATTGCATTGGAACATCAACTATGGGGGACAGGCGGCGCGTGGGTGTTCCGCGACGGACGATGGTACAAGGGAGAATGGTTCCGCAACCGTGACCGGGGCGGGGTGTACATCCGCTATATGGATGAGGATAAAACGCCAATTATGCTGCGTCCGGGGCAAACGTGGTTTGAGATTGTGCGTAAATTCTACATCGTCAACACCGAACCCCTGTTCAGCGTAACTGTGCGTGAAGAGTACATCGATGCCGAGGCAACGGCGGTTGTACAGAGCGAGCATTTAACCTCTGTTCCTGCCGCCACACAAACCCAATTCGCGGAATGGTACGGCAGCCCGACGCCATCCCAGACCTGGACGCCAACTCCGACAGGCACGTGGCAGAATTAGGAAAGATGCTGCTGATCCAAAACAGTTAGCACGGATTGGGGCAAGCATTTATAATCCTCATCGTGACGCTCTCGGTCTAAAAGGGAGATTATCCCATGATAAAACGTCTGTTAGTGCTGCTGATTATCGCTGTGAGTGCAATGCATGGGCAGGCACAGCAGCCCCCCCCTGAGGAAGCCGCCAGAGCTTTCTATGATGCCGTGTTAAATGCGCCTCCGGATTCTTATGGGCAGGCGGCGTCTTACCTCTGCCTGGATGCAACTTTCACCGAACTGGAATATCAGGCACTGACAACGGCGCGAGGTGGCATTCCAGTAGACATATCCGGATTAACGTTCACCAGCGAAATGATGAGTGAAACTGAAGCGTTGGTGTCGATTTCTGGCAGCGTGACCAACACCACTGGCGCAATTATCCAACTGCCCGCCGAACCCATACGGATGACGAACGAGGGCACCTGGAAAATCTGCCCGCCCAGCCCGCCAGTAGAGATTATCAGCGCAGCAGATACAGGGTTAACGGAAGATGCCGCCTTCGAAGTAGCAATCAATTTTTATGAGGCTTTTTACACGGGAGATACCAGTGTTTTCCAAAATCTGGTATGCGCCCAGAAAATTTTAGACCTGGCACAGATCTCGCTGGAAAAGTTTGGACAATTTACCCTCTCTGAAAACAACGAATGGGGAATCAGCGGCGCAGAACCGGTCGGATATGCGTTGAAAATCAATACATTTGGCGCGTTCAAAGTGAATCGGGATGATGGCGCGGTGGTTGCCCTTCAGGATCGGGATGACTTCCCAAATCCCATCCTGATAAGAGAAAACGGCTGGAAGTTCTGCGGGAGCTACCGGGAAGGTGAACGCAGCGCAACGAATTTCCTGACGGGCTTTTACCGCTATGCTACTGAAGACCTTGACCGCTATACCTGCCGCGAATACCGGACGCTTCTTCGTGAACCTGCTGAAATCAACATCGGACGAGATGTTGCCGATATTCGTGTCCCCCCGGAATTTTTCGTTGTTTCGGCAGAAAATCCGAACGAAGCCAGCGTCCTTAACCTTGAACAGACCATTATTCTATTCGGTGATGGGCAGGTGACCTCTGTCGCCTCAACCTTTGGTTCATCAGCGCGTCTCGTTTATGAGGATAATCGCTGGAAATGGTGCCAGCTTACCCAGGGGCAGCTTGCTGAAATGGAAGCAACGGAGGAACCCAATTAATGCGGCATGTATGGGTGCTGACGCTGGTACTGATGCTGGCCGCCGCGTGCAGCGACCAGTCCGAGGCTGACAAAGCAGGTGATCCGCTTCCCAATGCAAAGGCAGGCCTGGAAGCCCTGTACAAAGGCGATTTGAATGGGCTGAACCGATATTTTTGCCAGGAGATTATCCTCAGTCTGCGGGCACAAATCGCGGACGAAGCGGCGGAAAAAGGTGGGAAAGTCGATTTATCACAGGCCAGCTTCGAAGTTTCTGGCAAACTGCGCGAAGACTATCTCTACGTTCGTATGACCGGCGAGTACGCGATCTGGTTAGGCGATCTGGTTGATGTGTATGACACCACGGCCTCTGGCCCGATTCTGCTGCTGATGGAAGCGCGGGATGGCGTGTGGCAAATTTGCGACATTCAAACGGAAACGACTTCAACCCCGGAAGGAAATTAGATGTCTTTGCGAATTTCTCAACTGCCGCTCGGCGCTCTACAAACCAACTGTTACATCGTGGGTGACTCAGAATCACGGGATGCAGTAATTATTGACCCGGCAGCGGACGCTGAGGTTATTCTGGAAAAAGTCACAGAGCATGACTATCACGTCCACGAGATTTTGATAACCCACGCTCATTTTGACCATGTAATTGCCAGCAAACCCGTTAAAGATGCTTTGAACGTTCCTCTCCGGATTCACGAAAACGAAGTGACACAGCTCAGGGAAATGGCCCAGCGGGCGAGGTTGTTTGGTATCCAGGTTCCGGATGAAGCGGCGACACCGGACGGCTTTTTAGAACATGGCGACAAACTCCAATTGGGATTGCTGCGGTTCGAAGTGCGTTTCACGCCGGGGCATTCACCAGGGCACATCACCTTTGTTATGCCGGAGTACAAAGTCGCCTTTGTTGGAGACTGCATTTTTAACAACGGCATTGGGCGTACCGATTTACCCGGCGCGGACACCGCAACCCTGAAAAAAAGTATTGTCGAGCAAATCTTAACGCTGGGGGATGATTTTATGCTCTGCCCCGGTCATGGCCCAACCACCACCGTCAGCCGCGAAAAATCACACAGCATTGATCTGGCACACCTGATTCAGTTTGGGTAGGCAGTAAAGGGGGAAGAAACACCATGCGTTTAGCGGTACTGTCCGATATTCACGGCAACCTAGAGGCGCTCAAGGCTGTGTTAGCCGACCTGGGCACAGCAGGCGGCGCAGATCATCTCTGGGTGCTGGGTGATTTAGCAGCGTTTGGGCCTGAACCGTCCGCCTGCATTCAAACGGTGCGAGAACTCAAAGAGGCAAAGGTCATTCAGGGCAACACCGACCGTTATCTCAGCACGGGTGTCCGCCCGCGCACGCCCCAGTTTACTGAGGAAAACTGGCCGAGCGCTGCCTCAAAAACCCGCGAGCGTGATGCCATGTTCACATGGACGCTGGAACGGCTGACGTGGGAGGACATGAAGTACCTTCAGGAGTTGGGAACTGATCTCGCGCTGGAGGTGGATGATTTCGGATGGGTCGTCGGTTTTCATGCCATTCCTGGCGATGATGAAGCGATTTTGCTGCCCGATACCCCTGAACATGAAATCTGTGATGCTCTGCTTGACCGGGAAGGCAGTCTGGCGGTGGGGGGGCATACCCATCAGGCAATGGATCGTGTGGTGAGCGGGGGATGGCGGATGGTCAATCCTGGCAGCATCGGCTTTCCGTTTGATGGTGACCCGCGTGCGGCCTATGCCATCCTGACTTTTGACAGCGGCAAGGTGCAGGTCGATTTGCGGCGCGTGAATTATGATGTTGAGAGAGTTATAGAAAAGTTAGCAGAGGGTGATTTTCCGGCTTTAGACCTGATGGCACGCCGTTTACGCGATGCTCAACAGTAACGCTCGGCTTGTCAGTATCATCCGCCGACTTCCTATTTCACAGCAATCGCCGCGCCTTCTCAATATCGGGTGCGGTGCTTTTGTCGAAGCACCTGCCCTGCGGAAGCTGCTTCCGGGTTGGGCTGTTATCGGGCTGGATATTGTGCGCCTGAAAAAAAATTCCACCTGGCTCGTTCAGGCAGACGCCGTCCATTTACCTTTTGCCTGCAAGTTTGGCCTGATTTTGGTCCGCCATCCCGACGTGAACAAGTATCCGGAACGCTGGAAAACCATCTTCGAAAATCTCCCGGTCTATCTTGATGGCGTGCTGCTGGTGACCGCCTACACTTTTGATGAAATTGAATTTGTGCGAAATCATCTGGATTTGCCCCCGATAAGTGTCTCTGAGCCTCCCCTGGCGCCGGTTGACCTTGTTGGACGCGACAAATACTACGTCAGCGTAAATACAAAGTAGTGAATTCCCCATTTAACCGCTCCGTGATAAGATGAAGCGCTGAGTCTCATCATCGGGTTTGCTGACCTTGGGGATAGGTGTGCTGCCTGTTCTCATGGGGTCAAGGGTGGGTCCGGGGTATCGGAGGGGAAGATGGGGGGAGATACTGCTGAGGCCCATCCTTTTTTGTATGGCCCTTGAAAGTTCCTGGCAAGAAGTCCACAATTAGCTAAAACGGTTTAGAAAAGGACAGGCCATGCTTCCCGCCTGGTTAAACACGCTGCATCACGACGGCTCAGAAAAATACGTGTCCAACCTGTACCCGCGTTTGAGAGAAACCATCCAGGTACGGCTGCGGGCTGGTGAAAATGCCCCCGTCAAGCGTCTGTTTTTGCGGATTTTCCCCGATGGCGAGCAGTTCATTGTCCCGATGAAAAAGGCACAGCGTGAATCGCCTGTACAGTGGTGGGAAGTTGATCTGCATATCAATGAGCCCACTGTCCATTACCGCTTTCTGGTGGAGGCGGAAGACGGTATCTGGTGGTATACAGCAGCAGGCCCGACCAATCACGAACCGCTAGACAATACCGATTTTCGCATTCTGGCAGATTACAACTCTCCGGCCTGGCTGCAAGAGACAGTGTTTTACCAAATCTTCCCGGATACCTTCGCCAACGGCGACCCCTCCAACGACCCGCAGCCACATGAGTATGAATTTCGAGGAAAACACCCCACGACGTATCCCTGGGGCACAGCCGCCCCGGATAGCCAATCCTTTCACCTCGTGTTTTATGGTGGAGATTTGCCAGGTATCGTCCAGCGCCTTGATTACCTGGAAATGCTTGGAGTGACTGCCCTGTATTTGAATCCGATTTTTACTGCCTACACCAATCACAAATATGATGTGGTGGATTACGAATCGGTTGATCCTCATCTCGGCGGAAACGACGCTTTGATTCAGCTACGGCAGGCACTCAATGAGCGCAACATGCGCTATATCGTGGACATCGTACCGAATCACTGCGGGTATTACAGCCACTGGTTCCAGAATGCACGTCAGAATCCCAACGCGCAGGAAGCCGAATTTTTCACCTTTAACAACCATCCCAATGACTATGCTACCTGGTTAGGGGTCTGGTCGCTGCCTAAACTCAACTACCGCAGCGCTGAACTGCGCCGCCGTATTTACGAAGGTGTGGACGCGATATTCCGGCGATGGCTGAAACCTCCGTACTCGGCGGACGGCTGGCGGGTAGATGTGGCGAATATGCTTGGCAGACAGGGCGAAACCCAGGTAGGGGTAGAAGTCGGACGGGGCATTCGGCAGGCGGTCAAGGAAACACGGGCCGATGCCTATCTGATGGGAGAGAATTTCTTTGATGCCAGCGTCCAGCTTCAGGGTGACCAGTTGGACGGGGTGATGAACTACATGGGCATGTCGATCCCGCTGCAACACTGGCTGCGCGGTTACCAAACGCACGCACCTGGACTGGAGGAGGAAATCCAGTCGCCCCACGCATGGCCCACGACAGCCCTGGAAACCACCTGGCGTGCCCGGCGTGCCGCGATTCCCTGGGCCATTGCCTTGCAGCAGTACAATTTGCTGGACAGCCACGACACCTCACGGATTCGCTCGGTGCTGGGCGGAAATGATGCACTTCATCGCCTGGCCGTTGTGATTCTGATGACCTTCCCTGGTGTGCCATCCATTTATTACGGCGATGAAATCGGCATGGAAGACGTACCCCGTTTTCGCTCACGCGGCTGCATGATCTGGGATGAGACTGAATGGGATACGGAACTGCTGGATTTTCACCGCCGCCTGATTGCTTTGCGGCGTCGTTCAAAAATCTTGCAGCGCGGCGGCTTTCAGATGCTTGCGGTCGAGGAAGACACTTTTGCCTATCAGCGAGAAAGCAGCGAAGGCCGGATTATCGTGGTGGCACACCGCAGCAAGACACCTCGCCCTGCTAAACCGATGCCCGTTGAGCACGGCGGCATCCCCAATGGTACACGCTTTGTAGAATTTTTCTCGAACCAGGGAAGCCTGGTCGAACATGGGGTTTTGCCGCTTCCAGAACACCCTCAGGGCGCTACCCTCTGGACAGAACAGCCTTAAAAGCATGGCTCTGCGTTTTTTACCGCCCCAGCCCTACACTGAACATCAACTGCGGCGTAAATGTGCCGTTCTGCACGGCATCACGGGCAGCGACAGCAGGATAAAAATTGCGGTTATAAGTCAGCGCCAGATTAAACTGCTGCACTGCTTTCTGAGAATCCCCCTGTGCTGCATATACCCCACCCCGGTAGAAAAAGGTTTCTTCGACATGCACGGTGGTACTTTCGGCGGACTTTGCCAGGGCCAGCACATCATCATAGCGCCCCACCGCATAATACGATTCATAGGGCGTGTGCAGATACCACAGCGTCCGCCAGGGCATTCCCAGCGCAAACGCCTGGTCATAGACCTGAGCTGCCAGGTCGTGCTGGCCTAAAATCGTGTAGGCACTGCCAAGATTAAACCAGGCCCAATTATCATCTGGTCGTGCCGCGGCTTCGGCACGAGCGACTTCCAGCGCGATCTGCGCGGCCTGCTTCGGGTCACTGTACGCGCCGAGCAGCTCCATGAGTTCACCTTCACGGGCAGGATCATACACCACAATAAAAACATGGTTAAACTGCCGCCAATAATGATCTACGTCCGTGTAAGCTTCGGGGCGTCCCTGCCCGCCGCCGCTGCCTAAGTAGCTGTCGTAGGAATAAAATGTTTGCAGGTTATCATCATAACCAATCAACAGCAGGTAATGTCCCATCCAGCCGAGGTCATTGACTTCGTACCCTTTTTCGACGATGACGGGGAATTCATGGGAGAGCAGGATTTTTAACAGCGTGGAATCGCCGCCCACACGGTACAGGGCCCGTACAGGGAGTGAAGCACTGGCCTGTTCATTCACATACGCCACCATCTGATAAGGGCTGACATTCTTATCTTCACTGTTCGGTTTGAGGTAATTGGCGGCGGGTCCCTGATTCTGGGCATAGCCGTAGTAACTGAGAGTCATCGTCAGTGTGGCTGGGCCACAGTTATTCCACCACTGCGCCTGGTAGGTGATACGGCTGTTATTGATTTTATACGACGCCGGCACAGGAATCGGAGTGGAAGTCGGCACAGGCGTTGGAGTCGCCGTTGGTGCAGAAGTTGGCAGCAAGGTTGGCGTCAAGGTCGGAAGCGGGGTCTGTGTAGGTATTAACCCGCTTTCTGTCGTTTGAGCTCCGGAAGAAGGGGTCGTTGTTCCATCCGGTGTCACGCTGGCGGGGGTCAGGATGCTCATCGGGTCGATTGTGTTTTCCGGGCCGGAAAGCGTGGGTAAAAACTCAAAAGGCGGCGTAGGTTTCCAATCACATACCACCCCACCCAGCCCGACACGGTCAGCACGATTGCACCAGATTTCCTGAATTTCAGGTCGCTGGGCTCGGTAAATCGGAGGCATCAGAATCGCCGCGATAATCAGCGCGACTACCCCAAACGCCAGAAACGCCCCCCCAACCGCCAGACAGCCCCCGACAAACAGGCGTCGGCGCGGTTGTGATCGCCGCCGGGGGGCATAGGCGCTGTAGCCATAGCGCTCGGTTTTGACAGGGGGCATACTCACATCCGTCACCGCCTCGCTCTGGGTATCCAACTGAGCGGTTCCCTGGCTCACTACAGTCGGGGGGGCCTGATGAACAGAAGTGACAGGCGCCTGACGGCGCGTTTTGGGATAATCGTCCTGAAAGTTGTTCGCATCCATGCAGTCTATCTTACTACACCCTTGATTTTTGTGGTAACAGCCCCGTTTTTTATACTACAAAAATCAGATTTATTCCTGTACGGCTGGTCTGCGTATTGCTGCCGCCTACTTCACCAAAACCTGATACTGGTCGGGTCGGCGATCTTCCATAAAAGGCCATTTCGCCCGGACTCGGTCTGTATCAGTATAATCAATCTCCACCAGTGCAAATCCTTCGTCGCTGTCTACCGGCACAATTTCCCCGGACGCCAGCGCGACAAAACTCGCCCGGTAGCAAGGGCTTTCGATACGGTTAATCCGCACCCAGGGGATACCATTCGCCAGGGCGTGAGAGGCAATTGCGATTTCCCACTTGAAGGCGGCGTCGATTTCAGTCGAGGCGGACGGCGCAAACACAATGTCCGCCCCATCAAGCGCAATCGCCCGCGCCCCTTCCGGGAAGAAGTTATCGTAGCAGATATACACACCAACACGCCCATAAGCGGTCTGAAAAGCTGAGAAAATACCATCACCAGGGGTTATATGCAGTCGTTCATTATCGGGTGGGAGGTGACGCTTGCGGTAGCAGCCCGCGATTTCTCCATGAATGTCAATGACCAGACAGCTATTATAATTTCGTTTATCGTCGCCACGCTCAAAAAACGGACACACCAGCACCACCTGTTTATCGCGGGCGAGCGTCCTTAACGGTGTCCAGATGTTGCCATTGAAGGGGTCAGCCAGGTGTTCATAGGCGTCCACTTCCTCCGAGGCAAACACCCAGGGCAGCAAAAACATTTCCGGAAAGGAGATAATGTTAGCCCCTTCATCCGCTGCCTGCCATGCCAACCGCACCGCTGTCTGCATGTTGTCGCTTTTATGCTGCTCCGGTTCAAAATGCACCAGCGCGATTCGGACACCATCAGGTCGTGCAGGGATAAAATCTGAGACCTCCGGCGAAACTTCAAAATCATAGCGTGGTCGGGTTGGGTCTAAATCGGCTTCCACATGTGGTTTGGTATCGTGCTGCACCATCATTTACCCCATTAATAACTCGCTAAACCCATATACAGTACATCACCAACGATGGTATAACCCATTTTTTCATAGATAGGCTGTCCCATACTGCTCGCCATCAGCATCGTATGGGAATACCCATAATGATATGCGTCGTAGCACATCTGATACATCAGCGCCGAGGCCAACCCTTTCCGCCGGAACATGCGCCGCGTTCCGACATTCCAGATTCCGGCGATGTCCTGAGTCAATGTCATCGTTGCTACGGCTGCCGGTTGTTCATCATAATAAGCCATATAATGAGAAATTGCCGGGTCGGTTTCATGATCGGGGCGTACCAGACGCAGATTCACTGCATGGTCAACATAAAACGCCTCGCTTAAAATGCGCTGGGCCTGCCGTTCCATAATACTCCCACGAACAGGACGGATGTGAATATGGCTGCTGGTCACGGCGGCAGGCATCCCTTCCAGAATCATGACAGGGCTGTCCCAGCGAATATACCCCCCCGCCCGCAAAATACGGTCTTTTAAATCTGGCTGTACGACGGGCATGACCACGATGCTCCATTCTGCCCGATAGCGGCGAAAAAAACGCGAACAGTATTCCAGAAACATCGGAGTTACAATCGAAGGATCGTCCACCCAGAGCTGATTTGCACCGGAAAGCCAGGTCAATCCGCTGTAATTGAGTACATACCCATCACTGTACTCAGTAATCGAATCCGGCCAGTCCCAATACATACGCTCGCAAAAATCACGGATGTTTTCAAAAGACGCCAGCAGCATTCAGATGCCTCGCATGAGTGGAAGTTCAAAAGTAAAAGTTGACCCCTCATTCAGGGTGCTGTCCACATGGATTTTACCACCATGCCGTTTAATCACGGTCCGCACATAGGTTAATCCGATGCCTGCCCCCGCGACATCCCGCACGCGCTCATCGCTGGAACGCCACATCCGATCCCAGATTTTGGGCTGATCTTCCGGACTAATGCCAATTCCCTGATCTGCGACAGTATAATAGACATTTGCTCGATTATGCCAGGCGTGAATAACCACATTGTTACCGCCCATTGAATAGCGGATGGCGTTATCCAGCAAATAATAAATCGCTTTTTTCAGGCTGCGTGGATCACCCATCACCGCCGGACACTCATCGGGGATGCTGTTTACAATACTGACCCCCGTTTTATAGGCTTCGTAGGACAATTCGCGCATCACTTCGCGGGTCAGGCCAATTAATTCAACGGGAACATGCTCCAGGGGCATTCCGGCCTCAATCCACGACAAATCAACCAGCTTTTCGGTCATTTCATACAGCTTATTGGTCGTTTGCTGAATGCGCGTCATAAAGCGTTCCTGCTGCGGATTCAGCGTGCCAAACTTCCGCACCAATTCCGCGTAGCCCCCCAGCGCATTAATCGGATTGCGTAAATCGTGAGAAATCGCTTTGATGAGCGCATCCCGCCGTGAATCCAGGTCATGCCGTTCGGTAATATCGTGCAGGATAACAATCCGCAGCCCTTGTACATCGCCTCCAACTCCTGAAGCGAGGCGGTTATCGGCAAGACGGATTTTCAGCTGTTTGGGGCCACCTGGCAGCGCCAAGCGAACCAGCGAACGATTCTCTCGGAAAATCTCGCCGACCGGTCTTCCCTGGACAAAATCCAGCGAAACATGAAGCATCGCAATCGCGGCAGCATTCAACCGCAGCAGTTCTCCCTGACTCCCAACAATCAGAATTCCCACCGCTGCATTCTGAAAAATAAACTCGGAGGTTGGCTGCATCCCTGAATCCTGCCAGAAAAATTCTCTCAATTTTACCGCAGTTACCAGTCAGGGTTGATGGCAACTAACTGCGTAATCACAAACTGTGCCAGCGTGATTTTGCCCTGTTCACTCAGATGAATCCCATCGCCAATGATCGGATCATCCGGGTGCAGCATCCAGTACTCTTCAAACAGGGGCAGCCCATCCGCGGGAAGCGGCTCATAGAGCGACGCCCTGACGGTTTCTTCCTGTGCTTCTCCAGCGAACGCCCCGTTCCCGACGGCCCACAGCACATTTTCGATAGGGGCACAGGTCACATTCCCAAACACACCCAGCGTTCCCCCCGGTGCACAGGCTTCAAATAAGCGCTGGTTGAATAAGTTGACGCTCTCAACCGTATATCCTTTGGCATATGACCAGACAAATTCGGCTGGTGTGCCGTAATAAAATCCAAGGATCAGAATCTCACCGTCTGGATTGACCTGGTTCAAGGTCTGCACCAGGGTTGTGAGGTCGGTCATATGGGCACCAACCGCATCAGGGCGATCTTCGCCAACGCTCAAATCATTGAGGAAAGGCACAACCACCGTAAAACGACAGCGATCATTCAGCAGCATGGCATATTCCGGAGATTTCCGGTAGGGAATTCGCCCATTGTCCCACAGCAGTGACGCGGGCACGGTTCGATCCAGGACGGTCAGGCTGCGTCCGGCGGCCCCAAGCTGATTGGCAAGCACCACACTGAACGGAGTCGCCCGCACGGTGCTGAACCCATAACCGGGTATTTTATAAATGATGTGCCCATAAGGCATCGAATCGCCGACTACAGAAATGCAATCGTTGACATTTGGCCTGTATGCCGTTGGGGTTGGTTGGATGATCGGGACGCCATCAAGCGACAGATTCACGGTCACAAACTGGGACATAACCCAACCTTCGCGGCCATTAGCGGTCATGACATTGTACCAGACATTATCCTGGGTTCGGGCACGCAGGGTCAAAGGGGTCAGTTCCGCCAGCAGGGTCAGCACCTCTGCCTCGTTGTTGGGGGCACTCCGGAGGCGCAGTTTATCACGTTCATAACTCACGTAGGCATCGGCCTCCAAAGGAGGGGTACTGGTAGAGGTCGGCGTAACAGTTGACGTTGGCAGCGGGGTCGGAGGCATTGTCGCCGCCAGCGCAATCGCTTCCGGCTGTGTCCCTTCGGCCGGTAAAGCCACCAGCGCAGAAACCCAACCGGTCTCTCCAGTGGGCAGTTCGACCAGATACCAGCGATTCTCATCGCGGTTCTGGTAGGCCAGGGCTTTGTAAACACTCCCCGGTAGCGCTTCCCCTACTACTTCATAATCCACCCCCGGCCCGCCGCGCAGGAACGCCCCTACCTCGCTGGTAATCATGACCAGATGAAGCGGCTCAGGCGTATGGGTCGCGGTAGAGGTGGGAGAAACCGTTGGTGTGAGTGTCGGTGGCTGCGGCGTATCAGTTATAAGGTGATCTGTTGGCGTCAGAGAATCAGTTGGCAGGGCAGCAATAGGTGTGGGAATCACCTGTGTCGGGATGAGCGTAGGCGCGGCCTGCTGAGGACGTGGAGTCGCTGTAATAAACACAAATTCGACTTCATTTTCAACAGCCAGTTCACGAGTTAAAAACGCAGCAGACACAAATAAGAATGCCCCGCCCGCCAGAGATAATAAACCTGTTTTCAGCGAAAATTGCATTACAACCCCCCATCATTCGACAGGGGGATCTTACCCGTTTGCACAGGCTTCCGGGTACGTTTGGGGGCTGGCGGTTCTATCATCGGTTCCTGGGTCGGGTGATACTTAGGATCACGGACAATCTGCGGTGGCGCATCAGCAGGAAGTTCAACAGCGTGTCCACTGGCAAATTTAATGCTCAATTTGCGACTGCTGCGTGCGATTTTGATGCCGTGCTGCACCAGGGCGACTTTCTTCTTCAGGCCAAACGGTCTCAGGACATTAACTGTACCACCATCGAGCACGACTACGCCAATCAACTGCATCAACCAATGCAGTGGAACGAGTCCGGTGGTGTGCTCCTGAAGCCCCAGTCCAACCCCCTTCACCACATCATACCACTGGAAAAAACTGCCCTGTTCCTTTAAGACCTTGACCTGCACCGATGTAATTTTTTCGAACAGTTCGGCGCTGAGTCGCGGTTCTCCCCGCTCCAGCAGCGCCAGTCCTATCATCATCGCCCAGGGAAGCACCATGCGGTTGTGCAGGTCGTCAGGCTGCGGGGTTTCGGCGGCGGCAAGCCCATACTCGCGCCAGTAATTTTCTTTCAGGTAATTCAGGCATACTCTTTGTCCTGCCTCATCCAGAAACTCTGCCGTATAGGGTAAAAGCTGGCTGAGGTCGCGCCGGGTAAAGTCCGGCGTTTTGACCTGATATTCGTAAACGCGGCTCAAGCCTTCTACTTTCAGGTGGTCAACGCGCTGCCACACAGTACGGGTCATGGCTGAGCCTTTCCCCCGATACCAGGTGAACGCTGTACCTTCCACGACTTCGGAGGCTGCTTTCCCGCTCCGGTCAATCCCTTCCAGCGTTACCTTGAGCATCCTGGGTTTGTTGTTTCCGCCACCTTCTACTTGAATCACCACACTTCTCGGCGACTGAAGGATCACAGGCGCGGCCAATGTCTGGTCTCCCATCGCCCTGAACAGCATTTCGCCCACCAATTCCTGATGAGAATCACGGTCACGATAGATAAAGCGGCCATCCTGCCAGGTGTCCAGCACAGCCACCTTCAGTTTTTCATGATGCCGTGCTGCTTTTTTCCATTCCGCCTGCTGGCCCGCTTCCGCCGCCAGAAATGCCAGCGCTCGCCCTTCATTCAGCAAATACGCGCCCAGCTCAGGTGATTCGAGCTGCGCCAGCAATGATTCGGGGTGAGGCAGCATCATGGGCAGGGAATAGTGTCCCGCCTCCCATTCAGGAAAACCATCTCCATCTGCATCCTGGGCGAACCAGCGCGTATAGAATTTCAGCAACCGAGGATATATTTCCGAGACGAATGTTCTGTCACCGGAATATTGATATGCAAGGGCTGTTAACTGAGCGAGAAATGGCGCGAGCAGTACCCCGGCCCGCTGACCTGCCGCACCAGGGGCGGCGTCCACAAACCCGTCCTGCTGCTGGACTGACAGATAGTTTTTTATGATTCCCTGTACCAAAGCCGGATCAAGCACGGCTAAAGTACTGGCAAGCTGGTAGGTATCAAGCGCGTTTTGCCCTTCCCAGGGACGAATATGGTCAGAGCCTGTGCCGTTGGGTGAAAACCCCATCGACGGCAGACGTACAAATACCGGAGATGGATAGGGAAAGTGATCTGTTTTGCCAATGAGACTCCGCAGCGCAGCCTGCTGGCTGAGCATAATTGCCGCATCAACCTCATCGTCGCCCGTTTCGATCATCGGAAGCTGCCGCCGCTGAATCGACATTAGATGAGCGTTCCAATCCGCGTTGTATAACCAGAGATACGCTTCTTCTAATGAATCTTCCAAATGGGGCAGCGCTGCGATCACAAATTTTACGGAAGCGGTTTTCCCTGCCGCAATGGTGAGCGGCGTGCTCAACCGAGGAGAAGGATTTTCGTGTGCTCGTTCCATGAGCAAAACGGGCTGTAGATTGCCAATCTGCCCCAGCGACAGCCCAACTGCCGGCCCATGAGGTGTCTCCAGCGACAACATACTCATTGGGACGGGCTTTTTTTCCCGCATGGCCTGAGCCACCAATTCGGCGGTAAGCTTCAGTGGGTGTTGGGTTTTGTTGCTAAAAATCAGACTTCCGCCAACTGCCTGCGAATGCATCACCCACGCATAAAAGCCCACTTGCACATCGGGAATGATCTCCGCATCAACGCGCAGCGCGTCCGGTGCAAGCAGTGCGAGTCGCGGTGGACTGGTCAGGTGCTGTGTTTCATACCATACCTGGCTTTCACTCCTCACCATTGGTACCACCCGCAGCAACCCAACCCGCCCACCGTAGCGGGTTTGCAGGGCAATCGCCGGCTGCTCATTTTGACCAAGCGCCACCTCCCAGCTCTGGTCATCAGCATAGACAGTGCGTCCGGTACGAGCATCAGCCGCGATACGTAAAGTCAGGGGGTAAACAGCCGGGGTCGGCGGCATTCAGGCATCTCCATTTCAAAGCATATTTTATTCTACTATACGTGTGGCCTGTCAGCAGGTTCTGGCCTAGGCTAACCCCCTCAGGGTGTAGGGGCAAGACTGCGCGATGATTTGATCGACAGGGTGTAACCACCGCCGTTGGTATTATCCCAACTGCGGACTTCAATCCGATAGGTTCCGGTTACGGGCAGTTCCAGTTCATCAATCTGTACATCGGTCAAAATACCGGATTCAATATCATCGGCTTCCGCCAGCAAAAAACCATCCGGGTCATAGACATAGGCGTAGACATCCAGCAAACCCTGTTCAATACGCTCCTCAACCGTCGTGTCGTTGGCGGGGTTATCGGCGCGAATTGAAATTGAAATGATTTCGCCTGCTTCCCCATCGTACATCCAGACTTCGCCGCCGCCGACCGGAATCTCACCCTCCTGGTCACCAACTTCAGCCGGATGTGCTTCGCCGACCGGAGTCGCAGTGGGGGTTGGCGACGCAAACGGTGTGGGCAAAGGAGTCCAGGTCGCAAACGGTTCCACCGTCACTGCAAAAGGTTCGGGCAGGGGCGGCTGTTCTATCCCCAATACCCCTAACAATCCGAGTAGACCCAGCGCTCCCAGAATACTGATGATCAATCCAAGACAGCCGTTAGTCATTGTAGACATGCCAAAAAGCTCCTTGTATTTTTTCCACTCTATTCTAACCCACCCAACAAAAAAGACGGCACATTGACCGCCTTTTTTGTGTTAGCGCTTTGCAGAAAAGGACAGGCTCCACAAGCCTATCCCATTCTAATCATCTACTTCAGCCAGAGGAACGGCGCGAAGAATTTGGTGTTTTTTACTTCGCCGTCAATTACCTCGCCACCAGTCAGCAGTGTCGTGGTTTCACCACTGTCCACGTTAATCACTTCCAGATTCACAAAATCGGGGCCACGAATCCCTTCTGCTTGAATCTGGTAGTCCAGGATTGCAACCTCATCACCGGCGGGGGAAACCGCCGCCCAGCCCGTGAAATTGCCACGCTGGATGCGGAAGGCGCTGCCCGATGACAGTTCCATCGCAAACAGGGAGTTATCTGCCCCATTTACACCGCCAGCCGTGTAGATCAGACGGCTGCTGTCCGCCGTAAACTGCACGAAGGTAATTGAATCGCCCCGGCTGCCCGCTTCTACTTCCAACGGCGCAGCGTCCGGATTTGCAAGGTTCACGATATGCAGTTTGTAATTGCTGTTGCCATCGTCAGAAACCACCGCCAGCCAGTTTTTATCAGGAGAAATGACCGGATTGGCATTCACTGAACCGCCATAGGTGCGGAAACGCGCCTTCCCATTAATAACCACTTTCTTGGCGGCAAAATCGCTGGCAGGGGCAGCGTAAAGGGTCACACTGTTCGCGCCCACACCATCCGGCAGCGTATAGAACATGGTTTCGCCATCAGGTGAGAAAATGATGTTGTTGGTTTCGGCGTAGCTGACCGATGCGCCACGCGGTTCTTCCTTCAACACTACCAGCACACTCCGGTCTTCGGGATTTACGTCATAAAGCTGCCATTCGTTGCGATCACGGCAAAGTTCTCGGATCACCACCCACAAATGACCATTCGGGCCGACTTTGATATATCCACTGGTATAGCGGCAGCCTTCCGCCACATTAAAAGCGGTAATCTCGCGGGCAGAACTGCCATCCCAGAAGGCAATGGCGGCTTCATCAGCTTCTCTTTTTTCGTTGGTGAAAAATTGCAGGTAGCCGACGCCTTCATCAGTAATGTCGAAGGACGTGACATTCCGTTCCTCAAAAGCAACGCTGTAATCGCTGGTGCTGCCCACCCGCAGCGTACCATCCGCAAATTCGGACTGGCGGGCATCAGATTCGTAAGCAATGTAGGCGTAGCGGCTGCTGTCCGGAGAGAAGTTAAAACGGCCATTCCCGCCCTGGCAGGCCAGGTATTGAACCTTATCAATCGGGGTTGGGGTGCCGCCATCGGTCATCAGGAAAATTTCCCCTCCCTGATTGCTATCTACCCCCATAAAAAACGCGAAGTGGCGGCCATCCGGGGAAAGCGCGTTCGCACCGCACGCAATCACTCGATTGGCGCCATCAGGAACTTTCACCACTGGAACAACATTTCCCGCGCTGTCTACCAGGGCAACATCGCCCGTTGCGTTTGCTGCCTGGGTATCTGGCAGCACAGCGGGGGCTGTCCAGACAAGAAGCTGGTCACCTTCGCCAATCAGGGGGACCGTTTTGACTTCGGGTGCAACCGGAGATTCAGATGCGGAAGCGGAAGATTTTTTAAACGCGCCGGAGGCAAAAATAACCACAGCCCCCAGAAGAAGTACAATCAAGCCCAATAATAAAGCAAAACGGGTTCTTCGAGCCATGAATTCAGTCCTTTGCTTTTTTCTTTAGTCCTACGACATGTTATTATATCACTAAGATTGAGCAACCCTTAATTTAAATGAAGGAAAATTCATGCGAATCTATTTTTTAAGGCATGGACTTGCCGAAGATCGTTCCCCCAAAAAACCGGATGCCGAACGAGTGTTAACCAAAGAGGGTATCCGCAAAATAGAATTGAGCGTCAAAAAATTCGCTGCCCTGGATATTCATCCCAGCGCGATTTACACCAGTCCGCTGGTACGGGCCTACCAGACGGCCGAGATTGTCGCTAAAAATCTCAAATGTCCACTCTATTCCCGCGAGCTGCTGGCGCCTGGCTTTGACCCCGACAAGCTGCAAAAACTGCTGGAAGACTTCACTGAAGATGAGCTGATGGTGGTCGGGCACGAACCGGATTTCAGCTACACAGTCAGCAAGGTCATCGGCGGTGGCAGCATTATCATGAAAAAAGGCGGTCTGGCCCGGGTCGATTTTCAGACCAAATCCCTTCTCAAAGGCTCGCTGGTCTGGCTGCTGACACCACGTCTGTTGACCAGCTAACACGGCTGTAAACTTAGCGGGATTCCCATATCCTGTGCCCACACCAGCGTGATAACATGCTCCGACAGCACGGAGACAATTATATTTTTTTGTCCGATTTCTACGACCTCTGCCCCTGGGCCGAGCATAAAAACCGTCACGATATCTTCCCCGAAATCAAACATTCCTACGACATCAACACACGAAAAAGGCTGCACACCTGCCACCGTCAAAATCCGCAGATCCAGCGGTACGGCAAGATTTCCCGGTGAAGTAAACAGGGCTACATCCGACCCGATACGGCTGAGCTGTGTCATCTCATCCACCAGATTCGTCGCCAAAACAGGGGTGCGCGTCGGCATATCTGACTTTGCGATCCTGCCAATGATGTCCTGAACATTGGAAATTGCATTAGAGGGAACCAGCGCGGCGGGCCATTCCACCAGTTGAACGACAGGTGTCGCGCCTGTCACACGGTCTGGGGTAAAAACGGTTCCCCGAACGACCGGCTGATTGACAATTGCAATCGTGACCGTTTCCTGGCGAGTATCCGTTTTCCGCAAACCCGCCAAAGCCACCATAGTTAGAAAGATCATAAGAAGACTTTTCATAGGTCTAATGTCCTTAAATTCAAAACATCTGCGCCTTCGGGCAAAACCAGCGGATTCACCGGACGGGTTGTCAGCACCTGCCAGCTTATCAAGTCAGAAGTAGGGATCGCTGGGTCAAGTGGTGAATAAACGGCCAATGTGACGGGAAAGCCCGTCCCCAGATATTCATTCAGGCGCGTGATGTCCTCCGGTGCAGCGGAAAATATAATCTCATCTTCCGTGAGTTGCGCCACCATAACACGAGGGATAAGCATCTGAGTCTCATCGCGCCAGATGTCATTTAATCCCGTCGTCGTAATCACCATTACCGTGTCGCCCGCCGCCACCTCCTCTGGAAAGCGCAGTTTTTCCGGCTGGTCGTAAACCAACTCCACATAGTCGGTTCGATCCTGGGTCACACGATAGCCCGGTGGAGATACCGGAAAAGGCAGTTCGGCAGCAGGGTTTTGCCGGAGGTCTGGCGCGAGAAAATACGCGGAAATCGGCTGCTCAAAGGGAACATCCAACCGCACCTGTTTACCCACCACCTCCTCTAAACTCTGTACTGCTCCGGCTGGCACATAGGCCGCCGGATACAGCGCGATCCCTACGACAGGCGAACTGCCGATGACAGACTCCTCGGTCAACAGAAACCCGCGCGGCAGTTCTTGCAGGGCAATCACCACAGGCAGCACATCCTCTTGAGCACGTCCAGGTGTTACACCGGCAAAGCCAGCCAGCATCATAAACAACAGCAGTCCAATCGGCTTAGCCATCCTCAAACCCTTCTCGATAGTTTCCTTTAATTCTGAAGGCAACATCAGCGGTGTGTCAAACTTGATGTATACTCATAAGGCGTACTGAAAGGGCGTCTCATGCGTAAACTGGCACTCCTTCTCGTTTTCTTGATACCCGTATTTCCCATCTCAAGAATCCAGTCTCAAGAATCCACCCCGGATTATGCCTTCGCCTACGGGCTGCAAGGCGGCGAGGTACGGGTTGCCATGATGATGAACAACGACTGGTTTCAGAGCACGATTCCAGCCCGTGTACTGTTTGGTGCGGCAGATGTGGAACTGGCCCTGCCAGAATGGTCGCCTGATGGACTGACCCTGTACGTCGTAACCTATGATCCCATTGAGGCGAATGTTGCTGTGACGATACAGGCGTATGACGTTCTGAGCAACCAGTTAAGCGAGGTGCTGGCTGTGACCACACCAGAGGAGTTGGATTTTTTGTATGAATTTGTGCGGGTCGATTCGGTTTCGCCAGATGGAAACTATGCGGTGGCTTCCAGGTTAGTCAACTACCAATCACTTCTGATAGACCTGCAAAACAAGGCTGTTGTTGCCCTCATGCCCTGCCCCTCTAATATTCTGACATGGCTCACCGGGGAGGTCATGCTCGCCTGCAACGGACGCCTGTTTGCCACCCCGAACATTTATGCAGTGCGGCTTTCTGATGGGAGGCAGACGCGGGCACTTGTGCCACCCACCCCCGACCCGGAGAACCCCCTGGCCGCTTACATTAAAGAAGGGCTGTTTTTGCCAGATGGACGTTACCTTGTTGGCCCAATCAATGTACCGGATGCGACTGCAATCGGCCTGCTGGAAACCGAGGAATATGCGGCGGCGTACTTTGGAACCGGAACCCAGCTTCGTGTGGGTGAAAATCAACTCGCCTTTGTTCAGCGCAACCGCTTACAGCGTCTGAATCTGGATTCTATGCGCCAGTCCGATCTGGGAGCGATTGTCGGCGGCCCGCGCTGGAACGGAGAGACACTGGCCTTCTGGCGCACTCAGACCACTCCGGATGGGCTGTTCCAGGCGGTATATGTAGAAGCCAGCCGCTTTCGCCGCGAGGAACATCTTATTTACAGCGGCCCAGCCCCATCAGATGTTGATTTGTCCCCGTATGGGCCGTATGTTGCTGCCACGTTTCAACCACAGCCCGACCAGTCCGCTGTAGAAATACACGGGCCCGAAGGTCTTATCTGGGCAAGCAGTCAGGAATACACTGGTTATATTCAGCTTCAACCAGTGCCTGACCGTCCGGTAGCCTGGTCAGCCAATGGCGAATGGGTGCATCTGCTGTACGCGGAAGATTTAAGCGTCTTTCCGCGCACGCTGTCCGTTAATGTGGAGACAGGGGAGTCGCTGCCCGCCCCTGAACCCCAGGCCAGATTTGTCCGGGAATCGCCAGATGGTGAGTGGTGGCTGTATATGGTCATCAGTAATCCAATCGAAAATCCGACCAACCGCCTGCTTGCCTATCGCCACAGCGAAGATGACTTACGCATTCTGGCAGATGGGCTTCCCCTCTACGAAAACCCATCCTTCCCGTTATGGCAGTATTTTGAATGGTCACAGTAGCAGAGCACGAGATGCTTTTCTTCACACATCCGTAAATGTCATCTGACAGGTGATACTCATGCGAAATCGCAGAGTTTTGACCCCGGCGAAGTCGCAGTTGCCCTGAACCGTTGTTCCCCAATTGAATTTGCGGGTTCTTCAGCCGCATCTACCGATGAGGAGTAGATGGGCTGTTTTTGTTTTATGGAGGCAGATCGAATGAACAGGCGTAAAAATCAGCAGGTATCCGAAGCATCTCTTACATCGGGCGGCATCTTCACGGTGGGCTTGGACATCGGTTACGGTGTCACCAAAGTCGTGACGGATCAGACCGCAATCGCTTTTCCGTCGGTTGCGGGTCATGCCCGCGAAATCAAGTTCCAGCAGGAGGCACTGGCAGCCAAATACCCCGGCGACCAGCTCACAGATGAAGACGGCTCGACCTGGTTTGTCGGCGATCTGGCGCTGGCGCAGCTTCCGCCCGGTGAATTACTCCGGCTGCGTGGGCGCACCGCCAACGAAAAGACGATGGGCAACACCTTCCGGCTGCGGCTGGCGAAAGCGGCGATTGGCAAGCTGGCACAGGGGATGTCGGGCGGGGATGTCATCCATCTCAGATTGTGCAGTGGGTTGCCTGTTGATCACATGCGGGATGCGGGTGGACTCAAGCAGGCGCTTCAGGGGCAGCATCTCATCAAAACTGATTCCACCGAGGTCATCGCCAATGTCACCGAAGTGATGGTCATGCCGCAGCCTTACGGCAGTGCGTATGCCATGATGCTCACCGAGCAGGGGGAAATCAACGTTTATCACACCTACATGCGAACCGGCGTGGTCGATGTTGGCACGTACACCGTAGACATCATTTTGGACGATGACGGCGACTTTGTGGATGCCGAAAGCGGCAGCGTGGAAAGTGGGGTTTATACCGCGCAGGAGCGGATCGCCGCCATGCTGGAACGGGACTACCGCGAGAAGATGCCCCACCGGATTGTCGAGCAGGTTTTGAGGACAGGCATTTTCACCGCCAGCGGCAAGCCAGTGGATTACAGCCATGAGGTGGAAGAAGCCCTTGCTCCGCTCCGCAGCGCGACACTGAATCTGCTGTCGGAAAAGTGGCAGCGCGGCACAACCGTCGATGTGATTTACCTGTCTGGCGGTGGCGCGGAACTGGTATATGAGCAGGTAGTCGAAGCCTACCCGCAGACGAAGCTGGTGCCGGACGCGCAGATGGCGAACGCCAGAGGTTATCTGCACTACGCCCATTTCGCTGCCCGGAAGTGAGGAGTTCAGCATCGAGGCGGGTCTTACTGGTCAGCCCAATGGGTGATACGGGTAAGACCCACTCAGAGGAGAGATAAGTATGGCAAAGCGCAAGACAAGCAAACGCCGCTATCGGATGATTACGTTCAAGGTGTTCGAGGACACTGACAGCGACATCCTGGACTGGTGGGAAGGGATTGATGAGGGCGAACGCAGCGATGCGTTACGTGATCTGATTCGGGGGTATCTGGGCAAGCAACCGCGCCGGAGCAAACTGCTGACCATCCCCGAACTGCTGGAAGTCAGACAGGATACCTTATGGATACGAGACGCGCTGAATGAGATGCCCGGCTATTTGGAACGGTTAGTGCAGCATGTGGCAGCCAATGGTGCAGCCCAGGTTGCGATACAGCCTGAAGCACGAGCGCCAGCGAATGGCATTGCCCTAGAGTCCACTGAACCCGCTCTGTCAGACAACGATAGTGACCGCCGGACGCAGCGGATGAAACGTTCCCAGTGGTGAGGAGGTTGTGTATGGAGCAGATCATCCCATCGTGTAGGACAGCACAGCAAAAAGCAGTGCATGGCACAGCCATGCCCGTCGCAGCGTCGAGGCGCTGCGACTTCGCGCGGCGGGGATGGGGAGTAGGTATCCAAATTGACCTTCTCCCCGCCGCAAGCCAGCTAAATACGCTGGCTCCTCATGCGCCGGAGGGCTGGATGCAGCGGCTGTCGCCCCTGCATGAGTGCGGCGGTGCAGAGATGCCGCCGCACTCGTGGACGCGGTTTGCCGCGCCCACCGAACGCACCCGCGAGCCGGATGCGTTCCCAATTCGCATCACGCCCGTTCAGCCGATTTTAGTTTTCATTCGCGCTTTACAGCCAGATGGGAACGAATGCAAGACAGGAGAAGCGTAAAGATGAATCACCGTCAAACAGTCACCGAAATCAGCAAACGCCTGCCGCGCTTGAAACGGCGCGACGTGGCGGAGGTCTTGGAAGTCATGACAGAACTGTGGCTTGATGAACTGGCACAGCCGGGTGAGACCGTGACGGTTGCCGATCTGGGCAAACTGGCCGTTGAGGTGCAGACCGTCCGCAGTGGCGGCGCGGTAGGACAGCGAACCGTCAAGCGGGTATATGTGCGTTTTCGTCCCACAGGGAAGTTTCGTCAGTTCGTGTTGAATGCCTATATCAAGGAAGGAGCATTGGAGTGAAGAAGAAACCCAATCCCTACAGCGAACGCATGACCGTCAATCTGACTCCCGACCAGATGCGGCGGTTGGAAGAACTGCGGAATGTTCGCAGCCGCGTCGGGAATTTCGTCAGCAAGAATGACCTGCTGCGGGATGCGGTGAACTACTATCTCGCATCGCAGGAAGACCTGCCAGGGTCGCGCCGGGCGATTGCTAAAGGCATCGAGTCGAAGGTGGACGCGCTGGATACCAAAGTCGAAACGCTGACGACCATGCTCAGTGGCTTTATCGAGCGGGTGACACGCAAACGCGAGGGCTAGATGGACAGAAAGCAGATGTGTGTCGCCAATGTGCAGTACAAGAAACCTTCTGACGATGGCGCGAAACAGTCGAAGAATCTCTTGCGGTATCTGACGTATCGTGAAAGTCGGGATGAAGCAGCGCGGCATGTTACCGGACGGGAACGCTGGGTGGATCACGGCATGGGCGGTTCGGTAGCTGAAATCGCCCATCACTGTGACGACCTGAAAAGCGAGCATGTGCTGACCTTCAGCCTGGTCTGTAACCCCAATCCAGATTTGATGGCAATGGTCGCGCCGGAGGAGCGTGAGCAGTTTGTCCGCGAGTTGACTGAAAGCACAGTCAACGGGTTCTTTGAAGAGCGTGGGCTGGATACCGGGGTCGAATTTTCATATGTCCTCCATCACAGATTGACGGGCGATCCACAAGCGCCCGGATTACACGACCCGCATACACACATTGTCTTACCGGGGACCGTGTATGACGAGGAGCATGGGCAGCGCGTGCCGCTGTTCTTCAGCCGCAATCGCAAAGTCAATCACATCGAGATGCTGCATGATGTGACCGAGCAGACAATGGTCGCGCAGATGGAACGCTATGTCGGTCCCGACTGGGAGCAGCGCTACGACGAGTTAGCCGCTGTTCGTGAGCAGGAGCGCCAGATCGTCGCGGACGAACCGCATGGTGTCATGATCGACGACAAAGGTGAAAGCTGGAATGTCTGGTGTGGCACGCGGCGCACCGATGCGCAGCAAACTGCTGTTGGCTTTTACCGCTACTACCCAACACACACTGAGGACGACTCGGATCCACTCCGGTTGGAATTTCGTCCGCTGGCGGCAGGGCTACCGCATGAACAGGCAGCCTTTTTCGCGCAGGTGCTGGCACAGGCGATGAACGGCGACATGGACAAACTCAAAGAACTGGCAGGATTTCTCAATGGGATGAATGCTGAACAACGCACGGCATTGATCGAGGAAATAGGGGGATATGGGCAACCAACAAGGGATATATCACCCGATTTTGAACTTTAGCCGAGAAAGCACACAGGGGAGAAGAGCGCCTACCGTCGCCAAACGTGTGCGCTCCAAACCCCTGTGTACCATCTAAAGGAATACGATGAGTATGACACAGAATGGAACTGTGAACAAGACAGATACCTTAGACACGCCCGATCTTGGGAGACGCGAATTTCTGAATGCGCTCTATAAAGGAAGCCCGGATAACCTCTACCTCGAACTGCGCTGCATTCACCCAACCACCGGCGAGGTGCGTTCACTCTGGGGACGGATGGGCAAGAAGGCCGAACTGTCAGCCGCGCTTAAGCAGGCGGAGACACTCAATCACGAGGGGTATGGCGTGTACTTCGCCCCCTGTTTGCGAAAGTTGAAGCAGGGCAAGGCGGAAGCTGCCGCGCTCGTTACGGCATTATGGGTCGATGTTGATTGTGGCAACAATACCCATCAGCGCGACCAGAACTTAACGCGACTCAGAGACTTCGACCCCGTGCCATCGTTCATCCTGGACAGTGGGGGCGGCTGGCATGGTTACTGGCTGCTGGATCAGCCGTTCCATCTTCAGGGTGATGAGGATAGACAGAAAATCGCAGGCATTCTGCGCGGCTTGTTCGCAGCATTAGGGGGTGATCCCGAATACGTCAAAACTGTCGCAGGCATCATGCGTCTGCCGGATTCGGTGAATACCAAGCCAGAGCGCGGCGGTGTGGTGGTCAATGTAGTTGAAAGTCACCCGGAACGGCGTTATCCGCTGAATACTTTCGTCTGGTTAGAGAGCCAACCCGCTCAACCCAGCTTCGATAGCTTGAAGGTAGTGACGCTGAATGGAAACGGACACCACCCACTGCCACCCCGCACCGAAAGCTATCTGGCATCCGGCGCTGCGAACGGCAGTCGCAACACTGAACTGTTCGCGGCAGCCTGTCAACTGCGCGATGCGGGCTACAGCCAGACGGATGCGGAACGCGAACTCATCCCGCGCCACCTCGCCAGCGGCAGCAGTGAACGCGAGGCACTGGCAACGATCAGGAGTGCCTTCAGCCGCTTAGCGCGTGAACCTATCGCCGCACCCAGAGAACAGGCACGCCAGCAGGTGGAGCAGCTCGTCAGCCGCTTTGGTCAGCCAGAGACAGAACGTGAACACCCGACGATGGAGCAGATTAGCAAGGCTGTGACTGCCTGCGCTCACCTCAATCCTGTCGAGTGGGCAGCCGAACGCCAGCGCCTCAAGGTGTTGTGCGGCGATGGGCTAAAAATCGCTGACCTTGACCGGCTGTATCGAGAGGCGAAGCGCGAATTAGACCGTGCCATCTTTGCTGCCGCATCCGCGACAGAACAGTATCTCATCGCCGATGGGTGTATGGTGTTTGAAAAACAGACTGAGCGCGGTACAAGCCGCCAGACCGTCGCGGGATGGGTTGGGTGGATACTGGAGCGTACTTCTCGTATGGACGATGATGGGCAGGTCGAACATCTGACGGTGCTGGAACTGACCTGTGGCGAGGAAACGCTGACGCTGCATGTGCCGAGTGAACTGTTTGGTGATCCCAACGCCTTGCAGCGTTTTATCGCTGGACACGCGGGGGAAAACTTCACCGTCCGCGCCGGGATGATCCGTCACCTTGCTCCCGCGATTCTGGCATTGTCAGGTACATACCCACGTCGCAAAACCTACCGCTTTATGGGCTGGACGGAGATTAATGGCAAATGGGTGTATGTTTCACCGGAAATGAGCGTCCATGCGGATGGACAGATCATCGAACCACCAGAGGTCGAGCTTGAAACCCGCCTGCGCGACTACCGCTTGTGCGGCGCGGGCTGGCAAGAGAGCCTGGAAGCGTTTAAGGCAGCCATCGCCACACTTCCCAATCACCTTGCATCGTCGCTCATCGCGTTCGCTATGCTCCCCGTCGTGCAGCGCTTCTTTCCCGCCGCCGCAACTCGTCCTGCAATGCATCTGGTCGGGACATCAGGGAGCGGCAAGTCGGAAATCGCCTCACTGTTGACCAGTTTCTACGGGAAGTTCACCCGCGACACGCCACCGGGTCAGTGGGGCGATACCATCAACACTGTCGAGGCGCTGGGCTATGCGCTGGCAGATACCTTGTATTGGGTTGATGATTACAAAACCATCTATGCCGACGAGCGCACTTTCACCCGTTTTTTACAGAGCTATTCGCGTGGGATGGGGCGTGGCAGGCTAACCCGCGAAACCAAACTGCGACACGAGCGCCCCTGTCGGGGACTGCTACTGTCCACTGGCGAAACCACGCTTGAGGGGGAAGTCTCAATCCTGTCGCGCATGTTGGTGCTGGAAATTCCACCCTGGGAGAAGCGCGATCCGGGTGGGGCGGCGCTGGCGAAACTGGAAGCGGTGCGCGACCAACTCCCCGGTTTCACCGCGAAATTTATCCAGTGGATTGCGGCGCAGGCGGATGAGGGAACACTGGCGAAGGAACTGGCAAGCCGTTTTGAGTCGAATGTAAAGGGCTACCGAGACAGCCTCACAAGCAAGTTGGGACGACAGGCGAACACTGGACGCATGGTGCAGAACTGGGCGGTGCTGGTCACAACTTACCAGATGCTCCGGCGATTTACGGCGGAACTGGACTGCGACGAGGTATTACCTTCGTGGCAGGATAGCATCGTAGAGACAATCAAAGCGGTGCAGCAGGAACGTGCCGGGCAGGTATTCATTGACACGCTGGGTCAGCTACTTGCCAGTGGCGAACTCATGCTGGCACGAGATATGCGTGAACCTGAAGAACCACGCCCGGGAACCACCATCGTCGGTTATCTGGACGAGCGCTATGTGTATCTGCTGCCCGATGTCGCTCACCGCGCTGTCCTGCGGGTGCAACCTCTCAAGTTCAATACACCTGCGATTGGCGCGCAGTTGAAGGAAGATGGCTGGTTGATCCCCGGCACAAACAACCTGACCGTGCAGCGCCGCATCCGGGGGATACCTACCCGTTTGTGGCAGTTGAAGGCCGATTTTCTGGGCTGTGACGACTGTGACGGTAGTTCAGTGACAGCATCGCAATGCGAATCATTGCAGTGAAAGCTCATAGAAGTGCCTGTTTCAGGTGTGACACTGGTTCACTTGAGAGAGGCACTCTCTTTTTCCTACAGCAGACTCTACAATCATCACTGTCACAGATGAACCAGCGAACCAGTCACAGAACCGCATTCAGGCTACAAAATACAGAATCACACAGGGTATCCGTAGCACGCATCAACAGACTGAATATGTAGCTGTGACGATTGTGACACTGGTTCAGAAGCGATGTCATCTACAGACGGATATTTTCGTTTGTCGAAACTAGATTAGCATCTCATCGGCTAAATGGCTTTTACCGCCGTATGCTGAGACTTGTCTCGTCCGATACTAATTGGCGCTGGTCGCAGATGCCTCCGAGCTTGCTTGGATCTCGGAAACGATGCGCCCTGGACTAATCATCGACACCCCATTTCCTTCTGTGCTAATCATAATGGCTTCAACAATCGGTTCATAAACCGGTTCTTCCGCTCCCCATTCGACAATGAAATTCGCACCCCATCCACCACTTGTATCTTGACTTTCGACAATAAATCCAGTGGTTGCCAATGGCGGAATCTCCACAGGTTCAGTGACGTACTCCCGCACCAAATTACCGTCCGTATCATAATATCGAACCGCTTGAATGATAATCGCCGAGTCAACATCTGTGTTGTGTATGGCGAGGGTGACTGCGAGCGGCACCGTTCTCACCGAGGTGCCGTAGAAAATCTCTGAATAGGCAGGCACATAGATGGTCTGCCCCATTACAATGTGAAGGTCTCTGCTAACAACCGATTCCAGAGGTCTGGTCGATAACGGCGCATCGGATGTATCACAGGATGCCAGGATCATGGTGAGCACGATCACTGAAAGCAAGCAAATGCCACGATACACCATAGACTTCTCCGCGAAGAACTAACTTATGGAATTTTTACGACGGCAGCATTAGTCTAGGGATCGTATGGAGTGTCTGGAGGTGGCAGTTCACTTTCGCCAATCGCCGTTCTAAACCGCGAATCCGAAATCTGTCCCACCAGGAAAAGCTGCTCGACGGTATATCTACAAAAGCTATAGCAGCTTTCAGAAACGACACGGCTTGAATAACTGCGTCATGAAAACTAATGTACTGCATAGGTTGAAAGACAAGCTCTACACCATAGTCCTCAGCCGTCGCGTGATACTCGCTCAAGTTTTTCCATTCGTGAAACGACACTATAGCCAAACCAAAATCAGTGCCAAGCCAGTGCGGTTGGACCGGAATTAACCTTAAGAGCGTAATGTGCGTACCCCGGCGGCGCGCCAAACCACAGGCGAGGTGCAGTGCCTCCATTGTCCAGGGGTAGTCACTCGCTTGAACCAGAATTGTGTCCATGAATATCGCCAGAACGCCTGCTTACGAGATGATTCATCTTTCCTATGAATTTAGCTTTTTGTCCAACCCATACGCTTGCGTTAACGGCCAGACGAACAACACGCCTACATCAGGCCGTGTCCAGTCCCCCACCTGTTTGGTGGAGGCTTCAATCACGCGATTGAGTGTTTCCTCATCTTTGATGGCTGAAAAAAGCGTGCGATGGTGAATTTCCTGCGCTCGCAGCATCGTTTTGAGAGAAAAAACGATCCCCACATCTGCCCGAATTCCACTTCCCATCGCCTGCTGCATCCCTGCACTTTCGAGGATGGTAACGCCCGCAACGCCGGCTTTCACCCACACATCCAGCATCTCGGATGCTTGTTCGACATCTTTTGAAACAAACATAATCATGTACATTTTAGCTATCCTTCTTGACCAACCTGCTGCGCAGCTTCAATGTTTGGTGTGGCAGGAGTTGTACTCTCGCGGAACGACCAACGCACAAGAGGCGGCGTGATAATCGTGGTCACGAGAACGACAAATACAGCCGTTGTGAAAACTTCCGCCTGCAAAATTCCGAAACCCACACCAATTGATGCAATAATTAAGCCTACCTCACCGCGGCTGATCATGCCTAGTCCGACACGAGAAGCACTTCTCCAATCGAAACCACCCAGCTTACTTCCACCGCCTGCCCCTACGATTTTGGTGAGAATTGCCAGAATGGTCATGGTCAAGGCGAAAGGTAAAATGTCTGCTGTCAGCAGACGCAGGTTCGCTCTAAGCCCAATGCTCACAAAAAACAGTGGCACTAACAAACCATAATTGACCCCGTGAATGCCGCGCTCTATTTTTTCAACGACACCCCGTCGCGCACGACTGATGCATACCCCGGCAATGAAAGCGCCCGTGATACCTGCTATACCGCCAAAAAACTCCGCCGCGAAGCTGAGAAGCAGCGTTGCGACAATCGCAAACATCAGCGTTCCTTCGGCAATTGGGAGACGATTAATCAAGTTCGCCAGGCGAGGAAGCGCCACCCAGCTTATCGAAAATCCAACGACCAGAAAGCCAGCAATCCGCAGCAGCACTTCAACTACTGACCGGCTTTCAGCAACAGCGACGATTCCACCCGGATTGATGGCAAGGAAAAGAGAAAGCAGAAGAATAACTATGGCATCATCTACGAGCGCCGCACCCAGTAGTGTCAAACCTTCTCGTCGTTTCAAAACGCCCAATTCCAACATGACCTGGGCGCTGATGCTCGTGCTCATCGAAGCTAACAGAATGCCCACGAATAGTGCCTTTTCAAAGGGGTAACTGAACAGCATGACGACAGGGGTAATGACTACCAACGGAACGAAAACACCGAGCAGCCCCGCAAGCAAGGCAGGTCGTCCGACTTTCAACATACTATCGAGATCAACTTCCATTCCCGCCATGAACATCAGCAGCAGGACACCCACTTCGGCGACTTCAATCAAGGTGTGTTCGACGCTGTGCCCGTCTGGAAACAATGCGGGCATACCGAGAAGATTGATCACGGTGGGACCGATGATCACACCCGCCAGGAGTTCCCCCAACACTGCTGGTTGTTGCAGCCGATACGTGAGATAGCCCATCAGCTTCGCAAAACCGATTGTGACTCCCAGCGCAAGAAAGAATTGTACGGTTTCTGTCATGTAGGCATCTCCTCGTTATCCGGTTGGTTCCCATTATGAAGGGGATGATTCACTTCACTACTTTTGAGGGTATGGGATGGGCCGAAGCCGCCATAATGCGGTTCCAATGTTTTTCTGGAACTTGTAGATATTGCGAAAGGTCTGGATCGCAGCGGCTTAAGATACATATGGCGATTAGCGTAAAGCAGCACAAGCATAAAAGCGCTTTCAAGCACCATTCCCCAGGGAAACGGTTCGCCGCGTGATATGAGCAGCGAAAATGCCAGCGCCAAACCCATGACGTTGAGCGCGAAAACGACCCACCATGCCCATAATCGCCTCAGCAACAGGTTGAGATGGATATAGAAACTGACGCAGTTTAGGAATATTTCCAGAATTGTGTTTGGCAGCCCAGGAACCGCCGTTAAGACCACATACGTTTTGAGGGTGAGGAAAGCGAGCAAATATGCTTCCAATACCATAAAAATAACTGAAGATAATCGCATCTAACCCTCCTCGGACTCCAGGGATTGCTGGAGGGTAGTTTTGTATCGGCTCCGGCTGTAAAACGCTGTGATTGTCCATGCCAACCCAGCAAGACATCCGTTAATTAAGGCTGCTCCTGTTGACAGCCTTTCACCAAGCAGGAGAACTGCACTCCATATTCCAGCACAAACTAATCCTTCAAGAATCGTTGTAAACAAACGCTTTACACGGTTCTGGTGAAGCGATGTGGGCCGCCAGTAAGCGATTCCAAATGTCCACAGTGCCGCACTGAGCAGGACAAGCGTGAGCGGCACCTTAAGGCTGAACTCAGGCACTGAAAAACTCCCATGACCCGAACAGCCATCTATAGGCTGTCCAAGAATCGGTAGGTTCTATCGTTTGACAGTTCTTCAGACGAAGATAAAAGTTTTGCTTTTAAGCCGTTGTTCAGGCTGTTGAATGTGAATGGATTCGAGGAGTAGTCAGGAAAATGCTTATACGTCACTTTGATGACGATGGACTGTATAATCTATCTCCTCCTCCCGGTTGCTATTCGTTAGGCTGAAAAAAGGCACACAAAACCAACAGTCTTCATCCCTCAGACTATGCTTGAGCTTATCGGAGAAGATTGTGGAAAGGATAAGATAACCCTAAGAACGTTCTTATTTTTCAGGCGTGAGTGACAGGGGCAAACGAACGATGAAGGAAGTTCCCTTGGTGGGGATGCTGTCTACGCTAATCGCGCCTTCATGTCCTCGCGCGATTTGATCGGCAATTGCCAGACCAAGCCCGGCACCTCCACCCTTGTAGGTCCGATCATTTTCTACGCGGTAAAACCGTTCAAATAGATGCGGCACATGCTCAGGTGCGATGCCAGGACCATTATCTTTTACCCGAACCTGAACCTCAGTTGGCAATTGGTTAACGGTTATCGAGATATTCCCGCCTATGGGGGTAAACTTGACCGCGTTATCCATGAGGTTGAGAAAAAGTCGTATTAAATGGTCAGCGATGCCTTGCACAAATACATGCGGTGGGATATCAGCAGTCAGGTGGATGGACTTGTCTTCGGCTACCACCCTTACCTGCTCGACAACCGCTTCCAACAGGTCGCTCAAGTTGACCTGTTCAGCTTTCCAACGCTGTGGGGTACTGTCTAAGCGTGCCAGGAACAGCAAATCGTTTGCCAAACGAATCAGGCGATCTGTCTCACGTTGAATATGATGGAATGCTTTCTCATACTCGTCTGGCGTGCGCTTTCGAGTAAGGGTAACATCAACCTGCCCCTTGATCGCCGTGAGCGGTGTGCGTAATTCATGAGAAGCATCGGCGGTGAAACGTCTTTCAGCATCAAACGCTGACTGAATTCGATCCAGCATCGAATTGAGGGTTTCGGTCAAGCGCCCCAACTCATCGTTTGGACCGTGATAAAGGATACGCTTAGACATATCGGTTGCGTTGATGGATTGGACGGTGCGTGTAATGGTATCCACCGGATGCAGCGCCCGATTTGCTGTGAAAATGCCGCCCAACGTCGCAATGATGAGAGTCACGGGCAGACCAAACAGAATGAGCCTCAACAAGTTGCTCTGCGTATCCTGGACGATATTGAGCGATTGCCCCATTTGCAACCAGACATCAAACCGTGTTGTCTGCGTTTCAATCTGCTGCGTGTAAATACGCCAGGGTATGTTGTTGATAACGACGGTTTCGAAGCTGGCCGCAGCAGGTGGCGAGAACGCTAAGGAGGGGAACCCGCCCACATCAGCGGCAACTGTCCCGTCTGCCTCGACTAATCTCAGAGCAAAACTGGACTGCACCAAATAATCTTCAGCCTGGTCAGACATGGGATGCAGAGCAGGGGGATTTACAGTATCGTTCACATCCACAAGCAGATGAGAAGCAGCAACTTGAAGCCCTTCGTCTATCTGTATAGACAAACTATCTTGTAGTTCAAAGTGAAGATAAAAACTAAAGCCCAATACGGTTAGAGCCAGGAAAAACGTGTACCACAGGGTCAGGCGCAGTCGAATAGTGGCAAGTTTAGTCATCATTTTCATCACCGCTCAGGCAAAAACCTACCCCTCGAATAGTTTTGATGAGCGGAATCGCGGCGTTTTTATCAACTTTTCGCCGCAGATAGCCTATGTAAACGTCTACCGCGTTGGATTCGTTGTAGAAGTCAAAGCCCCACACACGCTCACCAATTTGAGTTCGCGTCAGTACATGCCCGGCGTTTCGCATCAGATATTCCAATAACATGAACTCACGCTGGCTTAACTCCAAAATCTGTCCCCCACGTCGCACAATTCGCCTCGTGGTATCCATTTCCAAATCGGCGACTTGCAGAATATTCGTAGTCTGAAGCGGCGGGCGGCGGAGTAGCGCATTAATCCGCGCCAGCAGTTCAGAAAAGTCGAACGGCTTGGTGAGATAATCATCTGCGCCGGTATTCAGACCTTTCACCCGATCTTCAACGGCATCACGAGCCGTTAAGACGAGAATGGGGGTCTTAACTGCGCGCTGCCGGAGTTCTTGCAGCAGTTGAAGTCCATCCATTTTGGGCAGCATAAGGTCTAACACGATCACGTCATACTCCGCGTCAAGCGCATAATCGAACCCTTTCTCGCCATCCTTAGCCCAATCGACTCGGTGGCCGGCTTCACGGAGTCCCTGGCAGATAAACTTTCCAATCCCCTCTTCGTCTTCTACGAGAAGTATTCGCACAATTTCAATCTCCGTAATCTTAAACGACAGCTCGCTCAAAAATGGCGATTTTATGCCAGCAGCTTGAGGCATCGCTTATCGAGACAATTCATATAGTTCTCACATTTTAGACACACGATCTGAAAGATTACATCCCTATTCAGTTTACAAAATGTCCTCCAGCTCTCCTGACAAAATCACTCCTCTCGCCTGCTGTACCTGAATGCTTTCGCCAATCACGCCTACAATGTCGCCTCCATGAAACTGAGTAGCCGATTTGGGATTCGCTATCAGATGCCCTTCCCGAAGCATAGCCACAATGGAAGCGCCGGTGAGCGCGCGCAAATTCGCTTCGGCAATCGTCTTCCCAACGATAGGGCTTTCTTCGGGAATCGGCAGCCACGCAATTTCCATTCCCTTAGCAGCCGTTATCATTTGATCCAGCACCCGATGCTCTTCAACTGTTGAAATGGAAGAGTCATACTGATCCCGGCGGACAGCATCGGCATACCATTGAACTTCATTAGGCGCAAAGTTCAATCTGAGGAGGGTATGGCGCATGATTTCCAACCCGCCTTCCAGTTCAGGATGAATGACATCGTGAGCGCCCAGTTGAACCAGGCGACTGACACCGGATTGCGTTGACGCTCGCACAATAATCGGTAGAGTTGGTCTTAGTTTGTGGACTGTTGAAACGACAATCTCCGCCGCTGCCTCTTCAGGGAGTGTCACGACCAGCGCTCGCGCGTGTTCTAAACCGGCATGATTGAGCAGCTCAGAATTCGCTGCATCGCCCATCAGTACCGGGACATCTGCACGCTCTAACTCCGCCACCTTTGCTGCATCCATCTCAACGACAAGACGGGGGATATTGAGATGTCCAAGCACGTTCACAATGTACTGGCCGACTCGCCCGTAACCCAGGACTACGACGTGTCCAGCGAGTTTTTCGGCAACGGCTAAATTGATCTCCCGCTGGTGATTGAGCCGCCTCCAGATGGACGGCGCACGCTGTAGCAGCTTTTCGATATGGGGAACAGCCCGAAACATTAGGGGATTGACCATAATAGACAGCAAAGCGCCAGCCAGGATGAGCGAATACTGTTCTTGATTGAGGAGATTTAACGCTAATCCCGCTCGACCAACAATGAATGAGAACTCTCCAATCTGGCTCAATCCAGCAGCAACGACCAATATCGTGCGGGCCGGGTGCGGGAAAATGAAACCCAACAGGGCGGTAACGAGGGATTTACCAAGAACGATGAACCCGGTAAGCACAAGAACCGGACCAGCATTGGCAAGCAGATAGGCTGGATTGACCAGCATTCCGACGGATACAAAAAAGAGGACAGCGAAGATTTGTTGAAATGGAAGAACCTCAGCGCCTGCCTGATGACCAAGTGCTGATTCACTGACAACAACGCCGGCTAAAAAAGCGCCAAGGGCAAGGGAAACACCGAAAAACTCAGCGGCAGCCAGCGCGGTGCCAAGCGCAATGACCAGGACGGTCAGGATGAACAACTCGCGTGACTCAATCTTCGCAATACGCAGCAAAATCCAGGGTACAACACGTACCCCTGCAAAGACCATAACGCCAATGAAAAGACCGGCCTTTACAATGGCTGGCAGGATTGTATTTGCCGTATTCTCTTGTGAGGCGGGGGATAATGCTGGAAGGAGTACCAAAATAAGCACAGTTGCAATATCCTCTAAGATTAGCCAACCAACAGCAACACGCCCATGCGTGGTATTGAGTAGGCCCTGATCCATCAATCCACGCAGCAGCACGACTGTACTGGCAATCGAAATTGCCAGACCCAGGACGAGTCCTGAGCCAATTGACCATCCCCAGAACTGACTCAGCAAAAGCCCTGCTCCGGTTGCTAGGACCATTTGTAAGACTGCGCCTGGAATTGCAATATCTCGAACCGACCACAAATCTCTAAACGAAAAATGAATGCCGACACCGAACATCAGGAAAATGACACCGATTTCGGCTAACTCGCTGATGGCTTCGGTGTCGCCGACAAAGCCAGGGGTAAAAGGGCCGATCAGCACCCCGGCAACGAGATATCCTACAATGGTTGGCATTCCCAGCCGACGTGCGACCAGACCACCGCAGAAAGCTACCGTCAGTGCTACCGTGATATTGACGAGTAGATTCACTTCGTGCATAGACATCCTCCATAAATCTCTTGATGTTGTACCGATCAATGCAGAGTCAGAATGCTGCGGTATATCAGAAGTCGAGTTGTTGATCAGTCGTTCCGCTTCATGCTGAAATAACAAATATAAGGCTAGACAAGTATCGACATTAGATTCAGAGCATTCTTACAATGTTAAATTCCAACTTAGAGCCAGAGTGCAATAATCAAAGATTTTATCATTGACTTAAGTTGTCTAGAGCGTGTTGCCTCTCAGTTTGCATGTGAATCGCCTGAAAGCGACAACAACGAAGCGGTGTTCATCACATCGCTTTTTTGTGCATCTCTCCAAAGCACGGTCAGCCAGTTTCCAGCCACAGTTTGACAGCCTTTCTCCTCGCACTACCGCCGCGCGGACGATTGTACAGCGCGAGGGAACCCCCTCTCCAGCACCAGCAGAGGTACGCCAGTACCACCGTTCCGGCGGGACTGCCGAACCACTGCCTCTCGCTGCGCTCGTGCTGGACAGTCACCCCCTTCTGCGCTGTCCCCGCATGGTCGAGCGGTAGCGCTCAACGTGCTGGCGTTCCAGCGTATTTGAGGAGGGGTAGTCCCTATGTTCGACAACGATGTTCGTTCCAGTATCAGAGCCAAGATTCGTCCATTTCCGCGTGTTGCGACCTATCCGACTGGCTGGGCTGGTCAACGTACTTTTGAGCAGATTTACGATGATTTGATCCCCAGCTTCAACCGTCTGCTGCGCTACTACCGCAATCACGAGTTGGATATCCCGGACTTGATTGCTCACGCCTTTATGCGGCTGTGGATGGACATCAGTGCCGATACCTCCATGCTGGCAGCAGTGGACCAAGGTGGAGCGCTCAAGCTGCTGCTGAACCGTACCAACCCTCAGCTTTACCGCAAGTTCTACCGTCGGGAGATGTATCTGGAGGATATCGCCACCCGCAGCGGCGATCCAGACGACTTTATCATTGACGGTTACGACCATTCCCACATCATCGGTTACGCGACTTATGCCGAGGCGATTGATCTCCGTATCGACATCGAAAAGGTCATCACCGAAATGGCGGAGAAATACGTGGACAGCTTGCCCCATCTGGCAGCATTGTACTACATCACCACCGAAGTCGGACCGGACGATGCGGCAGCCATCGCTGGACGCAGCGGGACGAAGAAATGCTGGTGGCTGACGAGCGTGGTTAAGCCGATGCGCGAGGAGTTGTGTGAGAAGCTGGAACTGTTCAAGCCGCGTCAAGAAACATGGCGGGATCGTCATCTTGCCGGAGTAGAAGCACCGCTGCTACGCCTGGTCGCACGCTACGAGGCGGAAGGCAATCTCCGTATGGCAGCGACGGTGCAAAGCATGGGAGCCTACGAAAGCTGCAAGACGCTGGTTGAGCGGCTGGGGTTATCGAAATACACCATCCACATGCTGCGGCGAAACGCGCACAAGGAACTGAACAAAGTCTACGGCTGTCCAGCGTGAAACGGACAGTCGTTTTTATTTCTGTGGCTGGTGAGCAGTCGCCAGCCCTATATTTTTTGCGAGCCATTACCCAAGCCAACCGCTCATTTGTATGATAAACTTCTCTCAAACTGGTCTCTATACAATGTAGAAGGTTGAATGGCAGTCAACTTAGACAAGCCGCAGCGATGGAAAGCCGACACACAACTCTCAGTGGATGATTACAATCGCTGGTTTCTGGAATATGCGCCCATCACCTATCGAGAGACTCGTGCGCGTGCAACAGTCTACGTGGAAGATATTTTGCTGCGTACTGATAACCTGCGGCGGCTGACGGGCGATCTCCTGTTTCAACACCCGGATGCACTGGAGATGCTGCGGATGTCCACTTCACCTCCGATTGCGCGTGACCGTCTTGTAGGGCTGGCACAGGTTTCCAAGAGCCTGATTGCGAATATGGAGCGCCACAAGCGCATCTCGCCCAATCTCCCTGAAACAGTCGTTCGTGAGCAGCTTGAGCGGATTACGTCAGTTATCAGCCATCTGATCGATCAAGACATTTTCATCTGGTTCAACCGGGATACTGATCCAACTCTTGAAGAAGTCAGACGCGCCTCAACGGTGGTTGCGGATCGACTGTGCGGGATGCTCACTGATCCCTTGATTCGGAACGCTCAGGAGAAACGCCAGCTTCAGCGGATCACCCTCTGGCTTGAAACACGCGGCTATGCCGAATCCGAAATGCGAAATTTGCGGCAAATGCTGCCGGGAACTTTTGCCCATCGCGTCAATGTCACGGCCATGCAGGAAGGGAGTGTTGTGGTCAACATCCCGATTGATACGGTCATCATGCCTAGATCAGCAACGGTTGGTGATCTACCGCTGCTGGTGGAAGCCAAATCCGCCGGGGATTTCACCAATACCAACAAACGACGCAAAGAAGAAGCGACCAAAATGCGCCAGCTTCGGAACGCTTTCGGGGATCAGGTACGCTTCATCCTGTTATTGGGTGGCTACTTCGACAGCGGTTATTTGGGCTACGAAGCCGCTGAGGGGATTGATTGGGTGTGGGAGCATCGGATGGATGATCTGGCGGAGTTTGGATTATGACAATGGATGCTCTGCATCTCCTCGAAGCCCAGCGATTGGAACGGCAAACTGAACTTGATTCAGCAAAGTCGAAAATCGAGCGCAATCAGCTTGGACAGTTCGCTACGCCGTCTCTGCTCGCCACCTCCATGCTTGAGCAGGCAAAGCGGTTCTTACCCATTGGCAAACCCATTCGTTTTCTCGATCCAGCGATAGGCACAGGGGCATTTTACTCTGCCCTGCTGCGGGTGTTCCCAAATGACCAAATTGCGGCGGCAAGAGGCTATGAGATTGATCCGCATTATGGGGAAGCAGCACGTCTGTTATGGCGTGATCGCCGCACCGAAATTGTGATCGGTGATTTCACACAGGCTCCTCCGCCGGAGCAGGATGACGACAAGTACAATCTGGTCATCTGCAATCCTCCCTATGTGCGCCACCATCACTTACTCGCGGAAGCTAAAAAGCGCCTGCAAGCGCAAACAGCCCAGATTATTCACATGCGGTTGAGCGGATTAGCTGGACTGTACGTGTATTTTATTGGGATTGCTCATGCCTGGCTTCAGGAGGATGGTATCGCCGGATGGCTCATCCCAAGTGAGTTCATGGATGTGAATTACGGCAGCGCGGTTCGCCAGTATCTCACCGCTCAAGTCACGCTGCTGGAAATTCATCGGTTTGACCCCGAAGAAGTGCAGTTCGATGATGCGCTGGTATCTTCTGTAATCGTCTGGTTTCGCAAGCGGAAACCACGTCCAAATCATGAAGTTCGTTTTTCACTCGGCGGGAGCATCGACACGCCGCGCCTGCACCAGCATGTTTCGCTCGAAACACTGCGGCAAGAACGGAAGTGGACACGCTTTCCCAAACGCCCCGTGCGTACTGCGAGAAGTATAGAACCCCGCTTCCGCGATCTGTTCGAGATCAAGCGTGGTATCGCCACTGGCGCGAATGACTTCTTCATCGTTGACACACAGCGGATACGTCAGTATGAACTACCCTCCGCATTTTTAACGCCCATCCTCCCCAGTCCACGCTACCTTGAAAGCGATGAGGTGCTGGCAGACCCAAACGGCAGTCCGTTGCTCAAGCGCCCGTTGTGGCTGCTAAACTGTGATTTGCCAGAAGATGAAGTTGCTGAGAACTATCCGGCGCTCTGGCATTATTTTCAGCTTGGAGCAGCGCAAGGGATTAAGGATGGTTATTTGTGTCGGCATCGCACCGTCTGGTATGCTCAGGATAAACGCACACCGTCGCCATTTCTGTGTACCTACATGGGCAGACCGTCCAATGATCGCGCAGCTAATCCGTTTCGATTTATCCTCAATCATTCGCGGGCAGTTGCACCAAACGTCTATCTGAATATCTATCCGAATCAGATGCTTGCCCAGGCGCTTGCCGATAGACCCGAACTGAAGCACACTATCTGGTATTCGCTGCAAAACATCGCAGTTGAGAAGCTGGTCGATGAAGGACGTGTCTACGGCGGTGGATTGTACAAACTCGAACCGAAAGAATTGGGCAATCTCCCCGTAGGAGAACTGTTTGACTGGCAGCAAGAATTCTTGCCATCCATTCCCCGGCAGGTGCCACTGTTCTGATTTTCTACCCCAACTGACGAGATGTAAAATTAACGGGCGATTTGCCAAAATTGACGGTCAGATTTGCCAATTTTACACGGGTCGCGTGACCTGACTTTGATAAGCTGACTGCATCGGTAAAACGTGGGTGTACCACACACTGAGCAGTCAGCCTTTTGTTTCCTTGCGGGAAAGCTGAAATATTTCAGACACCTTCGCAAGATTGCTAACCCGAAACTGGAAAAATGCGGGGTTCGCGCAGGGCCAGTGTGCTACGCTGGAACCATGAGTAAAACGACGGAGCACAACAATGGAGAAACCCAACATCCCTACCCTACCCGTGCGACAGGTGACACGCAAAAGAATCTTTGCGATCCGGCTGACGGACCGGGAACGCGCCGAGATCGAGGCACTGGCAAAGCAGCTCAGACTGCCCGACTCCTACATGGCGCGGCATTTCATATTGGAAGCGGTGGCGTATCACCGCAAGGCTCAACAAGGAGACCGGGTTGAAGGCTGAACCCACAGCACATGAAGCAACTCCACAACTGAATAACCAGCAGGGCATGAATCTGGAAAGCGTTTATCGCTCACTGCTCAGGATTGTTGCGCGGCTGGACGAAAATGAGTACACTGAGAGCAATTCGTTGTTGCGCCAGACCGAAGTGCGGAAACACTCCGATCTGGCTGACCCCGCGAGTGATGTCACCACGTCGCAGGGCTAGGAAGCATTGTACAATATGCGCCTTGCTCTTGCCGTATCACTTTCGCGGGAGCAGGGCGTTTTGTTTGGAAAGGAGATAAGCATTGGCAACCAAATACAAGCGCCCCGAACAGACCCTCGTTGATCCGTATCGGTTTGAACCGCTGCCGGTGGATCGTCCCTGCGCCATTTACTACCGCCAGTCCACCGATGCTCAGATTGGCAACATCAACACGACGCTGCAAACCGTCGATATGTTTGAACACCTCGTCCGACAGGGCTGGGCGCGGGACAGCATCGAGATGATTGACATGGATGCGGGGGTCAGTGGAACCACCAAACTGGCAGACCGCAAAGGCATGGCGCGGCTGATGGCACTCATCGAGAGCGGACAAATCAGCCTGGTCGCGGCGCAGGAAGTAGACCGTTTCTTCCGCGACGTGACCCAAATCCAGACCAACCTGTTCATTGATGCCTGTAAACGCAACAACGTGCGGGTGATGACTCCACGCATGGTGTATGATTTCAATCACCCGATGATGGGTGCTTACCACATGAAGATTTTCCGCGAGGAAGCGCAGCACGCGGCGGACTTCCTTGAGTATCACATCAAAGGACGACTGCATAAGAGCCGCGCCTATCTGCACGAGCAAGGATTATGGGCCGGACGCGCCATCATCACCGGGTATATGGTGGACATGCGTCCAAAACTGCCCAACGGTAGCCCCAATCCGAACCACCGCCGCTATGTGCCTTTTGCGCCGTGTGCGGATGCGATCCGGGTCTACTTTGAGTTGTTCAAACGCTTCAACCGCAACATGCAGAAAACGTGGGAATACGTCGAGCAGCACGGACCCTTTCTGCCTGAACCGGAGGAAGTCGCACACCTCACACCAGAAGGTTTCCGCACGGACATGCGGATGGACTATCGTTCGATGTTTACCGGGCGGATTGTGCCGTCACTCTCCGGGATCGACAAACTGCTAACGAATGTGGTTTACATGGGGCATTGGGTGCATCAGGGCGCAATTACCCGCTTCTACAACCATGAACCCATCGTGGATGAGGACCTGTTTATGTTTGCCTTCAATGCGCTGTCCCCGCTGGACTTTTATGGCGACCCCAACCCGGCGTATCAGCCCTACCGCACCTATAACCGTCACGATGCCAAAGATCGAACGGAAGCACCCCCTATTTATGGTGGAGTCGTGTTCTCTGATGCCCCAGATTATCTGCACCGACGGCTGCACACCCAATGGAACAGCCATAACCAAGTGTATCAGTATGCGCTGCGGAATCGGCGCGGGGTCGTTGTTTTCAGCGTAAAAGCCAGCCGGATGGATTTGAGCATTGATACCCTGCTGCTGGAACGGCTGAAGGCGACGACAATTGATGAAACCGCATGGCAGGCAGCCTTAGCCAGCACTCGTGAAGATGGTCACAGCGAACTGCGCCGGATTGAAAACGAAATTCGGGGTGCGGAACGTGCCAAGACCGCCATCCTTGAAAACCTCAAGACCTTGCAGCACCCGGAGATGGTGCGTAACCTGGAAGCCAGCTATGCCGCCAATGAGCGTGAGATTGAACGGCTTCGCGCGGTCCAGCTTGAATTGAGGCAGGGCAAGCGCCAGCGCGAGGTGCTGGAAGATGCCCGTCCGGTGCTGAACAAAATCATCGCTCGTTGGCAGGATGTCCCCGCAGCGAACCGCCGAGAATTGTTCGAGGCGCTGGCAGCCTATGCTAAAGTGAAACTGCTGGATGAAGTGCGACGCGAACTGACTATTTTCTGGCGTGACGGTTCTACTTCATCGGTCATCTTCCGCTGGGGTGATTTCCGCCAGCACTGGACGCAGGCGGAATTGCAGCGGCTGCGTGAGATGGTGGATGCTGCTCGTCCGCAGTGGGAAATCCTGAAGGCATTTCCGCATTGGAACTGGCACACCATCACCTGCCGCTATTTGAATCACTTCTCCCCGGATCGAAGATTCACACCGTACTACAAGGGTGAGAAGAAGTATCCCTACCGCATCAAGTGGCACGAAACCGAGGAATACAGGGCAGAGCAGGAAGCTCTTAATTTGGCGACGAGTTCTACCTCTCTTCAGTGACCTCCGAGACCTTGATCCGCTGAAATGGCGGCGATGACCTTGAATTTACAGCAACGGGGTCTTTTGCTTTTTCTGCTGAAGCGTATAGTGAAGTCACGACGGGTCGGGTTGGCTGATTCTCAGGACGCCCGACCCCTTGATCTGGCTGGTTTTCATTTGCAGCAGGGCATGATTCGCCTCATCTAAATCAAAGGTCTGTGTTGTTATTTGCAGCGGAATCTTCCCCGCCAACCGCATGAATTCCTCGGCATCACGGCGTGTCGCGTTGGCGACGCTGCGAATCGTGCGCTCATGCCACAAGAGGGAGTAGCGCATTACAGGAAGGTCACTCATGTGAATCGCATTGATGCACAGGGTTCCTCCCTTGCGAAGCTGCCCCAGCGCTTGAGGCACGATCCATCCCGCAGGCGCGAAAATAATCGCACGATCCAGTTTCACGGGCGGGGAATCGTGTGCCTGACCCACCCATTTTGCACCGAGTTCCAGCGCGTGTTTTTGATGATCAGTGCTGCGAGTAAAAACAAACACCTCACAGCCCCAGTAAGTTGCCACCTGAATGCCAATATGGGCGCTTGCACCGAAACCATACAACCCCAGACGTTCACCCGGTTGTAAATCGGAGAGGCGCAGCGAACGGTAACCCACGATTCCCGCACATAAGAGCGGCGCTGCTTCAACATCGGAAAAATTTTCGGGGACAGGTACGGCAAAGTTTTCGTGCACCGTCGTATATTCGGCATAACCGCCCTGCGCGGTGTAACCGGTAAAGCGTGCCTTCTCACACAGATTTTCCTGCTCGCGCTGGCAAAATTCACACACCCCGCAGGTTTCATGCAGCCAGGGGATCCCGACTCGTGTGCCGGGTTGAAAACGGGTCACTTGTGCGCCAACGGATTCCACAACGCCAACAATTTCATGCCCTGGGATAATAGGTAACTGCGGGTTTTGGAGTTCCCCTTCCACAAGATGCAAATCGGTATGACACACTCCGCAGGCAAGAACGCGCACCAGCAGGTGATCCGGCGCGGGCACAGGAGGATCCAACACTAACAGGTGCAGAGGTTTGGTTTCGACAGGTGCAGGAGTTGTGAGCTGCATCGCTCTCATGGCATCAATTCCACCTCCCTGAACTGCAAATTATAGAGCCGGGCATACAGACCATTATGCGCCATAAGTTCTTCATGCGTCCCAAGTTCGGTGATCCGCCCATCATCCAGAACCGCAATCCGGTCAGCCGCCTTAATAGTACTCAGGCGGTGCGCGATGATAATCGTTGTGCGGTTTTGCATCAGCCGTTCCAGCGCCTCCTGTACCAATCCTTCCGATTCGCTGTCCAGGGAACTGGTCGCCTCGTCCAGCAGCAGGATGCTCGGATTTTTGAGAATCGCCCGCGCAATCGCAATGCGCTGACGCTGCCCACCGCTGAGCTTCACGCCCCGCTCCCCCACAACGGTATCATAGCCATCAGGAAATTCCAGAATAAACTCGTGGGCGTTCGCCGCTTTTGCGGCTTCGATCAGTTCCGCTTCGCTGGCGTCAAGTTTGCCGTAGAGGATATTTTCCCGGATCGTCCCGCCAAAAATCTGGGTATCCTGGGGCACAATACCAATATGTGAGCGCAGATTTTTGTTGGCAATACGCCGAATGTCGTGCCCATCGATTTTAATCACGCCGGACAGAGGGTCATAAAAGCGCGGAATCAGGTTAAATAGAGTCGTTTTACCCGCTCCGGACGGCCCAACCAGGGCCAAAACCTCGCCCGCATGGACTTCCAGATCAATGTCCTGCAAAACAGGCGAGCGTGAATCATAGGCGAAATGGACATCCTCAAAGCTAATCCGGCCCTCGACATTGTTCAATGTAACCGCATCAGGGGCATCGTCAATCGCGGGAGGGGTATCCAGAATTTCAAAAATGCGGCGGGTAGACCCTATGGCTTCCTGCAATTCACTGTACAGTCCGACAAAGCTACCAATACTGGCGGCCACCGTGAATCCATACAGCATAAACGCGGCGAACTCGCCACCGGAAAGCCGCCCTTCCAGTACTTCCCGTCCGCCAAACCACAAAAATCCTGCGAGCGAGCCAAACCCGATAAATGCCATAACAGGCCCAAAAATATTCCGCACCAGAATCAGCCGCATGGTGATTTTGAAGGCGGCGCTCAGACGGCTGTCATAGCGCTGAGTCTCATAAGCTTCACGCACAAAGGATTTAACCACTCGAATCCCACTGAGGGTTTCTTCTGCAACCACCGTTGCATCTGCATTGGCATCGGTACGACGGCGGCTGAGATTTTGCAGGCGTAACCCGAAAAATACTGCAATCACCACGATGATCGGGATGATCACGATGATGAAGGTCATCAACCGCCAGTTCAGCACCACCATGATGACCAGCGCCCCCATCAGCGAGACACTCTGTGACAGGGTGGTGCTGAGGCTTGAAGTCAGTGCCGATTGCAGCTTCGTGGTATCTTCGGTAATACGGTTCACCAGTTCCCCAACGCGCCGTTCAGTATGAAAATTGAGGGAGAGTTCAGTAAGTTTTTCAAACAGGCTTTTCCGCAAATCCAGCACAATCCGTTCGCCTATGTAGGCCAGATTGTAGCCTTCAAAAAAGCGCAGGACTGACTGCCCGGCAAAAACCACAACCAGAAACACCGTGAACTGATTCAGACGGTCTACGCTGTCCGAATCCAGCACCACATCCAGCAGATTCCGTATCACCAACGGAAACACCAGCCCCAGCAGCGAGGCCAGCAGCAGCATCACAATCGCAATCGCCATTCGCAGCCAGTACGGGCGCAAATATCCAAACAGACGGCGGTAGCTGACGGGTACTTCGGGCAGAGGTTTGTCATCGGAAGGGGCAAAACGGCGGCGTCTTCGTCGCATAAGGGCTTACCTCGTGAAAAGTAGAACAATGCGAGTCTAGCACACCGACCGTAAGAGGAGCGTAAAAATCAATCGCTCCTTGAAACTGCCCCTCCCTTGAATGCCATCTCAAGGCTGTCTATGATAGGTGGCATGAGCAAGAAATTTCATCTACTATGGGCAGTGTTTCCCCTGCTGATTGCCATTTTGCTATATGGATACACTGTCCGCATTCCGTTTTATCTGGATGACATCCCCAATTTTCAGATTGTGACCGAGGGCGATGGTATTGAGCAGTGGGATGGTGATCCGGCATTTCCCTACTACCGTCCGATGACCTTTTCTGTGTGGAAACTGGTGGATGAAATCATTTCGCCCCGTCAACCTGCTGTATACCACTGGCTGAACGTTCTCCTTTTTGGTGCGACGGGTGTTCTCATCGGGCAAATCGCCTATCATCTTTCTCAAAAAAGCCGGGGAGCCATGGGGATCGCCGGGACTGCCTTCATTATTTTCCCCTTCAGCTATCAGGCCGTGATATGGATCAGTTCCTTTTTCCACATCCTGACCGGCTTCGCCGTCTGCCTGTCTCTGTGGGCATCAGTAAGATGGCTGCAAAAACGTGCCGGATTCCCAATTTTGATGCTGGTCTGGTTCAGCGCTCTTGCGGGGACATTCGCTCACGAAAATGGGGTGCTGCTGTTGCCTTTTATGGTAGGGCTGGTGATGGTGAGAGCATTTCGGGTTCGGCCGAACTTCTGGCGTACAGCCGCCATACTGCTTCCAGTGATTGCCCTGTCAGGAGTGTATCTGGGTCTTCGATATACCGTGCCGCACGCGGCGGAAGCCTACATCACACGAAATGTCTCCCCCAACTTCACCGCCTCCTATTTTTTGCAGGGGTTGGGCTATCCGACTCACGCGGCTGCACGCCGCATCTTAGGCTATGGTGAGGCCTCACCCTACATTAACCTTTCGATGGCGCTCACCATCGGGCTGGCAGGGCTTACTCTTGTCCTGGTCTGGTTTCGTGCCCCCCCGCCTGATGCTGCCAGCACTGTTCGGTCTTGGCTGGTATTTGATAGCTGCCATACCCTCTATATTTTTCCTGGAACTGAACTACACCCTCGGTTCGCCGCGCCTCATGTATATCAGCGCACTGGGAGCGAGCCTTTTCTGGGGAGCAGCTCTTGGGGGGCTGCTCCATTCGTTCAAACGCCTCTGGCGAAATATGGTGCTTACCCTGTTAGCAGTCCCGGTGCTGGTGAGCCTTCCTTTTCTGTCGGCGCGGCGGGAAGAAATGCTCCTGCAAAGTCAATACGGCTGGCAGTTGATAGACGTAGTGGAATCACACTTGATTTATAACGACCAGCAGGTGCTGCTGGTGAATGCGCCGGCGTATCTTTCACCTCATAAAACAACCTTTTTGCTCGGCACGGAAGGCAGCGTGTTTATGTTGAACGGCAGCGATTACAACGCCTTTGTCCGCCTGAACACCAATCAACCCGCTGCCGCCCCTTTTGACCGCGTGGCAGCGCACCTGGAAAGTATTAAGTATAAGCCATTTAATTTTACACCCCAGAATTCCCCGATTTTCGGGGAAGAGCTATACAGCACTCTCGACCAGACCGACCATGTCATCGTGACCTACTTCCAGGGAAAAGATTTTTACCCCGTGTATACGGGTGGACATGCGGCGACCCTGCCGGGGGCTCCCCAGGTGGCCTACCCTGAAATTGGTCTATCACTACTCCATGCTGAGGCGCATTTTGCTTCAGACCAGCAAACGATCACAATTCTGACCCAGTGGGAAATAGACCAGCCTGCCCCGGTGCGCGTCTTTGTTCATGCCTTTTGCGGCGCAGAATTTGTGGGGCAGGCTGATGGAGATTTATGGGGCAACCTGTATCCAATTTCGGAGTGGGAAAGCAGGCAGCCCATCACGGATATTCGGCAGATTTTCCTCTCGTCCCCGGTTGATGAGGACTGTTTACAACTCTCAACCGGAGTTTACTGGGTGTCCAACATCGTTCGATTAAGCCCGCTTGACCTGACCACCCAACAGCCCTTTGCTAATGATGTGATACCCATAGAATCTGTTATCCAGTCGGATATTCCTTTTTTCCCCCGGCAGTGAGCGAACAGCCGTGCTACGCCACTTCCAGTTCACGGAACTGCATGTTATAGAGTCGTGCGTAAAGCTGATCATGAGCCATCAATTCTTCGTGGGTACCCAGTTCAATGATCTGCCCTTTTTGCAGCACGGCAATTCGATCCGCCGACTTAATGGTGCTCAGACGGTGCGCGATAATCACAGTTGTGCGATTGTGCATCAGACGCTGTAAGGCTTCCTGTACCAGGCCTTCCGACTCGCTGTCAAGAGAACTGGTGGCCTCGTCCAGCAGTAAAATACGCGGATTTTTGAGAATCGCCCGTGCAATGGCAATCCGCTGACGCTGTCCACCGCTGAGCTTCACACCGCGCTCCCCCACGACCGTATCATAGCCGTCGGGAAATTCCATGATGAACTCGTGTGCATTGGCGGCTTCGGCGGCTTCAATAAGTTCTGCATCCGTCGCGTTTAATTTGCCGTAGAGGATGTTATCACGGATGGTCCCGCCAAAAAGCTGGGTATCCTGTGGCACAATGCCAATCTGTGACCGTAAACTGCGCTGGGTAACCTCCCGAATATCCATTCCATCGACCCTGATACAGCCTGAATCCGGATCGTAAAAACGGGGGATCAAATTAAACAGCGTTGTTTTGCCCGCGCCCGATGGCCCAACGAGCGCCAGAATTTCGCCGGGCAGCACCGTCAAATTAATGTTATGCAGCACAGGCACTCCCTCCCGATACGCGAACGATACGTCCTCGAACCGGATTTCGCCAGTCACGGCAGGCAAAGACTTTGCGTGGGGCTTGTCGGCAATCTCTGGCTGCATATCGATGATCTCAAAAATGCGCTTGGTACCGCCAATGGCTTCTTGCACACTGGTATACACCCCAACAAAACTGGTCAGGCTGCCGGCGACATTAGAACCGTAAAACATGAAGGCAACCAGTTCTCCCGCCGAAAGATTCCCGGCCAGGACTTCGCGCCCGCCCATCCATAAGAATGCTGAAAGGGACGCAAACCCAACAAAAGACATCAACGGGTTAAAGATGTTGTTCACACGCATATTTTTGCGAGCGACATGGAAAACATCGTCCTGGCTTTTGCGGTAGCGCTGCTCTTCAAAATCCTCCCGCGCAAACGACTTCACCACCCGAATCCCGGTGATTGCTTCTTCAACGGTGACCATTGAAACAGCAACGGCATCCTGTTTTTCGGTGCTGAGTTTCCGCATCAACGCGCCAAAGTACCTGCCTATACCCACGATGATAGGCACAATTACAGCGATAAACGCCATAAGACGCCAATTAAGGTAAATCATCATGCCCAGCGAGCCCACGAGCGTCATCGACTGAGAAAGGATAGTCGTGACCTGAGAAGTCAGGACGCCGCGCAGTCGCATCGCATCCGATGAAAAACGGCTGACCAGTTCACCCGTGCGACGATCATTGAAAAAACCAAGCGACAGGCGCGTCAGATGGTTAAACAGGTGTTCGCGCACATCCAGGATAATGAGTTCACCAACATAGGCGAGCTGGTAATTCTGGACAAATTTGAACACCGATTGCAGCAGAAATACCCCCATTAAACCGAGGGTAAGCCGATTGAGTTGTGCACTGCTCTCCAAGATCAGCACCTCGTCCAGCAGATTCTTGACCACCATTGGGAAAACCAGTCCCAGGAGGGTCGCACCGATCAGGGCGATGCAAGCGACAACCATCCGTTTCCAGTGCGGGCGCAAATAACACAGAACACGTCGGGTATCAATTGAAACATCCGGTATAGGTCGTGGTTCGTGGCGTCGTCTGTACAATTTCTCTCCTTACCAACCCAAAGCAACGTAAAAAATCCCATAAGTGTATGGGATTTTTTGTCCTATTCTATTACGTTTTTAGCGGCTATTGGTTGCGTAAGCGGTAAGATTCTTGAATCATGCGAGTCAGGGGTTCTCTAGGGAAGTCCTCCACACTGCGGATTTTGATATGGCGCAGTGCTTTGCCATCCCCTTCCAAAAGGTGATCCGGGTCGCTGAGGCTGGTTCCTTTATAGAAATTCACGTTGACATGATTTTTGTGAGGTGAGATCGCACAGATCACCTCACCTGCTTTGTATAGAATATTACCCCAACCGCGTTTGCCTTCTTCCTCAAGCTCTGGCACAGCCGCTTTGACCAGTTCACGCAGGACGGAGACCATTCGCTGAACTTCGGGTGTGTGCGCCTTAAGAAGGTCGTCAATGTCGCTCATTTTTACTGCCCTTCAGCGGGGAAGGTAATCCCCAGACTGCTCTGGTCTGGGCGTCCGCCTACGCACCAGATAACCTGACCACCATCCCCCCGTATCCGGTAATTATAGCGCCGTCCATTGACCGTCAGGTTAACATTGTAGGCAAACGTATCCCGCACATCGTAATCGACACCGCGCACAGGGCAACCGAGGCTGGCATCCGCATATACAACAGGTCGCCAATTGTAGAAAACACGTGGGTCATCTTCACCGGGATTTTCAGCCCGTTCGATGGTGATGGTCCCGACATCCAACTGTCCACTCAGATGGTTCATCGCGGCAGTGGTGGCCGATTCACCGCTGATTGTAGCGCCGATGCCGCGTGCTGATCCGTTAAAATCAAGCGGCTGCCCGTTGACACAACGAATAACGACCGATCCGCCGTAATTGGTACGAAATTCGTAAAAGCGCCCCTGCATGGTAATCTGCACCCGCCAGCCAACCACCCCAACAACGATTTCTTCATTGGGCAAAATGGGTGAAGTGCAGCTTAAAGGTGCGCTTCGCAAATCCACCGGGTCAATTCGATATTCGGCGGCAAATGGCCGATCAAGTTCCCCCCGATCCATTTCACCCGCCGTCAGCGGCGGGCTGATCCCCACGTAATAACTGAATTGTATCAAGACAATATCCGCAACGGACCCGCTTTGCGCCTGTACCCATCGCGCGGGTAACAGGCCAACGGCGATCATAACCGCCAGTCCGGTTAATAGAATCTTCCTTAGCATGTCTTTCCCTTACTAGCTTCGAATAACCATCCCTACAATATCACATCTGCCCCGGAGTTGAAAAATACGGCGGTTGCAATTTTCTTACACCTTGTTATTATAGTGGCCTTTAGCGAACGTGCGGCGTGCTGCAAATTCCTCCTTCGCCCTTTTTCCGCAGACGGGCACGTTGCTTACGGAGGGGTTGGGTGACCTTCACCTATGAATTGAGGGCCGTTGTGGGGCAAGCCAGGGCGGGTGTTTTTCACACGCCACATGGTGATCTTTTGACACCTGTTTTTGCGCCGGTTGGCACTCAGGCGACGGTTAAATCGCTTCAACCGCGTGATCTGCATGATATTGGCGTTTCCCTGGTGCTTGCCAATACTTACCACCTGTATCTACGACCGGGAGATGAACTCGTGCGAGATCTGGGTGGGCTACATCAGTTCATGCAGTGGGACGGCCCCATCCTGACCGATTCGGGGGGATTTCAAGTGTTTAGTTTGGGCGAACTCCGCAAAATTGACGATGATGGCGTGACCTTCCGCAGCCATCATGATGGGTCAACACACCGCTTTACCCCCGAAAAGTCTGTTCAGATTCAACACCACCTCGGTGCAGATATTATCATGGCGTTTGATGAATGCCCCATCCCTACAGAACGCAGCCTGGTAGAAATCGCCGTTGAACGCACCCACGACTGGGCACGGCGCTGCCTGGACTATCATTTGAAGTCCGGAAGCCCATCCCAGCAGGCGCTTTTTGGCATTGTGCAGGGCGGTGTTTTTGAGGACTTAAGGGCGCATTCTGTCAAAACGCTGGTCTCCATGAATTTCCCTGGTTATGCAGTGGGCGGATTAGCCGTTGGTGAAACCAAGTCGGAAATGTATGCCACCCTGGATGCCTGTGTGCCGCTGTTGCCACCTAACAAGCCCCGCTACCTCATGGGGGTAGGCATGGCGGATGATCTGGTGGAAGCTGTCGCACGCGGTGTTGACATATTCGACTGTGTCATGCCAACGCGCGAAGCCCGACATGGTGCTGCCCTGACCCGATTTGGACGCCTGAATATAAGGAAACAGCAGTACACCCGCGACCCAAATCCTATTGATGAACACTGCGGTTGTTACTGTTGCACACACTTCACACGGGCGTACTTACGCCACCTGGTGCGGGCGAAAGAAATTCTTGGTACCGTGCTGCTCACGATCCACAATGTGCATTTTCTCGTCACGCTGATGCGTGAGATACGAAATTCGATTTTAAACGGAACTTTTCTGGCGCTTAAGGACGCCTTTCTTACAGACTGGCACTCGACGGAAAAGTTAGCGCTGTAAACCAAAGGGGTACCGGCTTTGAATCTAATCGAAGCATTCGTTTTAGGCATCCTACAGGGTGCGGCTGAATTTTTGCCAATTTCAAGTTCCGGCCACCTGGTCCTTGTGCCCTGGTGGCTGGGCTGGGACAGTCCCCCGCTGGTTTACGATGTGGCTGTGCATGTTGGGACGACTACGGCAATTATCATCTATTTCTGGCAAGATTGGCTCAGGCTGCTCCAGGCCGGGCTAACCGCGCTGCGCCAGCGCACCATACGGGAAACCGAAGCAAAGCTATTATTATTCATCATCGTTGGAACCCTACCGGCAGCACTTGCAGGGATGTTTCTTGAAGATTATTTTGAGGAAACCTTCTCTGAACCCGCGCTTGTGGCTGCGATGCTGCTGGTCACGGCGGCACTGTTAACGATCAGTGAACAGATTACCGCTTCTCAAAAAAACCTGGATTCCATGACCTGGATTGACGCGATTCTCATCGGATTCGCTCAGGCAGTGGCAATTGTGCCGGGAATTTCGCGTTCGGGGAGCACGATCTCAGCAGGTTTGTCTCGCAACATCATTCGAGAAGGATCGGCCCGCTTCAGCTTTTTGCTGGCGACTCCGATTATTCTTGGTGCAGGAGCAAAAAAGCTGCTGGATATTCTCACCGGAAGCGAGCGTGTTGACTCTGACCTGGGGTTGGCATTGTTTGTCGGCTACATTTCCTCTGCGGCGGTAGGCTATTTTTGTATCGCCTTCCTGATGAACTATCTCCGGCAGCGTCGATTGTATGGCTTTGCGGTGTACTGCGTGATGTTCGGGTTAGTAAGTCTGATAGCAGCCCTCATTCGAGGGTAGGATGTGCTGAAAACCGCCAAACGTACCATCGTCATATTTGGGTTAGCGGCGCTGGCCTCAGGTTGCCGGGGTATAGCCCACCAGGCTACGCATACGCCGGAAATTTCGCACCTGCGGCTCATGGCAACAACCAGCAGTGCTCCGCTGGCACGAGATCTCATCCAGAGTTATGTGCGTGAAGACTCGTTGTTTATCATTAGCCTGAGCGAAGCCAACTGGTCAGCCGTGCAAAAACAGGTCAACGAAGACCCTGCCTTTTTTGGAATGACGATGTTCCTACCCGATGCCTCAACACTGTGGGCAACTCCCATTGGGGAAGACGGCCTTGCAATCATTGTTCATCCAGCGCTGAAACTGAACGCCTTGACAGCCCCCCAACTGCGAACGATTTTTTCGGGCAGCGTTCGGAACTGGCGCGAGGTCGGCGGCCCGGACTTACCCATCGTTGTTGTCAGCCGGGAAGCAGGCGCGGATACCCGGTCTGTCTTCGAACGGCTGGTGATGGGAGAACGGCCTATAAGTGGGACGGCGGTTCTTGCTCCAAGCAGCAGCAGCGTTCTAAATATCGTGTCCGCAACCGAAGGCGCGATCAGTTATGCCAGTTTTGGTTCGCTGGATAACCGGGTAGCGGTGGTTCCCATCGCAGGCAGCGCCGCTGATACTCCCATTACCCCTTCTTTACCAACAATTATTGACCGCTCTTACCCGCTGCGGATGCCAATTTTGATTGTGTCTCAGAGAGAACCACAACCTGATACCCCTGTTTATGAATTTTTCGTATGGGTGCAGCAGGGTAGTGGTCAAAATATCGTCCGGCAGCGTTATGCTCCGCTCAATCCCTAAAGGCAATTAATATAGAAATAAAATATATCAAATTGAAAATTATATATATGTAATTTTTGATGTGAAGAAGATAATCCCGCGAGCCGACAGTCAACATAGAATTTTATAAAGATGCAGGGGCATGAAGTGGTTCTAAATCCATTCATCCTGACCAGAGACCAGATTCACTATACTTTCCAAAAACAGGGATATGCGAGCATGAATATTCAACCTATTACGCTGGAAGGCCGCATTGTACGTTTAGAACCTCTTGCTCTGCATCACGCTGAGGCTCTGGCACAGGTTGCGGCGCCAGAAATTTTTACGGCTTACACCTATGCGCCGGAATACACCCCGGATGGGCTGCGAAAGCTAATCGAGTTTCATCTGAACTCGGATCGCATCGCCTTCGCTAAGATTCTCAGGGAAACCAATCAGGCGGTCGGGGTAACCACGTATCTGGAAATTAACCCTCAGTTCCGCCATCTGGAAATCGGGCATACCTGGATCGGCAAAGCCTACCAGGGAACTCAGGTTAACCCGGAAAGCAAGTATCTGCTGCTGCGCCACGCCTTTGAGTTTCTGGGGACTATCCGGGTGCAGTTCAAAACAGCAGGTACGAATTTTCGCAGCCAGCGAGCCATCGAAAAATTAGGGGCAAAAAAGGAAGGTGTTCTGCGAAAACATCGCATTCTCTATACGGGAGAGATCGACGACTCGATCTTATACAGCATTCTTGATGACGAATGGCCTGCGGTCAAAGCCGGATTAGAGACGCGGCTTGGGTACAGGCCATAGACAACTTCATGATTATCGCTTTTGCTGCCACATCTTGGTGATGCTGGCCAGACCAAAAATATCAATTGCCCGTGCGCCATCCCGAAGCAAGCTGGCACGGGGACTGGCTTCTAACAAGGCTTCCAGAGCCTCTTTTACGGCAGTGAACGGCCCGCCGGGATGGTTCAAACCTGCGTGGAGCGCTTCGACGTAGGCACGTTCCTGGAAGCGAGAAAAGGCCATCATAAATTCGTAGGTCGTGAACTCGTTACTGGGCATATTCGCAATGACTTCATCCACAAGCGGCGCGAGATTTTCTTTGATACCCATATGATCTTCTCCTAAATTTCTTCCCTGTTAACTATAGCAGGAGTTCGCTTAATCACAATCAGTGTTTCATCATCAAATGCCCCTTCCTGAGCAGCGAACGCACCTGCTTCTTCAACAATTTTGACAGCTAATTCCTGGGCCGAAAGCGCGACATTCTCATTGATGACTTCACTCAGGCGGCCTTCGCCATATTCTTCTTCATCTGCGTTAATAATTTCGGTAATTCCATCGGTAAACAGTACCAGTATATCATCTTGTCCCAGGGTCACCGTAGCTGCATCATACCGGGCCGACTTAAACACCCCCACCGCAACCCCGGAAGCGGTGATTTCCTCAGTGGTTTGCGTTTCTGCCCGGAATAACAGCGGCGGATTATGCCCCGCTGATGCAAATTCCATCTTGCCAGAAGTCATATCGATGTATCCCACAAACACGGTGGCGAACATCCGCGAACGTTGAGAATGCAAAATCAGGTCGTTGGCACGATGGATCATTTCCGCCGGGTGCAAACCGAGGCTCATGCCAAAACGCAGCACAGTCACAGTGAGCGCCATAAACAACGCAGCAGGAATCCCTTTGCCGGATACATCCGCAATCAAAATCGCCAATCGGCCATCATCCATCTGAAAAAAATCGTAAAAATCACCGGCAACTTCACGGACAGGCTTCCAATGATAGGCAATATCCCAACCCTCAATTTGCGGCACCGTTTCGGGCAAAAAGCTGGCCTGAATGTTGTGCGCCATCTCCAGCTCGCGGTTCAGAAGCTGCTGCTCAAATTCCTGCGCGTACAGACGGGCATTTTCAATGCTAATGGCAGCCTGCGATGCCAGCGCATTCAATAGCTGCTCATCGCGCCGCGTGAAGGTGCCGCCGATTTTGTTCACCAACTGCACAACGCCGATGATTTTTTGTTTTGGATTCCGCATGGGCAGGGTCAGAATCGACTGGGTGCGGTAGCCTGTCACTTTGTCGTAATGTGGGTTAAACATCGGGTGATTATAAGCATCGGCGATATTAAGGGTTTGCCCCGTTTCAGCAACGTGTCCGGCAATCCCTTCACCCATTTTGAGGCGGATTTCAGGCAGCACTCCGGAATCTTCGAGTAAAATGCGCGAGAAAAGCTCACCTTTTTCTTCATCAATGAGATACAGGGTTCCCCGTTCGGCTTCAATGGTTTCGACCAGCTTGTTGACAATGAGCCGCAGCAGGTCATCCAGTTCGATGCCCGTGCTGATAATCTCGCTCACCGCACGCATGGCGCTAAATTCCTGCTTTTCGCGCTGGCGTTCGCGCTGCATCCCGCCCCGACGAATCTCTTTAGTTAAAATCAGGACATTGGGGCCGCCGCGCTTCGGGAAGGTTTTGCGCTCCACTTTGTCTACCAGATGATGGATGAGATGCAGTCCCATACCGCCATTGATGCGTGCTTCTATCGGGGCATTCATATCAAACGGCTTCGCTTTGGAAGGGTCAAATGGCTCACCCCAATCGACCAGACTCAATTGTATTTTTTCATCGATGAAATCTGCCCGAATTTCGATTTCCCCATCCGTGTTGTCATGATAAGCATGATGAATGATATTGGTGGTGGCTTCCTCTACCGCCAGTTCCAGTTCAAAGAGCACACTGTCACTCAACTCTAAACGGTGTGCCAGCCCCTGAACGAAATAGGAAATCGTACTTAGACTCGCTAAACTTGCCTGAATCCTTAATCTGCCTAATTGATACTGCATCTTGCCATTCTTTATCTGGATTTATCCACCATTCTACCTGAAACAATCCTGTCTAACCCGTGACGGTAGACAAATAGAACCATTGCCAATCATCAGAAGTCTGTAGTTTCATATACTGAAAACAGACGATAACAATGGACGGTCACCTATGTACATTCCAAACTCTTTTAAGGAAGAGAATGTTGATATTTTGCATGAACTCATGGAACGATACAACTTTGCAACGCTGTTCAGCCAGCATGATGGGACGCCATTTGCCACCCATCTGCCGTTCATGCTGGATAGGACACGTGGGAAATATGGTACCTTGATCGCCCATTTCGCCCGTGCTAACCCCCAGTGGAAACAACTTGCTGAAACTGTCCTGGCTGTGTTCCAGGGGGCACACACCTATGTTTCGCCCGCGTGGTACGAAAACCAGGTGACCGTCCCTACATGGAACTACGCGGTAGTTCATGCATACGGAAAGCCCACTCTGATTCACGATCTGGCTGTCCTGCGCGGCATCGTGGAACGACTGGTCAGCCAGCACGAGATTTATGGATGGAACATACAAAACGCCGAGCCGATCATGGAATCACAGCTACAAGCTATTGTGGGTGTTGAAATTCCCATCGAGCGGCTTGAGGGCAAGTACAAATTTAACCAGAATCGCGCTGTCGCTGACCAGCTGGGGGTAATTCGAGCACTGGAAAACTCAAGTGATCCGCTTCAGCGTGAAACGACGGCCATTATGCGTCATAATCTAAGCACCGAAGCCAAGCCCAGGAGTGTTTGAAAATGCTTTCATCCTCAGATCGCCGCATCTATATTGAAAAAATCCGCCAACTTCCGTCTCAGGTCAGAGAACTGGTCGGGGAACTGACCGACGAGCAGCTTTACACCCATTTCCTTGAGGGCGAATGGTCAGTCGCGCAAAATGTGCACCATCTGGTCGATTCCCATATGAACACCTACATCCGTATGAAACTCATGCTGACCGAAGAACGCCCTACCCTTAAGCCCTATGACCAGGCAAAATGGGCGGAACTTCCAGATTACCAACTGCCGATTGAGACTTCACTCAAACTGCTGGAAGCACTGCATGAACGCTGGACAGCACTGTTTGAAAGTCTAAGCTATGAGCAGTGGCAGCACACCGGTTACCATCCCGAAGTAGGTCAAATCCGAGTAGATGATCTGCTCAAATCCTACGCAGAGCACGGCGAGGCCCACCTTGACCAGATTCAGCGTACCCTTGCTGCCCAGTAATAAAAGCAAAAAGCGTCCCACCAACGGGGCGCTTTTAAAATACAATCACGCCACGTGCGACTTCGCCTGTCAGCATCGAAGCAAAAGCATCATTGATTTCACTCAAATCATATTCCCGCGAGATCAGTTCATCCAGTTTGAGCTTACCCGCCATATATAAATCCAGCAGCATCGGAAAATCACGCCGTGCCTGCACAGAGCCGTAGTAGCTGCCCTTGACTGTCTTTTCCTGCCGGGTCAGCACCGCGCCGGGTAAATTGGTCCCTGTCCCCATCGGCGCAAGGCCTACCAACACCAGATTTCCGCCGGGACGGGCAGCCTCCAGCGCTACCTCCTGAAGTTTCGGCAGCCCAACCGCTTCAAAGACATGATCAGCGCCGCGCCCGCCCGTTAATTCACGGATGTGCTCCAGAGTGTGTTCATCGGAAATAAGCGTATGTGTTGCGCCAAACTGCCGTGAGAGTTCCATTTTTGCGGGAGTGGTGTCCACCGCAATAATCGTCCGTGCCCCACACAGCGCTGCCCCCTGTATGATGTTCAGACCGATGCCGCCGCAGCCCAATACAACCACACTTTCGCCGGGGCGCACCGGACTGGTATACAGCGCTGCGCCGACCCCTGTTGCCACCGCACAGCCAATCAACGCCGCCGCTTTTAGCGGTACATCGGTGCGAATCGGGATACAGCTTTGCTGGGCAACAATAGTATATTCAGCAAATGTACCCAGCCCACAATACAGGTAAATATCGTTGCTGCCCTGATGCAAGCGGCATGTTCCATCCAGCATTGTGCCTGCCCAGATGGGGCCGGTAAAAGTATCACACAGATTAGGCTGCCCATGCTGACAGTAAAAACATTCGCCGCAGTCAGGTGCCCAATTGAGACACACAGGATCGCCCACTTTGACGCGGGTTACGCCATGGCCAATGGCTTCCACAATTCCTGCACCCTCATGTCCGGCAATAACAGGTAGAGGGTGTTGAGTATCACCTGTGACCAAATGATAATCGCTGTGACAGACACCACTGGCTGCTAACCGGACAAGCACCTCGCCCTGCTGAGGCGTATCTAAATCAAGTTCTTCAATGGTAAAAGGCTGTTTGGGAGCCGTAAGCACGGCAGCTTTTATTTTCATCCGTCAGAAACTTTCGGTAGACAGAAAAGACATTTTTTTCTACAATGGGAGCTATGATTTACTTTGCACAGTCCTCGATTTTATCACGGAGTATGATGTCATCCATCTCCGGGCGCACCCAGAATCTGCGCCCACTGAATATGTAAGATAAGCAGCTAATCTATCAGGTGTATTAACAAAAGGTCAGGGCGCATTCCCTGACCTTTTTCGATTCCAGGAGAGTAGAACCATGCATGTTATCCGCTTAGAGAACATCACTATCAACCACGCCGGAAGGGTCATCTTTCAGGGTCTGAGCTGGGCCATCGACGACCGGGACCGTGTTGGGCTGGTGGGGCCAAATGGCGCGGGAAAATCATCGCTTCTTAAAGCCATCACAGGCGAAGTGATTCCTGATGCTGGCTCGGTCATCAGACTCAAAGAAGTACGAGTGGGCTATCTACCGCAGAATGTTCAATTCTCATCCGGCAAGACACTGTTCGATGAAGCAATGATTCTGCCGCCTCGTCTCGCCAGAGTAGAAGCCGAACTGGCAAAGATCGATGACCAGCTTGGCGATCCGGATATTTATGGGAATGATGCTGCCCTCACCCGTGTCCTGGATCGGCAGCGCCTCCTATGGGAAGAATTCGATCATCTCGGCGGCGCACAACACGGCAGCAAAGTTCGGGAAATCTTGAGTCTGCTCGGCTTTGCCCCCAATGACTATGGGCTTAAAGTTGAGCATCTCAGCGGCGGGCAGAAAAAGCTGCTTGCACTGACCAAACTAGCCGTTGAATCGCCGGATGTGCTTCTGCTGGATGAGCCAGATAATCACCTTGATTTGCAGGCTAAACGGTATCTGGAAAATTTTATCCGTCATTATGCTGGTGCTGTCATCATCGTATCACATGATCGCTACCTGCTGGACGAAGTCGCTACACAAATTGCTGAACTGGCAGACGGTGCACTCACCTTGTATCCGGGCAACTACACGGCTTATGCTGCCGAACGAGAACTGCGCCGCCTTCGTCAGCAGCAGTTATACGCCGCCCAACAGAAGGAAATTGCTCGCATTGAAGCCGCCATTAAACGCTTCGAACATTGGGCCAGGATCACCGAGGACAACCGGCACACCCGCCAGGCCAACCACCGCCGCAAAATGCTCGAACGCATGGAAGCCAACGGTGAAATGATCGAGCAAATCAGAGAGTCCCGGCGCATGGAGTTGCAGATTTCCGGCTGGCGCGGCAGCAACAAGGCGCTGGAAGTAAAAGACCTGACCATGGGGTTTGACAGCGATCTGCTGTTTTTGGAGCTCAATTTTTTGATTCGGCATGGGGAAAGAGTTGGGTTGATCGGGCCCAATGGTGCTGGTAAATCGGTGCTGTTTAACCTCATTCTGGGGCAGTTGCCCCCGCTTGAAGGCGACATCGTCATTGGCCCCAGCACACGGATTGGTTATTACGCGCAGGAATATCAAACCCTGGCGGACTGGCTGGACAGAACACCGCTGGAGCTGGTACGGAATATTAACCCGACCCATGAAGGGGCGGCGGTTGCTTTCCTGCTCAAATTCCTGTTTACCTACGAGCAAACCCGCCAACCCATTCGTACCTTGAGCGGTGGGGAGCGCAGCCGTTTACAGCTTGCCGCGCTGATGCTCCAAAAACCAAATTTGCTGCTGCTGGACGAGCCAACCAATAATCTGGACATTCCATCGGTGGAAGTGCTGGAAAGCACACTTGAGGACTTCGAGGGGGCAGTGCTGGTGATCTCCCATGATCGTTATTTTCTGGATCAGGTGGTTGACCGGGTCTTCGAACTCAAGGATGGCACGCTGCAAAGCTACGAGGGCGGATATACGGATTACCTGGAAGCAGTGAAAGCAAAAGAAACCGCCTGATCGTTCGGTGGGGCGTGCAAAGCTTCCGACTAATCCGCAGCACGCCCCTCCGGCGAATTAGCTCTCCACAATCTCAACTGTGTGCAGATCAGTGGCGGGGCCACCGCGCTGCGGATCGCGGATTTGAATGTTCATTAGGGCATCTTCACCCGCCACAACACGGCCAAACACCCCATGCTTGCCATCCAGCCAGGGGGTTGCAACGTGAGTGATGAAAAACTGGCCGCCATTGGTGTTTGCTCCGGCGTTCGCCATGCTCAGGATACCCCGTTTGTCGTGCCTGCCCGCCAGAGCGCCAGCCTCATCATCAAACCGATAGCCGGGGTCGCCGCGTCCGGTACCGGTTGGGTCGCCGCCCTGTGCCATGAAATTTTCAATTACCCGATGAAAAATCGTGTTATTGTAATACCCATCACGGGCAAGGAACACAAAATTATTCACGGTGATGGGTGCTTTATCTGCAAACAGTTCGATGGTAATGTCCCCGACGCTGGTCTTGAAAATCGCCTGGTATTTTTTCTTGGGGTCAATTTGCATCGCGGGCGGGGAAGAATATTGTTTAGCCATGCTTATACTCCGATAATTTGCTTTTTTACCATAGCAGAGTTTCGGTTCACCGTCCAGCCCGCTACAATAGTAGTAAAAATTGTGAACACCCGATGCACAAGCTTATCCTGGCAGATATTGAAGCGGCTTTTTGTGAGGCCGCCCTGGAATTTTTCGACGGCCTGCCCAATGTAGAGATTGTCAACCAGCCGTTTGAACACCTACCTGACTTCGACTGCATGGTCAGCGCGGCGAATTCATTTGGCCTGATGGATGGCGGCGTGGATGAGGCAATTATCGCGTTTTTTGGCGAACGGTTGATGCACCGAGTTCAGATGTATATCCTGGATCACTTTTTAGGAGAACAACCCGTCGGTACGTCGTTTATCATCGAAACGCCCCACCCCAAACACCCCTATCTCGCGCATACCCCTACCATGCGTGTCCCCATGTCGATCAGCCGCACCGATAATGTGTATCGGGCGATGTGGGCGATGCTGCTGGCTGTGCGACAGCATAATATGACATCCGATAAAAAAATTAATGTGGTTGCCTGTCCGGGGTTGGGAACGGGATACGGCAAGGTTCCGTATCGGCAGGCGGCACGACAAATGGCCTTAGCCTACCGGCATTTCCTCAAACCTCCCCTCTATCTTGATTGGAATATCGCCAGCGAACGGCAAATTGAAGTACGCTACGGCGGCGATATGGGTTTACGAATCCCTCCGGAGTTCATCTGATGAAACTGATTCTGGTGAACCCTAACCTGGCGTTCTGCCAGGCAGTGGATTATTTTTTTGACAAACTACCAAATGTCGAGATTGTACAGGGGTATTTTGAGCACCTGCCCGAATTCGACTGCATCGTCAGCGCGGCGAATTCGTTCGGATTGATGGATGGCGGTGTAGATGCCGCGATTATCCGCTTTTTCGGGCAGCAGCTCATGACGCGGGTGCAGCAGCATATCCTGTTCCATTATCTGGGCGAACAACCCGTCGGAACGTCCTTTATCATTGAAACCGGTAATGAAAAACATCCTTACCTTGCCCATACCCCGACTATGCGGGCGCCCATGGAGATCGCCCATACGGACAATGTGTACAGCGCGACGTGGGCCATGCTGCTGGCCGTGCGTGAATTTAATAAGTCTGCGGAACGAAAAATTGAAAGAGTTGCCTGCTCAGGGTTAGGGATAGGCACAGGCAGGGTTCCCTATCAACAGGCGGCACGGCAGATGGCTTTAGCGTATTACCATTTTCTTGCACCACCTAAATCACTGGACTGGAATATCGCATCCACCCGCCAAAAGAGAATCCGTTATGGTGGAGATGATGGGCTCCATATTGCTCCTGAAAAGGCGTGATCGCTTACCTACCGGGGCGATCTGCCTGCTCACTATAGGGAAGCGTCGGTAACGGAGGTGGATTCCGGGGGTCAATGAACTCCAGCACCGCGATTTGTTCCGGCGTGAGGGCAAGCTGGCGTGCAACTGCCCAGCCGTCTTCCAGTACCGCCCCTTCAAAATAATACAGATAGACCCAGAGTGAATCAGCAGTACGGCCTGCGACATAAGGCGCAAAATCTGTCTGGAAAGCAGCAAAAATGCGGTCTGAGCGGCGGTCTGGTAAGGGGAACACTTCAATTCCACCTGAGGCCACCGGAATCCCTGCAAAAACGGCACGGGTGGGCGTCAAGGTCGGCGTCGCAGTATTAGTAGGTGTGTTTGTTGGGGTCGTGGTCGGCATTGTCGTATGCGTTGGGGTCGCCGTCGGTGTGGGCAAATCTGTTGAAGTCGTGGTGGGGGTACTCGTCAAAGAGGGCGTCAAGGTTGCGGTCAGCGTCAAGGTTGGCGTTGCGGTGTTGGTTGGGGTCGCCGTCGGGATCAGTGTATTTGTCGGACTTGGAGTACTGGTTGGGGTCGGTGTGTCAGTTGGACGTGGTGTGCTGGTTAACAACGCAGCAACTTCCGGAAAGATCAGCCCAATATCATGTGAGACCCTCACATTATCAAACTGAGCGATGGCAGGCAAAATCCCCCGGTTGTAGGCCGTGACGGAAAACAGCATTGTCCCGGTACTGAGGTCAGGATGCCGCACAGAATTGACTAACTCGCCATTGATGTACAGGTCAATCTGTGTTCCAATCAACACAACCCCTAGCTGATTAACTCCGGTAGGATCAATCTGCTCCAGATACGTGTCATCAATCAGGTTCTCCTGCCAGATGTCATTGAGGCGTAATCCCAGGCTGTACTGCTGCCCGTTGGGGTCAACGCGAAACACATAGCCGCGTGAAGCATCCTCCGCCGCCCTGAGCCACATTTCATAAGTATAAAAACCGTCCTCTTTGAGGGAAGTCACGTCAACGGTAGCGGCAAAATCGACATAGCGTGCTCTATCCGGCAGGCGGGTATATAAGAAGCCTTCCGACACAAAGGCGGGAATTTCCGATACTTCAATTGTCAGCGCTCCACTATCGACTGAAAATTGCCCCTGATGGTCAGCAAAGAAGGTTGGGTCAGGCTGCCAACCGCGTGTATTGTCATCAAAAACCTCCAAAAACAGCGCTTCATTTTCGGTCATGGCTTCGGTAGGAACAGGGACAACTGCGTAATCTTCTGGCTCATTCACTACAATCTGACAGGATGCGCCATTTTCACCGGAAGCATAATTCTCCAGATAGAGGGGATCGACAGGTTCAGAACTGAAATTAAAGGTATGAGTTACATCATACGTTCCGGGGGGCAGCACTCCCAGCGAAATCCGCCATGAAACCCCAAAACGGGCAGGATTTTCGGAATAACGTTCAACTACAAGCCGCGACTCAGTGTAGGTTGGTGCGCCGGGAATTTCCCTCTCGTTCAGTTGGATCGCTAATGATACGGAATCAGCAAGCCGCAGCGCTCCTTCGCGGGTGTCAGATCCAACCCGCCACACCAGATAGATCGGGGCACTCGTGTAGGCCAGTTCAACCTGCCCGCAGTTTAAAGCCACATTACGCCGCCCCGCAAAATTCCCCGGTGCAGGCGCCGGCAGCACCACCAACTGCATCATATCAGTCTCCTGAATGAAAACCGTCTCTGCCCGTACCCACCCGTGTACAAAGTTCTGAGTCCGGATGAAATACCAGCCAAACGTTTCATCTACTGCCAGGACAGTTATCGGTTCACCGCTCACCACAGAAGCGACCTGCGGCGCTCCCCGTTCCGGCGCGGAGAGTACAAAATCAAACCCTGTGGCGATGGTCACGATTTCCGGCGGAGTCGGCTGCAATAACCACCCCCCCGCGGTGACGGATGCGGCAGCAAAAAGTATGAAACTGAGAATCGCAAAAACAGGGCGCATGGTTGCCTCTAAATCGTCTTAATGATGCCACGAACCTACACTAACCGCAAACAAATCATCCCAAAAATTTCCGAAAATTCTCATGAGTTTGAGATTTCTGGTTTCAGAATTATCATTTGATAAACCATGAGGGGACAACAACATGATCCGCACCGGAACCCGAAAAATTCTGCGTGACGTTCTTTCGCGTAAAACACGCACATTCCTGGTTTCCGCCAGCATCTTCATCGGGGTACTGGGTGTCATCGCGCTTTTCACCACGCGGAATCTGATTTCCAGGACACTGGATGAAACCATTAAACCCTCGGAAATCGCTATGATTGACCTGGTAGTAAGTGCCAGCCAGCAAGATACCAACCCACAACAGACCATCGATTTTCTGAACGGGCGTACCGTAGATGCGCTGGAAGGCATCGAAATCGCGGAAGGCTGGGCCTACTTCGCCATTAATTATAAGAAGCCGAACGATGAAAAATTCAAAAAAGCCGAACTGAGGGCGTATTCTTCTCCATTGAAGGATATTCAGCTTGAACCCATGCAGCTTATTGACGGCTTTTGGCCGGAGGTCGGGCAAAACGAAGTTGCTGTCGAAACTCGTATGGCCGACAAGCAGGGATTTAAGATCGGGGACGAGATTATCTTTCGGACTACCACCGGCGAGGTCAGCTATACCATTTCTGGCCTGATTTTTCACCCGTACTCTTATCGTGGTCTGACCGGAGACATTCCTGGCCCGGACGTGGGCATTTATGCCCAGTATGAAGATGCCCAGGACATCCTGAACTTCAATGGTTTTAACCGTCTTGTGATGCGCTACACCTCATTTGAACTGGCAGAAGCCCAATTGGAAGGACTTCAGCAGGCAGTCAAAGCCTATACGCCTTATGTTCCGGTGCTGCCCCTGATTGAGGATCCGGTCGTCAACACACAAACTGAAAATTCTCAGATTTTTAGCAATATTCTGAGCCTGCTGGCTCTGATGACGATGGTAGTCTCCGGTTTTCTGGTCATTAACGTGATTAACACCATTATCGCGGAACAGAAACAGCAAATCGGCATTCTGAAATCGCTGGGAGCCAGCCGCGCCGAGATCTTTTTGATTTATTCCGGTGTTGCTTTCACCTATGGTTTTTTGGGCACAGCTTTTGCGATTGTGCCGGGGATTCTCGTGGGATATCTGGTCACCAGCGTCCTCGCTCCTCAGTTGGATATTCGGATTGAAAACTTTGCATGGTCATCGTCCGCCGTAGTCTTTGGGATTGTGATGGGGCTGGTCATCCCGGTACTTTCCGCCGCCGTTCCCGTTTTGAATGGCGTCCGTGTAACCATTCGGGAAGCCATCACCGATCTCGGCATCGGTGGCAAATATGGAGAAAGCATTGCGGACAGGATCCTGGGGAAGCTGCCCCTCCCCATCAGTGTTCGCCAGTCGATGAGCAATGTCTACCAGAAACGCTGGCGGCTTTCTCTGACCGGAATCACCCTGACACTCACTATCGCTGTGTTTATGGGAATCATCGCCGCAACGGTCTCCGTAAACCGTTCGATTCGCGGCATCTTTGACCGCCTGGACTATCAGATCGTCTTGCAGCTCAATGAAATCCAGAATTATAAAGCGGTTAAACAGGAACTTGACCGCATGGAAGAGGTTGAACAGGCCTCACCTGCCACGCTGGTATTTATCCAGATGCCGGAGGGGTACATCAGCTTTTTTACCGGTGATGAGCAGATTCAGGTTTTTGGCATTGACCCCACTGCAAAAACCATTACGTTTGACTTTGTTGAGGGTAAAGGCTGGCAGGATGACCCGAAGCGCGAGGGCATTGTGGTCGCTGCGACAGTCGCCAACAAATTGGATTTAGAAGTTGGTGACGAATTGACATTTACCGTTGGTGGGCAGCAGGTCAAAAGAGAAATTATCGGTATTGACGCCGGAGTTTTCGACAATGCAAATCTGCGCTGGGATGACCTGTCGAATCTGGCAGGATTACGTTCTGATGCTCCCGTCCCTAACGAATATGTTCTGCCTGCCACCCTGGAAAACGCTGCTCCTACGGTTGTCGGGATGGATGAACAAATACTGTCCTTTCTGGTCGAATATGATGTGCAAAACCCCGGCGTGGTGATTGCAGGCAGCCTGGCTGAAAAAACCGCTCTGGCAGCAGGTGACACAATTCAACTGACGATTGAGGGAAAAAACATCGAAAGACCTGTGTTGGAGGTTGTTCCCAACGCGACCTTGCAGGCCAGCGCGTCACAGATCGTCCCGCAGTTCACCACGATTCCCGACGATGTGGTGCTGTTCGGGTTTAATGACCTCATCAGCATTACGGAGGCCAGCACAGAAGGCGACCCCATCCCAAACGGATTTTACATCGTCCTCAGAAATGAAGAGATAGATGCTGATTCAACAAGCGAAATCATGGAAATCATCGAAAATCGGCTTCTGGAAGCGGGATTTGCAGGGCGATATACCAATCAGGTAGCTGCTGCTGATGGATTCACCCAGGTTGCCATCACACGCACCTCGATCTTAGGGGCAGGCGCGATCCTGATTGCCGCCGTTGGTGCAATCGGCTTGTTGACAACCCTTTCTATCAGTGTATTAGAGAGGCAGAAGGAAATTGGTGTGATGCGTTCTATCGGGGCAGGCGCGGAAGTGATCGGATTCCAGTTCATGCTGGAGGGGGTGGCTGTTGGCTTCATTGCCTGGCTGATTGGCATTCCACTCAGCTATGGTGCAGGGTATCTGCTGTATCAGGTACTGGAACTGGATACGGTTGGTTACAATTATCCGCCTTTTGTGCTCCTGCTGGGTTTGGTTGGTATGGAACTTATCGTAGCCGCTGCCAGTCTGGGGCCGTCTTTGAACGCGGCTCGCAAAACGGTTTCAGATATTCTCAGGTATCAATGAAAGTCGAAGGTGACTTTTGCATCCGATTTGTTAGAATAGGGAACACTATTGAGTGAGAGAGTCTCTTTTTTTCACGAATGATCAACCCGACATGGCTGCGTAAAATCAAACGGGATGTCCTCGCCCGTAAAACCCGCACATCCCTGGTATGCCTCAGCATATTTGTGGGTGTGCTTGGGGTGGTGGTGCTGACCTCAATGGGTCAAATGCTCACCCGCCAGATGGATAAAGACATCAAAACCTCCGAACTGGCAATGCTGCGGATTTACCTGGATGCTCGTGGCCGCACAACCTATGAAGAAAATGAAGCGCTCCTCGAACGGTTAAGGACTCTTCCAGCGGTTACCCATGTAGAGGGGCAGGCCGTTTACCAGTTGCGATGGCGACATACTGACCGGACAGAATTTCAGAAAGGACAGTTGTTCGCCTTCTCCGAACCATTCCCGAACATCAAGATTGAACCTCTCCGCCTGGAAAAAGGACGTTACCCCCTTGCCGGACACGATGAAGTCGCTATTGAGCAGCGGATGGGGGATAAACACGGCTTCAAAATTGGGGATACCCTGGTCGTCAAAGACCGCTTCGGGCTGGAACATGATCTGAAAATCGTTGGTTTTTTCTTCCAGCCTTACATTTATTTCGGCAGCGAAGGGGCAGATAGCAGCGTTTATGCCCCCTATCAGGACGCCCAACGTCTCCTGGGATTCAATGGGTACAGTTCTCTGTATGTACGGTTCAGCAGTTTTGGGGCAGCGCTCCAGCAGTCTTCGGGGTTTCGCGGCGCGGTCTCCAACGATTCGCCTTATAAAATTGTTTTTTACCTGATTGACAACCCGGAGCAAAATGCTTTTATTGTGGGGATTCGCCGTTTCAGCCGGGTCATGCTGATTCTGGCGGTGGTGGCGATGATCGTTGCCAGCTTTTTAGTAACGAACGTCATTACCACTATTGTGGCTGAACAACAGCGGCAGATCGGCGCGATGAAAGCTATCGGAGCCACGCGCCGGGATATTTTCGCAATATATCTTGGAATCGCGTTTGTCTATGGGCTGCTGGGGACCATTCCCGGCGTGCTGGCTGGCATTCCAGTAGGACGCCACGCCGCCGAAGCGACCGCCCCACTCGCCAATACCATCCTGAAGGATACCTCGCCGCCGCTCATCCCGATTTTACTTGGCATTGGCCTGGGACTGCTCACTCCTGTGCTGGCAGCAATCATTCCCGTCTACAACGGGTCCAAAATCACCATCGTTAAAGCCATGACTGACCGGGGAATCGAACTTAAATATGGCAAAGGAGCGGTGCCGCGCCTGCTCCATACGGTTAGCGTTCCTATGTCGGTTGAGCAGGCGGTGAACAACATCGCCCGCCGTAAAGGCCGTTTTTCCCTGACGATGTTCTCCCTATCCCTGGCAGCAGCGGCATTTATGGGAATGTTTGCTGTCTTCTATGTGCTGAACGGTGTTATTGTAGACATTCGGGACACACTGAATGTCGCCGTATCCGTCACCAATGCCGATATTGAAGTGCTGGATGTGGTGCAAAGTCTTTTGAGCGACCAGCGTGAACAAATTCGCACCATCGAGCCGGGGGTCGCCGTCGAACTCAAAGCTGATGGTCCCGCCGAAGATACGGAAAATGAAACAGAAACTCCGGGAATAGTAAACGGCGAGGGGATATTTGTTACCGGCGTCACGACAGAGTCCGATCTCTCAAATCTGACCCTGATTGAAGGGACACTCTGGGAAGGCAACCACATTAATGGCAACACCATCGTCATCACACCGGCGATGGCGGAGCGATTTGATAAGAGCGTGGACGATACCTTACAGCTCCGTGTGCTGGAAAAAACCGGCGAGTTCCGAATCATTGGCGTTGCGGAATTTCCCATCGAACTCGCCTTTATGGAATTGCAAACGCTGAAGGATTTTGTGGGTGTCGTCCGAGATGCACCCGTGCCGAACAACTACTGGGATACTGTACAAATCGAAACCACCAACGGCGACAATCCTCTGAAAGAACGTGATATCTGGGCCGTAGGAATCGATGAACGCGCCGGGCGACTGCTGGCCCCGGATTTCACCCTGGAGTCGCCTGGGGTTATCCTCAGCCGTAATTTAGCTGAGCAGGGTGGTTATGAAACGGGAGACGAAATTACGCTCAAGACCGAGGCAAAAAGTGCCACCTATCCCATTCTCGCCATCGCAGAAGTGGATGCAGCTCAGTTGATATTATTTGGAACCAGCGTGCCAGACGAAGTGCGGCAAAGTCAAGAAGTATTGGCGCTGTATTGGGAAAACCTGGCCCAACTGGAAGCGCTGGATTACCGCAAAGTTTCCCCGGCGACTTATTATATTGATCTGACCGACCCACAGGCCCCTACCGATGACAATCTCCCATCACTCACCCCGACCCCGACCTACAATAATCAAGTGGCTTTTGCAGACCGGATTGCTCAGACGATCTTAAGTATCGGTGCGGTGATGATTATGGCAGCGCTGCTGATGGCCTTCGTGGGCGGAATCGGCCTGCTCACGATTACCTCTATCGGGGTCTTTGAACGGCAGCGCGAAATTGGGGTTATGCGTTCCCTGGGTGCCACCTCACGCCATATTATGAACCTGTTTCTGACCGAAGGACTGCTGGTCGGGCTGGTGGCCTGGGTGATCGCCATTCCCCTGAGCTACTTCCTGAGCCGCCTTTTGATCAGTGCCGTTCCCTTCAGAGAAGTCATCAAATTCCAATATACACCTGTGGCTCCCCTGTTAGGAATCCTGGGAATGTTCTTTGTCACAATTATCGCTACCCTCTATCCCGCGATTCGAGCCGCGGGTAAAACAGTCTCAGAAATTCTGCGTTACCAGTAATTTTTATCCTATTTCACGAAAATCCGTCTTTAAACGGATAGCAAATTGTTATCTGCGTAGTATGATTAAGATCGGTTTTCACACTGTTGGAAACCCAAAAGCTGTTTTTTCGTATTAAATACAGACCATCAGAAAAGTAGATATATGGGGGAAATCTGTGATTAGAACCCGCGCTAGAAAAATCATTCGAGATGTATTGGCCCGTAAGGGTCGTACCCTGTTAGTTTCAACCGCTATTTTCATCGGTGTGGCTGGCACGATTGCACTGTTCTCACTCAGCAACATCATTGTGAGTCAGCTCCGTGAGGACATCAAAGAATCCGAACTGTCCATGCTGGATATATTCGTCACTGTCAACACAGGCACTGAACTGGATAACGAAAGCTATCTGGAACGGCTGAGCGAGCTCCCTGGTGTCACGGAGGTGATGGGCTCGATTCAGAATACCGGGTACTTCAAGGTAAGCGAAGAGGGTGAGTTTGATGACGGGATCATCAACGCCTACTCGTACCCATACAGCGAGCGTTTGCCCATTATCCCGATGCGCTTGATTGAGGGCGAATATCCTGTGGATGGGGCCAACGAAGTCGCCATTGAAAAACGCACGGCTGAGGAATACAACCTGAAAGTTGGGGATTCCGTCTACTTCCGCATCCTCAGCCCATCCAAAGATACGCAAGAGATTGGCGCTACAGAAGCCTGGACGGTGACAGGGATTGTCTTTCACCCATACACCTTCAGCCCAAAGGTCAGCTTCTACACCAGTTTGAGCGATGGCAACTACATCACGGGCACAACAGGATACAGTGTTTTTTCCGCTCGATTTGTGGATTACGGCACAGCGGAAGATGAAAAGGAAAATATCGCCAACATCATTGCCGACGAAACCCCGTATATTCCGGTATTCATCCAGTCTGAAGACCCTGCAAACAACAGTTTGATTCAGGGCGCCCAGCAGATTTCCGGCACGATGGGCTTCCTGGCAATTGTCGCGCTGATCGTTTCCGGTTTTCTGGTCATCAACGTGATCAGTTCTATCGTTGTAGAGCAGAAACGGCAAATCGGGGTGATGAAGTCGATGGGGGCAACCCGCTTTGATAACTTTTTCATGTATGCTGGAATTGCCTTCGCCTATGGGGTGATTGGGGTTATTCCTGGTGTCATCGTGGGAATTCCTGGGGGCAATGCTGCTGCCCATGCGCTGGCACCGCAGTTGAACACCTCATTGGAAGGCTTCAAGTCGTCACCGGGTGCGATCATTCTCGGTATTCTGGTTGGCTTGCTGGTGCCGGTGTTCGCCTCGTTAATTCCGGTTTTCTTCGGGACCCGCGTCAAGATTCTGGAAGCCATGACCGACCTGGGCATTGATGCGAACTACGGCTCCGGGCCTGTGGCAAAGTTCATTGGTCTGCTGCCAATCCCGATTACTGTGCGGCAGGGTTTGAGCAATGTCAGCATCAAGAAGTCGCGTGTTGCGTTCACGGTTGTAACGCTGGCCATTGCCGCTGGTGCGTTTATGGGAATTTTCGCCGTGTTCGACTCCATCACCAGTGGTTTGAACATCTTTCTGGACAGTTTCAACGTCGAAGTCGGTGTCTTCCCCACGGAAGGCCGTGATCCCGCGCAGGTTGTTCCGGTCATTGAGCAACACTTCGTCGCCGTGGAAAACCCGATCATTGAATCCATCGAACCCGGTTTCCAGCTCCAGGTTGAGTTTGAGGGTTACGACCCGCCCCTCGCCGCAGGTGGCCCTCCCGGCATCTTTGCCTACGGCTATGACGTGGAAAGCGAGACGCCCGCCTTCAAATTCACTGTTGATGAAGGGGAGAGATTAAATCCGGACAATGCGGCAGATGGCATCATCCTGTCCAGTTCGCTGGCGCTTGGTATGGACAGAAAGGTTGGGGACACTGTTGTGATGAAAGTCCCTGGCAATACAGCAGAACTCCAGGTCGTTGGCATCTCTGATTACCCGATTGATCAGGTCTGGCTGGATTGGCAAACGCTGGCGACCATCTCCGGTTATGTGACCGGAGCCCCACGCCCGAACGAATATCAGACTCAGGTTGCGGTGGCCGACTACGAGGGCACCCTGTCGAACAGCCAGGTCATTACGCTGGGGATGGACACACAGATCAGCAGCTTCCTTCAGTTCAGCGAGGGAGAATTCTTCACCCCTGGTGAGCCGGGTGTGATTATCAGCCAGGAAATGGCCGATAACGGGGGTTACGCCGTTGGGGATATGCTGAGCGTAACGGCTGCAAACGGCACTACACGAGAATATCCGATTGCCGGCATCTTCACCTTGCCAGACATTGCGCGGCAGCAAATGGGCGATATGCCTGCCGATGTGATGGGAATGGATTATCAGGAACTCGCAGCGCTGGAGGGGTTGAGCACGGAAGGTGGTGTCCCTATTCCTCAGGGTTACTTCCTGACGACTACCCTGGACGATCCGACCATCAAAGAACTGGATGACATCAGCGATGACCTCAATGAAGTCATGCTCAACCAGGGTATTCCAGTACAGATATTCAACTTCGTCGAGCTGGTCGAACAAATCAGTCAAGCCCTGTTCACCATTCAGGCGATTTTGAGCGCAGTGGCGGGTTTGATTGCCTTGATCGGGGCACTCGGTTTGCTGACCACCCTCTCGATGAGTGTATTCGAGCGCCAGAAGGAAATCGGCGTGATGCGCTCCATCGGGGCAAGTTCTTCCATCGTATCGATCCAGTTTCTGACGGAAGGATTGGTTGTTGGGTTCATCGCATGGCTGGTGGGTCTGCCGTTGGCTGTTTTGTTTGAATACGGCCTGCTGCAAGCCACCCAGTTGAGCGATACTTTCCCCATGTCGTATCCGATTGCCGCCGCCTTGATTGGCCTGATCGGGGTCATGGTCATCACAACGATTGCCAGTCTGTGGCCTTCGATAGCCGCTTCGCGCAAGACCGTTTCCGACATCCTGCGGTATCAGTAAACAACACCCGGTCATTGAGTTCTAATAAGGGGCTTCGGCCCCTTGTTTTATTTTCCGCAACGGAAACCCTTTCCTCCGCGTATATAAATTGTGCAGAAGATAGTCACAGGGGACACCCTATGATCAAAACCAGATTACGCAAGATTTTCAGAGACATCGCCTCACGAAAGGGCCGTACCGCACTGGTATCCATCAGTATTTTTGTGGGTGTTCTGGGTGTCGTTACCCTCACGTCAGTCAGCGAAATCATGATTGACAAGCTCAAGGAAGACCTCAAGGAAAGTGAGATCAGCATGTTTTCCACATGGGTCAGTCTTGAAGAAGGGGAAACCGACACCCCGGATCTGTTTGAAACCATCCAGCGCTATCCTGGCGTCACAGAAGTTGAAGGCTGGATATTTGGGCGCATCTTCTGGAAAGAGGCCGGGGATGAAAGTTTCATCGAAAGCAACATTCGGGCATTTTCGAAACCATTTGATGAGCTGCGAATCGAACCCATGCGCCTGATTGAAGGTGCATATCCGGTCGAAGGTCAGCAGCAGGTCGTGATTGAACGGCGCATGGCTGAACGCTACGGGCTGGACGTTGGTGATGAAATCACGGTACGAATTCTGAGCGGCCTCGATGATAGTGCTTTGCTGAATCCCACCCTGAATGAGATTCCTGAAGAGACCTATACGATTTCTGGTATTGTATTTCATCCCTATACCTTCAGCGGCGCCTCGAATATCTACACAACAAAAGCCGACATCGAATTTATTTCGGGAGTGGAATCATACGGACGATTCGTGACCCGTTTTACCAACTTTGAAACAGCCCAGACCGCCGAAGAGGGGTTTGAGGAATGGATCGAAACCAACACCCCCTATGAAGTCCACTTTGTCCGGCTGGAAAATCCGGCAAAAAGCGAGTACCTCTCCGAGATGGAACAGTGGTCAAGCACACTGAATACCCTTGCTATTGTCGCCATGCTGGTTGCCAGTTTCCTGGTCGTGACGGTAATCAACACGATTCTGGTCGAGCAAAAACGGCAGATTGGCGTGATGAAATCCATGGGGGCGACCCAACCGGATAACTTCAAAATCTATTCTGGGGTGGCTTTCACCTACGGCCTCATCGGGACTATTCCGGGGGTACTGCTTGGCATTCCCGCTGGCTACCAATTAATTCTCGCGCTCGCGCCGCTCGCCAATCTGGTTATAGATAGTTTTGTGATCGCACCGACTGCAATAGCCATCGGTATCACGATGGGGTTGGGCGTACCCGTGTTGGCCTCCACCCTACCCGTTTACCTAGGGACACGAGTCTCTATTCTGAGCGCGATGACGGATCTGGGGCTGTTCAGCAGTTACGGGAAAAGCATCCTGGCCCGCCTCATTAATGCGCTGCCTGTTTCACCGTCGGTGCGGCAGGCTCTCGCCAACATTTACCAAAAACGAGGCCGCCTCGCCCTGACCGGATTCACGCTCACGCTGGCTGTCGGTGCCTTTATGGGAGTCACTGCGGTTTTTATCTCCTTGAATAACACCATCGGCGATATTTATGACACCTTCAATTTTGCTATCGCCGTTGACCCGGATGAACAGCAGGATTTTGACGCGATGTCCGCGCTTATCCTGAACAATATGGATCAGGTTGCTACTGTCAGCGCGTCCTATGACTGGGCGCTGTCAATTCTGACCGTGCCGCCGGACAGCATTGACCTCAGTAACAACGACGAAGTCACTCAAAACAGCAAAACAATTTTTGTCGATGGGTTTGATGTAACCAGTACCGCGCTTCAGGTTAACCTGATTGAAGGGGATGGTTGGGTTGATGATCGCAGCGGGATTATCCTGCCCCAAGCTACGGCACAAGAGTTGGGTAAAGAAGTCGGAGACACGCTGGTTGCTGTGCAGGATGGAAAGTCGTATGAACTGGAGGTGCTGGGCATCGCAGACCTGCCGTTTGAACAGTTCGGGTTTATGCGCTGGCAGGACGTGGCGGCGATTGTTGATCCGGAAGATGCCGACCAACCGCGTTCTCTGCTCCTGCAACTGAAAGATGAAAACACCAACGCCGCTGAGGTTGATAAAGTTATTGGCGAACTGCGCGAACTGCTGCTCAAGAATGGCATTACCGCGAATTTTGATAATCAGGTTGCCGATCAGGAAGATGATAATAACACCATTCTCACCGTCGGGCTGCTGTTTAACATTGCATCGCTGGTCATGGCTACAATCGGGGCAATAGGTCTTCTGGTTTCCCTATCGATCAGTGTATTTGAGCGCCAGCGCGAAATCGGCGTCATGCGTTCAGTCGGCGCAAGAACCAGCACCATCGCTGTGCAGTTCTTGACCGAAGGGCTGCTGGTCGGCATGATTGCCTGGGTCATTGGCGTGCCGCTGAGCTATGGCATCAGTCTGCTTTTCAAGGACGCCCTGCCCATCGATTTTGATTTCAGCTACCCACCGGTCAGCCTTGTGTTGGGGCTGGTGGGAATGCTGGTCATCGCGTTTGTAGCAAGTATCTGGCCTTCTGTTTCGGCTTCGCGCAAGACCGTTTCTGACATTTTGCGCTATCAGTAACCGACAAAACCCAAAAGGGGGCGTAGAGCGCCCCTTGTTGTTTAAAAAACAGCCAAGATAAAACTATTGTGTGTTATTCCACCCAATCTTTTGCCCGTTCGACCGCCTTACGCCAGCCCGCTAACATGGACTCACGCTGGTCGGCGGACATGCGCGGGGAAAAGGCGCGGTTGAGTTTCCAGCGTTTGGCAAGTTCATCCAGGGAAGGATAAAAACCCGTCGCCAGTCCTGCGAGGTAGGCTGCTCCGAGGGCGGTGGTCTCAGTGACCGTAGGCCGTTCCACGGTCACCCCCAAAATATCGGCCTGAATCTGCATGAGCAGATCGTTGGCCGCTGCGCCGCCATCCACGCGCAGGGTATCCAGTTTCAGGCCGGAGTCGTGATTCATGGCGTCAATCACATCCGCCGTCTGGAAAGCGATGCTTTCCAGCACTGCCCGCGCCAGATGCGCTTTATTAGAGCCGCGTGTCAGGCCAACAATGATGCCGCGTGCCTGCGAATCCCAGTGAGGAGCCCCTAATCCAGTAAAAGCAGGTACGAAGTACACCCCGTCTGTAGTTTGAACGCTGTTCGCAAGTCCTTCAATATCCGCCGCTTTTTGAATGATATTCATTTCATCACGCAGCCACTGCACCGCTGCCCCTGCGATAAAGACACTGCCTTCCAGCGCGTAGGTGGTGGGGATGCTGTCGCCCAATTTCCAGGCAATTGTCGTGAGTAAACCGCTTGCCGAGGATTGGTGCCTTTCGCCTGTATTCAGCACGATAAAACAGCCCGTCCCATAAGTATTTTTTGCCATCCCTGGTTCGAGGCAGATTTGACCGAAGGTTGCGGCCTGCTGGTCACCTGCGATTCCCGCAATAGGAATCACACTCTCGAACAGCGCCAAATCCGTTCTACCATAGACCATACTGGACGGTTTAACTTCTGGCAGCAGCGAGGCCGGAACATTAAACCTCGCCAGGATGTCCTCGTCCCATTTTTGCTCATGAATGTTGTATAGCAGCGTGCGGCTGGCATTGGAAACATCGGTCACATGCAGCCTGCCGCCGCTTAACTTCCAGATGAGCCAGGTGTCAACGGTTCCAAAAGCCAGTTCACCTGCTTCAGCGCGTGTGCGGACACCTTCCACATGCTCCAGAATCCAATGGACTTTCGTGCCGGAAAAATAGGGGTCGGTGACGAGACCTGTTTTCTCCCGAATAACTTTATCAAAACCTTCGTCCCGAAGCTGGCGGCAAAAATCGGCGGTGCGGCGGCACTGCCACACAATCGCGTTAAAAACAGGTGCGCCCGTTTTGCGATCCCAGAGAATAGTCGTTTCACGCTGGTTGGTGATGCCGATTGCGGCTATATCGCTGGCCTTCACACCCGCTTTTTTGAGTACCTCCTGCGCGACGGCATACTGGGTAGACCAGATGTCCATCGGGTCATGTTCAACCCAACCTGGCTGCGGGTAAATTTGACGAAATTCCTGCTGGGCAACCTGGGTCGGCTGTCCCTGTTCGTTAAACAAAATGGCACGGGAACTGGTCGTTCCCTGATCTAAAGCGAGAATAAATCGAGACATCGTGTTAATCCATAATTTCAATTGGCCTGATTCTGCCGTTTCGCCGTACTGAAGTCAAACAGCATATAATAGCCCGCATACAGAAGGGCAAATATCTTGCAGTGGCGTTTTATATGGCAGGAAACTTCTGCCGCGTTTTTGCTGATTTACGGCATTAGCATCGCTGGCACCATCAACGGTCTTACAACCCCTGCGCTGGAAATTTTAACCCTGGCACTGCTTCTGCTGGTGGGGCTGGGCTGGATTTTCGGAACCTGGAAAAATCCTACCGCGCTGCCCCTCTTTGGCCTGCCCCTGCTGGCTTATGGCGGAGCGCTGATCGCGGCAGCCGTGTTTTCTGAGGACTGGCGGCGCAGCCTGATACAAATCGGGTATTGGTCAGGATTGACACTGGTCTATCTGATGATCGCCGACTTGTCGCGCACAGAAGCGGGACGGGCGCGTTTGGAACGGGCCTACTTGCTTACCATGATTTTTATTGTGGGGATTGGTTTTTTCCAGCTACGCAATTTCGATGATGGCATACCTCGCCCCACCAGCATTCTGGGCAACGCCAACCTCTTTGCCACAACCGTCATGATTGCAATTTTTATGGCACTTTACTGGCTGCGAATCACACAAAATCAACGCACCCGACTATTCCTCGGCGGCTGGTTAATTCTGCTGGCTTTTCCTCTGATTTTCACAGCTTCGCGTGCAGCGTGGGTTTCTACAGCCGCTGGAGTCGTTGTTTACGCAGGTCTGACCTCCTACCCATATAGACACATCCTCCAGAATCGCCAGATTCGGCTGCTTGGAGCAGCAGGGATTCTGACCCTGCTGATAGTGATTGGGATGTTCTATTTTTTCACGCAAAACCTCATCAGCACTGCGACCCACAGCACCCTTGAAACCCGCGAAGACATCTGGCGGGCGGGCGGAGAAGCTTTCCTGGAAAATCCGGTGTTTGGCCTGGGCCCTTTCACCTTTAGTTCCTATCTGATGGAAAAAATCAGTATCCCCCCGGAAGCTGCCCACTCTCACCCCCACAATCTTTTTCTGTATGTGGCGGTTGAAACCGGTATTTTAGGCCTGCTGGTGCTGGGATGGTTTATGTGGAAAGGCGTGGGAAAAATCCTGCCCACCTGGAATCAGCCGTCCACTATTGCGACGTGTGCGCTCCTGACCGGATTTTTGTTGAATAATTTGTTTGATGCGCCATTTTTGCCTTCCATGGTGCTGCTCTATCTTCTGGTGTGGGTCATCTTGAATCCTGAGCTTCCCCCGCAAACTTTCTCCTTTTCGGGAAATCGGACGGGACTTGCGACCCGGCTGCTGGCACCTATTCTGCTTTTGCTGACACTTGGAATAGGCATCATGCAGCTTCCGGGAGAGCTGGCAGCAGAACAAGGAATCAATGCGGCACGGAGGCAGGATTGGCTGGCAGCGGCTTCTCATTTTCAACGGGCGGCTGACCTTGATCCGCACATCACTGCCTATGAATTTCAAATGGCTTATGCCTATGGGTGGGCAGGCATCCGGGGAGATAATCTGTCGCTTGTACAGGCGATTTATTATTACCAGAGAGCCCTTAATAAAGACCCCCATTACGCGGTTCACTGGGCGAATCTGGCGATTCTGGAAGCTTACGCTGGCCGGGATGAACAGGCATTCACGGATGCACAAAAAGCAGCCTCGCTCGCTTCGAGTTACCGCCCCATTGGCTACCTTCCGCTGCGACTGAGCAACCCGGCTTTTCAATTTATCCCACAGGAAGATGATGCCCGCATTACCGGCGAATACAGTTGGTATGTGTATCATGTACCCGGAATAGAAACACCTCTCTATCCCCTACCGTAAAAAAGCGAGGTCGGCTGACCTCGCTCAAATCACACCATGGGGAAAACTTAATTTACGGCCGCGCCCTTAACCGGAATTCTCATCGGTTGGGCTTCCGGGGTTTTTGGCATCTTCAGGGATAGAACACCATTCTCAAACTTGGCTTCAGCGTTCTGCACATCAATCGTCTTGGGTACACGCAGCGACCGCTGGTATGATCCGGTGTAACGTTCACGATAGGTATAGTTGCCGGAGTCGAGAGTCTCATCTGTTCTGACCTGCGCTGAAATCGTCAGAATACCGTCTTTGACCTCAATATTCACGTCGTCTGGTGAGACGCCGGGCAAGTCCATCCGCACCTCAATATGACCCTCATGATCCAGTACATCCAGCGCCGGGACCCGCTCTACTGGACCATTCACGGGTGTCCATCGCACTAATCTCGTCATTGTTTCCTCCCAATCAATCTCATTTGTACCCCTATTATCATGCGAAATTATAAGAGAAAAATCGAAAGAACATCAGAAACATATCGAAATGCTATGAGAACTTTATTGGAAAAGCACTTTTGTATCAGATTGATATATTTGAGTTGACACTCAAGTGTTTCCGGAATAAACTTACAGAAAATACTTGAGTACCCATTCAACAATGCGATCGGACAAAACGATTCAACAATTCACGACACTTTTCAGCGCCCTGGCAGATCCGACACGGGCGAAAATGCTGCTGCTGCTGCGAAATGGCGAAAAACGGAGCGGAGATTTAGCGGCTGAACTTCAAATGACAGCTTCCGCTGTCTCCCATCAACTGCGCTGGCTGAGGGAAAACAACGTCGTGACCTCTCGAAAAAAGGGCCGTGAAGTGTACTATCATCTTGCTGACGCCTGTATCCGCGAGATTATTGATGTTGCACTGAAACACATTCAGGAAGGACGCCATGATTGAGCTAAAAATCACCGGGATGGATTGCGCCGACTGTGCTGCGACCCTGGAAAAAGGGGTCGGACAGCTAGAGGGAGTACAGACCTGCCGGGTTAACTACTTGACCGGGCAAATGCAGATCGAAGGCAGCGCTCCAAGAGAATCCATCACCAAACGGGTGCAGGCACTGGGCTATGGGGTCGCAGAAGGACACAGGCAGAAACCACAACTTATAGAGCGCCGAGGCGGAATCCCTGGGTTCGTTCAATTTATGCTGGAACGCCCGCATACCACATTTGCGCTGCTGGGATTGGTCGGGTTGGTTATCAGTATGGCAGTGCTGATGCTGGGAATTTCGGAAACCGCTGCTCATGCCATCCAGGGTGTCATTGTGGTACTTGTTGGCTTCCCTATCATGCGTCGTGGTGTACAGCAGCTACTGCTCAGCCGCCGTGTCACGATCAACCTGCTGATGACCGTCGCAACGGTCGGTGCAATATTGATCGGAGAATGGAGCGAGGCCGCAACCGTTATTACCCTTTTTGCTATCGGCGAAGCGTTAGAAGGCTATTCAGCAGACCGGGCACGAAATGCATTGCAGAGTCTGCTCACCCTGGCGCCTCAGGAAGCACAGGTGATCCGCCCGTGCATGGACTGCGCGGGGCATATGGGCAAAGATGGCTATACAGGTGGGCCATGCCCCTGGTGCGAACCCCATGAGCAGTTTGTTCCGGTGGAAGAAGTTCAGATCGGAGAAACCATGGTGGTGGCACCTGCCAGCCGTATCGCCCTGGACGGGAAAGTAATGCAGGGCAGTTCCAGCGTTGACCAGTCACACATTACGGGCGAAAGTATTCCAGTAGCGAAAACCAGGGGAGATGAAGTCTACGCAGGGAGCATCAACGGAACTGCCGCGCTGCACATCGAAGTAACCAGTCTGGCTCAGGACAGCACTCTTGCACGAATCGTCCGACTGGTGGAAGATGCTCAGGCGAAAAAATCTCCAACAGAACGATTTGTGGATCGCTTTGCCGCCTATTACACCCCCGCTGTGATTGTAACAGCCATTCTGGTGGCGGCCCTCCCACCCCTGCTTTTTAATGCCGCGTTCGATACCTGGTTCTACCGGGCGCTGGCGCTGCTGGTGGTGGCCTGCCCATGTGCGCTGGTTATCAGCACCCCTGTAACCGTTGTGAGCGCTATGGTTAAAGCCGCCAAACATGGCATCCTGATTAAAGGCGGCACCTACCTGGAAAGCCTCGCGCGGGTCAGAGCTATCGCATTTGACAAAACAGGCACCCTGACCGAGGGCAAACCGCAGGTAATTGATGTCAAGTCGCTGAACTGCACCGGGGATGAAGTTTGCGATCCCTGCAACGAGATGCTAGGACTTGCCAGCGCGGTTGAACGCCAATCAGAACACCCGTTAGGGCGGGCAGTGGTGTTGGCGGCACAGGAGCGCGGCGTTCTGGATCGGTTCGCCCCGGCGCAGGAGGTGGCGACTCTGGCAGGGCGCGGCGTACAGGGTCAGGTAGCCACACACCCGGTGACCATTGGCAGCCATCAGTGGTTCGATACCAACTATCCCCATGCAGCAGCCGTGTGCGAAGCGGTCAGCCAGTATGAAAATAATGGTAAAACCGTCATGATGATCGCAGATTCAGAGCATGTCCTCGGCTATATCACGGTGGCCGATACCCCCCGCAAGTCTGCGAAAGATGCGCTCTCCCAGCTTAACAACCTGCACAAAGTCATGCTCACCGGGGACAACCCGATGGTGGCAAAAGCTATTGCAAAGCACGTCGGAATTGATGAAGTCAAAGCAGGATTGTTACCGGAAGAAAAAGTCCGTGCAGTACAACAGTTAGCGGAAGCATACGGCGCGGTGGTGATGGTCGGAGACGGGGTGAACGATGCTCCTGCGCTGGCGGCAGCAACCGTTGGAATTGCGATGGGCGGCGCCGGGACGGCCCAGGCAATGGAAACCGCGGATGTGGTGTTGATGCAGGATGATTTAAATCAACTTCCTGCCGCTCTCTCCATCAGCCGACAGGCAGGCCGCGTTATTCAGCAAAATGTGATGCTCAGCCTGCTGATTAAGGCGCTGTTCCTGCTCCTGACTTTACCTGGATTCACTACCCTGTGGATGGCGGTGCTGGCAGATGTGGGAATGTCGCTGCTGGTGACGCTGAATGGGATGCGCCTGCTGCGGAGTTAATCCGGCATAAAATCTTCGGGGAAACGGCGTACAGTGCTGTTCGTCCGGGTGTGCATCGCGCTCAGAAATTCCTGTACTTCCGGCTTATCGGTCAGGCCAAGCTGCTCGACCTGAATCCGCAGCATCTGCCCCAGAAGGTAGATCGCTTCGCGTTCCAATGGGAGGCGGTTGGGGTCAGCAAGACGATGGATGAACTGCTGACACGCTCGAAGTGCCTGTTCACGGGTGAGGTTTTCTTTGCCTGTAAACTCCATGATTCGAAACATAGTCCCACTTTTTCCCTAACTCTTTTCTAACTATAGGGACGTTCATGGGAGGAGTCCAGCAAAATTTATGAAGTTTTCACAGGGATAGGACTATTTTCCTATTGAGAATAAACAGTTATAAAAATGACGTGCGCCCCTGCCCCCCTCAGCGTGCAGCGTCCATTCTACAACCGCACGCCGAAGAGGATTTTCCAGCAAAAACAAAGCGTGATATTTCCTGGCGTCCACTGCACGCCACTTCTGAACATATGTTCTATTATAACACGCGCATGAGATTTCTGTCAAAGGAATCCCGATAACCAAAAACGGCGTGATGAAACTGCCACCACGCCGCCGATCTGGAGGAGCACCGTTTCACTGGTAGGACGATAAACGAAATCGGCGCTTGTGATCTTTTGTGACCTCTTATCGGCGCTCAAAATTCTAAAACAAAACGACTCTGTTTGTAAATGGTCAATTTTGATTACAGTAGGGTGATGAACCGCACAGACCGCTTACTCGAACTACAGGCACAGGGTCAGCAGCGTGCGGATCATGAAGGACGCTTCAACGAGCCATAAAAATTACGGGTTGCGGTTCTTCCAACCATGTGAGTCACCACTTGCTGTTGAGGTCATAGTCATAGAAATGATGGCAGGCAGAATGCCGCACTTATTTGCTCCCCCAGATTTCAAAATAGGGGTCGCCCGTTTGCGTCTCAATTGTGTCCAGCAGCTTCAGTTCGCGGTTAGCATCCTGGGCTGCGTGGAAAAATGCCTCCCGGCGCTGGAAAATCGTGTAGGGCGGCGTGTGCAGGACGTAAATGGACTCGTCCAGTGCAAAAAAAGGTGCCAGCCGTGCCGCGAATCCGCTGTCAGGTTCCACCATTGACGCATACCCAAATACCTCATTGGGAACGATTTGCGCTTCGGTCAGGGTTTCGGTCACGGGGCCAATTCCCCAATCCAGCGCAGCGACAGGATGATGGGGCGGAAGAGCCGTCATAACATCCACAAGGCGGTAAATGGCGCTGGAGTGAGTCCCTAACCCTCCTGTGGTTTTCAGCGACTGGTGATACTCCCAGGTGCTCAGGCAGTCCAGCGTAAAAACAACCAGCACCAGCACCGCCGCGATAAACCGACCAGCCCATATCCGATGCCCGATTTTTACCATGACGTGCTCAATCACACTGACCCATGACATGGCCCCGACCGCACCCAACAGCACCATAAAGGGTAAAATCAGCGCAAAATGGGTGTACCACAACGCCGTTGAAGTAAAGCTGCTCTGCGCGACCATCAAGACCACCAGAAGCACGATAAACAGGCGTGCACCGCGTTTTTCCTGGGTCAGCACTGCTGCCAGCAGACACCCTCCCGCCGCCAGAAACAGCCATTCTCGTGCCACCGGATTCGGGTGCTGTCCGCCGAGTTCCCACATATGCCCACTTTCAAAAACGAGCTGTGCCTGCCGGATGCGTTCCGCAAAATTATCGCCGACGTTTGAGTTATCCACTCCATAGTAACTCTGGTCGAAATTGCCAAAAATATTTTCCAGCGTGCCGCCGCTTTTCAGGTTATAGACAATGAGCGGAGTCAAACCAGCAAGCCCACAGAGCATCGCAATGAGAATCGTAAGAAAAGGAGTTTTATCATCTGGGCGAAGCGAAGTACGCCCAAACCAGCGCGGCAGATTGAGAAACGTCCATGTGATCAACACCCCACCCATAAACCAGATAAACAGCAGTTTACCCCACAGGCCAACCCCCATTAAAAAGGCTGCCAGCCATAGATTCCAGGCTTTTTCGCCCTGCCACCAGCGCAGCATAAGCCATAGCGCCGCCAGGGCAAGGGTTTGCGTATACGATGTGACATAGACGCCCTGCCGCGTCCAGAAAACTTGGGTCGGGTGCGCGGCCAGGAGCAGCACGGTTAGCCCAGCCGTTTTGGGTCCGGCAAGTCGTCGTGCCGCGCCAAAAGCCATAATCAGAGTCAAAATACCTGTAAGAATGGTCATCGCACGAAGGCTTTCCACGCTCACCCCGCCGATGGCAAATGCAAGCCACGCCAGATAAACATTAAACGACCCGATGTAATCCTGCACCATGAGCGGCCAGGTGCGGCCCGCAACAGTAATTCCTGTATCTCGAAATAACACAGGCGGCAGCCCATGCCTGAGCTGCATTCCCATCAGGCCAGCTTCCTGGGCTTCGTCGTGATGCATCCCCGGAAGATGGAGCTGATAAAAAGCCAGTCCGCTATAAATCACAATTGCTATGAGGAGGGGGATCACAAAGCGTGTATTCATCAGCAGAAAAGTCTAGCCTGCTCTCCGCCGCATCGCTATCCCCTGTCAGATGGCAGTTGAAAAGGCGTCAGGATGGATCAGGAGAACGTGAGGTAGGCGTCATGGTAGATGGGATTTCCTCTGGTATGCTGGACGTTTCACGCAGAAGGTAATGAAGAATGGCGCGTGTTATTTTTTCGACAGGCTCGCTTTATGTAATGGACTTAGCCTACGTCTTTGAACTGGTGGCAGAAGCAGGCTACGACGGCGTAGAAGTGATGTGTGATGACCGTTACAGCACCCGCGACCCGGAATATCTTGCTAAACTCAGCACAACCTATGATTTACCAATATTAACCATCCATACGCCCTTCAGTCCTCGTTTGATGGGCTGGAATGGCGCGAATCACTGCGAAGTTGAACGGATTCTATGCACGCTGAAACTGGCGGAACAGCTTGGCGCGGAGAGTATCGTTGTGCATGTACCGCGCAAAATCGGCATTGGCAGCGTCAAACTTGGCCGGACAATCTGGAATTTTCCCTGGCAAACCCCGTTCCTCGGCGTAAAATACTGGATTGAACACGATCTGCCGCAGGTTCAGCAGCAAACTCCCGTCAAAATCGCATTAGAAAATATGCCGACCCACCGAATCTTAGGTCGTGAAGTTGACCCAACCTGGTATAACGAGCTTGATACCTGGAGCAAAGTACACGACTGGCTCACGCTGGATACGACCCATTGGGCAACCAAAAGCATCAGCCCGACACTGGCCTATGAAGCCGCACGGGGCCGGGTCTGGCATGTGCATCTGAGCAATTATGATGGCAGCGAACACCGGCTGCCGCACCGGGGACATGTTGATTTAGCCAATTTTCTGAGGACACTGGCCGAGGATGATTTTGCGGGAACCATCAGCGTTGAACTGTCCCCGGATGCACTTGAATTTGACAACCCGATGTCTCTCCGGCGTAATATGCTGGACAGCCTGAACTTCTGCCGGCAGCATTTAGGGCAGCGATGAGATTTTGTCCAGACCTGCTCTAGATGTGGAATACGCACTGCATCTTGATCCTGCTGCATTAGAAATGCGTCCCTAATTTTTCCAGGAACGGCGCAGCATGTTCTTCAAATGCAGCCATTACCGCATCTAACGAAGCCAGAGGGCTCACACCCATTATTAAAAAATAGCTTTCTCCCAGACGAATGCCAAGATAGGAACTATTTTCCCCTGCAATCAGCGAATAGCGCAGATTCCCCCCTTTCAGCTCGCTGGAAATACGCTCTCCGAATGCTAATATCGCTGCCCCCATCGCCGAAATTCGGTCTAGCTTCAGCATCGATTCATCAGGGAAACTGCCATCGATGCGTTCTGAGTGATCGAATAGTTTCACGGAAACCTGCCTGCTGTTGTAAAGAATTCATACAAATTTGGGTTCTTAAGATTGACTCTGCAATTAAAGCCATGCTACCATGTAAACAGTTATCTGTAATCATCTAGTTCACGGAGTTCTTTACCATGATGTACTTACCACGCGAAGAAGGTCAGGGCCTGGTTGAATATGCTCTGATCCTGGTTCTGGTAGCAATCGTCGTTATCATCATCCTGGCGCTCGTCGGTCCCGCAATTGGTAACATTTTCTCCGAAATCGTCAAGAGTCTCTAATCACTGCTATCATCCCTAACTGCCCCCGCCCCTAAGCGGGGGTTTTTTATTCCTTCCCCAGCCATCCGCCGCAGGCAAGACAAAAATCCTCCGTATCATCATTGACCGCCCCACAGTGGGGACACGAAATGAAGCCTTCTACGTACACCTCCGCCATCAAATCCCGAATACTTCGTTTGCCATGAATTTTCTCTATCGGCAGGCTAAATTCAACCAGAATCGCGAGGCTTAACAACACAACGGAGAGGGCACACACCCAAAATCCACTGGCTACAGCATCAGGGTTTGCCTGCCAGAACCATAACGTGCTGGCCGCCATCACGACCACCAGCAACCTGAGAATCGAGTCGTTCGATAAACGCAGCGTCATCACCCCCAGCGCCGCACGGATTCCAAAAAGCAGCGCCAACAGGGGTATAAACGCCAGCAGCATCCAACTCGAAAGATAGATGACGACAACACCATATGATAAGACAACCATGGCGGCTTCCCTGGAAAAGCCGTAGCTCAGGGTTGCTATTCCCGTACCGTGTTCAGTGTGCCAGGGCAGCGCCAGCGACAGTAAAACACTGAATGAGGCTGCAATTTCAACTTCATAAACCCGTTTCCAGATAGACTGCATTTATTCATCCTGCACTTGTTTTGGCGCTCAATAACTATAGTAACAAACAAGATTAATAAGGCATGTCGCACGAGATTCTGTCAATTCAAGCCTAAGTCGCTTGCAATTCATAGTGCACCTGCTATGCTTTTAACTTGGCTAGTTAATAGCTTTAAGGAGAATACCTCTTGGTAAAACCAGTTACCCGCATCTCCGTGATGCCGAATCTCCCAGAGGAACTCAACCGTCTGCGTGACCTGGCTTACAATCTGCGCTGGTCGTGGGATCATGCTACAGTTGCTCTCTTTCGTCGTTTAGACAACAACCTCTGGCTCGAAACTAATTATAACCCCGTCTGGATGCTGGGGCGCATCAGTCAGGAACGCCTGCAAGAAGCCAAGGATGACCCATCCTTCCTGGCAAGCCTTGACCGCGTGTGGAACGACTTTACCGCTTACATGACAAATACAAAAACCTGGTATCGAAGTAACTACGGGAATTTTGAGATACCGTTTATTGCTTACTTCAGCATGGAGTTTGGTCTGACTGCCTGTTTCCGCAACTATTCCGGCGGTCTTGGCGTCCTTTCCGGCGACCATCTCAAAAGCGCCAGCGATCTTGATTTGCCGCTGGTTGGGGTTGGCCTGCTGTATCAGGAAGGTTATTTTGAACAATACCTTAACGCAGCGGGTTACCAGCAGGAATCCTACCCGATTAACGACTACCCGAATCTGCCTGTACAGCCAGTGCTTAATGACAAAGGGGAACGGGTCGTTATTGAAGTTCCGCTGGCTGCCGCAACATTGAAGGCACTGGCCTGGAAAGTGCAGGTCGGACGTGTCATCCTGTATTTACTGGATGCCAACCACCCGGACAACCCACCAGATTTGCGCGATATTACGGATCGACTTTACGGTGGCGACCGCCGCACCCGCATTCAGCAGGAAATTCTGCTTGGGATCGGTGGCATTCGCCTGCTGCGGCAGCTAGGCATTGACCCCAAGGTGGTTCACATGAACGAAGGGCACAGCGCGTTCCTAGCCCTGGAACGCACACGAATGCTGATGGAGAAGAATCCGAACCTGACCTTTGAGGAAGCCCGCAACATTATTGCAACTTCGGTGGTCTATACGATTCACACCCCTGTGCCCGCAGGGTTGGAACGCTTCGGTTACGACCTGATTGATGAATACTTCCCCTGGATGTGGCAGGCACTGGGTCTGACCCGTTCACAATTCCATGATTTAGGCCGCGAAAAAATGGGCGGCTATGATCTGTTTTCGCTGCCCGTGATGGCACTCAAGTTTGCTACCCGTTCCAACGGGGTGAGCCAGTTACATGGTGAAGTTTCCCGTGAAATGTGGCGCTGGATGTTCCCGCACGTACCAGAAAATGAAGTGCCCGTAGATGCCGTAACCAACGGAATCCATATTCAGACGTGGCTAAGCCAGGACTTCGCCAACCTGTATGATCGTTATCTTTCCCCCATCTGGCGCGAAGACCCGTCTGACGCGGCAGTATGGCAGGATGTGAAGCGCATTCCCGACTCCGAACTCTGGCGCACGCACGAACGCCGCCGTGAACGGTTAGTTTCGTTTGCCCGCCAGACCTTGAAAAAGCAGTTGAAGGCTCGCGGCGCTTCGCACAGTGAAATCGTCGCGGCTGAAGAAATCCTCAACTCAGAAGCACTGACGATCTGCTTTGCCAGACGTTTTGCGACCTATAAACGGGCCACGCTGATCTTCTATGATCTGGAGCGGCTGAAAAAAATCGTGAATAACCCTGACCGCCCTGTGCAGTTTATCTTCGCCGGGAAAGCCCACCCCCACGACCTGCCAGGCAAGGAACTGATTCAGCGCATTGTTCAGGTCGCTTCGATGCCGGAATTTCGTAACTCAATTGTATTCCTGGAAAATTACGACATGAAGGTCGCCAGCTATATGCTGCAAGGGGCAGATGTCTGGCTGAATACCCCGCGCCGTCCTAAGGAAGCCAGCGGCACAAGCGGCATGAAGGTCATTTACAACGGCGGTTTGAATGCCAGTATTCTGGATGGTTGGTGGGCCGAGGCCTACGAGCCGGGCGTTGGCTGGGCAATTGGGGCAGGCGAAGTTTACCCACCGGAACAGGCCGAGTTGCAGGATGAAATCGAGGCCAAAGCGCTGTATAACCTGCTGGAAAATGATCTCATTGATACCTTCTATGACCGGGGCCGTGACGGCCTGCCGCGCCAGTGGATTGCAATGATGAAAGAAAGCATTTCCAAGCTGGCTGCTTTCTTCAGCACACAGCGCATGGTGCGCGAATATGCCCTGGGTTACTACATACCCGCCTACCATCGCTACCAGGAACTCACCGAACCCAACATCAAGCAGGGGCTTCAATACGCAGGCTGGATGGAAAAAATCAAAGCGAAATGGAGTAAGGTCAATATCGTTTCTGTCAAAACCACTGGCGAGGATATGGTGGTGGGGGCAGAACTGGGTGTGGAAGCCATTGTTGACCTCGGCGATTTGCGCCCGGAAGATGTGAGTGTGCAGCTTTATTCCGGCCCACTGACCTCGCGTGGCGAAATTACCAGCGGCAAAGCCTACGACATGTCTGTAACAAGCAATTCCAAGGGCACGTATATTTTTAAGGGCAGTGTCACCTATAAGTCCAGCGGTGAGCGTGGCATTTCGGTGCGCGTCCTGCCCAAACACAGCGACCTTGCGAACCCCTTCATGACCGGGCTAATCACCTGGGCAGAAGCTAAAGAATAGGTCAATTTCACGTAACCATCTCAAAGGACAGGTTGTGAAACCTGTCCTTTTTGATTCTCCGACTTTAGACTGATTTTTACAGCGTTACGGAACTGGTACCCAGATCCAGGTGACCTAATGAGTGATAAGACACGGAAGGAAACATCATGTCTCTCAAAAAGTTCAGCGTCCTTGTTCTGCTTGTTCTGTCGATTGCAGCGGTCATGCCTGCGGCGGCAGCGCCCTCTGAGGCGCCGGTTTGCGTCCAGTACCATACCGTACAACGCGGCGAGACCTTTTACCGGATCGCCCGCAGCTATGGGTTAACGATGGATCAACTCCAGGGAATCAACGGGCTTGCCAACATCAACCGGATTTACGCCGGACAGAGTTTGTGTGTGAAAATGAACGACAACACCGGCACTACTTATACAGTCCAGGCTGGCGATACCCTCTCGAAAATCGCACGGCGCTTTGGGGTCAATATGTCCGTACTGGCGCAGATGAACGGCATTACCAACGTCAACCGGATTTACGTCGGGCAGGTGCTGGTAATCCCTGATGTCACCATCCAATAACGGCTTCAAAAAGCCCCTCTTCAACACCTGAAGAGGGGCCTGGCATCATCTAGGCCTCTTGCGAGCCCGCACGTATCTGGATGCGCCGTTTGCCCCCCACGGCCTGACTTTCCCGAAATTCCCGGATTCGTTCTCGTGCAGCGTTCGCCGCCCAGGTTAAATCCCTGTCCGGGTCGGTACTTTCTGGCCCATGACCGGGATAAAGCACCTTAATTTTCATCGTCAGCAGGCGTTCAATGCTGTTGACAAAATCACCTGCGCTGCCGCTTTCCAGCATTGGGGTCAGAATTTCGCCCCGGACGACCGTATCTCCGGTGAACATGAAATGCTGAAATGGCTCATAAATGCAGATCGAGCCAGAGGTATGCCCCGGTGTATGCAGGATTTTGAGTTTGTAATCTCCCGTCCAGATCAGATTGCGATTTTCCAGCCACCAGTGAACCGAAAAATCATCTCCTACCTGTCCATATTCCTTCATGTGGGTCACATATTCATCCTGCAATTCGATTTTGGTGGCGGCGTTGCGGTGGGCAGCAATCAGCGCCGTTTTGGAAAAGTATGGATTCCCGCCGATGTGGTCAAAATGCTCGTGGGTGTTAATCACCAGATCGATATCCTGCGGACGCAGCCCAAGCTTTCGGAGTTCTTCCGCCAGATAGTCGAAAGTGGTATACACGCCGGAGTCAATCAACACGGTTTTGAGCGTATCCTGGATCAAATATACATTGCCGGACGGCGGCGGCGGCATAATCCGCCAGATATTTTTCGCCAGTTCGACGGTTTTGCCTTCGTCCGGACGCTCAAAGTTCATCTCGTCTCGAATGTGTGGTCGTTGAGGAGCAGCCATTTTCAAACCCTTTCTCTCGCTAGTGTAACAAAAATTCGTCTGAGGTTAGCGCAAAAATTCCGCTAGAATAACCCGGAAATCGGAATGAGGATGTTTTATGATAATTGCAACTGACTTTGATGGAACCCTCACGATTGGAGAAATGGGTAAGGCGACCGGAAAATACCTGACCGAACACGGTCACGGGGTAGCCTACCGTCGCTTTTTATACACCCAGTTTCCCCTCTATGGGCTGGCTAAGATGGGTGTTGTCAGTTCGCGGGTGTTCAAGAAGCGCTGGGCCATTGGGATGCCGAAATTATTTAAAGGCTTCACGCTGGAACAGGTTCACGAGTTATTTGAATGGGTTGTCGAACATGAACTGTGGCCTCGGCGCCGTCAGGATGTCATTGACGAATTGATGCAGTACCAGCAGCAGGGACACACCATCGTGATTGTGTCCGGCGCCTACCAGATCATGTTAGAAGCCTTCGCGCGACGAATGGGTGTTCGGGCGGAAGGCACGCCGTTGGAAATTTCCAATGGACATGCGACCGGGAAACTTGCCGAACCCCTGAACGTGGGGGAGCATAAAGTCAGGCGTTTGCGCGAAATCCTCAACGGGCAAACACTGGCAATGGCTTATGGAGATACGCTGGACGATTTGCCGATGCTGGATATGAGCGAAACACCGGTCGCGGTACACCCCAATACAGCGCTGGCAAAAGTTGCCCAGCAGCGAGGTTGGCGAATCATGGGCAGCCAGACCCGATAGATATGTTATGATGGACACTAAAGGAGTGACCCCGTGCGCCGACTTATTCTAATACTCATTCTGCTCTCGCTGGCCGCACTGGCCTGCTCATTATCCTCGGACGAAGACCCCGCCACCGCCGTACCCATTTTACGAACATCTACCCCGCCTCTTGCCGTGACACAGACGCTGAATGTCACACCGACGGCAGGCATCACCTTGCAGCCAACAGCGGAACAGTTTCGCCCGCAAAATACCGCCATTCCACCCGCGACAGTGACCAACTGCACCCCGCGCACCGATTGGGTTATTTACACGGTCAAAGCAGGGGATACACTTGGTATCATCGCGCAAAATGTCGGCAGCACCATCACGGATTTGACAAACGCCAACTGTCTTGCCAATCCGAACAGCATCGCGGTAGGTCAGCAGCTTCGCGTGCCCAGGCTGCCAGGGTCAACTACGTCTGGTGGCAGCACGACCGGCGGATCAACCACCTCCGGTGGCAGCACGACCAGTGGATCAACCACCTCCGGTGGCTCATCTAGCGCACCGAGACTGAATCAGAATCTCGCCGCAGCACCTGTGATTTCCATTTCGGCGAATGAGGTGATTACCCTCCAACCCACGATTTCCCTGAACGTCGGCGTGGTGAACAATGCTGATACCGTCAAATATTTCGCGTCCGATGCAGCGGATTTGTCCGGCGCAGTGAACGTGGGAACGGATGTTGATCCCTTTGATGGAACCGCGATCAATTACACCTTTAATGAATTTGATTCGGTGCTGTACTTTTATGCCGAAGCCGCCAACGAATTCGGAACGACGCGGGGCGCGGCCCTGAAAATCACCTACAACCCGAACTACAATGCCAATCCCGGCGGGGACAACGACTTAGTCCGCGCCGCGCCTTATATCGGCTTTGATGGCAGTTTGTATACACTGCAAGCGGGGACTACCGTTACCCTGTCATGGTCAGCCGCACCAACCAATGCGACTCGCGTGGAGTTTTATCTGACTCCAAATGGTGGGGGAACCCCGACACTGCTTGGCACCGATACAAACCCGGCAGATGGCGCCTCAGTGAGCTGGACAGTTCCTCAAAATGTATTAGGAAGCCTGAGCGCAACCGCCATTCAGGGCAGTGGGATTATCAAAACAAGTCTGACTTCCGGCGCGTATTCCGAGTAGTTAATCTTATCTTGACGGCGAGGGGAGTCGCTCTTTATAATCCTTCTCGTCAAAAGGGCGCTTAGCTCAGCGGCTAGAGCATCCGCCTTACACGCGGGGGGTCGGGGGTTCAAATCCCTCAGCGCCCATATCAAAACCCGTTCAGCGGGTTTTTTGTTTCCACAGCGGCATTTGCCTGTCGTGCAATTTCACCCTCGGCTACTAATTTCCGTACCGCTTCCATGTAGGGATACATGACCGTATCTGCTTCGATAAACGGCACCTGCTGGCGGATCAGAGTGTAGGCCGCCTGGGTGCCGCGCCCCAGTTTCGCATCCTGACCGTGCACCGCTTTGCGAAAATCAATTCCCTGCGCGGCGGCCATCAGTTCAATCGCTAAAATGCGCTCTACATTGGTGGAAATGCGGCGAATCTTCAGCGCGGCAGTCACCCCCATACTGACATGATCCTCGACATTGGCGGAAGTCGGGATCGTGTCTACACTGGCAGGGTGAGACAGAACTTTGCTTTCTGTTGCCAGTGCCGCTGCGGTGTACTGGACAATCATAAAGCCAGAGTTCAGACCGCCGTTCTGGGTCAGAAAAGCCGGCAGTGTGTGCACATTGGAGGCTTCGTCAATCAGACGCATTATTCGCCGTTCGGAAATGTTGCCGAGTTCACTCATGGCGATGCCAAGATAATCCATGGCAATGGCTAACGGTTCGCCGTGAAAATTGCCGCCGGATACAACCTCAATTTCACCGGTTTCATCGTTGACAAAGATCAGGGGATTATCCGTGACCGCATTCAGTTCGATTTCCATTGCCCAACGTGCATAGGCAATCGCATCACGTGCCGCCCCATGTACCTGAGGGATACAGCGCAGGGTATAAGCATCCTGAATGTTGGTCGGGTCATAACCGCGTGTGAACTCGCTGCCTTCGATGAGCTTTCGCAGGTAGGCAGCACAGTCAGCCTGCCGGGGAAAAGGGCGCAGGGCATGAATCCGTTCGTCATACGCCAGCGGTGTGCCGTTCAGCGCTTCCAGGCTCAAACACCCGGCAATATCGGCGGTCTGGCTCAGCATTTCGGCGCGGTGGGTTTCCAGCGTACCGAGTGCACACATGACGGTAGTGCCGTTGGTCAGTGCCAACCCCTCCTTGGCCGCCAGAGTCACGGGTTTCAGACCTGCCCGCTGCAAGGCTTCTGCCCCCGGCAATATCTCCCCCTGATAATTCGCTTCGCCCTCTCCTATAAGCACCAGACTCATATGCGACAGGGGCGCTAAATCTCCGCTTGCACCAAGCGACCCTTTTTCAGGAATAACCGGATGCACACCCCGATTAAGCATCTCAAGTAAAAGCTGCAAGGTGTCCATCCGGATGCCGGAATAGCCGCTCGCCAATGTATTGGCACGAATCAGCATGATAGCGCGTGTGGTGGGAACATCAAGAATCGGGCCAACCCCGACCGCATGACTCATAATGATATTACGCTGCAAAAGTTCCACCTGTTCCAGCGGGATCACACGGTCTTTAAAGGCACCAAATCCGGTGGTAATTCCATACGCCACTACGCCATCGGCCAGCAGTTTTTGCACCGCGTCCGCGCAGCGATTCACACGGGGCACGGCCTCATCGCTTAAGACCACTTCCGGTGTGCCATACGCAACTTCAATCACCTGCTCGATAGTGAGATTTTTTCCAGTCAGAACTATTGTCAAAGAATCTTCCCTCGTTTAATCACCTGCTCGACCAGATTATCGCCAAATTGATAGGCCAGATAGCGATAATCTGGCACGTTAAGCAGGAGCATATCGGCCTGCTTCCCGGATTCAAGCGAACCAACCTGTTTTTCCATTCCAATTGCACAGGCCGCGTTGATTGTACAGGCATTCAGCGTTTCCGATGGGAGCAGTTTTTGATAGCGGCAGGCTAGTGCCATCACAAACGGCATCGACGGGCACGGCGCAGAACCCGGATTCATGTCAGTCGTCAGCGCCAGCGCCACACCTGCATCAATCATCGCCCGTGCATCGGCAAAATGTGTGCTGCCCAGATTAAAATTCACCGCGGGGATGACCACCGCTGTCGTACCTGACTCGGCCAGCAGATAAATTTCCTCAGCGCCGGTCACGTCGAGATGATCAACCGACACCGCACCGAGTTCCAGCGCCATTTTCACCCCGCCCAGGTTGGTAAATTCATCAACATGGGCTTTGAGGTTCATGCCATGCGCCCGCCCTGCTTCCAGAATCCGGCGGGATTCTTCCACGTTAAAAGCGTTTTGCTCACAAAACACATCAATAAAAAAAGGGGTGTTTTGGTCATAAAAATGAGAGTGCCTGTACCAGGCTGCTGCACGCGGAATCATCTCCCGAATGACCACTTCCACGTATTCAAAAGAGCGGTTTTTATATTCCGGGGGAACAGCATGAGCCCCCATGAAGGTCGGGATCAGATCGCAGGGGTGGGAGGAATCGAGAAGGGCAACCGCTTCCAGCATCCTGAGTTCAGAGTCCACATCCAGCCCATAGCCAGATTTGATTTCAAGTGTTGTTGTGCCAAGCCTGAGCATAGCATCCAGACGAGGGCGGGTGTCGGCAACCAGTTCATCTACCGAAGCGGCACGGGTGGCCTCCATCGTGCTGACGATACCGCCGCCTGCTGCCATGATGTCCATATACGATGCGCCTTTAATTCGGAGTTCAAACTCATTAATGCGATTGCCCGCGTACACCACATGAGTATGGGGGTCAACGAAGCCGGGGCAAATGACTTTTCCAGAGGCGTCTATCATCATTTTGGGGGTGTATTTTGCACTTAATTCGACAGAACTTCCGACTTCAACGATCTTCCCATCTGCGACCGCCACCGCGCCATCTTCGATGATTCCCACATCCCGCATGGAATCGCCGCGTTTGGGTCTGCCGCCGCTGGCACAGGTGACAAGCTGCGCCGCGCTGTGAAAGAGTAAATCTACTTTTGATCTCGTCATTTCATCATCGGGATTTTGACGCCGTTTTGTCTGGCAAATTCAATCGCTTCGGGGTAACCTGCATCCACATGCCGCGCCACGCCCATCCCAGGGTCAGTCGTTAGAACACGCTCAAGACGTTTGGCAGCAGCAGGCGTGCCGTCCGCAACAATGACCTGCCCCGCGTGGATGCTGTACCCGATGCCAACCCCTCCGCCATGATGGATGCTGACCCAGGTCGCCCCGCCAACCGCATTGACCAGCGCGTTAAGCAGCGGCCAATCGGCAATCGCGTCTGAGCCATCTTTCATGCCTTCGGTTTCACGGTTCGGGCTGGCGACCGAGCCGCTGTCGAGATGATCGCGCCCAATGACAATCGGCGCTTTGATTTCCCCTTTTGCTACCATTTCATTAAATTTCAGCCCGGCCTTAGCGCGTTCACCATAACCCAGCCAGCAGATGCGGGCAGGCAGCCCCTGAAATTCGATTTTCTCCTGGGCCATGGTCAGCCAGCGCCGCAGATGGTCATTTTCCGGGAACAACTCCAGAATGGCGCGGTCAGTCGCGTATATGTCTTCCGGGTCGCCAGAAAGTGCCACCCACCGAAACGGCCCTTTTCCCTCACAAAACAACGGACGGATATACGCAGGCACGAAGCCGGGATAAGAGAAGGCATTTTTCACCCCGTAATCAAAGGCACGCTGGCGCAGATTATTGCCGTAGTCAAACACCACACTCCCCTTTTTCTGCCACTCCAGCATGGCCTCCACGTGTTTTGCCATAGAAGCCATCGCACGCTGTTGATAGATTTCAGGATCGCGTTCGCGCATTTCGGCGGCCTGCTGCAAGGACAACCCCGCTGGAATATAACCGTACATGACATCATGAGCAGAAGTCTGGTCAGTGACTACATCCGGCACGACGCCGCGTATCACCAATTCGGGCAAAATTTCCGCCGCGTTGCCGATCAACCCGATTGACCTGGCTTCTCTATTTTTCAGAGCATCTTCTACCCATGTCATTGCTTCTTCCAGGTTGTCGGTAATTGCATCGATTTGCCGCAGCGATAAACGTCGTTCTGCTCGCCAGCGATCCACTTCAACAAACAGCCCCACGCCTTCATTCATTGTGACGGCTAAAGGCTGCGCCCCACCCATCTCACCCAGGCCAGCGGTGAGAACAAATCTCCCTTTCAGGCTACCCCAGCCATGCTGACGTGCCAGCGCCCCGAAGGTTTCATACGTCCCCTGCAAAATACCCTGGGTGCCAATATAAATCCAGCTTCCGGCGGTCATCTGCCCATACATGATGAGACCATCTTTTTCCCACTGGTCGAAATTTTTCTGAGTCGCCCAGGCCGGAACGATATTGGAGTTGGCGATCAGCACACGTGGGGCGTCCTCGTGCGTGCGGAAGACAGCAACAGGCTTGCCGGACTGCACCAGCAGGGTTTCATCCGGTTCGAGTTTTCGCAGCGACTCAAGGATGGCATCAAACGCTTCCCAGTTGCGGGCGGCTCTGCCCCTGCCCCCGTAAACAATCAGATGATCAGGGTCAAACGCGACCACCGGATCAAGGTTATTTTGAATCATGCGGTAGGCGGCTTCAATCTGCCAGTTTTTGCAGGTTAACTGCGTGCCGCGAGGAGCGTGAATTTCGCGCTTCATAAAATTAAGCCTTTCCAAGTAGAAAATAAAACATAGCCGCAGCAGCTAATCGGCAGGTACGCCTGTCAATATCATAAGTCGGATTGACTTCGGTAATCTCGAATATCCGGCTGCGCTTATCCTGCCCAGCGATTTCGGCAACTTTGCAGAATTCCGCTGCGGTGAATCCGGTAGGGTTGGGGGCGCTGACACCTGGTGCGTCTGATGCCTGCACAACATCCATATCCAGCCCCCAGAAAATCGCATCAACAGTGATATTCGAGAGAATAGTTTGAAATACGGTATGCACGCCGATTTCCCGAATTTTATGAATGTTGTAATGATGTACTTTATGGTCATTCAGGTAACGCAGGTACGTTGATGCGTTGGCAAAAGGCTGCCAGCCCATTTCATAAAATTTCTGGGGAGTGATCAGCGCTTCCTCAATGAGCTGGCGGTATGGTGTGCCGCTGTTGCAGGGATCATCCGCCCGCACGTCAAAATGAGCATCGACATTAAAGGCGAGTATCTCGGCCATTTCCATCGCCAGCCCAGCACAGTCCGGGTAGGACACATCGTTTCCTCCACCGAGGATGATCAGGGTTTTACCATCCCGAATGACCTGACGGACAATGTCGCGGTGCTTCTGATGGGTTTCTTCCAGCGTCGCCTGGATAACCGTGTTGCCGAGGTCGAAAATCCTGGGGAATCGATCCGGTGCGACAAGACGATAAAAATAGCGCCGGATTTCATCCGGGGCAGCCGCCGCTCCAACTCGGCCTCCGTTGCGCCGTATCCCTTCATCCTGGGGACAGCCCAGCAAAACGATCTGAGAATCGGCGTAAAATTTCTCGTCAAATCGGACAGCTTCGCCTAAGCGTGGATCGTTCGGGTCGTCACGGCGGTAAAACAGCGCCATATCTGGTTTATGAGTCACATCAAAAATATTCACTTTACTACCTATTTTACAGTTAAAATAATTTTTCCTGCGTTGGCGTTGCTGCTCATCAACTGGTGCGCTTCTTCGGCCTGTTCCAGAGGGAGCGATTTCCAGATGGTGGGCTTGAGTTTGCCTGTGATGAAGTGCGGCTCCGCCCATTTCCAGAAACGTCCGATGAGGCCAGCTTTGCGGCTGTAACTTCGATCACGTAAGGTACTGCCGGTAATCGTCAGACGTTTTCGCATGATGTCGCTGAAATTGATTTCTTTTTTCGCGCCGCCCATCAAACCAATATAGACCACTCGTCCCCATTTATTCAGCACACGCACATTATCATCCCAGTACGGCGCACCGACAAAGTCGATGATAAGATCAACGCCGCCCTCCTGGACAAGGATCGAATCGGCAAAGTTTTCCGTTTGGTAGTCAATGGCCCTGTCCGCGCCATGCTGCACACAAATGTCGTGTTTACCCGCGCTGGCGGTGACGATCACTCTAGCGCCAATCAGCTTTGCGATTTGTGTTGCGGCAAGACCAACGCCGCTTGCCCCTGCGTGAATCAACACGGTATCAGCGGAGACGAGTTCCCCCTGCTCCACCATTCCCCCATAAGCGGTGATAAATACTTCAGGAATGGCTGCGCCTTCTTCATAGGAGAGTTTTTCCGGGATGGGCATGGCGTGAAGGGCTGGCACAACGGCTTTTTCTGCGTAGCCGCCGCCGCCAACCAATGCCATCACCCGGTCTCCAACGCCAAAATTCATCACCTCCGCCCCCGCTTCGATGACTTCCCCCGCAAATTCCAATCCCAGCGTCTCCGGCCACCCTTCCGGCGGCGGGTACATTCCCTTCACCTGCAATAAGTCCGCCCGGTTAAGCGCGGTGGCTTTGACCTGCACCAGCAGTTCATCCAGTCTGGGGGCCGGATCAGGAACCTCCACTATTGTGGGCTTCTGGTTCTGAGCAATGACAGCACGCATGAAGTTGTTTCCTTCAGTTTAACAGTCCATTTTAACAAGTCCTGCTGCTGAATGTGATTCCTGAACTGTCAAATGTAATGATTATCCCATACCAGACTTCAGTACAAGAAAGCGTGATCAGGGTGTATATTGGAGACAAATTTGTGGCATTCGAACTTCTCGTGGCTGTCGCTTAGGCCATTAATATACCTCCTTATGCTTTGCGGAAGCGCCTCCGGGCGCTTTTTTTCTTGCTACCCGGAGGCATTGGAGTTAACGTCCCCATCGCCCATATCTTCTGCCAATCCGCTGACCGCAGTTGTCGCAAACTCCATCGCCATCTGCGTCCACAAAATTTGATCCGCCAGACAGACAGTTGTCGCAAACTCCGTCGCCATCCGCGTCCACAAAATTTGATCCGCCAGACAGGCAGTTGTCGCAAACTCCGTCGCCATTTCCTCTTCCTCTTGGCCCGCCAGCTTCGGCAACAGCAGGCACCAGGATTGCCAGCATCACACCAACGACCAGCAGTACGATCCACATTTTCCTGAACATTTGACTTCTCCTTTGTCCATTTTGCCCCTATCATGCGCTTCAATTGTGTGAAAAATATGTGCAAGATGTAGGGGTTTGATGTGATTTAATGCGGCGGGATGCAGACACCATTCGACAATTCTTCGACGCCAACGCGGATGGTTATGAGGCGCGTATTGTTCCAGCGTTTCGCCACTTCGCGGAGTCAGTGATCCGGACAGCGCAGCCACTTGGACACGAAGTAACACTTGATATTGGTACTGGAACGGGCATTCTCGCGCGGTTGATTGCTTCCCGTGTCCGTCACGTTACAGGAATTGATTTCGCCCCGGCTATGATTGAGCAGGCGCTCCTTACCCAGAATGCAAACGTGATATTCCAGGTGGCGGATGTTCATGAATTACCTTTTGAAGCGGATACATTCCACCTTGGAGTTGCCTCCTTTGGGCTGAATGCAACCCGTCCACGACGCGCCTTCGCGGAGCTTCATCGGGTGCTCAAACCAGAGGGGGTATTGGCCTTCCATGAATGGAATGTATTACACCGCCTGGATGACAAAATAATTGAGGTTTTTGCCCGGTATATGGTTGATGAAGATGACGCTCCGCCTCACCTGCTTAAGATCCGTCATTTCATCCGTACCCCCCGCTCATGGGACAACATTCTGCAAGAGGCGGACGATTTTAAAGAAGTCCTGGCAGAAACAGGGTATGTAGAAATTCAGGTATGGGAAGATGCGCCTGTTGAGGTGGTAATGCCCGTAGCAGCTTTTATGGATTACAAACTAGCCTGGGCAAACCGTCAGGCAGAACTAGCGGCGATGGACGAATTCACCCGAAAAGATTGCCTGGACGCGCTGCGAAGTATGCTTCAGGACGAAGTCGGCACGGACGGAAACATTCACTATGCACCCCTGCTGTTCCGCGTCCGAGCAAAAAAGGGCTAACTCTTCGCAGGTTTAGCCGCCCGCCACGCAGCAAATAACACCAACCCGTTCGCTATCATCGCCATCAGGATCACACCAACCAAAACCACCCCCCCTATATAAATCCCATTTTCCAGGTCTGACCACAGATTGCCCAGGGTTTCCAGGTTAAGCAGGCGCAGCCCCAAATCGCCCTGCAAGGTCAGCAGCAGGGTACGTCCCCAGCCTTCCGCGGTGCTCATATCTACCACCTCCGGTTTTGTCCCGTTGGGCCCCAGGATCGAATCGCCCAAAAACAGTGCACTCCCGGTAATCAGCACACGCCCGCCAACCAGCACAAGCGTCGTCAGAACCCCTGCCGAACGCCGCTGAGTCAAGGTTGCCACCACCATCCCAACTGCCGCATCCAGCGCAATTGCCACAAACGGCAGCAAAAGCGCGGCAGTGATCAGGGCTGTAAGCAAAAACACCGCAACTTCCAGCGTCACCTCAGGTGAAATACCGATGATTCGCACATCGATTGCCCGGCCTTCAAAATCGGTCATATCATCCAGGAGATATCCAATATAGACCAACCGGCCTAACACAATGGCCGCCAGCACCCAGCGGAGTTTATAAAATACAAGTGCCCAGCGTGTCCGCACCGCCGTTGCAGCACCGACCAGAGAAACCTGGAGGCTTTCCCACGTGCCTTTTTGCCGTTCGAGGGCCACTGAATTAACGGTCAGGGCCAGGGCCAGAATTTCCGCCAGCAGTTGCAGCAGCGCAAGAGGGTAGAACATAAATTCACGGTAGGTGATGGTATTACTATCGCTTGTCTGCTGCGTGTAAAAATATCCCGCACCCACAATGACCCCAATACCGAGGATAGCAACAAGCAGACGCAAAAGTGTATCTCGCAGAGTCAGTTTCCGATACCCCAGCGCATAGCGCATCATCGGATGGGTAGGTCTCGCCCAGACGGGTAACTGGCTGTAAAACAGACGGGTTAGTAATGCCATACTGGAGTGTTCCCCATTCTTTTTGCAGATTCTACAGCGCAGCGCGTGATGTGTAAAACCATGCTTTACAAACGCTCACCTCCCAAAATACATAACGAACAGGCAGCTAGAATTAGAGTAAAATGATAGCGACAGAAAAGAGGGGTCTGGTATGACAGCAAACAATCCATCCGGGAAAATCCTGGTGGCTGATGACGAAAAAGGCATCCGGATGATGCTTGTGGACATGTTGACGATTGACGGCCACACCGTGTATGAGGCCGCCAATGGACAGGAAGCCACAGAAAAATACCAGGAACTTCGCCCGGATTTGGTGCTTTTGGATGGCATGATGCCCGTATTATCCGGGTTTGACGCTTGCAAACGAATCAAAACCCTCCCCGGCGGCAGTCGTACTCCCATTTTGATGCTTACCGCGCTGGAAGACAGCGGAGCCGTCGAACAGGCATTTGAGGCCGGTGCAACAGACTATATTACCAAGCCTATCCGCTGGCCCCTGCTGCGGCAGCGCGTCAAGCGCTTGGTGGAAAGTTACCAGGCTGAAGAATCCCTCCACCGCACCCGTGAAATTCTCCAGAACGTTCTTTCCAGCGCGCCGCTTTTCTTCCATGCGATTGATGCAAAAGGCATTTTTACACTGACCGAAGGGCACATCCCTCTGCTGCCTGATACTTCACGCGAGGATATTCAGGTCGGCAAATCCTTTTTTGACCTGTACCGCGACCAATCCCGTTTAGTGAGTGATATGCAGAGCGCTCTGGAAGGTGAATCATTCCATGCGCTTTACGAAAATAACGGGCGCAATGTCCAGGTCTGGTATGCCCCCCTTCGAGACCCGGCAGGCAGCATCACCGGAGCAATGGCGGTAGGGATGGAGATGGGTGAAAGCTCGTGGAAAGACAACGCCCTGCTGGAAAGCCAGCGCGTTATGACCACTCTTATGAGCAACCTTCCCGGCATGGCTTACCGCAGCACCCATACGCCTCACTGGGAGTTCACCTTTGTGAGTGAGGGCTGCCATGAACTAACGGGCTATCATGCCGCCGACCTGATTGGAAATCGCAGCGTGCGCTACATCGATCTCATTCACCCCGATGATCGGGACTCGATGTGGGCGGGGATTCAGAAAGGCATCCAGGAAAACCGGCCCTTTCAACTCACCTACCGCATCAAAACGGCTGAAGGGAAAGAAAAATGGGTCTGGGAACAGGGTCAAAAAGTAGATGACCCAACCCAGACACTGGTCGAAGGCTTTGTGACTGACATCACCGAACGGAAAGAATTTGAGAAAGCGCTGGCACGGGAACGCAACCTCATGCGGATTTTGATTGACAACCTGCCAGACTATGTGTTTGTCAAAGATACGGAAGGCCGCTTCATTGTAACCAATATCGCCAACACCCGGTATCTGGGAAAGCAGCGCCCACAAGAAGTCATTGGACACACCGACTTTGATTTTTTCCCCCAGGATCGTGCCGAAGCCTATCGCCAGCGTGACCTGGAAATTATGCAGAATCATAAAGATGGGATGAGCTGGGAACAGGCCGAAGAAGACCTGAAATCCGGGCGGAAGCGCTGGTATGCCATTACAAAGGTGCCGTTTGTCGATCCGCAGGATAAGGTGCTGGGCATCGCAGGCATGATACGGGATATTACCCGCGACAAGGAAGCAACGGACGAAATGCGCCTTGCCAACGAGCAGTTGATTGAGCTCAACCGCCTCAAATCGCATTTTGTTCTGACCATGAGCCACGAACTCCGTACCCCGTTAAACAGCATTCTAGGATATTCCGAACTGCTTTTGCAGGAAACACTCGGCCCTCTGAACGACAAACAGCGCGACCGGCTTGAACGGGTTGTGAAAAACGGAGAAGACCTGCTGGCGCTGATCGACGATGTACTCGACATTTCAAAAATCCAGACCGGGCAGATGGATCTTACACTACGGCCTACCCAACTTCAGTCCTTGATCCAGGAATGTTTTAACGGCTACTCCTCCACCGCCAAGAAAAAGGGACTGGATTTTCAGGTTGTGATCGAACCGGATCTTTCGGCAGTTGTAGGAGACAGCACAGCGATTCTTAAAATTCTTACTAACCTAACCAGCAACGCAATTAAATTCACCACGAAAGGCGGAGTCAAAATCAGCGCACGCCGCCTGGAAAAGTCCGACAGTGCACCCAGGGAAATCGACCCGAATCAGGTCTGGATACTGATCACGGTAGAAGACACGGGTATAGGCATTTCGCCTGAAGATCAGCGAACGCTGTTTAACGAATTCCGTCAGATAGACAGCACCCCCACCCGCGAACAGGGCGGCACAGGGTTAGGATTGGCCCTGAGCTATAAATTGGTATCGCTGATGCACGGGCGCATGTGGCTGGAAAGCGCCCCCGGCAGGGGAAGCCAATTTTATGTGCTGCTCCCCGCCGTAGACTGAAACCCAATTTTCGCATGGGTTCCGTCACAGAACGGCTTGTTCTGCGATCCGCCGCAGCGGCACAACCATGCTTTCTCCCGGAACACGACCTGACTGCCCTGAATCTTGACCTTTCCCCGCAGCAAAAAAGGGCCGTTCTCTGTGGGGGTAATTCGGAGTGTCCCGGTATTCTCTCCTTCGCTTGTCCAACCTTCCTTTAAGGTGACACGTGCGGGATCGGTAAAATGAATCTCCTGATGGCTGTTATCGCAAAAAGGTTTATTTTTTGATACCCCGCAGCGACACAGCGCGACTCGGGTCTCCTTCATGACGACGGTCTCACCATCTGGCGTGGTAATCTCTAAATCGCCGCGCACGTAAAGCGGCCCATCGGGGTCAATGGTAACCGTGTTTTGTTCTGGAACCGCTTCGCGCACCCCACCGTCCTTACGCTCAAAATGTAACGCCCCGGACGGGCAGTTCAGGATGGTGTCAGCAATCTCCTCAGCACTGGCATTTTGTGGGACAATCCAGGGGCGCTGTTTCGGGTTGAATACCCTGGGCAGCCGCCTGATACATTCTTCAGCATGGATACAGCGAATAACACTGTAGCTCACTACAATATCATCACTCTCGTAAGTTTTAATTTTTTCTGTCATGATGCTTCCTCTTTTTAAAAGTTTAGCGTAATTTAGAGAGTCAGAAATCGGCTGGTTTCTTACGAAGGGTGCTTTATGCGAATCGAACATGTTGCCCTGTGGACACATCAACTTGAGGTTATGCGTGATTTTTACGTGGAATTTTTCGGCGGAAAGTCGAGTGAAAAATATCACAATCCTCAAACGGGGTTTGAGTCCTACTTCATCAGTTTTACGGATGGCGCACGTCTGGAACTCATGCAAATGCCAGGGATTCCCCGCCATCTCAACGCGCTTGAAAATCAGGCTACAGGTTATATCCACATCGCCATTGCGACTGGCAGCAAAGACAAAGTGAACACACTGACCGAAAAACTGCGCCAGCGTGGGTACAGAGTCATCGGGGAACCAAGAACAACCGGGGACGGCTACTACGAAAGCGTCATTTTAGACCCGGATGAGAACCGAATCGAACTCACCACATAGCCAGCGCCGCCTGAATCCGCTCATCCAGTTCCGCCAGCGCCTGCTCCCATTCATATGGCTGCACCCTGATCAGCGTCCCTGGATGCAGGTAGTACAGCTCGACATGAGGAGTCTGACCGGTACGTTTTTCGACTGCCCTTGCATACGCCCCAACCTGAAGATGGTAGCGCTTGGCATGTTCGCGCACGTTGCGGGCTGCTATATCCGCTGTTTTGTAATCCAGCACATGCCATGCACCATCGCGTTTGTAGAGCACATCAATCTGCCCATGAAGAATGCGCGTATCGGTTTTTAGGATGAACGGCACCTCACGCAAAATCAGTTCTGCCCCACCCAGCATGTTATCATCCTCAAATTTACGCAGCAGCCGAATCGCCTGGTTGGTGACATTTTCCAGCAGGCGCTGATCAGTCAGCCCTTCATCCCACGCATATGCCCGCAGAATCGTATACAATTCCCGCACGGATTTTTGCCCCGGCAGCACACCAAGTTGCAGCGCCCGGTGAACAATCTGCCCGACTGTGCGGCGCAGGTACATCTGGCGAGTAATTTCGTCAATGGCAATCGGCGAGACTGGCGCGGGTGAATCGTGTAAAACACTGTTGCGAAAATCCCGTTCGGCAAAAACACGTGGGGTAAACTGGTCGATTTTGCCAAGTTTTTCCAACTGCGAAACCGTCAGATGGCGGGAAGGGGCTGTCCAGTCTGTTGGGATCGGAGTCAGAAGTGGCGGAATCGCGGCCTTTCCCGTCAGATAAGTGTCCAGCACATCCCACCCACTGATCTCTACGCGCGGCACCGATTCGTCTGGCGGTAGTTCGGTTAAAATCCTGACCTCTACCCCGTCATATTCAGACATGCCGCGGGCATCAACCTTAAATGCTTCCAGCGCATAGGACAGCCACGACTCCTCTTTGGCTTTGCCATTCCAACTGCCTGTCATCACCAGCAAATCCTGGGCACGGGTTGCCGCCACATAAAACAGGCGCTTGTGCTCGGCAGTACTGCGGCGCTGTTCCTCTCTTTCGGCCTGCTGGAAAGCAAACGACTCCACCCATTTCCCGTCGGCATCCCGCACCTTACAGGCTGCCCCGATTTTCTCATCAAACCGCAGCGGCGAAAACTCTGACCTGCCCCGTGTCCAATGGCTGTCCATCAGCACCACGACCGGAAATTCAAGACCCTTGCTGGCATGAACTGACATGATTTTGATGGTGCCGGTGCTTTCCAGGGCGGCCTCCCCTTCGCGTGGGTCGGCAGCGGTCAAATCCCCCAGATACGCTGTAAAATCACTCAGGGAAACCCGTCCACTCTGGCGAGCTTTTTCCAGCAGTTTCTCGATGTTCCCACGCCGTCTGTCCCCATCCGGCAGGGCGGTCAGCGTAGCATCATAAGCGGTTTTATCCAGCGCCAGCGCCAGCAGTTCCGCTACCGGAACACGCCCCGCCAGTGCTGCCAATTCCTGAAGCATTTCACGTGCAAAAATCAGCGCGTCAAATTCAGAAGGTGGGAATAGTTCGGAAGGCTGCTGCACAGCATCCCACAGCAGCAGCGGAGCCTGTAAACGCAGTGCGAACAGGGCATCATCCGACAGCCCAAACATGGGCGAGCGCAGCACTGCCGCCAGCGCAAGGTTATCCGCACGGTTGTGCAGCGCTTTCAGCAAATTGATTAAATCCCACACTTCCTGACGATTGTAGTATCCCTTTCCCGCGATGGTGGTGTAGGGCAGTCCTTCCGCCTTGAATACATCCTCGTAGACATGAGCATGGGTCATCGCCCGCAGCAAAACAGCGGCATCACCATATTCAAAAGGTTGATACACCCGTTGGTCTTTGTTGTAGATTGGCATTTTAGATTGTTTGAACTCGTGAAGCAGGCACGCCACTTCATAGGCTTCCCAGCGCCGCATCTGGTCGGAATTTACCTTTTCACCACGCTCGTTTTTGTCAGGTTTTTCCAGCAGCAGCAGGCGAATTGGCCTCTGGTGTATAGCTTCAGAGGAGCGGGCAGCGGTCATGGGGTTGCCCAGGGAAACCTCATATTCTGCCTGCACAGCCGACCCTAAAACTGCCCCAAACAGCGTGTTAAATCCCGTTACCAGCCGTTCATGCGTGCGGAACGACTGGCTGAGCGGTACCTCGACACCGCCCATCCCGATGATTTCTCCCTGTACCTGATGAAACACACTCACATCCGCGCCGCGAAAAGCATAGATGCTTTGTTTGGGGTCGCCCACCACGAACAGCCGCCCCCCTGTCTGAGTTTCCATCCCACACAGCTTGTATACGATATTACGCTGCGCTGCGTTTGTATCCTGAAACTCATCAACCATCACATGCTTAAATTCACGCTGATGGTAACGCTCCGTGACGTGCGAATGATTTTCCAGCAGTTCAACCGTCAGGTATTCCAGATCGTCAAAATCAAGAACACCCTGCAAATCCTTGAATTCTTTATAACGCCGAGCCGTGTGCTGGACTGCCTCCCGCCACATCACCAGCAGATCAGCAGCCATAGAATCATATTCATCCAACGGGCGGGGCCAGTTTTCAAGATAGCTCCTTGCCAGTTCTCGAATGGTTTTTAAGATATCTTTTGATTTATCGAGAATCGCTTTGTCATCGCCCCAGCTTTTTTTGCTGCCGACATTCACTTTGATACCTTCCACCAGCGATTGAAGGGCAGAAAAAATAGTCCCATCTTCTGCTAAATCTGGTGTGAGCTCGTGGACGTTGTGCCAGACCATCATCAACTTATCGTCGTCATCAGGCCAGTCACAATCCGGCTGCCAGGATAAACAGGTGTCCAGCGTTTCGTCGGTGTGGACGGCTTCAACTACTTCTCTGAGCGCTCTGGTGTACTCCGCCTGCCACGCTGCGAGCACATCGGCTGCATTTTCCGGGACATGACTGCAAAACTTCTGTGACTCGGTCAGGCTGGCAAATTGTTTTAGCACCTGCGTGACTGTCCGTACATCGTAATGAGCCAGCAGGTGGGCAAACTCGGCGCTGCGGTTCACCAACTCGACCAGACTCTGCTGAACAGCATCATCCAGCAGAATCGATGCTTCAACCTCATCCAACACTTCAAAATTAGGGTCAACGGGAACTTCTGCCGGATTAGCGCGTAAGATCTGGGCACACAGACTGTGAATGGTGCCGATACGAGCACTGCTGAGCAAACTTTCATGAGTCTGCCAGCGCCTCAATTCCAGCTCATTAGCCGCCTCTTTTATTCGATCCTGGATGGTCTGGCGCACCCGGTCACGCATTTCGCGGGCGGCTTTTTCCGTGAAGGTAATGGCGACCAGGTCAGTGAGCTTCCAGTCAGGGTGGTCTTCCAGCAGTTTGAGGTAACGCTCGACCAGCACGCGGGTTTTGCCGCTGCCCGCTCCTGCCGTGACAATCAGATTTTTGTCGTGAATGGAAATAGCGAGCTGCTGTTCGTCAGTAAATTTCATAGGACTGCCTCAGCCCTATCATAGCACACTACTGGAAATAACGCTTTGCGTTGAACAGGTGAAACGCGGTGATGTAACGCTCAATAGCGGTTGTCACGGCCTCAACCACCTGTTGATGAGGATCGCCCATGATGGGGCGCAAATTCTCGTACAGAAGGGCACGGGCTTTTACGACTTCCGGCGCTGTCCAGATGTACCGGGCACAGGTTTTGAGCATCCAGCCACGCCGCTCCGGAGTCAGTTCAAGCAGCGCCTTCCCCTGCTCATCCGGTTGCAGCCACTTTTGCCATCGGTTTGATCTGTCCACCGCCTGCGTCAGCGCATCCACAAAATGGGACGGTTTTATTGCGGGCTGTGTGCGGCTCAGATCGGCTTCGCGCTGTGCCAGCGACATAAGCGCATCATATTCAACAGCAGTAAATTCTGGTCCAACGTTCGCACCGCCCATCCCGCACGCCGGATAATCCTCTGGGTTTTCAACCCAATCCGTATAATGTCCTTTAACCAGCGAACCGTAGGGGACAACAATATCATACAGGCGGCGGGCGGCTTCCCGATCAAACAGGGTCGTATGCAAATTAGTCCCCACCTGCGCGACCACAAAAGCAGGCCACGCATGAAGTAAATTTCGCAGGGCTAACCCCCCCCGCAGCAGGTGTAAAAATCTCTCAAAATTGGATAAATCCACCAGCCCGCCGTGAACTTCTTCCGTCCCTACTTCGTAATCCACGTGCGGAATGCCAAGCCGCTCACGCTCACGTTCGGCGTGTTCAATCAGATCAAGACTGCGTTCAACGACCACTTCAACAGGCGGAGCACCGGAAATAGTCCGGTCAACAGTGGGGTCGATGTGGAGAAGATGATAACCTGCTTCCAGCATCGCAGTAATGGAGGCCTTGACCTCACCCGTCGTGGCTTCAAAGGAGAGTTTGTCCCGCGTGTGGATGTCTTTGAGCCACTGCCCGCCATGATCCAGGCAGGGATACAAACCTCCGGCCGCTCCGTATTTTTCCGCATACTGGTTCATCTGTCTGACAAACTGCGCCGGCGTCCAGCCTGTATACCCCCCATCACGATCCACCTGGTTGAGGGTAGCCGCAAACAGCATAGGAGCGTTGTTTCGTGCCGCCGCCTTGACCGCCGCTTCTAACACCGCGTCTGAATTGGGGCAGGCTGCCAATAAGGTGACCTGTATATTATCGTTTTCCCGCAGTGTGATAATACGTTCAATCATTTTTTTGAGGGTGACCATCGCTGCTCCAATTTCCCAGATCAACTGGGGCGGTAAAATTGCTTCTCAGGGGGGTTAAAGAGACTACCCGGTCAAAAACAACGGCTTTAATATCACTGTCTGGCTCCAGGGAATCCAGCGAGGCCATTTTGATCAGGGGAAGCAAAAAACGCTGTGAAAAATCACGTTTTTCATGAGAATGGGTGTAGTAAAAATGAGGCCATTGGCTCTGGACAGTCAGGCGAATTTCCGTCGTTTCGCTGGTCTCTTCGGGAATGTTCAGGTTGAGTACATCGACCCCCGCGGGAAGGCCATTCCTGAGCATTTTTTCGGCAATCAGCCGGGTAAAATAGGCCGGAATTCGCCAATCCAGTTCAGCGTAATTTTCGGAACGATGCAGCGCCATATCCACCTCGCGGGACACAGCCAGCGCTGGAATGCCACAGGTACTTGCTTCAAACGCGGCCCCAATAGTGCCGCTTGCTGCCATCGTCACTCCGATGTTATCGCCATAGTTGATTCCGCTGATGCACAAATCTGGCTGACGGGGGGCAAGTTCCATAACCCCGTGCAGCACCGCCTGTGAAGGCGACCCGTGCACCCCATAAGCCAGATGCTGATGGCCTGCGATTTCAAGGATGATTTTCTCGATGACACCCTGTGTCGGAATAACAGGATATGAGCGTCCCATCGCCGTTTGCTGGAAGCGGGGCGCGACCATCAGCAAATCACCCAAATCTGCAACCGCCTCAGCGGCGGCCTTCAATCCGGGTGAATAAATTCCATCGTCATTGGTGATTAAAATCAGAGGTCTCATTGCACATATGTGTCTTGACAATTGTGCAGAATTATACCTAAGATAGAATCAAATTGCGAAAGTAATTTTTTTGTGAAAATGATTGACCCTTATATTGCTCGCTTAATAGAAGTGGCCCGTGCATATTACCTGGAAAATCAGACACAGGCCGACATTGCCCGCAGTCTGGGCATCTCGCGCAGCCAGGTTTCCCGCTATCTTACCACCGCCCGTGAACTGGGAATTGTGGAAATCCGTATCGTTGCGCCGGAAGAAAGCTCCAACACACTCGGACAGCTTCTTAAGCAGCGTTACCCGCACCTCAAAGAGGTGATCGTCGCGCCCTCCTTCAGCGACGATCCGGACGCCATTCGCACCATGATCGGGCGCACCGCCGCCAATTATTTGATGGAAATCCTCATGCCAGGGCAGATACTGGCACTAGGGTGCGGACGGACACTTCGGGAAATGGTGAGTGCGCTCCAAAAACGGAATCTGCCGAACCTCGTGGTCGCGCAGGCAATGGGGAATATCGGCCACGAAGCACACAAAATTGATTACAACGAAATCGCACGCCAGGCCGCCGAGGTATTAAGCGGGAAGGTGTGTTACGTCAGTGCCCCGGCTATTCTGGGGCGTGGGTCAGGCAAGGATTTTGTCCAGGCGAACCCCACATTGGAATACTCCCTCTCTCAGGCGAAACAGGCAAATATTTACGTCGTCGGGGTGGGGTCACTGGAAAGCGACATGCTTTACGCGCGGGTGGGATTGATTCAAACCCAGGAACTGGAGGCACTCAAAGGTAAAGCTGTTGGAGACATCTGCGGGCGCTTTTTTGACCTTGATGGGCAGGTACAACCAACCGCCTTTGACACGCGAATCGTCGGGATTCAGCTCGATGACTTAAAACGAGCGCAGTATGCCATCGGCGTTGCCGGAGGAGAAGACAAAGCGGCCCCCCTGCTCGGCGCGATGCGCGGCAAATGGATCAATGTCCTGATCAGCGATGAACGCACCATGAATTTGATACTTGAATTAGACGAGAAGGAGGATATTCCCTAGTAAATTCCTTAATTCAAAATTTTCGCTTTTGCATCTTGAGGAGAATGATCATGAAAGCCATAAAAATCGGTTTGATTTTGTTCAGTATTCTACTGCTGGCACTCCCTGCCTTCGCTCAGGAAGCGACTGAAGAACCAGAGGAACTCGGCAGTGCCGAAGACCTGGAAACCACCGAAGAAGAAGTCGCCGCCGCCGTTGAGGCGCTGGGCGAGGATGGGTTTATCGCTATTATCGCCTGCACCTATTCGACGGAATGGCATTTTACGGTGGCAGACAGTGCCCAGACCTATGCAGAAGAATTGGGGCTGCGTGTGGAAGCCTTCGACTCTGAAATCGACGTAGAAAAACAGATCAGCGCGATTGAAAACTTTACTTCCAGCGGCGCAGATGTGATTATTATCTGTCTGTTCGACCCGCCCAGTGTGCAGTCTGCGCTGGAAGAAGCCGCGGAAAGTGGCATTAAGATTATCCAGTACGCCGGGCGTCAGCTTGCAGACATCGGCGGTGTCACCATCAGTGCTGAAGATGAAGACATGGGGCGGATTGCAGGCGAATACGCAGCACAGCTTATCAATGACGAGTTAGGTGGCGAGGCCAATGTCGCTATCCTCGACTATCCCGATATTCAGAATGTGGTGGTACGTGCCGATAATATCCGCGCCGCCATTGAAGAACTGGCGCCGGATGCGACTATCGTTGGTAATTACCTGGGCGGCACTACTGAATTTGGCCTGGCCTCCATGGAAACTGCCCTGGTAGAACATCCAGAAATCAACGTGGTCGTCAGCATCAATGATGCAGGTGCATTGGGTGCTGTCCAGGCGCTTGAAAATGCCGAGGTTGAAGATGCCATCGTGGTAGGCATTGATGCTGATTCCCAGGCGATTGAGCTTATTAAGGCGGGTGACAGCTACTATCGTGGAACTGTTTCCACCGTGCCGGATGTCACCGGTGTTATGACCATCAATGCGGCAGTCAAAGTGCTGGCTGGCAGCGAAATTCCCCAGAATATTGCTGTTCCTGTTTCTCTGGTAACGGCAGAAACACTGGCAGAAATGGAAGATTAGCCGACACTCCAACCTGCTCCCCTCTCTCTCGTAAAGAGGGGAGCGGCTCGCTTCCTGAATCTAGGAAAAGAACATGTCAATTTTAGCTTTAGATAACCGACAGGATTTACAGCGCCGGGTTATCAACATCGTCGGAGAACAAGGTTTCATCGTCATTTTCGCCCTGTGGGCACTGTATCTGACCCTTAATACAGACAATTTTGCCACGACAAACAACGCCTTTACCGTGCTGCGGCAGGCCGCTGTGATTGGCATTGTTGCCATTGGTGCCCATTTTATCATCTTGCTTGGCGATATTGATCTCTCTTCAGCGGCCACACTGACTCTGTGCGGGGTCATTATGGCAAAGCTGATGGTGCAGGAGGATTATGCACCTCTCCTTGCAGGGATCGTTACCATCGGTGTTGGTGTGCTGATTGGCCTTATCAACGGGTTGATCATTACGGGAATGAAAATTAACTCGATTATCACCACACTGGGAACATCCAGTGTATTAGGTGGGCTGGCGCTGCGACAGACTTCCGGCAAAACCATCGCCGGGGATCAGATTGATGCCATCGAATTTCTTTCCCGCGAGCGCCTTTTGAACAATAACATCCCACTCCCCGTGATTATCATGTTTGTGCTGTACCTGGCAGCGTTCATCATATTGCGCCGCACGCGATTCGGAGCGCATGTGTTTGCGGTGGGGAACAATGCACGGGCAGCCTGGCTGTCTGGCATCAACACTAACCTCGTCAAAGTCATGGCCTATATGCTGGCAGGGGGACTATCAGCCTTTGGTGGAATCATGCAGGTGGCGCGTCAGGGCACCGCTACGGGAACGATGGGTGGCGATTTCCTCTTTCCCATTCTGACCGCGGTTGTGCTGGGAGGAGCGAGTCTCTCCGGCGGGCGTGGTAAAGTATTTAACACCCTCATCGCCGCAATTTTCCTGACCACCATTACCAACGGTATGGTGCTTCTGGGCTACGACATCAACACCCAGCGCATTGTCTCTGGCGGCATACTCATTGTGGCGCTGTCGCTGGATCGGGTACGGACGCTTCTGTTATGAGCTTTCTCCGGATAGAAAACCTCAGTAAAACCTATATCGCTGTGCAGGCGCTCAAAGGGGTATCGTTTGAAGTCCAGCGCGGTCATACCCATGCCCTGGTTGGAGAAAACGGAGCAGGCAAATCAACGCTGATCAAGATTCTGTCCGGAGCGGAGCGTGCCGATTCCGGGCGAATCTGGATGGATGGCAAACCGTACCATCCGCATAACCCGAAAGATGCCCTGGACGCAAATGTTTCCACGATTTACCAGATTTTCAACCTCATGCCTGACCGCAGCATCATGCACAACATGCTGGTCGGCAAGGAGCCCCATCGCGGCGGCGTGCTGGACATCCAGACCATGCGCCAGGAAACCCACCGGGTTCTGGAAGCCCTCAATGCATCCCATCTTAAACCAGAAATGACCGTTGGCTTGTTGAAAGTCGGCGAAAAGCAGATTATTGAAATCGCCAAAGCCCTGCTGAATCAAAGCCAGCTCATGATCATGGACGAACCGACTTCGGCGCTGAATCAGACCGAGGTGGACGCCCTGTTTAAAACGATTGCCCTGCTGAAAGAGCGGGGAGTGACAATCCTGTACGTTTCGCATCGGCTGGAAGAAATTTTCCAGATCGCGGACAGCATCACTGTGCTGCGGGATGGAACGCACATCAGCACCCGCCCGATTCACGAAGTCACCCGCGACTCGCTTGTGGAGGATATGATTGGGCGCAAGCTGTCGAGTGTTTTCCCGCCGCGTGCTCCATCCAACCCCGATGCTGAAGAAGTCATGCGCGTCGAAAACCTGTCAGTCGGCCGGGTGCTGCACACTATCAGTTTCAACCTACGCAAAGGCGAGGTGCTGGCTGTGGCCGGCCTTTCTGGCAGTGGTAAAACCGAACTCGGCAAAGCCCTGTATGGTGATCTGCGCCTGAGTGCCGGAAAAATTACCTTAAAAGGGCAGCCTTACCGCCCTAGCCCCTGGAAGGCGATTCACCGCCAGTTAATTTGTCTGCCGGAAGATCGCAAAGCCGACGGTGTCATCCAGGGGCTGCCCATCCGGCGGAATATAACACTGTCAGTACTGAAACAGATTTCGACAGCAGGATTCTTGAATCTGAAAAAAGAACGCCAGCTTGCCGGGGAACAAATCCAGGCGCTGGAGATTAAAACGCCGCATATGGATCAGGAAGTCTCTAATCTGAGCGGCGGCAACCAGCAAAAAGTTGCCCTCGCCAAGTGCCTTGCCGTACATCCAGAAATTTTTATCCTGATGGAACCAACACAGGGCATTGATGTAGGCGTGAAGTTTGAAATTTACCAGTTCATCGCTGACCAGACCACACAGGGACGGTCAGTGCTGCTGATTTCTTCGGAACTACCGGAAATTCTTGGCCTTTCCCATCGGGTTCTGGTGATGCACGAGGGGCGCATTGTGGCAGAATTGGATACATCCACCACGACGCAGGAAGAAATTCTGCGTTATGCGCTGGGAGAGGAACTCACAATAACTGACGTAAGGAGCAATAAAATCCATGAGTGATGACAGATATGAGCGCAAGGCAGGTCAGCGCATCAAACAGTGGGGGATCGAAGGGGACATTAAACGCCATATTGAAAGCACGGGTGAGCATCCTATCATGTATCGTGCCCTGGGCACAGAACCACAGACACAGCACCCTTTTAACCTCTACCTCGATATTAAAAGCCAGGGAAGCGCACTGCGCGGTACCTTTGAAAACAACCAGAAAGTCGTTCCCGGCATCGCACACAAGCTGGTGGAAAAAGGGTTTATGGGGATGGTTGGGCACGGTCTGGGCACCTCCCAGTTTGTTGCGCAAACCGCTTCCGGCGCCTTCTGGGATTACGCGGGCTGGAGTGCGTGGGATTTAGATTCGCTGGAATATGTCCGCTACGGGCATCCAATTGATTTCAGCAAAATCGTCTTTTTCTCCTATTCAGGCAGCGGCAGCACCGTAGACAGCAACCGTGCCGCCGCCACCGCCAAAGAACTCGGTGCTTATCAGGTCGCGTTTACCAGTGTGGCAGGCAGTCCAATTACCCAGAAATGCGACGATTCAATCGTCTGCGCGGGTGGGTTCGACACGGGCGGGTCAGATACCTTCCACTACACAACCCGTCTGGCGGTGTCCATCTGGCTGGCGCTGGAAATTGGCGCTCTAACTCGTCCGGATGCCCGTAATTGGAATGACTTAAGAAATCGCCTGTTTGCTACCGCCGACAAAATGGATGATATATTTGAATGGGTCAGTGAGCGGGCGCGGATACTTTCAGCACGCTACAAAAACATCCGCAGTATTCTTGTGGTGGGGAGCGGCGCGAACGAAGGCACGGCGGAAGAAATTGCCCTCAAATATGACGAAATGGCACATATTCCGACCAAAGGTATGTGTGCGGGGCGGCATATTCATGGCGCATTAGGGCTGACCCAACCTGATATTCTGACTATCGTCCTTGCCCCTCAGGACGACCCGGCTTACAAAGAACTGCGTGATATCGCTCAGGTCACCTACATGCTCAAATCACCATCGATTGGCATCATCAGCGAAGACGATGAAGCTGTCGCCGAACAGGTTGATGATGTATTCCGTTTACCAGAAACCGACCCCCACCTGTTTGCGATCCTGGCAATCCTGCCCGGTCAGCTTTTGCCCTACTGGGGCGCAGTCGCCCAGGGCAGCATCAACCCCGACACGCAGCGAGCGAACATTGCCCGCCATGCGAAGGTTTGGAACTGGCTGTTCCCCAAGGATACGCATTAGGGGTGAATTATGCGTGACGTTTCTGTGGTCGGGCCATTAAATATTGACTTGCTGATTACCGGGCAAGGGCCACCCAACTGGGAATCGATTCCAACCTGGGATGGCCCGTCCGACATGGAAATGACCGCCGCCGGATCGGTCGGGTATACAGTTCAAAATCTTGCCAGGTTGGGTCTCTCTGTGCGGATCAGCTCATGCCTGCCAGATGACCCACTCGGCGCGTTTATCCTGGACGCCTTGCAGCGTGCAGAGATAGATACCAGATCAGTCAATCTCGTGCCGGATACCGTTGGCGGCATAGGGGTGTATATGCTGCTGTTTGGCAGTCGTAAACGCCCCCTGACGTACCGCCTGCCGACTCATCCTATGTGGCCGCTGGAATTCTCATCCGAAGAAATAGATACTCTGCTGGATGCGAAACTGCTGCACAATGGGGGATACTTGCACTATAAAGACGCCTGGCATGGGGCGACCCGCGACCTGTTTAAAGAAGCTAAAGCACGCGGGCTCATCACCTCCCTGGACTCGCAGTTTCCGCTCTTTGCCATGTCGCCGCCCTGGATCGTTGGATTAGAAGATGTTTTACCCTCCATTGACATTTTCATGTGTGATGACGGCGAGGCACGCCACCTTACAGCAGCCTCCTCTCTGGATGAAGCAGCCCGGATTCTGCTTGATGCTGGCACTCAGACCGTCATTATCAAACAGGGCGATCAGGGCTCAACGGTGTACCAGCAGGGCTGGCAGCATCATCAGGATGCCATTGTGTTAGGCGAACTGGTAGACAGCATTGGCGCGGGGGACACCTTTGACGCGGGCTTCCTGTATGGCACGCTGCAAAATTGGCCTCTCGAAAAAAGGATGTTGTTCGCCAGCATTGCGGCTGGCTTCACGGTGACCGGTGTTGGCGGTTCCCAGACTATGCCCTCACAGACACAGGTTATGATTGAAATGGAAAAACGGGAGTCACGTTTTTCATGACAGATCGTTGGCTCGAAATGGATTTAACGTGGTTCGACCCGACCCAACCACTTGACCCTCAACTTGAAACACTCCTGACCCGGACTGCCCCGCTGCTGTACGGAATCGAGGGTGAATATGGGATTTTTTTCAATATCGGCTGGTTAATTGACTTCATAACGGAATGGACGGGCGACCCCGATCAAAATATCCCTACACGCAGCCGCCGCACGGCACGCTGGGCGACCAAAACTTATGCCGATCTTCAGAGTTTTATCGCAAAACTGCGCCAACAGGCTTCCAGAAGCAATTTACCGCACCTCAAAATCGGTGTACTGTTTGTGGAATGGGCGCATGTTGTCTGGCCTCCCGAACTCAAAATCTATGACTTCGACTCGGATTGGTATGCCCGCCACCCGGAACTGTACGCGCCGCCCAAATCGTTCATTGGGATGCCGGATCTACACCCGATCAAGCGTCTCAAAGCGGATCATTATCCTTACGCGGCCTTCCCCAACGGGATTCAAGAGAACACCTATTTTCCGGATTTTTTCGGGGCTCAGTGGGGTCATTTAGCTGATTTTCTCGATCTGGATGCAATTCACCTGCGCGATGGGTTCACCGGGCCGATGATTTACACCCGCAACGGGCCGTATGGTACAAGCGCCCCGGCTGATCCGCAAACTGTCGCTGCGTTCAGCCAGGCCGTGCGCGATTTATACAAAGCGGTCAAATCAGCCAACCCGGCTAAACTTGTATTTGGTTATTCCAGTGCAATCAGTCCCGTCGCGGATTGGCGGGTGGGGTGCGTCGATTTTGAAGCGCTGGTTGCGGATGGCTATATTGATGGATGGATCGAACAAACGTGGGGCGGTGCGTGGCAGGACTGGTGGCATCAACTCTGGAAAGGCTGGACATTCCAGACCGCCAATCTGCTGACACGGGGCGCAATGATCGCCAAAGCCAACCAGCAGCGCGAAAAACCCTGCAAATTTTACAATCTGATTGAAACCTGGGATGGCTGGGAACCCTGGGACACGCTTCATCAGGTACCCCATAAGCTGCGGTGGGCGATGTGGGCATTTACTCATGCGGCAGTGATTACACCTGACGGGGTGAAAGTACCCGACGGAAGTTACATTTCCTGGATGAACAACGGAAATATGGAACTGCTCGGCGAGGCAGATGTCCGTTATATCGCCGAGAATCTCACACAGGCACAGAAAAACGCCGCATCATTGGAAAAAGTCTACGGCGCGACCCTGGTTTATAACCGCGCCATGATGGAATGGTTGAGCGAAAATCATCCGGACTGGAACGCCGCCGAATGGATTGATGACCAGGCCGCGATGCTTATGAAGTGGGGCACTCCACTTCTGAGTGCCACCCGCGCTGAATGGCTTGACAGCCCACAAAATACCCTGATTCTGCAAACACCTGGAAACCTCACTGCCGCGCAAAAGGAAGCCCTCGAAAGCCTGGGAAGCCCTGTACTTGTAACGGGTCGCGCCGATGTTTTTGATCCCGAAATCCAACACAAACTTGGTATCCAACCAGAAGGCGAAGTTTTAGAAGCTGAATTCTGGGTGGCCAGCGGAGAATATGCCCCGGCCTATGACCGCCCCTATATTCCTGACCACGCAAAGATCACGATTGCGGACGATGTAACTGTACATTATCAGACATCCGAAACCCCATTGCTGACCCAGCGCAGCACCTGGCTCTACTGGCAGCCACCGGACTGGTCAGAACCCTTTAATCCGTTCGTACCCAAATATCAGTTGGGCAGCACCTTTCCGCACTATCGGGTCGCCACACTGCTGCATGAACTGGCAAAAGAAAATGGATTAAGCCACCTCGGAAATCTCGAACGCCCCCAGACAGTTGCCTTTCACCTCTGGAAAAGCGCAGGGGAAATATACGTCTTACTCGGCAATTTAGAAACGGGCGAATTTGGCGATTCGCGCACGCCGCGCACGCTGTCCCTGCATTTCAGCCGGAAACAATTAGAACTCGGCGAAGGACGCTACTTTCTGGTGCGGGTTGATACGGCAGGAGAGAAGATCGAGCCAACCCATGCGAACGCGGATTGGCTGGTTTATCGGGCAGTGATTCCTCCTGAACAAAGCGCGGTCTATGTCCTGAGGGTTTAAGTTTTCTGTTCCGCACGTTCTTTGAGGGGCATCATGAGACCGCTAAACTCCTCACGCAGGGTAAACTTCACAGAGTTGTCCGCCAGCGGTTCAAGGAGAAATGTTCGTGCTCCCTGGAACAACCCCATCGGCATCCCGGAACGCCAGACCATCTTCCGGTTTGGCTCGTAGTCGGTCACTGTGGGCTTGAAGGCGCGATCTGGCGACACTTTGGTATAGATCGTGATCTGTTCTCCCGGCGCGATTTTTCCCTCCAGACGAATCATGCCAGGATCCCACTCAGAATACTTTGATGCATCTGTCAAGATTCCCCAGATTGTTTCGGGCGAGCCGCTCTTTTTCTGTTTAATGTTACTCGGACGGATTATCAATGAGCCGCAGCGACGCCCGCCAGAGAAGCGCGATCACCGCTTCACGCAAAGCCACATAAACACTTCCCACTACGAGACAAGCCCACAGAGGGATACCAACCATCGGGAGTACAGTCACGCCGCCGATAAAGCCAGGGACAACGGTTTCAAAACCGCCGGGAGGCGTAGAAATCCCGTAGGCAATCATCACAAAAGCCATCCGAAGGGCAATAATGAAGCCTGTGGCCGCCAGCGACAAACTGAATGCCCGGCGATCATCAAATTGCAGACCCATCAGAGTCCCGGAGACCACCCCCAGCGCATAGTCTTGATACCGTTCCCAGCTAATCAAAACCAGCGCAGGAATAAAAAACGCAAGACAAACTCCCAGGCGGCTGTCGTCCACGTTACCAATCGCTACGATGAAAACCGCCACAATTGCCAATCCATTTTGCAGCACTTCCAACGTGACCATCATCGGGCGGTAAGGGTGCAGCATCGACGACACACGCATCCACAGCACCGTAGCACGATCTTTGGGAATCAGCATCACTAAATCCCAGCGGCCTTCCAACCGCTCCCGTGCGACTGCCCATGCAGACAAACCAGTAGCCAGGCTCAGCGCCCCGACCAGCACCACCAGCGACAACAGCGCAAACAACGCAGCGGTAACACTCACTGCAACTGCGAACCCCTGCTTGCCAAACAACAGCGCCGACAGCCCAAACATCAGGGGAATAATAATTGTTAAAGAGGGGCCATACTCAGCGATTTTCTCCGCCATGCGCTCAGCATTTCTGGCGACAGGATTATTGTAAGCATAATGACTCCAGCGGCGATACAGCGGGTGGCGGTGAAAACGGTTGCGCCCAATATCAAGCTGACGCAGCATCTGTCGTGTGAACAAGGTATCCTTGCCAATATAAAAAATATGCAGTGGGTTTACCATTGCGTTTCAACCTGGGAGCTATTATAAAAAACTTACGATTAAAGAGAAAAAATACCTTTAAAGTGTGAAATTATAATGAAGATTTCCTCAGACTGGCGCGATTCACGCGGCAGAACTGGCTGAACTCGCAGTAGTGCGAACATTTGCCACCTTCCATCTTGGTGGGGCGATTGGCAAAATTTCCCTGCTGCGCTGCCAGAACATGCTCATGTAAACGATGCCGCGCTGCTTCAATTTCGTCTGCGTCGGCAAAAATGCTTCCATCCCCCTTATTCTGGCTGATGCTCCAAAAGAGACCACCGCGCACATCATAAGGTAGTTCCCACCGTTTGAGAAGCTGCGCTGCCCCCATCAGATACAGCATCATCTGGAAGTTGCGCCCCTCCTCCATATCCTTATTCGTTGGCGTTCTGCCACTTTTATAATCGAGCACAATCACGCCGCCGTCCTCGGTTAAGTCCATGCGGTCAATATATCCCCGCGCCCGCAGTGTTCCCGCCGCGCCATCGATTTCCGCCGGATAAAAAGCGGCCTCCTGCTTGAAGGGGTAGCGGTTCTGTCCGATATTTTCCACCGGGCTGCTTTCCGAAAAATCACTTTTGACGACCCGTTCCAGGCGGCCAAGCATGGTCTGCTTTTCCTGCTCCCACAGCGCCGTTTCCTGAAAGTTATAATGCCGAGGGGCTTCTGCAAAAATCTCCGCTGCCACTTCATATAAAATTTGCAGGGCGGTGGCCTGATTTTCCTGGCTGATGCTGTAACCCTCTAAACGCCGATAGGTTTCTTCCAGGATTTTATGATTCACCGATCCCAACTGCATGATATCCATGCCTTCTTCAGGCTCTTCGTAGGGATCGAGTTTCAGGAGGCGTTTGCTGAAAAAACGGAAGCGACACATGCCCAGCTCATTAAACTGAGTCGCGCTCCAGATGCGGTTCATCACCTTTTCCGCCGCGAGGGTGATTAATGCCGGGTCACGCAGCAAACCGCTGTAGCCATCAAACGGCACGGATGCCGATTCACGTCCCAGTTCTATCGCCCGCCCCCGCACGACGTTTCGCCATAGGGGGTACGTATTCAGGCTGCGTACAATTTCCCAGGTTGAATCGCCGATTTTTTCTGGTGACTGCCGGAGTGCACCACTTACACTGACCAGAATTTCGCGCGGATTGGCGGCATCTCGCGGCGCAATCACCTCACCCAGTCGATAAGATACCAGAGACGAACCTTCCAGAATCGTGGTGGCTGCCTTCCAGAAGATGGACTCCGGCCAGGGGTTGCCTTTTTCGTCCAGCGTGGGTCGGCTCAGGGTCAGATTGTGTTTTGCCAGCGCACACATCTGATAAAACAAACCGCTGTCTACGGCACGCTCTTCTGCCGTTTGCACATCCAATTTATGGAGACTGTGCATTTCGGTGCGCTCAAGATCACTGTAAAGCGGGTTTTCCTGCTGCTGGGCTGGGAAAATACCTTCGGAAAGCCCTGCGATGAATACATGATCATGGGGCAGACCGCGTGCCTCAAAAACCGTCGTCACCAGCACCCGCCCCACCCGCGTATTGAGATCAGTGTCCATACGGCGGTGCTGTAACACCAGTTCCAGGTCTGCACGGAAGGTTTTCCAGTCAATGATCTGCACCTCACCGCCATGTGCCGTATCTGCCAGCAAATCGTATGCGCTCAAAACCTCCTGAAGTGCATTGCGAAAACCATGCATGGCATGTAAATCACGCACCAGCACCGCCTCGCTGACCTGGCCGCGAATCTGAGCGTAGACCGAAAAATGCCCGACGGCTTCCGGCAAGGACATCTCTGGCGCGTCGTCGCGCTGTTCCGCCTCAAACATCGGGTCAGGGCCAAGCAGATATTGAATCCACTGCACGTACTGGCGGGCCGTGGCCTTTTCAGGAGGTGTTACCGTTCCAAAAAAGGCGGCTGCCTGCGCTGCCAGCGTGTCCGCGTCTTCAATCTGGAAAACCGTTTCGCCATCTTCATCAATGACACGCCCCATTTTTAGCCCGGTGAGCCAGTTTTCCTTCCCCCGAACAATAGGCTTTTCCAGGCTCAGGCGTTCCAGGTCATCCAACTGTGCAGCAGTAAAGTGTGGCGGAATCAGATAAGGATTTCGCAGCACATCCAGCATCTGGCGGCGCGGAAAATCAAAGCTGTGCAGATCCACCAGTTGCAGGACGACCGCCACGACCGGGTTCTGTAAAATGCTGTCCGACTGCCGCACAATGACAGGAAGATCATAAGCCAAAGCCGCCCCACGCAAGGCATCCGCGTAAGGATCGGGACTCCGCATGACCACCAGAATATCTTCCGCGCTAACGCCCTCCAGCAGCAGCCGTTTGATCTGTCGCATTACGGCACGGGCTTCGCTCCGGGCGTCGGGGGCTTCGATTCGATGCAGCGCATTCTCGGCAGAACTCGGCTGGGGATTGGGGGTAAAAAGCTGTGATTCCAGATGTGCCAGGGCTGTGTTTTTGATCCCATCGGTTGGGATATGAGGAACAGTTTGCCATGCTGAACCATATTTCTCCAACCGCTTCAATGTAATATCAAAGGGGCGGTGTGCCCCTTCTTTCCGATCTTCTTCATGGATTAAGGTCAAAAGTGTATCGGGGATATGTCGAATAAGGTGTCCCAGGAGCTGCGCCTGTAAAGGAGTAAACTGGTCATAGCCATCCACCACCAGCAGACCGATTTTTTTGACTTTCTCCTGTAATCGCGGGTTATCCCGAAGCTGCGCCAGTGCAAGCCACCCTGCCCCATCACGGTCAACCAGCGCATATTTCACCAGAAAATCCTGGTAATGGCGGTAAATCCGGGCAAGATCGTTGTCTTTAGGCTGACCGACTTTTTCTGCGTAAGCCTCGAAATCTTCGGGTTTTACCGCGCCCTGTTTGAGCTCTTTGACAAAATCTCCCATCAATTTGATAAAACCGGGTTTGTCGGCAATCTGATGGTAATAGGTGATTTTCCCTTCGCGTAAAAGCTGGCGAATCACCTCGTTGAGAATACGATCACTGGCGGCCTGATACAGTGTGCGCTGCGGGTCGTCAGCTAAATCCAGCAGCAGATTATACAATTCGTAAAAATTAAAAAAGCGGACGTTGAACACAGCGTCCGCCTCACGCATCAAACGGTCTCGGAAGGCGTCAATTTGCAAACGAGTCGGCAGCAGCACCCACGTCTCATGGGTCAGGGACTCGCGCCGTAAGATTTCATGGAGCACCGCTGTGGTTTTGCCGGACGCTGCTGGACCAGTCAGAATGATTGCAGACATTTAATCCTCGTCGTAATCCGAGTAGTGCTTACCACTAGCGTTCATACGCCACGCTTCCCAATAATACCCTTCCAGTTCTTCCATGAGGGTTTCCCAGGGGCGGGAACGGGCATATTCCAGCGCGAGTTCGCTCATCCGGCAGCGATGGGCTTCGTTGTTGCGGATCTTTTCAACTTTCCGGGCGTAATCTCCAGGGTCATCCTGACAGATATAGCCGTTCATCCCGTCCAGCACAAGATCCACCACCCCACCGGAGTTGGGAACAAGCACGGGCAGACCAGAGGACATCGCTTCCATTACTACCTGCCCAAAGGTTTCATTCGTGCCAGTGAAGGCAAATAAATCTGCGTTCGCGTAAGCGTCTGCCAATCCATCTCCGAACAAATAACCTGTAAAATGGGCGGATTGGCCGAACATACCTTCCAGGTTTTCGCGTTCCGGGCCATCCCCCACGATTGTCAGCGCCACACCGGGGATTTTCGCCACATCCCGCAGCAAATCAACACGTTTTTCAGGCGCAAGGCGTCCCACGTACAACACCAGCAGACTATCATCAGGGCGACCTGCCAGCAGTTTCGCTCGCAGTTCCGGGGAGCGCCGGTGCGGGCCAAAACGCTGATGATCCGAACCCCGCCCCCATAACCGCAGCCGCCGGAAGCCCCACGATTTCAACTGGCGAATTACACTATGAGTCGGCGCAAGGGTCAGGTGAGCCCGGTTATGCATTACCCGCAGCACATCCCGCACTGGATTAGAAAACAGATAATAGCCGTATTTTTCTGCATAACCGGGTAGGTCAGTCTGATAATTAGCGATGACTGGCAAACGGCGGCTGCTCCCAAACAGGACTCCCGCCACCGACAGCACCGCTGGGCTGAACAGATGAATCATATCCGGCTGAAAATCGTCCAGATAGGACGACACCAGAAAGCTGGGGAAGGCCATTTTGGTTTCCGGCGCAAATGGCAGTCCTAAGGCGGGTACGCTGACCACCTGACTTGGGCCGAGGAAATGCGGGGTGTTGCCCTCGTTGTCGGGTGCAAAAATCAGCACATCACGGCCTGTATTCTGCAAATGACGGGCGACCAACACCGCCGTCTTGGACACCCCATCTATTTTTGGCAAAAACGACTCCGCGAAAAGTGCGACTCGTTTAATCGGGGCAATTTTGACTTCCGGGCGAATCGGCCCGACCTGAAATTCATCGCCTGGGCGGATGCCTTTTTCAACAAATTCATTGGTCGGGTTACGCCGCTTACTTCTGCCAAGCATTTACTGTCATGCTCTCTCTATCCTGCCCATTATAACACCGTGATGGATTTTGCGATTTGCGGTTAATCGTGATACTTTACTGATTCGATGAAACACTTTCTAAAAAATCCGCTCATGTGGGTTGTGCTGCTGATTCTGGCGGCGGTGGTCGGTGTCTATTTTTTCTTTGGACAGGGCGAAAAACGCTCCAGCCGCCGCGCTGCTGAAGTCCTGCCCTTACCTACCGCCGACCTTTTACAACAGCGCACACCGATTGCCCCATTTTCTGCGCTCGACCCGAACTCGGCCAGTGCCCTGCTCAATGACAATCCGCTTTCCAGCGTAAACAGCCTGCCGGTGCAGATTCCTGGCATTCCTCCCGTAGGAATTTATCTGCCAGGGCCAAATACACAGGGGATCGTTCTGGAGTTTGATGCACTGCCCACACCCGAAAACAACATCCAGACCAACGTCAATTCAGACGCGGTGGGCTCGGCGGTGCTGCTGGAATATGCCGGGGATGGCTGCGCCCCGGCGGGTTTGCCCGTCAGCGGCATTCTGACTCAGCGGTATCACGCCTATCACAGCGGCATTGACATTGGTGTACCCATCGGAACAGCCGTCATCGCCACCCACAGTGGTGAGGTGTTGTTCGCAGGATGGAGTACCGTCGGTTACGGCTACCTGGTCATAATCCAGAACGGGCCGTTTATCACTTATTACGCTCACCTGAGCAATTTTAATGTGAAAGCGGGGGATGAAATCGGCGCAGGCAGTGTCATTGCATGGAGCGGCAGCACCGGCAACAGTTCTGGACCCCATGTGCATTATGAGACCCGCCTGAATGATGTTCCAATTGATCCCCTGACTTTTGAGCAGCGGGGCTATGCAAGCTGTTAGGTCTTTGTTTAAATTCTGACGAAAAACCGACAAAAATTGTCTCAATTTACAGTGAAAACTCTTTACAACACGTCAGATTTGGGGAAAGATAGTTTGCATCTGAATCGCAAGAGTTTAAAACAGGAACATGCTGAAAAAGCGTTTTCTCAAAACCAAGTGCAAAGTCGAATTCACAGTCCCGGAGGCCATTGCAGCCGAAGCCAGCACTGTTCATCTAGTGGGCGATTTCAACCATTGGAATGAAACCGCCACCCCGTTGGAAAAAAACAAGAAGACGTTTAAAGTCACTCTCGATCTCGAACTGAATAGGGAATACCAGTTCCGCTATCTGGTCAACAGCCAGGAATGGCACAACGACTGGCACGCCGACAAATACGTTCCGAACCCATTTAGCGGCGATAATTCCGTCGTCAGCACCTACCCGACTGAATAACACGGGATTGAACCCTGCAAAAAGCGGTATGGGCTTATTCCCGTACCGCTTTTTTTGTGCTAGAAATAGGGCAGACTCAATATGCAAGGGGGTAGGGTTGTGATTCACTTCGGGCGTGAAATCACCAGCAAAACCGACATCAAACGGGAATGGTTGGTCACCAATGGCATGGGTGGGTATGCAATGGGGACGATCAATCTGACCCGTACCCGCACGTATCATGGGTTTCTGGTCGCTGCTACACAACCGCCTACCGGACGCACCATGCTGCTGGCAGGACTCGACATCTGGCTGGATTTGCAGGGCTACAGCATTCCCTTTGTCACCCACGAATGGTCAACAGGTGTTATGTTCCCGGACGGATACAGCCATCTGGAAAGTTTTTATCTGGATGGCCTCTTACCAGTGTGGGAATGGGTGTACCGGAATGTCAAATTTATCCAGCGTGTCTGGATGCCCCAGGGTAAAAACACCACGTACATTACCTATACCTACACACGCGGACAGCAGCCGGTCAAACTCACCGTTAAACCCCTGGTTACCTATCGCAGTCATCATCACACCACCAAGGGCGGCGCGCAGGTACATGTCACCCCGATTCAGTGGGAAGGCGGCAAAGGGTTAGATATTCTGCCTATGAAGAACCTGAGTTCACGAACTGCCGAAACCGATCCCCCACCCTCCCCATTCAAGATTCTGACCAATGCCACCGGTGTCAGTAACAAAGGAGATTGGTGGTGGAAATTCCATCTCGCAACCGAAAAATATCGGGGACAGGATGATGTTGAAGATTTGTATCAGGCAGGAGTCATTGAGCATACCTTTAACCCTGGCGATACGCTGTGTCTGATTGCCACGATGGATGTTAATCCACCGGAATCGTGGGAGGACAGCCTGCATCTCGAACGGCAGCGCCAGAAACAACTGCGTGAAAGCAATCAGCTAGACAACGCCCTGGAATGGGTGCAGCAGTTGGGGTTGGCGGCGGACCAGTTTATCGTGGAGCGCAAAATTGATGACATTCCGGGGAAGACCATCATTGCCGGCTACCCCTGGTTCACGGATTGGGGGCGCGACACGATGGTGGCGCTGCCGGGTTTAATGCTGGCGACCCGCCGCTATGAGGAAGCCGCCCAAACCCTGCTCACCTATTCCCGTTTTGTTGATATGGGAATGCTGCCCAATCGTTTTCCGGATACCGATATATCACCTGAATACAATACCGCCGATGCAACGTTGTGGTATTTTGTGGCCATTTACGAATATTTTCAGGCACAGCCGCAGGATAAAGAGCTTGCCGGGGAACTCTATCCCACGCTGGCGCGAATCATCGAATGGCATAAACGTGGTACTCGGTACCATATCGCCGTTGACAAAACCGACCATCTTTTGAAGCAGGGCGAACCCCAACTTCAACTCACCTGGATGGATGTGAAAGTGGATAATGTTGTGGTCACACCCCGGCATGGAAAAGCCGTGGAAATTAACGCTTTATGGTATAACGCCCTGCGGATCATGGGTCGGCTGTCGCGTTTTCTGGATAAAGACCCAGCGCATTTTCTTGCCCAGGCAGAAATGGTGAAGGATTCTTTTCGCAAGAAATTCTGGTATGCAGACGGCGGTTATTTATATGATGTTGTTGACACGCCCACAGGGAACGATTCCACGCTGCGCCCGAACCAGCTTTTCGCCGTCAGCCTACCTTTTCAACTGTTGGAAGGTGACCAGGCCAGAAGTGTGGTCGATGTCTGCGCCGATCATCTGCTGGGGTCATATGGTCTCCGCAGCCTATCTCCTGATAGCCCTGACTACAAAGGCACCTACGGCGGCGACGTGAAAAAACGGGATCATGCCTACCATCAGGGAACGCTGTGGGCCTGGCTGATGGGAGCGTTCGTCACGGCCCATTGGCGGGTCTATCAGGATGCCCAGCAGGCTATGAATTACCTCAAACCTTTTGCCGACCATATGCGAGATGAAGGATTAGGCTCAATCGGGGAAATTTTTGATGGCAATGCACCGCACGCCCCTCGCGGCTGCCCTTTCCAGGCATGGAGCGTGGCCGAGGTGCTCCGTTGCTATCGAGAATTGGAAAAAGCACTGTAATGGATTTTACGGTTTTTATCGCTGTCATCGTTGCGGTCATGCTGATATGTGTGGTGTTTGTGGTGCTGTTCACGTCAGCGCTGGCAAACCAGAGCATTAAAGACACGCTGCGCGAAATCTGGCACACCTATTTTGGGCGCGGGGATTTTTAAGAACGGCATCCGTAATAGGACTAACAATAGATACAACTGGGATTTTCGTTGCCAGACGTGCGATTTGCTGTAATAATGAGGGCGGTGTTTTGTGCAAACTAACCAAAACAGGAAATCCAGATGGCGAAAAACACAACCGACAAGGTGAGAAACGGACGCGCCACGCCTACGTCCCGTCCCTCCGACTCTCTCACCAAAGACACCCTATTGGAAATGTACTGGAAAATGCTCCTCAGCCGCCGCGTCGATGAACGCGCGTGGATGATTCATCGTCAGGGAAAGATCGTTTTTCACATTTCCGCCATCGGGCAGGAGGCCATTCAAGTGGCCGCCGCCTATACGATCCACCTCGGTGTGGATTACATTGTGCCGTATTATCGGGATTTAGCGTTGGTGTTGTGCGCTGGTGTTACCCCCGAAGATTTTATGATTAGTTTATATGGCAAAGAGGGCGAATTGTCGTCGCTGGCGCGGCAGATGCCGAGTCATTTTGGCGCAAAGCCTTTTAATATTGTCTCCACCTCTGCACCTGTCGCAACCCAGGTGGTTCACGCCGCAGGGATGGCATTTGCAATCAAGTATCGGATCCAGAACGAGCTGCAAGACCCGAATGACCGCACCCAGCCGCGTCTGGCAGTGACCTCCCTGGGCGAAGGCTCCACCAGCCAGGGGGAATGGCATGAGGCAATGAATTGGGCTGGCGTTCACCAATTGCCTTTTATTTGTATCGTACAAAACAATCATTATGCGATTTCAGTTCCCGTCGATAAACAAATGGCGGTGCCAAATGTCGCGGATCGCGCAGCGGCGTATGGGGTCGAAGGAATTATTGTAGATGGTAACGATGTGCTGGCCTGTTATGATGTCATGCACTATGCTGTGCAAAAAGCCTATCGTGGGGACGGCCCGACCCTGATAGAAGCAAAAACTTACCGGATGACCCCCCACAGCTCCGATGATGATGACCGCACCTATCGTGAACGCAGTGAAGTTGATGCCTGGCGGGATAAAGACCCCTTACTGCGACTGGCGAATCACTTAAAGGCGCAGGGGCTGCTGACAGATGCTGTGATCGAAGGGTACGACAAACGCGCCCGTAAAATCGTGGACGAAGCCCAGCGGGCGGCGGAAGAGCGTCCCTACCCCCCCGGTGAATCAGCCATTGCACCTGTGTATGCGGAGGCAAACTGATGGCGCAGATGAATTTACTCGAAGCAATTCGCCAGGGCATGGATGAAGAAATGGAGCACGACCCGCGTGTGTTTATCACCGGGGAAGATGTGGGGCCACGCGGTGGTGTGTTCCGGGTGACTCAGGGGTTGTTTGAAAAATATGGCCCGACGAGGATTATTGACAGTCCCCTGGCAGAACTTTCAATCGTCGGCGTTGGTATCGGTGCTGCGCTGGCGGATTTACGCCCGATTTGCGAAATTCAGTTCGCGGACTTCATTCACCCCGCCATGAACCAGATTATGAACGAAGCAGCCCGGATGTATTACCGCTCCGGCGGCACCTGGACCGTTCCGATGGTGATCCGTGCTCCTTACGGCGGCGGTGTAGGCGGCGGCCTGTATCACAGCCAGAGTGTAGAAGCCTTTTTTGCCCATACTCCTGGCTTAAAGGTCATCATTCCCTCGACACCTTACGACGCCAAAGGATTAATTAAAAGCGCCATCCGTGACCCCAATCCTGTCCTGTTTTTTGAAACTAAAAAAGGCTATCGGCTGATTAAGGGTGATGTCCCAGAAGGAGAATACACCGTCCCAATTGGGGAAGCGCGTGTCGCACGGGAAGGCAGTGATTTGACAGTTTACTCCTACGGGATGATGGCCCACTACGCGATGCAGGCGGCTGAGCGTGTATCCCAGACTGACGGCATTGAGGCAGAGGTGGTTGATCTGCGGACACTGCTGCCTCTGGATACAAAAACTGTGCTTGAGTCGTTTAAGAAAACGGGCAAAGCCCTGATTGTCCATGAAGATAACCTGACAATGGGTTTTGGGGCGGAAATCGCCGCGATTCTTGCCAGTGATGGCTTTGAGTATATGGATGCGCCCATTCAGCGACTTTGTGCGCCGGATATTCCTGGTGTACCGTTCAGCCATCCCATGCAAGATTATTTTATGCTGAATCCCACCAAAATAGCCGACGCAATCCGCGATTTGGCCGCGTACTAGGAGGATGCTTATGGCAACAAAAGTCATTATGCCTCAACTGGGCGAATCGGTGGTCGAAGGAACGGTGAATACCTGGCTGAAAAAGATCGGGGATCGGGTCGATGAATATGAAGCACTGCTGGAAGTTTCGACGGATAAGGTAGACAGCGAGATTCCTGCTCCGGCATCTGGAACGCTGCTCGAAATTTATGTAGAGGCAGGCACAACTGTTGGCACAGGCACTGTACTCTGTTTGATTGGTGAACCAGGTGAAAAGTCGTCAGAGGTACCAGACCATCATGAGAATGGTAAACACCACCCGCCTGCAAAAATAGAGCCATCTGAAGAAAAACGCGGTACCCGCTTAAGCCCGGTAGTGGCACGGATGGTCGCGGAGCACCAACTTGATGTCCATAAAATTTCTGGGACAGGTCGAGATGGCCGCGTGACAAAAAAAGATGTCGAAAGCTATCTTGAGTCACAGACCAAAGACGAGGAACTACCTCCCTGGGAGCGTCCTGGATCGGGCGATTTGTTCAAGCCAACAGACACTGAAGAAGAAGCTCCTGCACGTGCGATACCCGTTGAATCCATCCCGAAGGGTGTGCCGGGTGAATTGATTCAGCTCAACGCGATGCGGCGGGCCATCGCCGACCATATGGTACAGTCCAAGCTCCACACCGCCCCGCATGTTACGACAGTTTTTGAAGCCGATTTGACCAACGTGCTGAAACATCTGGAAGCGAATAAACCGCAGGCCGCCAGACAGGGCATCAATTTAACCCTGACTGCGTATTTTGTAGCGGCGATTGTGGAAGCCTGTCGCACCCAACCCATTATCAACAGCCAATGGATGGAAGATGGCATTTACCTGCACCATCATATCCATGTGGGTATGGCGGTCGCGCTGGACAATGGTTTAATCGTGCCCGTCATTAAAAACGCTGAACGGCTGAACCTGATCGGCCTTGCAGCCCAGGTCAACGATCTTGCCCAGCGGGCACGGAACAAGCAGCTTACCGCCGATGAGGTAAAAGGCGGCACGATCACCCTGACCAATCATGGGGTCTCTGGCAGTCTGTTCGCCACACCCATCATCAATCAGCCACAGAGTGCAATTGTTGGAGTGGGTTTGATGGAAAAACGTGTCAAAGTCATTAACGACGCGATTGCAATTCGCCCATGCTGTTACATCAGCCTGACCTTTGACCATCGTGTCGCGGACGGGGCAACGGGCGATAGTTTTATGATGAAGATGAAGACTACCCTGGAAAACTGGCCTGAGCGCTAGGTTTTTACTCAAGTCCGATTGGGCAGGGGGTGCGAGAGCCCCCTGTTCAGTTTTAAAGGTGTATACTGAACATCATGCGAAACTTCTGGATTTTATTATTACTCCCACTGCTCATACTGGCTGCGTGCACCCAAGAGAAAAGCCAATCTCTGTCTGATCTGCTCCCGTTAGCGAAGGATAAGCCGACCTTCCTCTTTTTCTACACCGATAACTGAGCTCCTTGAATGCGAATGCAGCCCATCGTGAATGGGCTCAAGGAAAACTACGGTGCGGAAATGGCCTTTGTCGAGGTCAATGCAGGCGATAATGGGGACGGAGAAGCGGCCTTCAACCAAAAAAACTTACCAGGACATCCCGCCTATCTGATTGTCCAGCCCGATGGCAAAGAACTATGGCGTGGATTTGGGGAGCAAAATATGGATCGCCTTGAGCTTGCGATCCAGGATACGCTGGAGAATTGATTACACCCCGTCAAAAAAGGGGTGATATTTCGCAACGCCTGTAATTCCATCCCATGCGCCCGATTTTAGTTCGCAGGCCATAAATGCATCGTCCGGCACATCATAAGCGCATTTCAGTCCAAAGGTGCTGGCCCGCTTGAATCCGAAGCGCGGGTAGTAAGTCGGATGCCCCACAACAATCACCCGGTATTCTTTTTCCTTGCGGCAGATTTCAAGGCCCTGCCAGATAAGCGCTTCCCCAATGCCGATATTTTGGTGCGCTGGCAGCACGCCCACTGGCCCTAAGCCCATCGCGTGGGTCGCTGTGCCGTCCGGCATTTCAACCGTGACTGGATAAAACAGCACATGACCAACGACTACGCCATCTCTCAGCGCGACTAGAGACAAGCGCGGGTCAAAATTTTCGGTCTGACGGAGCTTTTCGACCAACTGCGCTTCGTCAGGGCGCCCAAACGCTTTTTCCAGGACTTCAAAAACGACTGGGTACATTGGTTCTTGTTCAGGCCGCACCAGCACGATTGGCCCTTCCGTTTGAGTTGTATCGTCCATCCTCAACTTTCCTTAAATCCAGGGCAGCATATTAAAGTTTCCTGTGTCATTGTAAGCGATGTTGGCTATTACAAACAGAGATATAATTACTGAAACAAGAATCGTGTGCTTCCTACCAATGACAATCACCTACGAACGAGATACATCATTTTGTCTGATTTTACAATCGACTGATACAAAAGTGGACGGTGAAGAGATTTGAAATATATCATGCCAGACACAAACACTGCCCAAGAAAACATTATTGCAGGACATGCTGCCTTAAAAATAGCGGCCTGGAACGATGCTAGATCCGCCTTTGAGAGAGCCTTAAGCTCAATAGAGACCCCAGAAGCCCATGATGGACTTGGTATAGCACTCTGGTGGCTTAACGAAATCGATGCTGCACATCGTCACCGCACCCTGGCTTACAAAGGATTCAAAGAGCAGGGAGAAACGGGGCACGCGGCCTTAATCGCCTGCTGGCTGGCACGAGAGCAGATTTTCCTGAATGCCAATTTCCCAGCGATGCGGGGGTGGTTCGCCCGTGCAGAACAACTTATTCAGCAACTGAACGCAGGCTTGGCGCGGGCATGGTTCGCCATCCTGCGTGCGTCTATGCTTGCAAAACCCCAGGAAATGGTAGCCATAGCCACTCAGAGTATCGCTGCCGCACACCTGAGTGGTGATAGTCACCTTGAGGCCTTTGCACTGGCTTTTTATGGACAGGCACTGGTCACACTGGGACATGTGGGCGACGGAATGGCTCGTCTTGATGAAGCCATGACTATGGCCACAGGGGGAGAAATCACTGACCTCGCGGTTATTAGCGAGATTTTCTGCGTGATGCTTTCAACTTGCGAAGTTGCAGGGGATTTGGCTCGTAGTGACCTCTGGTGTCGGGCAGCCACGGAGTTTTCTCAACGTTATAGCTGCCCATTCTTGGCTGCTTATTGCCGTACCGCTTATGGTGGATTGATGACTGCCCTTGGGCGCTGGAAGGAAGCGGAGGCAGCGCTGGTCGATGCTATTCATGCATTTGAGCAGGGCCATAAAGGGCTTCGAATTCATGCCGTTATCAAACTGGCTGACTTGCGGGTTTGTCAGGGAAAAGTTGAAGAAGCTGAGCTGCTACTCAACGGCATGGAAGATCAAGATGCTGCCGTCATTCCGCTGGCACGTTTATATTTGAAAAAGGGGGAAACAGCACTTGCCAGAGCGATTTTGGAACATGCCCTTCCAGACTCTTCATCGTATACACTTTATCATCTTCCTGTGATTCTTCTGCTAGTGGAGGTCTTGCTCACAATAGATGATCGGGCTGATATCCAGCGTGCCATGACCTATCTTACTGACATGGCAGAGCAAGCGCATAGCCCTCTATTGACAGCACAGATTGAATTCATGAAGGGACGGGTTAGCTTTCACGTAGATGATTTCGTGGCAGCCAAAGCAAGTTTTAATCTTGCGCTGGAACATTTACAGTCGTACCAACAATCTTTGCTTGCCGGACAAGTCAGGCTGAGAATGGCACAGATGCTTCAGGGTAGTGATCCGGCAGGGGCTATAGCCTGGGCAAAAGGTGCGCTTGCTACCTTTGAGCGCATTGGGGCAGAACATGACGCAGCGAAGGCATCCGGGCTGCTACGGCAGCTTGGAATTACTCGCGGAACTATGTCACGAACGCAGAAACCCCTCACCCGGCGAGAAACGGAAGTTGCCACCCTGATTGCGCTGGGTCTGACCAATCGTGACATTGCGGAACGCTTGGTGATCAGTGCCAAAACTGTCGAACACCACGTCAGCCGAATCTTGAGCAAATTGAACCTTCGCAGTCGCGCCGAAATCGCCGCCTTTTCTGCCAGTGGCAAACTTCCTACCATCATTGATTAGCTCCGGGATAAAAATAGGGGGTCTCATTAGGGGGTATCCCCGATGTTCTGCTGATCAGATGTCTGTATCATCCTTTCAGTGCATTGAAGAGGAGATATTGAAATGATGGAAGCGGCGCAACTGAAACCAATCTTACTGGAAGGTAAACAAGGGAGAGCCCTCTGGCACCTGGGCGCATTGCTCACCTTTAAGGCGCTGGGCACAGAGACCAACGGGCAGTTCTGGGCGTTGGAAGGGCTGGCAGACCGGAGTATGGCTGTGCCCTTGCACTCCCATAGCCGGGAGGACGAATTCTGGTTTGTTCTCGATGGGACAATTCGTTTCATCACCGCAACTGAAGACCGAATTGGCGAGCCCGGCACATTCGTTTACATTCCGCGTAATGTACCCCATACCTTTCAAATTCTTTCCGAAACGGCACGCTGGTTCGGCGTTGGCACACCCGCTGGCCTCGATCAGTGGTTCTTCGAGACGGGTGAACCAGCCAAGACTCTTACGCTTCCGCCCGCGCCAGCAGCCCCGCCGAATGTGGAGATGATTGTTGCCACCCTCAGACAATATGGCACTGAGACGCTGGAACCACCACCCGGCATTGGCGGATGATAATCTTGAATTGACAACTGTTTTAGCCAGATGGGGAAAGCGCCTGCATGGAGCGCTTTCCCGACAAGTTCCACATCATCTGATGCCAGAGCGCGGTATGAATACGCTGTTGAAGTGCCTCGGTTCTGCTTGCAAACAGAACGCCTCACCCCCCCGCCATTGCGCCGATGATGCGAAACGGCTGAATCCCCATCATGACATCGATGGGCACGGGTGCTTCCGCTGGCTCATGGGAAAGATCCTCCCCACAGGCAAAAAAGCGGACAAAGGGTCGGCGCTCCTTAGTAACCGTGTCACGGATGGTACCGCGCAGCATAGGGTAAGCCGCCTCCAGCGCGTCCAGGATAGCCCTCTGGGTAACTGGTTCCTCCACCTGGAGCGCAATCGGACCGGTCACTTGCGCCAGGGCACGTAAGTGTGTCGGCAGGGTCACCCAAATCATGACAGAATTTGCACCTCGACCGAGAGTACAGGCGGCAGATCGTGGACAATTGGCATCCAGTTATCCCCTGAATCAGCAGAAACATATACTTGTCCGCCGGTGGTGCCAAAATAGATACCACATGAGTCCAGCGTATCCACAGCAAGTGCGTTACGCAGCACATTCACATAACAATGATTTTGTGGTAGCCCATTACTCAGGGCCTCCCAGTCGTTGCCTCCTGATCGGCTTCGATAGACGCGCAGTTTGCCATCGGGCGGAAAATGATGAGAGTCGCTCGTGATCGGCACAACGTAAATGGTCTCCGGTTCATGAGCATGTACAGCGACTGGAAAGCCAAAATCGCTGGGCAGGTTGCCGCTGACTTCGCGCCACAATTCGCCAGCGTCGTCCGAGCGCATCACGTCCCAGTGCTTCTGCATGAACAGTGTATTTGGACGAGACGAGTGCATAGCGATGCTGTGCACACAGTGCCCGACTTCGGCAGCAGCATCCGGCAGCTCATGTTCCGATTTCAGCCCTTGATTAATCGGGCGCCAAGTCATACCACCATCGTCGGTGCGGAACGCACCTGCGGCGGAGATTGCGACGAATATGCGGTTGGGATCGTCAGGACTCAGGATGATAGTATGGAGGCACATGCCGCCCGCGCCGGGCTGCCACAGATTTCCCTTAACGCTACGCAGTCCCGACAATTCACTCCAGGTTCTGCCACCATCGTTTGAATGAAACAGGGCAGCATCTTCAACACCTGCATAAACCGAGTCCGGGTTGGTTGGTGAGGGTTCAAGATGCCAGACACGCTTGAATTCCCAAGGATGCTGTGAGCCGTCGTACCACTGATGCGTTCCGGGTACGCCGTCATAGGTAAATTCGTTACCGACAGTTTCCCATGTTTTTCCGGCATCGTCGGAACGTTGTATGACCTGTCCAAACCAACCGCCAGACTGCGACACATACAGTCGGTTGGGGTCGGTGGGCGTTCCAGTGATATGATAGATTTCCCATCCGGGAAAATGCGGACCATCGACCTCCCAGTCTTTGCGCTGCTCGTTCGAACGCAGAACGAACGCGCCTTTGCGTGTACCAACCAGAACACGGACTTCGCTCATATTCATATCCCTTGAGATGTGTAACAGTGATTTAAGGATAGAACTTTTGTTCGCCTAAGTCAAGCGGGATGGAGTGAATTTGTGCAGCTCACTTTCAAATAACCCCTTCTCTTGTCAACTGTTAACTAAGGGTTACACCGAAAAGCTAAATCGGGTCTTATGCGAGTTCTCACAGATGTCGGGCAAATACGCCTGAATGGGTAGGTCTCCGCTCGCTGTGTGCACTCAGACCACGCCCCGATTTTCGTAGGGGCACGGTCTTAAGCGGCGATTTTTACCCGCGTGACCCGCCGAAACAGGGGCAGGCCATAGGGAAATGGCACTTGTACCACAACGAGCGTAAGACCTAAATCATTTTCCTGCGAAGCCGAAGGCTGTTGCTCACGACACTCACGCTGCTGAAAGCCATCGCAAAGGCAGCCAGCATTGGATTAAGCTCTTTCAAGAAATCTGGCGCGAAGCTCACCAACGACAACACCCCTGCCGCCACTGGAATGAGAACGACGTTATAACCGAAGGCCCAGAACAGATTCTCCCAGATCGTCCGCATGGTCATATGTGAAAGCCTGATAGCCTGGGGGATACTCCGTAAATCACCACGCATTAGGGTCACATCCGCCGTTTCCATCGCCACATCCGTTCCAGTGCCAATCGCCATCCCGACATCCGCCTGTGCCAGCGCAGGCGCATCATTAATGCCATCGCCGACCATGCCCACAACCAACCCCTCATCCTGCAATGCTTTCACCTTATTAGCTTTATCTTCTGGCAGGACTTCGGCAAATACCCGGTCAATTCCTACTTCGCGGGCAATGGCTTCAGCGGTGGCGCGGTTGTCACCCGTCATCATGACGACCTGTAACCCCTGTGTTTTCATCTGCTGGACGGCATCGCGTGAACCTTCTTTGATGGTATCAGCGACTGCGATCAACCCTACCGCCTGGTTTTCAACAGCGACCCACATCGCGGTTTTTGCGTCATTTTGCAAGCGCTGGGCTTCAGATTCCAGACCATTTAAATGCACCTGGTTCGCATTCAGCAGCGCCAGGTTACCGAGCAGCACGTTCTGCCCCGCCACCTGTCCTGTGACTCCTTTGCCAGTAATCGCCTCAAACTGCTGCGGAGTGCTCAAGGGTAATGATCTGGTTTCCGCCGCATGGACAATCGCTTCGCCCAGTGGGTGCTCGCTGCCGCGCTCAAGACTGGCGGCAATTGTCAGCAAATCCGTCTCGCTACCCTGCCAACTCCGGCTGACCACTATATCGGTCACAGAGGGCTCGCCGCGTGTCAGGGTTCCGGTTTTATCCAGGATAACAGCCTGCAACTTGTTCGCACGCTGCAAAGCATCTGAATTTTTGAACAGAATCCCGCTGCTTGCGCCCTTGCCAATGCCTACCATGATGGCAGTGGGGGTGGCTAAACCCATTGCACAGGGGCAGGCAATTACCAACACAGCAATCGTCCGCACCAGTGCATCGGTAAAATCACCTGTTGTAACAAACCAGATGGTAAACGTGAGCAGCGCAATGGCAATCACCACTGGAACAAACACAGCCGATACCTTGTCCACCACACGCTGAATCGGTGCCTGACTGCCCTGCGCCTGTTCCACCAGTTTGATAATCTGCGCCAGCACGGTTTCACGCCCCACACGGGTTGCTTTGAACTTCAGGAGGCCATTTTTGTTCAGGGTCGCCCCTGTGACATTATCCCCTTCGTTCTTCTGCACCGGAAGCGATTCCCCTGTGATCATACTCTCGTCCACCGTGCTTTTGCCTTCCGTAACGACCCCATCCACCGGGATCTTTTCACCGGGGCGAACGATGACAAAGTCGCCCACCCGCACCTGCGAAATCAGAACATCGGTTTCGATGCCGTTACGCACCACTCGCGCTGTTTTGGGCTGCAACCCGATCAGCGCCTTGATAGCCTCGCTGGTCTTACCCTTCGCACGCGCCTCCAGCACTTTGCCGACCACAATTAAAGTGATGATCACAGCAGCAGTTTCAAAATACAGGTGCATTCCAAGCTCATGGTAACCCAGCACAATCGGAATGCTGTAGAAATATGCGGCGGACGATCCCAGCGCGACCAGCACATCCATATTGGCAGTCCGGTTGCGGAGCGCCTTATACGCGCCAACATAATAATCCAATCCGACATAAAATTGAACAGGGGTCGCTAATGCCCACAGGAGGTAATTCACCCAGGATTCATGCGCCCACATCCCTAACACATCCACATCGCGCAGCATACTGATAAGGAAAGCAGGCAGGGTAAAAACGATTCCCACTGCCAGGCGCTGATATTGATGTCTCAACTCGGCAGCACGAGCGGCGGCTTCGGCGTCCTCAAGCTCATCGTCATCTTCTGCCAGCACGACACCGTAACCTGCTTTTTCAACCGCAGCTACCAGGTCGCTGGTCTGGGCTGTACCCGCTGCCAGCCTGACCTTGGCATGTTCCGTCGCATAATTCACCTCAGCATCCAACACCCCAGGGACTTTCCTGAGGGCACGGGTCACCGTTGCAGCGCAGTTGGCGCAAGTCATACCAGTGATGGGCAGTTCTATCTGCGCCGTTGGAACGCCATATCCTGCATTTTCAATTTTTTCCACGATAGCGGCTTCGTTGAGCCGTGACGGATCAAAAATGACCTCGACTTTTTCGCTGGCATAGTTGACAGTTGCGTTTTCTACACCCTCCAATTTGCGAACAGCACGTTCAACCGTTCTGACACAGTTGGCACACGTCATACCCGTCACGGGCAGGGTAATTTGTTTTGTGGACATGAACACCCCTGGTTTTTTACAGCGAAATCAATTCCTGAGCCGGATACTCGATTTCCTTCAGCGTGCTGGCAATTTGTTCCCACGTCGCCGGGGGTTCCCATTCAAAACTTGCTTTTTTGGTTTCCTGATCAACCTCGACCTTTTTTACACCTGTCAATTCACCAATTTCGTGCTTGACAGTATGAACACAGTGGCCGCAGCTAATTGCAGGAATGAGAACAGTTTTACTTTCCATGATTCATCTCCATTTAAAGACTTCGACAACTTCGGACAGCACACGCTCACGCTCGTTGGAGTCATCGCCCTTGATTGCAGTTGTGACACAGGTATGTAAATGAGAATCGAGAATCAACTGGCTGGTTTTTTCCAGGGCAGATTCGACTGCCTGTATCTGTTTGATGACATCAATGCAGTAGGTATCTTTTTCAAGCATATTCACGATCCCTTGCAGATGTCCAACTGCACTTTTGAGGCGGTTGATGGCGTTTTGCTTGGCCTGATCATCCATGTGGCTGTCCTTTCTAACTCCCCTCCCCCCTGGGGTGGGGACAGCCTTCAATATAACACAAATATTGTGGCTGTCAAGCCAAAGCTATAACAATCCCCTAACAATTACATTGGAACGACCAGTTAACTTTGCCTTACTTTAAATGTAGCATGTACAATAGGAGCAAGAGTAAATGTCATGGGTACAGGTGTGAGTTCACAATCCCCAAAGCAGCAGTTCATCCAAGCGGGGCGAAAAATTCGTGATGCCCTGAAGGACATGCGTGATCTCGTGCGCCGCAGGCGGAAAGCCGACCCTTACAATGAGATTTTTTCAGCGCTTGATGAGCATGTTGAAAACGCAACCGATGCACTGATTGTGATGGCGAATACTCTGGAACAGATTTTACGTCCAGGTGCTGAAGAACTTCACCCGACTTCAAACACCGACCTGATGAATTTACATGAGCTTCAACAATCATTGGCTGAGGCAAAGGCAGAACGCGATGAACTGGTCGAAAACCTCCAATCTACCCAGGAGCAGCTTGAACGTTACGCAGCAGATTTGCAGGTGTTGTACAGCAAAGAACGTCAGAAGCGGTATGAATTGGCAGAAGCCTATCGCCAACTCCAGGCGGCTGACCAGCTAAAAGCGAATTTTCTCAGTACAATTAACCACGAACTGACCAGCCCGCTGGTTCCGCTGGACTTAAGCCTTCAAATTCTGGAAAAAGGCTCTCTGGATGATGATCAGCGCACGACGGTTCATGGTATCAAAGACAAACTGGTCGAATATAAACGTCAGTTAGATGGCGTCATCAAATACGCGGATTTAGTGAACCAGACCCATGTCGTTTCCCGAGATTGGATGGACTTATATACCCTGGTTGACACGACCTTGCAGCCGCTTTATCGATTGGCAGAAGCCCGCCGGATCAATATCCGTGTGGATGAGGGGATGCAGGGTATGGAAGTCTACGCCGACGCCGATTTACTGGGCAGTCTGACCTATCAGCTCGTTCATAATGCGATCAAATTTAACCGGGTCGGGGGGCAGGTTCAAGTTGACGCCAAATCCACTCAAGATGGGATCACTATGCGCTTTATGGACGATGGGCCGGGCATCCCGGAGCGCATCCTGGAACACTTTGGGGAAGATTTCAATCAGACTGTTGAAGCCTTGAAACGGGGCACGGAAGGGCTTGGGCTGGGGTTAGCACTCTCTAACTATGTTGCCGGGGTACATGGTGGTAAGCTAACAGCAGAAAATGGGACACAAAAAGGCGCGCTGATTACGTTGTGGCTGCCACCAGGGGTAAGCTAACTTATGGAGAAAAAACGGGTACTTGTTGTGGATGACAATCCCGACATCCGCAACCTGATTAACGCAACACTCGGAAATGTTTTCTATGTGGTGGTCAACGCTTCCAACGGGCCCGAAGCGCTCGACTATCTGGAAACAGGTGATCTGCCCGATTTAGTGCTTCTGGACCTTGCAATGCCAGGGATGAGCGGGCTGGAGGTGCTTGAGCATATCAAAAATGATCCGGAAACCTATCACATTGAAGTGATTGTCCTTTCCGCTCAAGCGGATGAAAAAACCCGCAAAGAAGCGATTGCGCTGGGCGCGCGTGCGGTGCTGAATAAACCCTTTGGGCCGCTCGATTTGCTCCAGCGTATTGAAAATATCTTTGAAAGCTAACTTCTTTATAGTTTGCAACAATCCGTTTTCAGAACTACACTTAGGTTGATTTCTGAGCGTCATCCATCTATGTTCGACATCAATCGCATCAAGGAAGGCCCTGGTCCCGGCCTGCATTTCCTTCCTGAACTTGACCCTCAAAAAATTGCAGACACGCTCGTGGCCTTTGCCAATACCGATGGTGGCGTGCTGGTTGTTGGCATTACTCCGGATGGAACCATCCTTGGTCAGGCCTATAATGATGACGTGGAAACCGCACTTCATAAAGCGGAAGAATTATGCAACCCGCCGGTTGTTGTTGGTTCCTGGGAACAATTCGACCTGGATGATTGGTACATCGTAGCGATTCGGGTGCCGCGCAGCATCGAACTCCATGCTACCACCGACGGGCGTGTCCTGGTACGCAGTGGGCAGGACAATCGTCCACTGGGGGGGCAGGAAATCCGGCGATTAGCCACCGATAAAGCCACAGGCGACTTTGAAATCGAAACTGTTCCCGGCGCGAGTCTAGATGACTTTGACCCGGATGTTGTTGAGGAATTTATCAGGAAACGCAATGCACGCACCCGCCAGCCCTGGGCAGGCAGCACAGAAGACCTGTTGGTCGAAGTAGGCGCGTGCAGTGAAAAACGGGAGCCAACCGTCGCAGGTATCCTCCTCTTCGCCAAATATCCTCAACACTGGCTGCCTCAGGCAGGGGTCATTTTTGTCAAATTTATTGGCACAGAACCGCGTGGCGAAGACGGCCTTGCCGGATATGCCCGACGTGAAGAAATGACCGGGCCGCTGGCAAGAATCGTCGAAAATATGTGGAATTTGACGTGGAGCGAAATGGCTGTCAGCGCGGTGGTCAAAGGGCTGGAACGTACCGAAATATTCGAATATCCACAGTTTGCGGTGCGCGAAGCGCTGGTCAACGCGGTCGCCCACCGCGATTACCGTTTGAAGGGGCGCCGGATTGAGGTGCGGATGTATTCTGACCGTCTGGAAGTCATCAGCCCTGGCGGGCTCCCTGGCTTTATTACGGTAGATAATATTGTTCACGAGCATTTCAGCCGAAATCCGCGTATTGTCGCTGGATTATTCCAGTGGGGGTACATTGAAGAATTAGGGTTGGGTATCGACAAAATGATTGAAGCAATGCAAAGCGCCGGACACCAGCCCCCCGCCTTTGACGCTAAACCGTATAGTTTCGCTGTCAAACTTTCTAACGCCCGCAGCCGGGAGTCATTCGCCGGGCTTGACCTTCCACCGAACGTCAATATTCGGCAGGCAAGAGCGATTACCTATGTCCGCGAACGTGGCAGCATAACCAACCGCGAATTTCGCCAGTTGTGCAGCGATGTTAGCCCCGAAACCCTGCGCCTTGACCTGGCTGATTTGGTGGACAAGAATATTCTGCTGAAGATAGGCAGTAAAAAAGGTACGTATTACATCATCAAATGAGGATGCCCTGTTGGAACTTACACTGACTTCAACCATTGCGCTCCTCAGTACGCTGGTTTATCTCATGCTGCTGTGGATAAGTCTGGTTCGCATTGAAGCTGACCAGAAGCTCAAATTCTGGCTGGCCGCAGCGATGCTGGCCGCGGCTCTGACTGGACTCTCCCTCCTGCTGGAAAAAGAGGAACCCGTTGTCGGGGAAATCAAAGGCGGTGGACTGGAAATCATCGGGCTCGGTTTGACGATGGTGATGATTGGCGGCCTGACATTTGTCTATTTACAGCGCAAAGGCGAAAATCTGTGGCTGCTTTTGGGGATCATCTGGATAGGGGCACTGACGGGCACCGCTTATACCGATACTAAAGGGCTTCTTGGTGAGGCAGATTGGATCGCTAACACTTTTGACCCGGTCTACGTGCCTGGCGCATTGGCGCTTGGTGGATTCGCCCTGTTCGCAGGCTTCCCGATTATGATGACCTTTTACAGCTTTTACCGTGCCACCCTTGCGGAAGTCGCCAACCGCACGATTTTCTGGGCGATTATGCTCTCGCTGGCACTGATGGGTACTATTTTGGCTGGAACTACTTCCAGTGGGCTGCTTGAACCCGGTTTGATTTTGCAAGCGGTTGGTATGACCGGCTTGGTGTACGCTGCCGTCAGTTTGCGGGTGCTGGATGTGCGCCGGAATATGTGGTTAGCGATCTCAACCGGCGTCTTTACTGTCCTGACCATCGCCGCTATTTTTGTTCCCCTGGTCATCGCCGACAACACTAATATCGAAAGAGAAGCCGAAAAACTGGGATTCTTCGTTGCCCTGGCATTCGCGGCGGCCCTGATCTATATGCTGGCACGCGGCAGCGCTCGTTCGCTCATCAACCGTCTTTCCGGGCAGGTCGAAGGGGATCAAACCTCGCGGCTGCACCACTATGCAGAAGCGATTACGGGCATCGCGGAACTGAACGAACTTATCCAGGTCACCCTGAACGAACTCAGCGAAGTGCTGCGCGTGCAGAGAAGCGGCCTGCTGTGGCTGCCCCAGGCAGAAAAAGGGGCTGCTGACAGCGACCTTACCTCGACCTACATTCTGAAACCCAGTGAAGTCGCGCTTGGGGATGTCCCTTTGATCGAAGGCACGCTGACTCGCAAGAGTCCGATCTATCAGCGTCTGTTCATCGAGCGTAAATCCCTGTCGCAGTTTGAAATTGACTTCGACCAGCGCTACAGAAATGTGCAGCAGTCCGAAAGAGACTTCTTTAAGCAGATGCGGATGGCAATTTATACGCCGATTGTGGCCCAGGGACAGCCGATCGGGATTCTGTGCGCGGGCAACAAGATTAACGACGATACTTTTACCCCCCGCGATATTGAGCTGATGCAGACGATGGCAAATCAGGCAGCAGTGGCATTGCGAAATGCCCGTCTGGTGGATGATCTGCGCCGCCGGGAAACTGAGGCCAAATCCACTGCGACGGAATTACAGGCAACCAAACAGCGCCTTGAGCAGTTGGATGCGGTAAAAACTGACTTCATCACCATCGCCAGCCACGAACTCCGCACACCGCTCGCGCAAATCAGCGGTTACTCGGATATCGTGCAGGCACTCAATGAACAGGGTCTGCTGGATCATGACCAGTTGGACGGCATCGTCGGCAATTTGCGGAAGGCGATTGACCGCATGGAAGAGCTTATCCGAAATATGCTTGACGTGAGCCAGTTGGATGTTAATGCGATGGATTTGCGCTTTCAAAAAACCACCGTCGAAAACATCATCCGGCTTGCCATCGAACCGCTGCACAGCGATATTTTCAAGCGCAAGCAGTCGCTCCGCGCACGCGGCTTAAGCGGCCTACCGGAAATTGAAGCAGATACCAAACGGCTGGTGCAGGCGTTTCAAAACATTGTGCTAAACGCAGTCAAGTTTACCCCGGATGGCGGGCGGATTGAAATCAATGGCTCGCTGCAAAACAATCCCGAAACCAAACGAGATGAAATCGTGGTGGCAATCAGCGATGAGGGAGTGGGTATTGACCCGAAGAATCACCAGATTATTTTTGAGAAATTCTTCCGCGCCCACGATCCCAGCCTGCACAGCACTGGCAAAACCAAATTTATGGGCGCTGGCCCCGGTTTAGGTCTGACCATTGCCAAGGGGGTGATTGATGGTCACGGCGGACGCATCTGGGTAGAAAGCGAAGGCTACGATGCCAAAAAAATGCCGGGGAGTATTTTTTACGTTGTTCTGCCTGTCAAACCACCGGAAGATGCCAGCGGCATCCTGCACTTTGAGCCTACCCTGATGAATGCCGACCGAGGCCCGATTGAGGAGGCCGCAAAGGAGGAATCGCCACCAGAAGTGGCTTCCGAATCGTAAGGATGGGAACAGGAGTTTTCCCCATCTTCATTTTGTACAGATCAGGGCAAGTTCCCTAAGCGTAAGATTGAAATCCGTATTGGCGGGGGTCAACCTTGAGGGCAGTTAAAATATCAGCAGCGTCGTAACACAATTCGTTATCTTTTAATAAATCAACCAGACTGGGCACCACTTTGCTGCCAATATCGACCAGAGCCTGTGCGATTTCGCCGCGCAAGTACCAGTCGCCTTCGCGCAGGGCGTTAATGAGCACCGGGACAGCCGCTTCACGCATTTTGACCAGGGCATTGGCGGCTTCCATACGGACACCTTTATCTTCGTCGTGCAGCGCCTGACGCAGGTGGTCTAGACTAGGCTCCCCCAAATGCCCCAGGGCTCTGGCGGCAGCGCTGCGAACATAGGGATTTTCGTCCTGGATGGCAAGTTCCAGCAGAGGCAGGGATTCCGGGTGGGCCATTTCCCCTAATGCAAGCACTGCCGAGGTACGAATATAAAAACTTTCATCCTGAAGCGCAGCAGCAATGGCGTACAGCGCCGCCAATCCGATTTCCACCAATAAGTCCCAACGCTGGCTGGCAAAGGCATAAAAGCCGTATTCAATGTCACTTGCAGGCACCCATTTAAGCTGCTCCAACACCCCTGCCGCACACTGGCGTACCTCACAGTTAGGCGCTTGAAGGCTCTTCACAAGAGAGGGAATAGCTGGGTTTCCAATCTGAGTCAATACCTGCATGGTCGTCTCCCGAATCTCACGGTCATTGGAGTAAAGTGCCTCGATATAACACTTCACCATAACCTGATCATCCACGTCTATGTCGGCCTCTGTTCGTACCATAACCTTATCTTAACTCAGTCTGAACAAAGATGTAGAAAAATTGGAAATAAATTCATAAAGGATCAACATAAGAGGATTGCTGAGAGAAGGGGAACAGGCGGGGAAAAAACTGGAACCCCCGCCAATTTATCTTGCGTATTCGGTTAAATCCTGAGCCGCCGGGTCTTGAATCATCGCATAAATCTTATGGGCTTCCCCATAATGACGGCGGGCGGACTCGAGATCGTTCTGCTGCTGATACACATCACCCAGCGCCCGTGCCGCATCTGCCTGCCCTTTACGATACCCCATGCGGCGGGCATCCTGCGAGGCAGTTTCAGCCAACTGCTGCGCTTCAAGCAGGTTCCCCTGCTGAATAAACAGCACCGCAAGGCGGTTGCGCGTGCGGATCGCGTTTTCCTGGTCACCCATCGCATCACTCAGGGTCATCGCCTCTTCGTAGAGGGTGCGTGCTTCTTCCAGGCGACCTATTGCGACCAGCGATTCGCCCAGATTCGATTGAAAAACTGCCTTCCAACGCCGCGAATTCAGGGAATCAACGGCTTGCAGGGCATCGTTGTAAAGCTGAGTCGCAGTATCATGAACTCCCAACCGTGCATAGGCATAACCCATATTGTTGGTCTGGATCGCCGTCAGCAGGGTATCTTTTAGCTGCTTACTGATGTCAAGGCTCTTCTTGAACAATTCAATGGCACGATGAGCACGACCTGTGAGCACGTAAAACCAGGCCAAATTACCAGTACGGATACCTTCGCTGCGAGCATCGTGCAGTTCTCTGGCGATCTTGATGGAATCGTTATAAAACGCTTCGGCGGTTTCCATGTCACCCAACTGCGTATACAGATTCGCGGCGTTAGAAAACACCAGCCCACGTGTCACCCGATCATCAATAGTATTCAGATGCATGAGGGCATTTTCAAAATCAGTGCGGGCAGCACTTAAATCACCCATAATCCGGTGTGCATTCCCCAGGTCACAGAGTACCCGCGCAGCCGAAGCCATCTCACCCTGATCCTCAAAAATCCGAATCGCCTGATGCCACAGAGAAACGGCCTCTTCCCGATTCTGGCGGTCGTTTTGCAGCGTACCGAGCCAGTGCAAGGCTTCTGCTTCCCGCAAGGGATTTTTCATCTGCTGGGAAAGCAGCAAGGCCTGCTGATACGTTGATTCTGCATCCTCAACCTGATTCAACCGCTGCTGCGACTTACCCAATGCCAGAAGAATTTCATCTTTGCCTTCGGCCAGCGTACCATCTTCATAATAGACAAGCACCTGTTTAAGATGTTCTATCGCCGCCTCATGTTCATTCTGATTCTGGAAGGCCAGCCCCATTTCCTTGAAAGCCAGCGCTATTTTGCTCTGCTCACCCGTCTCACGGCTGTGCATGAGCGCACGTTCCGCCTGGACTTTTGCATCAGCGTATTTGCCAATCTGACGATAGGCATTGGAAAGATTGAGCGCCAGTTCGATGTAAAATTCCTTGTCCCGATGCCCAACATGCCGGGCCAATGCTTCTGCCGCCAGATAGCGCTCGATGGCCGCGTGGTAGTTTTGCTCTTCAAGGTCAAGATTTGCCAGCGCCATCACCCACTGTAAGGCTAGTCCTTCCCTTCCCGTTTGCATAGCAAGGCGCTGCGCGTTTTCCAGATGCCGCCGCCCCTGCGCTTTTTGACCGGACAAAATTAGCGCCCGTCCCCACCAACCCAGCGCACTGGCTCCCGCCCGTGCATCTCGGCTGCGCTGGGCCGCCGTGACCGCTTCACGCAGCAGATGATTAGCATAGGCAGGATTGTCCTGTTCCATGTAGGCACGGGCTAACTTTTCCTGCGCCAGAATGATGGTTGGAGTGTCCTGAGTCAGACGGGCGGTATCCAGAGCTTTTTGATGATAGGTTTGTGCTTTGTCCCACTGTTTACGGGCAGCGATCACCTCGCCCAGATTGATATAACTTCGGGCAGTCAAAATGGAGTCGTCTAGCTGCTGTGCCAGCGCCAGCGCATCATTAAAGGCATTTTCTGCCTGTTCATATCGTCTGGCTTTGAATTGGACGGTGCCCTGACCACTTAAAAAATACTGCTGGGCGCGTAAATCTACCCGCTGACGAGCCAGCATCAAACCCCGTTCATACGCCATCAGGGCTTCATCCCACGCCTGACGCTGAATAGCAACCTGTGCAGCGTTAATATAAGGAGCAAATTCAGAGATTTCGTGGGTCTCTTTAGGCTGCGAATCAAAAAACCGAGAAAAAAAATTCCTCATTCAAACCTATCCTGATCTTATCTTCCCTAGTTTAACAGGAACAGGAATCATCCGGCAGGCTAAAAAGCATTTCTAATGGGAAAGTTATACTTCACTCAATCTTCAGGATTCCTTTGATCAGCAGGCCCTCACCAAGCGGAGTTTTCCCTTGATAGGCGGTTAGACGCGGCGCAGCTAAATCATTCGGATTGTAAAATCCGATGTTGAGATCGTAAATACCGGGCGCCAACTCATTGGGGATATGCCACAAGCGGCGGTCAGGAATTAAATCCGGGTACGCCGCCAGAGTTAGCGGCAGAGCATCATTCCCAATCTCACCGTCACGCAGCGAAACCGGCTCGCCTGTCGCCGGGTCAACCAAATGGACAAACACGCTGTAATCATACGGTATTGGGGCTGGGCTGGTACGCTGCCAGTAAAGCTGCAAATAAATATCCGACCCCGCCTTCACCGGAAACGCGCCATGCCTATCCTGAGGGATCTGCACCGTATCGTTGGAAACGTCGGCGCGAACTTCCAACCCTCGCAGCGCGATGAACTCCCAGTGAACATCCTCAAACATCACGGGTGGTTCGACTTCTTCCAGGGTACGGAAGCGGTTTGGGGTGTACACTTCGTAGACCACAAAACGGTTATTGCCATCATCTGTTTCCAGCATGGGCCGGAAGATCATGCCCCAGATGCTTCCGGTCTTAAATTCCAGGGTGGGTGAAGCGTACACAAATCCAAGCTGCATGTAAGCTGAAATCTGATTGGGGAAATGACCGTCTTCGCGCCATAAAAAATCCGCTGTTGAACCCCCTATGAGCAAATCAGTACTCATATGCAGATCATTAAGTTCGGTCACCCGCTGGTCATCCCAGATGGTACGCATGTGGGGAAAGAAGAAGTTCAGTCTGTTTTCACCAAAGGCATACACATACAAAAAATCGCGGGGACGGTTGGCAAGGGTTTCTTCCATCGCGGCGACCACATCCATCAGGGCTGGATTGGTGACCTCGTATTTCTGGCGGTCATTTTCAAGCGGAGAAGCCAGGACATGCCATGCCGTGAACCACGTTGCAACACTCAATCCAGGCAGGCACAACAGCACCGTTAACAGGATGGCGGCACGCTGGCGCAGACGATTCTGCACCACAAGCGGCAGCAGCCAGGCATCAATCAGAGCAGCGGTCATGGCAGCAAAGACGGGTGTGATCGTCAGCATCAGCCGGTAGTGATAGGAATAGGAAAAAAACCATACCAGTGTAAACGGCGCAATCAGGGCTGCTGTGAGCAGTGTTGAGGAACGTGCACGGTCAGAAGTTTTGAGCCACGTACCACGCAAATACACGGCCATGATCGCCAGACCGACAATGACCAGGGTTATTTCCAGTACGTTGAGCCGTCCGGCGGCGGGGCGTGCGCCATTGACCCAGCGCCATAGGGTATATGCTTCCCAGGGTAGATCAGGGTTAAGCGCGTTGGGCAGTGTTCCCGCCAGGAATAACCCTAAACCAACCCAGATCATCACCAGGGTGCGATGGGCGGTGGTTCTTTGCGACCACAGCCGATGGGTCACCATACCCACCACCAGAATCGCCATGAGAATCAGCCAGCCAAATTCCTGACCAGACCGCTGGGCAAAATCATTCCAGTATCCGTCCGGGAAGGTAATGGCTTCATGGTCATAAGAAATATTGCGAATATACCACATCAGGCCGATAGGGAGGCTGGACAGCCCAACAATCATTGCCAGAACCAATTTCTGGCGAAACATCTGCTGAGGGCTGGGCGCATTTGGAACGATATTCAGTTGGGATCGCCAGCGTCCGGGAACAAATAACCGTATCCCAGCCAGCACGACCACCAGAATCGCGCCGAACGCGAATGCGCCAGCCGTTGGTTTTGTCCAGGCCGCCCCCGCGAACATCAACCCGCTGATCACTGCGTAACGCCAGTGATGTGACCGCCACGCGAGTACGAAAAAAATTACCGCCCCGGTAAAATACAGAGTGACAGGGTGCTCCAAGTCTCCCGCACTCGACCAATACAGTGAATGCGGCATGAGAATCCATAAAGCGGCAGTCAGCAGGCCAATGGAGCGCCTGCCCCACACCCGCCATCCCAGCAGATAGGCCATCATGATGCTCGCAAACACAAACCAGGGAACAGCCGCCCTGGCGACATGATCATTAAACTCCCCCGTAAAAAGCTGCCCATAAGTATAGGTCAGGGGCACAAGCTGAGGATAATAATCAATCCAGTCCGGGATGCGTTCTTGCAGCAAAAATACACGGGGGTTATAGCCAAATGTCCACAGGGTATCGTACTGAACAAAAGGCCAGTACATCGTAATCCAGACGTGGGCAGCAAACCCAATAATCAGCATGACCACAAGGGTTTTTTCGATAGAGGTCCAGGGTTCCTGGCGCAAACGCGCTTCACGGTAGGGTGTATAGCGGCGCAGCCAGGCGGCGGTAATTCCAACAATTACCAGCAGGACAACCCCTGTCAGCACACGCTCGATTTTGAATGTTCCCCAGGTGCCGAGGCAAAACATCCAGGTCGTCGAAAGGATCGGCCCCAGGGCGATTCCCACCGTGAAAACGGTCACACGGTTGCGCCATTCCTCACGCGGCAGCAGGGCCAGTGCCCAGGGAATCCCCACACCGAGGAAAAACAGCGCATAGGCTGGAAAATAAACAAAAAACGGCGTTAACCACTCAGGCATGAAACATCCCACTCACAGAGCGCCAGATAGGGTGAACGGACTGGCGTAAAAAGTCCAGCCCTAATCCTGCTAACAGCACACAGATCAGAGTCCAGGACAGATAATAACGCTGCCAGCCCAACGGCACGCTCAATCCCAGTCCGAAGGCAGTAGCTATTCCCCAGCATAAAAAGATGACACGAGCACGCGGTTGAATCCTGGCGTTTTTATCTCCCGGCGGCAGCAAACGGATCAAACCCACCAGGGCGCATCCCATCCCTATCCATGCTGGAATACCTATCCCGCGCCAGGGACTCTGTTCATAATTTTTGATCTGGGCCTGAATCTGACTGTCTCTGGCAAAATCGGGCGATTCATAATACTGGATTTTATCGGGGTAGGGTTGGACCAGGAGCGCCGACCAGCGCTGCGTCCAGTTTGTGTAGGCATCCCCACTGGAGGTGGCCTGCCCTTCCAGCACCTCCTGCCGCAACTGCGCGGCAAGAATCAAACGGGCGGGTGGGTTACCCCAGATGGCGGGCGTCAACATCAGGTAACCCAGACCCGCCGCAAAAATACAAAGCCCTAATGGCGCTGCATTTTTCCAATGAAAATGGTTGCACACGACAACACCAATGGTGACCCCAAGAATAGCAAAGAGTGTCGTTGGTTTGCTGGCAAAAGCCAGCCCAATTCCTACCCCTAAAAACAGCCCATTTTTGCGAGATGGATTTTCGGCTGTGCGAATTCCCAGCCAGACCAGCAGCAGCGTAAAAAACATCAGTGCCCCTTCCTGCATCACCCGCCGCCCGTTGAGGAGAATCACCGGATGCAGGGCAAAGAGCAGGGCAGACAGCCACCCACCAGAAGATGAAGGTTGGATATGCTCACCGATTTTCGTGCCAAGCCGATGAATTAATATCACACTCAAAGCAGTCAGAATACCTGAAACTGCCCGGCCCCGATTCAGGATGGAGCTTTCCGGCCAGCGTCCCGCCAGCCGATTTTCGCTTACACTATCCGGGTAATACCACGCAGAAGGCCACTTTCTGACGCCGGTATGCCACAGGAAAAATCCCGTGAAATACGCTGATGTAGTTCCGGTCAAAAGCCGGATATGGGATTCGCTGTTGATTTCAACAGGTGGGTCTACACGGAGCCGAAAAGGATCAAGCAGCACGAAATAGGCCACATAATCCTGTGATTTGAACAGATGATCGGCTTCGTCAGCATGAAATGGGGCGATGGAAATCCCCGCAAGGATATAAACCATCAGCGCCGACAAAATCAACCCGGTGAGTTTATCAGAGGGCTTCAGCCCGGATAAAAACATGGACTGCCACATAGACAGTCCATTCTAATCGTTTCAGGTAGAAAAACGGCAGGCGAGTTGTCTGCCTTCACCTTACATCAAGTAATGTACACCAGCGCCTGATTCTGTTCCACGGAAGCGCCTCTCTGGACTTCGATGCGATGAACCGTGCCGTCACGCGGCGCTTTCAGTTCGTTCTCCATCTTCATTGACTCCAGAATCACCACCGTCTGGCCTTTTTTCACCTGCTGCCCGACCTTGACGGGAACATCGACAATCAGACCGGGCATGGGCGATTTGACAACCACCTCACCTGTTGGCGCCGCCAGATTGCTGGTTGCGCTGGCGAGCCGCAGAGCGCGTTCATCGGTCACCGTTACTTCATATAAATCGCCTATAATCAACACTTCATAGTGTTCAGCGTCACGCTGTTCAACCACCGCCTCAAACGACTGGTGATCGATTATCAATGAATAAATATCGTGTTTACCCATTGACTTAAAATCTACCTTCCGTTCAACGCCGTTCACAATGACCACATCACCGTTGATTTCGATCTCGTATTTTTCGTCGTTAACCGTTGTGATGTATTTCATGCACTACCCTGTCACGCGCGGTTGGAGAAGCGGATAGAGCGCTTCATAGTAAAACAGCTTGACAAATTCATTCAGAAGCGGCGCCACAATATCCTGATTATCCGCAGTCAGCAGAATACTGGCGGTGACCACCACAAATTCCTGCTGGTAGAGTCCAACGGCTTCTACCATATCGCTGTCATCGCAGCCTTTCAGAGTGCGGGTAAGCACGGTAAAGGGAACCTCCTGAGCAGGGGTCACTTCAAACCCGTCATTCTGTAACATTTCAACCAGGCGACCGTCATCCAGCGCAGCGCTGGCATCTTCGACCGAGGCATACGCATCGAGTTCATAACCGATTTCCTGAACAGGAAAATCCGCCAGCTTGCAATCCCGGTTGGTGACAGAGGTGAAGGTACTGTACTGGTGATTATGGTCGGAAAAATACTGCGCCGCTGTTGCTTGATTAGCCTCGCTCACCAACCCCTGGATTTCCCCTGGAGCAAAAACCGTGGCTTCATTCAGATCAAAGGCCAGCACCTCGGAAATACCGGGGAAAAACGCCTCCACAATGACAGGGACATTCGTCGCCAGGCCTTCAAGCGTCGTTCTGGCATCATCGATAGTTGCAGCAGCAAAGGTAGGCTCGTCTTCCGATACGAGTGTGGGGTCTTCAACAATGATGACGGTGTGGAGCGCTTCACCCTCGTTTAAGGCAAGCTGGGGGTCACGCAGGCGGATGTTGTCTACCACACGCTGACCGGTCAGCACTTCGCCAAAAATGGTATGTGCGCCGTTCAGCCAGTCGGTTGGTACAGTGGTGATAAAAAACTGGCTGCCATTTGTGCCAGGGCCGGCATTCGCCATCGCCAGCAGACCGGGACGGTCAAACACCAGATCATCCAGAAATTCATCCTCAAACTGGTAACCGGGGCCGCCTGTGCCTGTGTTGGTTGGATCACCAGCCTGCACCATAAAATCAGGGATAACACGATGAAAATTGGTGTTGTTGTAGTAGCCCTGCTGGGCAAGAAAAACAAAATTGTTCACTGTGGCAGGGGTTTGATTTTCATACAGGTCAATGTAGATTGGCCCTATGCTGGTGCAGACAATGGCCCGGTAATCAACCCCTTCTTGCAAAACCTGTTCCGCCTGGGTAAACGTGCGGGTTTCAGGTTCGGGGGCGGGAAAGGCTGCCGCACACAATTCGACAGGTGTGCTGGTGCTATCCTGAGCCGAGACAGTTACAGGAATCAACAAACTCAGCAGCAGCAGCAGGATTGTGAACTTGTTCAACATGATTCTCCTTGATATGAGAGCGGTGTGACTATTGTAACAACAATTCTGGCAGACAGTGACGGTTTTCATCCAACGCATCTTGCACGTCTGCCCGATTCGTCTATCATAGACAGTATGTTCTAATGAGGATGGCAAGGTGAAGCGTGCTGTTGGGTTCATCATTGTGATGCTGCTGGCGAGTCTGGCCTGTACCCTGAGTCGTTCCGAAGATAAAGGCGAGCCGACCGTCCAACCGCGTACTTCCACCCCGATTCGCATCGGCGATGCACAGCAGACGGCCACATTTCAGGCTGTTGGGCAGCGTCCCACGACAACCGCCGCCTTGCAGCCCACTATTCAACCTACCCTGATTCCCACACCAGTTCAGTACGTTCCGCCGACCTCGTCCGGAAACGTCAGCAGCGGCAGTGTCGCATCGAGCGGAGGCAGCACCACGGGAAATGTTACCTTTAGCGGGTCGGCCTCCGGTGCGCCCACCAACGGCGGGGGATTTTATTACCCCAGTTCCATCGTTTACACAAGCGGCGGGCAGATGTACACCGTTGGAACAGGCGGCGGTGCCCAACCGATTGGCGGCGGCGGGCAGGCTACCCGATCATGGAATGGGCTGTATGTGACTTACACGGGCAACGGGATGGAAGTCCTGCGGCCTGATGGGACGCGAGTCAGTTTCAGCGCCCCCGGCGCGACAACTATTCCCGGCTGGTCAACCGATGGAAACAGCTTTGTGTATGCACAGGGCAGTCAGATTGTCCTGTATCAAAACGGCGCGGCTTCGGTGATCGGTGATGTAAGCGGCAGCGCCATTGTGACCGAATTCGCGCCCGATGGCAGCGGGTCCATCATGTTCGCCAGCCAGACGCAGTTAAAGCTGTATCGCGGCCCCGGCGCAATTTTTACCCTGATTGATACCCCCAACGACCCGATTGTCAACGGCCCGGTGTGGGCAACCCGCAGCAAACGCTGGGGCATGTATATTCAACTGCAAAGCGGGCGGCGCATCTGGTACGACATGGGCGGCGCACCGAACGAAATCACCGACGAGTTTGAACGCCTGCATCTTGCCAGCCCGGTAGACAACGATTTAGGCCGGGTGGTGATTATGCAGGACGCGGGCACATTGACCGTGCGGGCACTGTGGCCGAATTTGCCGGAGCGCGAATTCCAGACCCCCTCGTTGAAAGACATCAGTTGGTCGCCGGACAGCCCGCAGCTTGTGTATGTGAATACCAACGGCGAACTGATTTTTCTGGATTTGCCCTCCGGCGAACAGCGTGTCATCGCGGGCGGCGGTGTGCGCTATCCGATGTGGTCAGCCCCGCGATATGTGGTCGGGCGCTGATACAGGTCGCAGCGGACAGAGACCCGCGCACAACCTCGAACTCACCTCATCACCAATAGAGTCAGTCCGTCAGCAGACGTTCGATGATCGCAGGAATGGTCTCTGGATTACGATCCAGCACCAGTTGCCAGAAAACCTGCTTCGCAGCCGCATCCAGCGGGGTGTTCAATTGGCCTACGCCGCGAAAGTTGGACTGAGGCAGCCGCCAGCGGGCGGCGACATCTTCGGTTTTGAGCGCTTCAATGCTGAGGGGATGATCGAGCACCGTCCGGCGGTGCAGGGCGACGTACTGCTTCCAGGGCACGGCGGCATGGGTCGGCTGTGTATCCTGTGCGACGGCGAACAAATAACGAATCGCGCCGCGATCTTCGGGGGGCAGAAAAGTCGCCCCTTTGGGGGTATAGATGGCGACGATGGCGCCCCGCTTGAGCACAGGGCCTACCCCCCAGATCAGCATCGGTGAGTTGAGCAGAGTGTCAGCGATTGGCGCGTCGTGGGACTGCATCGTGCTGATCGCAAGGTCGCGCTGTAACAGGTGCGGCAGCACATCCGCCTCGGTGATGATCGGCACCCCCCGCGCCTCCCGCACGAGCCGCGCGAGCTGGTCAAAAAAACGATCCGGCGGCAGAGCGCTGTCCTCAACCTCAACATACTGGGTGTCCACAAACAGCGACCAGTTCTCACCCGCCAGCAGCAGGGGGAAAATGGGCTTACCGCGATCTTCCGCCAGCAGAATCTCGCGCTGCACCCAGCGGGAGGCCTTGGCTGCCGGTGTCATAATCACCACCAGGCACGCGCAACCCGCAATGGCGTTGTCGATTTCATCCCACCAGCCGTCGCCGGGATCGATGCGCTCGTCCATCCAATACGGCAAACTGCGGGCGGTCAGCGCAGCTTTGAGATGCAGTGCATACCCTTGATCCTGACGGCTGTAGCTGATGAAAATATGAGTCACAGAATAAAATCCCTAAATACTTCAGCGCCGCGATTCCGTAACTGGGCGGCAATGTAATCTGCGATTGATTTGTCCCGGCGTGAGTAGCTGATAAAAATACGTTTCATCTGATTCCCTGCCCTATAAGAATAACGATAATTGCAGAAACGGGCAATCTATTCAGGGAGGTCAAACGGGGCAAGGTCGATAAAGTCCGCGCCGTTTTCAACAAAAATCCGCTGGCCGGACACCGGTTCATAAAACCCCAACCGGATAAAATAGGTGCCGGGGGGGAGTTCCGCCAAAGAAAGCACGCGGCGGTCAAAAATCCACTGTTTTTCCGTCCACCACCGCGTATTAGGATCGGGGGGAGCATCTCTGGTCAGGGCAGGTTCGCCTGTTTTCGCGTCGATAAAATGGACAAATACGCTGTAATCCGGCATCTCGCGCCCCAGCGACTGCCAGTACAGGGTCAGGCGCAGCGTTTGACCTTCAAGGGTCTGGTCATAACCCATCAGTGTCGCCACGTGGTCAAATTGAATGTTGGTTTCATATTGAGGCCGGAAGGTGCGGTAAATTTTACGATCTGGCCCGGCGTAGGCATCCCCGCTGAATTCTACCACCAATTGATACTGGTCAGCGGGAAAGCGCTCAGGATCGGCATAATAACCGCCGCGATTGCCCGAACGTGAATCCAGGACGACATACGCGATCCCCTGCTCCGCCAGTTGATCGACTTGCTTTTCATAGATGCTTTGCAAGGCAATCACATTGAAATAATTGTCGTACTGTGGAAAACCACCATACTGCTGGGTGAATTCTACCTTGTCGTATTCAACTAAAATCGCTGCGCCAGGGGGGGCATTGTCCAGCAGGTAATTGGCGGTGGCTTCGCGTGAATCGGTTTTACGCAGATCAAGTCGGCGCTCAGCGGCAGTCATCAGATAGGGAACAAACAGCAGGATCAGCAGCCCGGCATAGAGAGGTTTGCTTTTTTCTCCGATTTTGCCCAGCGCGATAGCCAGCAGCAGTGCCAATGCCAGAATCAGCAGGTAATACTGGCGAATCGGATGTTGAATTTCAAACATGGAAAACAGCAGCAGCGAACTCAGGATCATCACTGTTAACATCCAGACGGGCTGTTTGTCTTCCCTCCAGACGTAGACCAGCCACACCCCCAGCAGGAGTCCACCCACCACCAACCGCCAGCTACCAAAAATATGGATGATCTCATCCCCAAGATATTGGAAGGTCAGCCACGTATTTTCATCAAGGAAATTGTCGCGCTGGTAAAAAGGATAAATGTGTTTTTGCAGGGTTAAAAACAGGTTGCACCCCGACGGTTCATCAATCTGAGCCTGATTTGCCAGATCAACCCCTAACTGGCAGTTAGCAAAATACGGCGTAATATCACTTTGCCAGGTGTTGCGAATCAGGGTGCGCGTGCTGGCAATCCCGACCAGAATGAGCACCGGAATGAGCCACATCAGCAGCTTGCGCCTGCCCACCAGCAGATACCAGCCTGCGTACACAACCGCAATAAACACCAGCGCCATGTTGTACTTGGCAAGGGTCGCCAGTATTCCTGAAAACGCCGCTGCTCCCAACCAGAACCAGGAGCGTTTTTGCAGCGCCAGGACTGCCGCCCATAAACTGCACAGGGTCAGCAGCCAGGCAGGGTTATCCGCTTTGATAATCCAGCCCATTTCCAGCGCGACAGTCGGTTCCACCGTCAGGAACAGCATGAAGGCTAATCCAGTGTAAAAACCGCTGATGGTTTGACCCACCCGATAGGCCATCGCCAGCGCCAGCACGCTGATTAAGACACTGGTGTAACGCCCAAAAAAGAAAAAAATCACCTGGGCCGTATCTGCCCCAAAAGCAAGATTAATTGCGTGGCGTTCCCAACTGAGCAGGATTGGATAAAGCGGCGGATACTCCCGCATCAGGGAGGGTGTCCCTGCCGTCGCTCGTTCCCATGCATTGATGAAAATAGAGGGTTCGTCGGGTTCAAGCTGGTATGGCAGCCCCCAGGCCATCCCGATGATTCGCAGCCCCGCTCCCAGGAGCAGCACCCCCACCAGCACCCATTGTTTCCATTCGGTTTGTGTCATCTTCATGGGGTCGCAATTATAGGGATTTGAGGTCGTCGCACAAGCACGAACACCCTATGTCACGGCAGGGTCAATAAAACACCGCCAACCCGCCCGTCCAGTATGGGCACTACTCGTCCCGTGAAGCCGTCATACAGCAAAAAACGAATTTCCTGCACCTGCATAACAACTGGAAGAGTCTGGCGGCTGGTTAATCTACGATTATATGCCCACTTAAACGACGGGATTGAGCCGCTCACGGGTGTGAAATCGTAGGTCTCAGAGGTGGAAAGTTGAATCTGAATATCCTCAAAAGTCGCCCCGAACGGCAGCAGGGTCACGGTAACAGCCGCCTCATCACCTTCAAAATCAACCTGCCAGTCCACCAGCGCAGCGACATGACCAAATAAAACATAACGCTCGCCGCCATCTGCCGCCGGAATCCTGATCTCGTGACCATCCATTCTGACGGTCACCCCGCCTTGAGCGATGGACGGGGGCAGTTGATGAACGCTCGTCCAGTACCCCGTTTGATTGCGGGTCTCAGCATGGGCCTCTGACCAGAGGCCACCCTCTATGTCAGTAATACTCACATCATAGTTTTGATCTTCTTCACGCAGTTCCCAGTGAAGATACAACCGCATGTCTCCGGCCACCGAATCATCATAATCCCATCCGTACAGCCTTGCCGCGCCCATCTCGCGGAAAATGGGATGCTGTGTAGGGGCAGGAAACCGGGCGGGATGAATCAGGAGTGTGCTTAACAAAATTCTTTTCTGCCCGTCCGCCGCCTGCAAATTTCCATCCGATGTATAGGCACCTGTCCATAACGGCCATTCTCCGGGCGGCGCGGTGATAGGCAGTTGAAGATCGTAAAACTGTCGAATACTGCCCGCCGCGTTCATTTGCAGGGGAATATCCACCTGCGCGATTGGCGGTTGGTCAGACGCACCTACGTGGACAAAAGTCGAAATGTCGTTGGGAACAATTGCTACATTCCACGTCAATTCAATACGAATGGTTTCGCCAGCCGCCGCACTTTGATCAAAGTTTCCCTTCTCAACCAGGGAAAGTGGACCAAAATCGAGGGCGTCTTCTGTCGCTAGCATAGGACTCGGCATAGGCAAAATACGTTCATTTTCAAAGGTATAGGGTAAATCGCGGTAGGCTTCGGTAAAAATCTGAGTAACCACAACAGGGTGCTGCTTAACGGTTTCCTGGATGAGATTCCTCCAGCGCTGCATAGGCGTGAGACTGCCTTCCGGATTCACGTATCGAATTTCGACATCCTGGCGTTGATTTTCGACACGCTGCAAATACCACAATGGGGTGGCACGATGCCAGTTTGCCAGAATGAGTCCCCCGTCCGGAGATTGTGCCAGCGTCGCCAGCGCGGAGTCACGGGCTTCCTCCCGGACTGCCAGACGCCGTATCGTTACCCATCCGGTTTGAAAACTGAACAGAATCCCGCCTAAAACCAGCGCTCCAAGAATCAGTTGTTGTGACTTAGTTCGCATTCCTCCCACAAAACAGCCGATAGAAACAGCTAAAATCACATAGGTGGGCACGGCATATTCGACCGTTTGGGGAGCGCGGTATGTGCCGACAACGAGGGTATGAGTCAAAAAGGCGAGACCCAGCGCCAACCCGGAGCGTTTATCCTGCCATAATGTCCATACCAGACTGATCATCGCCAGCACTACGATCCAGACATGCCACTGCAATAGGATTACCTGGGTCATCACCTGGAAGCGCTCTGACCAGTAGGACGGGTCAATATAAGCAAACATATCACTGGCGAAACCCCGCGCCAGCACATGATTCCAGAATCCGTCCCATGTATCTAAGTTAATGGGGGCAAGGAAACCATCAGCGCGGATTACCAGATACAGCCAGGGCAAAACCCCAACCAGCGCCGCACCGAACAGCAGCGGCCATTGTTTCCGGTTTTTGAGATTAACGACAAAAATACCGAGTGCCAGCCCGATAAAAAGCAGTGAGCCGTGATGGGTCACCCCCAATCCGGCAGCGATTCCAAAACGAATCAACGCGGCCCTCTGCTGCCGTGTTGAACCAGTACGATACGCCAGAACCGCTTCGGCCATCAGTGCTGTAAAGAATGCCGACATGGGTCGGATGCTCGCCTGGGTGGAAGTCATCCAGAATGTCGTGCTGACCGCCAGCGTGAGCCCTGCCAGCAATCCTGCCCAGTATTTACCCGTTTCCCGCTGAACCATAGATGCCACTACCGAGACTGTGGCGGCACCGACCAGCGCCGAAAACAGATTCACCCGCCAGGCCATCGTTCCCAATGGGACAAGATGTGCGGTGAAACCTGCCAGCAGCGTGTAGAGAGGATAACCGGGCGGATGCGCGACCCCCCATTCCGCCGCCACCACCTGAAATTCACCTGCGTCGGCGGGTAGAAGCCCAGGGGAAAGCGTCAATATAAACAGGAAAAAAGTGCCGCCGCCGCTAAATCCTCGACCCACCATCTCTGAAAAGGGAATGATCCATCCCATCGCCGCCAGTGAAACCCCCATGATCGCCAGATGGGGCAGTGGAAATGGGCTAGCCAGATAAATAAGCAGGCCGAAAAATGTCCAGCGTGGGCGTGGCCAATGCCAACCGAGGGCAACGCCTCCTGCAAAAACCAGAACCGCCAGCCAATCCGGGGCAAAAAAATCAACCCAGAGGCGAGCCAGCGTTAATCCACAGAGAATCCCCAGAATGGCACGCAGGCGCACTTTCATGGCGTGACCTCAACCTGCGCCGCTTCAAAAATATCAACCAGCGGGCTACCATTTTCGGAAAGAAGCTGCATCGTCAGTGTATATACACCGGGCACAAGGGATTCGGGTATGTCCATGCGATGGTAGGCCCAGATATAAGCGCCGCATTCACTATCTGTTCGCCAGGCAGTCGCTTCTGAGCCAGGCGCGAGAGTGGTCTGATTTTCCCAGGCTGTCCCGGCTTCATTTCGCAGCGTCCATACTAGTTGATAATTGTCCTGCGGCGGCGTGGCGGCACTCCACACCATATCCACAGCCAATTTTCCCCCCACTTTTACACTGGCCGACACAATCAATTCATTCACTCGCAGGTTATCGTGATAGGGGCTGTTCTGCGGCAGGGGGCAGGTATATTCAGAAACATACGTTTGCTGCACCGCCGGAATATCCGCCTGATACAAGGATTCCAGCGTCACAGGATGATAGAGATTGAGACGCAGTTGATATTCTCCTGGCGGAATGCCATAAGGCAGCGGCAGGCGGTAATTGTCCGGAATAATTTCTCCCGCCCGCCACAAGGAAGTAGGGTACATCCCCGCCCCACCGACCAATGCATTGAAGCGTGCCCACTGTGTCCCGTTGACATCCAGCATCTGTACGTCAACGCCGTAATTCATCGGCACTTCTGCCAGCGTTTCCCACCACAGAACAATATGCAGGTATTCTGAGTCGCCGCGCGTGGTTGCTGCCAGCAGTTTCAGTGTCCCCAGAGTCACGCTCTGCTCTGAATTTTCCACGACTCTAGCGTTTGGGCGCACAATTACAGGCGCCAGATAAATATCTCCTCGCCCCACGCCATGATGGGTTAGTGGGCTGATGCGCGGCGTATCCTGAGTGGTGGCACGCTCCGGCTCAAACAACAGCAAACGCGGAAAATATACCCCCGGTGTCATGTTGCGAAGTGTTTTGCTGCCGCCCAGCTCACCTGACTCCAACGCTTCAATCGCTACCGGAAAGATCGGACCACCGAGAAAATACACGGGCAAAGGGGAGGCAATATCCAGACGACCAGTCACTACTTGAGGGTTGCCCCACACAAAATTGTAAAAAAACTCTGATCCGTCCAGGCGGTAATCCACGCTTTTCAGACTCATGCCGTTTTCATAAGGAATATCGTTGGAATGAAAGTAGCTTGATTGGGCAAAATCTGCGCTGATGATGTGGGGGGTGTCAGAATCCTCGGTAGTGACACGCAATGCCACGAAGACCAGAAAAAACACTGCCAGCACCACCGCCACTTTTTCGATTTCCTGGCCGGAAAAATTGACAGCAATGGGGCGCTTTGGGGCGGATACAACGGCCACTGTGATCAGCGCTGCCAGAGAGACGAGTTCTGCCAGAAGGCGGCGGGGTGTGCGGGTAAACTTGAGTTCAAGGGTATGCCGCCCCTGTGGGAGGTCAACTTGAATTGTACCCAGACCCTCTACCGCACTGACACTTATTTCCTCGCCGCTGTCCATAACTTTCCAGCCCGGCCAGTACAGCAGGGGCAGTGTTATCTGGGCGTGGTCGCTGGTCACGTCAATATCCCATGTCTGACGAGACGCACTGTGCCGCGTTTGCTGACCAGCTCCTGTCCCCGACAAAAACTTCGCGTGCGGCGGACGCTGAAGCAGATAATCTGAAGTCGTTGGACGGGGAGTCGCGCTTACAGGCAAGTACTCCGCCCGGATTGTCGTACCGAGGTTACCCGTAAAGGATTCATACCAGTACAAACGCTCAACAGTTACATCTTGATCGGTGATTGGCATAAAATCGGTTTTGAGCCTTCCGAGCGCGGCAGCAGCCAGAATGACACCCAGAATTCCTGAGATGAACAGACCCGCCCTCGATACCCCGTACAAAGAAGAAAAATTGACCAGGAAGCCAATCACCGCCCCCCCAAAAAGCGCCTGAATCGCCAGAAACCGCCAGGGGAACTGCACTAATGGAAGCAGGGGCAGCAATTCCCAGACTCTTTGCGAACTGGGCGTCATCATGAAGGTTGTTAAAAGCAGACCAACCAGCAAGAAACCATCCTGCCACCACTGACGTTTTTTCAGCAGATGAATCAACAGCGCCAGCAGCCCACCCCCGATCAATACTGCCTGTGTCAGGCCCATGCTGAATGGATTCGCAGCCGTGCCAACCGCATTGTAATCGTGAGCAAACTCCCCTTGAATGAGATTTTCTTCAAGGAAGTGGTTGCCGTAGAAAAAATAACCTGTCGTCTGGTCTTCCAGTTGAACCGTGTCCTGTTCCGTAATTGCAGGAATCCAGAACCAGGCAGCCAGCGCCAGACCCAACACCCCTGATCCACCCACAACAAGCAGCGTTTTAAGCCGTGTTCCGGATTGGAACACCAGCAGGCAGCCATATAACACAACAAATGGGGAAAAAATCAGCGCGGAGATATTGTGGGTCACAACCAATGCCCCATACGCCAGCGCGACTCCGGCAATATGGCGGCGAGTCGGATTCTGTGCGGCGGCGTGCATCGCCCACAGGATCACGGGATACCAGGCCATCGCCCAGAACTCGCTGAGCGAATCACCACGAACATAAATGTTCACTAAATGATATGGAGCAAAGGTGTAAGCGGCGGCAGCCAGCAGCGCCGTATGCTCATGCTTTGTGATGGCTTTCATCCAACCGTACATGCCGCCCGATGCAACCATGAAGCCAAACAGCACAACCAGTTTCAGACTCAGCACATAGGAAAAACCCATCGCTTTAAAAGCCGCCGCGAAATAATACGGCAGCGCGGCGTAAAAATTAAAAAACGGATAACCCAACCCAAAAACCGCATCCGGCATCCAGCGTACCGGAAAAACTCCATCTTGCAGGGCTGTATAAAGCTGATGCAGGCGGAACAGATTAAATGGGCTGTCGCCACCAGCACGGGTCGTCAAAAATCCGGCGTCCGAAAACAATGGCAGCGCCCCACCAGCGCCAACACCCAGGGCGACAAAAAAGAAAAGTCGTTTCATAGCGGCGCGAATTGTAACGGATTTAATTTTTGACTGACAGTCCTGTATAATCCTCTCATGCGAAACCTCTGGTGCTTAATTCTGCTTACATGCGGTCTGGCGGCGTGTTCCGCGTTTGAGGACACGGCCCGCCCTACTGCAACGCCAACCCGTCCGCAGGAACACGAAGCAGTCTACACGGCGCTTTCCGGCGAAAATCTGCTGACCGTTACGTTGAATGAGTTGGTACTGCTGGCGGACTCTGCGGAAACGCAGGTTCTGGCGGTGCTGGCCGATGGGCGGGGCAATGTCGCGTATGTGCTGTATCCTTCCAATCAGCCGGGAGTTGCAGATACGACCTTTGATCTGGGAGAGTACCCACTTCAACTGGAAACCTCAGCCGCAACTGTCGGGTTATGGGTGCTGGCGCTACGTCATCAAGCCTACCCGGTGGCGGAAAAAATCGGCATGTCAGAAATCACAGCAGAACTGGCAACGGTCTTTAACCGTTTGTTCGCCGGCGGGATTCTACCAGCGCGGTCGCCCTCAGCAGCGGTCGTCGCCAGCGCCGATCATGCGATGCTGCAATGGTTCGGGGAAATTGAAATTGTCGGGGAAACCGCGATCACCTTATCCCCGTCGCAGGACATAGGGGCACACCATCTTGGGTCACCCGACGGAGGATTTCAGTTAAATTACACCCTGAGTCGCAGCGAAACCACGGCCACAAATTCACCTGATGCCCTCACCCCTACACCTCTTGACAGCTACCCTGGCTATCGCAAAGTCATTGATGAAACATTTGCGGGGAATCGGAGCGAGCTCCGATGGTTTGTGGATCGGGAGGAGGAATATGTTGTCGAACTCAATAACCTGTCCTACGAAGTGGATTTGCTGAAACTGGATGAAGAAACCCAATCAGTGATTTCCTGGGGCAGCATCCAGGATCTGTTTTTTGATGATTACATTGTCCGAGCCCGGATTCGGCTGGTGCAGCCAGGCACCATCGGCAGTCTGGGCCTCTGGCTGCATTATCTGGATGGCAATCATTTTCTGTCTTTTGCGCTGAACCACCTCGGTCAGTACCGCATTATGCGCTACCAGAACCGCGATATTGAGCTGATCCCCTGGACAGCCGCCGCAGCGATTAATCCCGGCGGGCAGGCAAATCTGGTTGAAGTGCACCTGAACGGAAACGAATACACCCTGTTTATCAACGGCACTGCAATCGCCAGCGTCAATGACGATGCGTATAACAATGGGCGCATCGCGTTTTACTGTTACGCGGAAGAAATTCCTGCCACCTGCCGCCTCGAAAGTCTTGAAGTCTGGATACCGGACGACCAGCCTTTCCCCCGCCCCACCAGCACGCCTGAAGCATCCGAATGAACATCAGCGCTGAAAAATACTTCGGATAAAAAACCAGACATTGGCCGGACGTTCAGCTAAACGCCGCATAAAATAGGGATACCAGGCCTCACCAAAGGGCACATACACCCGCATTTTAAATCCTTTTGCCGCCAGGTCAGCCTGCCGTTCAGCGCGAATCCCATACAACATTTGAAACTCATAGCGGTCTGCCGGAACCTGATTCTGCTCTATGAACTCTTCCGCCGCGCTAATCATCTTTTCGTCGTGGGTAGCAATTGCCAGATAGGAGGTACCGTTGGCGGACAGGAACTGGCGGGTCAGTTTGATGAAATTGGCATCCACTTCAGATTTGTGTGCGAAAGCCACTTCCGGGGGTTCAAGATATGCCCCTTTACACAGACGAACATGTGCACCCTCGGCGGCCAACTGCTGCATATCAGCCTCGCTGCGGCGGAGATAGGCCTGAATCACCGTGCCCACATTGTCAAATTCATATTCATCACGCAGGGTGCGGTAGATACGAAGGGTTGTGTCAGTGTATGAACTGTCTTCCATATCAATCGTAAGCTGAATCCCATTCTGCTTAGCTGTACCCAGGATATGTCGCAAATTTGCAATGCACAGGTCTTCGCTGATGTCCAGCCCAAGATGGGTTAACTTGAGGGACACACTGGACTGCAATTTTTCGGTGTGGATGCGATTCAGGGTTGTTTGATAAGCATTCACAACAACCTGGGTATCTTCCACATTTTTGACACTTTCCCCCAGGCAGTCCAGCGTGGCGAGAATACCCCGGCCATTTAATTCCCTGACCACCCGGACAGCATCTTCCAGCGTTTCCCCTGCAACAAATCGACGCGCCACCCGCTGTGCCAGCCGCCAATTGACGGCAACATTCCTTGCCCAGCCTGCGCGTGATAAATAAAGTAGAATCTGGCGTAACATAGTTCGGTAGAATCCTTTGCTCTATATCCTGATTTTAGGGTGTTTCCAGCGCAAAATCGAATGCCAAACGACACCGCTCAAAAATTACATTGAAAATACATCGCGCCTCTGCTAGAATGCCCAATCCAATAACCTTTAGCGCGGCATCATGTCCGCGCTATTTTTGAGGCGAAACATGAAACATCCATTGATTGAATCTATTGAGGATCGTAATCCTGACCAGGATTTTCCTGAAATCTATCCAGGCGATGATGTTCGCGTGCATATTAACGTCGTGGAAGGCGGGCGCAGTCGTGTGCAGGTTTTTCACGGGCGTGTAATGAAGAATCGAGGCACCGGGCAGAGTCGCACTTTTACGGTACGCCGTATTGCCAGTCACGGGATTGGGGTAGAACGCACCTTCCTGTACAAGAGCCCACGTATCGAGAAAATCGAAGTGACTCGGCATAATAAAGTGCGCCGCGCCCAACTGTACCACATGCGTGAACTGAGTGGTAAATCGGCACGTCTGAAGGAAGAGCGCGTTGTCAACCGCAACAAGCCAAAGAGCAAAGCGGCCTACAAGCGCGTTCCCAAGCCCGAAGCCACTACCAGCAGCGAGGGCTAACCTTTATGGGGATTGCCCCCCTGGTTGCGGTCACAACATCCAGTTATATACGTGAGAACTCAGGGGTGCTCACGCACCTGCTGCCGCAGGCATATACCCGTGCTTTGCTGGCGTGCGGCGTCATGCCTGTCCTTGTGCCTTCCACTGAGAATCCTGAAGCCCTTCGCTCCCTGTATGAGCGTGTAGACGGAATCCTGATCAGCGGTGGCGGGGACGTAAACCCACGCTATTCCGGGCGGGACTCGTGCGATTTAGTTTACGATGTCGAAGATGCACGGGACACGACCGAGATCAACCTGATTCGCTGGGCGTATGAGGACAACAAACCATTACTTGGAATCTGTCGGGGACAGCAGGTGATGAATATCGCGTTCGGCGGAACCCTGATTATGGATATTCCTTCTGAGACAGAGTCATCCATTACCCACCGAATAGGTTCTACTGCCGCGGAACGTAAAATGCTGCTGCATACTGTTGAAGTGGCCTCCAACTCAACGGTGAAACCTTCTCTTGGAACCGGTCTCGTTGAAGTCAACAGCATCCACCATCAGGCGATCAAAGAACTCGGACGCGAACTTCACCCGTTTGCCTATGCCCCGGACGGATTGATCGAAGGGGTGGAGATTCCCGGTGCCCGCTTTTTTGTCGGGGTGCAGTGGCACCCGGAAGAATTATTTGAGTTCCATCCGCAAATGCAGGCGCTGTTTCAGCAGTTTGCCGAGGCGGTATGCCGGTAGGCGTACTGGATTCCGGGATAGGCGGATTGTCTGTCCTGCAAGATATCCAGAAACGCCTGCCTCGTGAACATTTGATTTTTCTGGCTGACCAGGCCAATCTCCCCTATGGGCCCCGCTCGCTTACGGAAGTCCAGCTATTCACTGAAGGCATCACACGGTTCTTTCTCTCGCAAGGTGTTAAATTAGTTGTTTTGGCCTGCAACACCGCCAGCGCTGCTGCGTTGTACTATTTACGGTCGAAGTTTCCTGATGTGCCGTTTGTCGGTATGGAGCCTGCCATCAAACCCGCCGCCCGCGATACAAAGTCTGGTGTGATCGGCGTTATTGCAACGGCGGCCACCTTTCAGGGTCAACTGTACGCAAGTCTGCTGGATCGCTTCGCCCATGATATAAAAGTGGTCACCCGACCCTGCCCGGAACTGGTCACACTGGCTGAACGGGGTAACCCCTGGACAGAAACCGACATCCAGAATGTCCGCGAAATGCTGTCTCCGATTATCCGTGCCAGGGCTGACCAGCTTGTCCTGGGATGCACCCATTTTTCATTTCTCAAACCCGTCTTGCAAGCCGCCATGACGGAAAATGTCACCATCATCGATCCTGCGCCCGCTGTCGCACGGCAGGTGGAGCGTGTGCTAACGGAAAAACATCTGCTGGCGGACAAGAATCAGGCAGGAAAAACGATTTATTACACCTCTGGTTCTGCCGACCATCTGCGCCAACAAATGAATGGATTACTTGGGGAGCTCCAGCGCGATGTCCGGGAACTGCGCTGGCAGAATGGGAAATTGGTGGTGTGACTGAGATGACCCGCCAGTGAACAGCATCACTGGCGGTAAAAACATAAATTAGCGGTACAGCCCAACCTGCGCGTTGAACTCATGAATCAGAGCATCTATTTCGGCGGTCTGTGTGTGCAGACCAGTCCAGTAGGTGCGGTCATACCACTGGGCGTTTAGTTCTTCGACATTCTTGCCCTGCTGTTCGATCCAGGTGTAATACTTCAAATTGTGGATTCGCTTACGGTCGTAATATCCCAATTCCTGCACATGTTCGATGTTCGTCCCCAGCACATAGCGGTGATAATCGGCAACAGCATCTTCAGCGGTATAATCGCCATGCCGCTCCTGTTCCTCAACCACGCGGCTCTTATACATCTCCATTGAGTCGGTGTTGATGGTGAACAGAATGTCGTTTTCTTCCAGTTCGTAGTACTTGGCCATTTTCATCGCGGTCAGCATGTTCCCAATTCCCGAAATTCCGAACAGTGCTAGTTTCGGGATAAAATCTTCCGGCACCCCCATTTTGAGCAGGTACGCCTGCCCGGCAGATTCATTAAATAAGCGCATGAGATGAATGGTCGCGTTGTCATCCACTCCGACAGCCATATCGGTATTTTTGATATTGTGAATCCAGGGGATATGTTTGTCCCCGATACCCTCAATCCGGTGTTCGCCAAATCCGTTATACAGCAGTGTAGGGCATTGTAACGCTTCGCTGGCAGCGATTTTGCTTTGCGGGAACACCTCTTTCAGCCTATCGCCTGCACCGATTGTGCCGCTTGACCCCGTCGCGGAAACGAAACCCGCAAAATGATCATCCGGCCCCATCACCTGTTCCAGAACCCGCAAAATTGCGCTGCCAGTCACCTCGTAATGCCACAAATGATTGCCAAGTTCAGAGAACTGGTCAAAGATAAAAATGTCCCTGCGAGTCGTCCTCAGTTCATTCACCTTATCGAAAATCTCTTTGACATTGCTTTCCGTTCCGTAGGTCGCAATCACCTCGCCCGCCACCGATTTCAACCAGGCGAAGCGCTCCGCACTCATACCCTCAGGCAAAATGGCAATCGACCCACAGCCCAGCAGCGCCGAATTATAGGCCCCGCCCCGGCAGTAGTTCCCCGTCGAAGGCCAGACCGCTTTATCTTTGGTGGCATCAAACTGACCGGTGACCAGACGGGGCACAAGGCAGCCATACGTAGCACCAACTTTGTGTGCACCCGTTGGGAACCATTTGCCCACCAGGGTAAAAATTCGCGCTCTCACTCCTGTCATAGCGCGAGGAATTTCCAGAAAATTCACTTCTCCAAAACCGCCACCCGCATCGACAGGCTCATTTCGCCAGGTAATCCGCGCCAGATTCAGCGGATTAATGTCCCACAAACCAATCTTTTTCAGCCCTTCGTGCACCTGGAGAGGCAGTTTATCCGGGTTGCACATCATTTCAAAAGTGGGTAAGAAGATTTTTTTATCACGCGCCAGATCGATATTTTTCTGACGAATTGATGATTGAATACTCAGATCAATCACGTAAGGTTTCTCCTTCATTAGCAGCTTTAGCCCATCGGGCTAATCACTCAATCATAACGCATCTAGTTGCCATTGCTAACAACAGATTGTATCCTTGAAAAAAACAACAAAAAGGGCGTGAAAGCATGGCGAATAAAGGGGCACCGAAAAAACAAAGCCGACGGCAGGAAGTCGATATTAGCGATCTGCGCCGCATCGCCCAGGAGCAGGACTTTGATCTCCGTATCGGTCACGAGACGGGTCTCGAACGAGTCGAAGAAGACAAACTATTTGGTATGACCGCTGTCGAGCGAATGTTTCTGTCAATCGGGCTGTTTGGTGTGGTGCTGGTTGTCAGTATGCTGCTGCTGATTCTGACCAACAGTGTTGAATTACCGTAGGCTGAATTCAGTAAAAAAACGCCCGTTTGTGACGGGCGCGGCATCTAGCTATGAACTGGACGGAACTTGTATCCGTATTCGATAATTCCATCTGGGCCGTTGGTGCGGATGCGGCGGGTCACCATTTCTACACGCATCCCTATTTGAACCTGCTCAGGACTGGCAATGTCTGTCAGTTGAGCTGTTAGCATTGGGCCTTCGTCCAATTTCACCAAGGCTACAAGATAAGGGGCGCTTTCTTCAAACCCCTCTGGCGCATCCATCACCCTTGTGAAGCTGTATATTTCACCAAGGCCGCTAAATTCGAAGGGGTTGGACGAAGCCTGTTTTTGTTTGCTGGGTACACGAAGCACCACTACGAGCCTACCTTCTCATAGACTTTGACAGGCCAGTCGTAGGCTTCGGGCTGCGCTGGTTTGCTGAAGTCAAACGTCTCTACCTGGCGCGGTTCAACCAGACGTGGTGGAAAGGAAACTTTGCCAGTTTCTTCATTGACTTTGCCTTCCAGGGTGTAGCGCTGTTTTTTCAAGCGCCAACTCTCACTCACGCGCATTGTGCTTGTTCTTCCTTTCACAAAGATTGTTTGCTGCCAAAATCTTAGCAGCAAAAAACTCTCAATACCTCTCAAACCGCAATCACGAGAGGCTTTGAGAGCCTTTTTTATCTCTTTTTCATGCAGCGCAGTTAGTCAACCCGTTCCAGGATATGCGCGACGGCAGTCGTTCCCAGCCCGCCCAGATTCAATGCCATGCCAATTCGAGCATTCGGGACCTGGTTTTCGCCCGCAGTCCCACGAAGTTGAAGGGCAACTTCGGCAGCCTGGTACACACCCGTTGCCCCAAGCGGGTTGCCGCGTGCCTTGAGGCCGCCAAACGTGCTGATGGGCAGTTCACCCGTCAGGCCAATTTTGTTATCGACTGCCAGCCCCCAGCCTCGACCCCGTTCCGCGAAACCAATCGCTTCTAATTGCAAGGCTGTCAGGATAGTATAGGCATCGTGGAGTTCCAGGAGATGAATATCCGTTGGGGCGATTCCTGCCAGTTGGTATGCCCGCCCGGCAGCGACGTTCGCCGCCCGTAAGAAGAGCACATCCTCGCGGCTGTGAACGGCCAATGTATCCGTTGCCGCCGCACTGCTCTTAACCCGCACGGGTACAGGAATCATGTCTTTTGCCCGTTCTGTCCGCGTCAGTACCAGCGCACATGCCCCATCAGCATCCGGGGCACTGTCGAACAAGGTCACCGGGTCAGCGACAGCGGGTGCAGCCGCAAACGCACCGGGCTTGAGTTTATTACGATACATCGCATTTTGGTTTTTGCTGCCATTCAGGTGAGCATTGATGCTGAACCCTTCAAACTGATTAAGCGCAACCCCATACTCGTGCATGTAGCGACGCATCATCATACCTGCGACGGCCACCGGAGTCACTCCATGTGCCGCCTCAAATTCCGCATCAAGAGCGGTTGCCAGCGCATTATGCCGTGCGGCGCCGACCACATCGGTGACATTTTCTACCCCGACCACCAAGACAACTTCTGCCGCGCCGCTGGCAATCATCTGCATTCCCTGCCGCAGGGCCACACCGCCCGACGCATCCATCGCCTCAACGCGGAAGGCCTCCACACCATGCAATCCTGCGTAATCCGCGACCAAAGCAGCAACATGGCTCTGGTTATTAATATAGGTTCCCAGGGCATTGCCCACCACCAGTGCATTGACATCTTGCAGCCGGAGTCCCGCATCCTCCAGTGCGGCCTGAATCGCCTGCTGGGAAAGTTCACGCAAGCCCAACTCCCAGTGTTCACCTACCGGGGTCATGCCAATTCCTACTATTGATACGTCCTGCATTTTTGCTCCTTCACATCTGGGGACAGACCACCCCTAAATATCTAACCACCAGTCGGTATCCCGCTGCTGCGCCTGCCACATGAGCTCCGCATAACGGCGGTTTTTGTACCGCTTACCGCCGCTGTAACGCAGCAAGGCAAACATCAGGACAAGACTACCCAGCACAAATAAACATGAACTGGCACACCAGTACGCCAGCGATTCCATCCTCTATCCCATCAGGAGCTTGCCCCGATAGCGTGTGTACAGGGCATAGTCAACCTCTTTGCGGCGGTCAATATAGCTCTGTGTCGTTGGGGCAAGCCGTACCCGTTCGGTGATTTTATCGGTCACCAGAAGATCAAACGCATCTGACCCTGCTCCGCTGCCATAGGAAACCAGCAGAATCCGATCTCCCGGTTGAGCGCGGTCAAGGGTAGCGGTCAGACCGAGCATACTGCTTCCCGCGTACACATTTCCAACCTTGTCCGAAAGCAGCCCATGTTTGATCTGCTCATCATTGAAACCGAGCATCTTGGCGGCACGCTGTGGGAATTTGACGTTGGGCTGATGGAAAATCGCATAGGCGTAATCAGCGGCGGTGGTACCCATCAGTTCCATCAAGGTGCTGCCTGCTTGCAGCGTATGCCGGAAATAGGCGGGTTCACCTGTAAACCGATCCCCGTGCGAAGGATACTCCACATTCGCCCGCCGCCAGAAGTCCGGAGTGTCGGTCACAAAGCTGTATGATCCCTGAAAAACCGCCAGACTCTCGTCTTCTGGCCCCAGAATGTATGCTGCGCCGCCTGCTGCGGCTGTGTACTCCAGGGCATCACCGGGGCGTCCCTGGGCCGTATCCATGCCAATGCTCAACGCATACTGTGCCATCCTGCTGCCGACAAACCCGATGCCCGCCTGCATCGCTTCGGTACCCGCTTTACAGGCAAATTCCCAATCGGCGGCCTGAATATCACCGGAGGTACCGATACTTTCTGCCACGATGGTCGAAGTAGGTTTTACCGCATAAGGGTGCGATTCACTCCCGACCCACACCGCACGAATCAAAGTCGGGTCAATTTGTGCCCGCCGGAGCGCGTTTCGTGCCGCCTCAATCGACATGGTAATCACATCCTCATCCGGCCCGGCGACGGCTTTTTCTGTAACCGGCGTGCCCCCCAGGCTGTTCGTCCAGACGCGGGCCACTTCCGCAGCCGGCAGCCGAAACATGGGAATATAGGCCCCATAACCGACAATTCCTACAGGGCGCTCCGATTTCAATAATCTGCGAGCATGGTTGAATCCGTTATCGCTCATTCTATCTCCTACTGTTTTCCTGAGAATTCCTTCACCAATTCCTTTGCGCGTTCCAGACGGATATTTTTTTCGCGCAGCATGATGTCAACAATTTGATTGATTAAGTCGCCAGTGGCACCTGCCGCCATCGCTAACTGGCGAGCGTGCAGCGTCATGTGTCCCTGTTGAATACCTTCCGTCGCCAGTGCCCGGATCGCGGCAAAATTCTGTGCCAGCCCTACTGATACCATCACTTCGGCCAGTTCCCTGGCGGTTTGAACCGCTAGGATTTTCATGGCGACTCGTGCCGTCGGGTGAGATTTAGTGGCGCCACCAACAATTCCTACTGCCATCGGCAGTTGAATGGAGCCGCGCAAATTACCTTCCTCATCCTGCCACCACTGGGTCATGCTGGTATAACGTCCACCCCGGCAAACATAGGCATGAGCACCGGCCTCAATTGCCCGCCAGTCATTCCCGGTTGCAATTGCAACAGCATCAATGCCATTCATGACGCCTTTGTTATGGGTCGTGGCACGATACGGGTCAATTTCGGCAAATACGGCGGCTTCGATCATCAGCTTGATGACTTCTTCACCGTGATAGCTGTCCGTTGCCAGCGCGTGCGGCGGGATCATACACCGCGCATGGGCCATGCGCTGATCAGAATAATTGCTCAAAATGCGTAAATTGACACGCCCGTTCGTGATCGTCTCAAGCCGGGGGGCAAGCCGTTCGCAGATGGTATTAATCACATTTGCCCCCATCGCGTCGCGCACATCCACCAGGACATGCACCACCAGCATCGAACCAACAGCAGTGTCTTCAAAAGGTCGCGTTTCGATGTCTCGCGCCCCGCCGCCGCGTTTCACAATGGTCAGGGTTGGGTCGTTTGCCACACGCAAAAGTTCCTCGCGGTGCGCCATGACCCGTGCAGCAGCAGCCCATACGTTGTCAACATCCATGATCTGGATCTGCCCAATCATAATGGGGTCATCACTACCTGCGTAGAAACCACCGCCTTCCCGGATGATCTTCGCAGCATTTGAGACCGCCGCCACCACGCTTGGCTCTTCTACCACCATAGGGATCAGATAGTCCCGATCATTAATCAGAAAATTGACGGCGACTCCCAGTGGTAAGGCATAAATCCCTACCGCATTTTCAATCATATGGTCGGCATCCTGGGTATTGAGCCCCGTCAATCCAAAAAATATCGCCTGTTCTTCCTGAGACAGCCCAGCCCAATCCCCCACGATAGCGGCACGTTCAACCAGACTTTTCCGATAAAAACCGGGGAGGCGCGAAGTACGAGACATGCAAAGCTCCAGATTACAATCAGATTTTAGCAGTCTGAGTCTATCAAAAGCTCTCAGCATTTTACCACCGCAACACGCTATTGACGGCAACCCGGAGAAGCTGATAATTAACCTCACTGGAAGCCGAACGTGAACGATGAAATCATACAGAATTGCGATCCTGATTTTTACCGCCCTTCTGCTCGGCGGAACCCTGCGGTTGTACTTTGCTTATAACGTAGCCGCCCGTCCGGACGAGGACGCCTATCTCGCCCCAGCACGAGTCATGCGTGAACACATTGAGGAAGGGGAACTTGATAAAATCCCTGATGTCGATGTGACCTGGGAACATCCGCAGTTGGTCAAATTGATGTTCAGCCTCACGCTGGACGAAGGCGACATGAATGAAATCCCGACAAAAATCGTGCCGGGAAAAACCACGCCGCTCCCCGAACATAGTTTGCGAAATTCGCGCCTGCAAACCATCGCCGTCAGTGTTCTGACTCTGTTCACTGTTGCACTGACCAGTCCACTTGCTGCGCTCCTTCTGGCAATTGACCCGATTCACTTCCAGTTTGGCAGCACCGCTTACATTGATGCCATGCCGACTCTGTTCACTGCGCTGATGGCCTATTTTTACGTTCGTGCTGAGCATAATATGCGGCGCTTTTTGCTGTCTGGCGTCTGCTTGGGGGTGGCTGTGGCCTGCAAATATCCATATGCGTGGATCGGCGTGATTCTGGTAATGCACATGCTGGTCTACCGCGCCTTTTCTCTTAAGCATATTTTCCTGTGGGGAATGTTGGCTCTGGCCGTGTTTTATCTGCTCAACCCTTACATCTGGGAAAATCCGATCGAGCGGGTCTATGACCAGTTGACCTTTCACGAAGCCTATGCTGATGCCCAGCTTGAAAAAGATAATCATGCGCTCCTAAAGCCGATTGACCAGCTCACCGAACCGCGCTATTACCTGCCCAGCAAAGTTAAACACGAAATCTGGAATCCGCTTGGCAAACTGGTATTCGCGCTGGCGATCCCAGGTACAGCCGTTCTGCTGTACGAGAAATCATTTTACGGCTGGTGGATGGTGCTGGGGCTGCTGTTTTTGATGGTCTGGCCGACCCAGTGGATTCAGCATAATATGATGATCGTTGTGCCCTATACCCTCGCTGCTGCAACGGGGCTGAGGTGGCTCTGGCAGCGCATCACCCTGAGAATCAGACAGCCAGTTACGGATCATGCTGCCGGTCACTCGCTGTAAATCCCCATCTTGACGCCTTGCGCCTAAAAAGGCACATTTAGCGGCTGTCTGAAAATGGAAAAGAAAATGCGCTCACGGATTCTGTTCATTGCGGCAGTAGTGTTTTTTGGTGTTGGCCTGCGGTTGTATACAGCCGATGTGTCAGGAGTGGATTGGGATGAGGATGATTATCTGTCACCTGCCCGCGCTTTCCGGGAATTGATAGATAAAGGCGATTTTGCTGAAATCCCCAACGTCGAGCAAAACCGGGAACACCCGCCGCTCGTCAAACTGCTGTACAGCGTCACCCTGGATGAAGAGGAACTCGAAGAAATTCCCCTGGTGACCTACCGCAGCCGCAAATCGCCCCTGCCCCCTGACAGTTTGAGGAATTCGCGCTGGCAGTCGGTCACTTTTGGTGGGCTGAGTCTGCTGGTGGTATCGCTGATGAATCCAATTGCAGGAGTCGCGCTGGCGGTCACCCCGATTCACATACATTTTACCAGCGTGGCCTATCTGGAAGCACTGCCTGTCCTGTGCACCGCTTTAATGGCCTATTTTTATCTAAAAAGCCAATTCCACCACAAGCGCCGTTACCTGGTGCTTTCCGCAGTTTTTTTCGGGCTGGCAGTGGCCTGTAAATATCCGTATGCCTGGTCAGGGGGGGCACTGGTGCTGCACGCGCTGGTCTATCGCCATGCTAAATTTCAGGAAATGATCGTTTGGGGACTGCTTGCAATTGTCATTTTTTTCATTTTTAACCCTTATCTGTGGCCTAACCCCCCGGAACGACTTCACTATCAATTTACCTATCACGAGGATTATGCCGAGAATCAGATTGAAACCCATTCCTACACGAATCCCTTTGAGCAGTTGACCCGTCCAAACAACTATTTGCTGAAGGAAATTCGGCATCCCCTCTGGCGCGGGGTCGCCATTATGATCTTTTTCTTTGCAGCGGTGGGGGCTATCGTGTCACTACGGCAGAAATCCTATTTTGGCTGGTGGCTCGTCATTGGCCTGGTGTTCCTCATGGTGTGGCCGACACAGTGGATTCAACACAAAATGACCATCATGATTCCTTACAGCATGTGTGCAGCGGCAGGCTTCCAGTGGATTTACGCACAAGTTAGAAATTTCCAGACCAAACCATCGCTGGCTAGTTTTCGCCGGAATCCGTGATAACATCATAGCTTATGAGGCTACGCCGCCTGCTTTTAGCGATGATCGTAGGCCTGCTGGTTTGTGGGTCTATTACATCCGCACTCAGTTATTATATGTACCGCCGCCCTCTCCCCCAGACCAAAGGCGCGGTAGGTGTTGAAGGATTGCGCGAAGCGGTCAGTATTTATCGGGATGAGTGGGGTGTGCCTCATATTTACGCTGCCACCCCGGATGATTTGTTTTTCGCCCAGGGATATGTCCATGCTCAGGATCGATGGTGGCAGATGGAAGTTAATCGTCACCTGGGGAGGGGGCAGATCAGCATGATTTTAGGCAGCAATAAAACTGCCCTGACGACTGACAAACTGATTCGCACCGTGGGTTGGCCTCGCATTGCTGAGGAACAATGGGGAAATGCGTCCCTTGAGGGCAAGCGGACACTGCGGGCGTATGCGGCGGGCATCAACCGCTATATCGCCGAACGCAGCCAGAGTGACCTTGCCATGCAATATACGATTCTTGGGTTGACAGGCGGCGGCTTCGAGGTTGCGACCTGGCAGCCAATTGACAGCCTTGCGTGGGCGACGGTTATGAATTGGCACTGGGATGGCAATCTCAGTCAGGAAATCGAACGCGCTCGCATTTACGGCACACTGGATGAGCAACTGGCTGCCAGTTATTTCCCGGAGATGGTCTGGAATCATTCAGTAATTCAGCCTGAGGATCTGCCGTTCGACCTACAGACCTACACCGCCCCGCCTAATCCACCCGATTATCCCCCTGGAGTAGATTACCGCCAGGTGAATACCCGTCTGGTTGAAGACATTGACCTGCAAGATCCATCGTTTATCGGTTTGCAGGCTGGACCCGGATCAACAGCGTGGGCCGTCCAGGGGGCAAACAGCGCCTCCGGTCAGCCCCTGCTGGCGAACGCACCACAAACTATCATCTCTATTCCATCACAGTGGTATGAAATTGGCCTGCACTGCATAGAGGTCACACCTGCCTGCCCGTATGATGTCGTAGGATTCAGTGCCCCCGGCCTGCCATTAATTGTCGCAGGACACAATCAGAACATTGCCTGGGGAGTGACCAACACGGGCATTGACACCCAGGATGTGTATCTGGTCAAACTGCATGACACTTCACAGTACGAATATGAGGGTACCTGGAAGGACATCCAGATCCTGACCGAAACTATCGAGATTAACGATGATGAATCGTTGGCCTGGCCCGTTTATATGACAGACTGGGGACCGATAATCAGCGAACAGGACGAAGATTCGCCTTATGCGCTGGCGCTGCACTGGCCGGGCTTGCAAGGTGATTGGACACAAATGCTGCTGGACTTGAACCGGGCCACCAACTGGGACGAGTTTCGCGCAGCGCTGCAACTTTACGGCGGAACTCCGCTTCATTTCCTGTATGCAGATACGCAAAACAACATCGGCTACCAGCTTGCAGGAATGGTTCCTGTCCGGGCCGCTGGCCACAGCGGACAGAGTCCAGTGCCTGGATGGACAACCCTATATGAATGGCGTGGATTCGTCCCATTCGACTATTTACCCAGCGTTTATAACCCGGTTCAGGGACGGATCGGTGTTGCGAGTCAGCCCAGTGTCCCCCCTGAATACAGTGCGTGGCTGCAAAAGGAACTCAGCGGTCAGTTCGGTGCAGATGCAACCTATATATTTGCTCCTTACTGGCAGCCAAATACCCAGGCTGGACGGTTAGAAGAACTGCTGACGACTCTCACCCCCCATAATACGGATACCTTCGCTCAGATGCAGGCAGATACGGAAAACAAGTTTGCCGCGCGACTCGTTTCACATCTGCTCAGGTTGGATGTTTCAGACGAGACTAAGTTGCAGGAATATCAAAACTGGCTGGCCGACTGGAATTTCCGGCACGAAATGGATAACCCACAGGCTGTTCTGGTCGCCGTATGGTGGGTGCGGTTAAATGATGTGCTGTTTGGCGATCAGTTGGAATCCGAGCCCAGCGGTTCATCTGTTCAGCGCTATGCACTTCTGAACTTGCTGGACGACCCCGACAATCTCTGGTGGGATAATACTGACACACCAGAAACTACCGAAACCCGCGACATCATTCTGCGAGAAACCTTCCTGTGGGCGATTGAGGAAGCCGAAGAAGAATTCGGCGTACTCCGCGATAGCTGGCGCTGGGATGAACTTCATCGCGCACACTTTGTCAGTCTCCCGGTCGGCAGTATCGGCATTGTTGGGATTGAGGAAGTGGTTAATCGGGGGCCGGAAGGAACAGGTGGCAGTATCGACACACTCAATGCAACGGTTTGGAGCACCTCCAAAGTAAATCGCTACGAAGTGATCACCCTTCCCAGCTATCGGATGATTATCGACCTGGGCAACTTTGATAACAGCCGGGGGGTACACACGACAGGGCAAAGTGGGCACCCCGCCAGCGAACATTATGCTGATATGATTGACCTGTGGCGCACCGTCGCCTATCATGACATGATGTGGGATACCAACATAATTCGCGGCGACGACAGCGCGGTACTGCGCTTGCAACCTGATTTCAGCAGTGAAGAATCCTAACCAAACCGCGCCGCCTGTACACTGTACAGGGTATTACGCTCCTCTTCTGAGAGTTCCAGCAGCACCCGATAGTATTCGTTGCCGAAATACATCACTGAAGGGTGACGGTTGTCCTTATATTTTTCCAGCCCGCGCATGATAACCTGTTCCAGGCCACGAGGGAAGTCAGACCGAAAATAGGAAGGTGCCAGCGGAGAAAAATTGACATGTGCCAGCACTTTGGGCTGATTCGAGTCGATTCTAAAAGGCAGACGCCCCAGCAGCATTTCATATGTCACAACACACAAACTGTAAATATCCGCGCGGAAATCGGGTTTATCGCCTAACGCCGCTTCCGGAGCCATATATTCTGGCGTCCCAATTGGGACGCCAAAATGGGTCAGCGTATCATCCACATCCGGCGCTTTGCCTAACCCATAATCCCCCAGATACACATGCAGTTTGCCCTCTCGATACTCCACAAAAATATTGCTCGGCTTAACATCCCGATGAATAATGCCCATCCCATGACCGTAAGCCAGCCCTTCGGAGATCGGGCGCAGAATCTCCCACGCAGAGATGGGGCTGAAGTATTGATGCTGCATCATATTGAACAAGGTCGGCCCTTGAATCAGCTTCATTGTAAAGTAAAGATGGTCTCCTGCCCGACCATGATGGTAAATCGGAATGATGTTGTCATGCCGGAGCGATTTCATCAGACGGATTTCGCGCTCAAACCGCAAACGGAAATTTTCGTTGCTGGCAAATTCTTTACGGAGGATTTTAATGGCAACTGATTCTGACAGCGTCGCATGGGTCGCTTCATAGACTTCGCCCATTGCACCACCACCGATCAGCCGTCCAATGTTATACCCATCCAGAATCTGCCCGGTCAGGGGTTGATTATCCATGCACTAAGCCCATGTCGTTTGCTGTTTTCATTCTACAATAGTCCAACAAAAAACCTTCTACAGGTTGGTAGAAGGTTCGTTGGTTTCACGTTAAGAAAGGGCTGGATTATTTCTTCAGGCGAGGATCCATAACATCACGCAGGCCGTCACCCAACAGGTTGAACCCTAGTACAATCATGATGATGGTCATACCGGGGAAAAACATCAACCACCATTTGCCAGAAGCCAGACCCACCTGACTTTCTGCCAGCATTTTTCCAAGTTCGGGGTGTGGAGGTCTCTGCCCCAACCCCAGGAAACCCAATGCAGCAGTTTCAATCACGGCTGTCCCTAACCCCAGACTGGCCTGTACAATCAGCGGGGCAAGACTGTTGGGCAACACATGATGCAGCAGCATGGATCCATTTCCAGTACCGATGCTGCGGGCCGCAGTGACATATTCCTGATTGCGAATCGAAATTGACATGGATCGGGCAAGACGGGCATAACGTGGAATCTGGGTCACGGCGATGGCAAACATCCCTTTTTCCAGGCCGCCTTCTTTAAAAATGGATACCAGCGCGATTGCCAGCAGCAGTGACGGAAACGCCAGCACAATATCCATGATTCGCATGAGCAAACTGTCCAGAAACCCGCTGATGAATCCGGCAACTAAGCCAATGGTCGAACCGACCGTTAAGGCAATAGCGACGGAAAACACCCCCGCCCGCAGCGAGACGGACATGCCATGCCCGACCCGGCGGAAAATATCACGCCCGTTGATGTCCGTGCCGAAGGGATAATCACAGGTCACATCGTTCCAGGCAACGTCATCTTCTTTTGTATCACTGAATTTCGCGGCGATCCATTGGTAAACACAGTCTGGGGGTTTATATTTAGCACTCAGATTGTTATCTCGCTTGGCATCATAATCATCTAAAAGCGGCACAGCAATCGACAAGCTAACGGTAATAATCACCAGGAGACCGCCAAGCCGAGCGCTGGGGCTGCGCCACAGCCGCTTCAGAAAATCTTTGGCCGATTCCCAGCGGCGAGACGACATTTCCCGGAAGGTGGGCCGGAGAGCAACGGGTTTGGCTACTGTATCCATGTTTATTCTGCTCCACTGTAACGAATACGTGGGTCAATCAGCGCGTACAGCAGGTCAACCCCCAGGTTGACAGCCACATAAATCACAGCAATTAACAGGGTGGTCGCCTGAATAATTGGGTAATCGCGGCGGCTGATGGCTTCAAACAGCCATTTCCCGATCCCAGGCCAGGAAAAGATCGTTTCTGTCAGCACTGCCCCGGAAAGCAGGGCCCCTAATTGAAGCCCAATGATGGTAATCACAGGCAGCATGGCGTTACGAAAAGCATGAGTCATCACCACCCGGTAAGACCGCAGCCCTTTTGCCCGCGCTGTCCGAATGTAATCCTGATTTAACACTTCCAGCATAGCGGAACGGGTGATCCGCGCAATGATCGAGAGCGGGATGGTCGAAAGCGCAAAAGCAGGCATGACCAGATGTTCGAGTGCATTTTTAAGTGCCTTCATATTACCCGTCAGGATGGAATCGACCACGTACATGCCGGTGATTTTTTCCAGTTCAATATCAGGATCAAGCCGCCCAATAAATGGCAGCAGTTTGAGTCTCACCCCTACAAAAAAGATTAACAGAAGTCCTAACACAAAAATAGGAATGGATACCCCGAACAGCGCTCCAAACATGCTGACTGTATCGATCAGAGAATTTCGCCGGATCGCCGAAATAATGCCAATTGGAACGCCCAGAACCACCGCAAAAATAAGCGCAGTAACGGCCAGTTCAATCGTTGCGGGAAAACGGTTACGAAGTTCTTTTGACACTGGAATCCGCCCATTGATGGTCTCTCCAAAATCACCCTGGAGTGCCTTTCCTATCCAGATAAAGTACTGTTCATAAAGCGGGCGATTCAAGCCAAGCTGATCTCGGACTTCTTCGATACGCTCCGGGGTAGCGCGTTCCCCAAGCAGAGCCACCGCCGGGTCACCAGGTATAAGATGAAGCAGCAAAAAAACAAGGAGACTGACACCCACAAGAACCGGAATGGATTCTAACAATCGTCTGATGAAATATTGTGTCATGAAACACTAAACCTTCTTTAAAGCGATGACCCTGTGACTGGCACAGGGTCATCATACTTGTGACCAGCCTGTACAAAGCTAGCACATTTTTATTTCATTACAACTTCCTTGAAGCGTTCAGAGCCAGTTGGGCTGGCGATATAGGTCACGACTGTGTCACGGAAGGCCAACGGCACCGGGCCATGAGCAATGTAAACACGGTCAGCGTTATCGGCCATCATCTGTTCAACCTGCTTGTAAATCGCATCACGTTCTTCCACGATGGTTGAAACACGTGCGCGTTGCAGGAGGGCAGCAACTTCGGCGTTCTGGTAGAACCCTTCACGCGGAATTGGGTTGTCCGCTGCGGTGAAGAAGTAGCCAATGAAGTTGTCGGGGTCACCGTTATCGCCCGTCCAGCCAAGCTGGTACAGTCCAAGGAGTTCGCCGTTCGCACGAGCATCCAGGTAGGCTGCCCAGTCACCAATGGTTTCCAGTTGAGCATCAATACCAATTTCTTGCAGATAGCTCACCTGAGCCGTACCAATGGCTTCAGGGTTGGGGTTGTACGGACGGGTGACAGGCATGTAGTACAAACGAACCGGAATCTTTTCCACTTCTTCTTCAGTGACATTGCCGCTGTCATCCAGACCCAGCACGGTCACTTCGCTTAGACCATCAGGATAACCAGCTTCCGCCAGCAGCGCTTTGGCCTGGTCGGGATCGTATGGGGTCACCACATCCCCATTGAAACCAATCGCAATGGAGGGAGGATTCATCGTGTTGGCTACATTGGTGCCCTCCAGATAGAAAGCATCCACAATTTCCTGCCGATTCATCGCCAGCGAGATGGCCTTACGCACCAGCGGATCACGGAATTCTTTAATGCGATAGTTGAACGCCAGATAGAGCGTGTTGAATGACGGGCGCAGTTCCACGCGCAGTCCATCGGTGGCGTTAATCACATCAATATCTTCCAGAGCTGGACGTTCGTAGGCGTCAATTTCGCCAGCCTGAAGCGCCGCGAGACGTGCCGCTGTATCGGGGATGATCCGCAGAATAATGGTGCTGACATTGCCTGGCATTTCACCCCAGTAATTTTCGTTCAGTTCCAGGGTGACATGATCGTCATTGACCCACTCGACAAACTTATACGGGCCAGTGCAGACGTAACCTACTTCAGGGGTACCATAGGCCGGGCCTGCCGCTTCAACGGCAGCGGGGCTGGCAATCGCAAACATATCCATCGCCAGGTTGTTCAAAAATGCACCCATCGGTTCACGCAGGTTGATGGTTACTTCATATTCCCCAGTGGCTTCTACACTGGTGATAATGGAGGCATCATCAAAACCACCAAACTGGGCTTCGTAATATTCAAACACTGCCTCAGGGAAGTGCTGTGGGTGATCGGTCAGACGCCAGCGATCAAAGTTCCACACCACTGCTTCCGCATTGAAGGGCGTGCCGTCATGGAAGGTTGCGCCTTCGACCAGTTGGAGTGTCCAGGTCAAACCATCATCCGAAACTTCCCAGCTTCTCGCCAGGCCAGGACCGGGGTTGGTCGTGCCGGCTTCAAATTCCAGCAGGTTTTCGCAGCCCTGACGGGCAACACGGAAGGAAATCCCGTCGGTTACCACCGCCGGGTCGAGATTGACGGGGTTACCTTCGGACCCAAAAATGAAGGTCTTTCCTTCCTGGGCGCTGACGCCGGGAAGGGCGGCAACCACAACCAGAAGGACAACAGCTAAAACACCAAGTCTTCTTAACAAGGCTAAAATCCTTTCTTCATGTACTGCATCGAGTAGCATCATTTAATGTTATCGAATCCAATGTGATTCTTCAAAAAGATAGTCTATTTCTATGATTTTTCTATTAAGAAACCGGCAAATCACAAAAATTTAAGGTTATGGTCATGGTTGGTCTGTTACCCAAAAGTCATGATCCCATTACTATGAAAGCGCAAAGCAGAGGACATCCAACATGACCAAGCTCCATTATCATCTGCTCGATGTATTCACGGATCAAAAATTCGGCGGCAACCAGCTTGCAGTTTTCCTGGACGGGCACGAGGTTCCTGAAAATCTCATGCAGACCATTGCCAGGGAGCTTAATCTCTCGGAAACCGTGTTTGTACTGCCTCCAGAAGACAAAGCCAATCACTTTAAGCTGCGGATTTTTACCCCTGCACAGGAAGTCCCTATCGCGGGGCATCCCACAGTGGGCACCACCTACCTCCTCTTCCACGAAAACAAAATCCAGGTGGGTAACTCGCGGTTAGAAGAGGGAGTCGGCGTGATACCTGTTCACATAGATGAAAACGGTGTCGTCAAAATGACCCAACCGCTTCCTCAATTTGGTCCGGTCTACGATGACCGGAATGCCATCGCCGAAATGCTGTCGATTAATGAATCCGGCCTGCACCCCGATTATCCGGTGGAATTTGTTTCAGCAGGTGTACCCTTCATGTATATCGTCGTGAAGGATCTGGCAACCCTTCAGCAGGTCAGGCTGCGCCAGGATACCTGGGAAAAAGTCCTTCGAGATAAGCATGTCTTTGTCTTCACAACCGAAACGGTACAGCCAACTTCAACGGTACATGCACGCATGTTTGCTCCGGCACTTGGCATCCCCGAAGACCCGGCTACCGGTGCAGCCTGTGGGCCCCTGGGCGGTTATCTGGTTAAGTATGGCATCGTGAAAACCGAAAATGCGCGAAAGATCATTTGCGAGCAGGGTTTTGAAATGGGGCGTCCCAGCTTGATCCAGATTGAGGTAGAGGTTGAAAAAGGAAACATTTCCGGTGTGAGAATCGGCGGGAAATCCGTATACGTGGGTGCAGGCGTGATCCACCTGTAGAGTGAGTGGCTCCGAGTCATCCCATTAACAAGGGATGACTCACATGATTAGCCGTACATCATTCCGTGTATTCTTTGACGACCAGCCGGAAAATATCACTTTCGGTAATAATACCCACCACTTTACCATTTTCGACGACGGGCAGACCGCCAATTTTCTTTTCCATCATGAGTTTCGCGCAGTCGGCAATGCTCGTGTCTGGGGTCACGGTAATCACATCTTTTTTCATCAGCCGCCCGACTTTGATTTTGGACAAAAGATAGGTAAGCTCATAAATGTTGAGGGCTTTTGCGTCAGAGGGTTCAGCTTCCTGAACATCACTCAGAGAAATTATCCCCAGCAGAGTATCTTCTTCATCCACCACAGGCAGCCGACGGATGCCATATTCTTTCATTTTTTCATGTACTTCGGGCAGTGTGGCGTCCGGCCCAATGGTTACGGGGTCTTTTGTCATCCAATTTTTGACAATCTTATTCTTCATGTTCAGGTCCTTTTGGCTACCCTTATTATATCACCTGCGATGGGGTTTGTTGGGAGAAAATACTCCTTTGTTATGGTCTGAATGTCATCACTAAGGCCACCCGGCGTCAGCTCAAATGAATCAGCGTATACTCAGCAGAGAAATCAGAAAGCTGTAGAAAAATACCTGTAAGCCCACCAACACAAACGCCGTACCAGGGATTACAATCCGCAAAGTTTCCTGGTAGTTCAGTTCACCAAAATCATTGCGAACCCAGATTCCCGCGCCGATGCCAAACAGAATCAGCCCAGTCAGGGTTAAAATGAGACCGGTCACCAGGCCAACTTCCAGAGAAAAGCGCTCAATCAGATCTTCTAACCAATCTCGGCGCGGCAGGAGGCCAGCACGAGACGCATACAGACGGGCAAACACCGCTAAGAATGCCAACTGTACCCCTGCTACGAAAAGCGTCGAAGAAATAAGCAGGGTATGCACATCGAATTCTACATTCCCAATTTTGACCGGAGCAGGCAGCAGCGCCAGCGATACGACCAGCCCGACCGCAATTAAGATGAGACCAGGATAAAAAAACAACCAGCGCGGACTGTAGAGCAGCAAAAACCGCAGATGCCGCCATCCGTCCCGCCAGGTTCTCAGATGCGGCGGACGACTCCGTCCATCGGGATACAAGGTAATCGGAATTTCCGTCCGCTTCAGGTTCGCAAGGGTGGCCTTAATCACCATCTCGCTGGCAAATTCCATCCCATCCGTTTTGAGATTCAGGGCTAACATGGGCTCACGCTCAAACGCTCGCAGCCCGCAGTGAAAATCACTTAACCCGCAGCCAAAAAATAAATTGCCAAGAAAGGTCAGCACGGGATTGCCGAGATACTGGTGTAAAAAGGGCATCGCGCCAGGTTTGATTTTGCCCTTCATGCGGGTTCCCATGACCAGTTGATAGCCTTCGCGCAGTTTTTCAACAAACGGCAGGATTACGGAAAAATCGTAGCTGTCGTCTGAGTCGCCCATAAGGATATATTGACCCTGTGCGGCCTCGAATCCTGCCCGCAGCGCCGCCCCATACCCGCGCACAGGGACATCCACCACCCGCGCCCCTTCACTCCGAGCAATGTTCTGAGAGCCATCGGTACTGCCATTATCAGCCACGATGATTTCATAATTCAAACCTGCCGCCCCGTGATGCGCCTTACGAATGCACGTTGCTAGTGTTTCTGCCTCGTTCAGGCACGGCATGACAATAGATACTTCAACCACACCCAGACTCTCCCAACAGGGGAAGTGTAACAGAAAAGCGAAGGTAATTTGAAGGGCGACAATAAAATCGGCAAATTCCGATAATGATAACGATAGTATAACGCGAATCATGCAGCCGCCCCAAAAAATGGGCTGATTTACCTTCTTGGAAAGAGGCAGAATGATGGTATCACACAGAGGACAGATACGATGATAAGCTACACAGGAAACGGGGCGTACTGCTATGCCAACAGTATCCGTTTGTGTCGCTCGCACTGGAAAAGTTCATGAAGAGCTGGCAGGCTGACGCCGTTGGCTATGGACGCCGCCCTTATATGCTGCGCTCTCATTTCCGGCAGGTTGAAACAGTCAGTCGCCAGGAAATGATTAGCCGCACACTTGAGGCCGCCAAAACCAATCTTAAGATGAACCTCAGTGGCCCCAAATTCTACAACAGCATCGAAGCCTTGCAGCATTTCGCAGAGGATTTACACGGCGGCTGTGGGGAAAAAATGCGAGACATGCTGGTCTATTTTTCCCTGCCTTTGGGAGCCCGGCGCAGCCTGGATGCAGCAGCTTTCTTCCTGGAGGCGGGTTTTCCCGAAGCTGCCACACTGCTGGAACGCAAAGCCATGTTATACGGCAGAGCACAGCAACATGCAGTTGACCGATGTTTTAATGAAATCGCGGAGGTGGTACAGAAGATGGCAAAAAATGAAGAAATGCTGATTGCAGTGTTATAGGAGTCCCAGGGGCAGACGGTCTGCCCCTACCGTTTTTATCTTTTTCCCCCTATCATCTTCTCGCGTGAAAAATCGTTTCCAGATTCTCATCCAAAAATTCGATTGGGGGCTGCTGGCGGCATTAATGCTCACCCTGCCGATTGCCGCGCCCTTTATGAATGGCAGGCTTCCGGCAACCGCTGACGCGATGCTGCATTTGCATCGACTGGTCAGCGCAGGGTTGAGCCTGAACAATGGCGTCTATCCGCGCTGGGCGCCTCATTTGCACGCTGGTTTTGGTTATCCTCTGCATAATTTTTACACCCCGCTGTGGCACATCATCGCCGGGTCGCTGTACATCACGTTTGATTTCGACGCGGTACACCTTTGGCTGGCAGCACAGGCAGCAGGGGTTTTACTCTGTGGCCCTGGCGCCTATCTTTTTGCCCGAACTTTCGCTTCACGTCCGGCAGCTTTGGTGGCAGCAGCGGCCTATACCTGGGCACCAACCCGCTTCCGTGAAATCTGGGATCAAGGCAATGTATCCCAATTAATAGGAATCGCGCTGGTTGCATGGGTATTCTGGGGATTAGCCCGTCTGGCGAAAAATCCCTCTCCGGGCAAAGCTGCGACCGCTGCCCTCATCATCGCTGCGCTGATTCTGACACATCATCCGACAGCATTTTATGTGCTGCCATTTGCGGGACTGTACACGGCAGCATCCGGTGCACTGGCTGGCGACAACCATCCTGACCGTGTTCGTCGAATCGTGGTATGTGCTGCCGCATACGGGCTGGGAATCGTAGTTGGCACTATTTACTGGCTGCCTTCGGTGACCGAAGTGCAGTATACCCGGTTGGATCAATCGATCAGCAGCGCCTTTGACGTGCGAAATCACTTCAAAAGTCTGGACGAAATCCTCGGCCCTACCCCAATGCTTGATCGCACGGCCTACAATCCCTACCGCCCGCTGAATATCGGCATTGTTCAGGTCATTTTAGCGGCAGTCGGTTGTGCGACTGCCCTGTGGCCGAAAAATCGTCTGAATGGCTGGCAGCGCGGGCATGTTCTGGCGGCGAGCCTGGGTCTCATCGGTTGTATTTTCCTCATGACGGATGCCTCGTTATGGGTGTGGGAAAACGTGCCGTTTGCGGAACGGCTGTCTTTTCCCTGGCGACTGCTTGGGATGACGGCCTTTCTGATTGTGCCGGGAGCAGCCATCTGGGTCGAGGTGATTTCGTCGAAGTGGAAGCAGAGTCTTGCTGCCGCCGCTATCGTGATGATCGTCGTGTCGGTTTTGCCCGCCGCTTACCGCATCGGCGGCTATTTCCCGCCATTTGAAGGCAAAGTCACCGCCGCCGATGCCCAGCGTTATGAGGACATTGGCGTGTTGGGGATGACAGGTGAAAACGAATATTTGCCGCGCTGGACGGATTTCCAAAATCGGCCTGCTGCCCAACCGGATTACTCGCTCTATGAAAATCTGGACTGGTTCTTCCAGGTCTGGGATGACTCCATTCCACAGAGTGCGACGGTACACCAGCTTGAAAAATCCGGTCATCGCACCGGGGAAAAGTTCGAGATTGAGGCGGAGACTCCCTTTGCCCTGCAAATCCGGCAGATGTATTTTCCCGGTTGGGAAGCCACCCTCGACGGCAAAAAAATCGAGGTTTATCCCCAGGGCAAACAGGGCCTCGCCACCGTTGATATTCCTGCCGGAAAGCATACCCTGGACATCTGGTATGGCGGCACAAGCAACCAGCATCTCAGCATGTGGGTCACGCTGTTTGGGCTGCTCATATGTGCTGGACTGTATCTCTGGCAGTTTTTTGCCCCTGCCGCTGCTCCCGGACGGCAGGAAAACAAAAACCACCGCTTCTCTCTTGCCATCATCGCTTTGTCCTTGCTGTGGCTGGTCGTTAACCAGACCTACGTCATCCCGCAGACCACCTGGTTTCGCCCCGAAAAACCGTTGACCCAACCCGATGGCATGGAAACCGCCGTTGGAGTGCAGTTTTTTCAACCCGGCATCGGCTACCGGCTGGAATTGATCGGATATACGCTGAAACAGAATGAAGTCAAAGACGATTTGAACCTCACCCTTTACTGGCGAGCCTTGCAGTTGTTGGACGGTAATCCCCGTTTGAATCTGACCCTCACCAGCCGCGACCAAACACAAATCTATGGTCAGCTTTCAACCTACAACCTCGGATTCGCAGTGGAAAACTGGCCTGTCGATCAATATATTGTGCATAACGTCCGGCTGGAACTTAATCCCAATGTTCCACCCTCTATCAGCGTGCTGCGGCTGAAAGTCTTCGATGACCAGGCCATCTGGCAAACCAACCAGGACACACAAGACCTTGTCTTGCAGGAAATTCGCATCAAGGGGGAAAATTGGGATGATCTTCCAGATTCAGCCGCGATGGTGAATGTAAAATTTGGCGATACACTTACCCTGAAGGCTTTGGAGGCTACGCCACAAGCGGATTCACTTGAATTGACACTGTATTGGGAGGTGCGAGGTGACATCAAGCACGATTACACCTTGTTTTTGCACTATGAGAAAAAGGGTGAACCGCTCCTTCAGGCTGACCAGCCGCCCTTCGGCATCAACTATCGCACTTCGGAATGGCGCGAGGGCGAAAAACTCGTTTCTCATCTCATTCTGCCCCATCCTCTTGAGGCCGATACGCTGCTGATTGGTCTCTATGACGCCGAAACACTTCAGCGTTTGCCCATCACCGATGCAGAGACTCCCGTGCAAAGTGACGGCATCGTGCTGAGTCTGGAGAACTGACCTTCGCTGGCCTAAAATAACACAAGTACATTAAGGAGCTTGTAAGTGAGCAAAACGATTGTTGTGCTTCAGGGGGACGAGACCGGACAGGAACTCCTTGAAGAAGCCCTGCGTGTGATAGACCCAGCGGTGAGCCGCTGTGACGTAACTTTTGAAAATTTTGACCTTTCGCTGGAATGCCGCCGTAAAACAAAGAATCAGGTCGTGTTTGATGCGGCGGAACGTCTCAAACAAACCGGACTCGGCATCAAAGCAGCGACCATCACCCCTCCCAGCGCGGATGATGTGGGCAGCCCGAATGCCCTTCTGCGAGAAGCGATTGGCGGGCAGGTTATTTTACGCACTGGACGGCGTATTCCTGGGGTGCGCCCTTTTGCCGGGGTGTACGCGCCCATTGCGGTTGTCCGTATGGCGGTTGATGGAGAATATAACGCGAAGGAATGGCGTGAAGGCGAAGGGCTGGATGAAATGGCCTACAGCACACGGCCCCTTTCCCGGCGAGTATGCCGCGCTGTGGCGGAATTTACCTTCCGCTATGCACGCCGCACCGGAGCCACTGTTTTTGGCGGCCCCAAGTACACCGTCAGCCCGGTTTATGAGGGCATGTTCAAGGAAGAACTCGACCTGGCCGCTCAGCGCTATCCCGATGTGCGCTATAACCCACAGCTTATTGACGCTACTTACGCGCTGCTGCTGGATGCCTCTGGCGAGTCCCTGGTTATTCCTATGCTTAATCGGGACGGGGATACCCTGAGCGACCTGGTGATGAAGATGTTTGGCACGATTGCGGGTGCGGAGTCCATCATTTTTGCGCTGGATCATGACTTCAATGTAAGCGTGGCCTTGACCGAAGCGCCTCATGGCACTGCCCCCACCTTGATGGGTAAAAATATTGCTAACCCCATGGCGATGATCCTTGCAGGGGCAGCCCTTCTGAGGTATGTCCGTTCAGATAACGCGACTCGTGCCAGCCGCGCCATCTATGAATCGGTCATGGAAGCGGTCTATGATGGCATTAAAACCCCTGACCTCGGCGGACAGGCGACCACCAGCGATTTTACGGATGAGGTCATCCGGCGCGTGAAAAGTAAACTCGAAGTATGGGAAGCCCTTGGTGACCAGCCTGCTGCCCATTCCGCAGGCACGCCTTTTTAATGGTTTCTGCGCTGGGGCGCGGCTTTTTGCGCCCCACATATGCCTATTTTGCCCCTCACCACAAATTTTAATACAATGGTCGAAAACACAGCAGGCACGACATGACCAAAATATTCCTCAGCTACCGGCGCGAAAACGTGGATTTTGCCGAATTTATCCGTAAAGAACTCCAGCAATGGGGCTATCAGGTCTGGATGGATATTTACGACATTCCCAAAGGCGCATACTGGCCGGATGCCATAGATGAGGCGCTTAAAGATACAGATATTGTGGTCGGAGTCATGTCGCCGGATGCGATGTCGTCGCGCAACGTCAAAAACGAGTGGGATTGGGCGCTGGTTAATGAAAAACCCCTGCTGCTGCTCCTGCTGCACGACACGCAGATCCCGATGAACTATATCAGCATCAACTATATTGACTTCCGTAAAGACCGCGCCACCGGACTTAAGTACCTGCAAGAAGCCCTGCTGAGCGCCTTCACCGGGGCGTACCAGTTGACCCCTGAGCAAATCGCCAAACTCCCCAAGCCCGACTCGGTGCGTAAGCTGCCTGAACCATCCCCAACGCAAAAAGAAACCGTGCGCCGGAGTACCCCCCTCCCCAAGCCCGGCGTTCAGTCCAAACCCAAACGAAACACAGGGCTGCTGCTTTTCCTGGGAATCAGCGTGATAGGAGTCTTTGGTCTGGTTGCTGCTGCCATTCTTATCGCGTTCATCCTTAATGCAAATAATGGCGGACCGGGTAATAACGCGGCCAACAACGCCGAGAGTTTCATCAACGCCATCGGATCAGGAAATGTTAGCGGAGCGGCACAGTATGTTTGCCCTGGTCAGCGATCCTCTTTACCCGGTTCCTTCTCTAATTTCTGGATTTCAAACGGTGCCTCTTTCCTGACGAACCCGGTTTGTGTTGAAGGCAGCGGCAATTCCCTGAGCTGTACGTATACTGTCACCTACCTCAATGGTATCAGTCAGCAGCAGTTTGATACCTTCATTATGGAAGGTGATTTAGTGTGCGATATCCAATGATTTCATAGAACCAATTTTTGACAAATCCGAAATTTTGTTCTATAATAATGAATATGGATCAAGTTCGTTAGCACTCATTACAGTCACGTTTCGTACCCTCTTTATCGTCCGGTCAACAGGTGGAAAAATACGACTAAAGTAGGATGAAAATCATCCTGCTCTATGTCATGATTGTCTATAGAGCATGGGGAACGCGGTAATGACCACAGTGAACCAGAACAAACAAAAAGCGACGGTCGAATTGACGGCAGCAGAGCTCGGTCATATTGATGCGCTGGTGAAAAAGGGGCTGTACAAGAGCCGGGAAGATTTCATCCAGCAGATGGTGGACACCCCCATAACAGATAACGATCCGCACGCCGACTGGGGCGGTGCGCCTGTATACCTCACGCTCAGGATGCACTAAATACAACAGCGAATAAACCATGAGCGCCGGGGACATCTCCGGCGCAACTGATTCTAATCCTTGTCCATCACCTCTTTGGTGGCCGCTCCAATTTTCCCGTCTTTCAGGTCAAACAACACGTCTCGCAGTTTCTTGACTCGCCCTAAGCCCTGGAAGGAAATTTCTGCCGTATCCGCCCCGGCAGACTGCACACGAATATCGCCATAGCCAAAAATCGCGCCCAGGGGCGGTGTGGACAGCGAAATATCAGTGATATTTTCGATGCTGATAGCGGTTTCGCTGCCGCCCAGCACATTCCCTCGGCGCTGCATCACACGATGTGTGGTCACAGTAATCTGATTACGCCGCCAGAGAACCAACCAATAGAGTCCCAATGTGGTGAGAGTCCGCCACCAGAATCCCCAGGTGAGGGTACTTCGCCGCCATACGCCGATTTTCTGCTCTTCTCCTGTGTAGTCGCCCATATTTTGCTCCTTGTTATCAGCGTCCATCATAACACCTACCGGGAACAGAAAACAGTAAACGCAACATGAGAAATTCTAAAAATCTCCTGCCGCGTGGTGAGCAGCGCGGATCGGTTCGGGCAGACGATATTTTGTCGTACATTGCAGTACCAGTTCCCGCGCGGTGTCCAAAGTAGCGAGATGGCCTACGGAAATATAGACGGGTTTCACATGGTTTTTTGTCCTGAGAACAACCCCAACAATTTCCCCATGATATTTAACGGGTTCATAAGCGCCGCGTTCCGGAGCAGGTTCGGCATATGAACCCACAAAATGCGTTTTTCCGCATCCGATGGTAGGCCGGTTGAGCCACAGCCCCATATGACTAGCGATCCCCAAACGGCGTGGGTGCATGATCCCCATACCGTCAAAGATGTACATGTCCGGCTGATGCTGTAATTTCTGATGCGCGTCGAGAATCACTTCTCCTTCCCGGAAGCTCAACAGACCGGGAATATATGGGAATGGTGTGGGAGTTTGCGCGGTGACTACCTCCACCAGGGATAATTCTGGAAAGGAAAGCACCGCCACAGCGGCGCGGCTGATCCCATTTTTTACACTGACATCCACGCCCGCGACTAATTTTATTCTCGCTGTATCCAGCGGCGTGCTGGTGATGATCTGGGCGGCGAGCTTTTTCTGTAATTCAATGGCCGTCTGAGGGTCTAAGTTCCAGGAATGTGGAATCATCACTTGCGCTCCATGCGATTAATCGAATATTGCTTTAATTATCTGTCCACCCTCGGTTATACTAAAAGTGGCATCTCAAGTTCAAAGGACGTAATAGCTATGAACAATGGTAAACATGCGCGTGATGCCGTGATTTTAAGCACGGCACGCACTGCTCAGGGAAAATTTCTGGGAAGTCTTGAGTCGCTCACAGCGGTTGAATTAGGACGTTTTGCTATCAAAGCAGCAGTTGAACGTGCTGCCATTGACCCCGCTGAGGTGAATGAGCTTATTCTAGGAAATGTCGTCCAGGCGGGTGTCGGACAGGCTCCGGCACGGCAGGTCTGGGTTGGATTAGACTACCCGTCTAACGTCGGCGGAATCACCATTAATAAAGTGTGCGGCAGCGGTCTGAAGGCGGCGATGCTCGCCGCCAACGCGATTAAGGCCGAGGACGGCGATCTGTATGTGGCAGGCGGCATGGAAAGTATGTCGAACACCCCCTTCCTCGATACCCAGCGCCGTAAGGGGTCAAAATATGGTCACGCCCAGATTCTTGACTCGCTGCAAAATGATGGCCTGTGGTGTCATCTTTGTAACTGGTCAATGGGCGAAGCTGCTGAATTCATCGCTGACCAGTTCGAGGTCACCCGTGAAGAAATGGATAACTTCGCTTATCAGAGCCATATGAAAGCCCAAAAAGCCACTGACGACGGCTGTTTTAAAGCAGAGGTTGTTCCGGTGGAGATTAAAGGCAAAAAGGGCGACGTAACAGTTATTGATAAAGATGAGGCAATCCGCCCGGATACCACGCTCGAAGCATTGGCAAAGCTGAAACCCGCCTTTCGGAAAGATGGACGGGTGACCCCAGGCAACGCCCCTGGCATGAATGATGGGGCTGCTGCGGTGGTGGTTGCCAGCCGTGACTATGCTGAAAGCAGAGGTCACGCCCCAGTTGCCCGGATTGTGGCTTATGGGCAGGCTGCCGTTGACCCGGCATGGCTGTTTTACGCGCCTGTCAAAGCGATTCCGGTCGTGCTGGAAAAAGCAGGATGGACGATGAGTGACGTTGATCTGTTTGAAATCAACGAAGCCTTCGCGGCGCAGGTGCTCGCTGATGTGGAAGGTCTGAAACGCGACGGTTACTCCCTGCCAATAGAAAAACTCAACATCTATGGCGGCGCGATTGCGCTGGGGCATCCGATTGGCGCAAGTGGGGCGCGGGTACTGATTACCCTGATAAACGCGCTGCGGCAAAACCACCTCAAACGCGGGGTAGCGGCGCTGTGTCTCGGCGGATCCGAAGCGGTCGCAATGGCCGTAGAACTGGAATAGAAGCTCATGAAACGTATTCTGCTGGTCTTATCAATTCTGTGCCTCATGGCTGCTCCGCTTCAAGCTCAGGAAGGCTTTCAGCTTTTCACCAACAGCATTGACCCCCAGACGGGCAGCATAAGTTTCGTCTGGGTAGATGTCACAACGGGGAAGCAGACGCGGCTTGCCAGTTTTACAAGCAGTGGAAACTGCCATCCCGAAAGACTGGGGAATACGTTTCTCTATGAGCCGCAGACCCCCGGCGGAAACGCTGAAGTGTACCAGGTGGATTTGACCAACGGCAACATTTTGCCTTTTGCGGCGGCGGCGGAACAGCAGCTACATTGTCCCGCTGTCAATCCGACCGGGAGTCAGATCACATGGCTGCAACATGGCGAGGAAGCACAGAGCATTGTGCTCACAGATGTCATTGGGGCAAACCCGGTGGTGCTGGCAACACATCCATCGATTTATGATGCAAATTGGTCACCAGACGGGACAATTTTAACCTATACCGCAGTCGGCGATGATCAGACTTTTCGCCAGTTGTATGCCTATACAGATAGTTTGACCGAATTCTGGCCACGGAATGCGGGACTGGTTATTGATACGCTCTGGACACCCGACAGCCAGACCCTTCTGATTGCCTATTACACTCAGGATGAAGCCATCGTTGGCACGCTGTCACAATCGTGTGTGATCCAGGGCGGTTGTGCTCCTACGCCGCTTGCGACCTTCCCTTCGGAAGCCGGACTGATTCTGGAAAACGCCTTCTCTCCGGACGGCAGCCAATTCATCGTCATCCAGGAAACGAATGATGGCATGGGAGTTTTTAATTCGGAGTTGATGGTGGTGGATCTGGCGACGGGTAGCGCACGCCAACTGGTGGATATGCCCGGATTAATCAAAACCAGCGCGGTCTGGATCGGTGATATGATCTATTTCATCGGATCGGTGTTCGATGAGTCCACCTTCACCATGTCAGACAGTGCCATTTACACGGTCTCGCCACAGGGCGGGTCACCGAACATCGCGTATCAGGCGGATGATTATCTTCCGACACAAATTTTCTGGGTAGCGCAGTCCTGAGGTTTGCGCTATTTTTCTTGTCACGATGAGGACTGATTTCGTATGAAACGCCTACTTTTAGTTGTGTTAATCAGTGGGCTGCTGCTTGCTGCGTGCAATGATAATAATGAGGAAAGCACCACAGAAAGCAGCAGTGATATTACCCCGTCAACTGCAACCCCAGCGGGGCCAACCAATACGCCGGTTCGTGCCAATACCCTGCCCCCAGAAGCAACCCTTGCCATTCAGGTTGCTACCAGCGAACCAACACAAACCCGCCCACCTTCCATTACACCACGTCCCACCGCAACCTCGAACCTGCTCATTCCGGTGACGCCGCCGAGCGAAACCCCCAGAGCTACTGCCCAGGGGCCTGTTTTTACTATTCCCTATGCAGATTTTGCCACCCAGTTGAATATCCAGGCGCTGCCCCAGTTCGGGGATGCGGTTGTGCCCGCCACGTATCAGGTCGAGTTTGAAAATAATATCGTTTATCTCGGTTTCCGCATCGTTTCTGCCGATACTGGTGCCGAAGCGGGGATTCGTACCAGCCTGGTTTTTACCAACGAGTCAGGCCGCATCATTGTGGATATTCTGAATCCGGTTTATGCCCAGGACCCCACTGCTGCCTATGCGAATCGTGTGCTTGATGCGATCAGCGATATTCTTCAGGACGCACTTGACAAGGCCATCGTTGCGGGTGTTGAGGGACAGTTCGACGAAGGCTTCACCGTTCTGACATTCACCCCAACTGAGGATGGATTCGTTGTCGAAACCCTGGCTGACTAAGGTAGCGCTCTTCCTGCTTGTGGTGCTGGTCTCGGCGTGCCAGCAGGAAGATTCCCCCCTGCCCACCACAGCGCCGCGCATTCCCACCTCTACCCTCACGCCGATTCCGCGCAGCACCCCGACCCGAACCCCTTTTCCTGGCACGCTCCCGCCTGCTTCGGATTTAGACCAGCCAACCTGGACTCCAACAACTACCTCGACCCAACGGCCATCACCAACAGCAATGCCCACCCTTACCTCTACGCCGACCCCGACCCCTGCCGAAGCCGCCAGCAGTATTGAAGCGTTACCGGATGGTGCCATCCGGCTAAACCTGCTGGCCGCAGACCTGACCCAGGCGAACGACTTGAAGGTTGTATTTGCTGTCGAGCCAGATGCACTGTTCCTAACGTTTGGCATCGAAAACCCCCTCCTGGGGCAAACGAGCCAGATTTCGGCACAGGTTGATGCAGATAGAACCCCTGTTCAGGTCACCCTAATGCTGCGTGACTTCACTTATGAAGGCCCGCAGGTCACCCGCGCCCAGGTGCAGGAAAAAATTGCCGAGGTGGCTGACTTCCTGAACAGCCATGTCCGATCTGCATTTGTCGCAGCACTTGAACAGGAGACCAACTTTGAAATTTTGAATGTCTCGCTGAAAGCAAATTTTATAGTGGTGGATATGATTGCAAGATGAGTGAAAACGAAATTCAAACACCACAGGGCAGTCGCTGGATGCGCCCACTGAGTCTGCTGGTGCTGCATCTTCTCAGCAATTACAACCTCATCGGGGAAGAAAATATCCCGGCACCGCCCTACATCCTCACGGCGAATCACAGCAGTCATTTCGACGGTCTGGTGGGAGGATCACTCTCGCACCCCGATATTCCTGCTTTTGCTGCTAAAAAATATCAGGGAACCTTTGTTGGCTTTTTGATCCAGACCTTTGCCGCCCCGATCTGGATCGAGCAGGCTTCGCCGGATCGACACGCCCTTAAAATCGCGCTGCATACTCTGAAAGAGGGTAAACCGATTGCGATTGCGCCAGAAGGCCACCGCAGCCGGGATGGAAAACTGCGCGAAGCTTACGAAGGTGCCGCGTATCTGATTTCCAAAGCGCGGGTACCGATTCTGCCAGTCGGGATTGTGAACACCCACCTGATTCTGAAGAAAATCCGTCCCCGCGTGGAGGTGAGAATCGGCAGACCCTACCGCCTGCCCGAAACAACCCGTGCGACCAAAGAACAGCTCCAGGAATTTACCGACCGGGTGATGTGTGCACTGGCCGCACTGCTGCCCGAAGAACAGCACGGTGTTTACGCCGGACATCCGTATATTTCGGAGATGGCAGCGCTTGTCCGCTAATTATGAGGCGGTGGTCGCCGCCCTTCTGGAACAGGAACCCAACGAGTGGCAAATTTCTCTTGTCCATCAGGGGGAGCAGAATACGGTTTATCAAGGTACGGCAGCAGGTCAGCCAGCCGTTGCGGTCAAACATTATGCCGAACGAGCAAAGGCTGAAAGAGAATTTGCTGTACTGCAAGGATTACGTGAATTCGGCATTAACCTGGGGCCGGAACCGCTGGCGCTTTTCGCGGAAAACAAGCTCAGCGTGATGGGCTGGATTGACGGCACAGTGATGACTCACGCGCCGGCAGTCCACGATGAAACCCTGTGGCATCGCTTTATGGCCGCTGTTGGTGCTTCGGGTGAAATACCTTACGGCCCCTATCAAAAACTGATCCCATCTCAAGGTAACGGTTATTTCAGTCCCGGAGATATGATGGATGAGATTGACCGCACCCTGCAAAACCTCGACGCGAATCACCCGCTGTACGAAACCCTGATTCATCTCATGCAGCGGGTGCGTGAACAGGTGGTGCCGACGTGGAACTTACCCATCAAAATTGGCCTGTGCCGCCGTGACCCAGACCCGCGCAACCTTATCTGGGATGGACACCACTTGTTGGCCCTGGATTGGGAGGACGCTGATTGGGGAGACATGGCGGCGGAACTGGGTCTGTGGAGTGCTCATCCGGCCTATGAAGAAGTCCCCTCTTCTCACTGGGTCTGGATACGCTGGGAATTTGGACGCCTGACCCACGACCCGACTCTTGTGCCACGTGCAACAGTCTATTCGCGGTTGGGGCAGGTCTGGTGGGCAGTGCATCTGACCGCCCAACTTGCAGACCGAGAAGCCGAACACTCTGAACGGGTCAAACTCCGGGACCGCTACCTGAAACGTATCAAAACCATCTTCCCTGCCTCATGAAATTGACGAACAGGAATGCATATGAAGAGAATAATTTTTCTTCTCCCCTTGTTTCTACTGATCCTGCCTCCTCCGAGCAGCGCCCAAACAAGCGATGCGATTGCGCTCGCCTATGTCATGAATGATTCGGTCTGGCTGGCGGATATCGAAGGTACACCCATTATTAACACCGGTCCGCAAATTCAACCAAAGCAGGGCGCGTATCTGTTCTGGTCGCCGGATGGCGCTTTGCTTTACACGGCCACCCGTGAGGGGCTATTTGTCACCAGCGCCCAGGGGGGTGCGGCGAACCGTCTGCCGGGTGAATTCGGCCTGACCGTTACCCTTGCGCGACAGGGCAGCGTCATTTACAACCTCGATGTTGAAAATCCGCAGGATATTGCTGAAAACATTGTGGGTTTCCCCCTGCGAGAAACAAATATGTCTAATATGCAGGGCGGGCGTGGGCGAATGCTGGCAACGCTCGGCGAGTATCAGACAGGCACAACCGAAGCTTATGTCAGTCATGCTGCCGCAAAATACATCCGCGATGGGGGACTGCCCGGCGCGGGGCGTCCTCATCTATGGTCAACTTATGGCGGGTCGCTGTTTTATAGCTGCTGCTTTCCGAACGAGGGGTTAGGGGTGCTGGATGTTACTACCGGCGACAATTACATTTATGATGCCAGTTTTATCCCCGGCCCTGCCGCCCTGAACAGCACCGCATCACGGCTGGTCGGCCCCACGACCGATGGTTTAATTCGTACTATTGACCTCATCAGCGCTGGCAGTCGGGATTATATTCTGGATATTCCCTTCAGCCCGTTTGATATTGAGCGCATGACCTGGAGCAGTGACGACAGCGCCATCTATTTTGTAACACGCGGCATTCCGGCTGATCCGCTGCAACTCCTGCCAACAGTGACCTATCCGGCGGATACGCGCAGCTTCTACGGGCAGTTGTGGAAATTGAATCTGATTACCGGAAGAATTGATGAAATTACAGATTTTGGAGATATTTACGGCGTGTCTTCCATCGCCGCCACCCGCGACTATATTTTTGTCGTCGTTGTGGAACGCAACCAGGCGTTGATCCAGGCGCTGAACACGGGGCAGCTTCCGCCAGATATTTCGCCGACAGACCCGGCACTGAATAACTACATCCCGCGCACCCTGCTCTGGCGGGTGGATGTGAATACAGGGGACACGTTCGCCCTCGGCGAAAATGTGTGGGGGCTGGCAGCACGGCCAGGATGATTACGGCTGCCAGATGGTCACAGGCACATCCTGATAATACTGTTTCATTTCCTGCTCATCCCGAATGAACAGGATGTTGTTGTCTTTGTCGTAAAGCATATAGTGATGTGACTTCATGGCTGCTGTGTAATCCTCGTGCGACCCATAGCGGCGGCTGCCTGTACCAGTCCGGCCTGTCCCGTCAAAAATCGGGTAGGTTATATAAACTATGAATTCACCTTCCACATTGACGGTTTCCTGTGCCGACGCCTGATAATAGGGCAGCGAGACTTCTAGGCCTTCGCCAGAACTCATATAACTGCGAGGCTCATGTCCCGGCGAAGTCACTGTCACATGCATGACCCATTCGCCACGGTGCTGCACCTGCAAGGCATAAGCCGCCTTGGGTTCAGCCAGTGTTGCCGTTGGCACAACAGATGGTAACGAGGTTACATCAGAATCAAAGGCCAGCGAAATCTGGCTGATGAAAATTCCGGCAAAAATCACCACCGCTGCCGCTGTGACTCCGGTTACAATGATGACACCCCATTTGGGCTTTGAGACATGGGGACGAGGAAAATCTATCTGGTTCATAATCGATGTCACTGGAAACTGAAGTTAAAATTCACATCCCGGACTTGAGCCCTGTACAGACTCAGCTTATCACATTCGGTGCCGTATGTACCAAGACGCGCATCTTTGAACGCAACCTGCGCTACGATTTTCCTGGTCAAACCCTGGCGCAGCAGGGTGGCTTGCTTCGTTTGCGGCAGGACAGCCGCGCACGGGTTACCTATAAGGGTGTCGCCCCACAAATCTCCGACCAGACCCGCACCCTGCTCGAACTGGAAACCGAGGTCAACGACTTTGACACTATGGATACTATTTTCCGCAAACTGGGGCTGGAAGTCCAGCTTATTTATGAAAAATTCAGAACCACCTACGAATACGCCGATACCGAAATTGTCCTCGACGAGATGCCTTTCGGAAATTTTATCGAAATCGAAGGCTCGCCAAATGCTATCGAAAACGTACTGGGGCAGCTAGGATTGCGGGACAAAAAGCGCATCCTTTCATCCTATGTCGCGGTTTTTGAACAGGTCAAAACCGCACTTGGCCTGCGTTTCCGCGACCTGTCATTTGATAACTTCGCGGGCGTTTCCGTCCCTGCCGCGATTTTTGAACATATCCGTTAAACTTTAGGAGAAAACGCCCGCATCGCACTGTATACACCCAGGAGCAGCAGCGTATTGACCGCAATGATCCACAGCATGATTTCCGCCCCCTGGGAGTCCATGAGCGCCCCGATTCCCCAGGGGATAACCATTGCGCCAGCGCCCGCACCCACAAAAAACAGACTTGTCATCTGCCCTGTCAGCACCATCCGGCGCTCAATAAACGAAATGAGGGTGGCAAAAATCGGCGAGATAGAAAGGCCAAGCCCTAATGCGCCTATCCACAAGACGAGGGTATCCTTGACCGCCAGCATCAGCAGCAGACTGGAAAAAGCGCCCAGCAGCGCCCCAAGTAAAATCGTGCGCGGCGCATAACGGATCGAAACCGGCACACTGAGCAACCGCCCTACCGTAAACGCTCCCCAGAACGCTGAATTCAAATAGGCTGCGGTGGTCTTGTCCATCAAGTTCAGCTTAGTGGCGTAAGTGTAAATCCAGTTACCGAAGCCAATTTCAACCCCCACATACAACACCACAAACAAGATCGCCAGACCAAACAGAACGGTGTTGGTTTGCGCTTTGGCAGTGTCTTTTTCTTCAGATGCGGCGCGAATGTCTGGACTGGATAAGCGGGAGAACATGAACACCAAAGGCAGCATCGAAAGGCCAATAATCCAGTATGCCCACTGAATATCATCCGTTAATTCGAGTGATTGGGCGACGACAATGGGCGCGAGAAAAGCTCCCAGACCAAAGAAGAAATGTAACCCATTCATATACGGGCCGACTTTATCACCATGCGTCCACAACAGCAGGGTATTTCCACCGACATCCAGACACGCTTCCCCCAGGCCGATGATAAAAAAGACACCGGTTAGCAGCCAGATAAAAGCGATGGAAGGAACAAGGAAAAATGTGACCATCAGGATAATCATCGCCCCGATCAACAGATAATGTCCGGTGAAACGATCATAAAGCCGGCCCGAAGCCAGCGACCCGAACAAATACCCCATTGAACGTACAGTAATGAGAAACCCTATTTCTCCCAGGCGGGTGCCGGTCTGATCCGCCAGTTCCGGCAGTGTTGGCCCCAATGAAGCGGCTACCATGCCCAGGCCGATAAACGAGGCATAATAAGCCAGCGTTTTAGACATGCGTCCAGTTTTATCCGTAAAAACAGCGGTGGAGAGATTCGCCATCAATATCCCCTTCAAGCAAACAGCTAACGATTGTGGGGGAAATTGCCTGAAATGTAAAGTCTAATTCAGCTTCTCTTAATATTTTGGCTCATCCATCATAAACCAACTTCGGTCACTGTTCCTGTGGCAACATCATAGTAAAAATACCGACCTTCCTCTGACCGCAGCAGCACTCCGATTCCGGATGGCAGTGGTTGGATTTCAAATATTGGCAGCCCGACATTGACTTCCTGCACGGACTCCTCAAAAAGCTGTATGAGCACGCGCCCGTCACTGCTCAACCAGACCAGTCCAGTATTACCTGCAACATAAAATACAGCGCTCAAATCCGTTCCCATCTGAACCGGGGTCGTGAGAGCAGGGGACACATTTTGCGTCATCGGAAAAAAGGTACGTACTTCGTTGCAGGTGTAGACTCGCCCCACACAGACCAGCAGACCTTCGCCAGCAGCATCCCAGGGAAGAGTCGTGTGCTGCACATCCAGGGCACTGGGCAGCAGGGTCAGGTCTGGCAGCAGCGGAATTTCGATCCGGTCACTTCCATCAGGGCGCACACTGAACAAGCGCTCTATGCCTAAGTCATTTGGATCAGTCCGTTCCACACGCGCATAAAGCAGGCGCCGCCCGCTGTCTGTCCAGTTCAGCCGCCGTCCGGTATCCAGGTAGGAGAGTTCCAGCGTTTGTACATTCACCAGAAAAATATGATAAAACGCACAGGGGAAATTCTGGCTGTCACGCAGATAGCGCACCACCAAAGCCACATATGTCCCATCCGGAGACCAGACGACTTCATCAACAAAAGTGCGCTGCTCTGGAAAAAGGACATTCGGCGGCTGGCAAAACGGCGTTGATGGGGGATCGCTGTGCTGTGAATAGGGGAAAATCACCTGCTCGCCGTTGGAGTCCAGCAGCGAAACATAACTCGTGCCGAACTGCTCAGTTTTCTGATTTGCACAATCCGGAATTGAGATGGTGTAATCTCGAAAAGTCAGTATTTTCTCACCATCTGGTGATGAAAAAAACTGGCGCTGGTTATCCTGAAACATCAGCCCATTCACGTCAGGGGGCAGTTCCGGGGGAAGGATCGTGGCGCAGTTGGCACGGCGGTCTTGCAAAACCTGATTGGCAAGCGCGGCTTCAGGTGACTGCCATAAATCCGCGCCCAATCCGGAACGCGGCAGCAGGGGTAATGCAGGATACCATTGGGTGGTTCCCTGGGAATTTACAAAATAATGTTTGAGCAGCTCACCCTCTTCCTGAAAAAGGTGGATACCCACTTCATAAGGTTCGACGTAATATCGATCTGCTCCGCCTTCTGCCAGATACCCTTCGCGCCCATCTGCCAGCCGCACCCGCAGCCAGACCAGACCATCGGCGCAGGTTGGCAGTTCTAAAGCCGTAAAAATCGCCCCTTCGCGCAGAGTTACAATCACCTGAGAGGTGGTCGAAGGAGCATCCCGCAGCACCAGCCCGATCCCGTCATCGACCATGATGCGCCCGGTTGCCCCGACCAACAAGCGCGGTGTAACTAACCCGGCGCAGGGATCGGTTTGTGCCCCTACAGGTTTATAGAAAGCAGCCAAAAACAGGAAAAGAATCAGTTTTCGCATGGAGTAAAACTGCCTAAAATAATCCAAAACACTAAAGGATATAGGATGTCCGATTTAAAAGCCAAGTACGAGAAGTGGCACAAAGACTCACTTGAAAAAGCTACCGCGAAATTTCCTGAGCGCAAGCCTCAGTTTACAACATCTTCCAACATTCCTCTTGAACCCATCGCCCTCCCCAAAGAATCCGACTACGAAAAAAATCTGGGATTTCCCGGCGAATATCCCTTTACACGCGGGATTCAACCGAGCATGTACCGCTCAAGATTCTGGACCATGCGCCAGTATGCCGGATACGCCACCGCCGAAGAATCCAATGCGAGATACAAATTTTTGCTGGAACAGGGCGCACGCGGTCTGTCAGTCGCCTTTGACCTTCCAACACAACTAGGTTACGACGCCGACGACCCGATGGCGGCGGGAGAAGTCGGGAAAGTCGGGGTGAGCATTTCCAGCATCCATGATATGGCGCGTCTGTTTCAGGATATTCCCCTTGACCAGGTATCGACCAGTATGACCATTAATGCTCCCGCGACCATCTTGCTGGCGCTGTACGTCGCGGTCGCAAAAAAGCAGGGAGTGGAAACCCGCAAATTACGCGGCACCGTGCAAAACGACATTCTGAAAGAGTACATTGCACGCGGCACCTATATTTATCCCCCCAAACCTTCCATGCGTCTGATCACGGATTTATTTGACTACTGCTCAAAGGAAGTTCCTCATTGGAACACCATCAGCATCAGCGGCTATCACATCCGGGAAGCCGGCAGCACCGCCGTGCAGGAAGTCGCATTTACGCTGGCAAATGGTATTGCTTATGTGCAGGCAGCGATTGATGCCGGATTAGATGTGAATGTTTTCGGGCGACAGCTCTCGTTTTTCTTTAACGCCCACAATCAATTTCTTGAAGAAATCGCCAAGTTCCGCGCTGCCCGCCGTATGTGGGCCAGAATCATGAAAGAACGCTTTGGCGCATCCGATACCGAAGCGATGCGTCTGCGATTCCATACCCAAACAGGGGGCAGCACGCTAACAGCACAGCAGCCAGAAAATAACATCGTGCGGGTCACCGTACAGGCATTGGCCGCGATTCTGGGAGGGACACAAAGCCTTCACACCAACAGCATGGACGAAGCCCTGGCTTTACCAACAGAGCAGGCGGTACAAATCGCGCTGCGAACCCAGCAGATCCTAGCCTACGAAAGCGGCGTGGCGGATACGGTTGACGCGCTGGCAGGCAGCTATTTGATTGAGCACCTGACTGACGAAATCGAAAAACGCGCTGGTGAATACATCCGGCAGATTGATGAAATGGGCGGCGCACTGGCCGCTATTGAACAGGGATTTGTCCAGCGTGAAATCAGCGACTCCGCCTATCAATATATGCAGGCGGTGGAAAGCGGCGAGCAGATCATCGTTGGCCTGAACGAATTTACCACTGACGATGAACATCACGTGGATATTCTGAAAGTTGATCCGGCGATTGAAGCGCAGCAGGTCGAAAAGCTGGCAAAACTGCGCGAATCACGTGACAACAATCGCGCACAGGAACTGCTGACCAGGATCGAAAACGCGGCGCACGGCACGGAAAATCTCATGCCGTTGTTCGTGGAAGCGGTTGAGGCAGAAGTAACACTGGGCGAAATCGCCCATGCCCTGAGACACGTCTTTGGCGTGTATCATCCAGCGGTGATTATCTAAGGGTCTCGCGGCTCATTTCAATAAACGCATTCAGCGCAGGCGACAGCCAGACATTTTTATGCCAGATGACCTGTGTAAACATATGGAAATTGGGCGGATTCCAGGGAAGAGCAACCAGCCTTTCCTGCTCAATTTCCAGTTTCACGGCGATTTCTGGCAAAACCGCAATTCCTAACCCTGCCATCGCACACTGTTTGATCGCCTCCACGCTGTTAAATTCCATCGTTTCGGAAAGATATACCCCACTCGCCGCAAGAACATCCTCGAACATCATGCGGTAGCTGCATCCGGCTTCCGTCAGCAAAAATGCTTCGTGGCGCAGATCGTCCGGCTGCACAGAGGTACATCGAGCCATAGGATGTTCGGGATGTGCCAGAAGGAAAAGACGTTCTTTAACCAGCGTTTCCGCCATCAGGATGGATGAACGATGAACAGGCCTATCAATGATAAAAGCAATATTGGCGCTGCCATCCTGCACACAGCGCCGCGCATCGGCACACGTTCCCGACTCAAAAATCAACCGGACATGCGGAAAACGCTGGCGAAACCGGCTGAGCAGCGGCGGCAGGCGGTAGGCAGTCAGGGTTTCGGGGGAGCTAATCAGCAGGGTTCCCGTCGGTTCATCCTGATTCATGACGGCAAATTGGGCTTCATCAGCTAAATTTAGCATTTTATCCGCGTAAGCCAGCAGCCGGCTGCCCGCGTCGGTCAGGCTGATGCGCCTGCCAAGTCGGCTAAACAGCACTACGTCCAGTTCTTTTTCCAACAATTGAATTTGCGCGGTCACGCTCGACTGTGCGTAATCCAATTGTTCTGCCGCCCGCGTAAAACTCATGGTTCGCGCCACAACCTGAAACGTCCTGAGATGCCGTAAATCCATCGAAAAATCCGATTACATTCATCACATTCTTTCGCTGCAATTGATTATAACATGGCTTTAAAATCTGCTTTTATTTTTCAGGAGGAATACTGATGAGCCGCAAACAATATCTTGAAACTATCGAACACTTTCCCCAGCGGCTGCGCGTCCTCGTGCAGGGGTTAAGCGAAGCCCAGTTAAGCACTCCGTATCTGCGAAACGAATGGACGGTAGCTCAGAATGTACATCATGTGGTGGATTCTCATATGAACAGCTATATCCGGTTAAAGTTGATCCTGACCGAAGAAAAACCACCCCTGAAAGGTTATGACCAGGAAGCTTGGGCGGAACTTTCGGATTATCACCTGCCGATTGAAATATCCCTGCAAATGCTGGAAGGGCTTCACAAGCGCTGGGTGAACGTCTTCCGCAGTTTGTCCGACAGCCAGTGGACTCGGGTTGGCATTCACAGCGAAATCGGTGAAATTACACCCCACGATTTAGCCCGCATTTATGCCGAACACTGTGACGCGCATATCGATCAGATCCAGCGTACCTTAGCCGCCCAGCCTTGATTTTTTATCCTCCCGGCAGAGAAAATATCAGGCATCATAGGATAAATCGTGATGCCTGATAAAACACAACTATTTGTCCGACTTGACCAGACACGTGCTGAAACCAACACGCTCCTCACCCAGTGTGACCCCGACGCGGTGATCTACGCAGGATGGACAATCAAAGACATCATTGGACATCTCAGTGCGTGGGAGCAGGCAGGTGTAACTTCCCTGCAAGCGCACGCGGAAGGTGGTGAAGCGCATCTGCCAACCCATTTGAGTGAGGATGATTATAACCAGCTCAATGTTGCCCGCCGCAAGAATTTTCCTTTTGAAAAAATCCACTTAGAATGGACAGAAACCCGCGACTGGCTCAGGCAGGTGCTTGAGGAAATGTCAGACGAACAATTTGAAAGCGAAATGACTTATCCCTGGGGTGTACGTGGTTCGGTCACAGGTCTGATTGACGAAATAATTCAACACGAAATCGAACACCGCAGCGACATTATCAACTATCAGGAGCAGCAACAATGAGCCTTCTTGAAGACATGGATAAATCACGCCAGGCCTCCCGCAAGACACTTCAGACAGTTGACCCGCAAAAAGTGATCTACCAGGAAAGCGGCTGGCGGGTGCAGGACATCGTGGCACATATTACGGCCTGGGAGGAAGAAGCTGTACGCTCACTGCAAGCGCATCATCAGGGCAGCGCCTACCGCATTACCGACTTTACCGATGATGACAGTTATAACCATGACCAGTATTTAAAACGGAAAGACTTATCTACAGAGGCGGTTTTTGCCGCCTGGGAAAAAGGACGGGAAGATTTTAAAGCAGTGGTTTCATTGTTGGAAACGGCAACTGGAACCATGCTGCTGCCCTGGGGCGAATGGAATACTGTCCCGCATCTCGTGCGGGAAATGCTCAAACACGAAGAAGACCATATCAATGATATTGCAGGCAATCTTGGCTGAAAAAAGCGTTTTTTATTGAAAACTAACGCTGGGTTTGCAGATCGAAGCGCACCATGACCCGTTCCTGGGCGGCACGGGAAACATCATCAGAAATAGGCTGGTTTTCGGCATCCAGGTTGACGCCAAAATACTGGGCATAACTGGGAACCAGGGTGAGGTAGATTTTCAGTTTTTCAACAACGTCCGCACTCTCTTCAATGGCTTCGCCTGTCGCGGCGTAATTTTTCCCGCCCAGGCGCAAGGTTACGGGCACACCGCCACGCAAATTCCGCCACCAGGTGCGTTTGCGAAAGCTGGTCGTCCACAGGGTCTGGCAGTCACGCACATAACTGACAGGAACGGTATAAACAGCACCACTCTTGCGTCCGGTGTAGGTCAGGAGCATGATATTTTTGCTTACCAGACCGTGAAACGGCGAACGCAAGAGCAAGCGCAGGATGGGGTTGTACCACATACTTATTCTTGTCGAGCCTCTTTATTGATGTGATTGCGGTACATGGCGGGCACAAAATCCACAAAATACGACCAGCCTTCAGCGGCGGCGTTTTTGCGTTGTTCCTCATCCAGTTTCAGTACCACGTCACGTCCATCAGAATGGAGTTCGACGACCAGAACCTCAGGGTTCTCGTAATCGATTTCCACGAAACAGCGCCGTTCATATCCCAGTGGCTCACGCAAGAATTTGCCCAAACACTGTTCACAAAAGGCCAGATGTGCATCGCACTTATGTCGGTTAATTTTGACTCGCATGGAACGAATCCTTTCCTCCCTTTTAATGACTGTATCATGTACCACAATCCTGTAAGAAGTTGCATTCATCACGAAAAAATGTGCCAAAAGCTCCCTTCTGCTTTATAATCATCCGCCAAATGTGGTCATTACGCTTATGTACCGCTGTATGCCTGCTGCTGGCAATAAGAGGAATAGGCATCGCATGGACAGTCCTGGTCAATCTGGAACAGTACCGGGCATTAGATGTGGCTGGCCCCTGGCCGCTTCGGGTGACGTTGTACGGCGCATGGGGAGTGTGGTTTTTCCGGTTATCCTGGGGACTGTGGCGTCGGTGGGGTTGGGCATACTACTCCATGCTGCCCAGTCTGGCAGCATTTGCCATTTTTGATGTTGGCTGGTTTGCGCTGTTCGCTCAGGCTGCTTTTGATAGACACCGCCTGCCGTTTGTCATCGTAACTTCTATGCTTGGTGTGGGTTTAGCATGGTGGTTAAAATTGCGGATACGGTCACAGTTTGAAGTGGAGGGTGGAATATTTTGGTCAAAACGACAGAAAAAACAACAGAGGTGATGTCCGGAACGAACAATAAATCTCCCATTGACACCTTGAATGAAATGCGGGCAAAGAGTCACCTTGGCGGCGGCAAAGATCGCATTGAACGCCAACACGACGAAGGCAAGCTGACCGCCCGTGAACGCATCGACCTATTGCTTGATCCCGGTTCGTTTCACGAAATTGATGCCTTTGTGGTTCATCGGGAACGCAATTTTGGCATGGATGCCGACGACAAAAAATTCCTCGGCGACAGCGTAGTAACGGGCTGGGGAACGATTAATGGACGCCTTACTTATGTTTTTTCCCAGGATTTTACTGTCATTGGTGGCAGTTTGAGTGAAGTCCATGCAGAAAAAATCTGCAAAATCATGGACATGGCGATGAAAACAGGTGCGCCGGTCATTGGCATTAACGATTCAGGCGGTGCCCGAATCCAGGAAGGTGTGATTTCATTAGGCGGGTACGCGGATATTTTCCTGAAAAACACGCTTTCGAGTGGGGTTATTCCGCAGATCAGCCTAATCATGGGGCCATGTGCGGGCGGGGCGGTCTATTCCCCGGCCCTGACGGACTTCATCATCATGGTCAAAAATACCTCATATATGTTTGTCACCGGGCCGGATGTGGTGAAAGCCGTCACACAAGAAGACGTGACCAAAGAAGAACTGGGCGGTGCGATGACCCACACCGGCCTTTCCGGAGTAGCTCACCTGGCGGCAGAAAATGAAGAAGATGCGATGTTCCTGGTCCAGGAACTCCTCAGCTATATTCCGCAGAACAACATGGAAGACCCGAAAGTAGTTCTTACACGAGATGATTCGCTGCGTACCGAAGAAGTGCTGGATACGATTATCCCGGAAAGTCCCAACAAGCCGTACGACATGAAGGAAATTATCCGGCTGATTATGGACGAGGGGCGCTTTTTTGAGATTCAGCCCGACTTTGCCGCTAACATAGTGATTGGATTCGCACGATTAGGGGGGCACAGCGTTGGAATCATTGCCAATCAGCCGCAGGTGTTGGCGGGTGTGCTGGATATTGATGCCAGTGAAAAAGCGGCTCGCTTTATTCGTTTCTGTGACTGTTTTAATATTCCGATTGTCACCTTTGTGGATGTTCCAGGTTTTATGCCGGGCGTGAAACAGGAGCACGGCGGTATTATCCGCGCTGGCGCGAAGCTGCTGTATGCCTACTGCGAGGCAACCGTGCCTAAATTGACCGTCATTACCCGCAAAGCCTATGGTGGTGCATATGATGTGATGTCGTCCAAACATATTCGCGGCGATCTAAATCTGGCCTGGCCCTCGGCGGAAATCGCGGTGATGGGACCGGACGGCGCGGTGAATATCATTTTCCGGCGGGAAATTGCGGAGGCAGCAGATCCAGTCGCTAAAAAAGCGGAATTGGTGGCGGAATATCGCAAACAGTTTGCCAACCCATACATCGCTGCTGGACGAGGTTTCATTGACGACATCATCCAACCGAGAGAAACCCGCCCGCGCCTGATTAATGCGCTGGAGGCCTTCCTCAATAAACGCGACTCGAACCCAATGAAAAAACATGGGAACATTCCTTTGTGACGACATGGTATGTTGGCACATTTACCCTGATCGGAGTCACACTTGGTGTTATCGTCGGATTCATCGTTAACCAGCCGCCGCTAGGTACCGTGCTGGGGCTTGGAATCGGCGCGGCACTCGATGTATGGCTGCACCAACGGTCAGAAAGGGATTAACATGGATGCTGTCAAAGAAAAAACGCTGGTCGGCGAGGTGGTGAAGAATACTCCCTCTGTTCCCGTAACGCGCACACGATGGCTCACCCTGACAGTACATGCGCCCATTCAGGTGGTTGCTTTTGCCAATTATCTACGGTTTGGCCCCGCCGGGGTACGGCACTTTGGCCCAGGCGCTGAGGAGTCGGCCCTTGCACACCCGCATACGCTAACAGTCCACCTGAGCGTCAAACAAATCGGTGGCGATACGCTGTTGAACTATCCCGATTTTATCTTGCAGCACAGCCGCCCTCATGAACCCTTTGACCTGGACGGCACGACCATCTGGTACGGTCAGGACGAGGCAGCCCATTTGCGGGTGCTGTGGGTGTGGGATTTTTACCGTCTGTTCGGTGGAATGAAACTTGCCGTGGAAGTTCCACCCGACAAGGGCAAATGGCAGGAGGTGGCTGCTGCCATACGTAAGGTGCGTCCAGGAAACCAGATCATCGCGGCACTGAAAAGCGGCTCAGGGGATATATTGCAGGTCTATCCGATTGATGCCCCGGCTGTGGAGCAGGAATATTAGGGGAGTAAAGTATGGCTGAATTACAGAATATCAAGAAGGTGCTGGTCGCAAATCGGGGTGAAATTGCAGTACGGATTATCCGTGCCTGCCGCGAATTGGGCATCCAGACGGTTGCAGTGTACTCGGATGTTGACCGAGAATCGCTGCATGTACGCTACGCGGATGAGGTGTATCATATTGGGCCGCCGCAGCCGGGTGAAAGTTATCTCCGCATAGACAAGCTGATTGACGTAGCAAAAAAATCCGGCGCAGATGCAGTGCATCCGGGCTATGGTTTTCTCAGCGAGCGGGCAGCTTTTGCCGAAGCAACTATCGACGCCGGGCTGACATGGATAGGCCCACATCCCTATGCAATCCGCGTCATGGGCAACAAAGAAGAAGCCCGCGAAACCGTTCGGAAGGCGGGCGTCCCGGTCGTTCCAGGTACGCATCCCGGCCTCACCGATGAAGAGATTATCAAGGCAATTCATCAGGATATTGGCTTTCCAGTCCTGATCAAGGCGGCGGCGGGTGGCGGCGGCAAAGGGATGCGTGTGGTTCGTAAGCCAGATGAGCTCCTGAGTTCGATGGCGGCGGCTCACCGTGAAGCGCTGGGGGCATTTGGCGATGGCACGATTTATGCCGAAAAACTGGTTGATGGCGCTCGCCACATCGAATTTCAAATTCTGGCGGACATGCATGGCAACACAATTCACCTGCTGGAACGCGAATGCAGCATCCAGCGCCGCCATCAAAAACTGGTCGAAGAAGCACCGAGTCCCATCATGGATGAGGATTTACGCGCCCGAATGGGTGAAATGGCTGTCAAAGCCGCGCAGTCCGTCAACTACGTCAACGCGGGAACCATCGAATGCCTGGTAGACAAGGACAAAAACTTCTACTTCCTCGAAATGAACACCCGTATTCAGGTCGAACATCCTGTCACGGAGCTTATTACGGGTGTCGATCTCGTCAAAGAACAGATTCGTATCGCACGCGGACGGCGGCTGTCCATTACCCAGGAACAGGTGAGAATTAACGGTTGGGCAATTGAATGCCGCATTAACGCCGAAGACCCCTACAACAGCTTCTTACCCTCCATAGGAACCGTCAGCACGTATATTGCCCCTTCTGGTGCCGGAGTGCGCGTAGACAGCGGGATTTATGAAGGTTTTGACGTGACGCCCTACTATGATTCCATGTTGGCGAAGCTCATTTGCTGGGGCGAAACCCGCGCTACTGCTGTGCTTAGAATGCGGCGTGCGCTGGAAGAATACAAAATCATGGGGCTAAAAACCAACATTCCCTTCCATCAAAATCTCATGGACAGCCTGCGCTATCAGGCAGGGAATTTTGACACGAAATTCGTGGAAGAACGCTTCCAGATGAATGAAGACGAAAGCCAGCTTCGCCCGGATGTAGCCGCGATCATGGCAACCCTGGTCGAGCACCAGCGCCGCCAGCAGGCCGCCCAGATCGTCCAGCGTCCTGAGCGCGATACGTCCAACTGGAAATGGGTTGGCCGTTACGAACGGATGCACCGGTAAAATTAAAGAGGTACGGGTGTGCTGCCACTGGCAAATCCCTTAAAACCACAGAGTAAGCCTTACTTCACGTACATTATCATCGTGATGAATTTTCTGGTTTTTGCGGCGGAGAATTTTGCCTATCAGCAGATGCTGGACAATTACGCCGTGATTCCACGACAGCTAACGACTCACGTCTTCAGCGCAGAAACGGTGCTGGACCTGTTCCGCAGCCTGTTCATCCATGCCAGTATCGTCCATCTTCTGCTCAACATGCTTTACCTGTGGATTTTTGGCGAAATGGTAGAAAACTGGCTGGGAATGGGCTGGTATGCCGGGCTGCTGCTGCTGAGTGGAACAGCGGCGACGATGCTCCAGGTTTTGTTTGATACTAATTCCACCCTGCCCATCTTTGGCTCAAGCGGCGCGGTAGGGGGTGTCATGGGCGCGTATCTGGTGCTTTACCCCAACACACGGATTAAATGTATAACACCGAACAGCGTTATGACCGGAAAACTGAGCGATATTCCGGCAATGGGTGTGGTAGCGCTCTGGTTTCTGATTCAACTGCTGGCAGGCATTCTGTCCCTGGATATGGGATCAGGGGAAGGCGGCGTCGCTTTTTTTGCCCACATCCTCGGGGTCATTGTGGGGGTGACGTTTGTCCGTCAGCGGATGAAAAGAACCTATGGAAAAAGCTATCATTTCCCCGCGCCTACATCGCCCACCAGCTACGGTAAGATTATTCCCCTGCGGCGCAGTGGAAGTCCCCGCAGTCCGGATCGTCCGGCCTATAACTGGAAGGCGACAGACTCAAACTCCGGAAAGGCACTACAAAAAGTCGAATCCACGCTGAAAGATTTAAAAGAACAGGCCAACAACAAACTGGCAACTGAGGAAAAAGCACCCAAAGAAAAACCCGCGCTGGACTTGAGCTACCTGCCGTCATCCGCTCGCAAACGAGAGGCCATTCGCTACCTCAGTACCCGGCATGGCAGCACCGTGAGTCTGCAAACAGAAAACAAGACGTTTCATCAGGGGAAAATAGTTCGGATGACTGGCACCCAGGTGGTCTTAGAAGATGAACAAAATACCGCACGCTGGATACTATTTACGGAAATCACCCAAATCTTCTGACCCTTTAGCGCTCCGTTTCCAAGTGTGGCATAATGGAGTCAGCTAAAAGCTAATTGGGCTCTAAGAATGGCAACATTTGGAAACTACACCTTACTTGAACCCATCGGGCGGGGCGATATGGGAACGACATATCGAGCCCAGGCACAGGGCAGTTCGGACATAGTCGCGCTCAAAGTGCTGGATAAAGTAGAAATTACCAGCGTAGGACAGCTTGGCTCAGCAGTGGATCTGGCACGATTTGCCGCGACCTTCAGCCATCCGCGACTCCATCCGACACTGGAAGTCATCGAAATTGAGGAAGGCGACGGCGGGCAAATCGGGATCGTCACGCCATTTGCGGCAGCCGGGCCGCTGTCGGCTGTTTTTGCACGCGGCACAAAAATCCCACCCAAGCAGACGTTTAAAGTCCTGGGACAGCTTGCCAGCGCTTTGCAGCATCTCCATGACCAGGAAGTTGCCCATGGCAGCGTCAAGCCAACCAATGTACTGCTGGATGCGGAAGGAAACGCCGCCCTGACCGATCTTAGTATGGCCCATCTGCGCGAGTTAGGGCTTGTCCCCGCAGATGGGCCAACCAGGCAGCATCTATTTTTTATGGCGCCAGAGCGCGAATATCATGCTGCGCCGGAGGTCATTGGCGATGTATTTTCTCTGGGCGTGCTGGCAGCAATGATGTTTACAGGCAGACTGCCATTTGACCAACCCGAACCTGAGGCAAGAGGCGTTCTTCAGATTGAGGGCGTTCCCCCGGCCATCGCTGCTGTGCTGCGCCGGGAATTGAATCCTCAGTTGCGCTGGCGCTACACCGATCTCGGCTCCTTTATGGGCGCACTCAAAGAGGCCACCCAGGGCAAAGTAGACCCGGAAACCGAACGACTGTTTGGTGTTAAACAGCCGCCGCCGGAACCGTAAATGTGGAGATAAAACTGCATCCACCAGCATACGGGTTGTGTATCTATATGATGGTTTGACAACAATGGTGAGATAGTTCCAGGCTGACAATACCATATAGGGTGGATTTTCCCATGATAAACCATCGAATTATTGATTGCGTTTTAATATCGCTACAATTTTCATGTTAATAAGTTTATTCGTGAAAGCAAACGCTCAATCTAATCAAGAATCGCCATTTCTCTACTATTACTCCGAGGAAGATTCTGCTTTCATCATCGAACGCACCGATGGTACAGATAGGCAAGTATTGGCAAGAACGCACTCTCAAGCCTCACCTACGGGTCCTGGCTGGTCGGCATCTGGTGCATGGTTCGTCTGAATCGAAAACGAGCAATTTAATCTCATAGCTAAAGTAGTTAACCGTAACGAGGAGGGCTCCCACTCACTCATCACTGAACTAAACACCATTGACCTTGCGTGGTCACCTACTGAAGATATACTCCTGCTATCAAGTTCCGTCCCCGTGCAACCCATGCCTCATGGGTCTTACGCCCTAATCAATAACGAAGAGAAGGCATCGACAAACCAATGTCAGAATGTCATCAGAAGCAGGCAGCGTATGGAATTTTTTTCTCATTTACGGCGTCAGAATGCTAAACAGCCAAAGGAACGAATCTATGCCCAAAGCCATCTGGAATGGCGTTGTCCTCGCCGAAAGCGACCACACCGAACGAGTCGAAGGGAATCATTATTTCCCACCGGAAGCCGTCAAATGGGAACACTTCCAGCGGTCCGAGAAACATACTATCTGTCCCTGGAAGGGCACAGCCAGTTACTATGATGTGGTCGTGAACGGCAAAATCAACAAAGATGCGGCGTGGTATTACCCCGCCCCGAAGGACGCTGCCAGCAATATCAAGAATCATGTTGCGTTCTGGCATGGTGTAAAGGTCGAAAATTAGCTGCATGGGCGGGCTTGCGACCCGCCCCACTCATTATCGCCCCACATACAGCGCCAGCACATCTTTCAAACCCTGTTCTGAAAAACTGCCGACAATCACTTCCAGGATCACCCCATCACGCCCGATGATATAGGTTGTGGGATAACCACGTAGTTCGTACATTCGGGCCACTCGTTCGGAAGGATCAAGCAGCACCGGAAAAGTCAGGCTGTACTGATTCACAAATCCACGTGCTTCTACCTCAGTTTCGCCGATATTAACCGCCAAGATTTCAAAGCGTCCGGTGTATGAATCATAGTAGGACTGTAGATCAGGGGCTTCGCGGTGACATGGCCCACACCATGACGCCCACATATTCATAAAAATCACTTTGCCACGATTTTCCGACAAACTCATTTCCTGTCCGCTCAAGGTCGGGAGCGTAAAATCCGGGGCGAGCTGACCGGGTTCAAGCCCTTCCTGAGTCGGATCAATGTAGTTTCCTGGAGCAGAATAGGTCATGCTGGCAAAAATGCGGTCAACGGCGGGCTGAAGTTGGCTGCGCTTGTCGGCGGCATACTGTGCCTGCACCACATACACCATATCCTGCCCATCCAAGAGGGTGGTCTGTGTCAGGACGCTGCCCTTCGCCCCTTGTACCAGCCATGCGCTATCCATACGCGGAACCCCCTGCCAGTCGTATACACGGAGGGGGGTATCTTTCCGCAAACCATTGTTTTCTGAGACTAAACGATCCATCACCTTCAGCAAATCGGCACTTCCATTGACCACTTCATCCGCGCGAAGGGCTGATTTGACCAGACGATGTACCAGAAAAATCATTTCCTGGTTTGCATCCGGCCTGAAGGAATATGAAAGTCCTTCGTAGGCTTTGCCACTGGTCCCAAAACTGACCGAGTTATCCGATTCGTTCCAGTACAACCAGTTTTCCGGAATGGCAAAACTGAGCCGTGCATCATCCGTAGTGACCGTGCGCGTTGCCTGGGTATCATCCAGCGCCTGTGCTAAAGCCACCGGGAAGACCTGAAAACTATTGACGACAGTCTGCACAAGTTCAAGATCGTCCTTGCGGGTCGAATACACTGTCCCGCGATAGGTCATTTCGCCTGTATCCAGCAGTACATCCCAGATGAAAAAGTTGGGGTCATCGTAAAAAAAAGAGGAACCGGGGAAATTCGCAAAGGTTTCCGCTGTGACCTCGGATTCATCATAGACGGTCACATCCGTCATCATTTTGACCGGATCGCCCAGCACCTCCGGGATATAGACACTATAGGGATAGGCGCTGAGGAAAAACACTGTCCCATCAAACTGCTCGTTATTCAAATACTGGTCAATGACGTTGTAGGAGGTGCCAAACACCAGCGTTTCACTGTCCAGCCCCTGGATCTCTTCTTCCTCGGTGTAGTGCCTGTAAACCCAGGATTCCGGCAGTTCGAGACTCAACCGCCCGGACACGGTAAAAATAATATTGGCATTTTGTGCTTCAACAGAAATCGGGAAAATAACTACAACAAGTACCAGAACCAGCAAAAATCGGCGCAGCATCACTCAAACCCCTTTGACCTCGCCCCTACCCCGCTCTGTATTTCGAGTCCGGGATGTGGGTCTACCTCTGTTACACCGATTATAACCTAATTCCGCGCGAGACCTTCCTGGATGAAAGCCTCGATCTGTTCCGGCGAAATCGCCCCCAGATGTACACCGTAAATAATGCCGTTTCTATCCAGAAAAATGCTCGTGGGGTAGTTAAACACGCTGTATTTCTCCTGAATAAATCCGACGCTATCCAGCCCGATAGGAAATTGCAATCCCAGCTCGTCGATGAAGGGTGTAATTACATCCGGGAATTCGCGGTTATTCACGGCAAGGATGGTAAATCCCTGGTCACCATACTGCTCGTAAAACTGCTGCATGGCCGGCATTTCTTCACGGCAGGGCGGGCACCACGTCGCCCAGAAATTCAACATGACCACCTGGCCGGTTAAATCTGACAGATTCATTGTTGAACCATCCAGCAGGGTCGTGCTGAACTGCGGTGCTCGGTAGCCCTCACGCAGTCCTTCCGGCGGTAGAGCAGCCGCTTCCGGGGTTAGCGGCATTATTACGACACTTTCGAAGACCGCATCTACCAGCACGGAAAAATCGCCCTCGTTTGGATACAGTGCGAACACGATATAGATAGTATGCAGGGCATCCACCGCCACCGCATACCCTGAATTCCCCTCACCCAGAGTAAATTCTACCTGCACCGCCGGAAAGCCGGAGACCTCCAGCGCGGAGAAATCGCCGCCGGGATAGGCTTCCAGTTCGGAAAGGGTCAAATCCAGTACAATCTGGATGTCACTTTCTGAGACCGTTTTGTTAATTTCAAAAAATTCGGCGTAGGAGCGCGGCACCACCGCGAAGATCGGGGCTTCGATGGCACCGAGTCGGGCCAAACCGAAGGTTAAGTCCTGAATCGGGCTGGCCTGAGGCGAGGCATAGGCAATGTCTTCCCGCACGCCCAAATACCAGCCCGCACCCGTTTGCAGGGTCAGGCGTGTATCGGGGGTAGTTAAAGGCTGAGTCAGCGCGTCGGAGGTCTCCGGCGTGGCGATATGCAGACTTTCAATCAGGTCATTAATTACTGCGGCGTCAGAGTCATCCACTGCATAGGACGAAATCGCCAGCATGGACGGCCCCAACCCAACCAGGGTAAATCCGGGCTGCCCCACCGGCACATAACGAGCTGCCGGATACCCGCCAATGGTGAGCGCCTCCGCCGTAACCGAGCCAAATACAAACGGCACCACTTCACCCAGAAAATCCTGTGGATTCGGGTTGAGGGGATAAATTTCCAGCGTCGGGAACAGCGCAAACACCACATGACTCCCACCAATATGTGGTCCCAGATTCACCCGGCGCAGAGTCTCCTCATTCTCCGCCAGGGTGAGCGCTTCGCTGGCAAAAATGCGCTGCACATCGGTTAACACGGCGCTGCTGGCGACCCAACCTTCCGGCACAGTGATGGTGAAACGCCCCGACAGTGAGCTGATCGTGGCGGGTTCTTGCGCCGCCGCCAACGGGACCACCACCAGCACCACAAGCAATAACAACCGCCGCATGAAAAACTTCCTTTGCGTTAAAGAGGCATGTGAAATAAAAATATCCAGCATAGCTGCTGCTGGATATAGCTTACACGATTGTGGGAAAAAATAAAGAAGGCCGCCGGGGGAGGTGGCGGCTTTCTCGGCCCGCCTCAGTTGATGAGGCGTTCATACAGATTCAGTGTGGCCGTGACCTGCTGAAACAAATCAAATCGTTCATGGACATGCCTGTAAGCCTGCTGCCCCATGCGATTGGCTTTTTCCGGGTTGTGAATCAGGTCTTTGATGGCAGAAGCCAACGCATCCGGGTCACGCGGCGGGATAATCACACCCGTTTCGCCATCCTGGATAATTTCGGGAATACCACCCACATGGCTGGCAATGCTTGGCAGGCCCGAAGCCCCGGCCTCAATGAGCACCGTTGGCAGCGCCTCCATATCGGATGGCAGCACAAAAATATCCGAGGCGCTCAAAATGTCGGGAATGTCCATCCGCTGGCCTAAAAAGTGGATGCGGTCTTCCAAACCCTGTGCCTGCTGCTCCAGTTCAGGGCGCAGTTCGCCATCTCCGACCAACAGAAATCGAGTTTCAGGAACGCGGCGGGCGGCTTCAATACAAACAGCGTGACCCTTGCCGGGGCGCATGACACCAACCATCGTAACAATAGGCTTATCATGGGGGAGATGGAGGGACTGACGCACCGTATTTTTGTTGTCAGCAGGCTTGAAGTTATCTAAATGAATGCCGTTGTAAATGGTTTCTATCCGGTGATGCGGAAGATTCGTCTTTTCAAGGTAATTGTATTTCGCGGCGTCAGAAACCGTAATCATTTTTTCAACCGACTGATGAATCGTAAACTGCTCTAAGCGGTTACGCATCCGGCGTCGCCAGTTTTTTCTATCGTCATCAATCAGATGGCGTGTGACCACAACTGGCACACGAGTAAACCGTTTGGCAGCGGCAGCAAAAATGGTTGCGTCCTGAAGCTGGGCATGAATCACATCAATGCGCTCCTGCCGGATAATCTCAATCAGGCGGCGGAAGGCGTTGGGATCAAGCAGGCGTTTGGCTTCCAGATCATACCGCTTAACACCAAGCTGCTCTACCAGCGGACTTTCATCCTTCTTATTCAGGGTGCAGATAATTGGCGTGATACGACTGCGGTCAAGATGGCGCAGCAGTGCGACAGTGATGCGTTCTGCACCACCCATCCGCATAGCATCAATTAAATATAAAACACGAATCGGCGGTTTATTTGCCAGGCTTCTGGGTGCGGACTTGCCCTCGCTCGTCCAGTCTTTTTGTCGTGCCACCACTTTGCCTACTCCTGGTACTACTTAACTGAGAGAATCTTAACCCAGGCAATTTAACCGCTTTTTATCTTCAGATTAAATCTTGCTTGTGAGTTTCTTAAAAAAAAGACTTTTTAGTTTAAAGAAATATAACTGCATAATTTCGCGCCTCTGTTGAATATGCCAATCGCTCTATTGCAGAGCTATGGCATAATAAGAGGGTTGGAACACTCACTGAGAGGATTCTCATGGTTGATACAGTAGTCAAAACAAAACTCATCACACCTTATGGCGGCAAACTGGTTGATTTAATGATTGCGGCGGATGGACTGGCTGATGCCCGACAGTTTGCCAGCACCCTTCCTTCGATTCAAATTTCCCCACGCGCGGTGTGTGATCTGGAGCTGTTAGCGATTGGTGGTTTTTCGCCGCTGACCGGCTTTATGGGGCAGGCTGATTATCAAAGCGTGCTGGATACGATGCGGTTGACAGATGGAACCCTGTTCCCCATGCCTGTCACCCTGCCTGTTGACCCCAGCCCGCACATTGAAATCGGGAAATCGGTGGTGCTGCGCGATGCGAATAACAATCCCCTGGCAATTCTGGACATTGAAGAAATATACGAATGGAATTTGCAGGAACTGGCACAGAAGGTGTTTGGTACCCTCGACTCGCGCCATCCAGCCGTTGCTGAGATGTACCGATGGGGTAAGGTCAATATCGCGGGTAGGCTGCGTGTGCTGCAACTTCCCAAACACTACGACTTTCAGGATTTACGTCTGACGCCTGCCCAGGTGCGGGAACGTCTGGAATCCTACGGGTTTGAGAATGTGGTCGCCTTCCAGACCCGCAACCCCCTGCACCGCGTTCATGAGGAGCTAACCAAGCGTGCCGCCGAGAGCGTGAACGGTGTCCTGCTGCTGCATCCTGTGGTTGGCATGACCAAACCCGGCGATGTTGACCACTACACGCGCGTGCGGACGTATAAAGCGCTGGCTAATCATTATTACCAACCCAATCGCATTCTACTTTCACTTCTGCCCCTGGCGATGCGTATGGGCGGCCCGCGAGAAGCAGTCTGGCACGCGATTATCCGCCGTAATTATGGTGCAAACCATCTCATCGTGGGACGTGACCATGCAGGCCCTGGCAACGACTCGAAGGGTCAGCCGTTCTACGGCCCGTATGATGCCCAGGAAATCGTCCAGCAGTACGAAAGCGAACTCGGTGTGAAGATGGTGCCGTTCAAGATGCTGGTCTATCTGCCTGATGAAGATCGTTATGAGGAAGAAGATAAGGTCAACGGTAAAAAAGTTGCTTCCATTTCCGGGACCCAGGTCAGAGAAGATTATCTGGGAAATGGCAGACAACTTCCCGAATGGTTTACCCGCCCTGAAGTTGCCACTATCCTCTCAGAAACCTATCCTCCGCGATACAAACAGGGCGTGTGCATCTGGTTTACGGGGTTAAGCGGCGCGGGCAAATCCACCACTGCGGAAGTTCTGACGACACTTCTGCTGGAACATGGCCGCCAGATTACGGTGCTGGATGGTGATGTGGTTCGCACACACCTGTCAAAAGGGCTGGGCTTTAGCAAAGAAGACCGCGACACGAATATCCGCCGCATCGGATTTGTGGCCGCGGAGATTGTCCGGCACGGGGGGATAGCGATCTGCGCGGCCGTCAGCCCTTACCGGGCAACGCGAAGTGATGTCAGAAACCGGGTCGGAGACGATCAATTCATCGAGGTTTTTGTGGATACACCGTTAGAAATCTGCGAATCCCGCGATACCAAAGGGATGTACGCCAAAGCGCGGCGCGGCGAAATCAAAGATTTCACGGGCATTGACGACCCCTATGAACCCCCAGAAAACCCGGAAATTACGTTGAATACCATCACCTTTTCACCGGAAGAAAACGCCCACAAAATCCTTGACCTTTTAATTGAGCGAGGGTTCGTCCGCTCGCTCAACTGAAGCAACGTGCTGTGCCATTCTCAGCACGATTTCACTTAAGGTTGCTGGATCTTCTTTCAAACACCCATTCATCAGATGGGTGTATTTTTTTAACTGCACCTGAGGTTTACTGGGGCTGGGTGGCACATGAATCGTAAAAATTCCGGGATGGGTGGTAGGATGGCGAATTTCGTTGGTTTCCGTTAACTGCTCGTGTAGTTTTTCACCGGGACGAATGCCGGTAAATTCGATAGGAATATCCTTGTAGGGTCGCAGCCCGCGCAGGCGAATCATCCGTTCCGCCAGTTCGACGATACGAACACTCTCGCCCATTTCCAGCAAAAACAAATCATTGCCCTGAGTCATACAGGCCGCCTGAATAATGAGTCGGGCAGCTTCACTTAGACTCATAAAATAGCGCGTCATGCGTGGGTCAGTGACCAGCACCGGGCCGCCCCGGTCAATCTGGCGATCAAAAACCGTCACCACACTTCCTCGACTGCCCAATACATTGCCGAGCCTTACCGCGGTCATTAATGTTGAATATTCAGGATAGCTGTCCATCATAGCGCGAATCAGGGACTCACAGATTGTTTTGGTTGCGCCCATAATACTGGTCGGCTGCACAGCTTTATCCGACGACACGAGAATAAACCGCTCCACGCCATTTTCCTGAGCGGCCTTTGCGGTATTGTAGGTACCGCCGACATTCACCCGTACAGCCTCGTAAGGATGGGTTTCCAACATCGGCACATGTTTATAGGCGGCAGCATGGAACACAACCTGCGGGGAATACTTGCGAAAGGTTTCGCCAATACTTTGCTGATCTGCAACATCGCACAGCACCGCGACGAATGGGCACGTCTGGAGTTCAATCGTCAGATCAAATAAGTCGCTCTCATTGTTATCCAGCAGGATCAGTTGTTCCGGTTGGTAGGTAACAAGCTGGCGACACAGCTCTGCCCCGATTGATCCGGCGGCCCCTGTCACCATGATTCGACGCCCCTTAATGGGAAGCGTATTCATAGGGGGCGATATTTGTACGCTGGGCCGCCCAATAATATCCTCAATACGCACATCTCTTAGCATCTCTGGAATACGACGCTGCTCAATGAACTCGTACACATCCGGCAAAACCTTGATTTGAGCATCGCTGGCCAGGTCTAAAATGAGACGAAACTCCGGCGCAGAAAGGTGATGGATGGCGATCACCACCAGATCTATCTGATGCTTTTCCACCAGGTTTTGAATCTCATCGATTTTCCCCAGTATAGGACGACCTGCCACGATCATTCCTTTTTTTTCAGGGGCGTCATCAACAAACCCGATTACACTGAACAAGGTTTTGCCTTCGGTAGGATGCGCCAGCCGCGATGCTAAGGCCTGGCCGGACTTGCCAGCTCCTACGATCAGCACCCGTGTTCCCATCTCCGGGAACTTGTGCCGCCAAACGGCTTCCCAGCGCCATTTAAGCCCCGTCACCAATCGCCCACGATAGCGTGCCGCGATAAATGCCATCAACGCCAAAAACTGCCCCATCCAGATCACACTGATGGGTAGGGCACGCCTTTCAGGAATTAAGTCAATCGGGGTCAGTAGAACAGCGGACAAAAAGCTGGCGGCTAGCAGAATACTGACATCCGTTCCGCTGGTTTGTCGCCAGATTCGCTTATAAATTCCTAAAAAGTACATGATACAGGTGTTGACCAGCATCGCCGTCCCAATGAAGGGCAGGCTTGCCCGGTAGTCCCATGTGCCCAGGGTACGGGCTACTACCACCAGGGTATACACTAACCAGACTATCGTCCAGTCGATGAAAACCCAGACAAATTTTCGTAAAAGCACCTTTTAGACTCTCATTTCCATACCCTTTAGCGTACTCATTTGGCTGCTTTCTGCAAAGTTCTTTTGAACAATTCTTGACAAATCAGTTCGATAGACCGCCCAACAAGGTTTCAACCTGAGAGCGCCGCGAATCATCCTCAGATGCACTTTCCAGAAAGCTTTCTAAATCTTTCCTGGCGGAATCTGTCTCCTCAAGCTGTATATAAAGGAGACCGCGCCGATAGAGTCCTTCAGGATTCTGGGGATCGTACTCAAGTGCCGCATTATAATCGGATAAGGCACGATTCAACGCGCCCGATTCCTGGAAAATCCTTGCTCGTAAAAGATAGGCTTGGGCGGACGGCAAGTGCTCTATCAGATGATTTAAATCGTCGAGGGCAGGGTTCAAATTCCCCAATTCAACCCAGGCCTCTGCGCGAAGCAATAATCCTTCGGCATCCTCAGGATAAATCTCCAGCAGCCTGTTGCAATCGACCAATGCTGCTTCATAATCTGCCGTCTGAACTTTAAGCCGCGCACGCCCCAGCAGACCGTCATGCGAGGTCGGGTTTAACTGCAAGGCGATATTGTAATCCGCCAGCGCAGCGTCTACTTCTCCTGACACAGCATAAATATCGGCCCTATTGAGATAGGCCGCTAACCATTCACTGTCTCGTTCAATCGCCAGAGAAAAATCTTCCAGAGCAGCATCGGTATCACCGAGCGCAACGTATGCTTCACCGCGACTGTTCAAATAAGCAGCTCGTGGCTGCAACTCTACGGCCCGATTGAAATCAGTCAACGCTGTTTCTGCATTCTCCAGCATCAGCAGTACCCACCCTCGCTGATGGTAGGCATCTACATATGAGGGATTCAGACGAATGACCTGTGTAAAATCCTGCACAGCATCGGGGTAATTTTTCAGAGCAACCCGGCTTAGTCCACGCCCATAATAAGCCTCAGTGAACTCCGGTTGCTGACGAATCGCCAGGGTGAAATGCTGTTCAGCCGCATAATACCGTTCTTCATCATACAGCATCAGCCCTAGTTGATAGGCAGACAGAGCATCAGGAGTGGGCACCAGGGTTGATGTAGAAAAGGATTTTATAGGGGTCATAGCCATCGTGAGTAAAATCAGAAAGATAGCCACCATGTAAAATCGCATACCCACGATTCCCCTATCCTAAACAATCGATGCTTGTCACTGTCCGGCATCCTGGCGCTAACATTATGATCATAGAGGAATTCCGGGCATGAAACGATGTATCTTAATAGGCGTTCTCACAGGATTGACTTTTCTGCTGCCAATCCAGGCACAGGAACAATTGCCCGTTCTCCCCGCGAGCCGTGCTGCTGATCTTGAAGTGCTGACCCTTTTGCTGCACGAGAGTCCGGTGACAGAAGCCTATTTTAGCACGACGGGAATGTATTTTGTGACTGGCACGCTCGATAACAAGCTGCATATCTGGTCAGCAGGCGAAAATCAGACCCGACTGCGCGGGAAGCGGCTCTACATGTTGGAAAACTACACGCCTGGTATCAGCTTGGTTGGTTTTGATGACCGGGACAGGTATCTGGCAACCGTTTTGGATACCCCCCAGATCCAGATCCGTCAGGCAGATTCAGGAGATATTTTGGCGACCTTCAGTCTCCATGAATTCCCCATCAGCGAAATAGACTTTCTACCGGATAACAGATTACTTTCCAGAGACCTTAGTGACACAGTTTATGTTTGGAATATAGATTCTGGCGACCTATTGGCTGAGCACAAAAATATTCTGGAAACAGCTTTCAGCGCCTCTACTTATGCCCTGCTGAATTATGAAGGCGAAGTTAAACTCTTTTCAGAAGAGGCTGAGTGGGTCCTGCCAGCCGACGCAGACGGGCTGATTTTCTCACCTGATGGGAACTGGGTGGCGACTTGGGGAAAACAGGTCATGATCTGGAACGCAGATACCGGCGAAAAACTGTTTGAACTTGCTGATCTTTCTGTGGATCAGATCCTATGGACACCGGACAGTCGTTTTATCATCACTCAGACCTTCGACACAGCGGAAATTTGGTCTGTAGCCGAGAATCCCGGCGAACAAACCGATGTCTTTAACCGACCAGGCAACGGTATCGAGACGCTGATGATCGCCCCAAACGGTAAAATTGCTGTGACAGTAGACCGTGATCACCGTCCTCGCCTCTGGCGGCTGCGGGAAAATGGGGAAGTAGCTCAAATCGGCTCACTCCCTGCGTTGGTTGACCGGATTTCCATTAGCCCGGATAGCGCAACGCTGGTCGGCTTTGAGGTGGGGTTTGAGACCCAATTCTGGTGGGCAGATACGGGTTTCAAAGGGGGAGAAACCCGACTCATCCCGGACAGCGCTATCTTCAGTCCCGATTGGCATCTGTTGGCCTCTCGCTCGGACAATGTAGTCGCGTGGTATGGCTTGCCTTCCCAGGAATGGTCATTTGAAACCGCGCCTATTGGTCACCCCAAACGCCGATCATATGTTTATCCAATACCATCTGAAGACCAACCTTTTATTATTGGGCTGGATGCAGATCGGGATTTCTATGGATTGGCGCGTACATATGATAGTGCATGGGTCAAAATCGTGATCGAGGATGCCACCATAGGGTGGGTCCAAACAGAGACCATTGCTGTGCAAGCAGAACTTACCCAACTTCCCCTGGTTAGAACGGGTCGTCTTTCACCAGGGAACAAAAACACAGGGGTTCTGCTGGCGCCGGAATCTGCTGGTGATGCCAGTTTGCCGGGATGTCTTGCTGAACAAACTGTTGTTATTCTGTCGCAGCATCACCAGAATTATCAGATAGATTGCGGCGCGGTGCAGGGTTGGATACCTATTCACCAGGTTGAACTGGATCATTGAGGTATTTTCTTCGATTTCAGCCTTGACCGATCTGCGGATACTCTATAGAATGTTCCCCGTTCAATACGCTCCTATCGTCTAGCGGTCGAGGACGTCGCCCTTTCAAGGCGAAAACATGGGTTCGAGTCCCATTAGGAGCATATCACGCCTACCATTTGAGTAGGCGTTTTTGATTCCTGATCGTTCCTCAGCCGCCAGCGCAGCCCGCAGGACTAAAAAACGGTTTGCCCAGGGTTTCAAGCGAAAATCGACAATACGCTGCTTATCCAAATCATAAACGATGTATTCAAACAAATTATGAGCCATGCTGCGACGTTCGGCAGCTTCTGCCACATCCCACATGGCAGCCACGCGCTGGATCGCTTCCAGGCACAGGTTTAACTGAAGCGCTACTTCTTCCTGTTCAGTCGTGTAGGCTTCCCAATAGGCGAGTTCAGCCCGATATTCCGCCATATGAGCGCGGTACTCGTCTTCGCTCAAGTCGGCTTCACGGAATAAAGTGCGGGTGTTCTCTATCTTCTTTTTGAGTTTGAGAATATTACGCTGACGAGTTTGCGCCATATCCACACGAGTGGTTGGGTGACTGGTTTCAGGGCTGTTGTCTGCCATCTCTACCATGAGAGCAAACGCACGCTCGTCCACCACCAGCCCTTTGATGAGCTGTCCAAAATCTTCCTCTAAGACAGCGCAGGGAACCGAGCGCACCTCACAGCTACAGGCTATTCCCGGCATATGACGATAGACCCTGCCGGGTTTACGCTCCGTGCCACCGAAAGTCGTCCGCAGGCGCGGGTCATTCTGTAGATGTGCCTGTGCTTCACAGTGAGCGCAGCGGGTGATGTGACTGAGGGGATAGGGGTAGACATCCCGTTTACGTCCATGGTCGGCAGGCTGCATGGTGCGTTCAGCCCGCACATAGCCGACCTGTCGCACCAATTCGAGGGGGAAGACGGCGCGGTTCGCGTCCAGATGGGTACGATCTACCTCCGCCCGTGTGTGGACAGAACGGTATTTGGCAGACTGGTCAAAGACCAAACCCCCATATTCAGGCCAGTTAGCAATCACACGGCGGGTATCCTCCTGACACCATTTACGGGGCTCACCCTGACGATCACGGAAGGGATAGCCTTCCTCATTGAGTTGATAGGAGAGTTTCTCCAGGCCAATATTGCCTTCGGCAAAGAGTGTCAAGGCACGGCAGGCACTCTCGTAGTAGGTGCGCCAGATCGCATCAGGGGCAGGAGGAGCATCTGAATTACCTGCGACATACTGTCCATCCAGCAGCCACCATGCCCCCTCCTCATTGTTGGGCATCAGGTAGCCTGCCTTATCACGAGTCGTTCCGAAAGGTGGTTTACCTACACTCTTGCCCAGGTGTTTACGATGAGCGATGCTGTCTTTGACACGGTGGGAAATATCATCGGCATAGAATTCATCAAAAATGGCGGTCAGGTAAACAAACACCTTGCCCATCGGCGACGAGGTATCAATCTGTCGCCCCGGAGCTGCCAGGATCAGCGCGATGTTGTGTTCTTCGACGAACTCTACGAGGTCGCCCACACGCCAGCCTTTCCGATGAAATCTTGCCAGATCATTACCGATCAGTGCCACGACATCGGGATCGCCGAGTCGTTTGCTGAGTGCTTGCCAGCCCGGACGGTTTTTCACATCTCGACCTGATTTGTGACCATCCACATCTTGATACCATTCTGGCTCATAACCGAGTTCACGACACTTCGCCAGGATATTGGCACGCTGACGTTCAGGGCTAACAGCGTCATCACCATTTCGCGCCTGCGACAAACGCACATAGCAGAGCGCGACTTGTTTGGACCGTAGTTCAGGGGGAATGGACGAGGGCATGACAGACTCTCTCAAAAATTCTCAATTGACGGGCAGTTTGCCCACGCGGTACAGTCTGTCATGGGTCGCTGTGCCACTTCCATTGGTACTGCGGCCAGAGTGTCGGGGTGTTGCATCCATTCTGGCACAGTGGGAATCATAAAGCAGAAGAAAACAATCATTCCCAGCGGAATCAGGTTGTGCAGAGGTGAAACCCTCCCTGTGACGACCGTGTAAGGCCCAAGTACCTGTGTCATCGCAGCCGCGATTGTGTAGAAGGTGCAAAAGATAAGCGTCGCAATATGCTTCATCCGCATGGGTTCAAGCTGTTCTTGATGATACATGATAAGGTTGACAGGCAGGAACAGCAGTACCATATTCAGCATTACAGCGAGGTCAGCAAGTGTCATCATGCTGTAGTAGGTTTGTTGAGGGGAGAGAACCCGTTCCGCACCAAGAAAAATCAGTCCTATGTTCCCAATGAGCGCCACAAAAAGGATACATAGCAACCAGGCGGATCGGGGATAAGATGCAGGGTGGATATGCTGCAACATCCGTGTGTACAACCCCGTTGCTAATAGCACAAACAATGATTTAAACCAGTAGGCCACGGGCAGGTCATTAAACTGGTCATTCATTGTGGCTTCGATTAAAGGAGCGCGAAAGATAAAAGAGAACCCAACACACAGGAACAGGCTCCAAATAAGCAGAGAATGTTGTCCTTCCAAGTCTCTCCGCTGCCATGCCCGCTTGAAGGTAAAGAGCAGTCCAATCCACACAACGAGGATGAAAAGTATATCCATCATTCTTGAAATCCCAGTGCATCAGTGAATGCTCTCAGTTCATTAATTGTAGTGGATGTCTGCACGAGATACTGAAACCGATTCGCCCGAAAAATGTGGTTTTGCACCAGTGCCGCAAATTCCTCTGCTTCAGCCTCCTGTGGATTGGAACATATGTATGCTTCCTCAACGGTGCGGGGAAGCACCATACAGGAAGAACTATCCAAATGAGTTCCGGTAGAAAAGATTTCTAGAAGTTGGACAGTTTCTGAACCAAACACTGTTTCGAGATTGACAGGTTGATGGTTCAATACCATATGCCCAACCTCATGCAGAATGATATGAGTATGGTGGATTTCATAAGTGCTGCTGTTATAGGCGATGTAATCCCGAGTATCACGCGGAATCCAGACCCCAAACAGTTTTTCCTTGAAAGGGAAACCGTGACAGACAATCTCCCTTCCGCGCAAGCGACCAATATGCTCAAGAAAGTGGTTAAGTTCAAACGCTCCAAAATCATAATTTAGTGCTTCCAGGGCCTGAGTGACTTTCGTGTTCGACTTCGTTCTAAACTTCATGTTGTATCCTCAACTATTAGCTTCTGAGGGTGGCGGGTGATTTTTCTCACGTTCGGCCGCTTCAACCCAGCGAATCACCTGTAGGATGTCCTTACGCGCTTCCTCAGAAAGCTCAAGAGAGCGGAACAAAATTTCGTTAGCAGAATTAGATGGTCTTTCAGGGTATTTCCGTTCTTTTAAGAAGGCGTAGCATTCCTCGACGGTTGAAGATTCAAAGTAGGCCAGCGAAACACCAAAAAATCGACAAATTTCTCGTATAGTGGCAATTCCAGGGTTCGGTGTCTTGCCAGTGCGAATATGGTTCAGGGTTTTGTGGGTGATATTGCCTTGTTCACTCACTTCCTTTTCCGTGTACATTCGACCATCTGGACGGCGGATGACTTCAAAAAGTAGGTCAACCAGTTCAGCAATTGTTGGTAGGGTTTCAATCATCTGATCTTCAATTATCGTTTTTGCAAGTCTATTTAGGAGATTGGCATGGAAATCCGATTAGTCGTTGTCGAAGATTCAGAAGTTGCCCGAATTGGAATCCAGGAGAGTCTCAGTCGTCATACCACCATTAGAACGGTTGCAGTGTAAGGTTCCCCTAAATTGAGCCATGTAAAAGTAGAGAGGTCGGCCTGGCCTGTGCCAGGAAGTCGAGGGGTGTCAAACCACCCAAAGCGTCATGGGGACGTTGTTCATTATACAGATGCCGCCATTGATCTGCCAAGCACTGAGCTTCATCTAAACTGTCAAACCAAGTGGCATCCAAGACATCTTCACGAAAAGTGCGGTTAAAACGCTCAATGTAAGCATTCTGGTAGGGGCAGCCTGGCTCGGTGAAATCCAGCAGGATGCCATGCTGTTTGGCCCAGTCCTTGAAATGGAGGGCAGTAAACTCGCTGCCATTGTCGAGGCGTAAGCGTTGGGGATAGCCACGCCCGTCGGCGACTTGATCCAAAAGGCGGGTCACCTGACGACTCGGCAAGGAGGTAGCGACTTCAATCGCCAAGGCTTGACGGTTGAAATTGTCCACGACGTTGAAGGTGCGAAATTTGCGCCCATTGGACAAGGCATCCCGCATGAAGTCAATCGACCAGCACTCATTCGGCGCTGGGCTAGGGCTTAAGGGTTGTGGGTGGCGACGCGGTAAGCGTTTCTTGAGCTTAGGTCGCCGATGCAAGCCCATTTGGTGGTATAAACGATAGACTCGCTTGGGATTCCAGCGCCGTCCTGCTCGTCTTAAGGCTTGGTGGAGCTTACCACAGCCCCAACTCGGATGGTCTGCCACTAGTTGACTCATTTCATCCATGATCACCTGCTCACTCACCCGTTTGAGCTGATACACTCGTAAATGCCGACTTAAGTTGACCACGCGACAGGCACGCCGTTCACTGATCGGATGACTCTGAATTAACTCATCCACCACTTTCTGGCGCGCCGCCGCGCTTAAAACTTTTTTGCCAGCACCTCTTTCAAGAGCGCATGGTCTAAACTCAGATCGGCATACATCTGCTTGAGGCGACGATTTTCTTCTTCCAACTCGCGCATCCGTTTGACTTCGCTGATTTCCATGCCACCATATTTGGCCTTCCACTTATAATAGGTGGCGGGGCTAATCTGGTGTTCGCGGCATAAATCTGCCACCTTACTCCCTGATTCGCCTTGCTTTAATATCTGGATGATTTGCGTTTCGCTGAACTTGCTCTTTTTCATCTCGAGTTTTCCTTCTTTAATTAACTTTACTTTACTGGAAAACTCTACTTTTGACTGGCTCAACTTTTGGGGGGCTTACAAAATAAATATCACATAATACTATAATGGTCCATCTTAGTTGAGATGGACCATTATAGTGTTCAATTCTTATTATGAATTGTTAAGTAAACAACCGCTTATTATGGAGAGATAGAATATGGCATGGATGAGTCATCTGTTTAGAGTAGCTTTGGCAATTAGCTGGATTTTACTACTATGCTCAATAGAAAATTTGGCAGTTGCTCAAGAGCAGACTATCGATAGACCAATTAAAATTTTTACAGTGCAACCGGTTAGGCTAATTGAGTGGAATCCTAAAAGTGACGTTATAGCAACTTTAAGTAAAAATGAAATTACTATTGATCTTATAGACGTGAAAAGTGGACAGGTCATTCGGAAATTAGGAGATAACCTTAAAGATTTATCACAGATAACAGCTATTGCCTGGAGTCCTGATGGTGAAAAATTAGCCAGTTTTGAGTCTGGTGCTATAGCCAGAGTGTGGGATGTTGACACAGGTCAAGTGCTTTCGAGTATTCATATAGCTGATGTATCAGGAGCAGAAGGTGTAGCTTCCTTAGCTTCTATCCAATGGCATCCACAAAAGAATCTGGTCGCTATTGGAGACACACTCAACCTTAACATATGGGACATAGAAGTAAATCAGGTTGAAATCATATCATTAGACATTATGGAAACAGGAGTGGCATGGAATCCACAAGGTAATCTTATAGCAGTAATTGATGAAGGCAGTAATGTTGTTATCTTAGAGACAGAAACTTTCAAAGTAGTCTCAGTTTTAAAAATTTCCGATTTGATACAGGATGCCGGTCCAACTATGTCGGTGAACAAGTCACAATACTTGGAATGGACACCGAATGGAGAAAAAGTGTCACATTATTACAGCAATGGTGATGACGAAATAGTAATTTTTGTATGGGATGTTTTTACTCAGGAAGTCACAACTATACCTGAGAGTGCTAAAGATGATATACAGGCACTTGCTTGGCGACCTATCGGTAATTGGCTGGCTTTTAGTAGTGGTAGCACATTCGATAAAAATAATGACGATAACCTGATTCGCATATGGAATATTGAGTCCAATGAACTTGTTTTTATCCTGGAAGGACATACAGATCTAGTTTCTTCAATCAGTTGGAGTCCTGATGGAACTCGATTAGCAAGTGGTAGTTGGGATGGTACTATCCGAATTTGGGATATTCCTCGTGGGTCTGATGGGTAGTATAACTGTAAGCATCCCCTAAATTGAGCCAATGAAAAGTAGAGAGGGCGGACTGGCCTGTGCCAGGAAGTCGAGGGGTGTCAAACCACCCAAAGCGTCATGCGGACGGTGCTCATTATACCGATGCCGCCATTGATCTGCCAAGCACTGAGCTTCATCTAAACTGTCAAACCAAGTGG
>WBUL01000037.1 GCA_008933735.1 Anaerolineae bacterium | reverse complement strand
TAAGAGTGTGATGAACCCTAAAATGAAAAGGAATAGGCAGATATAAGCCAATCGAAGGATGTTTTTTAGGTTCTGTTTAAGCATCTTGATCTCACAAGCGGTTTTCTGAAAATTCAGGGAACGATTGCCGTGTTCTACTTTAATTTTCCCACGTTATTTTCAGTTTACTTGACGATTTACCCGCCCTCACCTGAAGAAAAGCTCACATTTTTATGACAAAGGTCACATTCTGTAAAATTCACCTATAAACAAAGAGAATTGAAGGGGAGCTTCCTTTCAGTCAACCGTCAGATGGAAACCTTCACTCGCCTTGAATAAATGCCGACAGATCGCGCTGAGGCGGTCTGCCAACCTGCCCGCCCTTCCACAATAAGCGGGTCGCCTACCACTCATCCAATGCCGCTGACAGGGACTTTATCCCCCCCTATTTCCGACGACCACGCAGAATTTGATGGACGCGCTGCTCGGAAATACCAAACACTTTGGCTAATTCAGGAACCGACTCTCCATCTGCATATCGTTGACGAAGTTCCTGATTTCGTCGGGTTTTCTCGAGTGTATGGTTAGAAACCGGAGATGTCGCTGGTGGATGGTCACCATAAAGCAGGCTGAGAATGCGTTGTACGGCATCCTCAAGGCTGTGTACGGAGATGCCCCATACGGGGCTAGAAACCCTGTTACGCTTCTACCGTCGGGCGGCGAAAATCGTCCTAAATAACATCTTCATCGGGCAATCCCCCCGCATTTTACAGGCAAAAACCCTGCTGACACGCAATCAAAGTATTCAGGCACTCTATGCCGAAGGCGAATTGCTGTGTGATATTGCACAAGACTATGGGATTTCCTATCAACGAGTCTGGCAAATCGTGCAAGGGCAGTAAAGCCTAGTTCCATAAAACACTGCTTGTCTCCATCGAACTGTTTAGTTTTTGGAGGATAAGCAATGACAACCCCAACGGTCGTTCTGACCAACAACAAAGGCGGCGTGGGTAAAACCACGACGACAACTAATTTCGCCTATGGACTCTGCCAATCCCTCAAGCAGGCAGGAGCCGCTAACCCGCGTGTGCTGATCGTGGACACCGACTCCCAAGCACATGCCACGCTTACCACCACTGGCAGCAAAGACTACAGCCGCCATAAAAGCATCTGCGCGGTGCTGGGTGCTGACCGCAAAGAGATGGTGCAGGTGCTCAGTCAAGTGATCGTCGAAAGCCACTGGCTGCCTGAACTCCATGTACTCCCCTCTTCTACCGAGCTTGAACAGACAGAGCGTGAACTGTTTAGCGCGGCGGGTGCGCCTTACCGCCTGGCAGATGCCCTCAGCACCATTCGGCATCACTATGCTGCTATCGTCATCGATATCCGTCCCAGCTTCAGTCTCATGACTGAAATGAGCCTGCTCGCGGCGACGGATGCCATCATCGCACTAGAACCCCGCTATCTGGAAACCGTCGGTCTGCAATCGGTCATCAACAAGATCATGGAAATCCGCGAAGGTTGGCGGCATCCTGATCTGCGCTTGTCAGGCATTGTCGTGACTAAGATGGATCGGCGTGTGAAAGGACACATCGAGATGATTGAGCAGATCAAGCAGCATCCGACGCTGGGTAAGCTGGTGTGCGGCGTAATCCCGGCCAATGAAGCGGTTGCCTATGCCCATCGCAGCCATATGAGCATCTACGAATACGACCCCAGCAGTGCGGCTGCTGAAGCCTACGCCCATATGGTTGGCTGGATGCTCAAGCGGCTGTTCGTCAAGGACGGGGAGCGTGTGTGATGCCACCCAAACGCAATGGTTCTAACCGTACACTGGATATTTTGTCCAGCATTGGCGATCAGGATTTTCTTGGCTCGGAAACAATGCAAAGCCTACGCGATCACGGGCTGCGTGTGGAACGGATCGCCATTTCGCTCATCCGTCCCGATGCGGCTCAACCCCGCCGCGTGCTGCCAGAGATGATCCATCAGGCATTTCACAATCAGGAACTTACGCCTGTGCAAGCACTCAAGCAGTACATCGAGAAGGTGCGGATTGTCTCGCGCCAGAAAGGTCGCCCTTTTGAGAACCTGATGGATTTACTCATCAGCACGGATGAAACACGTGATGAGCGTGAACTCACCCCTATCGAACGCGACCTGCACGACCTGACCAATCTTGCCCTCACCATGCGGAGCGATGGACAGATCAATCCGCTGACCATCGTGGACTGTTCACAAGGGGCAATGCCCAGCTATCGCATTGAAACGGGTGAGCGTCGCTATT
>WBUL01000031.1 GCA_008933735.1 Anaerolineae bacterium | reverse complement strand
AAACAAGGCACGTTTGAGGAGCAGCCGCTGCTTTTCCCTGATTTTTTCAGGGGACTGTCTGGCTTCTCTGGTCAGCAGCGACACCCCGATCCCCGCCAGCATGACAAAAGTCGCGGCTGCCCGCCCCATGAGCAGTGCCAGCAGCGAACCCGCCACCCCTTCGCCACGAGATTCAGGGGTAAGGACAAGCCAGAAATTGATGATCATCATGCCAAAAATGGCAGCAGCACGCGCCACATCGTACCCAACAATGCGCCTGGACATTGGGAAGCTTCCTTTGGGAAATTAGCAGTTAAGTATCAGAGAGGAGTGAGAGTTGGGTTAACATCGGGACTTGTGTCATACATGGCATTCTACACCCAGGCGGCATGGCCGTCAATCGATGCTAAACTTTCACAAAAGGAGGTCGTTTATGACACAGCGTATTGAGCCTGGCCCCGGTCAGGAGTCCGTCTGGGATTATCCACGCCCACCAAAAGTTGAGCCCACTGATCAGCGTGTCCGGATCATTTTTAATGGACAGGTGATCGCGGAAACCACCCGCGCCATCCGGGTTCTGGAAACCAGCCACCCGCCAAGTTACTATATCCCCTGCGAAGACCTCAGGATGGAGTTTTTCACACAGACAGCGCGGCATACCTACTGCGAATTTAAGGGAATGGCAACCTATTGGAACGTCAAAGTCGGCGATAAACTGGCTGAAAACGCCGCATGGAGCTACGAAAATCCAAAGCGGGGTTATGAATCCATTCAGGGTTACCTTTCTTTTTATCCGAGCCGCATGGATGCCTGTTATGTTGGAGAAGAAAAAGTGACCGCCCAGGAAGGCGACTTTTACGGCGGCTGGATTACCTCCAACATCGTCGGGCCGTTCAAAGGCGGGCCAGGGACATGGGGCTGGTAAGGAAAAAGCCAGCTATTTTTTGCCTTGAACGATAAAATAAGGTGTATTCAGGTTTAACAGGGGTACACCTTATCGATGTTGAAAAAATCGCTTCTTATACTGTCCATTGTTCTTATTATCCCCTTGATCGGGATTCAAGCCCAGCAGGCGCCTCTGCCACAGGGAATTTTTGATGCGCTGTCCGATTTAAGCGTCAAGGTGGGGAAGTCCTTCCGAATCGACTGCACAGACCCGAATGACAGCTCTACCTGCAAGGCCAATGATGGCGGTCTCATCTGGTCATGGAAAGCGGATCTTTACCCGGATGCCAGCCTGGGGTGCCCGCAGCCAGGTCAAAGTTATGCCCAGGGGCAGACCCGCGGCTTTCAGTATCTTTTTACCTATAACAACATCAACTATGACTACCGTCAGAGTGCTGACCGGACGGTATTATTTCTTTGTACCAGCGGCGGGCCACAGATCACGACCACAGGCACACCGGGAGCACCAGCCGCCCCGATTGACCCAGCGTTGTGTCCGCTGCCGCCGCGTCTGACAGCCGGACAAACCGCCAAAGTGGGTGATCAGAATGATATTCCGAACCGGATGCGTGCCAGCGCAGGGATCAACGGTGCGTATTTAATTGATATTCCAGCGGGCGGGCAGTTTACGGTGATTGGCGGCCCGGTCTGTGCGGATCGGTATGTGTGGTGGCAGGTCAATTACAATGGCACTATCGGCTGGACAGCGGAAGGAGAAATCGACAGCAATGGAAGTCCGGATTACTGGCTTGAACCTCTGGGTGGTGCAGGAAGTAATCTTGCCGCCGGGCTTCAGCCCCTGACCAGCGCCAATGCCAGTGCCATCACTCAAATTGCCGCCCAATCTCTGCCCTTCAATATCCGGGATGCAGCCTACTGGAACGGCTTTAAGGTCATCGCCCTGACCAGCGGTACCTTTGTCCGTCTGCAAACCCATGACAACTGGCAGGCCAACGCATCCTTCAATTTTGGGCAGGATGGGCAGGAATTGGCGCATGTCGCCGTCACTGAAAACGCCCAGGGACAGCGTTGGATGGCAACCTCCCATTACAACGCCAGCACCGACACCGCCTCCATCAAAATCTGGACGGTTGGCGCGGTTGATACTGGGTTGGTCGCGCAGGAAGTTCGCACGCTGCCTTTCCCGGTTCGCCTCATCAGCGACATGGATTTCAGACCAGACGGGACTCAGCTTGCGGTCACAGGCAGTGATGGAACACGTAACCTCATTCAAATCTACGAGGTCATCACCGGAAATGTCATCGCCTCGATTGACCTGACCGCCTTCCCGCAGACCTTTGCTTACAACCCGCAGACCTCGCGCATTGCCATTGTGACCGACGACTCGCAGATTCGGCTGATTGATGTCCCGTTTGAGAACGCGCAGTTGCAGGGCTACAACCCGAACAATATCCAGGGGGGGCAGCACGCAGTTACCATTAACGCGCTTGGTACACGGCTGGCGTATACCGGCAATGAGAATATCCTGCAACTCTGGGATTTGACCAACAATACCGTTCTGCGCGAAATCCCCCTGCCTATCAATGGGGGAGTCTTTGTTGCCAGTGACGTGGTTTTCAGCCCGGATGGGACTCTGGTGGTGGTGGCAGGGGGAATTGAACTGCTCAATCAAGGTGAAACCCAGGTCTACGATGTGGCGACGGGCAATCTGCTGGCACGGATTCCGGTTTTTGCGCGGCAGATTCAATTCGCGGGGAACAATGCGGTTCACCTCTTCACCGCCGATCCCGCACCTCTGAACAACTGGTATCTTTACGGTGTGAAATAAAAACGAATGCCCCCTAGCTCGTAGGGGGCTCTCGTGACATACTCCCCATGCCTAAAGGCGGGGACTTCTGCCGACTGAGACAGTATACGTTGATGCCCCAAGTATGGTCAGCATAGCAAAAAATGCGCTGACGCGCACGCCTTCGCATGGGGGGCTTACGGCGTTTTTCGATAAACCCAATTCCGGCAGGGTACAATAACAGTGTTCTAAAATTCTATGTGGAAATTCTCATGACCCCTTACGAAAAGCAAATTAAAAGCACCGAAGACACTATTGATGCAGAATTCTGGAAAAATCCCTGCGGTGTGGAAGTAGAATTCGACCAGCTTAAATTCCTGTACCTGCCCGATCACGTGTCCGCGTTTATCGCCTCACAAATCGCCCGCCAGGTTTACCGCTACCAGATCGAAAACATCAGCACCAAAGAACAGATCACCCATGCGGTGATGATTACGATGGGCGGGCTGCTGCCAGGGGTGCTGCTGCATGATCATCTGGCATGGACATTGAATAAGAATATTTCCCCCATCAAGTTTGGCATGATGGGGGTGAAATATTATGCGGGGCCGGGGGAGCCCCTGGAAAAACCCGAAATTGTTCATGCCCTCTCAATGGACATCGAAAATCAGGTCGTGAGCGTTGTGGAAGACCTGGTTGACTTAGGAGGCACAGCCCGGTTTGTCGCCCAATATCTGGTCGATGAACACCGTGCCCGCAAGATAATCCTTATCGCACCTTTCCTCAAAACCACTGAGGTAATGAACGAAATGCTGGTCATCTACTACGGGAGTGTTCCTAAAGATACCTGGATCATCACCCCACGCGAAAAAGTCGAAACGCTGATTAAACGAGTCCCCCACTGGCGGGATCACGGCGCGACCATGAAAGTGTGCGAGGCCAATCTGCTGAAAATTGGCTACCCGAAATATTTGCTGGATATTTACCTGCGCCCAACTTACGAGCGCGGCTGAAGCTGGCTGAGCCAGCGAGACGTTGCTTTCGGCGATTGAAAATGCAGTACCGTGAGGTGGGTGTATTCCGGTTTAGCGAACCACTGCGGATATTCGGCGCGGCGGCGGCGGTAAGTTTTTAGCACCCACCAGTACATCGAATCTCTGGTAAAAAACTGCTGGAGCAGATTTTCGCGGTTGCCATTCCACAGTCTCTGACGGGTGATACAACGCCTGAGTGTGCGTTTGTTGATGCGCCACAGCAGCACTGGCAGCGTATAATCCAGCCAGATCACGGTGTCCGCCCGTGACCAGACCAGGTCGCGCACCTTGCTGTAATTGCCATCCACTACCCAGGAATCGCCCTGCAACGCCGCCACAACCTTCTGGGGAAAATCTGCCGCTTCTGTCCAGCCTTTTTCCCAGTGCAGCGCATCTAATTCCACATGCCGTATCTTGAGAATCTGAGCGATCTGCCGGGCCAGCGTGGATTTACCCGACCCCGACGTTCCAACCACTGAAATTCGCTGCATGGTTACGCTCCGTACACAATGCAAGCGAATAAGTATACAGAAATGAAGTGGGAAAAGGGAGGGCAGACAAGACATCTGCCCAAAGCATTAGAACCTCGGTTCAGGGATGGCTTCGCGTGCCTGCTGAATAATCGCCTCTATTTGTCCCAGATGATCGGAATCATGCTTGAGCCCTTTGAGGGTATAACCGACTGCATTCAGCGCTCCCCAGCGATGTTCCAGTTTGGTGTAATAGACCTCTAATTGAGGTTCATCCGGCCACGCATTCAGATAGGCGAGACGGATGCGGCGGCTTTCTTCCAGGCGCTGAACAAGCTGGCGAGTCGTCCGCACAGTTTGCCAGGGCACTTCATAACGGTCACGCCAGGTTGGAACCGTCCCTCGTGCCAGCGTTGCCCCAAGCGCGGCAGTTTCTTCGCCTGAAGCAGTTATATGAACAATGACGTGTGCCAATGTCCATGCCAGATATTTTTCTTCTTCAGTTGCCGCCCCACGATCATAAGCATGAGGGTCTTCGGGTTGGAATGTCACATAAGAATCGGGAATATCGCTGACCAGACTGAGTAGGGTATCAATCATTTCATGGGTCGCGTCAATCAAATCTTCGCGGGTAAAATCATTCTGCATATCCGCGATTTTAAATGTATCGCCGTTGACACGGCTGAAATCTATCATTGGCTCACCTTCAGATTTTCATAGCGTATCTCTATCACAGACGCGCTGTACTCGTCATCAATTACCAAACGCGTGATATAGTGATACGCTGGGTGATACTCAATCTCGACTTCCCGGTAATGTCCCCCCAGGGCGGTCGTTTCCACCCACCGAAACAACTCATCCATTGAACGGACTACACCAGATCCATAGGAGCCATAATAGCTGCTGCTGCACACCGGAGTCACGGCATCCACAACCCCATTTTTCACGGTCATGAGTGCATTCTGACAATAGATACCGGAGTTGCTATAAGTGAGGGTATAATCTCTAATGTTTTGCCGACGCCACAGGACATACTGTTCGTCGAGCAGATCTCGCTGCTCTCGGAGCTGTCGTTCGCGTTCCCAGATGCGTGATCCTGCTAACCCCAGCAGCACCAGCAGCACAAGGCAAAGAGGGATTAAACCCAGTACAGCGATTGTAAAACGGCGATTAAAAACTTTCATAGAGATGATGGCATTATGACTGAACCCAAATATCGTGCGCCGCGTAACCGGACTCTCACTCTATCCAGCCAGGAGCGGGCTTTCTTCCAGCAAAATCTGCTGCACCTGACCGCGCCCGCTGAACCGGACGAACTCGTGAATCGGACGATCCATCAGAATCTGGACAAGGCAATCCCCTTCCTGCCGGAGCGTTGGGTCGATCTTCTCATCATTGACCCGCCCTATAATCTACGCAAGGAATTTGGCAGTGCTACTTTCCAACAGGTGTCCGATGAAAAGTATAGTACATGGGTCGAAAGCTGGCTATTGCCTCTCATTCCTATGCTCAAGCCAACCGCCAGTGTGTATGTCTGTGGAGATTGGCAGTCATCCCCCATTCTTTATTTTGTTCTGAAAAGGGTTTTGCATGTTCGCAACCGTATCACATGGGAACGAGACAAAGGACGCGGCGCCAAAACCAACTGGAAAAACAGTTCCGAGGACATCTGGTTTTGTACCGTGAGCGACACTTACACCTTTAACCTGGACGCGGTGAAAATCCGCCGCAAAGTCATTGCCCCATATCGGGACGAAAATGGCAGCCCTAAAGATTGGGACGAAGCGGACAAAACCCGCTTAACCCATCCCTCAAATTTATGGACGGATATTACCGTGCCGTTCTGGTCGATGCCGGAAAACACCGATCATCCGACCCAGAAGCCGGAAAAACTGCTCGCCCGGCTGATTCTTGCCAGTTCCAACCCTGGGGAGGTGGTCTTTGATCCGTTCCTCGGATCAGGAACAACCTCTGTTGTGGCGAAAAAACTGAACCGCCGCTATGTAGGCATTGAAATGGATATGGATTACGCCTGCCTGGCAGAAAAACGCCTTGCGCTGGCTGAGGAAAACACCCGCATTCAAGGGTACAGGAACGGGGTTTTCCAGGAAAGGAACACCTGATTCAGGAGGTTTCTAAACGATGGAGTGCCTTCACCATGTCTGGCAGCACTTTGTGCCGGGCAAGCGGATTCAGCCACAGCACATTTTTGTCGGACTGATGCAGGATGATACCGCTTAGCCGCTGGTGCTGCTTCAGGAAACTGGCAGCACTTTCAAAACCGCGTCGTGCGAAAAAGTCTTCCGTTTTTTGTTCTGCCAGTTGGCGTAAAGTTAGCACCGCACGGGTCAGGTCATCTTCGGAAATTGGGTCTTCAACCACCAGCCACAGCAGGTTGATGATACTGGGCGGCATCTGCCTCACTTTATCACAGATGGCAGCCAGCAGTTTACCCGCAGCGTCCTCATCGGTGCGAATACGCCTCACTTCGACATTAAAGGGAGTATGGGTTTTAAAAGTGACGGTAAAATCTGGCCCGCGCTGTTTTGAGGCGGCATACTTTTCATACTCCAGGGAGAAACGTTCTTCACGCAGCAGCACGACGGCGGTCTCAAGTTCTGCGTGCAAATCTTTCATGCCGCCGTCGTCGCGCACGCCTTTCACTTTTGCCCGTATCTTACTCCGATAACTTGTGGCAAATGCCTTAAAACGGCGTGAACCCTTTATCCAACCTTCCACCGCAGGATAAAGGGCGTTTTTTTTGCCGTCAAAAAGATAATCAAGCAGGTCGTTCATTTTAGATTCAGGGCGAGTCACGCGGCGCTTAAGACCACCCCCCACTATGCTTATGCCTTAAACATCTCCATCTGGGTTTTAAGTTTTGTCCGGTCAACCTGGGGATATTCCCCCAGCAGCGTATGGAACTTTTCCATATATTCCACAATATCCTGATTGCTGTAGGCTTCAAAACGCAGCGTGATAGCAGGCTGAGTATTACTGGCACGCACCAGCCCCCACCCATTTTCAAAAATCGCCCGTGCACCATCTACCGTAACGACCTCATATTTATCGGCAAGGCGGTCGTGCACACGGCGAATAATGTCAAATTTTACGTCATCAGGCGCGGCAAGAATAATTTCCGGTGTGGCGACCAGTTTGGGCATTTCATCAAGGATTTGAGAGATCGACTTATCACTCTTGCTGAGGATTTCCAGCGCCTTTAACGCTACCAGCGGCGCATCGTCAAAGCCGTAATAATCTTCTCCGATGAAAATATGACCGGAGACCTCACCCCCAAGCAGGGCACCTTCTTCGCTCATTTTTAACTTCATCAGGCTGTGGCCGGATTTCCACATCAGCGGTTCGCCCCCGTACCGTTTGATTTCGTCGGGCAGCACAGCGGAGGCTTTGACATCAAAGACCACTTTCGCGCCTGGGTGCCGTTTCAGCATATCACGTGCCAGCATAGCAATCAGACGGTCAGCCGGCACATGATGTGCGTGATCGTCGATCAGGCCGCAGCGATCCGCGTCACCGTCAAACCCGATGCCCAGATCCGCGCCAGTGCTTTTCACTTTTGCTTCCAGATCCTTAGTGAGTTCGGGGTCTTCCGGGTTGGGCAGATGATTCGGGAAGGTGCCGTCCGGTTCACAGAACAGGCAAATGACCTCTATCCCTAAACTTTCCATTACAGGCGGAACATAAGAGCCGCTTAAGCCGTTGCCTGAGTCCACCACCACTTTTAGCTTTCGCTCTCCAAGAGACACCATACTTTTAACTTTCGCCATGTGCTTGTGGATCATATCGGGGTCTTTAGCCACATCCCCGCGCCCCGTCAAAAAATCACCCGTCAGGATGAGCTTGAGCAGGTCTTGAATTTGCGAATCGGCCAGTGCCAGCTTGCCATACGCCAGTTTTATCCCGTTATACTGGGTTGCCAGATGGCTGCCCGTAACCATGATGCCGCCAGCTTGTTCATGCGAGGCGGAGGCAAAATACACGGTGGGAGTCAGCACACCGCCAATATCCACCACACGGATTCCGGTGCTGCTCAACCCCTCGACAAGGGCATCTTTCAGCGGCGGGGTCGTGACCCGGTTATCACCGCCCACAAAAACCTGAGTCAATCCAAATTCGCGCTGTACATAAGTTCCATACGCTTTGCCGACCAGTTCCGCGACGGCAGGCGTTAATTGAGCATCTGCCCCTACTGCTGTGCCACGAATATCATATTTCCGAAAAATATTGGCTGGAACATTCATTTTTACTCTCCGATGGTAAGGACTGCCCCCATTATAACGCATGGCTCGGTACCGCCCCTGAATTGTCACGCTTTCCACTCTCTGTTATCCTGTATTTAAGGCAGGTGAGAAAATTGTCCTCTCAAAATACTTCTTCTTCAATCGAGTGGCTGGCAGATGGAAAAATCCTGCATGTTGTTCAGCGTGGTTCATCGACACGCGCCGAGGTAGACGCCATTTTTGACCCGGTGATTCACCACCTGAAGCACTGGCCCGTCGGGCAAAAACTCCTTTTGATGTGGGATTCCTCATCCTTGACACGCATTAACTGGTCACCTCACATTCGTCAGCGTATTTCTGATTTGCTGGAAGCCTGCCCGCCGGAGGCATACGGACGATTGGCCGCTGTTGTCAGCAAGTCTCCTGTCACACAGATTATCCGGGTCTTCATCGAATATGAACTCAATCGGAGATACAGAAACCGCGAACACCGTCTGTTTTACCGCACTGATGATGCGCTGGTCTGGCTGGAAGAGCTTCTGTGAGAGAATTTCACTACAGGGGTTTGTCTCGCAGCCAGCTTAAAGCATCGGAAGAATCGAGAAAAGACCGGATTCCGACTGGTTTTTCTGCCTGTTTGATCCAGTGTTCATTCACAAAATGGACAAAAATCGGGTTGTGGCTGATGAGCAGCAGCCAACCTGCGTGGGGATGAGTCGCCAGCCGTGCCGCAATTTCGGGGTGAAACATTTCTTCTGTAACCACGTAAACATCGCTCAAATCCATCATGATGTGCAGAGTGCTCTGGCTTTTATCCAGCGTGTGCAGCACCCACGCCAACAGATGATCCCACTCTTCCAGTGTGCTCTCGCTGCCCCAGCCAATTTTGATTAAATCGTCTTCCAGATAAAAACGATGTCGCATGTGTTCCCCGCTGATTCCATTGTATGCGGCTTACCGAGGGAGGCCAACAATCTTATGATAAAATCAGGCTGAACACAGTCAAAGGAAAGACCTGTGAAACACCTCTCGCTTATTCTCCTCGTCATGCTTCTATTCAGCCTCAGCACAACCCATGCCCAGTTCAGCCGATGGATCATCGAACCGGTGGTTGAAAACGCCCAGTTTCCCGTTGCATTGGCCTTTGCGCCGGACGGCACGTTATTTTACACTGAAAAAGAAACCGGACGGGTGCGGCTGGTCACACCGGAAGGAGAACTCCAGCGCGACCCCGTTATCACCCTGCCAACAGACGCCTTTGTGGAACGTGGGCTGCTTGGTATCACAGTTGATCCACACTACGAAGAAAATAACTTTGTCTGGGTTTACCACACCCAGCCTAATACGGTTGAACCACCCTACCCTATTAACAAAATTGTGCGTTTTGAAGTGGTCGACGGCGTCGGGCAAAATCCGGTCGATATGCTGTCCGTGCCTATCGTGACCCGTGTAGGGCATCACATGGGCGGGAATCTACACTTCGGGCCGGATGGGCTGTTGTATGTCTCGATAGGAGATTATGGCGATGCCAGCTTCGCTCAGGATATTCAAGCGATGCCAGGGCGCATTCACCGGTTTGCCGTCGAGAATGATACGCTTGTGCCTGCGCCGGGGAATCCCTTCGCTAATAATTCAACTTATGCTTATGGTCTCCGCAACTCATTTGACTTTGATTTTGATCCGTTCAGCGACGGCAGCATCTTTGCGACCGAAAATGGCCCGACCTGTGACGACGAAATAAACCTGATTTTTCCCGGCGGTAATTATGGCTGGCGGCCTGATTATCCGTGTGATGACAACGATCCGCAGGCTGGCAGCAGGTTTGTTTATCCCCTGCTTCATTTTACCCCCACCGAAGCCCCAACAGGCATCATCATCTATGATGGCAAGAAGTTTCCTGAGTGGGAAGGCAGCCTCTTTTTCTGTGGGTGGAACCGGGGAATCATGCGCCGTGCGGAGCTGGATGACTCAAGGACACGGTTTGAAAAGGTCGAAATTTTTGATCTGCGGGATCACACCTGCTCCACCGATATAGAGGTTGCACCCGACGGATCCATTTATTTCACCAGCGGGGGTGCGATTCACCGCATCACGACGGGCAGCCAGTAACACCCTTATTCCAGCAGTTCGACAATCGTGCTGCGGCGGGGATGGTCTTCCAGATATTTGACGGTCACGTGGCTGCCCACCTGAAGATTCATCCTGTTAATCGCTTCGGTAGAAAAAGAATCGCGGGAAGTGCGTGTCTCCCCAGTGCCATCCTGAAAGGTAAATTCAACATAGGTATACGGATACTGGCGGTTGACTCGGACAGTTCGATTTGGCGCCAGCCGTGTGATAGTCCCCTCGGCAAAGACACCATTTTGATCAATATGGCGCTGCCGGGATTCACGCCGCCGAATGGATTGGCTGAGGCCAAAACTGATGACCAGCCAGACCGCTGCATTCACCAGAAAAATGACCACCAGGAGCAGCAGAAAAGAAATGTCTTCTTCGTTTACATCCCCTACGGTCGCCAATAGGGAATAAATCAGGGTCAGCCCCAGCCCTAATGCCAGCATTCCCAGTCCAATCTGTTTGAAAATCCTTGCTGCCGTCATTTTCCCCTCGTGAGTTTGGTCAGTTCGGCGCAGATGTCCAGAGCAGTCTCATTACCAATGTACCGTTCTGTAGCATCAAGGAGTATACGTCTTTCCGCAGGAAAACTCAGCCCTTGGGACGACTTTCCTGTACTTCTCAAGAAGAGCGACCACAGATAATTGCGCCCATCCTCACGTCTTCCAATATCATTAAAAGCTTCCAAAGTTTGTTCACACAGTTGAGAGATTTCAGGTAATTCCCTGTGGAAAGCACATACTGTCAGGTTGGCAAGTGTAACGCTCAAGCCATGAGGATCATTGAGTTTATCATAAATTTCCTTTTGCATTTCGTAATACCTGTAGGCTTTGCCGTATTTCCCTCTCTTTTGCCAGATATTCCCCCTCGTCCCAAAGGTCAATGCTTTACCACGTCTATAATCAATACCCGATAGATCAGATAACCATTCCTCAGTCTTTGCCTGATCCCAGAATGCTATACTGTCCTCACACAGGGTATCAGCTTCATCGTATTCATTTTCTTCTAGCGCAATTACTGCAAGATTCCGTTTCGCCATCGCAGTTGAAAGGCGAAAACTTTGTTCTTCTGCTTTTTCCAACGCTTTTTCAAGAACTTTGCGAGGTGTGTTGTATGTTCTTTTGCTTTGGAGAATGAGTGTCCATGCATAGTGATAAATAGTAAACCAATTAACAATCTTTGTATTGTCATAATTTTTGACCTCATTCATAATTTTCTTACAAAGGACAACTCGTTCCTGCCAGTATCCGAGATGATCAAGGAAATCGCTGAGGGTGAACAAGAGTTTTAAGACCTGTTCCCATTGGTTCTTTTCACTCAACCCATAGTCAATTGCTGTTTTGATATTCTCGATCTCCAGCGTCAAATACTCGAAATTATCTCCGTCACCTCTTTGATATTTCTCGACATATCCGCAGTAGAAATCAAACATCCTCCTACACAAAAATTCTCTTGATACTATAGATCCTCCCTTGAGTTTTCTCCCAGCATAGTCACGAGTTGTCGGATGTAAACTAAACATTTCCAGTGGGAATGGACTTATTTTATATGAGTCCAATAACCCTAACCTGACCAATAACTTGAGACCTGCGATTACTTCTGACTCGGATAACCCACTAATATATCCTATGGCCTCCTGGCAGGCGGGTGCGCTGAGGATGGGCATAGTTAACAAAATCTTGCGTGCATCCTCGGTAAGGATTCCCCAGGATGCATCTAAGACACCAGGGATTTGCATCTTAACAAGCTTGAAATCCTTACCTCTAAGCTGCGCTTGCCCGGACAGGAGTTTAAGTAGGTGAGGGTTTCCTCCCGTAGCATCGTGCCAATTATTGACCTCGCGCTCAACATCAGTTTTTGACCAACTGGAATTTACAATGTTGTATTTGTGCAACCATTCCTCAACGGCAGTTTTAGACATTCCCTGAAGCAGTATATTTTGAGCGTTTTGTAATTCAGCCTTTACCCTACTTGTGATAAGAATTTTCGTCGGATTTGGAAGTTCTTCTAAAAATTTACATATTTTTTCGTCGTCTATTATTGTTTCAAAGTTATCAATAATTAAAAGGGCTTTATGACGTTGAAGGTAAGACTTTACTGCCTGCAATATCTCCGCTCTCTGGGCAGATTTCGCAACCGACACCCCCCATATACGAACAAGTTCATTTAAGATGTCATCTGTACTCAGCTTTTTGTCTTTTGAAGACATCCATATGACTCTTCGATAACGATCTAATCCTTCAGAAGCAATCATGTGTGCAAGCGCTGACTTCCCGATTCCGGCGTCACCATAGATCACAACGATTGGAAATTTATCATTAGCGAGGAGTTCAATGACTTCTCTGCTTTCTTTATCACGAGTTACAATCTTATCAGCTACAAACTCAGGCAAATTGTCTTTATTGACGATCCCTGCTACCTGGTCTATTAATCTTCTTACTACATCATCAAATGTGTCGCCTTTACCCATAGGCACACCTTTTTTATCGATAAAATCCCTAATCTTGGGCGGCAAATCTTCTGGTTTCGGTAAGCTTTTGTGATCCACTTCGCAAGGGAGAATTTGGACTTTATGGGTAAGGGCATACTCAATCTCAAATACGACGGGATCGAACTCTTGATCCGGTTGACGCTCCTGTATAATCCGTTTCCAATCCTTACCTATGACAATAATCATTACTTCACAGGACTCGAGATGCTGCTTTATGCTCTCACTAATACCGGTTGCACCCGGTATATCTTCATCTATAAAAACATCGCTTTGCCCAAAACGCTGCTTTAGTTTCTCTGCCAGTTGCTCAGAACGCTCTTTACTATCCTCATGTCTATAGTTAATAAAAATAAGTGACATAAAAGAACCCCCGATTGATTATCTACAAGTATATGATTCTACCGGCTGAGGGTAAAGTTTTTGGTACTTTGCTTATATTTCCCCCTCAGTGATTTGCGTTACACTAACGTGAGCGCATACAGGGGTAGTAGGGTCATGACAGAAAAAAATCATCACACACCCTCGCTGGGGGCAGATATTCGGTTTTTGGGAAATCTGCTGGGCGAGATCATCACCGAACAGCATGGTACTGAGGCGCTGGAACTGGTCGAAACCGTGCGAATCGCCGCGAAAAATCGACGTGCCGGAGATGAACAGGCCGCCCGCACCCTGATTGAGACCATCACTGCCCAGGATTTAGACCACAAGCGTATTCTGATAAAAGCTTTCAGCAATTACTTTCAGTTGATCAACATCGCGGAAGATCAGCAGCGCATCCGGGTGCTGCGGCAGCGCGAACGGGAAAACCAGCAGAAAGAATCGATTGATGATGCGGTGCGACGCTTGAAGGAACACGGATTTACTGCTGTACGGGTAGCAGATTTACTGGCAAAGCTGTCGATCCGGCTGGTCTTGACCGCCCACCCCACCGAGGCCAAGCGCAAGCATGTCCTGGTCAAACTCCATCAGATCGCCGACCTGCTGGCGCTTAATGATCGGACGGATTTATTATTTCACGAAAAATACCGCATCGACAATACCATTCGCGCGAAAATCGAGGAGCTCTGGCAGACCCGCCC
>WBUL01000030.1 GCA_008933735.1 Anaerolineae bacterium | reverse complement strand
TTCCCGCCCTGCCCCATATCGCACTGTCACCCACCCAGCCCGACACCGCCGCAATCGATCAGGCACAGATTCAGGCGGCAGATGTCCTGATCCTGGCGACACGTTCCGCCCATTTGAATCCAGCGCAGCAGGCCGCCGCCGCAGGGATGATCAAAGCGGCGCGGAAAAGTGTCCTGCTGTGTCTGCGAAATCCCTACGATGTGGATGTGCTGCCGCCCGCCGATGTGATTCTGTGCACCTGCGGCGACAGCACTCCGTCCTTGCAGGCCGTACTTGATGTATTGGCGGGTCAGTTTACGCCAGCGGGAAAACTGCCTGTCCCTGTGGGCCTGAAAGGGGCATGATGTCACATATCAAAACCGGACTTGAGGTTCTCAAGGCGGAAAATTTCAAACGACTGGAAGGGCAGCGCGTTGGCTTGATGACCAATCCAAGCGGCGTTGATTCGGCGCTGAACAGCACCTACAAGCTGTTTAGCGAAGCATCGAATGTACATTTGACGGCGCTGTTTGCCCCCGAACATGGTTTTTCAGGGATGGTTCCAGACGGCATTGAAGTCGATTCCACGATAGATCGGCGAACTGGACTGCCTGTGCACAGCCTGTATCAGGCGGGTTTTCACTCTCTGCCGGACATGCTGCGTGATCTTGATGTTCTGGTGTGTGATATTCAGGACATTGGGGTTCGTTATTACACTTTCATCTGGACCATTACCTTCCTCATTGAAGCCTGCGGCCAATCCGGAATCCGGATCATCATTCTGGATCGCCCTAATCCTTTGGGCGGGATGACCGTGGAAGGGCCGCTGGTTGAGCCGGATCAGTTTTCGCTGGTCGGGCACTTCCCCGTCCCTATTCGGCATGGTCTGACCGTTGGCGAAATGGCGCAGATGGTCAATGCGCTGTGGAACTCCACACCCGCCGATTTAACCATCGTGCCGTGCCAGGGCTGGCAGCGTTCCACGCTGTGGGAGGAAACTCGGCTCCCCTGGATTCCACCCTCTCCGAATATGCCGCACCTGAGCACCCTGCATCAGTATCCCGGCGCATGTCTGATTGAGGGCACGACCTTGTCCGAAGGGCGCGGGACTGCACTGCCATTCGAGATTGTAGGGGCACCCTTCATCGACAGTCTGGATCTGGCGGACGCGCTCAACGGATTGAATCTGGCGGGGGTGCATTTTCGTCCGCACGGATTTATGCCCACCAGCAGCAAATGGGCGGGGCAGGCGTGCGGTGGGGTACAGGTCTACATCACCGGTGCGTGGCAGCCGATTCAAACCTGGCTGCATGTTATCCTGACCGTGCGCCAGCTTTATCCCGATCAGTTCCAATGGCTTCCACCATTCCCTACCGGACAGCAGACATTTGACCGCCTGATAGGTTCAGCAAAAGTGCGTCCTCAAATCGAGGCAGACGCGGGAATTGGGCAGATTACAGGGGATTGGGAAAATGCTGCTTCTGAATTTAAGGAAAAGAGCAGAGCATTTTATCTTTACCCTGATTGCTAGAGCATATTAGCGAAAGCCAAAGCAAGTAGAGAAGCCATGACCTTGAGCAAAAACCCATGGTTGGTGCGTGCATGGAGTCGTTGAAGCCCCATCTTCTCTAGCTGACTGTTGACGGTTTCAATGGGAGAGCGATACTTCAGCAAACGTCGTTGGTCTTCCTGTCGAAAATCAGCCATGTTATGTCGGTAGCGGGGAATGAGAGCAATGTTCCCGTAAAGTTGAGCTAAGAGACAGTTCCAGGCTGAGACATAGCCTTTATCTGCAATGACCTGACTCCCATCAGGCAAAGCGGCGCGCAACTATTGAACGGGGACTAACTCATCCCATCGGGCGGGTAGAAGGTCGAAGGCGACAGGCACACCAAATACATCACACACCAGATGCAACTGCCAGCCAAAGAACGCCTCTTTTTTGGTAGCACAATAGCCTGCATAGGGTTTGCCCTGGACTTTGCAACAGCGTTTGGCACGGACAGATTTGCAAACGGGAAGGGGGAGGGTATCGATGATAAACACTTTCCCATAGCTAAACAGATGACCAACCAGCCCACCTAACCACTCAACCCACTTCAATAAGTCGTGCAATCGACGACTGAACCGCGACAGACTGATTGACTTCACATACCCTAAGCGGGATAACACCCCAACGGCTCGTTCATGATGATTAGCGAAATATTTCGCCGCTACCACCGCTATCGTCAAGATTTCAGCCGCTTTTGTTTTGACTCGAACATCTTCCGCGTAATTCAGCAGTTGTAGCAGGTCATCTATAACCACGTAAACCGTTATAATGTAGGTATCGTTCATGAGGCTTCCTCGTTGAAGGTTGTTTGGCAACTCCATTTTAACGAGAACTCATGAACGGTTTGCAACTAGCAATCAAGGTATATGGGAATCATACATAGAAATCAAGTGACTGGAGACAGGCGGGCTCTTAATGCCACTATTTATCATCACTGGCTAGGAACTCTAGGTTATCATGGGGATCGGCTGGGTATATGGACACATGGGCATGGGACAATGCGAGAGTTAGGCATTGGGCGAACCGAAGGCTTCTTAAGAATAGTGGGAGTAAATGGACAGGTTGATTTAGATGTTAGTTCATTGGAAATGGAGGACTCCACTGTTACAAATTTCGGGGGTGACTTTGCCTCTCGCTTTATCGCGCTGCCCAACGATGCTCCATATATTGGATACCCGCTTCCAAATCACCCTAGTGTTTCTTCGAATTCCTATAAAGAGCTCCTAGGAAAAGAAGGGGTGAGAGTTTTTGATCCCGGAGAGAATCCGCTTTCTTATAGGGATTTTTACCTGGGAAACCGACTTGGAACGAGGAGTTGGGATGAGGCTACTGATCCAGCCTCACAAGAAATTTATGCTAAGGAAAATGCACAGATACCATTACTAACAGATTTATGCACTACTCGTGAGAGTATATTGCAGTTTTCTGCAAGTTACTTTCCGACGCCCATAGTGGTAACAGCACCACAGTCGTACCTATTTGCCTCAAACAAAGACTCCGGGGGGGGATTCTTTGTGGAAAAGCAACTTGTTGCGAATATTTGGGGAGAAAGCTCTGACGAAGCGTTCAAATATTTGGTCTATGGTCTCGTTTTCGAATAGGGCATTGGTCAAATTTCGATTAAGCCCCATTTTAGGTTGAGGAAAAATGAGATGAAGAAGATTATCTTGCTCGTGTTGGCTGTTTTTGTGATGGTCGGAAATCATGATGCCTCTCGTGGCAGCACATTGAGAGAGAGTTTATACCAAGACACGATCTATCCGATTTCCTATTTCCCTGGAAACATATATCTTATTACCCCCGTATCTAAAAATGGATGTATGTATAACCAGGAGAATGTTCAGCACTATAGCTACGGTTTTAGGTTATACATCCAAGAAGTAATGAGTTTATCTTCTTTTGGCCGGCCAATTACGCCCTCGCCTTTCTGGTTTCTCAATAATCAAATGGATATCGAACTTTGGGTGAACGACGAACTCGCAGTGGATATTAAAGGGCACTTCTTTGAAAATATGGAACATATACGCGATGAGGAGTATTCAGCGTTAAGTATTTGTCTGGGGGATTTTGAACAACAAGCCTACGCCTTTCGCCTACATTTTATCAAACCATCGGAAGTCGAATACTCATATACCTTTGACTATCATTTTAGACCTGCGCCCACCCAGCAGGAATTGGAAGATTTCTTAGGCACTCCCATCCCAGATACATTGCAAATGGCGAATTTAAGTCGTTATTATAGTTTTGATCTTGTATCATCACAAATTGATAAAGAAGGATTCATAGCAAAACTTGTAGCATCCTCTGGCGAATTGAATGCCACCATCAATGCTATCGCGGGTAAAACCATAAATATGGGTGAAATGGAGACTCCATTTGACTTGCCTGACTCACAAATTGGCCTGAGTTGGTGGGCTATTGGAGAGGCTACTCAGCTCGATTTTGGAGGTGTATTTCAGAGTGACCCAGACTATGATATAAGGCATTACGTCTTTTTTGTTGATAAATCCAGTAGTAATTTAATACTATACCTAATCGTATACGGAATGATCTATCCCCCTAAAAACTGAACCACTCAGAGTGAGACTATCAGACATAGAATAACAGCAGGAGGATAATTTCATGGCAAGTAAAGGCACGCGCTACAGCGAAGAACAGATTATTCGCATCCTGAAAGAAGTGGAAGGTGGCACAAGCGTCGCCGAAGTCTGCTGGAAGTACGGGGTTTCCGAGCAGACGGTCTATCGCTGGCGCAGGCTTGCTGGATAACAGCCAAGTCATTGCTGACAAAGGCTATATCTCTGCCTATGATTGCCTCTTAGCTCAACTTTACAGTCACGTCACCTTGTTGCCTGTCTATCGAGATAAGATGGCTGATTTTCGCCCTGACGACCAACCCGCTTGGTTAGCCCGACCTTCTCGGATTGAAACTGTCAACGCTCACTTAGAGAAAATGGGGCTTCAACACCTTCATGCCTGTACCAATGTGGGCTTTTTGCTTTAGGTGATGGCTTCCCTGCTCGCTCTCGCTTTCGCTAATATGCTCTAGCAATCAAGGTTTTATCTTTATAACTGTAATCCAGTGTTAAAGAGGACAAACATCACGTAAAACCCCCATTAATTGGGGGGTATCAACCTGCGTGATCGGCATTATATTTGAAGTAGACAACATAGAATATTCGACAGATCAGGCGAAGTGTCGTTTTTTAAAGACATGTCGCTAAATAGGTCGAGGTAATTTCCCTTTCTTGGGGATTCAACCTCGACCTTTTTGTTCTACACAACGAGCTTTTAATCAAACGGAGTCAAGCAGGAGAGATAGACAATGAACGATAAATTGGAGAAAAAGCAGATTATTCTGACTCTTTCACTGCAATCTGGGGTGATGCTGGTAGCATTAATTCTGGTTTTGGTTGGACTGGCATTTCTATTGGGGCCGGGGTGGTCAGTTCTGATCGCATTTGCCGTTATGCCTATCGTGATCACACGTTGGCTGGTTGAAGAGCAACGGGTTATAGTTATGAGAGAACTCGTGAAACATCTTCAGCAAAAATCTAGGTGAGACATATCCAAACGATGAACCAGGTAATCGAAAAATACAGCATCGACCTCCATTCAAATTCTAAAAGCCATACGAGCCCCCAGAACTCAGAGTGGTATCAACATGAGATTGAGGGGGCTCTTCAGGAGCTCAAAAGTGATTTTAATCACGGTTTAAGCGAGGAGGAGGCCAGTTTACGCCTCCAACAATATGGTCCCAATGAATTACAGGACTTTGGCCGCAAGAATCCGCTCCTGATTTTGTGGGCACAATTCACAAGCACAATGGTGCTCATTCTGATTGCTGCCGCCGTCCTGTCCGGTTTTCTGGGCAAACCACTGGAAACCATCGCCATCAGTGTGATTGTTATCCTGTTTGCGGTTCTCGGATTCATCCAGGAATACCGGGCCGAACGGGCAATGGCGGCGCTGAAGAAACTCTCGATCCCCCTTGTGAATGTACGCCGTGATGGTCAATTCACCCAGATTCCCTCGACGCAACTTGTGCCCGGAGATATCGTGATGCTGGAGGCAGGCAACATCATCCCGGCAGACATGCGCCTGATTGAGTCGAACAATCTTCGCGTCCAGGAGGCGGCACTGACCGGGGAATCAGAGCCCGTTGAAAAACACACCCGCGCTCTGGACAATGCCAATATCCCACTTGGAGATCGCCTGAACATGGCTTATCTCGGTACGCTGGTCACCTATGGACGGGGAATTGGGGTTGTGACCACATCGGGAATGCAAACGGAATTAGGTAAAATTGCCACGCTCATCCAGTCCGTGGAATCTGAGATGACACCCCTGCAAAAGCAGCTAGATCATGTCGGGAAAGTCTTGGCAGGGCTGGGGGTTCTGGTCGCTGTGCTTATCATGGTCATTGGGCTGCTGAGTGGTGAATCCATCCGGGATATGTTCCTCACAGCGGTGAGCGTAGCGGTGGCGGTTGTGCCCGAAGGTCTGCCCGCCGTCGTCACACTGACCCTGGCACTCGGCGCCCAACGGATGTTGAATCGAAAAGCGCTCATTCGCAAGCTGCCTGCGGTCGAAACGTTGGGTTCTGTAACGGTCATTTGCTCTGATAAAACGGGTACGCTTACCCAGAATCGGATGACCGTGACTGTGATTGACGTTGCTGGTCACCACCTGGAATTGGTCGGGACAGGAAAAGATCAGGTGCCGGATTCAGTCCGCTTTGAATCCGCGATCTCGCTGGCCGATCAGCCGCCCGCCGTAAAACTGCTGCTCACTTGCAGCGCTCTTTGCAATGACGCATCCCTGAAGCCTGATCCGGAAACGGGGCGGTATGACGCGGTTGGTGATCCAACCGAAGGGGCGCTGCTGGTTGCTGCGTCTCAGGCCGGCCTGCTGAAGGACGAACTTGAGAAAATCATGCCCAGGGTTTCCGAACTCCCTTTTGATTCGGATCGAAAACGGATGACGACCGTTCACAGGCTGCCCGAAGACTCCGGGCTTCTCCCCGAACTGCTCCAACCTGTTCGCTTGCTTGATACCCCTTACCTCGCCATCACCAAAGGCTCGCCGGATGGTCTGCTCGACGTTGCAGATCGGGTGTGGAGTAACGGACATATCGAAACACTCGATGCGTCCTGGGTGACTCGTATCCAGCAGGCCAGTGAGCAGCTCGCTGAGAACGGGATGCGAGTCCTGGGGGTAGCCATTGAACCAGTATCAGAAATTCCGTCCCAATCGGCACTGGAAAAACACGTTGTGTTTGTGGGTCTGCTGGGAATGATCGACCCGCCTCGCCCGGAAGTCAAAGCCGCCGTGCAGACCTGCAAAACTGCGGGCATCCGCCCCATCATGATTACCGGAGATCATCCCCTCACCGCACGCTTCATCGCCCACGACCTGGGCATCTCAGGCAATGGACGGGTGAAAACCGGGCAGATGCTCGATGAAATGTCGGATGATGACCTCAAGTCCATTGTCGAGGAGGTGTCCATCTACGCGCGTGTAACGCCGGAACACAAACTGCGAATCGTCCATGCTTTGCAGGGAAATGGGCATGTCGTCGCCATGACGGGTGATGGGGTCAACGATTCGCCCGCGTTGAAGAAAGCCAATATTGGGGTTGCGATGGGCATCACAGGTACGGATGTTTCCAAAGAAGCGGCCCAAATGGTGCTTCTGGATGACAACTTTGCGACGATTGTCTCGGCAGTTGAAGAAGGACGTGTCATCTATGATAACATCCGGCGCTTTGTGACCTTCTCCATTGCGGGGAATCTGGGCAAAGTCATCGTCATGCTCTTTGCTCCCTTACTGGGAATTGTGGTTGCCCTGCTGCCGCTTCAATTGTTGTGGCTTAATCTGCTGACAGATGGCCTGCTGGGTTTAGGGCTGGGCATGGAGCCTGCTGAAAAGAACACCATGACGCAGCCTCCACGTTCACCAAAAGCCCGTATCTTAAGCGGTGCGGTCAATTCGTATATTGCCCTGGTTGGGATATTGATCGGCATCATTGCACTGAGCATCGGCTACATTTATCACGATCCTGATGATCTGGCGGACAAAACGTGGCAGACCATGATCTTCACCAGTATCGCCTTTATGCAGGTCGGCCAGGCATTAGCATCGCGCTCGGCACACCCCTCTCTGTTCAGCCTGGGATTTCGCACGAATCCGCTCATGCTGTGGATGGTCGTCCTGGCAATTGGGTTACAACTGGCTGCCATTTACCTGCCATTTCTTGAGGATTTCTTCCAGGTCAACCCTCTGTCTCTGGTTGAACTCATCGTCTGTATCGTGTGTGGGATCATCGTCTTCACCACGATCAAACTGCGGAACCTGTTGGCAGCAAAACCGCAGTTGGCTTCATAAGATCACTCGCACACCCTTTTCAGGGATATGGGCAGAAGTATTAAGCTTCTGCCCAGACTTCAACAACCGCATCGAAAAACCCTGCGAGAATCTCTGCTTCTCACGCCCTCAACACCAGCGTTGGGTGTATTTAAATTCTGGAAAAGCCATATTCGATGTCCTCCCAATCAATCCAGGCGTCATAACCTTTGGCTTCCAGGGCATCAAACAGTTTATGCACAAAAGCGCGATCTGTCCGGGAATAAGAAATAAAAACATCAGACATGGAAAAAATCCGAAAGCGTTTTTTCTCATCATAGACTTTTGCATGTCTGAAGCGAAGTGATAGAGAATAGGAAAAACCACGCGGGATAGCATCTTTTGCAGTTCAGATGCCATCCCACGATTTTCGATTAAGGCAGTTTAGAGAGGTGTAACATAAGCAGCGGTGATTCCGCCATCAACCACAAATTCAGCCCCCGTCATATAAGAGGATTCATCCGAAGCCAGGAACAAAGCCGCCTGCGCCATTTCTTTTGCTTCTCCAAACCGCCCCATCGGGATATGCACCAAGCGCCGCTGACGTTTTTCCTCAGTATCCAGGAATTTCATCAGCAACTCGGTTTTCAGGGGGCCCGGACAAAGGGCATTAACCCGGATATTTTCGCGGGCATGAATCACGGCCAGTTCCCGTGTCATGGCAAGCACACCGCCTTTGCTGGCCGTGTAGGCAATCTGCGGAGTTGCCGCGCCTAACAAGGCCACAAATGAGGCCGTGTTAATAACCGAGCCGCCGCCCGCCCGTCTCAGCGCAGGAATCCCATATTTGCAGCCAAGAAACACCCCTTTGAGATTAACATTCATCGTCAAATCCCAGACCGATTCTTCGGTCGTCATGGCATTGTCGTCGCCGCTGTGCATAATCCCCGCGTTGTTGAACAGCACGTTCAGCTTGCCATAGGTTTCCTCGGCGAGGCGTACCATGTTTTCACAATCGGCCGCTTTCGAAATATCCGCATGAATGTAAACGGCATCCCCCCCGTTGTTTTTGATCAGAGCAACGGTTTCCTGTCCCAAATCATCAACAATGTCTACGGCTGCTATTTTTGCTCCTTCCTTAGCGAACAGGAGCGCGGTTTCACGTCCAATCCCGCTGCTCGCCCCTGTGATGAGGGCTACTTTATCTTGAAGTCGCATCGGTTTATTTCCCTTATTTTCATCAACAATCTAATCACCGTCCTGAGCCAGCATTCTCAAATCTGCTCAAAGTAACGGGCAAGTTCCCAATTCGTCACTGCGTTGTCGTACAGCGTCTGTTCCGTCCTGAAAAAGTGCAGGTAATGGTCAACCACAAAATCACCAAAAGCGCGGCGTGCTATGCTGCTTTTTTCCAGTGCCTCAATCGCATGACGCAGGGTACGCGGCACCTGTGGTAGACCCGTCGCCGCATAAACATCGCCCTCAAAAGCCTGCGGCGGTTCAACTTTGTTACGAATGCCTTCCAGGCCTGCCGCCAGCAGCGCCGCATAAGCCAGGTAGGGATTGACATCTGCGCCTGGAATACGGGTTTCAATCCGGAGCGATTTGCCATGCCCCACCACGCGGAACCCTGCGGTGCGATTATCATGGCTCCACGCCAGCGCAGTAGGTGCCCACGACCCCAACTGGTAGCGTTTATAGGAATTGATGGTTGGCGCCAGGAAGGGCATCAGTTCGCCAGCATAGGCCACCCAGCCGCCGAGGAACCAGCGAAATTCATCTTCTCCGGTGGGTTTATTGCCCGCAAAAACATTCCTGGTTACCTCTTTATCCCACAGGCTCATATGAATATGGCAGCTTGACCCCGCTATTTTCTGGTTCACTTTTGCCATAAAGGTCACGCTGATACCTAACTGGTCAGCCAGATCTTTAAAACATTGTTTGTAAATGCTGTGCCGGTCCGCCATATCCAGGACTTCGGCATACCGGATATTAAGCTCGTGCTGACCCGGCCCCCATTCGCCTTTGCTGAATTCTACCGGAACGCCGCTGGCTGAAAGATGTTTACGCGCGGCGGCGTTCAGGGGCTCTTCCCGGCTGCCCTGCAAAATATGATAGTCTTCGATGTAGGCGCCAAAGTGTTTCAGGTCAGTGTAACTTTTTTCACGGCTGCGGCTGTAACTATCGCTGAAAATGTAATATTCTAACTCCGAGGCGCCCATTGCCGTGTACCCCATCGCGGCGGCGGCTTCAACCTGCTTGCGAAGGAGGGTACGCGGCGCAACGGGTGTCAGTTCATGGGCTTTCTCGTCGTAGCTGTCGCAAATTACAAACGCCGACTTTTCCAACCAGGTCGCCATTCTAAGAGTCGAAAGATCAGGCAGGCAGTGAAAATCCCCGTACCCCAGTTCCCAATTGGCATACTGGTAACCAGGGATTGGCTCCATTTCCATATCAACAGTAAAGAGATAATCACAAGCGTGCATCCCTGACCGCGCGACGTAGTCGAGAAAATATTCCCCGGTGATGCGCTTGCCCATCAGCCGCCCATATAGATCAGGGAAAACCGTCACAACGGTTTCTACGGCGCCCGCCTGAACTTTTTCCTTCAATTCCTCAAGAGTCAATAATCCGCGAATTCCATTTTTTGACATGGCATCAGCCCTTTTGCTTTAAATCGCCGTCCGCAGATGGAAGGATTTCGGACGGGTCAACTGCTCGTAGCCTAAAACAGACAGCGTACAACCGCGCCCCGAATTTTTGACGCCTGTCCATGCGAGCGCCGGGTCAAGATAATCGCAGCGGTTCATAAACAGCGTTCCCGTCTCGACCTGCCCCCCGATTCGAATCGCGGCTTCCTCATCCGTGGTCCAGATAGAAGCGGTCAGCCCGTACTGGCTGTCATTCATCAAGCGGATAGCCTCCGCTTCATCTTTGACTCGCATAATCCCGACAACAGGCCCAAAACTTTCTTCCGTCATGAGACTCATGGTATGGTCAACCTCAACCAATACCTGTGGGGCGAGGTAGGGTGTATCCGGCTGAGATTTCGGGAAATGCCGTTCATCAATCAGCGCCTTCGCCCCTGCCTGGATGGCTTCCGCGATTTGACCGCGCACAAAATTGGCCGCACGTGTCGTGACCATCGGGCCGAGTGTGGTTTCTGGATAGGTAGGGTCGTCCAGAATATACTGTTTGGTCAGTTCCACAAATCCATCTACAAAGTCATCATAGATGGCACTGTCCACATAAACACGTTCGACACCACAGCACGACTGCCCCGAATTGAAGTACACGCCGTCCACAACATTCTCAACAGCATGGGCAAGATGAGCATCTGCGCGGACATACGCCGGGTCTTTGCCGCCGAGTTCTAAACCGGTCGCAATGAACCGTTCACTGGCTGCCCGCTGTACGGCGTGCCCGCCTGCCACCGACCCCGTAAAGGCGACAAAATCAACGCGGTCGTCTCCAATCATCCTGGCAATGTCCTCATGGGTCGCATGGAGAAACTGGAAAACCCCCTCCGGGAAACCCGCCTCAACACTCGCTTCGACCATTCGTTCGGCGCAAAGAGGGGTTTGTTGGGAGTGTTTTAAAATGACGGTATTGCCCGCCATCAGCGCCGGAACAATCGAGTTGACCGCCGTCAGGTAGGGATAATTCCAGGGAGCAAGGACCAACACGACACCCAGGGGTTCACGACGGATAAAGCGCGTAAAACCTGTTTTGGGTTCAACCTGCACCTCACTGAGGGCGTGTTCCGCAATCGAAATCATATGGCGGGCGCGTTCCTCGAAGCGAAGCACTTCAAACGGCGTATAACGGGTAGGCCGTCCCATCTGCCATGTGATTTCTTCAGCAATGGCATCTTTTTTTGCTACAAACGCATCGACCATGCGACTGCATAACGCGGCCCGGTTTGCTAAGGGCAAAGCCTGCCATTCACGGTGGGCCTGACGGGCAGTGGATAAAGTTTTGTCAATTTCAGTGCGGGTAGCGAGGCGGCGTTCTACGTAAACAGAATTATCTACAGGAGAAATTGTTTGAAACATAGCTATTCCATAAGTAAGTGTGAGAGACGAATGATAGTGTAGCAGCAAAATTAAATATTTTTAATGCTGGCATTGCTCGATTTTAACCTCCCCCTGTCCAGGATACCATCTAGAGTGATTGGAAAATCTGCTGCTTTTTTCTGTACCACCTGGGCGAGCTAAAGTTGAGCGTCGGTGGGAAGGTGATGATCGGCGAACGGTTCTTGTCCAGATGCTCATTGACAAGGTCGAGGGCAGTTTCTATTTTCCCCAGCAGTGATCAGCGTGTTTCATTGCAAAAAGGCGGTACCGAGAAGGTAGCCGGGTTGTTCATCCCGTACACATAGCGGTTGAGCTCGATGGGGTTCTGGTAGTGGTAGGCGTAGGTATCCCGCGACAGGAAGCGGCCATCAGAGGGGTCATAATACCGTGCCCGCAGGCTGTACAGCCCGGTGACCTCATCATACTGCTGACCTGTGTAAAAATCGTTATTGACCGTGCTGCCGGTCTGTGTCTAGAACTCATTTCAAAATTCGGTCAAGGCACCAAAGAATGATGGCGATGAGACAAAACGCACGGTAGATATGCAAATGGCGGTCATAGCGCACCCCCAAGCGACGGCAATTGTCCATCCAACCAAAACCCCGCTCGACTTTCCAGCGTTGGCGGTAGCCTGCTCCAACTCGGAGAGGGCGTCCGTGCTTTGGCTTCTTGCGCTTGCGGCGCTCAAAGGTCGGAATGGTCGGTTGAGCGGCTCTGCGAGACTTATGATCTAACTCCCGGACAAGTTTATACTGTGTGGTTCATGCTATTACGATCATAAAGAAGAGATAGATCACGCCCCGATGAAGCCGCACACCATGCCAAAATCGAAGCGATAAAAGCCCGCATCCGCCAGATGGTCGATTCACTTATGCTTGATCTTTAGCTGCAAGATGACGCTGTTTGAGCTCGTCCAAACGGGCATACCGCTGTTCAATGGACTGCATCCTATGGTCAATATAAGGAAAAGCCAGCCAGACGAAAGCGAACCCAAACGCGACACCGGACAGCAGCCGCATCCAGGCGTTAAACGAACCCAACCCATCACCCACATAAAAATCTTCCGTCAGGCGGTTTCCGGTCAGCGCGGCCAGCCAATCATTGGTATATCGAAATCCCTCCGTCAGGCTGCTGAAATCACTGAGGGCGTGTGTGCCGCCGTCAATAAGCATGGGCAGAAGCAGGATACCAAACCAGAGGAGAGAAATCGGGCGCGGCTGGCGATAACGTCGCAGGATGGCATAACCCAGGGCCATTAACCAGATACTCCCATACATGTAGACCATACGATCTGACCAAGCGACTTTCCAGCCTAACTGCTCATCCCCTTGATAGCGGCGGAAAAGAAGGGCATCGGCATTCGTGCCGCTGGCAGCAACAGGCAGCTCATCAGCACCGTACATGGTCTTCTCCCCGAAGAAGAAAAAGGAACGTTGGGCCATCTGGTGGCAGAAAGGAGCATAACCCGTATAGATGGCCTTCCCACCTCCTTCCCACCCTACTTTCATCAGAACAGGTGCGAAGAAGGGAACCACATTCCATAAACCAAACATAACCAGAAAGACCGCCAGCCAGTGTTTGGAGATTCGTTCGTTAAAGGAGCGTTTTCGCCGGATGATCGGGTGCTGTGCCATCATTCATCCCTTCATGATAAACCTACGGCTGCTGTGACCGGGCCGCCTCAGTCACTTTACGTTGACTTTCTCGCTGCTCATCTGACCACAGAGTTTTGATGAAAGTAATAATGGCCTGGATGTCTTCATTGCCCAGCTTGTCCCCGAAGGCAGGCATCTCGTAAAAATTCTTTGTGTCGCCCATCCCGCCCTCTGTGATAATCCGGATTAACAGGTCATCATCGTGATGCCAGGTGTGCCCGTTTTCATTATGGGGCGGAGCCGGGTACCGTCCGGTTTCATCACGTCGTAAAGGGGCTGCGGGATTCTGCCCTTCGCCGTTGGGCCCATGACAGGCGGCACAATGGATCAGATAGACCTCTCGTCCCTTGCTGACCAATTCATCTGGAAATGAGTCTGCTCTGAGGTCTGATTCCGTTTTGTTACAGGCAGACAGAAGCAAAAATGTCCCTGGCAGCAGAAAAAAAAGGCTGAACAGCCGCATGATAATTTCACCTAGCTTTTATGGTGGTCGATGCCACGATAATGGTCAATAAACTCAATGACTTGTTCACGGTTTACCGTTTCCATGGTAATCATGCGTGCCCAAGCGGTGATGGCGATGCGAGCGCTCATGTCAGGATTCGGGTGGAGAATGAGTTTATCGCGCCCGACCTCCTGAAGAATACTGCGGAGTTCAGATACAACTTCGGGACAGGCTTCCGGACAGTTATAGTGCATGACGACACCTCCATCTTCCATGTTATGCAAATATAGCCATGGGGAAATCGGACTGCTGCTTTCTCCCCACGACGCGAGTCCGGGAGCATGAGCTCCTGAAGTCGCCGGGCGTGTGTTCCAGATGTAACGTGGCGGTTCAGCAATATGATTGTTCCCTTCTTCGGGGAAGCTTTCACCGGGCTCATTATGAAGAATGACCATCAGTAAGGCGGAGATCAGCACCATGACGAGAATCGCACCCGCGATCCAGCTCCAGCGGTTGGCGGTCACCTTCCGTTGTCTGGCTGCTTTTAGCCGCTTCTTTTGTGGGGTAACTGAAGCTGGTTGGGAAACCTGGCGCATAGCCCACTCCAGCGGCCCTTGAGCATAGCGCTGCTTCCACAGGCTGGAAAAGATCACACTGACGACAAAAACCAGTCCGGTATAGGCGAAGGTGAACCCCTGGCTGTGGTTGTGGAGATTCCCCAGCGCCAGCAGGAGCCCCATACCTACAATGATATGACCAATGTAAATCGTCAGGGCAAGCTGTCCGGTATATACCAGCGGTTTCAGCCAGCGAGCCTGCTCAAAGTGCTGCCCCAGGGTCAGACAGAGGGAAATCACCATCAGCGCGGCGCCGATGCCTGCCAGGATAAAAAAAGGCGCGGGGGGAATTGGCTGACGACTGAGCAGCGCGGTCTGAACCTCCAGGTTTTCCATGTTATACGGATCGATATTGAAAACACTGGCGAGACCCCGCGAAG